>NZ_PGSG01000027.1 GCF_002843305.1 Streptomyces barkulensis
GGATCAGAAGGTGAGCTTCCAGCTGTTGATGTAGCCGGAGTCGGTGCGGTAGACGTCCCTCACCCGCAGCTTCCAGGTGCCGGAGGCCGTCTCGGAGGAGGCGTCGACGGTGTAGGACGCCCGGACGTCGTCGCCCGAGTCCCAGCCGGAGTTCTTCAGCCGGTAGGTGCTCCCGTCCGGGGCCACCAGGTCGATGACGAGGTCACCGCGGTAGGTGTGGACGATGTCCACGTCCACCTTCAGGTCGCCGGGCGCGTTGCCGGACCTGTTCACCGTGATCGGCGACTCCACGGTGCCCGGGTCCGGGATGGCGTGGTCGTCGGTGTTCTCGAAGACGTTGTCGCCGGGCTCCCCGCCGCCGTCGTCGGGCCGGGAGCCGACGTTGACCGCGGCCCAGGCGTGGGCCACCGCCTTGTGCTGGACGCTGTCGGCGCCGAACAGGTCGGCCGCGGCGGAGAGGGTGGCGGTGCGGGCGCCCGCGTAGTTGGTCGTCGAGGTCATCTTCTCGGTGAGCGCCTTGAACCAGATCTTCTCGGCGGCCCCGATCCCGATGCCGGTCACCGGCTTGCCGTCGGAGGTCGGCGAGTCGTAGGAGACGCCGTTGACGGTCTTGGCGCCGCTGCCCTCGCTGAGCAGGTAGAAGAAGTGGTTGGCCGGGCCCGAGGAGTAGTGGACGTCCACGCTGCCGATGCCGGAGTACCAGTAGTCCTTGGAGTTGCCGTCCCGGCTGGGCTTGTCCATGTAGCGCAGCGGGGTGCCGTTGCCGCGGATGTCGATCTTCTCGCCGACGAGGTAGTCGCCGACGTCCGAGCTGTTGTTCGCCCTGAACTCCACGGCGGCGGCGAAGATGTCGGAGGTCGCCTCGTTCAGGCCGCCGGACTCGCCGCTGTAGCGCAGCCCCGCGGTGTTGGAGGTCAGACCGTGGGTCATCTCGTGGGCGGCGACGTCGATGGAGGTGAGCGGCTTGGAGTTGTTCGCGCCGTCGCCGTAGGTCATGCAGAAGCAGGAGTCGGACCAGAAGGCGTTGACGTAGGCGTTGCCGTAGTGCACCCGGCTGTACGGGGCCTTCCCATCGCCCCGGATGCCGTTGCGGCCGTGGACGTTCTTGTAGTAGTCCCAGGTCAGGGCCGCGCCGTAGTGGGCGTCCACGCCCGCGGTCTGACGGTTGGACGGCGAGCCGTTGCCCCAGAGGTCGTCGGCGTCGGAGAACAGGGTGCCGGTGCCGGAGGAGCCGCCGTTGAGGTCGTAGGTCCTGTGGTTGCCGCGGTTCACGTCGGTCATCGTGTAGGAGCCGCCGGACCCGCTGGTGCCCAGGGAGACCCGGCCGCTGTACATGCTCTCGCCGGTGCCGGTGTGGACGCCCTCCCACTCGGCCAGCTTCTCGCCGGTGGCCGCGTCGGTGACGATGTGCAGCTCGCTGGGGGTGCCGTCCTCCTGGGTGCCAGCGACCACGCGCTCCCAGGCGAGCACGGGCTCTCCGTCGGCGGCCCAGACCACCTTGCGGGGTGCGGTGCTGCCCTCGGCCGCGGCCCTGGAGGGCTTCTTCGAGGCCGGGGCGGCGGTGGAGGGGACGGCGATCTTCGCCGTGGTGGCCTTGGCGACCTCGGCCACCGTACCGCCGGGCGACTCCTCCACGACCAGGTCGCCGCCGAGTACCGGCAGCCCGTCGTAGGTGCGCTCGTAACGGGTGTGGACGGTGCCGTCGGCGTTCTTGACCACGTCGCGGACGACGAGCTTCTCCTTGGCGCCGAGGCCGAGGGCCTTGGCGGTGGCGGAGCTGCCGGCCTCCGCGTCGCGGAGCAGTTCGGCCCGCTGGGAGGGGGAGAGCTTGACGGAGAGGGCGCCGGGGTCGGGCTTGGCCTGGGGCGCGGCGGTGGAGACCTGCGACTGGAGGCCGACGGCCAGCAGCGCCGAGGCGGCGACGAGGGCGCCGGTGGCGGTGGCACGTCTGCGGGGGGTGGATCTGCCTATCACGCTGAACTCCTCGCTGGAGAGCGGTGTGGAGAGGGAGATGGTGCGCCTGAGGGTGTGGGGACCCGTGGGGGGATCGGCTGTGCACAGCGTGGAGAGAGTGGCACCGAAACGGCGATGATGACAGGGTCAGGTCAAGAAAATGGCCGGAATCTGTCCGCTGTCGGAAAATCGCTGTCCGCTGAGCGAACGCGATGGAAACGGCGGAGAAACCGGGACGTCACCGGCGTCCGCCAGGATGGGGGGCTCGGGTGCGGGAGTCCCGCCCGGCGGGTGCGGCCCCGCCGGGCGGGACACCAAGCGGTGTCCCGCCCGAGCCGTGCGCCCGGCCCGTGCGTCCGGCCCGTGCGCCCGGTCAGGCCAGGCTGTCGCGCCAGGCGCGGTGGAGCCCGGCGAAGCGGCCGTCGCCCGCGACCAGCTCGGCCGGCGAGCCGTCCTCGACGACGCGCCCCGTCTCCATGACCAGCACCCGGTCGGCGATCTCCACCGTCGACAGCCGGTGGGCGATCACCACGGCGGTGCGCCCGCGCAGCACCGTGTCCATGGCCCGCTGGACCGCCCGCTCACCGGGGACGTCCAGGGAGGAGGTCGCCTCGTCCAGGATGAGCACGGCCGGATCGGCCAGCAGCGCCCGGGCGAAGGCGACCAACTGCCGCTGCCCGGCGGAGATCCGGCCGCCGCGCTTGCGCACGTCGGTGTCGTACCCCTCGGGGAGGGCGGCGATGAAGTCATGGGCGCCGATCGCCCGCGCCGCCCGCTCGATCTCCTCCCGGCTCGCCTCCGGGCGGCCGATCGCGATGTTGTCGGCGACCGTCCCGGAGAACAGGAACGCCTCCTGCGTCACCATGACCACCCCGCGCCGCAGCTCGGGGGTGGCCAGCTCCCGCAGATCGGCGCCGTCCAGCAGCACCCGGCCCGCCGTGGGGTCGTAGAAGCGCGCCAGCAGTTTGGCGAGCGTGGACTTGCCCGCGCCGGTGGAACCGACCACCGCGACCGTCTGCCCGGCCGGGATCTCCAGGTCGAAGCGGGGCAGCACCTCGCCGCCCGTGCGGTAGGCGAAGCGCACCCCCTCGAAGACCACGGTGCGGCCCGGCCGCCCGCCGGCCGGCGGCGGCAGCCGCCGGGGGTGCTCCGGCTCGGGGACGCCGGGCGCCTGGGCGAGCAGCCCGGCGATCTTCTCCAGCGAGGCCGCCGCGCCCTGGTAGGAGTTGAGGAACATCCCCAGCCGGTCGATCGGGTCGTACAGCCGCCGCAGGTACATCGCCGCCGCCGCCAGCACACCCAGCTCCAGCGAGCCGGACGCCACCCGGTACGCGCCCCACAGCACGATGGCGGCCAGCGCCGTGTTGGCCACCAGCCGGGCGGAGACCACATAGCGGGCCATCTCCAGGATGGCGTCCCCGTTGAGCCGCAGGTGACGGTCGTTGAGACGGCCGAACTCCGCCTCGCCCGCCCGCTCACGGCGGAACGCCTGCACCGGGCGGATGCCGTTCATCGTCTCCACGAACTTCACGATCATCGCCGCGGTGGCCGTGGACTTCCTGCGGTAGACCCGCATCGAACGGCGCCGGAAGTTCTGCACGATCAGCAGGAGCGGGACGAAGGAGACCAGGGCCGCGCCGCCCAGGCCCGGGTCGAGCCAGAGCAGCACCGAGCAGATGTAGACCACCGACAGGATCACGCCCAGCAGCTCCTGCAGACCCTCGTCGAGCAGCTCGCGCAGCGCCTCGACGTCGGTGGTGGCGCGGGAGATCAGCCGCCCGGAGGTGTAGCGGTCGTGGAAGTCCACGCTGAGCACCTGGGCGTGCCGGTAGATCCGGCCGCGCAGCTCCAGCAGCACGCTCTGGTTGACCCGGGCGGCGGCGCGGACGAAGGCGTACTGCAGGCCGCCCGAGGACAGCGCGCACACCGCGTAGCCCGCCGCGACGGCGGCCAGCGGGCCGCCGTCGCCGCCGCGCAGGGCGGGCACCGCCCGGTCGATGGCGTACGCGACCAGCAGCGGACCGGCCTGAACGGCGGCCTGCTGGAGCAGCAGCAGAAGGGCTGCCACCGCGACCCGCGGCCGCAGCGGGCGCAGCAGCGAGCCGAGCAGCCGGAGCGAGGCGCCCTTGGGCGCGGGCAGCACATCGCGGTCGAAGGCGTCGGGCGCCCCGGGCCGCCCGGGCTCCCTTGCCGGTCCGGACGGGCCGGGTGGTCCGGCCGGTTCCGTGCCCGGTGCGGCCTTCGCGTCCGGTGAGTCCCGCGCGTCCCCGTCCCCGGAGGACGGTTCGGTGACGGTGGCGGTCATCGCTCCTCCTCGTAACGCTCGTACTGCTCGTACTGCTCGTGCCGCTCGCCGGACATCAGATGGCGGTACTCCGCGCTGGAGCGCAGCAGTTCGGCGTGGGTGCCGACGGCGGCGATCCGGCCCCGCGACAGCAGCGCGACCCGGTCGGCCAGCAGCACCGTGGAGGGCCGGTGCGCCACCACCAGGGCGGTGGTGCCGGCCAGCACCTCGCGCAGGGCGGCCTCCACCAGCGCCTCGGTGCGGACGTCGAGGGCGGAGAGCGGGTCGTCCAGCACCAGGAAGCGGGGGCGGCCCACGACGGCGCGCGCCAGCGCCAGCCGCTGACGCTGCCCGCCGGACAGGCTCAGCCCCTGCTCGCCGACCTGGGTGTCCAGCCCCTGCGGCAGCGCCGCGGTGAACTCCTCGGCCTGGGCCACTCGCAGGGCACGCGCCAGATCCTCCTGCGCCGAGCCCCCCGCCGAATCCTCCACCGCGCTCTCCACCGCGCTCTCCGCCGCGCCCATCAGCACGTTCTCGCGCACGGAGGCGGAGAAGAGCGTGGCCTCCTCGAAGGCCACGGCGACCAGCGAGCGCAACTCCTCGCGCGACATCGCGGCGATGTCGCGGCCGTCGAGGGTGATCCGGCCGGACGTCACCTCGTGCAGCCGGGGGATCAGGGCGGTGAGCGTGGTCTTGCCGCTGCCGGTGGCGCCGACCAGAGCCATGGTCTCGCCGGAGCGGATGTGCAGATCGACGCCGTCCAGCACGGGCGGGGCGTCCGGCGGGGTGTCGGGATGGCGGAAGACCACACCTTCGAAGCGCAGGCCTTCCCGAACGGTCCTGATCTCCCCTGCCTCCCCTGCCTCCCCGGCTTTCCCTGCCTCCCCGGCTTTCCCGCGCGGGGCGGGGGAGGGGCGCCCGCTGGCGAGGACGTCCGGCGGCACCGGCTCGTCCAGCACCTCGAAGTAGCGGTCGGCCGCCGTCGCCGACTCGTTGCTCATGGCGATCAGGAAGCCGATCGACTCCACCGGCCAGCGCAGTGCCAGGGCCGTGGTGAGGAAGGCGACCAGGGTGCCCGCCGACAGCTCGCCGTCGGCCACCTGGACCGTGCCCCACACCAGAGCGGCGCCGATGGCCAGTTCCGGCAGCGCCGTGATGACCGCCCAGATACCCGCCAGCAGCCGCGCCTTGCGCAGTTCGGTGCCCAGCAGCCGCCGCGAGAGCTCGCGGAAGGCGCGGGCCTGGCTGCGGTGGCGGCCGAAGCCCTTGATGATCCGGATGCCGAGGACGGCCTCCTCGACGACCGTGGTCAGATCGCCGATCTGGTCCTGGGCGCGGCGGGCCTGGAGGGAGAACTTCGTCTCGAAGAGGGAGCAGAACACCACCAGCGGCGCCACCGGGGCCAGCAGCACCAGCCCCAGCGTCCACTCCTGGGACAGCAGCACGGCGAAGCCGACGACGATGGTGGTGCCGTTCACCAGCAGGAAGGTGAGCGGGAACGCCAGGAAGATGCGGATCAGGTGCAGGTCACCCGTGGCGCGCGACAGCAGCTGCCCGCTCGCCCAGCGGTCGTGGAAGGCGACCGGCAGCCGCTGCAGGTGCCGGAACAGGGCGGCGCGCATCGACGCCTCCACTCCGGCCAGCGGACGGGCCACCAGCCAGCGCCGCAGCCCGAACAGCGCGGCCTCCAGCACACCGACGGCCAGCAGCAGCGCGCCGCCCAGCCACACCCCGCCCGTGTCGCGTCCGGCGATCGGTCCGTCGACGATCCACTTCAGGATCAGGGGGATGACCAGGCCCAGGCAGGAGGCGAGGATCGCGACGAGGGCCGCCGTGAACAGCCGCGCCCGCACCGGGCGGACGAAGGGCCACAACCGCAGCAGCGAGCGTACGGCGGAACGGCTCCGCCGCCCGGCGGGCGCGGCCGGGGCCGCGGTGCCCGGCCCGCCGGGTTCGGAGCCGGAATCGCCGGGTTCGGGGTGGGGAGGGTCGGGACGCGGTGGACTGGCGGCGGTGGCAGACATCACGAGCGAGACTACGTTTCACCACTGACGGGGCACACTCGGTTTTCCGCCGTAGGACTGACGGCCGAGTCCGCCCGGCCGAAGGCCCCGCCCGGCCGGGCCCAGTACCGCCCGCACCGACGAGCAGCGGGCGGTCTGTCGGTGCGGGCACCTACGCTGCCCGGTATGAGTCAGGCAGAACTGAGAGAGCTGCGGGCCGCGCTGCACACCGCCTCCGACATCGTCTTCACGCTGGACGGCGAGCCCTCGGCGGAGCAGGCGGACCAGCTGACCGACGCGCTGCGCCGGGCGCTGGACGCGGCCCGGTCGCTGGGCGAGGACCGCGGCGGCACGGGCTGCCGGGAGCATCCGCGCGGGGCGGTCGATCCGCTGTACGGGGACAAGGACGATCCGCTGCCGCCGGGCTGGGGGCGGTGTCTGCTGTGCAACGACCGGCGGCGCCGGGCGGGCGTGCGGCGGTACGCCGCGCGCTGAGGCGACCGCCGAGGCGGGCGCAGGGGCGGCGGGTGGGGTTGCGGGCGCCGGTCAGGGCTCCTCGTCCCGCAGTTCGAACCAGGTCGTCTTGCCCAGCGGCAGCAGGTCCACGCCCCAGCGGTCGGAGAGGTGGTCCACCAGGAACAGTCCGCGCCCGCTGACGTCGAACTCGTACACGGGCAGCAGGCAGGGCAGTCCGCGCGAGGGGTCGCGCACCTCCACGCGGATCCGGCCGCGCTGCCGCCGCAGCCGCAGCCCCAGGGACTGGGCCCCGGTGTGCCGCACGGCGTTGCCGACCAGTTCGGAGACGAGCAGCACGGTGTCCTCGGCCAGGGCCTCGGACAGCCCCCAGCGTTTCAGCAGGACGGAGCGGACCAGCCGGCGCGCGGTGCGCGCGGACTCGGGGCGGTTGGGCAGCCGCACCTCCGCGGCGGCCGGATCGCCGAACTCGCGGAACTCGGTGGACTCGTCGAGTGAGCCGGCCCCGACCGGCCCGTCGTCGGGGATCGCGGGGGCCGGTTCCTCCCCCGGTGCCGATGCCATGTACGCCGTGTTCGCTCCCGCCATGGGCCAATCATGGCCGCGAAACGGTCGCCTTGCGGCCGTACAGCGCGAATTCCCGGTCGGTGGCGGACCGTTCGGGGCTCACCGTGCTGTACGCGCACCGGTTGCGTGCGCCGGGGCGGGGCGCGGAACGGCTCGCGCGCCGTTCCGCGCCCCCGCGCCCCGGCCGGGCGTCAGCGGAACCTCGCCTTGCCCGGCCCCTCCTCGACGAAGCTGCGCATGCCGGTCTCGCGGTCCTCGGTCGCGAACAGCCCGGCGAACCAGGTGCGCTCGATCGCCAGCCCGGTGTCGATGTCCGCCTCCAGCCCGGAATCGACGCACTCCTTGGCGGCGCGCAGGGCGATCGCCGGACCGGCCGCCAGCCTCGCCGCCCAGGCGTGCGCCTGCTCGTAGACATCGGCCGCGGGCACGACCTTGTCCACCAGGCCGATGGCCAGGGCCTCGTCCGCCTTCACCTGGCGGCCGGTGAAGATCAGGTCCTTGGCCCTGGAGGGACCGACCAGCCGGGACAGCCGCTGGGTGCCGCCGGCGCCGGGGATCAGTCCCAGCAGGATCTCGGGCTGTCCGAGCTTGGCGTTGTCGGCGGCGATCCGGATGTCGGCGCACAGCGCCAGCTCGCAGCCGCCGCCCAGCGCGTAGCCCGTCACCGCGGCCACCACCGGCTTGGGGATGCGGGCCACGGCGGTGAAGGAGTCCTGCAGACCCCGGGACCTGGCGACCATGGCCGCGTGGTCCATCTCGCGCATCTCCTTGATGTCCGCGCCCGCCGCGAACACCTTCTCCCCGCCGTAGATCACCACGGCCCGTACGTCGTCGCGGTGCGTCGCCTCCTCGGCCAGCTCGCGCAGCCGGTCCTGGGTGGCGATGTCCAGCGCGTTCATGGGGGGACGGTTCAGTCGGATGGTGCCGACGCCCTCGGCGACCTCAAGAGTCACAGTCATGGGGGCAGGTTAGTCCCCGTTAACGCCGCGCGGTCCGCCGCCTCCCGGCCGTACGGTCCCCGCCCGGTCCCGGTCCGGCCCTCACCCGGCCGGAGCAGCACGGTGGAAAGAAGACGATCACATGAGTGAGGCGGGCGGTCCGATTGGGAACACTCCTGCCAGACCCGGGCACCGGACCCGTGCGGCAGGCGCGCCGCGCGGGCCCCGAACCCGCCCCCGCCGCGAGCCGCCGGAGGCCACAACGTGTCGGACGTGTCGAGTGCACCCGAACAGCACACGCGCCGGGAGTCCCGGTACGCCGGGGCCCCCGCGGCCCCTGCGGCCGCCCCCACCGTCTGGCCCGGCAGCCCCCAGCCGCTGGGAGCCCGCCACCACATCGGCCCGGGCGGGGTGGCGGGCACCAACTTCGCGCTGTGGTCGGCCGGCGCCGAGGCCGTGGAGGTCTGTCTCTTCGACGACGACGGCAACGAGACCCGCTGCCCGCTGACGGAGCACACCCAGGAGATCTGGCACGGCTTCGTCCCCGGCGTCGGCCCCGGGCAGCTCTACGGCTACCGGGTGCACGGCCGCTGGGACCCGTGGACGGGCGCTCGCTGGAACCCGGCCAAGCTGCTGCTCGACCCGTACGCCCGCGCGGTGGACGGCGAGTACGCCCTGCCGCCGGAGGTCTACGGCCACGTCCGCGACTGGCCGCAGCGGCATCTGGCCGACACCGTCCGCGACGAGAGGGACTCGGCGCCGTACGTGCCCAAGGGCGTCGTCGTCGACTCGGCCCTGGGCGCGGGGCCGGGCGGCGGGGACGAGTGGGCCGACGACCGCCGCCCCAAGACCCCCTGGCCCGACTCGGTCATCTACGAACTGCACGTGCGCGGCTTCACCATGCGCCACCCCGGCGTCCCGCCCGAGCTGCGCGGCACCTACGCCGGACTGGCGCACCCGGCCGCGGTCGAGCACCTGGTGAAGCTGGGCGTGACGGCGGTGGAACTGCTGCCGGTGCACCAGTTCGCGCACGAGGACCACCTGCTCCGCCGCGGCCTGCGCAACCACTGGGGCTACAACTCCATCGGCTACTTCGCGCCGCACGCCGCGTACGCCGCCGGCGGCACGCGCGGCCGGCAGGTGGGGGAGTTCCGGGAGATGGTCCGGGCGCTGCACGCCGCCGGGATCGAGGTCATCCTCGACGTGGTCTACAACCACACCGCCGAGGGCAGCGAGCTGGGGCCGACCCTCTCCCTGCGCGGCATCGACAACCGCGGCTACTACCGGCTGGCCGACGACCCGCGCCATTACGCCGACTACACCGGCTGCGGCAACACCCTGCACGTCGTCCAGCCCCAGGTGCTGCGGCTGATCACCGACTCGCTGCGCTACTGGGTGCAGGAGATGGGCGTGGACGGCTTCCGCTTCGACCTGGCCGCCGCGCTGGCCCGCTCCATGCACGACGTGGACATGCTCTCCCCCTTCCTGGCCGTCATCGCCCAGGACCCGGTGCTGCGCCGGGTGAAGCTGATCGCCGAGCCCTGGGACGTGGGCGCGGGCGGCTACCAGGTGGGCGCCTTCCCACCGCTGTGGACGGAGTGGAACGACCGCTACCGCGACACCGTCCGCGACTTCTGGCGCGGCGCCCTGCCGGACGTGCGGGACCTGGGCTACCGGCTGTCGGGCTCCAGCGACCTGTACGCCTGGGGCGGGCGGCGGCCGTACGCCTCGGTCAACTTCGTCACCGCCCACGACGGCTTCACCCTGCGCGACCTGGTGAGCTACGAGCACAAGCACAACGAGGCCAACGGCGAGGACAACCGCGACGGCACCGACGACAACCGCTCCTGGAACTGCGGTGCGGAGGGCGAGACCGGCGACGAGGCGGTCCTCGCCCTGCGGCGGCGCCAACTGCGCAACCTGCTGTCCACCCTGCTGCTGTCCACCGGCGTGCCGATGCTGGTGGCGGGCGACGAGATGGGCCGCACCCAGGGCGGCAACAACAACGCCTACTGCCAGGACAACGAGACCGGCTGGGTGGACTGGTCGCTGCTGGACGAGCCCGCCTGGCGCGAGCTGTACGCCCTGGCCTCACGGCTGATCGCGCTGCGCCGCTCCCACCCGGTGCTGCGGCGCAAGGCTTTCTTCTCCGGGCGCGCGCACGGCCCGGAGGGGCTGCGGGACCTGGCCTGGTTCACCGGGAGCGGCCAGGAGATGAGCGAGCCCGACTGGTACGCGCCCGGCGCCACTTTGGGCATGTACCTGTCCGGCCGGGACATTCCGCAGCGCGACGAGCGGGGCGGCCCGGTCGTCGACGACAGCTTCCTGGCCGTCCTCCACGCCGGGCACGAGGACGGACGCTTCAGGCTGCCGGGGCCGCCGTGGGGGCAGGGCTACGAACTGCTGGTGGACACCGCGCGGGAGGAGCAGAAGGAGGAGCCGGGCAGTGTCCACCCGGCGGGTGAGGCGGTCGCGCTCCCGGCACGCTCGGTGCTGGTGTGGCGTGTGCTGCCCTGAGATACGCGCGCTGCCCCAAGATACGCGGGTGACTCGTGTGGCTCAGGTGATGGCCCGTTAGGGTGAGCACGTCACGACCGCACGAGGGAGGGGACGACAGGCGATGGCCGACATGGAGACCGCGCGCGAGGCGTTCGACCGCTTCGACCTGGACGGGGACGGACTGGTCACCGCGGCGGAGTTCCGCAAGGTGCTGGGCGAGCTGGGGGACCACACCCTCACCGTGGACATGGCACAGACGCTGATCAACCAGCACGACAGCGACGGCGACGGACTGCTGTCCTTCGAGGAGTTCTGGCAGGCCCGCCAGAAGGCCGCCACCCGGTCGGCGTAGGGCTGCGGCGCGGTCCTCGCGGAGCGGCGGGGGCACGACAGGGCACGGCGGGGCGGCCACCACAGGGAGCAACCCAGGGTGACCGCCCCGCTTTTCTGTGTCATAAGTGGCTTTTGTCGGTTTATGCACCCGGTGCGGCATCGACCGGTGCGGCGGCACCACCGAGCCCACCGAGCCCACCGAGCCCGCCGAGCCCGCCGTGCTTCCGCCCCCCGACCGGGCCGGGAGCGCGGCACGACACGGAAGGACCACGATGCGCACCAGACACACGATCCGCCACCGCTCCGAGTCCCGGATCCCCCGCCCGCTCCGCGCCACCCGTACCACCCTGCCGGCCGTGGCCCTGCTCTGCCTCGGTCTCGGCCTCGCGCCGCCGGCCGCACCGGCCCCCGCTCCCGCCGCGCGCGAGGCACCCGGCCCCGTCCAGACCTGGGCGGCCGACCTGTCCCGGGTGGACGCCGACGACAGCGGCGTGCGCCACACCGGCGGGGAGTTGCGCACGACCGGCGACTACGGCGTCCAGGTCCTGGCCCCGCACCGGCTCGACCGGCAGGCCAACCGCGTCCGGGTCAGGCCCGACGCACAGGTGCCCGACGGTGCCGGGATCGCCTTCGACGTCCGCGGCCGCACCGGGAGCGGCCCGTGGACCGAGTGGCGCGAGGCGGGCGACGCGCGCGGCGGCACCGCCGCCCTCCCGCGCGCCGTCACCACCGTCCAGGTCAGGCTGGCGATGTGGGACCCCGAGGGCGCGATCCGGCTGCGCGGCCTGGAGGTGAGCGCCGACACCGACCCGAACGCCCGGCCGGAGCCGCAGGCGGCCGCCGCGTACGGCGCCCATGTCTTCGCCACCCGGATCGGCCTGGTCGGCCGCACCACCGCCAACGGCCACGTCATCCGGGAGAACGACCGCTTCGTGGCCCTGCCCTCCCGCCGGGGCCTGTCGCGCAAGGGCGGCCGGGAGTACTCGGTGCGGGTCTGCGGCCCGGCCCGCTGCGTGACCGCCCCCGTGTGGGACGTCGGGCCCTGGAACATCCGTGACGACTACTGGAACCCGTCCTCGGTGCGCCAGACCTTCCGCGACCTGCCGCGGGGGGTGCCCGAGGCGGAGGCCGCGTACTACACGGGCTACAACGGCGGACGCGACGGGAAGGGCCGCCGGGTGCTCAACCCAGCCGGCATCGACCTGGCCGACGGCACCTTCCGCGACGTCGGGCTGCGCGACAACGGCTGGGTGACCGTCACCTACCTGTGGACGGGCCGCTGACCACCGCGTGTCCCGCCGCCCGCGGCCGCCCGGGTCATCGCACGATGCCGCTGTCCCGGGCGGCCCGCAGCCAGTCGGGGAACTCGCCGGTCAGCCGGTCGTACAGCTCCGCGTCGGGTATGGCGCGCGGGTCGGGACCGGCGGCGAAGAACCCGGCGTTGTCCACCACCCTCTTCCCCGGTACGGGCAGGTCGTCCAGCTTCCGCAGGAAGCGGAACTCGTCCTCCCCGAACCCGACGAACTGCCAGAACAGCGGCAGGCGCGAGGCCTCGCACAGCACACGCTCGGCGGCGGCCTTCGAGGTGGGGCCGCCGTCGGTCTGGAAGACCACCAGCGCCGGATCGGTGGAACCGCTCGTCCGGTAGTGCTCGATCACCGCCTCCATCGCGAGGTGGTAGTTGGTGCGGCCCATGTGCCCCAGGGACGAGTGGAGGGCCTCGACGCGCCCGGCGTAGTCCTCCAGCGCCACCTCGGCGCTCCCGTCCACGCCGGTACTGAAGAAGACCACCGGCACCCGCCCGTCGTCGTCCAGGTGCGCGGCCAGCCCGAGGACCTGCTCGGCCAGGTGCTGGACGGTGCCGTCGCGGTAGTACGGCCGCATCGACCCGGAGCGGTCCAGCACCAGGTAGACCGCGGCCCGCTGCCCCGACAGCCGGTGCTTGTCCAGACTGACCGCGGCCTGCTTGTACAGGCTCACCAGCCCGGGGGCGGCGGCCTCCACCTTCTCCAGACTGATCGCCGGCCCGGACCCGGCTCCGGACCCCGGCCTCTTCACGTAGTCGACGGCCATGACGCCCCCTTCGTGCTCGGTGCTGCGGACGCCGAGAGTAACCGAGGTACGGGCGGCGGCAGGACCCCTGTGGACAACCGGCCGCCATCGGCGGTTTTCATCCCGTTCCGCCGGGGACTCGCCCGGGACGGCCCATACGGACGCAAGGGAGGAGGTCCCATGTCGGGCAAGAAGATGGAAGGCGACGAGGACCAGAAGCGGGCCGCGGCCCGCGAGGCCGAGCGGGCCGGGCGTCAGCCCAGCGAGCGGAGCGACACCACCGGCGCGTCCAAGCAGCGCACCCACCTCACCGGCCGGTCCGCGATCACGCACGAGGAGCGGCTGGAGACCCGGGACCAGGGCAAGCAGGGCCGGCGTGCCGAGGACACCGGCTCCCCTCCGGCGGGGCAGACCGGCCGCACGTTCACCGGCCGCGGCGCACCGCCGTACGGCGAGGAGCACGAGAAGGTCTTCCGCGCCCTCGCAGCCGAGGAGGGCGGGCACCCCGGCGAGCCCGTCCACCTCCAGGACGTCTCCCGGGCCGCGGAGCTGCCCGAGGAGCGGACCCGGGTGCTGCTGCACGATCTGGTGGCCGTCCACAAGCTGGCCACCGAGATCCAGGAGGACGCGGGCCCCGGCATCGGCCCCCGCTACGAGACCAAGCCCCGCCGCTGACCGGTGCGGGGGAGAGGCCGGCCGCCCCGGGCCCCGGGACGGCCTCCCCGGGAGCGCCGTGGCGCGGCGGCCGGGGGCCGCCGCGCCAGGGGTGCGGTGCTCAGAGTGCTTGCCGGGAGCTAACCGGCGCTACAGGACACCGATGGCCAGGTCCAGTTGCCGTTGTGCTTGATGGTGACCCCGAAGTTGTTGCCGCTGCCGTTGGGTCTGGCCACCATGACCTGGCTGCTGGGCCAGGTGGCGGTGGTGTTCCAGGTCGACAGGATCGTGGCGGGGGAGGGGACGTTCATCGTCACGGTCCAGTTGCTGGAACCGGACACCGAGACGTTGAGGTTGTAGCGGTCGTCCCACCTCTCGCCGGCGGACAGGGTCGCGGTGCAGCCGCCACCACCGCCGCCGCCACCGCCGCCGCCACCGCCGCCACCGCCGTCGGAGGTGCCGCCGACGGTGATGTTGGAGTTGCCGCTGCTCTGGTAGCCCTCGGTCGCCATGATCATGTAGTCGTGGCTGCCCAGCTGCATGCCGGCCCGGGCCCAGGCGTCGAAGTGGTTTCCGGTGGTGATGGTGCCGCCGGTCCTCTTCTGCTGCCGGACGCTCCAGTACTGGTCGAAGGTCCTGGTGCCCTCGATCGAGGGGGCGTTGTAGCGGGTGGTCTTGTAGATGTCGTACGTACCGCCGTCGGTGTTGACCGTCCCCATGAAGGTCCCGGTGGGCCGGTAGGTGCCCCAGTTGTCGACGATGTAGTACTCCACCAGCGGGTTCCTGGACCACCCGTAGAGCGTCAGGTAGGCGTTGCCGGACGGGTTGAAGCTGCCCGAGTAGGTCACGGTCCGGCGGCCGCCGGTGCTCCAGCCCTTGCCGATGACGAAGTTGCCGGTGTTGCTCCACGAGGTGCTGTAGTTGCCACCGGATCCCATGGTGGCGGAGACCGTCCCCGGGGCGTCGGTCCAGAACGAGTAGAAGTACCCGTTGTGGTTGCCCGTCTGGTTCGAGGTGATGGTCTGGGCGTGGGCGGCGCCGGGCGGAAGGACCAGAACCGCGAGCATTGCGGCGCAGGCACTGGCGATGAGCAGCTTCAGCCGGGCGAACCTGCTGTTCCTCGGCAGCAGCCCGGTGCGGCCGGGTCTGCGTCTCTTCCGCTGTGCGGGTGCGTCGTGCATGTGCGTGCCTCCTCGTATGGATTGGCGGCGATGCCGGGCAGCGCGTACGGACCTGCGGGATCTTCGGCGGCCGGCCCCGGACGGGGCCGGCCGCCGTGTGCCGGTGCCGTACGACGACGGTGAAGGTCGGTCGACCGGTCGGTCACCGCACGGCCGGCAACCGAAGGGCCGGACCACGGCAGGGGTGGCCCGGGTCGACAACGGTCGGGGCCTGTCGACGCCGACAGTGTTGATTCGCCCTGATGGGTTGTCAATGGTTTCCGCAAGGATTACGGAAGGATCCTGACGCCCCGAATCTTCATGGAGTCAGAAAGAACCTGCTCAGGCACCACAGAGGATCGGAGGCTCTCGCCGGCTTCCATGGATGGCTTCGATCATGTGGGAGATGAGCGAGGGATCTCCTCCGTAATTTCCGGAGCCTTTCCGGAACTTGTGGAGGCGGGGGCGGCCACCCATGGTGGGGCCGGGGGCGGAACGCGGCCGTCCCCGGCCCGAGAGACACGGACCGGGGACGGAGCGGGAGATGGGGTGAGGGTGTCGGTGAAGTTTCCCCGTGATCTTGGACATTCGTTCGTTATGCCGCGAGGGCGTGTTGACGCCGTTGCCTGGTCTCGGCTGGTGTGAGGTAGCCGAAGATCTTGTGCTTGCGCAGGCGGCGGCGGTTACGGTTCTCCCTGCGCAGCCGGCGCAGTTCCTCACGCTCACGCCGGTCAACTCGCCCGGGGCACCCTCGGCCCGGTCGGCCTTGGCCCGGCGGTACCAGCCGCGCAGGGATTCGGAGCTGATGCCGAGTTCCCGGGCGACGGCGGTGACCGTCTTGCCCGAGGAGTCGACGAGCGCGATCGCGTCCCGCTTGAACTCCTCGGTGTACCGCTTCGTGTACTTGCCTCCCACCTGGTGCTACTTCCTCTGGTGGAACCTCAGGTCCCAGTCTCCAGGTGTCCACGATCAAGGGGAAGCTTCACCAGCCATGTAGCAGTTTGTTGAGGCGAGTCGTAGGAGAACTGGTCTCGCTGGCCAGGGGGTTTGCCTACGCACAGCGAGTGGTTCTGCGGAGATTGAAACACCACCCTTGATATGTGAAATGTCACCCGCCATATTGTTCCCTGTCATGCTCCTGACGCCGGATGTTCATCGACGCGCTGCGTGAGGTGTCCACTGCATCCGGTGTTCGCTCCATCACACGGAGGTGCTCGATGCACGGTGCTTCACTACGGTTGTCGGGGGCGGTGTGGGCGGCTTTGGCTGCTCTCATCGCCGCGGTCTTCCTGGCTCCGCCGGCTTCGGCCGGTGAGGCGGTCCAGGCCCAACCGCGCCTGGACGCCCAGCAGAAGGCCGCAGTGACCCAGCTGGCCAAGGATTACGGCATCCCGGCCGAGGAAGGGCAGCGGCGCATAGCGCGGCAGGACGAGCAGGCCGCTCTCGCCACCAAGCTGCGCAAGAGACTGGGAGCGCGTTTCGGCGGGGCGTGGGTGGACCACGACCGAGGCGGCAAGCTGATGGTCGCGGTGACGGGGAAGTCGGCGGTGCCGACGGTGAGCGCTCTTGCCTCGAAGGCGGCGGCCGAGGCCGTGGTCGTCCAGCGCGGCATGAGCGAACTGCAGAAGATGTCGGAAGAGCTGGGCAAGCGGATCGCCAAGGCCAACAAGGGCGCCGAGTACGGCCTGCAGTCCGCGGTGGTGACCGAGAAGAACGTGCTGCGACTGGACCTTCCGCAGGGGAGGGAGCTCACGGGGGAGCAGCAGCGGACCGTGCGCTGGGCCGAGCGGAAGTTCGGGGACGCACTGGTCATCGACACCTACCAGCACGCCTCCGAGCCGCTGTACTGCGGCGGGCAGTACTCCTGTGACCCGCCGCTGCGCTCGGGGCTGGCCATCTATGGCGGCAACACCCGCTGCACCAGCGCCTTCATGGCCTACGCCGGTTCCAGCTACTACATGCTGACCGCCGGGCACTGCACCGAGGCCGCCTCCTACTGGCAGGTCCCGACCTACAGCTATGGCTACCAGGGTGTGGGCAGCACCGCGTCCTACCACTTCGGCTACTACGGCGACTACGCCGCCGTGCGGATCAGTGATCCTGCCTTCTGGCAGCCGCGGGGGTGGGTCTACACCACCCAGCCCATCCGGAGCTGGAACTACGACTACGTGGGCCAGTACGTGTGCAAGCAGGGCTCCACCACCGGCTACACCTGCGGGCAGATCACCGACACCAATGCCACCGTCTACTACCCCGGCCGCACCCTGACCGGGATGACCTGGAGCACGGCGTGCGTGGCGCCGGGCGACAGCGGTAGCGGTGTCTACAACGGATCCACCGCGCACGGCATTCTCAGCGGCGGCCCGAACAGCGGCTGCGGCATGATCCACGAGCCGATCAGTCGCGCGCTCTCCTCTCTGGGAGTCACGCTCCTGGCCGGCTGACCGGGCAGAGGCCGCCGCGCTCGGCGCAGAGGGAGCGCGGCGGCTCCTCGCCGGAGGCGCCGAACTCCAGGCGCGCTTTCCATTCCTTCACTTCGGACTCTTCCCACCCGAAGTGACATGTGCAATATTACCTGTCACATCTTATAGGTGTGCCCATGACAACCCGGGGGAGTGTGCCTCCCCGCTGCTCCTCCGGGCCCGTCGTGTGGACACCCCACCCGGCCGTGCCCCCATACGGCCCTTCCTCCCGCTGGAGGCAGCGAGTGAGAACAGAAAATGCCCGACTCCCTCTCGCGAGGCTGAGTGTGCTGATCCTGGCGCTGTGCCTCGGGATCGGGATGCTCGCCGCTCCGGGACACGCCGCCCCGAGCCGCGTAGGTGAGAAGTCAACCGAACAACAGGCCCCCAAGGACGTACCGCCTCAGGCTTCGGTGCAGACAGAGGCGGGCGACGATCCCGAACACGTTCGCCACAAGCCGCTGAAGGTCGAGGACCGCGCCCCGCTGCCCTCGACGAAGGACGCGCTGCGCCGGGACTACGATGACCCCGCCTCCCTCGCGCCGCGGCAGAGGCCGTCCATGCAGGCGGCCCCGGAGAAGAAGGCCTCCAAGAAGGGGAAGGCCTCGGCGGCAGCGGTGCCCAGCTGCAGCACGAGCGACTTCACCAGCCGCACCGGCAGTGCTCTGGTGCAGCAGATCAAGGCATCCACGACCGACTGCATCAACACTCTGTTCAGCCTCACCGGAAGCGACGCCTACCACGCCTTCCGCGAGGGCCAGATGACGAGCGTCGCCTACGCGCTGCGCGACGGCTCCGCCTCCTACCCCGGCAACGGCAGTACCGGGATGCCGCAGCTCGTGCTCTACCTGCGCGCCGGCTACTACGTGCACTGGTACAACGAGGCCACCGTGGGCACCTACGGACCGGGCCTGCAGACCGCCATCCGCGCCGGACTCGACGCGTTCTTCGCCAACCCCCGCTCCCGGGACGTCACCGACGCCAACGGTGAAGTGCTCGCCGAGGCCGTCACCTTGATCGACAGCGCCGAGGAGAACGCCCGCTACCTGTACGTCGTCAAGCGGCTGCTGAACGACTACAACAGCACCTACAACTCCTCCTGGTGGATGCTCACCGCGGTCAACAACGTCTACACCGTCCTCTTCCGCGGTCACCAGGTGCCCGCCTTCGTCGCCGCGGTGTCCTCTGACCGCAGCATCCTGGACACGCTGCACAACTTCGCCTCCTCCCACAAGAACCTCCTGGGTACCGACCAGAGCTATCTGGCTTCCAACGCCGGGCGAGAGCACGCCCGGTTCCTGCAGCACACCTCGATGCAGAACACGGTCCGGCCGCAGGCGGCCGGGCTGCTGAACCAGAGCTCCATCAAGGGAGCCACCGCCCCGCTGTGGGTCGGCATCGCCGAGATGACCGACAACTACGACAAGGCCAACTGCGGCTACTACGGCACCTGCAACCTCCAGCAGCGCCTGATGGCCGACGTCCTGGTGATCAACCACACCTGCAGTGCCAGTCTCCGCATCCGCGCACAGCAGATGACCTCGGCGCAGCTGGCGGACACCTGCCGCAGCCTGGCCGACCAGGACGCCTACTTCCACAGCATCGCCAAGGACAGCGGCCCGGTCGCCGGCGACCGCAACACCAGCCTCGAGGTGGTCGTCTACGACAGCAGCACCGACTATCGGACCTACGCCGGGGCGACCTGGGGCATCGACACCAACAACGGCGGCATGTATCTGGAGGGCAACCCCTCCGCCGCCGGCAACCAGGCCCGCTTCATCGCCTACGAGGCCGAGTGGGTGCGTCCGGCCTTCGAGATCTGGAACCTCAACCACGAGTACACGCACTACCTCGACGGCCGCTTCAACATGTACGGCGACTTCAACGCCAACGTCGCCACCCCCACCATCTGGTGGATCGAAGGCTTCGCCGAGTACGTGTCCTACTCCTACCGCAACCTGCGCTACGACGCGGCCATCACCGAGGCGGGCAAGCGCACCTACGCGCTGAGCACCCTGTTCGACACCACCTACAGCCACGACTCCACGCGCGTCTACCGCTGGGGCTACCTCGCCGTGCGCTACATGCTCCAGTCCCACCGCGCCGAGATGGACACCGTCCTGGGCTATTACCGCACCGGCAACTGGAACGCGGCCCGCTCCTACCTGACCGGCAGCATCGGCACACGCTACAACAGCGACTGGTACAGCTGGCTGTCGCGGTGTGCAGCCGGCGACTGCGGCGGCTCCACCAACCCGCCCGGCAACCAGGCGCCCACCGCGTCCTTCACCGTCGCCGTCAGCGGTCTGACGGCGAACTTCACCGACCGCTCCACGGACTCCGACGGCACCATCGCTTCGCGCTCGTGGAACTTCGGCGACGGCACCACCTCCACCGCCGCCAACCCCTCCAAGACCTACACGGCGGCGGGCACCTACACCGTGAAGCTGACCGTCACCGACGACAAGGGCGCCACCAGCACCGCCACCCAGAGCATCGCCGTCGGTGGCGCGGACCCCACTCCCGAGTGCACCGGCAGCGACACCCGGGAACTCGACCGCAACTGCAAGCGCAGCAACCTGACCGCGACCGCCGGGAACTACGCCTACCTCTACATCTACCTCCCCGCCGGCACCCAGCAACTGAAGATCACCTCATCCGGCGGGACCGGCAACGCCGACCTCTACTACAGCAACAGCACCTGGGCGACCACCACCACCTACACCAGCCGGTCCACCGGCGCGGGCAACAGCGAGACGCTCACCATCACCAACCCGGCAGCCGGCTGGAACTACATCAGCCTGGCCGCGACGGAGGACTTCTCCGGGGTGACCGTCAAGACCGAGTACTGACCCCTCCGTTCCCCACCGACCGCCGGGGCGGGCGAAGGAACCCCGCCCGCCCCGGCACCGCGGCCTTGTGCCGCAGGGCTCAGGCAGAGCACCGCGCACATCAATAATGTGTGACATAGCATTGCCGTGCCCAAGAGGCGCAGAGCCGGAACGGCGGGGCGGCGCCTTCCGCCGCCGTGCAACCCGACCGGTCTCGGTCCTGTCCAGGTAGTCGCTCAGGCGGCGCCGGCCCGCTTCGCCCTCCGGTGATCGCCGGGGTGGGCGCGAGGAACCCCTCGCGCCCGCCCCGGTTTCTGCGTTTCCTTGCCGAAGTTTCCTTATCGAAGGGAAAGTGGCGCCTTCTGGGCTACCGCAGAAGCATGTGACATATTACTGTGGTGCTCATGAGACAGACCGTCGATGCCGTCGTCATCGGCGCGGGAGTCGTCGGTGCCGCGTGCGCCTACTACGCCACCCGCGCCGGACTTGCCGTCGCCGTCGTCGACCGCGGCAGCCCGGCCGGTGGTACGACGGGGGCAGGGGAGGGGAACCTGCTGGTCTCGGACAAGCCCCCAGGCCCCGAACTCGATCTCGCCCAGCTCTCCGCGAGCCTGTGGCGCGACCTGGCCGCCCAGCTGCCCGAAGGGATCGAATACGAGGCCAAGGGCGGAGTCGTGGTGGCCGCGGACGACACCGAGTGGTCCGCGCTGCGCCGCATGGCCGCCGGGCAGGCCGCAGCCGGTGTCGTGGCCCGGGAGGTGCCCGCCGACCAGCTGCCGGACCTCGAGCCGCACCTGGCCCCCGGACTGGCCGGGGCCGTCCACTACCCCCAGGACGCCCAGGTGCAGCCCGCCCTTGCCGCGTCCCGCCTGCTGCGCGCCGCCCAGAGTGCGGGTGCCACCCTCCATCTGCGCGAGGCGGTCACGGAGGTGCTGGTAACCCCCGCAGGGCGGATCGACGGCGTGCGCACCTCCCACCGCGAGCTGAAGGCCCCGGTGGTGGTCAACGCCACCGGCACCTGGTCGGCGCAGATCGCCGCCCTGGCCGGGACGACCCTGCCGGTCATGCCGCGCAAGGGCTTCGTCCTGGTGACCGAGCCCCTGCCCCGCGTGGTGCGACACAAGGTCTACGCCGCCGCCTACGTCGCCGACGTCGCCAGCGACTCCGCCTCTCTCCAGACCTCCCCCGTGGTCGAGGGCACCCCGGCCGGCCCCGTACTGATCGGATCCAGCCGGGAGCGCACCGGCTTCGACAGGACCCTGTCCACCGAGGCCCTGCAGCGTATGGCTGACAGCGCGGTAACCCTCTTCCCCGTCCTGGCCCAGGTCTCCGTTCTGCGCGCCTACCACGGATTCCGGCCCTATCTGCCCGACCACCTCCCGGCAATCGGAGCCGACCCCCGCGTCCCCGGCCTCCACCACGCCTGCGGACATGAGGGCGCGGGGATCGGGCTGGCACCGGCCACGGGACTGCTGCTCGCCCAGGCCCTGACAGGGGAAGAGCCGTCGCTGGACCTCGCCCCCTTCCGCCCCGACCGCTTCGAATCCGAGGTCCAGCACGCATGAGCACGCGGCGCCGCACCGGCGACCACCGCCCGCCGAAACCTCAGGGAGGTCCCATGTCACGCACCCCGGCCGGGCTGGTGCGGGCTGAACCCCAGCCCGCCATCAGCATCGACTACGACGGCAGGAAGCTCCCGGCGCTGCCCGGCCAGAGCATCGCCGCCGCCCTGTGGGCCGCGGGCATCGTCTCCTGGCGCACCACCCGCCGCGGCGAGCGCCCCCGCGGTGCCTTCTGCGGGATGGGGGTCTGCTTCGACTGTCTGATCACCGTCAATGGCCGCCCCAACCAGCGCGCGTGCCTGGTGCCGGCGCACGACGGCGACACCGTCACTCCCCAGGAAGGAGACGGCCGTGCCGACCTCGCCTGCTGAGCCCCCCGGAGCTCCGTACGACCTGGCGGTCGTGGGCGCCGGCCCCGCCGGACTCACTGCGGCCGTCACTGCCGCCGATGCGGGGCTGACCGTCGCCCTGGTCGATGCCGAACTCAGGCCGGGCGGCCAGTACTACCGCCATCCCGCACCCGGCCTGGGAGCGCGGCACCCCGAGGCCCTCCACCACGGCTGGTCCGCCTTCACCGCCCTGGAGGCCCGGCTGCGTCAGCACAAGCAAGCCGGCCGGGTCCGGCACCTGCCGGGACGGCAGGTGTGGACCATCCAACAGTCATGCGACCACGCGGGCCGCTGGACACTGCTCACCACCGCGACCGTGCCCGGCGACCAGAACACCGGCGAGGCGCCAGGAGAGAGCGTGCCTGCGCATCACCTGTTGCTGGCGACCGGCACCTACGAGCGCCAGCTGCCCTTCTCCGGCTGGACGCTGCCCGGAGTCGTCGGCGCCGGGGGAGCCCAGGCCATGATCAAGTCCGGCCTGGTACTGCCGGGCCGACGCGTGATCGTGGCCGGAAGCGGTCCCCTGCTGCTGGCCGCGGCCGCCTCGCTGTCCGCCGCCGGGGCCCGCGTGCCGTACGTCCTGGAGGCGAGCGGCTACCTGCCCTACGCCCGCCGACCGGGGCCGCTGCTGCGCAACCCCGGCAAGCTCGCCGAAGGATTCCGGCACGCGGCGGCGCTCGCCCGCCGGGGGGTACGGCTGCGCACCCGGACCGCCGTGGTCCAAGCCCATGGGACCGACCGGGTCACCGGCGTGACCGTGGCGAGGCTGGATGACGACTGGCGGCCGCTGCCCGGGACCGAGCAACACCTGTCCTGCGATGCCCTGGCGGTAGGCCACGGTCTGGTACCCCAGCTCGAACTCGCCGTGGAACTGGGCTGTGCTACCCGCACCGCACCCGACGGCACACCCGCCCTCGTGGTGGACCCCTCCCTGCGCACCAGCGTCGAAGGCGTATGGGCGGCAGGCGAGACCAACGGCGTCGGCGGCGCCCAGCTCGCCCTGTGCGAGGGAGAACTGGCCGCCCGCGCGATCGCTGCCGCGGCGCACGGCGAGACCGCTGCCGCGCGCAAGGCTGCGGCGCTGCGCACACGTGCCACCCGGCTGCGGGCCTTCGCCGACCTCATGGCCCAGGTTCACAGGCCCGGACCGGCTTGGCCCCAGTGGCTGCGAGGCGACACCGAGATCTGTCGCTGCGAGGAAATCGATGCCGCATCCGTACGCGAGGCGGTCGACGCCTTCGGCGCGGGCGACACGCGCACGGCCAAGCTGCTGACCCGGGCCGGCATGGGCTGGTGTCAGGGACGAATGTGCGGCCCCGCGGTCTCCTGCCTTGCGTCCGGCGACGGCAGCGCACCGGTGAGCGTGGACCGGCGCCCGCTGTCCCGCCCCGTCCCCCTCGTCCAGCTCGCCCGGCACCGGCCTCAGGGGCGCCCCTGACCGGCGCAACCCGACCAGAACCTCCAACCCTCCCGAGAACCGGCCCGGCCGGATTCGCCCAACCCAAGGAGAACCGAACGTGAGTGCATCCCAGCACAGCCCCGAACACCCCTGGCGTGGAGTCATGGTGGCCACCGCCCTTCCCTTCAAGGAAGACCTGTCGGTGGACTACGACGCCTACGCCGAACACGTCCGCTTCCTGCTGGACGCCGGTTGCGACGGCGTCGTCCCCAACGGCTCCCTGGGGGAGTACCAGACCCTCACCGACGACGAACGCGCCCGCGTCATCCGAACCGCGGTGGAGGCCGCCGGGGACGGCAGCCGGGTCATGGCCGGAGCGGCCGCCTACGGCAGCACCGAGGCCGCGCGCTGGACCGAGCAGGCAGCCGAAGCCGGCGCCGGTTCCGTCCTGCTGCTGCCCCCCAACGCCTACCGCGCCAACGACACGGAGGTCCGCGCCCACTACGCCGAGGTCGCAGGTGTCGGGCTGCCCGTGGTGGCTTACAACAACCCCTACGACACCCGCGTCCACCTCACCCCGCAGCTCCTGGCCGATCTGCACGCGCAGCAGCACATCGTCGCGGTCAAGGAGTTCAGCGGCGACGTGCGACGGGCCTACGAGATCGCCGAGCGCGCCCCTGGCCTGGACCTGCTCATCGGCGCCGACGACGTCCTGCTGGAACTGGCCCTGGCCGGCGCCGTCGGCTGGATCGCCGGCTACCCCAACGCCCTGCCCCACTCCTGCGTGGCACTGTACCGGGCCGCCATCGCCCAGGATCTGGAGACCGCACTGCCTCTCTACAGAGCGCTGCACCCGCTGCTGCGCTGGGACACCAAGCACGTGTTCGTGCAGGCCATCAAGCTCTCGATGGACATCGCCGGACGCCGTGGCGGCCCCTGCCGCCCGCCGCGCTCCCCGCTGGACACAGAGGCGGAGG
Source organism: Streptomyces barkulensis (assembly GCF_002843305.1). Taxonomy (GTDB): domain Bacteria; phylum Actinomycetota; class Actinomycetes; order Streptomycetales; family Streptomycetaceae; genus Streptomyces; species Streptomyces barkulensis. Next base: position 24,538 of record NZ_PGSG01000027.1, read on the forward strand.
CCGCCGTGCGGTCCGTGACGGAGAAGGTCCTGGCCGAGGGCCTGAACTGACCCGTCCCGCACGCACCCCCGACACCCCCAGTCCGCAGGAGAAGAGCCATGCGCAGTCGCCGTGTCTTCCACGCCGTCGACTCCCATACCGAGGGCATGCCCACGCGCGTCATCACCGGAGGAATCGCACCGGTCCCCGGGGCCACCATGGCCGAACGACGCACGTACTTCATGCGCCACCTGGACCACATCCGCACTCTGCTGATGTACGAACCGCGTGGGCACGCGGCGATGAGCGGTGCGGTCCTGCAGCCTCCGATCCACCCTGAGGCGGACTGGGGGGTCATCTACATCGAGGTGTCCGGCTGCCTGCCCATGTGCGGGCACGGCACCATCGGAGTCGCCACCGTACTGGTGGAGACCGGCATGGTGCCGGTGACAGAACCGGTGACCACCGTCCGGCTGGACACACCGGCCGGGCTCGTCACTGCCGAGGTCCACGTCCACGACGGCGCCGCCCGCGCGGTGACACTGCGCAACGTCCCCTCTTTCGCCGTTGCCCTGGGGGAGAAGATCGAAGTCCCCGGCTTCGGGCAGATCACCTACGACCTGGCCTACGGCGGCAACTTCTACGCCATCCTCCCCGTCGAGGAGCTGGGACTGCCCTTCGACCGGTCACGCAAGGAGGAAATCCTGCGCGCGGGTCTGGAGGTGATGGCCGCGATCAACGCCGCAGGCGAACCGGTGCACCCGGAGGATCCCGGGATCACGGGATGCCATCACGTCCAGCTCCTCGCCCCGGGGTCGGACGCCCGGCGGTCGCGGAACGCGATGGCCATCCACCCCGGATGGTTCGATCGGTCGCCCTGCGGCACCGGCACCTCGGCGCGAATGGCGCAGCTCCACGCCCGCGGGGAACTCCCTCTGCACCGCGATTTCGTCAACGAGTCCTTCCTGGGCACCTCCTTCACCGGCCGCCTGGTGGACGAGACCGAAGTCGCCGGCAGGGCGGCCGTGGTGCCGACGTTCACCGGAAGCGCCTGGATCACCGGCACCGCCCAGTTCTTCCTCGATCCCACAGACCCGTTCCCGGAAGGCTTCCTGCTGTGAACACCCCTCCCGCCCCGGCGGCCGACAGCCCGGTGATCTCCCGTAACCCCGCCGACCCCGGCGACATCCTCGTCGAGTTGTACGGCTGCGGCCCCGACACCGTCACCCGTGCCGTGCGGCGGGCTGCCCGAGCCCAGAGCGAATGGCTCGCCGCCGGCGCGGCCGCGCGGTCCGCTGCCCTGCGCCGCGCCGGAGACGCCGTGGAGACCGCGTCCGAGGAATTGGCTGGACTCCTGGTGAGAGAGGTCGGCAAGCCACTCGCCGAGGCCCGCGGCGAGTTGGCGCGCACGGCGGCGATCTGGCGCTACTACGCTCAGCTTCCCTACGACGCCACCGGGGCGGTGCACGAGCCGGCCTCGGGGCCGGGGCTGCTGCTCACCCGGCGGCGCCCGCACGGTGTCGCCGGTCTGATCACGCCGTGGAACTTCCCGCTGGCCATTCCGTCGTGGAAGGCCGCTCCGGCCCTGGCCGCCGGTAATGCCGTCGTCCTCAAGCCCGCACCGGAGGCGACCGCGTGCGCTCTGCGGCTGGCCGAGATCCTCAAGGAGGTCCTGCCCGCGGACGTTGTGCAGGTCGTTCCCGGGGGTGCCGAAGCCGGCGCTGCCTTGATCGGCCTGGCCGATGTCGTCTCCTTCACCGGGTCGACCGCCGTCGGTGCTGTGGTGGCCCGTGCCGCCGCAGCCCGCGGCGTCCCAGCCCAGGCGGAAATGGGCGGCCACAACGCTGCCGTGGTCATGCCGGACGCCAACATAGGGAGGGCGGCTGCGGACATCGCCGCGGCAATCGCTGGTTACGCGGGGCAGAAATGCACCGCCACCAGAAGGGTGATCGCCGTGGGCAGCGCTCTGCCGAAGCTGCGCGAGGCGCTGGCCGAGGCCCTGCGGGAGCTGCCCGCCCGCGACCCCCACGCGGTGGCCGCGGTCTGCGGTCCCGTCATCTCCAAAGCGGCCCGAGACCGTGTCATCCGAGCCCGGGACAGCGCCCTCAGCACCGGGGCACGTGCGCTGGCAGGGGGCGGTCGGCGCGGTTCGGGCACAGCAGCGGGCTGGTACGTCGACCCGGTGCTGCTGGAGAACGTGCCTACCGCACACGAGCTGCACCGCCGTGAGGTCTTCGGCCCCATCGCGGTGCTGTCGGGGGCGGCGGACTTCGACGAGGCGATCCAGGCTGCGAACAGCGGTCACTACGGCCTGGTCGCGTCGCTCCACACAGGCGACCTGGAGAAAGCGCTCTCGGCAGTCGACCGCCTCGCCACGGGCATGCTGCGGGTGAACGCTCCGACCACTGGTGTCGACTTCCACCTCCCCTTCGGGGGAGAGAAGGACTCCAGTTATGGAATGAGGGAGCAAGGGCACGCCGCGATGGACTTCTACACCTCCAGCCGCACGGTTTCCCTCCTGCCCGTCGCATCAGCCTGAACCGCCGCGAGACGGGCACCCTCCCGATCCCCGGCGCGGCCTGGTCGGTCGCGCCGGGGATAGCGCAAGTGTCGCGCAACGTGACATTGTATAGTGGGATCACAAACCCACGGAGGGGAACCCATGACTGAGCTGAAACCCCGGAAGCTCGTTTCGGTGCAGGAGCACCTGCGTGACCAGGTGGCCAACGCCCTCCGGGCCGCGCTGATCGCGGGTGAACTGCAGCCCGGGGTGATCTACTCCGCCCCTACCCTCGCCGCCGAGTACGGCGTCTCGGCCACCCCTGTCCGTGAGGCCATGCTGGACCTGGCGCGCGAGGGACTGGTCGAATCGGTGCGCAACAAGGGCTTCCGCGTCACCGAGCTGTCCGAGCGCGACCTGGACGAGTACACCGAGATCCGTGCCCTGATCGAGATCCCGACCGTCGGCAAGGTGGTCAGGTCTGCCACGCGGGAGCAGTTGGAGGCTCTGCGTCCCACGGCCGAGGAGATCGTGGCCGCCGCACGTGCCGGTGACCTCATCGGCTACCTGGAGGCCGACCGCCGCTTCCACCTCGGCCTGCTCGCCCTGGCCGGCAACTCCCGTCTCGTCGAGACGGTGGGCGACCTGCGCAAGCGCTCCCGGCTCTACGGACTCACCGAGCTCGCGGAAGCGGGCGCGCTGGTGGCCTCCGCGCAGGAACACGCCGAGCTGCTGGATCTCATGCTGGCCGGCGACGCCGCGGCGGCCGAGGAACACATGCGCCACCACCTGGCGCACGTCCGCTCCCTGTGGGCCGCACGCAAGCAGGAGACGCCCGAGCAGAAGTCCCCGGCTCGGAAACTGAACGCACGCTGACCTCGCAAAGTCGGCGCTGTCCCCGCAGAGTCTGCAGAGCCTCGCGAACAGGGTGAGGAGTGTGTCCGACCGTACACGCTCCTCACCCGACAGCAGGTGGGTCCGTCATCCCTGAAGCAGCGCGCCCATCCACTCCTCGATGCCGTCTGCGGTCCTGGGCAGCGCGGAAGACATCAGCCGCGCCCCGTCCTTGGTGATTACCAGGTCATCTTCGATGCGCACGCCCATGCCCCGCAGTTCGGCCGGCAGGGTCTCATCGTCAGGTTGCAGGTACAGACCCGGCTCGACGGTCAGGACCTGACCTTCCTTCAGCACTCCCTCAACGTACGCACCGGTGCGGGCCTTGGCACAGTCATGCACGTCCATGCCGAGCATGTGGCCGCTGCCGCAGAGGGTGTAGCGGCGATGCAGGCCGCTGTCCCCGCCCAACTCGTCGGCGGGTGTCTTCAGCACGCCCCAGTCGCACAGGCCTTCGGTGATCACTCTCATGGCAGCGCGGTGGAAATCGCGGAACGAGGCGCCTGGCCGCAACGCGGCGATGCCGGCCTCCTGAGCTGCCAGCACCAGGTTGTAGACCTGTCGTTGCACGGGGGAGAAGCGTCCCGACAGGGGAAGGGTACGGGTGATGTCGGCGGTGTAGAGGGTGTCGGTCTCCACCCCGGCATCCAACAAAAGAAGTTGGGAGGGGTCCAAGGGACCGTCGTTCCGTACCCAGTGCAGTACGCAGGCATGTGCTCCAGCGGCCGCGATCGTCTCGTACCCCACACCGTTCCCCTCGGCACGGGCCCGGAGATTGAAGATCCCTTCGACCCACCGCTCACCGCGGCGGTGGCGCAAGGCTTGGGGCAGGGCCCGCACCACGTCCTCGAAGCCCACCGTGGTGTGGTCCACGGCCAGTTGGAGCTGCTCGACCTCCCAGGCCTCCTTGATCAGACGGAGCTCGGACAGACAGGCCTCCAGCTCCTTCTCCCGCAACCGCTCGGCTTCGCTGGAGACGCGGGGCTCGACGAGGGCGTCAACGGCACAGTCGATCCCGGTCAGAACCCGGGCGAGGGGCTGGGGCCCGGACAGCGCAACGGCCAGCTCGTCCAGGTGGCGGCATTCGATGCCGGTGAGCTGCGCCGCCTCGTCGAGGTCAGGGCGGCGACCGACCCAGAACTCGCCGTACCGGCGATCACGGTAGAACTCCTCGCCCGTGCGCGAGGACCGAGGCCGCATGTACAGCACGGGGTGATGCCCCTCGGGGCCGGAGGGCTCCATGACCAGCACGTTGCCTGGCTGGTCCTCGCCGGTGAGGCCGGTCAGCCAGGCGTAGGCGGTATGGGGGCGGAAATGGTAGTCGCAGTCGTTGGACCGCACCTTGAGACCACCGGCCGGCAGGACGAGCCGCTCGCCGGGGAAGCGTTCCGAGAGCCGTGCCCGCCGGGCCGAGGTGGCTTGGTAACCGGGGACGCGTACGTCGCGAGACAGACGGGAGGGAGCCCAGCCGCTGCTCATGAACGACGACAGGGCGGGGGAGATCGGGAGGTCGTGGCTGCCCGTAGTAGGGCGGGCTGAGGGCGGGGGCATGCTGGCTCCGGGAGATCGGGGGCGACCGGACTCGGCTATGCGCCATGCCTGGTGCAGGGGAGGTGCCACGGACGCCGTCGGGTACAGGAAGGTAACGAGAGTCCTACCTTCTTGCCAATGCAATTTTACATTATTATGTTACACAGCACTTCAGTGGAGGGGTGCACGACCTGCCGCCCGGCAGGGCAGACCTGGCCTCTTTGCGCACTGTTACCGGTCTCCCACGACGGAGTGGCACGATGACCAAGCTCCTACGCACAACCCTGGCAACCACACTGTCGGTCTGCCTGGCTGCCGGCCTCGGCGCCTGCTCCACGGACGACGACCCGAGAGAGGGCCTGGCACAGCACACCCCTGGGGCTGTCGGAATCGTCGGCGGAACACCCCAGCGAGGCGGCACTCTGACAGTCCTCGCCGATCAAGACTTCCCTCACCTCGACCCTGCCCGCAACTGGGTCATGCCCGCCATGGACTTCGGGATCCGCCTGCTCTACCGGACCCTGGTCACCTTCAAAGCGGAGCCCGGCAGAGGCGGCACCGAAATCGTTCCAGACCTCGCCACCGACCTCGGCCGACCCTCCCAAGGCGGGAGAGTGTGGACGTTCACTCTGAAGAAGGGTCTGAAGTACGAAGACGGCAGCCCCATCCGGGCTCAGGACGTCAAGTACAACGTCGAGAGGTCCTTCGCCCCCCAACTCAGTGGCGGGCCCGACTACGCCCGCAGGTACCTCGCTGGTACCGAGGGGTATGAAGGCCCCCTCGACGGCGAGCACCTGGACTCGATCGAAACTCCAGACGACCGCACCATCGTCTTCCGCCTCAACCGCCCCGTCAGCGAGTTCTCCCAGACCGCGACCCTGCCGACTTTCTCGCCGGTTCCTCCCGCCCAGGAGAAGGGCACCCGCTACGACCTGCGGCCCTTCTCCTCAGGACCGTACAAGATCGAAAAATACAGCAAGCGTGAACGCATGGTCCTGATACGCAACCCGCACTGGGACCCGGCCACCGACCCTGTTCGCAAGGCCTACCCCGACAAGATTGTCGTGCGGATGGGACGGAACGGCGCACACATCGACGATCGGCTCATCGCAAGCGAAGGCGAGGACGCCTCCTCCGTCCAGTGGTCCGACACGCAGCCCGACAGCATGCCCGAACTACTGGCCGACACATCCAAGAGCGCACCACGCAAGCGACTCGTCGCCGAGATCACCGGCTGCACCGACATGCTGCACCTCAACACATCCAAGCCGCCCTTCGACGACTCCACGGTCCGCAAGGCCGTCCAGTACGCGATCAACAGGGAAGACCAGGTCGCAACTCGAGGCGGCCCCGCGCTCAACGAGCCCGCCACCTCTTACCTCCCCCCCACCTTGACCGGCGGCGACAGAGCGAACCCCCTCGACCTGTCGCCCACCGGCAACCCGGGGCGGGCCAGGGAACTACTGGCCGAAGCCGGCTTGAAACAGGGAGTCAACGCCGACTTCACCGTATCCAGGAAAGACACAGCCCGCGCTCAGGCCATCCAAAAGGACCTCTCCCACATCGGAATCAACGTCAGAATTCAGATCGTGGACCCGGCCGTCTATTTCGACACCATCGGCGACACGAGGAAAGCTCCTGACATGTCCTTGAGCGGATGGTGCCCCGACTACCCGTCAGGAGCCACATTCCTCCCCTTCTTGTTCGACGGACGCACGATCAAAGAGAAGGGAAACCAGGGCAACTATTCACAGTTCCGTGACGGCGAAACCATGGAACGAATAGACGAAATCTCGGTCATGGCCGACGCCACCCAAGCCAACCAGGCATGGAGAGAACTGGACCGGCAGATCATGCGGAAGTCGCCGGCCATCCCTCTGCTGTGGGAACGCAGACCGCTCCTGGTCGGCAACAACATCGCGGGTGCCTTCGGACACTCCGTGTGGAGCGGCCAGCTCGACTACGCGGTGATCGGTCTGAAGCACCCCGAAAAATCCCCGGACGACCGAGGATCCAACGCATCATGACCGCCCGATCCGCACCCGGCACGGCACAGCGCGCGCAGAGGAACCCACATGTCACCGCTCAAGACTCCTGCTTCACAGCGGAACCAGCCAGCCGACCATAGCCATCACCCCGAGGAAAACTTCGCAGAACCCTCCGGGAAGAGGCCGGCCAACAGCTCCGCGCCTGGTCGCCACATGCCGCGAGACAGCGAGGGAACCAAGGTCACGAGCCTGCTCCCGCACACGAACCAGGCTCCAGGCCTAGGGCGTGTCTCTTTGGTCGGTTGGCCAGTTGGTCGGATGTGTCCGTCCGATTAGTGATCACTGATGCGATGTGGGACCGGATCGAGCCGCTGATGCCGGACGATCCGGTCCGCGGTCGGCGATGGGCCGATCACCGCCGAACCTTGGAAGCCATCGCGTGGAAGTACCGCACCTGCTCGCCCTGGCGAGACCTGCCGGACGAGCTCGGCTCGTTCCAGACCGCTCACAAACGCCTGATCAGATGGGCCGTGGACGGTACCTGGGAGCGCATCCTCGCCGCGATTCTGGCAGCATCCGATGCTGATGCCGACATCGGCTGGACGGTCTCGGTGGACTCCACCGTCTGCCGAGCCCACCAGCACGCCGCCGGAGCCATGAAAAAGGGGCGCCAGGTCGGGGTGAACCTGACGACCACGCCCTCGGACGCTCCCGAGGTGGTCTGAGCACAAAGGTCCACCTCGCCAGCGACAGCCGAGCACGGCCCCTGACCCTTCGCGTCACCGCAGGCCAGGCGGGTGACGCCCCGGCCTTCGAGGCTGTCATGGCCAGTATCCGTGTTCCGCGAAGCGGACCCGGAAGACCGAGGACCCGACCTGATGCTGTCCTGGCGGACCGCGCGTATTCATCCCGCGCGATCCGGAATCACCTCCGACGACGGGGAATCCGCGCTGTCATCCCCCAGCCGTCCGACCAGATCGGCCACCGTCTGCGGCGAGGTCGCGCCGGCGGTCGCCCGCCGGCTTTCGACGCCGAGGCATACAAGCAGCGCAACGCCGTTGAACGGTGCATCAACCGACTCAAGCAGTGGCGCGGTCTGGCCATGCGAACGGACAAGCTCGCCATCGCCTACCAGGCCGCACTCCACCTCGCCACCATCCTCATCTGGACAGCCACATGACCGACGAAGCACCTCGCCCGCGAAGATGGCCACATGGACGATCTTGTGAAGTTCCTCGTCGCACGCATCATGGACGACCACCATGCCTATGCCTACGTGGCCGACACCCTGGGCGGCGAGGCTCTTCTCGACAGTCATCTCGCCATGCTCGACCTGACCGAGCAACTGGCGCACGACTACAAGGCCATGGACTCCTCGGACCCGCGCTCAGCCGGCCTGGCATACGCGCTGCGAGTCCTTGCCCAGTCATACGCTGAGCACCCCGCCTACCGACAGGAATGGCGCCCATAGCCTTTCAAGGAGACAGGCCCTAGCACGTAGGTATGTGCGTGCGGCTCTGGAAACCCACCTGGAACCCGAACTGCTCGACAACACCCTCCTGGTGATCACGGAGATGGTCACCAACGCCGTCCAGCACGCCCTGCCCCCCGTCATTCTGGAGGTACGCCACACTTACGGCCACCCCAAGGCCATCCACATAGAAGTCACCGACACAGGCCCCAACCCGAGGGCGGTCCGGTTGGCCAAATGCTCCTCGCAAGAAGAGAACGGCCGAGGTAACAACATCATCGCAGCTCTATCGGCAGAGAACGGAACGCGGCTCCACAGCGGGACTGCCACCCGGTGGGCGTACCTGACCGCTGCGGGAGAGTAAGGCCGCTCAGCTCCTGAATCCCGCACCGAGAAACCCTGCCACCGCTCCAGAGGAGTCTCCTCACGGACGACCGCCTGGAAAGAACCCCCCTCGGAACACAAGGAATCGAACAGCGTTGGCTGTCGACGCGCCCCCTCCTCACTGATTTACACCGCTGAGCCGTCACCACGGAAAAATCAGCCTTCGGAAACCACACGCCAGAGGCACCACACCAGCTCTCAACAAGGCGCCCTGTCCATCGGTCACCGACCTCACCCCCCTGACGCCGGTGGCCGACTGGAACCAGATCACGTTCGTGGCATGTGTACGCCAAAGGAAGTCAAGCATGAATTTCCTCACCTCCCTCACCGACTGGCTGTGGAGCCCGCTGGTAGTGCTAGCCCTGGGCCTCGGCTTGGTCTTCACCATCCTGACCCGCGGTGTGCAGATCCGGCGAATCCCCGACATGATCCGCCAAATATGGAAAGGAGAGCGCTCGGAGGCAGGCATCAGTTCGTTTCAGGCCTTGACCTTGACCCTGTCAAGTCGGGTCGGCGTCGGCAACATAGCGGGCGTGGCGACGGCCATTGCGGCAGGCGGACCGGGAGCCCTGTTCTGGATGGCAGTGATGGCTCTTCTCGGAGGAGCCACAGCTTTCATCGAGTCGACGCTCGCCCAGATATACAAGATCAAATCTGAGGGAACCTTCTGGGGCGGCATCCCCTACTATCTGGAGAAAGGCCTGAGAAGGAAGTGGCTCGGAGTCGTCGCCGCATCTGCCGCCCTGGCTCTGTACGCGGTATTGGCGCCCGGGGTCCAATCCAACGCCATCGCAGCCAGTTTCGACCAAGCGATGGGCATCAAGCCATGGCTCACCGGTGTAGTCCTCGTCGGTCTGCTCGGCTTCGTCATCTTCGGCCAGCGAGGACGCGTGGTCGGTGTCGCCGATGTACTGGTGCCGTTCATGGCCATCGGCTACATCATCGCGGCGCTCATCGTCCTGGCCGCCAACCTCACTGAGGTGCCGGCCGTCTTCCTCCTGGTGGTCAAGAGCGCAGCCGGGGTGGACTCCGTGTTCGGCGGAATCGTCGGAGCAGCGATCGCCTGGGGGGTGCGCCGCGCTCTCTTCTCCAACGTCGCTGGCGTCGGCGAAGGAATCTATGGGGCGGCAGCGGCTCAGGTGTCTCACCCCGCGAAACAGGGTCTGGTCCAGGCGTTCTCGATCTACATCGACACGCTTTTCGTATGTACGGCTACGGGGTTCATGATTCTCGTCACCGGAAACTATAACGTCCACACCGAATCCGGAGAGCACATCATTACGCACATCAAGGGCGTCGAGGCAGGCCCCGCCTACACGCAAGGAGCCATTGACTCAGTAATCCCTGGTATCGGTCCTCACTTCGTGGCCACTGCCATCGGGCTGTTCGCCTTCACCACGCTCGTCGCCTTCTATTACATCGCCAACACAAGCTTGACCTACCTGACTCGCGGTGTACGGAACGAGTCACTCCTGCACGCCCTCCGCGTCGCGATGCTCGCCATGGTCTTCTACGGTGCGGTCGAATCGGCAGACATAATGTGGGCGATCGGCGATGTCGGCTACGCCACCCTCGCTTGGATCAACATGATCTGCCTCGTCTTCTTGGCCAAGCCCGCCCTGATTGCTCTGCGGGGCTATGAGAATCAGAGGAAACTTGGAGTGGACCCAGTCTTCGATCCTGTGAAACTGGGAATCGACAATGCCGACTACTGGGTTTCAGAAAGCAGCCCTGAAAGAAACCCAAGCATGTGAACTTCTAGTACCCGGTGCGAGGTAATGCGAGTTTTTTCCTCGCACCGGGGTCGGTTGGAAAAACCCTGACAGGCGCCAGAGGGGAATTTAACATTGTATTTCAAGACTGGTCGGGGAGGGGGTTCGGGCCGGCATGTCAGCGCAAGTCGTTCAGGTTGCGCAGGCAGGCGTGTTTCCCAAGCCTTGACCTAAGGAGCCTTGGTGTCAAACCATCATTTCAATGTGGTCGCATTGCGCCGTCGTCTCGACTTTCATAGGAAATGGCGCAAAATCGCCTGGAGGCAGGTAGCTGCAGAAACTGGCCTGAATCCAGTTGTGTTAACCGGCATCATTCGCGGACAGGCCCGTCGGTTGACGATCTGGTGACATTGATGATGTGGCTTGGTGAAACCGACATCGTTCCTTTCGTCACCCCCGGGGGCACTGTCGATGGTTAAGGAAATCTCTTAGAGCCGAGGCACGGACCACCAGGGTGGGGAAACAGTTTGGAGTCGACAGCATCGCCTGCCAGTCGTTCCACGAGCGACCGGGCAGCGTGCGCTCCGATGTTGCGCATGAGGGGGGGGTAGGTGGCGGACAGCCCGCCTAGAGGGGCCCGGAGAGCGGTACGCCTTTGAATTCGAAGACTGCGATGCCAGCCCTGACTTGCAACTTCGCGCCGCATGATACCCCCGTGGTTCCGATGCGGAGAGACCACTGATGGCGGAGCCGCAGACGGTCGCCCCCACGGAGAAAGGTAGCGGCCATGGTCAAGAGGAGGTACGCAGGGGCGCACGCCTCGCCATCTGTTCGTTATAACGAACGGCGAGATGTCGATCTTCTGTGAGGCAAGCCAATGGTCACGACGGAGCAGTGTCCTGCAAAGGGGGCCGGGCCGGGACACCGGGACAGCAGGCATCCAGACCGGGACCGGTCGGATGCAGTCGCTGTTCCGCCTGGTAGTGCAACAGCAATACGGAGCGCACGGGACCGTCGAGGGCCGTGTAGGAGTGCGGCATCGCCGCATCGAACCCCACGTAGTCGCCGGGCCCCAACTCCACCTCGCGTCCACCGACCTGCACGCCGAGCCTGCCGATCTGGACCACGGTGTGCTCACTGCCGATGTGACCGAGCGACTCCTGTGTACAACTGGCTCGCACCTGCTGGTCGTAAATCTCAAGAACGGATCCGCCGGACTCGATTCGCCGTAGCGGACGCAGGTCGACACCCTTGCCGCTGAGGACCTCGACATCGGTGGCGCGGATCACGGTCACCCCAGCGGATGGCCGCTGATCCACCAGGTCAGAGATAGGCACCTCCAGGACGCGCGAGAGGCTGAACACTGTCTCGATGGTGGGGTTGCCGGTGCCCGACTCCAACTGCGACAGCGTGGCTTTTCCGATCTTCGATCGCCGGGACAACTCGGAGAGCGACAGTCCCCGCTGGGTCCTCACCCGCTTCAGGTTGGCGGCCAGCACGCCCCGAACCGATCCCTCGGCGACGCTCACACTTCCTCTTTCCTCTCGCTGGCGTTCGGTATATCGTACGAGCTATGCCAGCGGGACGACAGCATTATGCCGATCGCTCCTCGGAGGGGGCGGTGGGCAACAGCCCAACCGGACCGCTGCCGTAGCCGAACGCGTGGACGGGCGACTAGCCGACCAAGGGCTCAACGAGGAGCAACCAGCCCCAGATCCATGACACGAGTCGGGTATCGACGCGAATCCGGGCGAACTGCGCCTACCGCCGGAACGGCGGAGTGCACGGGCAGACAGCCCACCACACCGATGCGGCTCACGGGCCGAGGCCCGCCCGCGCCCGTCCACCCACAACCAGAGCTGCTCGCCCGAAGGCAGCCTGGAGTCATTCGAATCAGGAGACGGTTATGACTGAGCGGACAGCCGAGAGTCAGGTACCCGAGGACCTCGAGAGCGAGCGCGGGAGCCGGAAGAACGGCCTGCTCGGGAAGGTGAGCGACGAACTCGCCGAGAACATGAAGCAGGGCTGGGCCGACACCGAGCGACACGACCTCAAGACCATCCCACAGGCCGCGTACACCGCGCGCCGCCGGGCCAGACTCTCCGCCCGCTTCCCCGGCGAACTGCTGGTGATCCCCTCCGGTAACCCCAAGGTTCGCTCCAACGACACGGACTACCCATTCCGGCCTTCCTCCGACTACGTCTACCTGACGGGTGACCAATCGCAGGACGCCGTGCTGGTCCTGGAGCCCGGCCAGGACGGCACACACAGAGCGATCGCCTACATGCTGCCCCGATCGGACCGCGAGAGTGGCGAGTTCTGGCAGGACTACCACGGCGAGCTCTGGGACGGCCGGCGCAACAGCCTCGCCGAGAACGAGCAACTCCTGGGGCTGCCGTGCCGCGATGTGCGCACGCTGACCGGGCGGCTGGCCGAGGCCACCGGCCCGATCCGCCTGCTGCGCGGCTACGACGCCGGTGTCGAGGCCGCCCTGCATGACAAGGTCACCGCGGAACGCGACGGTGAGTTCCACGTCTTCCTCTCCGAGATGCGCTTGGTCAAAGACGAGTTCGAGATCGCCGACCTGCGCTTCGCCTGCGAGGCGACCACCCGCGGCTTCGAGGACGTCGTGCGCGTCCTCGGCACGGACGAGCCGACCCTGGAGCGCAGGATCGAGGGCACGTTCTTCCTGCGCGCGCGGATCGAAGGCAACGACGTCGGCTATGCCTCGATCTGCGCCGCGGGCGAGCACGCCACGACGCTGCACTGGGTCCGCAACGACGGCGCTGCCCGTCCCGGTGATTTGCTGCTGCTCGACGCCGGAGTGGAGACCAACAACCTCTACACCGCCGACGTCACCCGCACCCTGCCCGTCAGCGGCCGCTTCACCCCGATCCAGCGCAAGGTCTACGAAGCGGTGTTCGCGGCGCAGGAGGCCGGCATCGCTGCGGTCAAGCCCGGCGCCGCCTACCGGGACTTTCACGACGCTGCCCAGCGGACCCTGGCCGAGCACCTGGTCTCCTGGGGCCTGTTCGGCGACCGGTCGGTGGACGAGGTCTTCGCGCTCGGCCTGCAGCGCCGCTGGACTCTGGCCGGCACCGGTCACATGATCGGTCTGGACGTCCACGATTGCGCCAAGGCCCGCACCGAACTGTACGTGGACGGCACGCTGGAGCCCGGCATGGTGCTCACCGTCGAGCCGGGGATGTATTTCCAGTCTGACGACCTGACCGTGCCCGAGGAGTACCGCGGCATCGGCGTCCGGATCGAGGACGACATCTTGGTCACCGCCGACGGCAACGAGAACCTCTCGGCCGACCTGCCCAGGACGGCGGACGAGGTCGAGGCCTGGATGGCCCGGCTGCGGGGCTGACGACCGCCACACGTCCCCCCGCGTCCGCTACAGCAGGCCGAGCAGCTTCAGATCCGCGACGCACTTACCGATGAACCCTGGTGAGAGCGAGGGTACGGCACCGCCACCGACCCCCAGGGTCCCGGCTCGCCCGGGCGGGCGTACGCCGACAGCAGCGGCAGCACGGCGACAGTCGGCGCTGGTGGTCGGGCAGGCCCCGCATCGCCGCCTCGAAGCGCATGTGCCACTCTCGGCGATCGTCGAGCCGGGTGATTGCGACCGGATACAACGCCAAGCCCCTGGAGCGTCTCACCTGCCTCGTCCTGCCCGCTGCCGACGAACCCTTCCTCGTAGTACCGGAGCTGGAGCGGGCCGAGGCGCACGCCTCCCCGGCCGGGGGCCTCGGTATCGAGATCACCGGCCGGGGCGGGACCGAGGCCCCGTACGCTCTCGTCGCCGCCCGCCTTCCCCGCAGCACGGTGCGGGTCGCGGTGGAGCATCACATGTGGGCCGAGAAGGCCGCCGCCTTCCGCACCGTGCTGCCCGACGCCCGGCAGGAACTCGACGGGCAGGTGCTCGACGCGCTGCGGATCCGCAAGACCCCAGCTGAGGCCGAGGTGCTGCGTCGGGCCGGAGCCGCTATCGACCAGGTGCACGCCCGCATGGGGGAGTGGTTGCGGGCCGGGCGCGCGCCGCCGGGCCGACCGGGGCGCGGTCCAGTCGGTCCAGGGCCGTCCAGGCGAGGTCGAAGCGCCCGGCCGCCTCGGCATCCCGGGCGGCGACCAACAGGTTGGGCCGGGAGCCGTCGGCGCGGCCGCACGTCAACAGGCAGAACTCGGCGTCCCAGGCCCAGTCGCCGCTGTCCCGCGCGGCGGCGGCATCGGCCAGCGCATGGACCAAGCAGACCGGGATCCCGGCCGGGGCCAAGCCCTGTCTGACAAATGAACACCGAGCGGGTGCGTGCTTGGTCCGACTGCCTTGCTGTCCTGACGACAGTCAGTGATTCTGGGCGAGTGCCAGGGCAGAGGAAGAGAAGGCGGCGGCAAGGGGACGCGCGGCAGCGGCTTGCTGCCCGCACCGCGCCGAACCCGGAACGGTTCAGTCACCACCACGGCCGCCGTCCCGTCCGCCGGGCCCGCGACGGTCGACGCGGCGGCCCCGGAGTAACCACCGGCGGCCGAAGCCGGACCACCCCCGCTCGCGCGGGGACCAGCTTCCTGACCTGCGGAGTTAGAACGGCTTTGCTGTTCCTTGACCTGGGTTTCTCTCTGTCACCCGTACATGGTGACAGAGAGGAGGCGCTGTGATGGGCATGGAGAAAGAAGGGTGAGGCGGAAGCTTCATGAGGCGGGCCAGCCAAGTGGTTGGCCTGCTGCGCTGCGCTTTCCGAGACAGCCAGTCCCCGGGCGGGCATCCGTACGGCTGCCCGCCCGGAGACTCCGGAGCTGATCAGGTGCTGTGCGGGTGCTCCGCCCGGCCCCTTCCCAGGGAGTTTTCAGGGACTCTCCGCTTCTTCCGAGGGACTTCTCAGGGACTTTCCGTCGTGTAGACGAGAAAGGGCCCGACAGTTCCGAAAGGACAGGAACCGCAGGTCAGGGCGGCCGCCCCTCAGCACTCGATGACGTTGACGGCGAGCCCGCCGCGGGCGGTCTCCTTGTACTTGACCTTCATGTCCGCGCCCGTCTCCTTCATCGTCTTGATGGCCTTGTCCAGGGAGACGTGGTGGCGGCCGTCGCCGCGCAGGGACATCCGGGCCGCGGTGACCGCCTTGACCGCGGCCATGCCGTTGCGCTCGATGCAGGGGATCTGGACCAGGCCGCCCACGGGGTCGCAGGTCAGGCCCAGGTTGTGCTCGATGCCGATCTCGGCGGCGTTCTCGACCTGCTCGGGCGAGCCGCCCAGGACCTCGGCGAGACCGCCGGCGGCCATGGAGCAGGCCGAGCCGACCTCTCCCTGGCAGCCGACCTCGGCGCCGGAGATGGAAGCGTTCTCCTTGAACAGCAGGCCGATGGCACCCGCGGTCAGCAGGAAGCGCACGACCGTGTCGTCGTCCGCTCCGGGGACGAACTCCATCGCGTAGTGCAGCACGGCCGGGATGATGCCCGCCGCGCCGTTGGTGGGAGCGGTGACGACGCGCCCGCCGGCGGCGTTCTCCTCGTTGACCGCCATCGCGTAGAGCGTCAGCCACTCCATGGCACGCGCCGCGGCGTCCCCCTCGGCGCGCAGCCGCCGCGCCGAGGCGGCCGCGCGCCGGCGGACCTTCAGACCGCCGGGCAGGATGCCCTCCCGCGACAGGCCGCGGGCCACGCACTCGCGCATCACCCGCCAGATCTCCAGCAGGCCCGCGCGGATCTCCTCCTCGCTCCGCCAGGCCCGCTCGTTCTCCAGCATCAGCGCCGAGACGGACAGGCCCGTCTCGCGGGTGGCGCGCAGCAGCTCGTCACCGGTGCGGAAGGGGTACTTCAGCGCCGTGTCGTCGAGTTTGATGCGGCCGGCTCCGGCCGCCTCCTCGTCCACCACGAAACCGCCGCCCACCGAGTAGTAGGTCTTCTCCAGCAGCGGCGCGCCGTCGGCACCGTACGCGGCCAGGGTCATGCCGTTGGCGTGGTACGGCAGCGAGCGGCGGCGGTGCAGCACCAGGTCGCGGTCGACGTCGAAGGCGATCTCGTGGCCGTCACCGCCCTTGCCGTCTTCGGGGCCGTCCTCCCCGCCGGCGGTGAGCAGGCCCAGCCGGCCCGAGCGCCGCACCCGCTCGACCTCCGCCTCCGCGGCCTCGACGTCGACGGTGCGCGGCGAGTGGCCCGCCAGGCCCAGCAGCACGGCCTTGGGTGTGCCGTGGCCGTGGCCGGTGGCGCCCAGGGAGCCGAACAGTTCGGCCCGCAGTGAGGTGGTGCGGGCCAGCACGCCCTCCTTCCGCAGTCGGCGTGCGAACATCCCGGCCGCCCGCATGGGGCCGACGGTGTGGGAGCTGGAGGGGCCGATGCCGATGGAGAAGAGGTCGAAGACGGAGATGGCCACGGTGGCGGACTCCCTTGTCTGCTCGTGGTTCGCGGCCCGCCGGGTAAGGCGGGCGTGGAGCCCCGCGGGTGTGCGGGACGGGGGACACGGTGTCGGTGGCCGGGGGGGCCGGTGAGCCGGGTGGACTGGGCGGACCGGGTGCGCCGCCGGCGGGGGCGGCGCACCCGGGTGCCGCGCCGGGGCCTACAGGCCCGGGTACAGCGGGTGCTTGTCGGCCAGCGCGGACACGCGGCCGGCCAGCTGCTTGGCCTTCGCCTCGTCGAACGAGGGCTTCAGCGCCTCGGCGATGACGTCCGCGACCTCGCGGAAGTCGTCGGTGGTGAAGCCGCGCGTGGCCAGCGCCGGGGTGCCGATGCGCAGACCCGAGGTGACCATCGGCGGGCGGGGGTCGTTCGGGATGGCGTTGCGGTTGACGGTGATGCCGATGGCGTGCAGGCGGTCCTCGGCCTGCCGGCCGTCCAGCTCGCTGTCGCGCAGGTCGACCAGGACCAGGTGGACGTCGGTGCCGCCCGACAGCACGGCGACGCCCGCCTCGGCCGCGTCCGGCCGCGTCAGCCGCTCGGCCAGCAGCTTCGCGCCCTCCAGGGTACGGCGCTGGCGGTCCTTGAACTCCTCCGTCGCCGCGATCTTGAAGGAGACGGCCTTCGCCGCGATGACGTGCTCCAGCGGGCCGCCCTGCTGGCCGGGGAAGACCGCGGAGTTGATCTTCTTGGCGTGCTCCTGCTTCGACAGGATCACCCCGCCGCGCGGGCCGCCGAGCGTCTTGTGGGTCGTGGTGGTGACCACGTCCGCGTACGGCACCGGGTTGGGGTGGAGGCCCGCGGCCACCAGGCCGGCGAAGTGCGCCATGTCCACCATCAGCAGCGCGCCGACCTCGTCGGCGATGCGGCGGAAGGCGGCGAAGTCGAGCTGCCTGGGGTACGCCGACCAGCCGGCGATGATCAGCTTCGGACGGCGCTCCCGCGCCAGCCGCTCGACCTCCTCCATGTCGACCAGCCCGGTCTCGGCGTCGACGTGGTAGGCGACCACGTCGTACAGCTTGCCGGAGAAGTTGATCTTCATGCCGTGGGTCAGGTGGCCGCCGTGCGCCAGGTCCAGACCCAGGATGGTGTCGCCCGGCTGCAGCAGGGCGAACATCGCCGCGGCGTTGGCCGAGGCGCCCGAGTGCGGCTGGACGTTGGCGGCCTCGGCGCCGAAGAGGTCCTTCACCCGCTCGCGGGCGATGTCCTCGATCACGTCGACGTGCTCGCAGCCGCCGTAGTAGCGGCGGCCGGGGTAGCCCTCGGCGTACTTGTTGGTGAGGACCGAGCCCTGGGCCTGGAGGGCGGCGACCGGAGCGAAGTTCTCCGAGGCGATCATCTCCAGGGTGGTCTGCTGGCGGCGCAGCTCGGCGTCGACGGCTGCGGCGACGTCGGGATCGACCTCGTGCAGGGAACTGTTCAGAAGCGACATCCGGGTCTTTCCGATCGTGGTGGGATGGCGGCGGACGGCGGATCCGGGCGCGGAGGAGGCGGGCGGGCCGCCGCTCACTCGCCGGTGAAGGCGGCGTACTCGTCGGCGGACAGCAGGTCCGCCGGCTCGTCCGTCACCCGGACTTTGAACAGCCAACCGCCCTCGTAGGGGGCGGAGTTCACCAGCGCCGGGTCGTCCACCACGTCCTGGTTGACCTCGGTGACCTCACCGGTGACCGGCGCGTACAGGTCGCTGACCGACTTGGTCGACTCCAGTTCGCCGCAGGTCTCACCCGCGGTCACTGTGTCGCCGACCTCCGGGAGCTGCACGAAGACGACGTCGCCGAGGGCGTTCGCCGCGTGCTCGGTGATGCCGATCGTCGAGACGCCGTCCTCGGCGGCCGACAGCCACTCGTGCTCCTTGCTGTAGCGCAGCTGCTGGGGGTTGCTCATGACGTGATTCTCCTGATCAGGGGTGTGGTGTGAGAAACGGGTCTTGCCAGGTGGGACGGTGTCCCGGGCGGGGGGTGCGGCAAGCGGTCGGTCGAGCGGTGGGCTGGTGGGCGGTACGGGCGGTACGGGCGGTACGGCCGGTGGTGCGGCGGTGGCCGGGGCCGTCAGCGCTCGCGCCGGTAGAACGGCAGCGCGACGACCTCGTAGGGCTCATGCGTACCGCGGATGTCCACCGCCACACCCTCGGTGCCCGGGGCGGCGTGGGCGGCGTCCACGTACGCCATGGCGACCGGCCTGCCCAGCGTGGGGGAGGGGGCGCCGGAGGTGACCTCGCCGATCACCGAGCCGTCCGCGCCGACCACCGCGTATCCGGCGCGCGGCACCCGGCGGCCGGCGGCGACCAGGCCGACCAGCTTGCGCGGCGGGTTCTCGGCGGCGCGTGCGGCGGCGGCCTCCAGGGCGGCGCGGCCGGTGAAGTCGCCGGGCTTGTCGAACTTCACCACGCGGCCGAGCCCGGCGTCGAAGGGGGTGGTGGAGCGGGTCAGCTCGTGCCCGTACAGCGGCATGCCCGCCTCCAGTCGCAGCGTGTCGCGGCAGGACAGCCCGCACGGCACCAGGCCCTCGTCCGCCCCGGCCTCGGTCAGCGCCCGCCACAGCGTCTCGGCGTCGCCGGGGGCGACGAACAGCTCGAAGCCGTCCTCGCCGGTGTAGCCGGTGCGGGCGATCAGCGCCTCCACGCCCGCCACCGTGCCGGGCAGCCCGGCGTAGTACTTCAGGCCGTCGAGATCGGCGTCGGTGACCTTCGCCAGGACGGCGGCCGCCCGCGGCCCCTGGACGGCCAGGAGGGCGTAGGCGTCGCGGTCGTCGCGCACGGCGGCGCCGGTGAGACCGGAGGCGGCGAGCCGCTCGGTGAGGGCGTCCAGCACCACCTGGGCGTTGGAGGCGTTGGCGACGACCAGGTACTCCTCGTCGCCCAGCCGGTAGACGATCAGGTCGTCGAGGATGCCGCCGGACTCGTCGCAGATCATGGTGTAGCGCGCCCGGCCCACGGCGACGGCGGACAGATGGCCGACCAGGGCGCGGTCCAGCAGCTCGCCGGCCTGCGGGCCGGTGACGGCGATCTCACCCATGTGGCTCAGGTCGAACAGGCCGGCGCGGGTGCGCACGGCGTTGTGCTCGTCGCGCTCGCTGCCGTAGCGCAGCGGCATGTCCCAGCCGGCGAAGTCCGTCATGGTCGCGCCCAGGGCGCGGTGCACGGAGTCGAGGGCGGTACGGCGGGGGGAATCACTCATGGTCGGCAGGCTCCCGGGCGAGGTGGCGATGTCGTACGAGGACGGCGGAAAGGACACGTCCTCCCCATCTGTCATCGGAACCTGAGAGGTTCGCCACGAGTCCGCACGGGCGGGCCACGGCTTGCACCTTGGGTGGGACGGCTCCGCTGGGGGCCGCCCGCTTTTCAGATCTGCCTCGTCCACACGGTATCGGGGCCTGAGAGATTCAAGGGAGGACTTGCTCCTTCGGCGCCCCGGAAACCGTCGTGACCAGCGTTTTCCGGGAACTCTCCCGTGCGGACTCGATCGGCCGGTATGCAGTTGACCCGCTCATCATCGCACGCCCGGCGCACACCGCCCCCGGGCGGGCGCGAAGCCGTGCCGCCGTGGCCGGGACGAGGGGGGTGACGTGACGGGTACGGCACCGTGACACACCTGGTGAGCTGCCGTCTTGTCCGCCGTCGTCCTTCTTGACACGCTCAGGGTGACGCCGCGAGCACGTGGCGCGAAAGCGGGGAGGGCGTATCCGGTGAGCAGCCTGGAGAGTGCTTGTACGGCACAGGGCGGAGCGCCGCCCCGGCGCAGGGCGGCCCCGAAGAAGGCGGCGTCCGCGGCGGCGCGGGCGGCGGTGCCCGCGGCGGCGCCGGAGAGGGCGGGGAGAGCCGGCGGACGCGATCTGCGCGGCACCGCGGCGGTGCGGATCCTGCGCTTCCCCGCGGGCGACCGGGTGGTCGTCTCGGGGCTGCCGGGCAGCGGCAAGTCCACCCTGATCCGCCGCGTGGTCGCCGAGGGCGACTCGGTGGTGCGGATCGACTCCCAGGACATGCGGGAGCGCTGGGAGCGGCGGATGCCCGCCCGGCTGCCGTACGCCGTCTACCGTCCTCTGGTGAGGATCGCGCACTACCTCGCGCTGTGGCGGGCCCTGGCCTCGGGCGCCGGTGTGGTGGTGCACGACTGCGGGGCCCAGGGCTGGGTGCGCCGCTGGCTGGCCCGGGACGCGCGGCGGCGCGGGCGGGCCGTGCACCTGCTGTTGCTGGACGTGCCGCCCGGAGTGGCGCTGGCCGGGCAGGCGGAGCGGGGGCGCGGGGTGTCGGCGTACGCCTTCGCCCGGCACCGGCGGGCGGTGCGCCGGCTGGTGGCGGACGCGGAGGCCGGGCGGCTGCCCAGGGGCTGCGTCGCGTCGGTGCTGCTGGACCGGGGAGCGGCGGGGGCACTGCGCGGGGTGGTGTTCGACTGACGTCCGCGCCGGTGCCCGCGCGTCCCGCGCTCCCAGTGAAAGCGGGCGCGGCCGGCGGAGGGGCGCACCCGTCCGGTGCCGATAGGGTTTTCCCATGAGCATCCCGCAGCAGTACGGACCGGGGCACGGCGGCGGCTGGCCCGGCAACGAACTGGAGGAGACCCTCGCCGCCTCCCTCGGCGCCCCGGGAGCGGGCGCCCGGCTGCTGGAGGTGCTCGGCCGCAGCAGTCTGTGGGTGCCGCTGCCCGAGGGCGGCGGGCCGGACAGCCCCAACCTCGACCTGCCCACGATCCAGCTCGACGGGGCGCCCTACGTGCCCGTCTTCAGCTCCGAGCAGCAGTTCCGGCAGTGCGTCGGCTCGCATCTGCCCTTCGCCGTCGCACCCGCGCGGGAGTTCGCCCGCGGCCTGCCGCCGCAGGTGGGCATCGCGGTCAACCCCGACGGCGCCGTCGGCGTCCCGCTGCCCCCGGAGGCCGTGGCCGAACTGTGCCGCGAGGGCGGGGCCGAGGGGATCCCGGGGGTGGCGAGCGGCGCCCGGGTCCGGCTCTTCGAGCCGGACTGGCAGGAGGAGCCGGTGGACTTCCTGGCCGCCGCGGCCGGGGAGTTCGCGGTGCTGCCGCAGGTCCGCACCGCGCGCCGCGGTCTGGCCAGCGTCGAGGGGGACCCGCCCGCGCTGTTCGTCGGGGTGGAACTGGACCTGCTGGACCCGCAGGCCCGCGCGGCGGCGCACGAGGCGCTCGGCCGCGCGCTGGGCCGGGAGCCGGTGCGGTGGCCGGTGCAGATGGTGCTGCTGGACGCGGCCCAGGACCCGGTCGTGGACTGGATGCGCCAGTGCGTGCGGCCCTTCTACGACCGCCAGGGCCGGACGTACTGACCCCGGGCAGCCCGGCGTCCCGCCCGGAGTCACGCGCGGCCGCGGCCGCGGCCGCGGCCGGGTGCCCGGCCCCGGCGCCTCTGCCCGGAAACGGCCGAGTGGTCCGGACCCTGTCGGTTGCGGACCGTAAGCTGGTTGGATGTCGGGACGGGACGCGCGCGCGGCCCGGTGAGCGAGGACGACGCGAGAAGGGGCGGCCCACGTGAGCGCGGGTGGAAGCGTTGAGCAGCTGCTGCGGCAGGTGGCGCCCGGGCGGTACGACACCTATGAAGCGCTGTTGGGTGCCCTCGCCTCCGGCCGGGTGTGGATGCTGCTCTGGCACGGCCAGTCCGGTTCCCCCGACGCCCAGTACGGGAACATGGAGGTCGCCGGACACGGCTACGCGCCCTGTGTGACCTCCGAGCACGAGCTGACGGCCTCCGGCTGGACCAGGGCCCACGAGGTGGTCGGCGGGCGCGACATCGCCGCCGCCCTCTTCCCCGACCGCTGGGGGCTGTGGCTCAACCCGCACGCGCCCGGCGGCGGCGTCGGCATCCCCTGGCTGGACCTGCGCCGGATCGCGGGAGGGCTGGAGAGGCTGCCGGCCGGTCCGCTGCGCATCGGCGAACCGACCGTGGACGTACCGCACTTCTACGCCCAGCTGGTGCACAACGCCCACCGCACGCCCGCCGTGCGCACCCTGCGCCGGGCCTGGGTGCAGCCCGCCCTGGGCGCGCCGCGGCTGGTGATCGGGCTCGACCTGTACGACTCCGCGCCGCAGGCGGTGGAGTCGGTGCGCTCGATGATGCGGCAGTCGGTGGCCGCGGTGCCGGACGGGCTGGCGGTGTCCACGGTGTCGATGTCGGACGAGTACGACCCGGTCGCCATGTGGCTGCGGGCCAACTCCCGCCCGTTCTTCGACCGTGACGCCCACGCCGCCGCTCCCGCCGCCCCCGCGGCGGCCCCCGGACACGGCTACGGCTACCCCCGCCCCTACTGACCTCCTGCCGACAAGCCTCCTCCGGCGCCGGGCCCCGCCCTGTCGGCGACCGGTGGTTTCGTCCGGTATCAATGCTTTGACCTGCACTGTCGCTGTTTCGGGCGCCAGGGTCTCAGGTCTATATCACCGACATGCGGACAGTTCACACCGATGGTTGGGCGCAGTACTGTTCGGGCGACCAGCAGTCAAACCGTCACCGACCCCTGAGGTGGAACATGCGAATAACCGGTTCCAGGGTCGTCCAGACGATCGCGGCGACCCTCGCGGTTGGTGTGATCGCCACTGGATGTGCCAGTGAACGAGGCGAGAAGGACGAAGGCAAGGGTGGTGACACCTTCGTCTTCGGCGCCGCCGGAGACCCGGGCTCGCTGGACCCGGCGCTGGCCAGTGACGGTGAGACGTTCCGGGTCACCCGCCAGGCCTTCGAGGCGCTGATCGAGCACGAGCCGGGCGGCACCGAGCTGGTCGGTGGCCTGGCCGAGTCGTGGGACGCCGACGAGACCGGCACCGAGTGGACCTTCAACCTCCGCAAGGGCGTGAAGTTCCACGACGGCGAGAAGCTCACCGCCGAGGCGGTGTGCAAGAACTACGACCACTGGTTCAACTGGACCGGTACGTACCAGAACAGCGCGGTCTCCTACTACTGGCAGACCATCTTCGGTGGCTTCGCCGAGAACGAGGACAAGGACACGCCCAAGGCCAACTACAAGGGCTGCGAGGCGAAGGACGAGCACACCGCCGTCATCAGCGTCCACGAGTCCTCGGCCAACCTGCCCGGCGGCTTCTCCCTCCAGGCGCTGGCCATCCACTCCCCGAAGGCCATCGACAAGTACGAGGAGCAGGAGGCCACCGGCGAGAACGACGCCATCTCCTACCCCAAGTACAGCCAGGAAGCCGGCACCGTCGCGGGCACCGGTCCCTTCCGGATCACCGAGTGGGACAAGGGCAACAAGGAAGTCACCCTCGAGCGGTTCGACGACTACTGGGGTGAGAAGGCCGGCGTCGAGAAGCTGGTCTTCCGCACCATCGCCGACGAGTCCGCGCGCCGCCAGGCCCTGCAGGCCGGCAACATCCACGGCTATGACCTGGTCGCGCCCTCGGACGTGAAGACCCTGGAGAAGGAAGGCTTCCAGGTCCCGGTCCGCGGCGTGTTCAACATCTTCTACGTGGGCTTCTCGCAGGAGGCGAACAAGGCCCTGGAGAAGAAGGAGGTGCGCCAGGCGATCACCCACGCCATCGACCGCGAGAACGTCGTCAAGACGCAGCTTCCCGAGGGCGGCGTGGCGGCCACCCAGTTCATGCCGGACACCGTCGACGGCTACTCCGACAAGGTCGCCACCTACGAGTTCGACACCAAGAAGGCCAAGGACCTGCTGAAGAAGGCCGGCGAGGAGAAGCTGAAGGTCACCTTCTGCTACCCGACCGAGGTCACCCGCCCGTACATGCCCGCCCCGGCCGACATGTACGAGCTGATGAGGGCCGACCTGGAGAAGGCCGGCATCAACGTCGAGCCCAAGCCCATGAAGTGGGCCCCGGACTACCTGGACGCCACCGAGGCCGGCTCGTGCGACCTGCACCTGCTGGGCTGGACCGGTGACTTCAACGACGCCTACAACTTCATCGGTACCTGGTTCTCCGGTTACGACAAGCAGTGGGGCTTCCGCGACGACAAGGTCTTCGACGCCGTGAAGAAGGCCGAGGCCGAGCCGGACGTCGCCAAGCGGGTCGAGCTGTACAAGAAGGCCAACGAGGTGATCATGGACTACATCCCGGGCGTCCCGGTCTCCTCCTCCCCGCCGTCCATCGCGTTCGCCAAGGACGTCAACCCCCCGAAGGTCTCCCCGCTGACGCAGGAGAACTTCGCCGAGGTCTCCTTCAAGTAAACGCATGACCGCGCGCAGGTCCGCCCGGCCACGGCATCCGAAGTGGCCGGGCGGACCTGCCCATGAGGACCAAGAAAGGGGCATCGCGGGGTGTTGCGTCTCGTCGTACGAAGACTGCTCCAACTGATACCCACCCTGCTGGGCCTGTCCGTTCTGCTGTTCATCTGGCTGAACCGGCTGCCCGGCGGACCCGCTGCGGCCATGCTCGGCGAGCGTGCGACCGAGGCGGACAAGGCCCGCATCGAGGCGGCCCTCGGGCTCGACCAGCCCGTGTGGGTCCAGTACGGCCGCTTCCTCGAGCGGCTGTCCGAGCTGAACCTGGGGATCTCCACCCAGACCGGCCAGCCGGTGTGGGACGAGTTCACCCGGGCGTTCCCCGCCACGGTGGAGCTCGGGATCTCGGCCATGATCATCGCCATCGCCGTCGGTGTCCCGCTGGGCTACTTCGCCGCCCGCCGACGCGGCAGCTGGCTGGACGTCACCGCGGTCTCCGGCTCCCTGGTGGGCATCTGCATCCCGGTGTTCTTCCTGGCCTTCCTGCTCAAGGCGCTCTTCGCCGTCCAGCTCGGCTGGTTCCCCAGCTTCGGACGCCAGACCACCGGCATCGACGCCACCGAGGTCACCGGCTTCTACGTCCTGGACGGCATCCTCACCGGCGAGTTCGACGCGGCCTGGGACGCGGTGATGCACCTGGTGCTCCCGGCCCTGGCGCTCTCCTCGATCCCGCTGGCCATCATCACCCGTATGACCCGGGCCAGCGTCCTGGAGGTACTCGGCGAGGACTACGTGCGCACCGCCGAGTCCAAGGGCCTGAGCCGTCAGGTGGTGCGCGGCCGCCATGTGCTGCGCAACGCGCTGCTGCCGATCGTCACCGCCATCGGCCTGCTCACCGGCGGTCTGCTGTCGGGAGCGGTGCTCACCGAGTCGGTCTTCGCCTTCGGCGGCATCGGATCCTTCATCAAGGACGCCATCTCCCAGCGTGACTATCCGGTCCTGGTGGGCTTCATCATGTTCATCGCAGCTGCGTACGTCGTCATCAATCTGCTGGTCGACCTCGCCTACAGCCTTATCGACCCGAGAGTGCGGGTGCACTGATGAGCACCAAGACCGACAAGATCGACCGGCTCGCGGAACTCACCGCCGCCACCGACACCTCCACGGGTGCCAGTCTGTGGGTCGAGGCCTGGCGCAGGCTCAAGAACAACAAGATGGCCGTGATCGGCGCGTGCATCATCGGTGTGTTCGTGGTGGTCGCGATCGTGGGACCGTGGGTCGCCCCGTACAGCCCCACCGCGCAGTTGTGGCGCGGCGAGGTCTTCACCAACCAGAACATCTTCGTCGGCCCCCGCGCCGAGAACTGGCTCGGTCTGGACCATCTGGCCCGCGACGAGTTCTCCCGGCTGCTGGTGGGAGCCCGCCAGACCCTGATGGTCGGCATCGTCGCCACCCTGCTGGGCTTCACCGTCGGCGCGCTGATCGGCGGCACCTCGGGCGCCGCCCTGGTGCTGGGCGGCAGGATCGGCCGCCGGATCGACACCGTCGTGATGCGCGTCATCGACATCATGCTGGCGCTGCCCTCGCTGCTGCTGGCCGTGTCCATCGCGGCGGTCCTGGGACAGTCCCTGACCACCGTGATGATCGCGGTTGGCGTGGTGCAGATCCCCGTCTTCGCCCGGCTGCTGCGCGGCGCCATGCTGGCGCAGGGCGGCTCGGACTACGTACTGGCGGCCCAGGCCCTCGGGGTGCGCAAGCGGCGCATCGCGCTCGGCCATGTGCTGCCCAACTCGCTGAGCCCGGTGATCGTCCAGGCCACCCTGAGCCTGGCCACCGCCATCATCGAGGCGGCGGCGCTGTCCTTCCTCGGCCTGGGCAACCCCGACTCCGCCGAACCGGAGTGGGGCGTCATGCTGGCCCAGGCGCAGGACTACTTCGACAGCGCACCGATGCTCGCGATCTACCCCGCGCTGGGCATCATCGTCACCGCGCTCGGCTTCACCCTGCTGGGCGAGGCGATGCGGGAAGCCCTCGACCCGAAACTGCGGAGTTGATCACATGGCCCTGCTTTCCGTGGACGAACTGACCGTCACCTTCACCCAGCGCGGCCGGCGCGATGTGAAGGCCGTGTCGGGAGTGTCCTTCGACGTCGACCAGGGCCAGGTCGTCGGCCTGGTCGGCGAGTCGGGCTGCGGCAAGTCCGTCACCTCGCTGGCCCTGATGGGGCTGCTGCCCTCCCGGGGGGTGAGGACCGGCGGCCGGGCCGACTTCGACGGCACCGACCTGCTGACCCTGAGCCCGAAGGGGATGCGCGACCTGCGCGGCTCCCAGATGGCGATGATCTTCCAGGATCCGCTGTCCTCGCTGAACCCGGTGGTGCCCATCGGAGTCCAGGTCACCGAGATCCTGGCCCGGCACCGAGGGATGAAGGGCGAGGCCGCCCGTAAGGAGGCCGCTTCCCTGCTGGACCGGGTCGGCATCCCCGACCCCACCCGGCGGCTGAAGGAGTACCCGCACCAACTCTCCGGCGGCATGCGCCAGCGCGCCCTGATCGCCATGGCGGTGGCCTGCGCGCCGCGGCTGCTGATCGCCGACGAGCCGACCACCGCGCTGGACGTGACGATCCAGGCCCAGATCCTGGAGCTGCTCAAGGAACTGGTCGACGAAGAGGGCACCGCCCTGCTGATGATCACCCACGACCTGGGCGTGGTCGCCGGTCTGTGCGACCAGGTCAACGTGCTCTACGCGGGCAAGGTGGTGGAGTCCGCCGAGCGGTGCGAGCTGTTCGACGCGCCGACCCACCCGTACGCCAACGGGCTGCTGGGGTCCATCCCCCGGCTCGACGCGCCGCGCGGCGAGCCGCTGAGGCCGGTGCGCGGCTCCATCAACGACACGATCGCCTGGGCGGACGGCTGCGCCTTCGCCCCCCGGTGCGACCACTACACGCTGGAGTGCCTCCAGGGCACCCCGGCGCTGGACGAGCCCCGCAAGCCCGGACACCAGGTGCGGTGCGTCAACCCGGTGCTCTCCGGGGGCGCCGCCGATCTGCGCGAGTCCGCACTGCCCGAGCCGGACGAGGCGCCCGGTGCCGGCACCGACGCCGAGGGCGACGCCGAGAGCGGGCCCGCGGGGGACGAGCCGGTGGAGAAGACCGAACCGGTGGAGAAGGACGCGGCGGTCGGCACGGCCGGCACGGCCGAGAAGGAGGCCGGAGCATGAGCCTGCTCCAACTGAACGGTGTGAAGGTCCACTTCCCGGTGAAGAAGGGCATTCTCTTCGACCGCACGGTCGGCCACGTCTACGCCGTCGACGGCGTGTCGCTCTCCGTCGAGCCCGGCCGGACGTACGGCCTGGTGGGCGAGTCGGGCTGCGGCAAGACCACGCTGGGCCGGGCGGTCCTGCGGCTGGTGGACATCACCGACGGCGAGGTCGTCTTCGACGGCACCGATCTGGCGAAGCTGCCGGACGAGGAGATGCGCCGCTTCCGCCGCCGGCTCCAGATGGTCTTCCAGGACCCGCTGGGCAGCCTCAACCCCCGGCAGAACATCGAGTCGATCCTCTCCGAGGGCATGGCGGCCCACGGCATCGGCGCGGACCAGGAAGAGCGCCGCGAGAGGATCCGGAAGATCCTGGCCAGGGTCGGGCTGCCGGCCAACGCGCTCTCCCGCTACCCGCACGAGTTCTCCGGCGGGCAGCGCCAGCGCATCGGTATCGCCCGTGCGCTGGTCCTGGAACCGGACGTGATCATCTGCGACGAGCCGGTCTCCGCGCTGGACGTCTCCATCCAGGCGCAGGTGATCAACCTGCTGGAGGAACTCCAGAAGGAGATGGGGCTGACCTATGTGGTCATCGCCCACGACCTGGCCGTGGTGCGGCACATCTCCGACGTCGTCGGGGTGATGTACCTGGGCTCGCTGGTGGAGGAGGCGCCCAGCGACACGCTGTACGCCGAGCCCCGGCACCCGTACACCCGGGCGCTGATGTCGGCCGTGCCGGTGCCCGACCCGGAGGTCGAGGACAACCGCGAGCGCATCCTGCTCACCGGCGACCTGCCCTCCCCGGCGAACCCGCCGGCGGGCTGCCGCTTCCACACCCGCTGCCCCTGGAAGCAGGACACGCTCTGCGCGACCGACCGCCCCGAACTGCGTGACCTGGGCGGCGGGCACAAGGTGGCCTGCCACTGGGTCGAGGAGATCGCCGACGGCCGGATCAGCCCCACGCACAACGCGGCCCAGGTCGTCCCGGCCGGTCACGAGGGGCACGACGGGCACGGTGAGCCGGCTGAGGCCGGGGCCGTGAAGACGGAGAAGGCCGCGACCGCGGCCGGGTGAGCCGCGCGCCGCACCCCCGGCTCCCCGGACGCCCCGTAGCGCCCCCGCACCGCCCGCTTCCCGCCCCATGGGCGCGGAGGCGGGCAGTGCGGCGTTTGCGGCACCTGTTACAACCGGGGGGTGGATCTGTTCACCCCTTCCGTCCAGCACTGGCTCGACCTGGCCGGGATCTTCGTCTTCGCCGTCTCCGGCGCGCTGCTCGCCGTCCGCAAGAACTTCGACGTCGTCGGCATGGCGCTGCTCGCCTCGGTCACCGGGCTGGGCGGCGGGCTCTTCAGGGACCTGGTGATCGGGGCGGTGCCCCCGGCCGCCTTCACCGACCTCGGCTATCTGCTGACCCCGCTGGCCGCCACGGTGCTGGTCTTCTTCCTCCATCCGCAGGTGGAGCGGATCAACCGGGCGGTGATGGTCTTCGACGCGGCCGGGCTCGGCCTGTTCTGCGTCACGGGCACGGTCAAGGCGCACGCCTACGGGCTCGGCCTGACCGCCTCGGTCGTCATGGGGCTGGCCACGGCCGTCGGCGGCGGCGTGCTGCGCGACGTGCTGGCCAACGAGGTGCCCTCGCTGCTGCGCTGGGACCGGGAGGTCTACGCGGTGCCGGCCGTCGTCGGGGCGGCGGCGGTGGCGCTGCTGATCAGGGCCGGGGAGCTGAACGGGGTGACCAGCGGCGCGGCGGCGGCTCTCGCCTTCGTCCTGCGGCTGCTGGCCCTGCGCTACAACTGGCGCGCGCCGAGGGCCTGGCACCGCCGCAGCCGGCGGACCGAGGAGGGCGAGGGGGAGGCGTGAGAGGTGTGCCGGGACTTGGCTACTAGCCGGTAATAAAAGCCTGTACCGTGTACTGCCATGACCGAGGCAACCATCGGTACCAGCGCGTTCGATCGCGACACGGCCGTCACAGCACAGGGAGAGGGCGTCTACGGCGCCGATCTCTCCGCCCAGTGGACCATCGGGCACGCCGTCAACGGCGGCTACCTGCTGGCCCTGCTCGGCCGGGCCCTCGGCGACGCACTGCCGCACCCCGACCCCTTCACCATCACCGCGCACTACCTCACCGCCTCCCGGCCCGGCCCGGCGACCGTGCGCACCACCGCCGTACGCGCCGGCCGCACCCTGTCCACCGGCGCCGCCTCCCTGCTCCAGCGGGACGAGGACGGGCGGGAGGTCGAGCGCATCCGCGTGCTGGCGAGCTACGGGGACCTGGCCGCGCTGCCCGACGACGTCCGCACCAGCGCCAAGCCGCCGCAGATCCCGCCGTACGAGAACTGCCTCGGAGCCCGGGACGGCATGGACCCGTCCGCCGTCCCGCCCATCACCCACCAGGTCGATCTGCGCCTGGACCCGGCCACGGTCGGCTGGGCGGTCGGCGCCCCCAGCGGACGCGGCGAGATGCGCGGCTGGTTCGGGCTGGCCGACGGCCGCGACCACGACCCGCTCTCCCTGCTGCTGGCCGTGGACGCCCTGCCGCCGACCGCCTTCGAGCTGGGCCTGTCCGGCTGGGTGCCGACGGTGGAGCTGACCGTCCACGTCCGCCGCCGCCCGGCCCCCGGGCCGGTGCGGGTGGCCATCACTACCCGCAACCTGGCCGGCGGCTTCCTGGAGGAGGACGCGGACGTCTGGGACAGCCAGGACCGGCTGGTCGCCCAGTCCCGCCAGCTCGCCCGCGCCCTGCCGGTCTGAGCACGGACCGGACTGGACCGGACCGTCTCCGTCACGCGCTCCGCGGCCCCGCCCCCTCGCCGAGAGGGGGCGGGGCCGCTTCCGCATGCGACGGGCGGCGCGGGGCACACGTGACGGTGTCGCCCCGTGCCCCGGCACCCGCCGTGACCGGCGTGAACGCGGTGCGCGACCGGACGGGCGGGGCCGGTGGCGCGGGAGTGGCGAAGCCCTTCACGGGTACCCTGAAAAGGGATGAAAATCGCCATACGCGACAAAGCCCCCCTGTGAGAGAAGTGAAGGTGGTCAACGGATGTACGCCGTGAAGAGCACACTGCCCGACCAGGACCTCAAGGTCGTCGGAGAGGCGCTGCAGGGCGCAGTGGCGGATCTGGTCGATCTGTCGCTGGTGGCCAAGCAGGTCCACTGGACCGTGATCGGTCCGCGGTTCCGCTCCATCCACCTGCAGCTCGACGAGGTCGTGGACACCGCACGCACCTACTCCGACACCGTCGCCGAACGCGCCGCGGCCCTGGGCCTGGCCCCCGACGGCCGTGCCTCCGCCCTCGCCTCCGGCAGCGGCATCACCGGGGTGGAGAGCGGCTGGCACCAGGACGACAAGGCCGTCGAGGTCATGGTCGGCGCGCTGGCCTCCGTGGTGAACCGGATGCGCGAGCGCATGGACGCCACGGAGAAGCCCGACCCGGTGACCCAGGACATCTTCATCGACATCATCGCCGAGCTCGAGAAGCACCACTGGATGTTCCAGGCCGAGCACAAGGGCGGCTGAGGACGTCCGAGAACATCAGAGGATGTCCGAGTCGCCCGCCCCGCCCCGCGGATTCCGGAGCGGGCGGGGCGGGAGGAGCGAGGACCGGCCGAGTGGCCGGTCCTCGCTCACGTCCCGGCCCGGGCGGCTCGTAGAATCGGTTAACCATGGCCTACCTTGACCACGCCGCCACCACCCCCATGCTCCCGGAGGCGGTGCAGGCGATGACCGCCCAGCTCGGCCTCGTCGGCAACGCCTCCTCCCTCCACGCGGCGGGAAGGCGGGCCCGTCGCACGGTGGAGGAGGGGCGCGAGGCCCTCGCCGCGGCGCTGGGCGCCCGGCCGAGCGAGGTGGTCCTCACCTCCGGCGGCACCGAGGCCGACAACCTCGCCGTCAAGGGCCTGTACTGGGCCCGGCGCGCGGCCGATCCCGTCCGCACCCGCGTCCTGGCCAGTCCCGTGGAGCACCACGCGGTCCTCGACGCCGTCCACTGGCTCGCCGACCACGAGGGTGCCCGGGTGCGGTGGCTGCCGGTCGACTCCCTGGGGCGCGTTCACCCGGATGCGCTGCGCGAGGCGGTGGAGGAAAAGCCCGAGGACGTCGCCCTGATCACCGTGATGTGGGCCAACAACGAGATCGGCACCCTCCAGCCCACAGCCGAACTGGCGGCGGTCGCGGCCGAGTTCGGCATCCCGATGCACGCGGACGCCGTCCAGGCCGTCGGCCAGGTGCCGGTGGACTTCGCCTCCTCCGGCCTGGCCGCGATGACGGTCAGCGGCCACAAGATCGGCGGCCCGTACGGCATCGGCGCGCTGCTGCTGGGCCGTCAGTGGGCCCCCACGCCGCTGCTGCACGGCGGCGGCCAGGAGCGCGACGTGCGCTCCGGCACCCTCGACGTACCCGCCGTCGCGGCCTTCGCGGTCGCCGCGCGGCTGGCGGCCGAGCGGCGCGAGGAGTTCGCCCGGGAGATCGGCGCGCTGCGGGACGCGCTGGTGGCGGCCGTGCGCGAGGCCGTGCCGGACGCCGTCCTGGGCGGCGACCCCGACCCGGCCGGGCGGCTGCCCGCCAACGCGCACTTCTCCTTCCCCGGCTGCGAGGGCGACTCGCTGCTGCTCCTGCTGGACGCCCAGGGCATCGAGTGCTCCACCGGATCGGCCTGCACCGCCGGCGTCGCCCAGCCCAGCCACGTCCTGCTGGCCACGGGCACCGACCCGGAACTGGCCCGGGGCACCCTGCGCTTCTCGCTGGGCCACACCTCCACCAGGGCGGACGTGGACGCGGTGGCCGCGGCCATCGGCCCGGCCGTGGAGCGCGCCCGCGGTGCCGGGCTGTCGTAACCCCCGCCCGGCTGCCGGCCCGCTTCCCGTCCCCGGCCCGCTCAGGCCTTGCGGACGGGGACGTCCCGCACCATCCGCATGTACCGGTCCCAGTCCCAGTGCGGCCCGGGGTCGGTGTGGTCGGTGCCGGGCACCTCGATGTGGCCGATGATGTGCTCGCGGTCCCGGGGCAGGCCGTACCGGTCGCATATCCCGGCCGTCAGCGCCGCCGACGCCCGGTAGGTGGCGTCGGTGATCGTCTCCGGGCGGTCCACGAAGCCCTCGTGCTCGATGCCGACGCTGCGCTCGTTGTACTCGCGGTTGCCCGCGTGGTACGCCACGTCCAGCTCCCGCACCATCTGCGTCACCTTCCCGTCGGAGGTGCGCACCACGTAGTGCGTCGCTGCGCGGTGGGACGGGTCCTGGAAGACCTTCAGGGCCACCGCGTAGGGGCCCTGGATGACGTGCACCACCACCCGGTCGACGGTGTAGTCGTAGGGCCGGTCGGCCCGCCGCCAGTTCGCCTCGGACGCCGGCACCCAGTCCGCCCCGGGGTGGTCCACCTCGCCCTCGGTGCGCGGCCGGTTCACGCCCGGCACCTTCCACCACGTCCGGGCCAGATCGTCGCGGGCCGCGTACCCGAGGGCGCCCAGGCCCACCGCCGCGCCGCCGACCAGCAGGGCGCGACGGCCCACCGGCCGACCCTTCCCGTCCGCCCGGCGGTCTCCGGGGGCTTCTTTCTCGCTCACAGACCGCACAACGCCCGGGAACACCCGTACGGTTCCGCCGGCGCGCACCCGGACCCGTACCCTGGAGGGCGCTATGACTGACACGACCGGTGCGCCCAGCCCCGCCCCCCGCCTCCGCGTCCTCGCCGCCATGTCCGGCGGGGTGGACTCCGCCGTCGCCGCCGCCCGCGCGGTGGAGGCCGGCCACGACGTGACCGGCGTCCACCTCGCCCTCTCGGCGAACCCGCAGTCCTTCCGCACCGGCGCCCGCGGCTGCTGCACCGTCGAGGACTCCCGTGACGCCCGCCGCGCCGCCGATGTCATCGGCATCCCCTTCTACGTGTGGGACCTGGCCGAGCGCTTCCGCCAGGACGTGGTGGAGGACTTCGTCGCCGAGTACGAGGCCGGCCGCACCCCCAACCCCTGCCTGCGCTGCAACGAGAAGATCAAGTTCGCCGCGCTGCTGGACAAGGCCCTGGCGCTGGGCTTCGACGCGGTGTGCACCGGCCACTACGCCACCGTCGTCGTCCGCGAGGACGGCAGCCGCGAGCTGCACCGCGCCACCGACATGGCCAAGGACCAGAGCTATGTGCTGGGCGTGCTGGACGAGCGGCAGCTCGCCCACGCCCTGTTCCCCCTCGGCGACACCGCCACCACCAAGGAGGAGATCCGAGCCGAGGCCGAGCGCCGGGGCCTGGCGGTGGCGAAGAAGCCCGACAGCCACGACATCTGCTTCATCGCCGACGGCGACACCCAGGGCTTCCTGGCCAGGCACCTGGGCACCGCCGAGGGCGACATCCTCGACGAGGACGGCAACAGGCTCGGCACCCACTCCGGCGCGTACGGCTTCACCGTCGGCCAGCGCAAGGGCCTGCGCATCGGCCACCCCGCCCCCGACGGCAAGCCGCGCTACGTCCTGGACATCTCCCCGGTGGACAACACCGTCACCGTCGGCCCGGCCTCCGCCCTGGACGTGGTCGCCCTCAAGGCCATCCGCCCCCGCTGGTGCGGCACCCCGCCCACCGGGCCGGGCACCTACACCGCCCAGCTGCGCGCCCACGGCGGCGAGACGCCGGTGACGGCCGAGCTGGTCGGCGGTCCGGACGGCGACGAGCTGAAGGTGTCCTTCGCCGAGCCGGTGCGCGGCGTCGCCCCGGGCCAGGCGATCGTCCTCTACGACGGCACCCGCGTGGTCGGCTCGGCCACCATCGCCGCCACCGAGCGCCGCGCCGCGGCGGCTGTCTTCGTCAGCCAGGGTTGACGCCTTCCTGGCGACGCCCGGATTCTCGCCTTAAGGTATTTGGTGCGGGTTACCCGCACCAAATAGCCTGAGACGCCTGTTGGGGGTGTTCGGTAGGGAGGGCAGCCGTGCTGCTGAGTTTCCGGGTGGCCAACCACCGGTCGATCCGTGATGAGCAGGAGCTGTCACTGGTGGCCACCGAGTTCAACGAGGGCACCGGTCGCGACACCGGCGTCCGTATCGACGGGAAGCCCGTCCAGGTGCTGCCGGTGATCGGTCTCTTCGGCGCCAACGCCTCCGGCAAGTCGAACGGACTGCACGCCATGAGCTTCATGCGCAGGGCGGTGCTGGACTCCTTCGCGGACTGGGCGAAGGAGCCGGGGATCCCGAGGGAGCCCTTCGCCCTTGCCCCCGAAGCGCAGGAGGAGACCAGCCTCTTCGAGGTGGACCTGCTGCTCGGCGACGACCCGGTCCGCTACACCTACGGCTTCGAGGTGTCCGACGACCGCGTGGAGGCGGAGTGGCTGCATGCCTACCCTTCGGGCCGGCGCCAGGTCTGGTTCGACCGGGAGGCCGGACGCCCTGGTGCGGAGGGAGGGGAGTTCAAGTTCCCCGGAACCGGGCTGAAGGGACACAAGGACGAGTACACGGCCCTCACCCGGCCCAACGCGCTCTTCCTCACCGTCACCGCCACCCTCAACCACCCCCAGCTGTCCCCCCTGCACCGTTGGTTCATGGACAGCCTGTGGACGGCCGACCCGAAGGCCGGCGAGGCGGACCGGACGCGGTGGATCCGTGACAGGCTCACCGAAGGGAGGTCGGACCGCCGCTTCCGCGACCGTTTCGTCCGGCTGCTGGTCAAGGCCGACCTGGGCATCACCGGTATCACCACCGATCCGGAGACGGGAGAGGTCCAGCTCCTGCACCGCACGCCCGGCGGAGGCACCCGCCCCCTCGACTTCATGGAGCAGGAGTCCCTGGGCACCCACGCCTGGTTCGCGTTTCTCGGGCCGCTGCTGCACGTCCTGGACCGGGGCGGCACACTCCTGGTCGACGAACTGGACTCCAGCCTGCATCCGCGCCTGGCCGCGGAGGCCGTCCGGCTGTTCCACGACCGGGACGCCAATCCCCACACCGCCCAGCTCGTCTTCACCACCCATGACGCCACACTGCTCGGCCCGTCCGTGGCGGAACGCCCGCTGGACCGCGACCAGGTATGGATCGCGTTGAAGAACGCCACCGGGGAGAGTGCGCTGTACCCGCTCACCGCGGCCCGGAAGGCACGCAGGGACGAGAACCTGGAACGCCGTTACCTGCACGGCCACTACGGCGGGATCCCCCGGCTCACCGCAGGCGAACTGGCACGGGAGATCGCCGTCATCGAAGAGGAGCCGAAGGCGACGGCATGAGCAGGGATAAGAAGGAGCGGGAGCGCCGCCGCAGGCGGGAGCGGACCCCGGGCGGTCCGCCGCGCCGACCGGTCGCCTCGTACGGTGACCGGTCGCACCGCGTGCTCTACATCGCCTGTGAGGGGGCGAGGACCGAGCCCGCCTATCTCGACCTGCTCAACGAGGCCTACGGCAGGCAGCGCTCCGGAGAACGGGCATTCCATCTGCACTACTGCGACCCCGGACATGCCGACGGCCTGCGTCCGGAGGAGGCCGTGGACCAGGTGCTCTCCGTGGCCGGGCCGGGGGACGAGAAGTGGGTCCTGTTCGACCGCGACACCGAGGACAACCGGGACGGGGAGATCCCGAGGGCCCTGCGCAAGGCTCACCGAGGTGGTGTCCAGGTCGCGCTCTCCCACCCCTCCTTCGAACTGTGGCTACTGCTGCATTTCAAGAACTGGACCAGCCGGGAGAACGGCCGCAGCGCCACGGTGGTGAACGAACTGCGCCGGCACAGGGACGCGGACGGCTTCGCGGACTACGACAAGGGGTCCGGAGACCGGGGCAAGGGGCTGGGCGGCAAGCGCGGCGCCTCCCTGCTGGGCAGAGAGGCCAACGCGGTCCGCAACGCCCGGGGCCTGGTCACCCAGTGTTCGCACGGCGCCTGCTCGGCCAAGGCGGCCGACGGAGCGGCGAAGACCGCCTCCACCGAGCTGGACCAGACCCCGGACTACGCGGAATGGGCGGCGCTCACCGGCCACGCGCCCGACTGCGACCCTCTCGGCCGGGATCCCTCCACCGACGTGTGGCGGCTGCTCACCGCACTGGGAATCGGCACGGACCGCGCCTGAAACCCGCGAGTTCCCCGGCCCGGTCCCGTCCGGCCCTGTGGAGTTCCTCCACGTACGCGCGGGCTCACCAGAGGGCGGCCCCGCCGGGCGTCAGACCATCTCCAGCGGGCGGTGCGGGCCGGTGGGGAGTTCGACCGCGATCGCGTCGCCGGGGCGGACCACGCCGCCCGTTCGCACGACGCCCATGATCCCGGCCCTGCGCACCACGTTCCCGTCCTCGTCGCGGCCGACGACCCGCTTGAGCAGGCCCCGCCGGAAGCCGTCGATCTGGGGGCACGGGTTGCGCAGGCCGGTGACCTCCACGACCGCCTCGGCGCCGATGCGCAGCAGCGTGCCGGTGGGCAGGCCGAGCAGATCGAGGCCGCGGGTGGTGATGTTCTCGCCCAGTTCACCGGGCTTCACGGTGAAGCCCGCCTCGCCGACCTCGGCGAACAGCTCCTCGTGGATGAGGTGGACCTGACGCAGGTTCGGCTGGGTGGGGTCCTTGGCGACGCGGGAGCGGTGCTTGACCGTCTCCCCGGCGTGCGCGTCCCCCTCCACCCCGAGCCCGGCGAGCAGCCTGACGCTCTCCCGGTTCGGCTTGCTGAACGAGTGCTCACCGCTGCTGCTGACCGCGACCACGGTCCCTGTCCCGCCCATGGAGCGGCCCCCTTCGCCGGTGGCGTGTCCCGCCGGGAGCCTAGCTCAGGCGGCTCTACGGGAGTAGGTGGTCGAAGGCCCCGGCCTTCGCGCCCCGCAGGAGGGCGCGGAAGGCGGCGCGGTCGGTGGTGAGGACGCGGCCGGGGTCGGTGCTCTCGCGGACGGCTATGCCGTCACCGTCGTCGGCGGCCACCTCCACGCAGTTGTTGCCGCCCGCTTCGGAGAAGGACGACTTGGTCCAGACGAGTTCGGACACGGACGGCACCTCTCACAGGTCTCTGACGATCGCGCTGATGAAGTCCCTCGACGCCTCGGGCGACAACGCCGCTTTCTCGATCAGGTCCAACCGGCGGCGGAAATGCGCCAGTTGCGTCGGAGAGTCGATGAACACCGCGCCGGTGGGCGAGTCCATGTGCACGGTATCAAGGCGCGGGTTCGGTGCGTCGGCGTAGAGTACGGAGTCTCCGGCCATGGGGAACCCGCCTGCCCGGAACGGGATCACGAGGAAGGTGACGTTGTCGCGTTCTCCGTCCTCCAGCAGCCGGTTGAGCTGGGCGCGGGCGGTCTTGCTGCCGCCGAACTGCATCCTCAGGGCGGCCTCGTGGATCAGGCCCACGTACGGGATCGCCCTGTCGCCGGTGACCACGGCCTGTCTGGCCAGACGGTGGGCCACGCGCAGCTCCACCTCAAGGCGGGGCAGCGGCGGTACGAGAAGTTCGAAGATCGCCCTCGCGTGGTCTTCGGTGTGGAACAGGCCCGGAAGATGGGCGGTCTGTGCGGTGCGCAGCCGCAGCGCGTAGTGCTCGACCTCGGACACGTCGAGGAAGTCCGGCGGAACCTTGCCGCGGTACTCCTCCCACCAGTGGGTCCTCCGCCCTCCGGTCATCTCGGCCAGGGCGTCGACGAGCGCCTGGTCGGCGCACTCGTAGATGCTGGCCAGGCGGCGCAGGCGCTCCTCGCTGATACCGAAGCGACCCGCCTCGATGTTGGAGATCATCGTCCGGTTCGTCCCCAGCAGGCCGGCCGCGGTCTCCGCGGACATGCCGACCTCTTCGCGCAGCCGCCGCAGTTCGGCGCCGAAACGGCGCTGACGGATGGTCGGGGTCTGCCTTGGTGCCATGTGCCTTCTCCTTGTCCGCGCACAGTCTGGCGATGTCCGGCGCGCCGGTCCACGCGACCAACAAGGGTTAACTCGTTCTGATTAGTTTGGTAGCACCCGTTATGAGTTCGGCTCTACGGTGAAGCCCGCCAACGCGCCGCACCGCCGAGCGCGCAGCGGAAGCGCACCGTGCGCCCTGCCCGGGAGGGCGCACGGCAGGCCACCGCCCCGCGTACCGGTGCCCGGCGGCGCGACCAGCCCCTCACACTCACCGGAGGACCGCGTGAGCACGCCACCGTTCCCGAAGCCGATCCCGTTCGCCGAGCCCTGGGAGTACGAGCTGCGCTTCCCCCGCGACCCGCGCGGTCCGGGGATCGCCAGAAGGACCCTGCGGGCCGTACTGGCCGCGCACGGGCTGCTCGAACTGGCCGGCCGGGCGGAACTGCTGACCTCGGAGCTGGCCACCAACTCCGTCAGGTACGGCGAGCACGCCGCCGCCGTGACGCTGCGGTGGCTCCATCCCGTCCTGCGGGTCAGCGTGCGGGACGCCGGGCCCGGCGGGGTGCCCGTGCCGTCCTCGTCCCCGCCGCCTCCCGACCGGGAGGGCGGGCGGGGGCTGCTCATCCTCGACGTGCTCGCCGACCGCTGGGGCGACTGCCCGGCCGGGGGCGGGTCCGCCGGACCGGGCGGGCCGGCCGGCAAGACCCTCTGGTTCGAACTGCTCTGGGGCGGGCCCCCGCACCCGTCCGACCTGGTGCCCGCCGCCTGACGGGGAGCCGACCGCGCCCGGCGGGCGCGGGTCAGCCCCTGAGGAGGGCTGCGAGGGTGTCGCGCAGCGGGGTGGTGGGGCGGCCGATGAGGCGGGAGAGGTCGCCGGGGGTGTCGCCGAGGTCTCCGGCGGCGATGGCGGCGTCGGTCCCGGCGAGGAACCGGGCCGTCCCCTCGGGCAGCCCGGCACTGGTGAGTGCCTTGGTGTACCCGTCGACGGACAGGTCCCGGTAGACGACCTCGGTGCCGGTCAGGTCGGTGAGGACGGCGGCGAAGTCGGCCATGGTCCAGGCGGTGTCGCCGGACAGCTCGTACACGGCGTCCGTGTGGGTCCCGTGGCCGTCGGTTCCCTCGTCGGCCAGGACGGCGGCGGCCGCGGCCGCGTAGTCGGCGCGGGGGGCGGACGCGATCCGGCCGTCTCCGGCGGCCCCGGCGATCATCCCGGTCTCCAGCCCCTGGCGGGCGGCCTGCTCGTAGTTCTCGGTGTACCAGCCGTTGCGCAGCAGGCAGTGGGGCAGACCGGAGCCGCGCAGGTACTCCTCGGTCTCGCGGTGCTCGGGCGCCACGGGGACGGTGGTGGTGTCGGCGTGCAGGACGCTGGTGTAGGCCAGCAGCTCCGCCCCGGCCTGTCCGGCGGCGTCGACGACGGCCCGGTGCTGCGGGACGCGGCGGCCGACCTCGCTGCCGGAGATCAGCAGCACCCGCCGGGCGCCCTCGAACGCGGCGGTCAGGGTGGCGGGCCGGTCGTAGTCGGCCTCCCGCACCTGTACGCCCCGCCGGGCGAGGCCGGCGGCCTTCTCGGGCGAGCGCACGGCGGCGACGATCCGGGACGCGGGTACGCCGCGCTCCAGGAGGGCCTCGACGGTGAGACGGCCGAGCTGTCCGGCGGCTCCGGTGACGACGATCATGATCTGCTTCCTTGCCGGGGAGGGCCTGGGCCGGACGGGTACCACGCCGCCCCGGCGGCCATGCCCTTGTCCGGTCCGCCGGGCGGGGGCTTGCCCGGGGCTCCCGGCGGGCACCCGAACGGATCAGCCGGAGGGTGCGGCGAGGGCGCCGCGCCCATACTGACGCCACCGGCCCGACCCCGAGCGACGCGGAGGTCCTCATGGGAACCAAGATCCCGTCCGACTCCAGGCTCTCCCGGAACCGCGCCACCCTCGCCCACAAGGTGCGCTACGCGATCGGCCACCCCGAGCGCGTCCCCGCCCATCTGCGCCGGGCCGCCCGCGACGCCTGGCTGCGGGCGAGGTACCGCGACGACCACATCGGGTACTACCGGGCCGTGATGGCCTCCGACGCCGCCCGCAGCCCGGAGGCGGCGGTCGGCGGCAGGCCGTCGTACGAGCGGTGGCTGGCCCTCGGGCGGATGCAGTTCGACTATCTGCTGGAGCACGGGCTGAGGCCGGACGACCGGATGCTGGAGATCGGCTGCGGCAACCTGCGGGCCGGCCGGCTGTTCATCGACCACCTCGACCCCGGCCACTACTACGGGATCGACATATCGCCCCACATCCTGATCGAGGCCAAGCGGACCGTCGTGCGCCACGGGCTCCAGGCCAAACTGCCCCATCTGGCGATCGCCGACGACCTGACCTTCGACTTCCTGCCCGAGGGGCACTTCACGGTCGTCCACGCCCACAGCGTGTTCTCCCACTCGCCGCTGGACGTCGTCGACCAGTGCCTGGAGAACGTGGGGCGGATCCTCGCCCCGGGCGGCTTCTTCGACTTCACCTTCGACCGCACCGAGGGCCGCGAGCACCACGTGCTGCGCGAGGACTTCTACTACCGCACCGAGACGCTGACCGACCTCGCGGCCAGCCACGGCCTGACGGCGCGTCTCATGGACGACTGGGAACGGCTCCCGCACGGCCAGTCCAAGATCCGCGTCACCCGGCCGGCCCCGGACCGGGCGGCGGCGGGCGGACCGGAGCCGGAGCGCAGCCCGGTGTAGCCCGCGCACGGGCGCCCGTGCGCCCGGCCCGGACCGTTCACGGCGCGGGGGCCGGGCTCCCCGCGCCCGCGCCGCCGGCGCCGTTCGCATCAGCGGCGCCCGCCCCGCAAGGGTCCTCGCCGGAGAGCAGGACGCCCAGGCCCTCGCGGGTGGCGGCCACCACCACGCGGTCGCCGGCCGTCAGCACGTAGCCGTCGTGCAGCCGCCAGGCGAGGTCGCCGGTGAGGGTGTAGGTGCGGGCGCCGGAGGTGAGGGAGCCCAGGTCGGCGCGGCGGCGGTCGGGCGGGGCGGTGTCCAGGGCCAGGATCCGCCAGGAGCCGGGGCGGAACGCCTCGCCGACGGTGCGGCCCTCCAGCAGCCGGTTGCCCTCCACCGAGACCGCGGCGAAGACCAGCACCCGGCGGCCCACGGGGATGGCGCCCAGCACCTGGCGGCCCATCATGGCGCCGGCGAAGGCCGGTGCCGCCAGCGCCGAGACGCTGCGGCTGCGGGTCTGCGCGCCGGGGTAGGTGTCGCGCAGCGTGCGGTAGACGGTGGCGGCGAACTCGTCGTCGAACAGGCGCATCACCACCCGCAGGTCGGGGTTGACCTGGCGGGCGTAGAGCGTGGCCTCCAGATTGGTGCCGCTGTCGCTGGTCAGCGCCAGCAGGGCGCGGCTGCGCGCTATTCCCGCCTCCTCCAGCACCCCGTCCTCGGTGACGTCCGCGATCAGGGTCGGCACCCGGCGCGCGCGGGCGGTGGCGATGCCGCGGGCCTCGTCGTCGCGCTCGATGCACACCACGGGGATGCCCAGTTCCAGCAGCTGGTCCAGTACACGGGTGCCGACCTTGCCCAGGCCCAGCAGGACGACGTGCCGCTCGATGCCGCGCGGCGGGGGCGGCAGGGTGGCGGCCCGGCGGAAGGTGCCGTAGCTCTCCAGCACGACGGCGAACATCAGCGGCAGCAGCGCGGTGCCCGCCAGCCCGCCCAGCAGTTGCAGGACCTGCTCCCCGGTGCCGCCCTCCAGTTCGGGTTCGTTGATGGACATCACGTTGAGCAGGGTGATGTAGGCGGCGTGCAGCGGCGTCTCGCGGGTGACGTACCAGTTCGCGGCGGCGAGCAGGACGACCACCGCGGTGAGCCCGAGCAGGGCGGCCCGCAGCTTCCGGGAGAAGAAGCTGCCCACCGGTAACCGCGGCACGCGGGGAGCGGGGGCGCCGGCCCGGTCGGGGCGGCGGGTGATCGCCTCCAGGACGACGGTGCCGCGCTCGTCCGGCAGCCCTTCCAGCTCGCGCGGGTCGGGCAGCAGTACGGGGCCGTCGTGGTCCTCGGGGTCGGTGTAGACGTCGCCCTCGTCGGAGTCCGGGGAGTCGGGCAGCAGGGCCAGGGTGCACAGCGGGTCGCGGCGGTCGGCGGTGCCCACGGTGCGCTCCTTGGCCCGCAGCAGCAGCCCGCCGGCGTGGATGACCTTGCTGGTGCCCACCACGGCCGCCGCCACCATGGAGGGGGCGGCGGTGTCCGCGTCGGACAGGACGGTGGTGGAGGCGTCCACGGCCCTCTGGTCCAGGCCGGGGACGCAGGCTGCGATGGTCCGGTCGAGCAGGTCTTCCAGATAGCTGCCCAGGGTCCGGTTGAACATCCGGATGACCAGGCGCAGTTCGGGGTTGATGCGGCGGGCGCGCAGGGCGGTGTGGATGTTGAGCTGGTCGTCGCCGGAGGTCAGCGCCAGGGCGGCGGCGTGTTCGATGCCCGCCTCCCGCAGCGCCTCGTCGTCGGGTATCTGGGCCTCCACCGCCCGTACGTCCAGGCACCGGTCGCCGACCAGCGCGGCGATCTGCGGGCCCTGGTCGCCGCCGCGCAGCGAGGGCAGGACGACGGTGACCTTCTGGCCGTAGACGGAGGCGAGTTCGCGCACCAGCCGCTGGGACAGCGAGTTGTCGCCGCACACGACCATGTGGCCGAAGTGCCCGCCGTCCTGCCGCGGGCCGTCCTGCCGCGGGCCGCCCTGCGGAGGGACGGCGGGAACGGGAGCGGCGGGGACGGAGACGCCGGGAGCGGAGACGGCGGCGTGGGCGGGCGCGGAGGGTTCCGGCCGAGGGGGCTGCGGTACGGGAGCGGCCATGAGGCCTCATTCGATCACGCCCGCCGCGGTGGACGGCACCATTCCCGCCACCGGGGACGGCGGATGGGACGATGTGCGCATGGGAACGCATGTGATCACCGGGGCGGGCTCCGGCATCGGAGCCGAGATCGCCGAGCGCCTGCTGGAGCGGGGCGAGGAGCTGTGGCTGCCGGCGCGGAACGCGGGCCGTGCCAGGGAACTGACCGAACGCTTCCCCGGCGCCCGCACCCTCGTCGCGGACCTGGCCGAGCCCGAGAGGCTGTCGTGGGCGCTGTCCCACCAGGAACTGCCGGAGCGGGTGGACTCGCTGCTGCACGTCGCCGGGGTGGTGGACCTGGGGAAGGTCGGTGAGCTGACGCCGAAGGTCTGGAACGCGACCCTGGCGGTCAACCTCGTCGGCCCGGCCGAGCTGACCCGGCTGCTGCTGCCCCAGCTCCGCCTGGCCCACGGCCATGTGGTCTTCGTCAACTCCGGCGCGGGCCTGAACGCCAACGCCGACTGGGGCGCGTA
Source organism: Streptomyces barkulensis (assembly GCF_002843305.1). GTDB lineage: Bacteria > Actinomycetota > Actinomycetes > Streptomycetales > Streptomycetaceae > Streptomyces > Streptomyces barkulensis. The sequence continues at coordinate 68,855 of NZ_PGSG01000027.1, forward strand.
CGCGGCCAGCAAGCACGGGCTGAAGGCGCTGGCCGACTCGCTGCGCGCGGAGGAGGGCGGCGCCGGGGTGCGGGTGACCTCCGTCTACCCGGGCCGCACCGCCACGCCCATGCAGGCCAAGGTGCACCGGCAGGAGGGCAGGGAGTACGACCCGGCGCGCTGGATCCCCCCGTCCGCGGTGGCGACCGCCGTCCTGACCGCCCTCGACCTGCCCGCGGGCTCGGAGATCACCGACCTGAGGGTGAGGCCGTCGGCGTGAGGGAGCACGTGTGGGGCACGGGGGCCGCGACCGGCGTCGGGTCGATGCCCGGCACCGACGCCAGGGAGGCTGCCAGGACCGTCACCGGCAGTCTCGAGCACCTCCCGTACCTGCCGGAACTGCCCGCGCGCGGGCCCGGCGCGGACATGATCGGGCGGACGGCCGGGATGCTGGTGGAGCTGTACGCCCGTCTGGAGCCCAGCGGATGGCGGGTCGGCGACGCGCCCGGGCGCGACACCCGGCGGGCCCGGTCCTGGCTGGGGGAGGACCTGGACGCGCTGGAGGAGTTCACCCAGGGCCACACCGGTGCGCTGAAGGTCTCCGCCGTCGGGCCGTGGACGCTGGCGGCGTCGCTGGAGCGCCGCGGCGGCGAGGCGATGCTCGGCGACGCGGGTGCCTGCCGCTATCTGGCCGAGTCCCTGGCCGAGGGGCTGCGCGCGCATCTGGCCGAGGTGCGGCGCAGGGTGCCGGGAGCCCGGGTCGTCCTCCAGCTCGACGAGCCGTCGCTGACGTCCGTGCTGCTGGGCAGGGTGCCCACCGCCAGCGGCTACCGCACCCATCCGGCCGTGGACCGCGGCGTGGCCGAGGGCGCGCTGCGGCAGGTGGTCGGAGCGGCCCGGGAGGCGGTGGAGGGGACTTCCGTGGTGGTGCACTCCTGTGCTCCGGGGGTGCCCTTCGGGCTGCTGCGCCGGGCGGGCGCGGACGGGATCTCCTTCGACCTCTCGCTGCTCACCGAGCGTGACGACGAGGCGGTCGGGGAGGCGGTCGAGGCGGGCACCGCACTGTTCGCCGGGGCGGTCCCGGCGGTGGAGCCGGACTCGAGCGCACTGTCAGACCCTGCCGGTAGCGTCATGGGTGTCAGGACGCTGTGGCGCAGGCTCGGGCTGTCTCCGAAGCTGCTGGCGCGATCGGTGGTCGTCACGCCCGCCTGCGGTCTGGCCGGCGCCTCGCCGGCCTACGCGCGGGCCGCGCTCGCGCACTGTGTCCGGGCCGCACGCTCGCTCGTAAACGACCCTGAGTAACGGGAGGCTTGGATACATGGAGACGGTGAGCCCGGACAGCGAGGCGCGCGAGCGGCACGCGCGGCTGGCCCAGGAGGTCGACGAGCACCGCTTCAGGTACTACGTGACGACACCGGTCGTCAGCGACGCCGAGTTCGACGCGCTGATGCGCGAGCTCCAGGAGCTGGAGGCCAGGTACCCGGAGCTGGCCACGCCGGACTCGCCGACGCAGAAGGTGGCCGGCTCCTACGAGACGGAGTTCACCGCCGTACAGCACCGCGAGCGGATGCTGTCGCTGGACAACGCCTTCGACGACGAGGAGCTGGACTCCTGGGCCGACCGGATCGCGCGCGAACTGAGCGGAGTACCCCACCACTTCCTGTGCGAGCTGAAGGTGGACGGGCTCGCGGTCAACCTGACGTACGAGCACGGCAGGCTGACGCGCGCCGCGACCCGCGGCGACGGACGCACCGGGGAGGACATCACACCCAACGTCCGCACCATCGCGCAGATCCCCGAGCGGCTGGAGGGGGAGCGCATCCCGGATCTGGTGGAGATCCGCGGCGAGGTGTTCATCCCCATGGAGCGCTTCGAGGAGCTGAACGCGCGGCTGGTCGAGGCGGGCAAGCCGGCGTTCGCCAACCCGCGCAACGCGGCCGCCGGTTCGCTGCGGCAGAAGGACCCCAAGGTCACCGCGGAGCGCCCGCTGCACATGGTGGTGCACGGCATCGGCGCCCGTGAGGGCTTCGACATCGACCGGCTGTCGCACGCCTACGAGCTGCTGCACGAGTGGGGTCTGCCGACCGCCGCGCACGCCAGGGTGGTCGGCTCCGTCGAGGAGGTGCGGGAGTACATCGCGTACTACGGCGCCAACCGCCACTCGGTGGAGCACGAGATCGACGGGGTCGTCGTCAAGCTGGACGAGATCCCCCTCCAGGGGCGGCTGGGTTCCACCTCGCGGGCGCCGCGCTGGGCGATCGCCTGGAAGTACCCGCCGGAGGAGGTCAACACCAGACTGCTGGACATCAAGGTGAGCATCGGCCGCACCGGGCGGGCCACGCCGTTCGCCGTGGTGGAGCCGGTGACGGTGGCCGGCTCGGAGGTGGAGTTCGCCACCCTGCACAACCAGGACGTGGTCAGGGCCAAGGGCGTGCTGATCGGGGACACCGTGGCGCTGCGCAAGGCGGGCGACGTCATCCCCGAGATCCTGGGCCCCGTCGCCGATCTTCGGAACGGCAGCGAGCGGGAGTTCGTGATGCCCGCGGAGTGCCCCGAGTGCGGCACCGGGCTGGAACCGGCCAAGGAGGGGGACGTCGACCTGCGCTGCCTCAACGCCCGCTCCTGTCCGGGGCAGTTGCGCGAGCGGCTCTACTACCTGGCGGGGCGCAAGTGCCTGGACATCGAGCACTTCGGGTACGTGGCCGCCACCGCGCTGACCCAGCCGCTGGAGCCGGCCACACCGCCGCTGCGGGACGAGGGGGATCTGTTCGACCTCACCGTCGAGCAGCTGCTGCCCATCAAGTCCCTGGTGCTGGACCAGGACAGCGGCCTGCCCAAGCGGGATCCGAAGACGGGGGAGGAGAAGGTCGTCACCTTCTTCGCCAACCTCAGGGGCGAGCCGAAGAAGAACACGCTGGCGATGCTGGAGAACATCCGGGCGGCCAAGGAGCGCCCGCTGGCCAGGATCATCACGGGGCTGTCGATCCGCCACGTCGGCCCGGTGGCGGCCGAGGCGCTGGCCAGGGAGTTCCGCTCGCTGGACAGGATCGCGGAGGCCTCCGAGGAGGAGCTGGCGGCCACCGAGGGGGTCGGCCCGACCATCGCGGCCTCGCTCAAGGCCTGGTTCGCCGAGGAGTGGCACCGCGAGATCGTCGAGAAGTGGCGGGCGGCCGGCGTCCGGATGGAGGAGGAGGGCGGCGCCGAGGAGGGGCCGCGTCCGCTGGAGGGTGTCACCGTGGTGGTCACCGGGACCCTGAGCTCGTACACGCGGGATGGCGCAAAAGAGGCGCTACAGAGCCTGGGAGCGAAAGTGACCGGTTCTGTTTCAAAGAAGACCGGTTTTGTTGTGGCGGGCGACAGTCCGGGGTCGAAATATGACAAGGCCGTGCAGTTGAAGGTCCCGATCCTGGACGACGACGGTTTCGCCGTCCTGCTGGAACAGGGGCCCGACGCCGCACGGGAGGCCGCTGTCACACCCGTCGAACCCGCCGCGGAGCAGCCCGCCGGGTGACGGAGCGTCGGCGGCGGTGGTGCCACCGCCGCCAAATCCCTTTTCGGCCAAAGCCGTTGACTGAGTGATGAGGAGAGGCTGCGCGGCGCTTATCAGACGGACGCGATCGACCGGTCGGCATTCGGGCAACCCCGATCGATCACTGCCCAGCCGGCCGTCCGCGCCCTACTGTTGACGGGGTGCGCCTGCCGTGGCGTGGGCACCGACGGCTGTGAGAGGGACGCGCATGCAGCACAAACCCCGGGACCGGGGACAGCGGTGGCTCCGCCACGGGCGGCCCCGACCGATCTCCGCCCCGCCGGGCGACGGCCCCGACGGCGCGCCGAAGCTGCAGCGCGTCGCCTCCCTGGAGGTCCCCGGGCTCTCCCGCGCGGTCGTCGCGGTCGCCGCCGCCGCGCTGGCCGCCGGGATCCACCGGGTGGTCTCCGAAGGGCACGCGCTCTTCCCCAGCGGCACGGCGGGCTGGTCCTTCGCCCTCCTCACCGGCCTCATCGTCGGCCATCTGGTCGCCCTCGGCCGCGACCGCTGGTGGGGCGGCACCGGCTCCGGCGCCGCCCTCACCCTGGCCATCCTGCTGCTGTACGGCTGGATCCCGGCCACCCTGGTCAGCCTCGCGGTGGTGGTCCTGGTCGGCGCGGCCCGGCGGCACCGCTGGCGCCAGGCACTGCGGCACGGCGCGGTGGACATCCTCGGCATCGGCGCCGCGGCGCTGTGCCTGGCGGCCTTCGGCGTGCACCCCTCGGTGGAGCAGCCCTGGCGCCCGGCCGCCTGGAGCGTGTACGCGCTCCCCGAGGTCCTCCTGGCCGCCGCCGCCTACCTGCTCGTCACCCGGACACTGCTGTGGTACATCCTCGCCCCGCGCCAGGCGGGCCTGCCCACCGTCGCCCGCACCGCCCTGGCGCGGCAGGGACTGGTCGCCCTCGCGCTGCTGGCCATCTCCCCGCTGATCGTCGTGGTCGCCGTCCACATGCCGCTGCTGCTGCCGCTGTTCTCCGTGCCGCTGGTCTCGCTGGACTCCGCCCTGTGGATCGCCCGCGCCCGCGCCGAGGAACAGCTGCGCGACCCCCTCACCGGACTCGCCAACCGCCAGTGGCTGCTGGAGCGCACCTGGTCCGCCCTGGACGAGGCGGACCGGCTGGGCGCCCGCTCCGCCCTCGTCCTCATCGACCTCGACCGCTTCCGCTCGGTCAACGACACCCTCGGCCATCTGGCGGGCGACCGGCTGCTGCTGCAGATCGCCGACCGGCTGCGGACGGCGCTGCCCCGCGGCGCCGAGGTGGCCCGGCTCGGCGGCGACGAGTTCGCCGTACTGCTTCCGTTCGCCGACTCGCCCACCAGCGCCCAGCGCATCGCCCGCGCGCTCGTCGGCGTCCTCGGCTCGCCGCTGGACCTGGACGGGCTGACCCTGGAACTGGAGGCCAGTGCCGGGGTCGCGGTCTTCCCCGACCACGCCGGCGAGGCGGAGGGCCTGCTGCGCCGCGCCGACGTCGCGATGTACCAGGCCAAGCGCGACCGCAGCGGTGTGGAGGTCTACGAGGCCACCCGCGACGGCAACACACCCGACCGGCTGGGCCTGCTGGGCGACCTGCGCCGCGCCCTGGACGCGGGCGAGGTCGAGCTGCACTACCAGCCCAAGGTCTCCTTCGACGGCTCCGTCTGCGGCCTGGAGGCGCTGGTGCGCTGGGTGCACCCCGAGCGGGGCAGGGTGCCCCCGGACGAGTTCATCGCCATCGCCGAGTCCTCCGGCCTGATGCCGCGCCTGACCGACTACGTGCTGGAGACCGCGCTCGCCCAGGTCGCCCGCTGGCGCTCCCGGGGCCTGACCGTGCCGGTCGCCGTCAACGTCTCGCCCCGCGACGTCCACAGCCCCGGCTTCGCCGGATCGGTGGCCGCCCGGCTGGCCCGGCACGGCGTCCCGGCCGGGGCGCTCCAGCTGGAGATCACCGAGCACGTCCTGCTGGAGGACCCGCAGCAGGCCGCCGACACCCTCGCCGCGCTCACCGGCCACGGGGTGCGGATGTCGCTGGACGACTTCGGCACCGGCTACTCCTCCCTGGTGCACCTGCGCAGACTGCCGGTGAGCGAGCTGAAGATCGACCGCTCCTTCGTGGCACGCCTGGCGGTGGACGCCGAGGACGCCGAGATCGTGCGCTGCACGGTGGACCTCGCGCACTCCCTGGGCCTGCTCGTCGTCGCCGAGGGCGTGGAGGACGACGAGACCTGGGAGCGCCTGCGCGATCTGGGCTGCGACGCCGTGCAGGGCTGGCTGGTGTCGGCCGCGATGCCCCCCGCCGAGGCCACCGCCTGGCTGCGGGCGCGCGACGGGGCGCCGCCGCCGGTCGAGGCGGCGCACCCCGCGCTGCCGGGTCCGGCCGGGAAGACCGCCCCGGGGCGCCGCGGACAGCCCGCGCGCTAGGCCCTGTCTGACAAATCCCGCCTGCTCCGCGGCGTCTGGCACGCACGCTCGCTGCGTTGTCGATCGTCGGCGCAGCACGCTGCGCTCTCCTCCTCCGCCTTGCGATCGCACGCACCAGACGCCGCGGAGCCCGCCCTTCGGGCGGACAGCGCTATTTGTCAGACAGGGCCTAGACGCGCGGCAGCACGCGGCACCGCGGTCCGGGCGCCCGGACGGGGGCGAAGGCTGCTCCCCGCCCCCGTCCCGGCACCGCCGTGCGCCGCGGCCAAACTGTTAGCATGCTGTTCTGCCCTCCGGGCAGCGGTCAGGACTTGGCCGCGCCCCGGCCGGAAGGCCGGGGGGAAAGCCGTCCCGCTCAGGAGACGGAGGAGTCACAGGATCGGGGCGGACGGCGGGGAAGAGCCCGCCAAGCCCCGAAGGATCCACCACTCACCCCGAGGAATCGCTGCATGCCTGGCATCACGCGCGAGGAGGTCGCCCACCTCGCCCGGCTGGCACGTCTGGAGCTGAAGGACGAAGAGCTCGACCACTTCGCCGGACAGCTCGACGACATCATCGGCGCGGTCGCCCGCGTCTCCGACGTCGCCGACGAGGACGTACCGCCGACCTCCCACCCGCTGCCGCTGACCAACGTCATGCGCCCGGACGAGGTCCGTCCGTCGCTGACCCCCGAGCAGGCGCTCTCCGGCGCCCCGGCCCAGGAGCAGCAGCGTTTCAAGGTGCCGCAGATCCTGGGGGAGGAGTGAACGCCATGACGCATTCGAGCGATCTGACCAGGCTCACCGCGGCCGAGACCGCCGCGCGCATCGCCTCCGGCCGGGCGAGCGCCGTCGAGGTGGCCGAGGCCCACCTCGCCCGTATCGAGGCCGTGGACGAGAAGGTGCACGCCTTCCTCCACGTGGACCGCGAGGGTGCGCTGGCCCGTGCCCGCACCGTGGACGCCAAGCGCTCCCGCGGCGAGAGGCTCGGCCCGCTGGCCGGCGTCCCGCTCGCGCTCAAGGACATCTTCACCACCGAGGGCGTGCCCACCACGGTCGGCTCCAGGATCCTCGAGGGCTGGATCCCGCCGTACGACGCCACGCTCACCAAGCGGCTCAAGGACGCCGACGTGGTGATCCTGGGCAAGACCAACATGGACGAGTTCGCCATGGGCTCCTCCACGGAGAACAGCGCCTACGGCCCGACCGGCAACCCCTGGGACCTCACCCGCATCCCGGGCGGCTCCGGCGGCGGCTCCTCCGCGGCGCTCGCCTCCTACCAGGCCCCGCTGGCCATCGGCACCGACACCGGCGGCTCCATCCGCCAGCCGGCCGCCGTCACCGGCACCGTCGGCGTGAAGCCGACCTACGGCGCCGTCTCCCGCTACGGCATGGTCGCCTTCTCCTCCTCCCTCGACCAGGGCGGGCCCTGCGCCCGCACCGTTCTGGACGCGGCCCTGCTGCACGAGGCGATCGCCGGGCACGACCCGCTGGACTCCACCTCCGTCGACGCCCCCGTCCCGCCGGTGGTCGAGGCCGCCCGCAACGGCGACGTCAAGGGCCTGCGCGTCGGCGTGGTCAGGGAGTTCGCGGGCGAGGGCTACCAGGCCGGGGTCATGCAGCGCTTCAACGAGTCGGTGGAGCTGCTGCGCGAGCTGGGCGCCGAGATCGTCGAGATCTCCTGCCCGTCCTTCGACAAGGCGCTGGCGGCCTACTACCTGATCGCGCCGTCGGAGTGCTCCTCCAACCTGGCCCGCTTCGACGCCATGCGCTACGGCCTGCGCGCCGGCGACGACGGCACCCGCTCGGCGGAGGAGGTCACCTCCCTCACCCGTGAGGCGGGCTTCGGCCCCGAGGTCAAGCGCCGCATCATGCTGGGCACCTACGCGCTGTCCTCCGGCTACTACGACGCCTACTACGGTTCCGCCCAGAAGGTGCGCACGCTGATCAAGCGCGACTTCGACGCCGCCTTCGGGAAGGTGGACGTACTGGTCTCGCCGACCACGCCGACCACCGCGTTCCCCATCGGGGAGCGGGCGGACGACCCGATGGCCATGTATCTGGCGGATCTGTGCACCATCCCGTCCAACCTGGCGGGCAACGCGGCCATGTCGCTGCCGTGCGGACTGGCGCCCGAGGACGGGCTCCCGGTGGGTCTGCAGATCATCGCCCCCGCCATGGCCGACGACCGGCTCTACCGTGTCGGAGCGGCGGTCGAGGCCGCCTACCACGCACGCTGGGGACACCCGCTGCTGGAGGAGGCGCCCTCGCTGTGAGCGTCGCACGCGCGGCCACCGGGCCGCAGATGACATACGAGGCAGTACCTCTGCGCCGCGCGGGCGGAGAAGCGAACGGAGGCGGGCTGTGAGCGTCGCACGCGCGGCCACCGGGCCGCAGATGACATACGAGGCAGTACCTCTGCGCCGCGCGGGCGGAGAAGCGGGAAAGGACAGGCTGTGAGCGCGCTGAAGAAGGCCAAGGGCTTCAAGAAGTCCCGGCCCGGCCTGTACCTGTCCATCGGCACCTCGCTCTTCGGCGCCTTCGGCGTCGTCAAGCAGATGCAGCTCGCCCGTCGGGAGGACGACAGGCTCCAGCTCCTGGACGCCGTCGTCTCCGGCGCCGCGATCCTGACCAGCGTCGCCATCCTCGTCCGCGAGGTGCGGCGCCTGGACATCGACGACGTCCTCGCCGACGACTGACCGCAGCGCCTGAAAGGTTTGACTTTCGTGACTGTCACCGAACTGGTGTCGTACGAGGACGCGCTGGCCTCCTACGATCCCGTCATGGGCCTTGAGGTCCATGTCGAACTGGGCACCAGGACCAAGATGTTCTGCGGCTGCTCCACCTCGCTGGGCGCCGAGCCCAACACGCAGACCTGCCCCGTCTGCCTCGGACTGCCCGGCTCGCTGCCGGTGGTCAACGCCACGGCGGTGGAGTCCGCCGTGCGCATCGGTCTCGCGCTGAACTGCGAGATCGCCCAGTGGTGCCGCTTCGCCCGGAAGAACTACTTCTATCCGGACATGCCGAAGAACTTCCAGATCTCCCAGTACGACGAGCCGATCGCCTTCGACGGCTACCTGGACGTCCAGCTGGAGGACGGAGAGGTCTTCCGCGTCGGCATCGAGCGCGCCCACATGGAGGAGGACACCGGCAAGTCCACCCACATCGGCGGTGCCACCGGCCGTATCCACGGCGCCGTGCACTCGCTGCTGGACTACAACCGCGCCGGCATCCCCCTGATCGAGATCGTCACCAAGCCGATCACCGGAGCCGGGGAGCGCGCGCCGGAGGTGGCCAAGGCGTACGTCGCCGAACTGCGCGAGCTCATCCGGGCCCTCGGGGTGTCCGAGGCCCGGATGGAGATGGGCCAGATGCGCTGCGACGTCAACCTGTCGCTGCGGCCGCACGGCACCGAGACGTTCGGCACCCGCTCGGAGACCAAGAACGTCAACTCGCTGCGCAGCGTGGAGCGGGCCACCCGCTTCGAGATCCAGCGCCACGCCGCGGTGCTGGGCTCGGGCGGGACGATCGTCCAGGAGACCCGCCACTTCCACGAGGACGACGGCTCCACCACCTCCGGCCGGGTCAAGGAGGAGGCGGAGGACTACCGCTACTTCCCCGAGCCGGACCTGGTGCCCGTCGCGCCCGCGCGCGAGTGGGTGGAGGAGCTGCGGGCCGGTCTGCCCGAGCTGCCGCGCCTGCGCCGCAACCGGCTGCGCGAGGAGTGGGGCATCTCCGAGCACGAGATGCAGTCCGTCCTCAACGCCGGCGCCATCGATCTGATCACCGCCACCATCGACGCCGGGGCCCCGGCCGACCAGGCCCGCAAGTGGTGGATGGGCGAGCTGGCCCGCCGGGCGAACGAGCAGGGCACCGAGCTGTCCGCCCTGCCGATCACCCCGGCCCAGGTCGCCCGGGTGTGCGAGCTGGTCGCCGACGGCTCCCTCAACGACAAGCTGGCCCGGCAGGTCATCGAGGGCGTCCTCGCCGGTGAGGGCGGGCCGGACGATGTCGTGGACAAGCGCGGACTGAAGGTCGTCTCGGACACCGGAGCGCTGAGTGCGGCCGTGGACGAGGCGATCGCCGCCAACGGGGCGATCGCCGAGAAGATCCGCGGCGGCAAGGTGGCGGCGGCGGGCGCGCTCGTCGGCGCCGTCATGAAGGCCACCCGGGGCCAGGCGGACGCCGCCCGGGTGCGCGAACTCATCCTGGAGAAGCTGGGCGTGCAGGGCTGACGCCCGCCCGGCCGCCATGGCCAGGCCCCGTGCTCCCGGACAGGGAACGCGGGGCCTGGCCGTTTGCCGTGCGAGGCCGCTGGCGGGGCCGGCACCAGGGGCCGGTGCGCGAGGTCAGGCCGACTTCGGGGCGGAACCGCGGGTCCTGATCAGAACATGCCCGGAGGAGAGGTCGATCGGGCCGCGCCCCGGATCGTGGCTGCCCTCCTCCACCCGGGTGTTCTCCAGCCGCCTGCGCTCGTCGTCGGCGTGGCGGCGCCCGGGGTTGAACAGCTCCTCGATCAGGTTGAACATCAACTGACCTCCAGCTTCAGGATGCGGTCGTCGTCCTCGGCGGGCGTACCGCGCGAGTCGGTCTCACTGGTCACCAGCCACAGCCCGTCGCCGCCGTCGGAGACGACCGTCCGCAACCGCCCGTACTCACCTTCCAGGAACGCCTGCGGCCGTGCCACCTTTTTCGCGCCATCCAAGGGAACGCGCCACAGCCGCTCCCCCCGCAGCGACGCCATCCACACCGAACCCTTCGCGACGGCGATGCCGCTGGGGGAGGCCTCGGCGGGCTTCCACTGCGCCACGGGGTCGATGAAGCCCTCCTCGCCGGCCTCGCCCTCCACCTCGGGCCAGCCGTAGTTCCCGCCGGGCCGGATCAGGTTGAGCTCGTCCCAGGTGTTCTGGCCGAACTCCGAAGCCCACAGGCGCTTTTCCGCGTCCCAGGCCAGTCCCTGGACGTTGCGGTGGCCCCAGGAGTAGACGACCGAGTCCGCCTCGGGGTTGCCGCGGCCGGGGGGTTCGCCCTCCGGTGTCATGCGCAGGATCTTGCCGCCGAGGGATTCCCGGTCCTGGGCGAGGCTCCGGTCGCCGGAGTCGCCGGTGCCCACGTAGAGCATCCGGTCCGGGCCGAAGGCGATCCGGCCGCCGTTGTGGACCATCCCCTTGGGGATGCCGCGCAGGACCGTGCTGGGCGCGCCGAGCCGGTTGCCCTCCTCCTTGCCGGCGTCGTAGAGCATGCGCACGACCCGGTTGTCGGAGGCGCTGGTGAAGTACGCGTAGATGTAGCGGTCCTCGGCGAAGTCGGGCGGCACGGCGATGCCCAGCAGGCCGCCCTCGCCGCCCGGTTCGACGCCGGGCACCGAACCCAGCTCGGTGGCCTTCCCGCTCTCCGGGTCGACCAGCGAGATCGTGCCCTCGTCCCGGGAGGAGACCAGCAGACCGCCGTCGGGCAGCGGAGCCAGCCCCCAGGGGGAGTCCAGGTTCTCCGCCACGGTGCCGGTGACCTCCGCCGAGCCCTCGGCGGGCGCGGCCGAGGAACCGGGGGAGCGGGACTCACCGGGGGAGGGGGACGGGGAGGAGGTGGCGCCGGTGCGGTCCGGTGCCCCCTCACCGGCCCCGCCGTCCGAACAGCCCGCCACCAGCAGGGCGAGCCCGGCGAGGGCGGCGGCGGCCTTCCGCAGCGGCGGCCGCGGCCGCGGACGTACGGACGGGGGACGGCTTCGCGGCATCGGTGCGCCTTTCGACTACTCGACTACGGGCAGCTCTCGCCTGCGGTGCGGGGGCCGGCCGTGCACGCGGTGCGCACCACCGGCCCGTACACCCGACCGTACGCCGTGAAGGCGCCGGATTGTTCCCGGCTCAGTCCCACGACCCCTGGGCGGCGGGCAGCGCGGCGATCTCCGCCAGGTCCCGCGCGGTCAGCTCCAGACGTGCCGCCGCCGCGTTCTCCACCGCCCAGCGCTCCTTCTTGGCGCCCGGCACCGGCACCACGTGCCGCCCCTGGGCCAGCAGCCAGGCCAGGGCCACCTGTGCCGGGGTGGCGTCGCCGTGCCGGGCGGCGACGCGCCGCAGCCCGGCGACGATCGGCTGGTTGGCCGCCATCATCTCGGCCGTGAACCGCGGGTGCCGGGCGCGTACGTCGTCGCGCTCGAAGCCGCCGCCCGGGGTGAGGGTGCCGGTCAGGAAGCCGCTGCCCAGCGGCATCGCGGCCAGAAGGCCGACGCCGCGCGCCTCGCACCACGGCAACAGCGAGGCCAGGGCCTCGGGCGACCACACCGACAGTTCGGCCTCCACACAGCTGACCGGGAAGACCTGCTGGATCCGCTCCAGTTGCCGGAGCGTTCCGGCGTACGCGGGTGCGCTCGACCCGCGGCGCCGCTCCCGCGCGCCCACCGCGCACAGTCCCAGCGAGCGCACCTTGCCGGCCGCGACCAGTTCGGCCATCGCGCCCCAGGTCTCCTCGACGGGCACCTCCGGATCGGCGCGGTGGAGCTGGTAGAGGTCGATCACATCGGTCTGCAGCCGGCGCAGCGAGGCGTCGCAGGCGCGCTTCACATAGCCGGGGCGCCCGTTGGCGACGATGTGCTGCTCGCCGGCGAGGAGGCCGCACTTGGTGGAGACGAACACATCCGCGCGGCGCCGCCGCAGCACCCGGCCCAGCAGCAGCTCGTTGGTGAACGGCCCGTACATGTCGGCGGTGTCCAGCAGCGTCACCCCGCGGTCGAGGGCCGCGTGCACCGTGCGCATCGAGGACTCGCCGTCCCGCTCGGACGCGGTGTAGGCCCAGCTCATCGGCATGCAGCCGAGCCCGATGGCACCCACCTCCAGTGCCCCCGCACCGATTGTCCTGCGCTCCACCTGGACGTGCTCCCTCCTCGCCCCCGCGGGGTCGCCCCCGTAGGGCGCTCCCAACCTAACGGGTGGCTTCCGGCGCCTCCGCACAGCCTCCGGATAGCCTCTGGCCATGGCTTCCGCAGATGTCTGGCTGCCCATCCCGCCCGCCGAGATGGGCGGGCTGCCCGAGTCGTTCCGCTACGTCCACTGGGACGGGGAGGAGGAGTTCCCGGCGGACCCCGCGGACTGCGTCTTCTACGCCGTTCCCTATCTGAAGGGTCAGGCCGTCGCCGTACGACCGCTGGCGCACATGCCGAACGTACGGGTGGTGCAGACGCTCACCGCGGGCATCGACCACGTGGAGTCCGCCGTACCGCAACTGCCCCGGGGCACGCTGCTGTGCAACGCCCGCGGCGTCCACGACGCGAGCACCGCCGAACTGGCGCTCACCCTCGCCCTCGCCTCGCTGCGCGGCATCCCCTCCTTCGTCCGGGCCCAGGACGCCGGACGGTGGACGCCGGGATTCCGGCCCTCCCTCGCCGATCGGACGGCGCTGATCGTCGGCTACGGCTCCATCGGCGCCGCCATCGAGGACCGGCTGGCGCCCTTCGAACCGGAGGCGGTCCACCGGGTGGCCCGCAGCGCCCGCACCGTGCCGCGCGGTCCGGTGCACGCCCTCGCCGACCTGCCCCGGCTGCTGCCCGGGGCCGACGTGGTCTTCCTGGTCACCCCGCTCACCGACGCCACCCGCCATCTGGTGGACGCGGGCTTCCTGTCGCGCATGAAGGACGGAGCACTGCTGGTGAACGTCGCGCGCGGCGCCGTCGTGGACACCGAAGCGCTGCTGGCGGAGCTGGAGTCCGGGCGGCTGCGGGCGGCGCTCGACGTCACCGATCCCGAGCCGCTGCCCGCCGGCCACCCGTTGTGGAAGGCGCCCGGCACCCTGATCACACCGCACGCGGGAGGCCCGACGTCCGCGTTCCTGCCGCGCGCCAAGCGGCTGCTCCGCGCCCAGCTGCGGCGCTTCGCGGCCGGGGAGGAGCCGGAGAACGTCGTCGCATCGGCCGGGTGACGGCCTCGCCGGGCGGCCGGGGGTGTGAGACGGGTGGTGCGGGCGCGGACGACCGCCCGCACGGCCATCCGTACGCTCCGAACACGAATGGCTGCGTATTGTATCGGCGATTCCCTCATTAGTCACGCTGTGTAGAAGAGGTATGTCCCTGAGTGACCGGTCTGGTGTATCGTCCGACCCGGGGGCGTACCAGACCAGCGAGGGGGGACGGGCGACATGCACGGCCACCGGACGAACCACCGGACGCACGAACGGTGTTGGACACGGCCCCGGCCCGCGGAGCCCGGGCCGGGGCAGGGACTGCCGCACCCGGAGGCGGCGCGATGAGCGCCCGGGGGGCGGAACAGCCCCGCTTCCCGCGGCTGCCCCGCACGGCCCGCCCGCACGACGGGACGGGCGCCGGGGAACGGAGGGCGTTCCCGCGGCTGGCGCTCGCCGCCCTGTGCGGGGCGTACGCGGTGGGCGCGCTGCTGGGCTGGGGATCACCGGCGGTGGCGCTGTTCATGGGCGACTTCGGGCTGAGCGCCGCGGCCTTCGCCGCCGCGGGATCGTGTGTGCACTACGCCCGCATCCACCCGGACACGCCGTTCCGGCCCGCCTGGACGCTGTTCGGGATCTCCTCGGCGATGGCCGGGCTCGGAAACGGGATCTGGGGCTGGTACGAGGTCGTGCTGGGCGAACCCGTGCCCAGCCCCTCCGCGGCGGACTTCTGCTTCCTGCTCTTCGCGCCACCGGCCATCGTCGGACTGCTGGTCCTCGCCAAACGGCCGGTCACCCGGGCCGGCTGGACGCGCCTGGTCCTGGACGCCTGGCTGGTCGGCGGCTCGCTGCTCACCCTCTCCTGGAGCCTGGCGCTGGACCACCCCTCGTACTGGCGGGGCGAGTCCCTCTCCCTGGTGGCCCTGTCGCTGGCCTACCCCCTGATGGACATCGTGCTGATCAGCATGGTCCTCGCACTCCACTTCCGCCGCTCGTCCGCCCACCGCTCCGCCGTCAACACCGTCATCGGAGCCCTCGCGCTCACCGTGCTCTGCGACGCCCTGTTCACCTCGCCCCTGCTGCGGGAGAGCTACACCTCCGGCCAGATCCTCGACGCCGGCTGGTTCGCCGGCTCGCTGCTGCTCGCGTACGCCCCCTGGGTCGGCTGCCGGGAAGGGGACGGCAGCCGGCACGCGCCCCTGCGTCCGGCCGTCCGGCCGCCCGCGCCCGGGAACGGAGCGGTGGCCGGGTCGCTGGCCGCCCTCGCCCCGTACCTGGCGGCCGCCGTCTGCACCCTGGGGATCCTCTACAACGTCCGCGACGGCGGGGCCATCGACCCGGTGGTGCTGCTGACCGGCTGCACCGTCGTCCTGGCCCTGGTGGTCCGGCAGGGCATCATGCTGCTGGAGAACATCCGCCTCACCCAGGAACTGGCCCAGAAGGAGAACCACTTCAGGTCGCTGGTACAGGGGTCCAGCGACGTCATCATGATCGCCTCGCCGGCCGGGATGCTGCGCTACGTCTCCCCGGCCGCCGCCGGCGTCTACGGCCGGGAGCCGGACAAGCTGGTCGGCTCCGAGCTGGCCTCCCTCATCCACCCCGAGGACCTGGGCCGGGTCCTGCACGAGGTGCGCCGCTTCCTGGCCACCCCGCCCCGGGAGGAGCCCTCCACCCGCATCGAGTGCCGCATCCGGCACGCCTCGGACCGCTGGCTCAACGTCGAGTCCACGGTCAACCGCTACCAGGGCGGCCTGATCTTCAACAGCCGCGACGTGACCGAACGGGTGCGGCTCCAGGCGCAGCTCCAGCACAACGCCTCCCACGACCCGCTGACCGACCTGCCCAACCGCTCGCTGTTCACCGAGCGCGTCCACCAGGCGCTCGGCGGCCGCCGCCGGGGCGACGCGAGGGCGGGCCACACGGCGGTGCTCTACATCGACCTCGACGGCTTCAAGGCCGTCAACGACACCATCGGCCACCAGGCGGGGGACGAGCTGCTGATCCAGGCGGCCCGCCGCCTGCGGGAGGCCGTACGGGCCGGTGACACCGCGGCCCGGCTCGGCGGGGACGAGTTCGCCGCGCTCATCGTCGGCGACGGGAAGTGTGACCGGGCCGAGCGCGAGTACCGCGTCCTGGAGATCGCCGAGCGGCTGCGCACCACCCTCTCCCGGCCCTACCGGGTCGAGGGCGGCGAGGCGCGGGTCGCCGCCTCCATCGGCGTGGCCTTCGCCGAGCCCGGAGTTACCCCGGCCGTGCTGATGCGCCATGCCGACCTGGCGATGTACCGCGCCAAGCAGGCGGGCAAGAACCGGGTCGAGCTGTACGCCTCGCAGCCGCAGGCCGAGGCCGTCCGCCGGGCGGAGCTGACCACCGACCGGCTGCGCGGAGTGCTGGCGGAGAGCGAGTTCGCGCTGCTCCACCAGCCCGTGGTCGAGCTCTCCAGCGGAAAGATCACCTCGGTCGCGGCCCAGGCCCGCAGGCGTTCCGCCCGGGGTGTGCTGTTCCCGCCGGGCGGGCCCCAGCCCGCCCCCCAGGCCCGGCCCGTACCGCCGGCGCGGTACGGCCCGCAGCCCCCGCACGTCCCCACCGCGGCGGACGCCCGCGGCGGCGACGGCGGGGACGCGGGCCGGTGGCTGCTGCGCAGGGCCGTCGAGCAGGCCGCCGAACGGCACCACGCGGGCTACCGCGTGCCGGTGTCCGTAAGACTGGACGCGTGCCGCCTCACCGACCGCTCCACGACCCCGGCCACCGTCGAGGCGCTGCTGTCCCGGCACGGGCTGCCGCCCGACGCCCTCGTCGTCGAACTGGCCGACACCGACCCCCGCGTCTCCCTGGACGAACTGGAGCTGTGGGTCACCGCACTGCGGCGGATCGGGGTCGGCATCACCCTGGACGGCTTCGGCGGCGCCCACTCCGGTCTCGCCGCACTCCGCAGACTCCCCGCCGACGCGCTGAGGCTGGACCGCGCGCTGGTCGACGGTGTGGTGGACTCCCCCAGGGTGCGGAAAATCACCTCCGGGCTGCTGCGGATCGCCGACGACCTCGGGATGCTCTCCGTCGCCGACGGCGTGGACCTGCCGGAACAGGCCGCGACGCTGCGCGCGCTGGGCTGCACCCACGCCCAGGGCGCCGCCTTCTCCAAGCCCCTGGACGAGCACCGTCTCAGGCGTGCCCTGGCCCGCGGGAGCTACCCCGTCTCCGGCGAGGAGCAGCACTTCCCGGGCGTCGGCCGCTCGGTGGTGGTCGCAGGCTCGCTGCCGGCGCACAGGAGTGGACCGGCCGCGCACGGCCCGGTGGCACATCCCCCATTGCGATCAAATAGTGAGACGTCCGTCCCACCCACTTGACACCTCGGGCACTGCGGGAGGAAGGTCGGTGCCATGCGCACCCGACTTCTCGTAATTGGACAGCGCGTCGACTGACACAGGGCATGTCCGCCCTGTGGACGACATCGACGCGCTCCCCTCGCTTGCCTGACGGCACGAGGGGTTTTTTGTTGCACCGGTGCCAGCGGCACTCGAGCGCGACCCACCCACAGCCATCTACAACGAGCGTCAAACCCTCAACTCTCCGAGAAGAGACAAGTGATGACCGAGCAGGCCACCGGGGCCCCCCGCCCGCAGCCGCGGGCCCGTACCGGCGGAGCACAGCCGCAGCCCGCCACCGTCGAGCACGTCACGGGAGCCCAGTCCCTCATCCGTTCTCTCGAGGAAGTCGGCGCCGACACGGTATTCGGCATTCCGGGGGGCGCCATCCTGCCCGCCTACGACCCGATGATGGACTCGTCCCGGGTGCGCCACGTCCTCGTCCGCCACGAGCAGGGCGCGGGCCACGCCGCCACCGGCTACGCCCAGGCCACCGGCAAGGTCGGCGTCTGCATGGCCACCTCCGGCCCCGGCGCCACCAACCTGGTCACCCCGATCGCCGACGCGCACATGGACTCCGTCCCGCTGGTCGCGATCACCGGCCAGGTGGCCTCCAAGGCGATCGGCACCGACGCCTTCCAGGAAGCCGACATCTGCGGCATCACCATGCCGGTCACCAAGCACAACTACCTGGTCACCGACCCGGCCGAGATCCCGCGGGTGATCGCCGAGGCGTTCCACATCGCCTCCACCGGCCGGCCCGGCCCGGTCCTGGTGGACATCGCCAAGGACGCCCTGCAGACGCAGACGACCTTCTCCTGGCCCCCCGCCACGGACCTGCCCGGCTACCGCCCGGTGACCAAGCCGCACGCCAAGCAGATCCGCGAGGCCGCCCGGCTGATCACCGAGGCCGCCCGCCCGGTGCTGTACGTGGGCGGCGGCGTCCTGAAGGCCGGGGCCACCACCGAACTGAAGGTGCTGGCCGAGCTGACCGGCGCCCCCGTGACCACCACCCTGATGGCGCTGGGCGCCTTCCCCGACAGCCACCCGCAGCACCTGGGCATGCCCGGCATGCACGGCACCGTCGCGGCCGTCACCGCCCTGCAGAAGGCCGACCTGATCGTCGCGCTCGGCGCCCGCTTCGACGATCGCGTCACGGGCAGACTGGACTCCTTCGCGCCGTACGCGAAGATCGTGCACGCCGACATCGACCCGGCCGAGATCGGCAAGAACCGCACCGCCGACGTCCCGATCGTCGGTGACGCCCGCGAGGTCATCGCCGATCTGGTCGTGGCCGTCCGCGCCGAGCACGAGGCGGGCAACACCGGCGACCACACCGAGTGGTGGCAGCAGCTCAACCGCTGGCGCGAGACCTACCCACTGGGCTACGACCACCCCGAGGACGGCTCCCTGGCCCCGCAGCAGGTCATCGAGCGCATCGGCTCCCTGGCCCCCGAGGGCACGGTCTTCGCCGCCGGTGTGGGCCAGCACCAGATGTGGGCCGCCCACTTCGTCAAGTACGAGAAGCCCGCCACCTGGCTGAACTCCGGCGGCCTGGGGACCATGGGCTACGCCGTCCCGGCCGCGCTGGGCGCGAAGGCCGGCGTCCCGGACCGCACCGTCTGGGCGATCGACGGCGACGGCTGCTTCCAGATGACCAACCAGGAGCTGGTGACCGCCGCGCTCAACGGCATCCCGATCAAGGTCGCGATCATCAACAACGGCGCCCTGGGAATGGTCCGCCAGTGGCAGACCCTCTTCTACAACCAGCGCTACTCCAACACCGTGCTGCACAGCGGCCCGGACGCCGTCAGCCCCGAGAACAGGGGCACCCGCGTCCCGGACTTCGTGAAGCTGGCGGAGGCCATGGGCTGCGTCGGCATCCGCTGCGAGGACCCCGCGCAGCTCGACGCGGTGATCGAGAAGGCCAACTCCATCAACGACCGCCCCGTGGTCGTGGACTTCATCGTTCACGAGGACGCGATGGTCTGGCCGATGGTCGCGGCCGGCACCTCCAACGACGAGGTCATGGCGGCGCGCGGCGTCCGTCCCGACTTCGGCGACGGCGACGACTGAGTCCCGGACGACAGAGCCCCAGAGGAACCCGAGGAACGGAACACCACACCCGATGTCCAAGCACACGCTCTCCGTCCTGGTGGAGAACACCCCGGGCATCCTCGCCCGGATCGCCTCCCTGTTCTCCCGTCGCGGTTTCAACATCGACTCGCTCGCCGTCGGCGTCACCGAGCACCCCGACATCTCCCGCATCACCATCGTGGTGAACGTCGAGGACCTCCCGCTGGAGCAGGTGACCAAGCAGCTCAACAAGCTCGTCAGCGTGCTGAAGATCGTCGAGCTGGAGCCGGGGTCCGCCGTCCAGCGCGAACTCGTCCTGGTGAAGGTCCGCGCCGACAACGAGACCCGCTCGCAGATCGTCGAGATCGTCCAGCTCTTCCGCGCCAAGACCGTCGACGTCTCCCCGGAGGCCGTCACCATCGAGGCGACCGGCAGCAGCGACAAGCTGGAGGCCATGCTCAAGATGCTGGAGCAGTTCGGCATCAAGGAGCTGGTCCAGTCCGGCACGATCGCGATCGGCCGCGGAGCGAGGTCGATCACCGACCGTTCGCTGCGCGCGCTCGACCGGACCGCATAGCGAGACCCCAGCCCGTCCCCGCCCGCACCGGCATACGGTGGCTTCGGCGGCGGCTGCGGGGACGGGCCCCGCACCCCCGACCCGTACGGCGAGACCGCCGGTGCGGCAGGAACAACAAGGAGATATCCCAAGTGGCCGAGCTGTTCTACGACGACGACGCCGACCTGTCCATCATCCAGGGCCGCAAGGTCGCGGTCCTCGGTTACGGCAGCCAGGGCCACGCCCACGCCCTGTCCCTGCGCGACTCGGGCGTCGACGTCCGCGTCGGCCTCCCCGAGGGCTCCAAGTCCCGGGCCAAGGCCGAGGAGCAGGGGCTGCGCGTGGTCACCCCGGCGGAGGCCTCCGCCGAGGCCGACGTGATCATGGTCCTGGTGCCAGACCCGATCCAGGCCAAGGTCTACGAGGAGTCCATCGCCCCGAACCTCAAGGACGGCGACGCCCTCTTCTTCGGCCACGGCTTCAACATCCGCTTCGGTTTCATCAAGCCCCCGGCCGGTGTGGACGTCTGCATGGTCGCACCCAAGGGCCCGGGCCACCTGGTCCGCCGCCAGTTCGAGGAGGGCCGCGGCGTCCCCTGCATCGTGGCCGTCGAGCAGGACGCCGCCGGCAGCGCCTTCCAGCTGGCCCTGTCCTACGCCAAGGGCATCGGCGGCACCCGCGCCGGCGTCATCAAGACCACCTTCACCGAGGAGACCGAGACCGACCTGTTCGGTGAGCAGGCCGTGCTGTGCGGCGGCGCCTCGGCCCTGGTCAAGGCGGGCTTCGAGACCCTGGTCGAGGCCGGCTACCAGCCCGAGATCGCGTACTTCGAGTGCCTCCACGAGCTGAAGCTGATCGTGGACCTGATGTACGAGGGCGGCCTGGGGAAGATGCGCTGGTCGGTCTCCGAGACCGCCGAGTGGGGCGACTACATCACCGGCCCGCGGATCATCAACGAGAACACCAAGGCCGAGATGAAGAAGGTCCTGGCCGAGATCCAGGACGGCACCTTCGCCAGGAACTGGATGGCCGAGTACAACGCCGGCCTGCCCAAGTACAACGAGTACAAGAAGGCCGACGGCGACCACCTGCTGGAGACCACCGGCCGTGAGCTGCGCAAGCTCATGAGCTGGGTCGACGACGAGAACTGAGCGGATCCGCCGGGCCGTCGCGGACGGCCCGGCGCCGCCCGACCCGCCCGCAGGTGGACGCCGCGGCCCGCCGACGGGGCGGAGCGGCCCCGGTGATCGGCCACCGGGGCCGCCCCTCCGCCGATACACTGCACACACAAGCGCGTCACAGGCTCACAGCGTCGTGCGTCTCCACGCGGCTGCCCACCTCCACCGCCCTCGGCCGTCGGGACGCGGCCGCCGGCACGGACCAGTGAGGACTGAAGACCGAAGTGAGCAAACCCGTAGTACTCATCGCCGAAGAACTCTCGCCGGCCACGGTCGACGCCCTCGGCCCGGACTTCGAGATCCGGCACTGCAACGGGGCCGACCGAGCCGAGCTCCTGACCGCCATCGCCGACGTCGACGCGATCCTGGTGCGCAGCGCCACCAAGGTCGACGCCGAGGCCATCGCCGCGGCCCGGCGGCTGAAGGTCGTCGCCCGCGCGGGGGTCGGCCTGGACAACGTCGACGTCTCCGCCGCCACCAAGGCCGGCGTGATGGTCGTCAACGCGCCGACCTCCAACATCGTCACCGCGGCCGAGCTGGCCTGCGGCCTGATCGTCGCCACCGCCCGCAACATCCCGCAGGCCAACACCGCCCTGAAGAACGGCGAGTGGAAGCGCAGCAAGTACACCGGCGTGGAGCTGTCGGAGAAGACCCTCGGCGTCGTCGGCCTCGGCCGCATCGGCGTCCTGGTCGCCCAGCGGATGTCCGCCTTCGGCATGCGGGTCGTCGCCTACGACCCCTATGTGCAGCCCGCCCGGGCCGCGCAGATGGGCGTCAAGCTGCTCTCCCTGGACGAACTGCTGGAGACTTCCGACTTCATCACCGTCCATCTGCCCAAGACCCCCGAGACACTGGGTCTGATCGGCGACGAGGCGCTCCACAAGGTCAAGCCGGGCGTGCGGATCGTCAACGCCGCGCGCGGCGGCATCGTGGACGAGGCGGCGCTGCTGTCGGCCCTGAAGGAGGGCCGGGTCGCGGGCGCGGGCCTGGACGTGTACGCCACCGAGCCGTGCACCGACTCCCCGCTGTTCGCCTTCGACAACGTCGTGTGCACCCCGCACCTGGGCGCCTCCACCGGTGAGGCCCAGGAGAAGGCGGGCATCGCGGTCGCCCGCTCGGTGCGGCTGGCGCTCGCCGGCGAGCTGGTCCCGGACGCGGTCAACGTCCAGGGCGGCGTGATCGCCGAGGACGTGCGGCCCGGGCTGCCGCTGGCCGAGCGACTGGGCCGGATCTTCACCGCGCTGGCGGGCGAGGTCGCCGTCCGGCTCGACGTCGAGGTCTACGGCGAGATCACCCAGCACGACGTCAAGGTGCTCGAGCTCTCCGCGCTCAAGGGTGTCTTCGAGGACGTCGTCGACGAGACGGTCAGCTACGTCAACGCGCCGCTGTTCGCGCAGGAGCGCGGGGTGGAGGTCCGGCTGACCACCAGCTCGGAGTCCCCGGAGCACCGCAACGTGGTGACCGTGCGCGGCACCCTGGCCGACGGCCAGGAGGTCTCGGTCTCGGGCACCCTCTCCGGTCCCAAGCACGTCCAGAAGATCGTCGCCGTCGGCGAGTACGACGTCGACCTCGCGCTGGCCGAGCACATGGCCTTCCTGCGGTACGCCGACCGTCCCGGCGTGGTCGGCACCGTCGGCCGCGTTCTGGGCGAGGCCGGCATCAACATCGCCGGCATGCAGGTCTCCCGCGCCGAGGAGGGCGGTGAGGCACTGGTCGCCCTCACCGTGGACGGCCCCATCCCGGCTCCGGTGATGGGTGAGATGGCACAGGAGATCGGTGCCACCTCGGCCCGTAACGTCAACCTGGAGGACTGATCGAAGATCCCTCCTCCGGGTGAATCTCCGGGGGCGGGATCCGGAGATCACCACGGCCCCGGCGCGGATGTCCGCGCCGGGGCCGCGGCGGTCCTCCTGCGCGGAGGCGAACGGTCAACCCCTCAGCAGCCGCGCCGTCTTCAGCGCCATGTGCAGCAGCAGCCGGTCCTCGCCGTCGTCCAGGTCGAGACCGGTGAGCTGCTCCACCCGCGACAGCCGGTAGTACAGCGTCTGCCGGTGGACGCCCAGCAGCGCCGCGGTGCGGCCCGCCTGGCCCGCACAGTCCAGGAACGCCTCGGCGGTACGGGCCATCTCCCGGTGGCCGGGTTCCAGCAGCGCACGCACCGACGGGTCCGGCACACCGGCCGCCGACGGGCCGGAGGGGCGGGCGAGCAGGGCCAGCAGCCGGTACGGCCCGATCCGGTCCCACCGCGCAACCGGCCCGAACCTGCTCTCCGCCCGCGCCGCCCGCGCCGCGGCCAGCGCCTGCCGCCAGGCGCCGGGTACCCCGCCCAGCCCCGTGCAGGGCCGGCCGATTCCCGCCGTCGCCCCGGCGCGCGGCGAGCGCAGCAGCCGTTCGGCGGCGGTGCGGGCCGGGTCGAGACCGTCGGGGGCGCGCAGCCGCACCAGCACGGCCAACCCCTCCGTCCCCGGCACCGCGCACACCGCGACCGCGCCGGGGATCCCGGGCGCCGCCGCCGACCGGCCCTCCGCTTCCCCGTCCTCCGCCCATGGCACCACGGCCACCACCGCCAGCGGACCCGCCGCCACCGGCCCCAGTTCCCCGGCCAGTTCCGCCTGCGCGAGCTCCACGGCCGCCCGGTGCCCCGGCGCCGCGGTGAGCAGGGCGCACAGCAGCTCGCCCCGGCGTGCGCCCGCCCGGGACTCGTCGGCCAGCAGTGAGCCGATGCGGCGCGCGACGGCCTGTACGTCCGCCAGCCTGGGGTCGGACAGCTCCAGCGCACCGTCGTCCAGCAGCCAGATGTAACCCAGCACCACACCGCCGTGCCGCACCGGCACGCAGATCCGGCCCCGCAGCACACCGGCCGACGGGTCCGGCGGAATCCGTACGGGCTCCACCGCCCGGGTGATGCCGAAGCTCTCGAACCACGCCCGCACCCGGGCGGTGGAGCGGCGCCGGAGGATCGAGCGGGTGCGCACCGGGTCCATCAGGAGGGCGCCGTCCTCCCCGTCGTCCTCCCCCTCGTGGGCCCCGAAGGCGATCAGCCCGAAGTCGCGGTTCTCCAGTGTCGCGGGGGTGCCGAGGAGGGCGGTCACCTCGTCGATCAGCACCTGGTAGTCCTCGCGCACCGCTTTGCGCCGCCTTCCGTACACCGCCCGCGGCACTCCCGCGCACACCGCCATTGTCATACAGATGTCTGAGATCCGGGCCACGGAAGCGTGACAGCTGTCGATGGCGGGAAAGCGGAGCGATCCTTAGTTTCGACGGTGGCTCACCAGCCGTTCGACCACCGTCAGAGAACCACCCGTGGAGGTGCCCCGTGCTGGGTCCCGTGCTCCTCGCGGCCGCGCGCAGCGACAGCATCCGCCGCGTCGTCTCGGCCGCACCGGTCACCCGCCCCATGGTGGACCGCTTCGTCGCCGGAGAGCGCCTCGACCAGGCCATGGAGACCGTCCGCTCCCTGACCGGCCGGGGCCTGGAGATCACCCTCGACCACCTGGGCGAGGACGTCACCGACCGCACCGAGGCCCTGCGCGCCCGGGACGCCTACCTGGCCCTGGCCGAGGCGCTGCGGGAGGCCGGCCTGGGGGCGCGGGCCGAGATGTCGGTGAAGCTCTCCGCCTTCGGACAGGCCCTCCCGGGAGGCGACGACATCGCCTACGAGGGCGTCCTGCGGGTCGTGGAGGCCGCCGCCGAGGCGGACACCACCGTCACCCTGGACATGGAGGACCACACCACGGTCGACTCCACGCTGGCCATCCTGGCGAAGCTGCGCGAGCGCTTCCCCGCCACGGGCGCGGTACTCCAGTCGTACCTGTACCGCACCGAGGACGACTGCCGCGCCCTGGCCGGCGAGGGCTCCCGGGTCCGGCTGGTCAAGGGCGCCTACAAGGAGCCCGCCTCCGTCGCGCTCCAGGACAAGCGCGAGGTGGACCGGGCGTACGTGCGCTGCCTGCGGATCCTGATGGCGGGCGAGGGCTATCCCATGATCGGATCCCACGACCCGCGGATGGTGGCCATCGCACAGGAGCTGGCCCGCCGCGCCGGCCGCAAGCCGGACGAGTACGAGTTCCAGATGCTGTACGGCATCCGCACCGCCGAGCAGGAGCGGCTGGCCGCCGCCGGTCACCGGATGCGCGTGTACGTCCCCTACGGCACCGACTGGTACGGGTACTTCATGCGGCGCCTGGCCGAGCGCCCCGCCAACCTGGCGTTCTTCCTGCGCTCGCTGGCCACCAGAGGCTGAGCGGGACACGGCCGCGCACACCCCTTTGACGTACGACGACAGATCCGAACCCTCGAAGGAGACACGGCTCATGGACGCTGTGACCCAGGTCCCCACGCCGGTGAACGAGCCGGTGCACACCTACGCACCCGGCACGCCGGAGCGCGCCCGTCTCGAAACCAGGCTCAAGGAGCTGGCCGAGAACCCGATCGACCTGACGATGACCATCGGCGGGAAGCGGCGCCTCGGCGGCGGCGAACGCTTCGACGTCGTGCAGCCCCACAACCACAAGGCGGTACTGGGCACCGCCGCCCACGCCACCCGGCAGGACGCGCAGGAGGCCGTCGACGCGGCGCTGGCCGCCGCCCCGATGTGGCGCTCGCTCTCCTTCGACGACCGCGCCGCGGTCTTCCTGCGGGCCGCCGAACTGCTGGCCGGCCCCTGGCGCGAGACGATGGCCGCCTCCACCATGCTCGGCCAGTCCAAGACGGCGCAGCAGGCGGAGATCGACACCCCCTGCGAACTGATCGACTTCTGGCGCTTCAACGTCCACTACGCCCGCCAGATCCTCGCCGAGCAGCCGGTCGCCAACTCCCCGGGCGTGTGGAACCGCATGGACCACCGCCCGCTGGAGGGCTTCGTCTACGCGATCACGCCCTTCAACTTCACCGCCATCGCGGGCAACCTCCCCACCGCACCGGCGCTGATGGGCAACACGGTGATCTGGAAGCCGTCCCCGACCCAGACCCACGCCGCCGTGCTGCTGATGCGCCTGCTGGAGGAGGCGGGGCTGCCGGACGGCGTCATCAACCTGCTGACCGGCGACGGCAAGGAGGTCTCGGAGGTGGCGCTGACCCACCCCGACCTCGCCGGCATCCACTTCACCGGCTCGACGAAGACCTTCCAGTACCTGTGGAAGACGGTCGGGAACAACATCGAGAACTACAAGACCTACCCGCGCCTGGTCGGTGAGACCGGCGGCAAGGACTTCGTCGTCGCCCACCCCTCGGCCGACCCGGCGGTGCTGAGGACCGCGCTGACCCGCGGCGCCTTCGAGTACCAGGGGCAGAAGTGCTCGGCGGCCTCGCGCGCCTACGTGCCGCGCTCCCTGTGGGAGGGCGGCCTCAAGGAGGAGTTCGCGGCCGAGGTCGAGGGCCTGACCATGGGCGACGTCACCGACCTGTCGAACTTCATGGGCGCCGTCATCGACGAGCGCGCCTTCGCCAAGAACAAGGCCGCCATCGAGCGCGCGAAGTCCGACCCGGCCTGTGAGATCGTCGCCGGCGGGAGCTGTGACGACAGCGTCGGCTACTTCGTCCGCCCGACCGTCATCGCCTGCACCGACCCGGCGAGCGAGGTCTTCCGGCAGGAGTACTTCGGTCCGATCCTGGCCGTCCACGTCTACGAGGACGCGGAGTACCAGGCGGTGCTGGAGCAGATGGAGTCGGTCGCCCCCTACGGCCTGACCGGCTGCGTCATCGCCCAGGACCGTGCCGCCGCCGCGCAGGCCTGCGAGAAGCTGCGCTACGCCGCCGGCAACTTCTACATCAACGACAAGCCCACCGGCGCCGTCGTCGGCCAGCAGCCCTTCGGCGGCGGCCGGGCCTCGGGCACCAACGACAAGGCGGGCTCCAAGCAGAACCTGATGCGCTGGACGTCCACCCGCTCCATCAAGGAGAACCTGATTCCGCCGACCGACTACCGCTACCCCCACATGGGCTGACCCTCGACGGCCCGTGAAACGGCCCGTGGAGCGACCATGAACGGCGCCCCCGCCCGGATCCGTCCGGGCGGGGGCGCCGCGTGCGCGGGGCCGGCGGAATCAGGCTGTGTCAGGCGCCGCGGCGCGGGCCGGTGATCGCCTCCCCGATCACGAAGCCCTTCGCCGCGCCGTCGGGGATCGCCACCTCCGTCCCGTACGGGACACGGGTCTCGGCGGCGTAGACGGCCTCGCCGGGGGAGGGGGAGGTCAGCACGGTGACGGTGCCGTGGCCGTCGTGGTCGTCGATCAGGACGTACACCGGCACCCCCGCGCGGGCGTACGCGCGGCGCTTGTGGACCCGGTCGCGCTCGATCGAGCGGTGCCCGGGGGAGACCACCTCCACGACCATCTCCACACAGGACGCCTTCAGCCCCAGCCCGTCCTCGGTGACGTGCTCGGTGTCGTCCTCGGGGGCGACGAACAGGTCGGGGACGTATGCCGTCAGCTCGTGGATGACGTTCATGTCCTGGTAGGCCACGTGGTCGCCGTCGTCGAGGAACCTCTCGAGGGCGCGGCGCAGGCGGTTGACGATCTGACCGTGGCAGTGGCGGCCGGTGGGAGACACTTCGATGGACCCCTCGACGATCTCGGCGTGAAAGCCCTCGGGGAGTTCCAAGGTTTTCCACGCCTGCCACAGTGCCTCGTCCAGGTCGGCCCGGGGCGGGGCCTGTGGGCCGCCGTGGGGCCCGGGGTCCTCGTCGGTCTCGTCGACCCCGGTGACCTCGGGCGCCTCGTGCGTGAGAGCGGTCATGGCGTAGCACCTCCTCCTTGAAGTATGGGCGGGCTCTTCGTCGCGGTACAGCACGTACGGCGGTACGGGTGCGACGTCAGTGACGCCAGTGACGCTAGAGCCCTTCCGCCCGTGCGCGCCCACAAGGGACAAGCCCACGCCCGAAAGAGTGAAGTGTGCGGCGTCACAGTGACAAAACCGCAGGTCGGAGAAGGCCCCGTCTCAGATAGTAGGAAGGCCAACTAATCGGCGGGACATCACAGCTTTCAGCCCTTACTTTGGTAGAAGCCGAACGTCTCGCTCCATCAGCGAATGGCGGATGAGGCGCCGTGCCCGTCGCAGGTGACCCCTGCCGCACCGGCCGCCCCCGCCCTTACGGCGCGTTGGGAATCCCTCCTCTTTCCACCCTCCGGTTCTTCCGCCCCCTCAGGGAGTTCGCCATGGACGCGACCGCACGCCGCCGCCCCCGTCACACCGCCCGTGACCACCACGACAACGCCGACCGCCGCAACGCGGCCGCCGCCCTCCAGCGGGCGCTGGACCGTCGGGACAACGGGGGCGCCACCGGCCACTGAGGCCGGCTCCGCCGCCCGCCCGGGCCGTACCGCCGCACGAGCCGCCGCCCGGAACCGAGAGTCCCGGCCGCGGCTCGTGCGGCGCCGCAGCAGCGCTCGTACGGCGCTCGTACGGCACTGGAGCGCCCGGTCCGCATCGCGGACAGCGCGTGTCATTCCCTGGGACGAGCGGTATGGTCCCTTCCATGTCTCGCAGCATCGACCTCGCAGTGATCCCCGGTGACGGCATCGGCCGGGAAGTCGTGGCCCAGGGCCTGAAGGTCCTGTCCGCGGTCCTTCCGCAGGACGCGAAGCTGCGGACACGGGAGTACGACCTCGGCGCGAAGCGCTGGCACGCCACGGGGGAGACCCTGCCGGACGCGGAGCTGGAGCAGCTCAGGAGCCACGACGCCATCCTGCTCGGCGCGATCGGCGACCCCTCGGTCCCCTCCGGCGTGCTGGAGCGCGGGCTGCTGCTCAAGCTGCGCTTCGCCTTCGACCACTACGTCAACCTGCGTCCCTCCAGGCTCTTCCCGAACACCGCGACCCCGCTGGCGGGCCGCCCCGACATCGACTTCGTCGTCGTCCGGGAGGGCACCGAGGGCCCGTACACCGGAAACGGCGGCTCCCTGCGCACCGGCACCCCGGCCGAGGTGGCCACCGAGGTCAGCGTGAACACCGCCTACGGCGTGGAGCGCGTGGTGCGGGACGCCTACGAGCGGGCCAAGGCCCGGCCGCGCAGGAAGCTCACGCTGGTCCACAAGAACAACGTCCTGGTGCACGCCGGCCACCTGTGGAAGAACATCTTCGACCGGGTCGGCGAGGAGTACCCCGAGGTCACCACCGACTACCTGCACGTGGACGCCGCGACGATCTTCTTCGTCACCCAGCCCGAGCGCTTCGACGTGATCGTCACCGACAACCTCTTCGGCGACATCCTCACCGACCTCGCCGCCGCCGTCACCGGCGGCATCGGACTGGCCGCCTCCGGGAACATCAACCCCACCGGCGCCTTCCCGTCGATGTTCGAGCCGGTCCACGGCTCCGCGCCCGACATCGCCGGCACCGGCAAGGCCGACCCCACCGCGACGGTCCTCTCCGTCGCGCTGATGCTGCGGCACCTGGGCCTGGACCCCGAGGCGGCCCGCATCGAGGACGCGGTCTCGGCCGATCTCGCGGAGCGCTCCGCGCCCCGCACCACCGAGGAGATCGGCGACGCCCTCGCGGCGCGAGTAGCCGGCTGACGCCCGGCCGTACGCTCCGTCCGGCCGGGCCGCAGGCGCCCGGCCGCTGGGCTACTCGGCGGTTGGGTGCGAACATCTACCACCAGGACCGCCCACCCGTGCCCCATGCGGTCTGCCGTCCCCGATAATCGGACATGGGGCCGCTGTACGCAGGGAAGCTCGGACGTCCTGGTACCGATCGGGGCGACGGGAGCGCGGTCCACCACGACACCCAGTGAAGGACGCGCTCACCATGACGACGCCCCGTATCGAGTTCGACCTCAAGCCCTCCGCGCAGCTGCTGCCCGCCGCGGAGCGCGAGGCGGTGCTCGCCGCCCCCGGTTTCGGCCGGCACTTCACCGACCACATGGTCACCATCCGGTGGACCGAGGGCCGTGGCTGGCACGACGCGCAGCTCCAGCCGTACGCCCCGTTCCAGATGGACCCGGCGAACATGACGCTGCACTACGCCCAGACGATCTTCGAAGGGCTGAAGGCGTACCGGCAGCCCGACGGCTCGGTCGCCGTCTTCCGCCCCGACGCCAACGCCCGGCGCTTCCAGCGCTCCGCACGCCGTCTTGCGATGCCCGAGCTGCCGGTGGAGACCTTCGTCGAGGCGTGCGACCTACTGGTGCAGCAGGACAGGGCCTGGGTGCCCGGCGAGGGCGAGCAATCGCTGTACCTGCGCCCCTTCATGTTCGCCACGGAGGTCGGCCTCGGGGTCAAGCCCGCGAACGAGTACCTGTTCGTGGTGATCGCCTCGCCCGCGGGCGCCTACTTCCCGCGCGGTGTCAAGCCCGTCTCGGTCTGGCTGTCGCAGGAGTACGTGCGCGCCGCCCCCGGCGGTACGGGCGAGGCCAAGACCGGCGGCAACTACGCGGCCTCCCTCGTCGCCCAGGCCGAGGCCGCCGGGCACGGCTGCGACCAGGTGGTCTGGCTGGACGCCGGAGAGCGCCGCTGGATCGAGGAGATGGGCGGCATGAACCTGTACTTCGTGAAGGGGTCGGGCAAGGACGCCACCATCGTCACGCCCAGGCTGACCGGCACCCTGCTGCCGGGCATCACCCGCGACTCGCTGCTGACGATCGCCTCCGACCTGGGCTACGGCACCGAGGAGGCCCGCATCTCCGTCGACGACTGGCGCGAGGGCAACGCCGACGGTTCGATCACCGAGGTCTTCGCCTGCGGCACCGCGGCCGTCATCACCCCGGTCGGCACGGTGAAGTCCGCCGCCGGGAACTGGACGGTGGGCGACGGCGAGCCGGGTGAGATCACCATGGAGCTGCGCGAGGCGCTGCTGGCGGTCCAGACCGGCCGCGCGCAGGACACGCACGGCTGGATGCACAGGCTGGCCTGAGCCCGGTCCGGCGGGATGGGAGGGCCGAGAGCGTCCCGGCCCTCCCATCCCCCGGTCCTCCCATCCTCCGGTCCTCCCGCCCCTGGTTCTCCCATCCCCCCGGTCCTTCCGGTCCTCCCGTCCCGCCGCTTCCCGTTCCGCCGTCCGCCTCCACGGACGGCGGCGACCACATCGTGAGACCACCCGATCCGCGGAGCGGATCCGTGCCAGACTGTGCCCGTGCCTCACCTCGCCATGATTTTCGGCAGCAGGCGCGCCGGTCCGCAGTGACCGCCTACGCACACACCCGGTGCGGTGGCGGACACCGTGTCCCAGACCCGCGCGCAGACCTCTCGCACCCGCGAGAGGTTTTTTCGTTTTCCGGCACCACCCGGCCGGAACGAGGGCGTGAGGGATGATGGGGACAAGTAGGGCCAAGCACTCCGGACCTACATCCATCGACAGGAGCCAGACCAGCATGACCGACGCCGCGGCCTCCCGGCAGCCGGGGGACGCGTCCCTCGGCGACGCGTTCCACGTCTTCGACACCACGCTCCGCGACGGGGCACAGCGGGAGGGCATCAACCTCTCCGTCGCGGACAAGCTCACCATCGCCCGTCACCTGGACGACTTCGGTGTCGGCTTCATCGAGGGCGGCTGGCCCGGTGCCAACCCCCGGGACACCGAGTTCTTCCGGCGCGCCCGTGAGGAGATCGACTTCCGCCACGCCCGGCTCGTCGCGTTCGGCGCCACCCGCAGGGCGGGCGTCGCCGCGGCCGACGACCCGCAGGTGCGGGCGCTGGTCGACTCGCAGGCGCCGGTGGTCACCATCGTCGCCAAGGCGCACGACCGCCATGTCGAGCTGGCGCTGCGCACCACGCTGGAGGAGAACCTGGCGATGGTCCGCGACACGGTGGAGCACCTGCGGGAGCGGGGCCGGCGGGTCTTCGTCGACTGCGAGCACTTCTTCGACGGTTACCAGGCCGACCCCGAGTACGCCAAGCGGGTCGTGCGCACCGCCTACGAGGCCGGCGCCGACGTGGTCGTGCTGTGCGACACCAACGGCGGCATGCTCCCCGCCCGGATCCAGGCCGTGGTGCGGACGGTGCACGCCGACACCGGCGCGCGACTGGGTATCCACGCCCAGGACGACACCGGCTGCGCCGTCGCCAACACCCTGGCCGCGGTGGACGCCGGCGCCACCCATGTGCAGTGCACCGCCAACGGCTACGGCGAGCGCGTGGGCAACGCCAACCTCTTCTCGGTGGTCGCCGCCCTCCAGCTCAAGTACGGCATGAAGGTCCTGCCCGAGGGCGCGCTGCGCGAGATGACGCGGATCTCCCACGCCATCGCCGAGGTCGTCAACCTGACGCCCTCCACCCATCAGCCGTACGTGGGTGTTTCCGCGTTCGCACACAAGGCCGGACTGCACGCCTCCGCCATCAAGGTGGATCCCGACCTCTACCAGCACATCGACCCCGAGCTGGTCGGCAACCGCCTGCGGATGCTGGTCTCCGACATGGCCGGCCGGGCCTCCATCGAGCTCAAGGGCCAGGAGCTGGGGATCGATCTGAGCGGTGACCGCGAGCTGGTCGGCCGGATCGTGGAGCGCGTCAAGGAGCGCGAGCTGCGCGGGTACAGCTACGAGGCCGCCGACGCGTCCTTCGAGCTGCTGCTGCGCGAGGAGCTGCTGCGGGGCGGGGCGGAGGAGCGCTCCCGGAGCTTCTTCACCACCGAGTCCTGGCGCGCCATCGTGGAGAACCGCCCCGACGGTTCCCACGCCAACGAGGCGACCGTGAAGCTGTGGGCCAAGGGCGAGCGCATCGTCTCCACCGCCGAGGGGAACGGCCCCGTCAACGCCCTGGACCGGGCCCTCCGGCTGGCGCTGGAGCGGATCTACCCCGAGCTCGCCCAGATGGAGTTGGTGGACTACAAGGTCCGCATCCTGGCGGGCACCCACGGCACGGAGTCCACCACACGGGTGCTGGTGTCCACCGGGGACGGCGGAGGCGAGTGGTCCACCGTCGGAGTGGCCGACAACGTCATCGCCGCCTCCTGGCAGGCCCTCGTCGACGCCTACACCTACGGCCTGCTGCGCGCCGGCGTCGAGCCGCAGGGCTGACCGGCCGTCACGACACGCCCACCC
Organism: Streptomyces barkulensis; assembly: GCF_002843305.1. Taxonomy (GTDB): domain Bacteria; phylum Actinomycetota; class Actinomycetes; order Streptomycetales; family Streptomycetaceae; genus Streptomyces; species Streptomyces barkulensis. The sequence continues at coordinate 101,777 of NZ_PGSG01000027.1, forward strand.
AGGCCTGAACGCTCCTCTGGCGCGGACTGTGGGAACCCCACAGTCCGCGCCAGAGGAAACTGGGGATCCTCCCTGGTGTGGCGGCCTCAAAGGCGTGGTTCTGTCCAGCGTGGCCATGAATCGCGGGCTGAGACTGTACGAATCCGACGACGGCGAACAGTGCGGCGGTTTCGTAGGGTCTGAACATGACCGATCTGTCCCAGACGCCGCTCGCGGCGAGTGACGCCCGTGGCCGTGTGGCGGAGTTGCACGCCATCCGTGAGCAGGTTCGGCGCGGTCCGAGCGAGCGGGCCACCGAGGCCCAGCACTCCAAGGGCAAGCTGACCGCGCGTGAGCGGATCGAACTGCTGCTGGACGAGGGGTCGTTCCAGGAGGTCGAGCCGCTGCGCCGGCACCGCGCCACCGGCTTCGGCCTGGAGGACAGAAAGCCGTACACCGACGGGGTGGTCACCGGCTGGGGCACCGTCCACGGCCGCACCGTCTTCGTCTACGCCCACGACTTCCGGATCTTCGGCGGGGCGCTGGGCGAGGCCCACGCGCAGAAGATCCACAAGATCATGGACATGGCCATCGCGGCCGGCGCGCCGCTGGTCTCCCTCAACGACGGGGCCGGCGCCCGCATCCAGGAGGGCGTGGTGGCCCTGGCCGGCTACGGCGGCATCTTCCAGCGCAACACCAGGGCTTCCGGGGTGATCCCGCAGATCTCGGTGATGCTGGGCCCGTGCGCGGGCGGGGCGGCCTACTCCCCGGCGCTGACCGACTTCGTGTTCATGGTCCGCGACACCTCGCAGATGTTCATCACCGGCCCCGACGTCGTCCAGGCGGTCACCGGTGCCCAGGTGAGCCAGAACGGGCTGGGCGGGGCGGACGTGCACGCGTCGACCTCGGGCGTGGCGCACTTCGCCTACGACGACGAGACCGCCTGCCTGGAGGAGGTCCGCTACCTGCTGTCCCTGCTGCCGTCCAACAACCGGGAGAACCCGCCGCGCACCGAGTGCGCCGACCCGGCCGACCGGCGCGGCGAGGTGCTGTACGACCTGGTGCCGGCCGACGGCAACCGCCCCTACGACATGCGCGCGGTGATCGAGGAGATCGTCGACGACGGCGAGATGCTGGAGGTCCACGAGCGCTGGGCCACCAACATCATCTGCGCGCTGGCCCGGATGGACGGCCAGGTGGTGGGGATCGTCGCCAACCAGCCCCAGCAGCTCGCCGGCGTGCTGGACATCCACGCCTCCGAGAAGGCCGCCCGCTTCGTGCAGATGTGCGACGCGTTCAACATCCCCATCCTCACCCTGCTGGACGTGCCCGGCTTCCTGCCCGGCGTGGACCAGGAGCACGGCGGGATCATCCGGCACGGCGCCAAGCTGCTGTACGCGTACTGCAACGCCACCGTGCCGCGGATCTCGCTGGTGCTGCGCAAGGCCTACGGCGGCGCGTACATCGTCATGGACTCCCAGTCCATCGGCGCGGACCTGACCTACGCCTGGCCGACCAACGAGATCGCGGTGATGGGCGCCGAGGGAGCGGCGGGCGTGATCTTCCGGCGGCAGATCGCCGCCTCCGACGACCCCGAGGCCACCCGGGCGGAGCTGGTCAAGGAGTACCGGTCCGAGCTGATGCACCCCTACTACGCGGCCGAACGCGGCCTGGTCGACGACGTCATCGACCCCGCCGAGACGCGCTCCGTACTCATCGGCGCCCTGGCCATGCTCCGCACCAAGCACGCCGATCTGCCCGCCCGCAAGCACGGCAACCCGCCCCAGTGACACCTGTGAGGACCAGCCCCGTGAACGTTTCCGCCACCACCACCGCAGCCGCGGCCGTCGCCGACGTGGTCCGTGTGGAGAAGGGCCACGCCAGCGAGGAGGAGCTCGCCGCGGTCACCGCCCTGCTCCTGGCCCGCGCCGCCGCCCACCGGGCCGGCCCCGCCGCCTCCCGTCCGCGCCGCAGCACCGCACCCTGGCGCCGCCTGGAGCGCACCTCCGGTTTCCGGGCCCCGCACAGCTGGCAGGGCTGACCGGAGACCGGAGGAGCCCGGGAGCGCCCGCCGCCGGGACCGGGCGAACCGGCCTTCGGCGCGAACTCGCACGGACCGGCCCCCGTACACCTCGGGTGTACGGGGGCCGGCGAGGTCTGTCGTCGCGGGGCCGGTCAGCCGACGGGGGCGTCCATCAGAACGGTCCGGCGCGGGTTGGCGGTCCGGGCCGGAAGGTTCCCCGCGTCCTCCCCGCTCTCCGCGCGCTCGGCCGGGACGCCCGCCGGCTCGTCGGCGTCCTCGAGGTGGGCCAGGGTGGTGCGCTGCGGATTGGCAACGCTGCGCGTGATCATCGTCGTCTTCACCAGGTCTGCCTCGTTCGCCTTCTTGTCGTTTACATACCTTGTGTAAAGCTGAGCGTAAGGGGCCCCATTCCCCTCCAGGGATGACTCGTATAACGATCCGTCTGTGATTTTACTCACGAAACGGCGGGCAAAAGCCACATAACGGACCACCTGAGCCGGTCACCTAAACGGGCATACCCGGCCAAAATCGGGCCATCCACCCTCTGGTGTCGCTACCGGGGCAGTGGGCACTGTAGCGGCTCACGTGTGGCGCCAGCTGCCAAAAGTCCGTGATGCGCCGTATGTGTCTACACCCTCAGCCACAGAGTGTCTGCGTAGCGTCACGCATGTCACAGCCTTATCCACGGACCTTGTTGGAGATCCGGCACTGTGCTGGAATTCCACGGACCGCCGCAGGAGACGACCCGGCGCGCAAGGGGCGCATAGGAGCGCCGCGCGGCGGAGACTTGGGGGCGCGCCGGTCACTCACGACCGTCAGGGGGGTCCTTCGGACCTTCCCGACTCGATACCGTTCCGCCGTTCGCGGGGGGACGCCTGGTCCAGAGGTTGCGACGCTAGTGCAGGGACGTTTCAAGAGGGATGGCAGCGCTGTGGGGGACCCGGAGCTGCGCGGTGCGACCGACCGCGGCTCCTCACCACAGCGCGCCCAGGAGAGCGGTGGCCGGGAGCAGGCCCTCGACGCCGACAAGGGCAAGCGCGCGAAGGCGCGACCGGACGGCGAGGCCGAGGGCGCCCCGAAGCCCAAGGAGCCCGGCGCCACGGGCTCCCGTCTGGCCCTGCGCAACTGGCGCATCAGTACCCGTCTGGTCTCGCTGCTGGCCCTTCCGGTCGTCACGGCCACCTCGCTGGGCGCACTGAGCATCAACAGCTCGCTCGCCGAGGTCGACCAGCTCGACAACATGAAGCTCCTCACGGAGATGACCGAGCGCGCCACCGAGCTGGCGACGGCGCTCCAGGAGGAGCGGGACCGCTCGGCCGGCCCCCTGACCGGCACCGGCAACCCCAAGGACGACGCGGTCGTCGGTCCGCGCGAGGAGACCGACCAGGTCAAGGCCGCGTTCTTCGACGCCACCCCCGCGCTCGACACCGCCGACGCCGGGCTCCTCTCCGGCGTCCGTGCCACGATCACGGACATCACCCGGCAGCTGAACCGGCTCAAGACCATCCGGGAGCGGGCGTACGACAACCCGGACAACATCTCGCAGACGGTCAACGACTACAACCAGCTGATCGAGTCGCTGCTGAGCCTGTCCCAGGACATGGCGCAGGCCACCAGCAACCCGGAGATGATCCAGAGCACCCGTGCGCTGGCGGCGTTCTCCTCCGCCAAGGAGTACGCCTCCATGCAGCGGGCGATCATCAGCGCCGGCCTGGCTCGCGAGGACGGCCCCAAGCTGTCGGACAACGACCACCTGTACATCAGGACGGCCTGGGAGAGCGAGAGCGCGGCCCGTAAGCGCTTCGACGACATCTACGGCAACAACGAGGCGGCCGAGCTCACCAAGCCGCTCGACGAGGGCATCGTCAACATCACCTCGGCCGACGAGTACGCCGAGCGTGTGGTGAAGGACCCCAAGGGCATCTCACGCGAGAACCGCTCCTACCTGGACTGGTTCGACCAGGACCAGGTCAAGATCGAGCAGATGCGGAAGATCGAGGCCTCGCTGCTCACGCAGATGGACGAGCAGGCCCGTACGCTGCGGGCCGAGGCCCAGCAGTCGGCCCTCTTCAACGGTGTCCTGGTGCTGCTCGTGCTCGGCATCTCGCTGGTCGGCGCGTTCGTCGTGGCCCGCTCCATGATCCGCTCGCTGCGCCGGCTGCAGGACACCGCGCAGGACGTGGCCCGCCGCCGCCTGCCCGAGCTGGTCAAGCAGCTCTCCGAGGCCGACCCGCAGGACGTCGACACCTCCGTGGAGTCCGTCGGCGTCCACAGCCGCGACGAGATCGGCCGGGTGGCCGCGGCGTTCGACGACGTGCACAGCGAGGCCGTCCGGCTCGCCGCCGAGCAGGCGCTGCTGCGGGGGAACGTCAACGCGATGTTCACCAACCTCTCGCGCCGCAGTCAGGGCCTGATCCAGCGCCAGCTCTCGCTCATCTCCGAACTGGAGTCCCGCGAGGCCGACCCGGACCAGCTCTCCTCCCTGTTCAAGCTGGACCACCTGGCGACCCGTATGCGCCGTAACGGCGAGAACCTGCTGGTCCTCGCGGGCGAGGAGCCCGGCCGCCGCTGGACCCGCCCGGTGCCGCTGGTGGACGTGCTGCGCGCCGCCGCGTCCGAGGTGGAGCAGTACGAGCGCATCGAGCTGAGCGCCGTTCCCACCACCGAGGTCGCGGGCCGGGTCGTCAACGACCTGGTGCACCTGCTGGCCGAGCTGCTGGAGAACGCCACCTCGTTCTCCTCGCCGCAGACCAAGGTCAAGGTCACCGGCCACGCGCTGCCCGACGGCCGGGTGCTGGTCGAGATCCACGACACCGGCATCGGACTGTCGCCCGAGGACCTCGCGGCGATCAACGAGCGGCTCGCCAACCCCCCGACGGTCGACGTCTCGGTCTCCCGCCGCATGGGCCTGTTCGTGGTCGGCCGCCTGTCCCTGCGGCACGGCATCCGCATCCAGCTGCGCCCCTCCGACTCCGGCGGCACGACCGCGCTGGTCATGCTCCCGGTCGACGTCGCCCAGCGCGGCGGTCAGCAGAACGGCCAGCAGAACGGTCAGCAGAGGAAGCCCTCCGGCGACGGCGGCCAGGGCGCCGGCCCGTCCGCCACGCTGCGGCGAGAGCCGCAGGGCGGTGGTGCGCCGGCCGGTACCAGCCGGCTCGGTGCGCTGCCCACCCGCAACCAGGTCCAGGGCGCTTCCTCCTCGCGTGCCGCGCTTCCCGGCGGTCCGGCGGGCGGTCCCGCGGCAGGCAGTCCCGCGGCAGGCGGTCCCGCGGGCGGTGGCTTCGGTGCCCCCGGCCGCCCCGGCCCCGGGCAGTCGCCCCGCCCCGGGCAGCCCGGGCGTCCCGGAGAGGGTGTGCCCGCGGGGGCCTTCGGCTCCGGCGCGCGCCCCGAGCCCCGCACCGGCCAGCAGCCGCCGCAGCGGCGTGCCGACGTCTCCACGGGCGAACTGCCCGCCGGACCCGGCGAGCGGCGCCCCAGCTGGGCCGACGGCCGCGACGACCGGGCGTCCGGCCGCTACGAGGCCCCCGACGCGCCGCGCGGTCACGAAGAGGCGGAGAGCACCTCGGAGTTCGCCCGTCCGGGCGGCCCCGGCGCGTACCCGCAGCAGCCCGCCGGGCCCGGCGAGACCGCCCCGCTTCCGCGTGTGGAGCCGCAGGGCGGTCCGCGCGGTCCGCAGGACACCGGCCAGTACCCGGTGCCTCAGGACACCGGTCAGTACGCCCGACCCCAGAGCCCGCAGGACACCGGTCAGTACGCCCTTCCGGGCGGCCCCCAGGACACCGGCCAGTACCCGGCGCCTCAGACCCCGCAGGACACCGGGCAGTACGCCGTCCCCCGGCAGGGCGCCTCCACCGCCCGCGAGTCCTCCGCCTACGAACTTCCCGGCAGCAGCCCGGCCGCGACGGGCTCGGACGAGCGCACACCGATCTTCGAGTCGATGGAGACGAACTGGTTCAGCGCCCGCCAGGCCGCCGCCCAGCAGGCTCCCGCGACCGCGTCGTCGGGTGAGTCCCCGTCGGCGGGAGCGCCCGGTCCGGCATCCCCCCAGCGGCCCGAACGGCCCGAAGGGCCCGCCCGGCCGGCGCCCCAGCGGCAGCCCACCGGCGGGTCCGGCGGTGCCGGCGGCGGCACCGGCACCGGGTGGCAGGAGACCCCGAACGACGAGCGCTGGCGCCGGGCCGAACAGCTCCGCCAGCCCGCGGCCGGCGGGGTCACCACCTCCGGTCTGCCCCGCCGCGTGCCGCGCGCCAACCTCGTGGCGGGCACCGCGCAGCAGCGGCCGTCCACACCGACCGGTCCGCAGGTCTCGCGTGCGCCCGATGACGTACGCGGTCGGCTGACCAATCTCCGCCGGGGCATCCAGCAGGGTCGGCAGGCCGGAAACGGCCAGGCCGGCGGCAGCCGCGGCACAGGCCCCACCTACCAGCAGGAGCGTTAGTTGAGTCCGATGAGCCAGGCGGCGCAGAATCTGAACTGGTTGATCACCAACTTCGTGGACAACACCCCGGGGGTGTCGCACACGGTGGTGGTCTCCGCCGACGGCCTCCTTCTGGCCATGTCCGAGGGGTTTCCGCGGGATCGTGCCGATCAGTTGGCGGCGGTCGCGTCGGGGCTGACCTCGCTGACCGCTGGTGCGTCGCGCATCTTCGAGGGGGGTGCGGTGAATCAGACGGTGGTGGAGATGGAGCGTGGGTTCCTTTTCATCATGTCGATCTCCGACGGTTCCTCGCTGGCGGTGCTGGCGCATCCGGAGGCGGACATCGGTCTGGTCGGGTATGAGATGGCCCTGTTGGTGGACCGTGCGGGTACGGTGCTGACGCCGGACCTCCGCGCCGAACTGCAGGGAAGTCTGCTCAACTAG
>NZ_PGSG01000028.1 GCF_002843305.1 Streptomyces barkulensis
CCTCCGGCAAGACCACCCTGACCCTGCACGCGGTGGCCAACGCCCAGCGGATGGGCGGCACGGTCGCCTTCGTCGACGCCGAGCACGCGCTGGACCCGGAGTACGCCAAGCGGCTGGGGGTGGACGTGGACTCGCTGATCCTGTCCCAGCCCGACAACGGCGAGCAGGCGCTGGAGATCACCGACATGCTCATCCGCTCCGGGGCGCTGGACCTGATCGTGATCGACTCGGTGGCCGCGCTGGTGCCGCGCGCGGAGATCGAGGGCGAGATGGGCGACTCGCACGTGGGCCTGCAGGCGCGGCTGATGAGCCAGGCGCTGCGCAAGATCACCGGTGCGCTCAGCCAGTCCAAGACCACCGCCATCTTCATCAACCAGCTCCGCGAGAAGGTCGGAGTGATGTTCGGGTCGCCGGAGACGACCACCGGTGGGCGGGCGCTGAAGTTCTACGCCTCGGTGCGGCTGGACATCCGCCGGATCGAGACGCTCAAGGACGGCACCGATGCGGTGGGCAACCGCACCCGGGTGAAGGTGGTCAAGAACAAGGTGGCGCCGCCGTTCAAGCAGGCGGAGTTCGACATCCTCTACGGGGTGGGGATCAGCCGGGAGGGCGGGCTGATCGACATGGGGGTGGAGCACGGCTTCATCCGCAAGTCGGGCGCCTGGTACACCTATGAGGGCGATCAGCTGGGGCAGGGCAAGGAGAACGCCCGCAACTTCCTGCGCGACAACCCGGATCTGGCCGACGAGATCGAGAAGAAGATCAAGGAGAAGCTCGGCATCGGGGTCCGGCCGCAGGCGGAGAACGAGGTGGACCCCGGGGAGGAGGCCATCCGCACCCTCGCCGCCGGGTTCTGACCCGCCTCGCCGGCACCCCGCCTCGCCGGCACCCCGCCCCGCCGGCACCCCGTCCCGCCGGCACCCCGTCCCGCGCCCGGAGGGCCGTGGGACGGCCGGGCCGGGAGCCACGGCCCGCGGCCTGCCCCCGGTACCGGCACCGCCGGGCTCAGCCGACCCGGGCCGCCGGTTCCCTGCCGGCCTCTCCGTCGGTTTCTCCGCCGCTCCCCCCGTCGGTCCCCGGACCACCGTCACCGTCCACGGGCCGCTGCTCCGGGCCGCCGTCCGAGGCCCGGGCTCCGGCGCCCGCGGACTCCTCGGCCAGCCGTTCCATGCCGCTGGTGGTCTTCAGCGGCTTCTCCTTGATGAACACGACGGCGACCAGGGCGAGCAGGGCGAAAGGCGTCGCGACGAGGAAGAGGTCCGCGGTGGCGACACCGTAGGCGTGCTCCACGATCGCCCGGACCGGCGCCGGCAGTGCGGTGACGTCGGGGACGCCGCCCTCCGGGCCGCCGGGGGCCCGGGCCCCGGTGGCGGGAACGCCCGCCTGCTCCAGCCCCCGGGTCATCTCGGTCGCGACCCGGTTGGCCAGGATCGCGCCGAGCACGCTGGTGCCGATCGTGCCGCCCATGCTGCGGAAGAAGGACAGCACGGAGGTCGCGGCGCCCAGCTCGGCGGCGGGGACGTCGTTCTGCGCGGCCAGCACCAGGTTCTGCATCAGCATGCCGACTCCGATGCCGAGCACCGCCATGTAGACGCTGAGCAGGCCGAAGCCCGTGCCGGAGTCGATCGTGGCGAGCAGCCCGAGACCGGCGGTCATGGTGATCGCGCCCGCCACCAGGTACACCTTCCACCTGCCGGTGGCGCTGATGACCTGGCCGGCGACGGTGGAGGAGACCAGCAGGCCCAGGATCATCGGCAGGCTCATCAGACCGGCGACGGTCGGGGACTTGCCCAGGGAGATCTGGAAGTACTGGGAGAGGAAGACGGTGCCACCGAACATGGCCACACCCACCAGCAGGCTGGCGACGGTGGTCAGGGTCACGGTGCGGTTGCGGAAGATGTCCAGGGGGATGACCGGCTCCGGCACCCGCGACTCGACGTAGACCGCGGCGATCAGCAGCACCACGCCGCCACCGGTCAGAACGGCGGTCTGCCAGGAGAGCCAGTCGAACCGGTTCCCGGCCAGCGAGGTCCAGACGAGCAGCGCGCAGACGCCCGCGACGATCAGGAAGGCGCCCAGGAAGTCGATCCTCACCTCGCGCCGGACGGTGGGCAGCCGCAGGGTGCGCTGCAACAGCACGATCGCCAGCAGCGCGAACGGCACGCCGATGAAGAAGCACCAGCGCCACCCCAGCCACGAGGTGTCCACCAGGACGCCGCCGATCAGCGGCCCGGCCACGGTGCCCACGGCGAAGACGGCGCCGAAGATGCCCGCGTACCTGCCCAGCCTGCGGGGCGGGATGACGGCGGCCATCACCACCTGGGCCAGGGCGGTGAGGCCGCCCGCGCCGATGCCCTGGACGACCCGGCTGAAGATCAGCAGCTCGACGCCCTGGGAGAAACCGGCCAGCAGCGAGCCGACCACGAACATGCCCAGGGAGAGCTGCAGCAGCAGCTTCTTGTTGTAGAGGTCGGACAGTTTGCCCCACAACGGCACGGTCGCCGTCATGGCCAGCAGTTCGGAGGTGACGACCCAGGTGTAGGAGGACTGACTGGCCCCCAGGTCGGTGATGATCCGTGGCAGCGCGTTGGCCACCACCGTGCCCGCCAGGATGGCGACGAACATACCGGCCATCAGGCCGGACATGGCCTGGAGGATCTGCCGGTTGGTCATGGATGTGGGCGGCGCCTGGTCAGGCGCCTGCGATGCGGTCACAACGTCCTTCTCTGGGGCTTTCAGGGGCTTCGTGGAGCGCTCTCATGCGCCGGCACTGAGCGCGCGGGCCCGACCGGGTCCTGTCGGGCGGGGTGTTCCGGCCGGTGCGGGAGCGGGGCGGGTCAGCTCCGCCGGTTTCCGCCGGACGGCGCCGGCAGTCCGGCGGCCAGGTGCTCGAAGACCTGCCGGAAGACATCGGTGAAGGCGAGCCGGTCCTGCTGTGCGCACCAGTGCTCGACGGAGACCCGGACGGCGGTGCCGCCGACGGCGGCCAGCAGGCGTGGGTACAGGTCCAGCGCCCTGCGCCGTTCCCTCTCGGAGACGGGGGACGCCGGGCCGGCGGCGGGGACGGGAGCGCCGCCGAGGCGCTCGGCGAGCGCCTCGGCCAGGCCGAGTTCGTCGGCCAGATGCGCGGCGAGGCTGCGGGCGAGCAGATGCGGTGAGGCGCTCAGCACCCTGGCGTGGAGATCCCACACCTCGTGGCGCTGCTCGATCTCCGCCAGTTCCGCCGCCATGGCCTCGCGCAGCGCCTCCAGCGGGGAGAGACCGGCCGCTGCTTCGAGCACACCGCGACGGACCCGCGCGCCCGACTCCGCGTCGACCATGACGAAGGCGTCGTCGCGGGAGTCGAAGTAGTTGAAGAACGTCCGGGGGGAGACGCCGGCCGCCTCGCTGATGGCCTCGACGGTGACGTGCTCCGCCCCGTGCTCCGCCGCGAGCCGTACCGCCGCTTCCGTGAGAGCGGCGCGCGTGGCCCGCTTCTTGCGTTCCCGCAGCCCGCTTCCCGGGGCCTTCTTCTCCACCACATCTTGCATGCTAGGAAAAAATGCATGCTCTGTAAAAATCATTTCCGGCCACCCCGGCTCCCGGTGTCCTCGTGAGCCGGGGTGTCCGGGCGTGTGGCAGCCTGACCGGATCACCGGAGCGGAGCGAGGGGGGAGCGGCTGTGAGCCGGACACTGGGGGAAATCCTGGACGCGGCGGCCGCGGGACGGTTCCCGCCGCCGGACGGCGGCACGACCGTGGTGCCGCAGCCGACCCGCCGCGACGCCGGGGTGGTCGCGTTCACCGCGCACTCAGTGGTCTTCACCGACGAGGACCCGCGATGGGTCCATGACACGCTGGCGACCGTGGACTGCGACGAACTGGCGGCCACGATGAACCCGCGGTTCCTGGCGGCGTTCATGGCCCGCACCGGACGCGCGACCGACACGGTCGACCTGCTGACGGTGGCACGCGCCCTGCCGGGTCCCCCTCCGCTGGAGCTGCGCGAGATCGCGGACCCGGACCATCCGCGGGCGGCCCGGGCCCGTGGACGCCGTGACGGTGTGCGGGTATGGGCGGCCGCCGGGGGAGTGCTCGTCCTCGGCCGGGGCGTGGCGGGCCGCTGGGAGGCATCGGTCGAGGTGGACGAGGGGGTACGGCACCGGGGGCTGGGCCGGACGCTGGCGAGGGCCGCCCGGCACCTCGTACCGGACGGGGAGCCTGTCTGGGCCCAGCAGGCGGCGGGCAACGCGCGCAGCGTGCGGGCCTTCCAGGCGGCCGGGTTCCGGCCGGTGGGTGCCGAGGTGCTGCTCACCGCGCGGTAGGAGCGTCCCCCACGGCCTCGCCGGAGTCCGCGGGGGTTTTCGCATGCTCCAGTTCGCGCAGGATGCGGGTCAGGTCGCCGGGAGCGGCGGCGAGGCGGACCGGGCGGCCGGCGTCGTCGAGTTCGGCGATGTGCCAGCCGCCGGGTACGGCCCCACCGTCGCCGCCGCGGACGCGCCGCACCTCCTTGACGGTGAGCCGTTCCACGGGAATCGGCCTCGCCGCGAACCGGCCGGGGCCGGGGTGCGGCGTCACCGCGGGCGGCCCGCCGCCGATGACGATGTGAGTGCCGAAGTGGTGCGGGTTGTAGTCGGTGGGCTCCAGGAAGCGGGCGCTCAGGAAAACCTCCGTGTCCTGCCCCGTGGGCTCCCCGGCCGCCGCGTCCCCACCGGACCCACCGGACCCACCGGGCGCGCGTATGTGGGTGGCACGCCAGGCCCAGGCCAGCACACCCAGTGTGACCAGCGACCCCGCGACCGTCCACACGCTTCCCACGGTGGAGCCGAACGGGCCCGTGGGGTGGAGGTAGGCCAGCGGCAGCAGCCACAGGGCCGTTGCGGCGAGCGCACCCACGAACGGAAGCTCCGACGGGAGGACCTCGTCGTCGGGCAGCCGCCGCCGGCGCAGCCACAGCAGCACCCGCGCGCCGGGCCAGCCGGCGGCCAGGGCGCACAGGGCCGCGAGGACGGCCACGCTCCCCGGGGTGACGACGTGCTCGCGCCATACGTGCCGCTCCCCGGCGACCTCCATCACCTCGCCCCGCCACAGGGTCAGCTCGACCCTGTCGCCGGGCCGGAACCCCCGGGCGGCCTCCTGGGAGACCCTGAGCCGCTCCAGCGGCCGGCCGCCGGTGAAGTACAGGTGGCTGGGGTTCCTGGGGCGGCCCGCCTCGGTCCGCTCGATCTCGGCCGGCAGGGTGCTCAGGCACTCACCCCGCTCCGCCTCGGGCACCCGGGCGGTGCACGGCACGGCCGACCTCCACGCCCGCTCCTCGGCGGCGGTGCCCGAGATGGACCACACCGCCAGCCCCGCCCCCGACAGCAGCAGCACGCACAGGCCCAGCGACCCGAGCCGGCCGTACCCCGCGGAGCGGTGGGAGACGACCGGCAGATGGCCCGATCGGGGGGTTCCGTGACGGTGGTGCAGCGCACGGAGCTTCTCCAATGCCGCGTCGAACTCCGGGTCCTCGGGAGACCAGCTGCGCGGCAGGGGCAGCAGCCGCCTGCGCCCGTCGTGCGGCACCACACCGACGCGGCGGGTGTCCGGGGCCTTGTGGTTCCACTCGTTCCTCATGCGGATCTGCAGATCGGCGACGCCGGACCACGGCATGCTCCGGCGGCGCAGCAGTGTCCGGACGTGCAGACCGTACGCGTCGGCGCTCACCCGGGCGACGGCCCCGCGCAGCGAGGCGAGGGCCACCAGCGCCGACAGCAGGGCGATCCCCGCCCACACACCCCACAGTCCGCCGCGTTCCGCCGAGTGCACCGCGGTCGCGGCCGTCACGGCCGCCCCCGCCGCTCCCAGGGCGGTGAAGATCCACTGGGTGCGTCGGTAAGGAGAACGACAGGTGACTTCCCGGACATCGGTCATGGGTACGACCCTGCCGCCGTCCGGCCGGGGCCTCATGTGCACGATGCGGCAGTCTTCCGCCCGGCGACGCTGCCGGGTACGGGAGACTCCGCATCCCGGCCCGGCCGGTCACCGCCGGGAGCCCCCGCGCCCGGGCGCAACCTCATGGCTTCCTTAGGGCTTCCTGAAGAAGCCCTTCTCCGGCGTCCCGAGGGCCCCGGACCTGCCTAGGCTCTCGCCCAACCCCCTCCGGGACCCCGGCAGTCGCGACCGCGCCGCCGGGGTCCCTCCCCGGGGCGACCGATCCCCGACCGACTCACCGAGGTACCGTCCGCATGAGCCCCCGCCGAGCCGGCCGTTCCCGCCACCGCTCCCACGCCCGTCCCAAGGGCGCCCCGCCCGCGCGCAACATCGTTCTCGCGCTCGGCGTGGTCACCATGGCGGCGGGCGCCGGCCTCACCGTGGTCGCGGGCGGAGGGCAGGACGGGCCGGCCGACCGCGTGGCGGCCGACGCGGCCGACACCGCGCACGACACCGAGGACGCAGTCGCCGGCGGCGCGTCCCCGTCCGCCTCATCCGGTCCGGACGAGAGCGTGTCCGCCTCGCCCGGTGCGGACAGGGCCGGTGAGCCGGTCAAGTCCGGAGAGCCGGAGGAGCCGGGGAAGTCCGCACGCGGTGCCGCCCCCTCCGCTTCCGCGCCCGCCTCCGGATCCACCGGGGGAGCGGAACCGGACAGGGCGGCCAGGAGCGGGCAGAGCCGCACGGCCGGCTCCGAAGGCACCGTCAAGCCCGGCGGCGGGGGAGACGCCGGAGCTCCCGGGGCGGACACGCCGGGGGACGGCGGGCCGCAGGAGCGGGTACTCGCACTCGTCAACAGGGAGCGGGCCGCGGCCGGTTGCCGCCCGGTCACCGCCGACGCCCGGCTGGCGCGGGCCGCGGAGGACTACAGCGACACCATGGCCGCCTCCGGCGTGCTGTCCCACACGGGGCCCGACGGCTCCACGATGGCCGGCCGGGTCGAGGCGGCCGGGTACGCCTGGAGCAACCTGGGCGAGAACATAGCCCAGGGGCAGCCGGACGCCGCCTCGGTCATGAAGGCGTGGATGAACAGCCCCGGCCACCGCGCGAACATACTCAACTGCGCCTTCGAGGAGCTGGGCGTCGGTGTCCACTTCGGCGACGGCGGCCCGTGGTGGACCCAGAACTTCGGCACCGGCCGGTAGCGGCGCGGCGCCGACGGCCGCCCGCGGGCAGGAAAGAGGTCCGGCCCCGGTGCTGAGTGCACCGGGGCCGGACCTTCCAGTAGCGGGGACAGGATTTGAACCTGCGACCTCTGGGTTATGAGCCCAGCGAGCTACCGAGCTGCTCCACCCCGCGGCGGTGCCACCACTGTACGGCACGCCGCGGCCCGAGGCGAAACGGGCAGGCCGGCGAGGAAATTCAGCTCGTACCTGCGGCACGCACCGTCCGGGTGCGTACGGTGGCGCCGGCGCAGACGATCACGGCGAGGCCGCCGAGGACGGTGGGCCAGGTGATCTGCTCGCGCAGGAGCAGCGCGGCCCAGCAGATGCTCATCACGGGCTGGACGAGCTGCACCTGGCCGACTCGCGCCATCGGACCGATCGCAAGCCCCCGGTACCAGGCGAAGAAGCCGAGGAACATGCTCACCACCCCGAGGTAGGCGAACGCGGACCACTCGGCCGGACCCCCGGTAGGAGGCCGCGACGAGGCCGAGAGGACGGTGAGGGCCGCCATCAGCGGCGCGGAGAGCACCAGCGCCCAGGAGATGGTCTGCCAGGCGCCGAGTTCACGGGCGAGGATCCCGCCCTCCGCGTAGCCGGTACCGGCCGCCGCGACGGCGCCGAGCAGAAGCAGGTCGGACCAGTGGAGCCCGCCGAACCCGCCCCCCTGGAGAGAGGCGAACACGACCGCGGCGACCGCGCCGACGGCCGCCATGGCCCAGAACGGGGTCGGAGGGCGTTCGTGTCCGCGGAGCACGGCCATCACCGCGGTCGCGGCCGGCAGGAGCGCGATCACGACGGCGCCGTGACCGGCCGAGGCGGTGGTCAGGGCATAGGAGGTCAGCACGGGGAAGCCGACGACCACGCCGCCGGCGACGACCGCCAGACGGCCCCACTGGGCGCCGCGGGGCGGACGCTGCCGGGTGACCGCCAGCGCGACCGCCGCCAGCAGCGCGGCGACCACCGCGCGGCCGGAGCCGACGAACAGCGGTGACATCCCACCGCCCTCGACGGCGACCCGGGTGAACGGGACGGTGAACGAGAACGCTCCGACCCCGAGCAGCCCCCACCCGAGACCGGCGCGGGACGGGGATAGCGCATGGGCTTCGAGAAGAGTAGCGCTACTGTTGTGTGTCATGGAAAACGATAGCAGTTCGCGGATCGTCGCCGATCTCCGCGAATGGATCGCGTCGGCCGCCCCGGGCGCGAGACTGCCCTCCACGCGCACACTGGCCGCCCGTTACGGGGCCGGCCCCGTAACGGTCCAGAAGGCGCTGCGGACCCTGGCGGCGCAGGGAATGGTGGAGAGCCGCCCCGGCGTGGGGACCTTCGTCCGAGCGATCCGCGTGGCCCGCCCGAACGACTACGGCTGGCAGACCGCGGCGCTCGGATCGCCGCGCAACCGGGCACCGCAGCTCTCCACCGCACTGCGCACCACCCCGAACGACGTGATCGCGCTTCACTCGGGCTACCCCGACCGGGAGTTGCTGCCCGAACGCCTGGTCCGCTCCGCGTTCACCCGGGCGGCCCGGAGCGACGCCGCCGTCAGCCGCCCCCCGGCCGCGGGACTGCCCGAACTCCAGGCGTGGTTCGCGGCCGAACTCGCCACCGCGACACCGGCCGGGACCACGCCGCCGACACCGGGCGACGTCGTCGTCTTCCCCGGCAGCCAGAGCGGACTGGGCACCGTCTTCCGCGCCCTCGTCGGAGCGGGCCGCCCCCTGCTGGTGGAATCGCCCACCTACTGGGGCGCGATCCTCGCCGCCGCGCAGGCGGGCGTACAGGTCGTGCCCGTCCCCAGCGGGGCGCGCGGCCCCGACCCGGAGGAACTGGCGCGCGCGTTCGAGCGGACCGGGGCGCGCGCGTTCTACGCCCAGCCGAACTTCGCCAATCCCACCGGCGCCCGGTGGTCGCCCGGTCTGGCCGACCGGGTCCTCGGCACCGTCCGGAGCCACGGCGCGTTCCTGATCGAGGACGACTGGGCGCACGACTTCGGCATCGACGCGGACCCGGTCCCGATCGCCGCCCGGGACGACGGCGGGCACGTCGTCTACCTGCGCTCCCTGACCAAGAGCGTCTCCCCGGCCGTCCGCATCGCCGGCGTCGTCGCCCGGGGCCCGGCCCGCACACGCGTCCTCGCCGACGCCCAGGCCGAGTCGATGTACGTCAGCGGCATCCTCCAGGCCGCCGCACTCGACGTCGTCACACAGCCCGCCTGGCGCACCCATCTGCGCAACCTGCGCCACCAACTCGCCGCACGCCGGGACCTGCTGATCGCGTCGCTGCGGGAGCACGCGCCCACCGCCCGCCTCGAAGCGGTGCCGCGGGGCGGGCTGAACATCTGGGTCCGGCTGCCGGACACCACCGACCTGGCCCGGCTCGTGAGGGACTGCGAGGGCGACGGGGTCCTCGTCGCCCCCGGCGGCGAGTGGTTCCCCGCCGAACCGACCGGGGCCTACCTCCGGCTCAACTACTCGGGGCCCAACCCCGGCGCCTTCCCCGACGGCGCGCGCGCCGTCGAACGGGCGCTCGCCCGGCAGCGGGCGCGGTAGCGTCGGTTGGCGGCGGCCGAAACGGATCTCGTGCTCCGGCGGTTCGTCTCCGCGGCACGGGCGGCGGTGCCGACGGTGGCCGCGCCCCGCCGCGCCCGCCCCGCCGGCCGGGCGCCGCCGATGTCCGCCGGATGCCGTAGGGCCCCGTGTGAGCGGGCGGCGGCGGGGGCACCGATCCCGCATGCGCACCGTGATCAACAGGGTGGCCGGGAGTAACGGCCCCGCAGCCGAAGGCCGCCCGCGCGCCGAAGGCGCGTACGGCGGCAGCGGCCGGGCCCGGCGCCCACCCGCCGTGCCCGGCCCGCCGCGCGAGAGGCTCACCGGGAACCGCGTCGCGGTACGGCGGTGCCCGTGACCGCCGGAGAGGTCCGGGCGCGCCCCGGACCATCGACCGCGCTCGCGCTGCTCACCGCCGCCCACGGCGGTCCGGCCCTGGCGGTCACCGCCGTCGCGGGCCTGCTCGCGCTCCGCGGCGGGCTGCGCCCGGCGCAGGCCGCCGCCGTCACCGCCGCGGTGCTCGCCGGCCAGCTCACCATCGGCTGGGGCAACGACCTGCGCGATCTGGCCCGCGACCGCGCCGCCGGCCGCGCCGACAAACCGCTGGCCGCCGAAGACCTCCCGACGGGCGCGGTGGTGCGGGCCCTGGCCGTGGCCGCGCTCGCCTGTCTCGTGCTGTCCGCGCTCGCCGGCCCGCGCGCCGGGCTGGTCAACATCGTCCTCGTCACCGGCGCGGGCCACGCCTACAACCTCGGCCTGAAGGCGACCGGGTGGTCCTGGGCGCCGTACGCCTGCGCCTTCGGGGCGCTGCCCTCGGTGATCACCCTCGCCGGCCCCGCCCAGACCTGGGCGGCGCCGTGGGCCACCGGCGCCGGCGCCGCGCTCGGAGTCGGGGCGCACCTGCTCAACACCCTGCCCGACCTCGTCGACGACGAACGCGCCGGAGTGCGCGGCCTGCCGCACCGGATCGGCGAACGCCCCTCGCGCGCCCTGGCCGCCGCTCTGCTGGCCGCCGCCTCGCTGCTCGCCGTGCTCGGCCCCGCCGGGAGCCCGCCGGCCTGGGCACTGGCCGCCCTCCTGCCGGTGGCCGCCCTCACGGTGCTCACCCTGGCCGCACACGGCCGTACCCCCTTCCGGGCCGCGGTGGCCGTCGCCCTGCTCGACGTGGCACTGCTCGTGGCGGCCGGCCGATGACGCCGGCATCCGCGCCGTCCGCGTCGTCCGCGCACTGGGACCTCGTGGTGGTCGGCGCCGGGCCGGCCGGCGCATCCGCCGCCCTGGGCGCGCTGCACACCGATCCCGGCCTGCGCGTCGCCCTTGTGGACCGGGCGGACTTCCCCCGGGACAAGGCCTGCGGAGACGCGGTGGCCCCGCACGTACTCGACCTCCTCGCCCGGGTCGGCGTCACCGGCCTCCTCGACGACCGGATCCCGGTCGGCCGGCTCCGCCTGGGCCGCGGCGGCCTGACCGCCGAGCGGCCGATGGCCCGCCCGGCATGGGTGGTGCCGCGCAAGGTCCTCGACGCCCGGCTGGCCGAAGCCGCGGTCGCCGCAGGCGCCCACCTCCTGCGGCACCGGGTCCGCGGCCTGCGACAGCACACCGAAGCGGTGGTCCTGGACGGGCGGATCCGCGCCGCGGTCGTCGTCGGCGCCGACGGCGCCCACTCGGCCGTCCGCCGCGCGCTCGGCCTGCCCGGCGGCCCGGCGGCCCTGGCGCTGCGCGGCTACGCCCCGGTCCCGCCCGGGCGGCGCGGCGCGCAGGTCATCGAGTTCGGCACCCGGCACCAGCCGTCGTACGCCTGGTCCTTCGACCTCGGCGACGGCCTGGCGAACGTCGGGTACGGCGAGATCCTCCACCCCGGTCGTACGGCGCCGGCCCGCGCCCGGCTGCTCGAACGGCTCGACGCGCTGCTGCCCGGCGCGGCGGAGGGCGGGCGGCAGTGGGTCGGGCACCATCTGCCGCTCTCGACGGCGCGCTGGCGCCCTCCGGCCGGGCGGGTGCTGCTCGCGGGCGACGCCGCCGCACTGGTGAACCCGCTGACCGGCGAGGGCATCTACTACGCGGTGGCCACCGGTATCGCGGCGGGCCGCGCGGCGGCCGCAGCCTGCCGCGAGAGAAGACCCGAACGGGCGGGGGAGCGGTACGCCCGTGCCACGCGCCGGATCCTGCTGCCCCACCTGCGCCACACCGCCCTGGCCGCCCGGCTCGCCCGCGGCGGCCGCACCGTCGAGGCCGCCCTGCGCGCCTCCGCGGCCGACCAGCGCGTCTTCGACGACCTCGTCGAACTCGGCCTGGCCCGGGGCCGCCTCACCCCCGCTCTCGCGTTCGGCCTCGGCCGGACGCTCGCCGCATCCGCCCGCCCGACCGGCCCAACCCGGGAGCCAGCATGAGCACGCGCGTCCTCAGCGTTCGCGGCACCCTGCCCGAGCACCGCCACCGGCAGGAGGAGATCACCGAGTTCCTCACCACCATGCCGACCGCCGGCGCCGTCGACCGCGGCCTCCTCGAACGACTGCACCGCAACGTGTGCGTCGAGACCCGCCACACCGCGCTCCCGCTCCAGGAGTACGCCCGCCTGGAGGACTTCGGCCGGGCGAACGACGCCTTCATCCGGGCCGGCACCGAACTCGGCGGCCGCGCGGTCGTCGAAGCGCTCAAGGACGCCGGCCTCGCCCCCGCCGACGTCGACTACATCGTGTCGTGCACGGTGACCGGCCTGGCCGTCCCCTCACTGGAGGCCCGCGTCGCGGCGGAGATCGGGCTGCGCCCCGACGTGGTGCGCCTGCCGCTGGTCGGCCTCGGCTGCGTCGCCGGCGCGGCCGGCCTCGCCCGGCTGCACGACCTGCTGCGCGGCCGGCCGGACGGGGTCGCGGTGCTGATGTCGGTCGAGCTGTGCTCGCTCACCCTCCAGCGCGACGACGCCTCGGTCGCCAACCTCGTGGCCGGCGGCCTGTTCGGCGACGGCGCCGCGGCGGTGGTCGCCGTCGGCCCCGAGCATCCGCTCGCGCACTCCGAGGATCCCGCCCAGCCCCTCGTACTGGCCTCGCGCAGCCGCCTCTACCCCGACTCGGAGCGCGCGATGGGCTGGGACGTCGGCCCCGGCGGGTTCAGGATCGTGCTCGACACCTCGGTCCCCGACCTGGTGCGCCGGTACGTCGGCGGCGACGTCCGCGACTTCCTCGCCGACCACCGGCTGACCGCCGGCGACCTCGGCTGGTACGTGGCGCACCCCGGCGGCCCCAAGGTCCTCCACGCGCTGCAGGACGCGCTCGGGGTCGGGCGGGACGCCCTGGGCGTGACCTGGGACTCACTGCGCCGGATCGGCAATCTGTCCTCCGCCTCGGTGCTGCACGTCATGGCGGACACGCTCGCCGGCCGCCCGCCCCGGCCCGGCTCCTACGGGCTGATGCTCGCCATGGGCCCGGGCTTCTGCTCCGAACTCGTCCTCCTGCGCGCCCCGGGCGGTGCGCGATGAGCAGTGAGCCGCTGTTCACCGCCCTGGTCGTGGCCGTCGGCCTGGAGCGGGTCGCCGAACTGGCCGTGTCCCGCCGCAACGCCGCCTGGAGCTTCGCGCGCGGCGGCGTGGAACTCGGACGGGGCCATTACCCGCTCATGGTGGCGCTGCACACGGGCCTGCTCGCCGGCGCGCTCGTGGAGGTGTGGACGCGCGGGCCGGACGCCGTACCGGTGCTGGCCTGGGCCATGCTCGTCCTCGTCGCGGCCTCGCAGGCGCTGCGCTGGTGGTGCATCGCCACCCTGGGGCGGCAGTGGAACACCCGGGTGATCGTCGTGCCCGGCGCCGCGCGGGTGACCGGCGGCCCCTACCGCCGCCTGCCGCACCCGAACTACCTCGCCGTCGTCGTCGAGGGGCTCGCCCTGCCGCTGGTCCACTCGGCCTGGATCACGGCGGCCGTCTTCACCGTGCTGAACGCCCTCCTGCTGGCCGCCCGCGTCCGCACCGAGGACGCCGCGCTGGCACGACTGGCCTGAGATGCCCGGGAGGACCGCCGTGGACCTGCTCGTCGTCGGCGGCGGCCCGGCGGGGCTCGCCACCGCCCTGCACGCGGCCCGGGCGGGGCTCGGGGTCACCGTCCTCGAACAGCGCGCCGGTACCGTCGACAAGGCGTGCGGCGAGGGGCTGATGCCGGGAGCCGTCGCCGCCCTGGCCGCGCTCGGCGTACACCCGGCCGGGCACGAACTGCGGGGCGTCCGGTACGTCGCCGGACCCCGCCGGGCCGCCGCCGCCTTCCGGGCGGGACCGGGCCGCGGGGTGCGCCGCACCGTGCTGCACGCGGCGCTGCGCGAGGCGGCGCTGGCCGCGGGCGTGCGGATCGAGCACCGCACCGTGCGCGGCGTCGAGCAGGACGGGCGGGGCGTGGTGGCCGGTGGCCTGAGGGCCGCCCACCTCGTCGCGGCCGACGGCCTGCACTCGCCGATCCGCCGGGCACTGGGCCTGGACCGGCCGCACCGGGCGCGCCCGCGGTACGGACTGCGGCGCCACTTCGAACTGGCCCCCTGGAGCGACCATGTCGAGGTGCACTGGGCCCGCGGCGCGGAGGCCTATGTGACCCCGGTGGCCGACGGCCTGGTGGGCGTGGCGGTGCTCACCGCCGGCCGCGGATCCTACGACGACCACCTCGCCGCCTTCCCCGGCCTGCGCGGGCGGCTGTCCGGGGCCCGGCCGGCCGGACCGGTGCGCGGGGCCGGACCGCTGCGCCGCAGCGCGAGAGCGCGCACCGCCGGCCGGGTGCTGCTCGTCGGCGACGCGGCCGGCTACGTCGACGCGCTGACCGGTGAGGGCGTCGCGCTGGCGCTGGCGCAGGCGCCGGCGGCGGTACGCGCGGTCGTCGAAGGCGATCTGACGGCCTATGAGCGGGACTGGCGGCGGCTCACCCGGCGCTACCGCCTGCTGACCCGCACACTGCTCGCGGCGACCGGGCCGGCTCCCGCCCGGGCCGCGCTGGTCCCCGCGGCGCAGCGGCTGCCGTGGCTGTTCTCCGCCGCCGTCGACGCGCTGGCCCGCCCGGCGGGGGAGTGTGCCCCGGCGGGCGGGCGGTGACCGGCGGTCAGTGCTTTCCGATGCCGGAGCCGACCGCCTCCCGGAAGTTGCGCAGCGCGTCGCCGGGAAGAAGGTAGCCGGACAGGACGTTGCGCGTGTCGGCGCGGCGGACGGCGGATACGTAGCCGGCGTGCGAGCGGTACAGCCGGTCGAGACGGCCCTCGTCGAACGGGATGTGGGTGCCGAACAGGACGCAGAAGGTCTCCCCGGAGTTGTCGCCGGTGTTGAGCGCGGTCGGCGCCTCGACCTGGGAGAGCCGGATGCCGCCGCGCGCCAGGCCGAACTCGTCGCGCGCCTTGGTGCCGTCGGGGGCGAACTCCAGCGGCGGCGCCGTCGGCGGCCGGACACCGTGCTCGGCCCAGCGCACCAGATGGCCGTAGGCGGCGGCGATCGCATGGTGCAGGGGGACCCTGCTGAACGCCGGACGGTCGCAGGCGTAAGTGGGCGCGGAGCCCAGGTCGCGTTCGAGGAGGGGCCTGCGGTACTCCTGGCCGTGCCAGCCGGAGTGCGCGGTGCCGGCGACCTCCCAGCGCCGGTAGCGGTCGTCGTCGGCGCGCCGCTCCGGGGTGCGTACGTCGGTCTCCGACAGCACGTGGAACACCGGTTCGGCGCCCTTCCGGGACGGTGCGGGACCGACGATGTGGGCGTAGGCGTCGAAGACGGGCTCGGTCCGGGGCAGGACGCGGTCGTGGTAGACCGTCATCCGCACGGCGGACTGCGACGCACCGATGCCCAGCACCGTCTCGGCCCGGAGCGGGCCGAGGGGAGCGGCACCCTCACGGGTCCGCAGGGCCCTGGCGGCCTGCGCGAACACGTCGTAGGACAGCTCGTCGGCGGTGAAGCGGCCCCGGCCGGTGACGTCGAGATCCCCGTAGCGGGCGGGGCTCCAGCCGCGCAGCTGCTCCACACCGACCCGCTGGGCGGAGACGCCGACCCAGGCGTAGCCTCCGCGGACGATCTGCTCGGGGGACCACAGGGCGTCCAGGTCGTACCCGGCCGAGACGTTCTGCCACTCGGTCAGGACGGTGCCGTTGAAGTCCCCGGGGTCGGCGGGGCGGCGGACGATGATGCGGGTGGTGTACGGCACGTCGGAGGCGAGGAGTTCGCCGGTGGTGCTGTAGCCGTCGGCCTCGCCGGACAGGAGGAACTCCTCCTCCACGTACCCGGCGGCGGCCAGGTCCGTGGAGGTGGACAGCCACGGATAGGTGTCCTCCACGTCCGGGGCCGAGGGGTCGCCGGGGACCGTCCCGGCGACGGGCCCCCGCACGACCGGTGTGCCGACCGCCGCCCCGGGGGCCGCCTCCGCCGCCGGGGCGGACCGCGGGGCGGCCTCGGCCGCCCCCGTGGCCAGGGTGGCGGTGACCAGAGCGGCCAGTAAGATCCGCGACGTTCTGCGCCATGTGCTCATACGCGTCCGGCTCCTTTTCCCGGGCGGGCTGTGCGCCCGCCCGTCCCCGGACAGGATGGCCGGTGCGGGCCGGGGCTTCATCGGCCGAACCACCGGCCCTGACCCCTGCCCGCTTCCCCGGTCGGTAGCGTCTGCCGGGTGATCGATGACGCCGACACCTGGAACCGGCTCGCCGCCCTGCTGCCGGAGGCCGACGCCCGGGAGGTCGGGGACTGCCGGGAGATCGGGGAACAGGAGGCGGGGCTCGGCCTGCTCGTCTTTGGTCTTCTCACCCACCGGGTACCGATCAGCGAGACGGTCAGGGCCCGGATCTCCGTGCTCGCGGAGGACTGGGGTGGGCGGGAGGCGCTCACCCCCGGATACTGCGGTGCCGTGGCGACGGAAGAGCGTCCACCGTGAGGCTGATCGAGCGGGAGGGAGGTTCCGTCGGCGGGCCGGCGGCCGGAGCCGGTCCAGGCCCGGCCGGTTACGTCCTCCTGCCGTGGATCGCCTGTGACGGATGCGGCCGGGTCCTGCTGCGGGCCCATGACCGGGAGCGGTGGGGAGGTCTCTCCTCCTCGGCCCGGCACTACATCATCACTTCGCCCGACCGCGCCACCGTCCTGCGGACGCCGCGCCGCGTGGGGCGGCGCCACAGGACGGCCCGCGCGGTCGTCGCACTACCTCGGGTCGCGGTTGAACAGGGACTTGGACCAGAGGTGGCCGAGTGCGGCCAGAACCAGGCACCAGGCCACCGCGAGCGGGCCGTTGTGGCCGATCTCGGTGCCGAGCAGCAGGCCGCGCAGGGTCTCGATGGCCGGCGTGAAGGGCTGGTACTCGGCGATCGGCCGGAACCAGCCCGGCATCGCGTCGACGGGGACGAAGGCGCTGGAGATCAGTGGCAGGACGATCAGCGGCAGCGCGTTGTTGCTCGCCGCCTCGGCGTTCGGGCTGACCATGCCCATCCCGACGGCGATCCAGGTCAGCGCCAGGGCGACCAGCGTCACCAGTCCGAACGCCGCCAGCCACTCCAGGGCGGTCGCGTCCGCGGACCGGAAGCCGATGGCCACGGCGACGGCGCCGACGAGGACCACACTGGCGACCGACCGCAGCACGCTGCCGACGACGTGCCCGACGAGCACGGAGCCGCGGTGGATCGCCATGGTGCGGAAACGGGCGACGATGCCCTCGGTCATGTCCGTGGACACCGACACCGCGGTGCCCACCACGGTGCTGCCGATGGTCATCAGCAGCAGGCCCGGCAGGAGGTAGGCGAGGTACGCGGAACGGTCGGCGCCGCCGATGCCCGCGCTCATCGCCTCGCCGAAGACGTAGACGAACAGCAGTAGCAGGACGATCGGAGTGAGCAGGAGGTTCAGCGTCAGGGACGGGTAGCGCCGCACGTGCAGGAGACTGCGGCGCACCATCGTGGACGAGTCGCGGACGGCGAGGGGCAGGGAACTCATCGGGAGGTCTCCTCGGAGGGCTGGTCGGTGCCGCCGGTCAGGGCGAAGAACACGTCGTCGAGGTCGGGAGTGCGCACGGTCAGCTCGTCCGCCTCGATACCGGCGCAGTCCAGCCGGTCGAGAACGGAGCGCAGCTCGCGCTGGCTGCCGTCGCTGGGGACCCGCAGCACGAGGGAGTCGTCGTCGCGGGCGGCTCCGCGCAGTGCGCCGGCGGCGGACCGGTAGGCGGCCGGGTCGGTGAAACGGAGGCGGACATGGCCGCCGGAGACCAGCCGCTTCAGCTCGTCGGGGGTGCCCTCGGCGGCGATCCTGCCGCCCGCGAGCACGGCGATGCGGTCGGCGAGCTCGTCGGCCTCCTCCAGGTACTGGGTGGTGAGGAGGACCGTGGTGCCGCCCGTGACGAGGTCACGGACGGCTCCCCACATGCTGTGGCGGGCGCGGGGATCGAGGCCGGTGGTCGGCTCGTCGAGGAAGATGACGCTCGGGTCGCCGACGAGTGTCATGGCGATGTCCAGGCGGCGCTTCATACCGCCGGAGTAGGTGGAGGCCGGCTTCCCGGCGGCGTCGGTGAGGCCGAAACGCTCCAGCAGTTCGGCGGTGACCCTTCGCCCCTCGCGCCTGGACAGGTGGTGCAGGTCGGCCATGAGGAGCATGTTCTCCTCGCCGGTGATCAGGCCGTCGACGGCGGAGAACTGCCCGGTGACGCCGATCGCGGCGCGCACGGCCTGCGGTGACGTGGCGATGTCGTGGCCCGCGACCAGGGCCCGGCCGCCGTCGGCGCCGATGAGGGTGGAGAGGATCTTGACGGTGGTGGTCTTGCCGGCGCCGTTGGGTCCGAGCAGCGCGAACACGGACCCGGCCGGGATGTGCAGATCGATGCCGTCGAGGACGGTCTTGTCGCCGTAGGACTTGCGCAGCCCGGCGGCGGAGACGGCGGCGGGCTGCCGCGGTCCGCCGTTTCTCTTGGACGTGGGCATGACAGATACAGGCATGGAGTCCTCCCTTTCGGAGGCCGAAGTGGTCAAGCGGTGAAGCGGTGAAGTGGTGAAGTGGTGGGGGAGCGGTCAGGCCCGCGGGACCGGTGTTCAGGCCCGGGCGCGGCGGATGTCGATGTTGCCGTAGCGGGTCCGGGCGCGTACCTCGACGGTGTCCTCGGTCTTCTCCGGGGCCTCGGAGGCGGCGAGGGTGTTGCGCACCTGCCCGCGGCCGGAGCTGACGTCGAGCCAGGCGGCCGTCCCCTCGCGGACGCCGACCTCGATGGCTCCGTAGGAGGTCTCCAACTGGACCGCCCCGCGAGCGACTTCCGCGACGCGCAGGGTGCCGTGGGCGGTGGTGGCGACGACCGGGCCCTCGGCGCGCGTGATGTCGATGTCGCCGTTGGCGCCGCTCACCCGTAGCTCGTCCGCCGCGGCGCCGACGGTCGTGGTGCCGTGCGAGTTCTTCAGGACGGCCGGACCGCGGACGGCGCCGACACGCAGGCTTCCGGAGCTGGTGGTGATCTCGGCCGGGCCCTCGATGCGGTCGACGGTGATCGAGCCGTGGGAGGCCGTCAGCTTCAGCGGTCCGGTCGCGTCGAGGCGGACGTCACCGGAGGAGGTCTTCACCCGGACCTCGCCGAGCCGGCCCTCACCGAGCACCTGGGTCCAGGCGCCGGTCATGTCGACGTGCGAGTCCATGGGCAGTTCGACCGTCACGTCGACGATGCCGGTGCGCCCGACGAGGTGGCGCCGCCTGGGCGTCCTGACGGTCAGGGCGCCGCCCGAGTACGTGACCTCGGTCTGGTCGGCCGCCCGTACGTCCTGCTCCCGGTTCGGGTCGCGGGGGCGCACCTCGACGACCGTGTCGGGGCGGTCGCCCGCGGTGAACCGGATGGAGCCGGCCTCCACGTGCGCCGTGGCCGAGATCGGTTCGGGAGTGTCGAAAGAAGGCATGGCTGTCCCGTCCTCCTGGGTCTTGGGGCGTCCCCGCTGGTGGGACGTGGTGTGGATGAAGCGGTGCGGGCGTCGGACAGGGCCTAGCGCACCCAGCCCGTGTAGCTCTGCCCGATGGTCCGGGTCCTCTCCGCCGGGCGGGTGTGGTGGCCGCCGTCGACCGCGGCCGACACGGCGCGCACCAGCCAGGCGTTGACCGACAGGCCCTCGCGGCTCGCGGCCTCCTCGGCCCGGGCCTTGAGATGGGCCGGCAGGCGCAGGTTGACGCGGGCGGTGCCGCCCTCCTCGCCATCGGCCGGAGTCGGGGCCGGGGCCGGGGGCATGAGCGGTTCGACGGGCGCGGAGGGTTCCGTGGGGGCGCCGTCGGCGGGTGGCGTCACCACGAACTCGGGGTCGAGTCCGCGCAGCCGTACGTCGACCGAGCCGGGGGCGAGGTCGCGGGTGATCTCGTCCATCGCGGCGGAGAGCACGTTGAGCATGGTCAGCCGGGCCGCCGACTCCAGAGGGGTGGTGAGCCTCTCCGCCAGCTCACGGGCTTCGCCACCGCCGGCCTCGGCGGCCACCGCGAGTTCGCGGCGGAGGGTGTCGACATACGGGGTGAGGTCCATAGCGCCATAGTGGCACCATGTGGTGCCATGTGCAAGCCCCGATGGCCCCTTGGGCGGGAAGGTTCCAGGAGGGGCCGCCCTGAGCTGCGAAAACATCGGGTCCGTGGTTCATGTGACCGCGACGCCGTGCAAGTCAACGGGGCCTTGAGGGTGTGCGATGGCACCTGGTGATGCCAATCGGTGCCAGTCGGTGCCAGTCGGTGCCATCGGGTGCCATCGAGTGCCATCGGGTGCCGCTGTGGTCACCCTCCCACCAGGACGGCCCGCCGCAGTGGTGGCGGGCCGGACCGGGACCGGTGAGGCTCTCCCCGGGACCCCGGGGAGAGCCTCACCTCAGGCGCCGACGTAGGCCGCCAGATGCTCGCCGGTGAGAGTGGAGCGGGAGGCCACGAGATCTGCGGGCGTCCCCTCGAAGACGACCCGGCCGCCGTCGTGTCCGGCACCGGGACCGAGGTCGATGATCCAGTCGGCGTGCGCCATGACCGCCTGGTGGTGCTCGACGACGACGACCGTCCTGCCGGAGTCCACCAGCCGGTCGAGCAGGGCGAGCAGTTGCTCGACGTCGGCGAGGTGGAGACCGGTGGTCGGTTCGTCGAGGATGTAGACGCCGCTCTTCTCGCCCATGTGCGTGGCCAGCTTGAGCCGCTGCCGCTCGCCGCCGGACAGCGTGGTGAGCGGCTGGCCGAGGGTGAGATAGCCGAGTCCGACGTCGGCGAGCCGGCCGAGGATCCGGTGCGCGGCCGGGGTGCGCGCCTCGCCGGCGCCGAAGAACTCCTCGGCCTCGGTCACCGGCATCGCGAGCACCTCGCTGATGTCGCGCCCGCCGAGGCGGTGCTCCAGTACCGACGCCTGGAACCGCTTCCCCCCGCACTCCTCGCAGACGGTGGCGACACCGGCCATCATCGCCAGGTCGGTGTAGACGACGCCGGCGCCGTTGCAGGTGGGACAGGCCCCCGAGGAGTTGGCGCTGAACAGTGCCGGTTTCACTCCGCATGCCTTGGCGAACGCCTTGCGGATCGGGTCGAGCAGCCCGGTGTAGGTGGCCGGATTGCTCCGCCTGGAGCCGCGGATGGGCGTCTGGTCGACACAGACCACGCCGGTGCCCTCGGCCTCCGACCGGCGCAGCAGCGACCCGTGCACCAGCGAACTCTTGCCGGAGCCCGCCACGCCGGTGACCACGCAGAGCACTCCGAGCGGGATGTCGACGTCGACGTTTCGCAGGTTGTGCGTCGTCGCGCCGCGGATCTCCAGGGCGCCGGCGGGCTCGCGCACCGCCTTCTTGAGGGAGGCCCGGTCGTCGAGGTGGCGGCCGGTGAGGGTGCTCGCGGCCCGCAGCCCCTCGACGGTGCCCTCGAAGCAGACGGTGCCGCCCGCCGTCCCCGCGCCGGGTCCGAGGTCGACGACATGGTCGGCGATGGCGACGACCTCGGGCTTGTGCTCGACGACGAGGACGGTGTTGCCCTTGTCCCGCAGGCGCAGCAGCAGATTGTTCATCCGCTGGATGTCGTGCGGGTGGAGGCCGATGGTGGGCTCGTCGAAGACGTAGGTGACGTCGGTGAGCGAGGAGCCGAGGTGGCGGATCATCTTCACCCGCTGCGCCTCGCCGCCCGACAGCGTGCCCGTCGGCCGGTCGAGCGAGAGGTAGCCCAGCCCGATCTCCACGAACGAGTCGAGGGACTGCCCCAGAGCGGTGAGCAGCGGCGCCACCGAGACCTCGTCGAGACCGCGGACCCACTCGGCCAGGTCGCGGATCTCCATCGCGCAGGCGTCGGCGATGGAGATCCCCCCGATCTTCGACGACCGGGCCCGCTCGCTGAGCCGGGTGCCGTCGCACTCGGGGCACTCGGTGAAGGTGACCGCCCGGTCCACGAAGGCCCGGATGTGCGGCTGCATCGATTCCCGGTCCTTGGAGAGGAACGACTTCCGGATCTTCGGGATCAGCCCCTCGTAGGTCAGGTTGACTCCGTTGATCTTCACCTTGGTGGGCTCGCGGTACAGGAAGTCGTACCGCTCCTTCTTGGTGTACTCGCGGATCGGCTTGTCCGGGTCGAAGAAGCCCGACTCGGTGATGACCCGCACCACCCAGCCGTCCCCGGTGTAGGTGGGGATGGTGAACGGATCCTCGGAGAGCGACCTGGAGTCGTCGTAGAGCTGGGTGAGGTCGATGTCGGAGACCGCGCCCCGGCCTTCGCAGTGGGTGCACATGCCGCCGGTGCGGCTGAAGGTCACCTTCTCGGTCCTGGTCCTGTCGGCGCCGCGGTCGACCTTGACCCCACCGCTGGCCGAGACCGAGGCGACGTTGAAGGAGAACGCGGCGGGCGGGCCGATGTGCGGCTTGCCGAGCCGGCTGAAGAGGATGCGCAGCATCGCGTTGGCGTCGGTGGCGGTGCCGACGGTGGAGCGGGGGTCGGCGCCCATCCGCTGCTGGTCGACGATGATCGCGGTCGTCAGCCCTTCGAGCACGTCGGCCTCGGGCCGGTTCGGCGTGGGCATGAAGCCCTGGACGAAGGCGCTGTAGGTCTCGTTGATCAGCCGCTGCGACTCGGCGGCGATCGTGTCGAACACCAGTGAACTCTTGCCCGAGCCGGAGACCCCGGTGAACACCGTCAGCCGGCGCTTCGGGATCTCGATGCTGACGTCCTTGAGGTTGTTCACGCGCGCGCCGTGCACGCGGATCAGGTCGTGGCTGTCGGCGGCGTGCGGCTCGGGCGTCCGCGTGTCCGTCCTCGCGGTGGTGCTCATGGTGTCCCCCATCTGCCGGCCGGCTCGTTCCGGCCGGATCCGAGTGTCGTGTGTCTTCTCGTTCGCCGGTGCGGGGCCGGAGCTCACCGTGCGCGGGGCCGGACGAGACGCGGCATGCCGCCCGCGGGGCCGCGGAGGGCGCGGTCGCGCACCTCCGGGCCGAGGACATCCGGGTGGAAGGCGAGCGCCCCGCCGTGGTCGTCGACGGCGACGGTGACGGCGACGAAGCACTGTGACAGTTCGATGTCCATGGGTTTCACGCTACGGAGGGCAAGCGGGTTTCGCTTCTTTGTTCCTGACCGGCCGCGTGTGGACCTTCGCGATACAGGCCGGGACGGCGGCGCCCTCGTCGTGCCGACGGGCCCGGTACGCGCTCGGGCTCTCGCCGACCAGCTCGGTGAACCGCGAACTGAACGACCCCAGCGACGTGCAGCCGACCGCGAAGCAGACCTCCGTCACCGACAGGTCGCCGCGCCGCAGCAGCGCCTTGGCCCGCTCGATCCGGCGCGTCATCAGATAGCTGTACGGCGTCTCCCCGAAGGCGGCGCGGAAGCTGCGGGAGAAATGGCCCGGCGACATGAGGGCGACGCGCGCCAGCGCGGGGACGTCGAGCGGCTCCGCGTAGTCGCGGTCCATCAGGTCACGGGCCCGGCGCAGCCGGACGAGGTCCTCCAGCGTCACACGTCCACCATCCCACGGCGCCGGGCGCCTCCGGCACCGTTTCCGGCACGACGGGCCCGTCGTGCCGCAGCAGCGCCTCGGCCCGCTCGGCCCGCCGTGCCGTCAGGTACGCATGCGGTGACCTGCCGTAGGCCAGCCGGAACCAGCGGCCGAGATGTGCGACGGACATGTCCGCGTCACGGGCGAGTGACTCGACGTCCGGCGGCCGCGCGTGCTCCCGGTCGATCCTGTCGCGGACGCGGCGCAGCCGCGTGAACTCGCTCAGGCGCTGCGCCCGGACGAGCGCGTGTCTCCAGGCGGGGCGGCACATGGCGGAACTCCTTTCCGTCGGTTCCCGTCGGCGGTCCGGCGGCTCAGCGCAGTTCCTGGACGCGGACCAGGTTGCCCGCGGGGTCCCGGAAGGCGCAGTCGCGGACGCCGTACGGCTGCTCGACCGGCTCCTGCACGACCTCGGCGCCCCCGGCCCGCACCTTCTCGAAGGTGCCGTCGAGGTCCGGTGTGGCCAGCTGGATCCAGCCGTAGGTGCCCTTGGCCATCATCTCGGTGATGGTGCGGCGCTCGTCCTCGGTGATCCCGGGGTCGGCGGCCGGCGGCGCCAGGAGGATGGAGGTGCCGGCCTGGCCGGCGGGACCGACGGTGATCCAGCGCATCCTGCCCTCTCCGACGTCGGTGCGGACCTCGAAGCCGAGGGTGTCGCGGTAGAAGGCCAGGGACGCGTCCGGGTCGTCGTGGGGGAGGAAGACGGTGTGAATGGTGATGTCCATGGTGATCAGGTTAGGCACGGCCCGCGGCCCGCGCTTCTCGAATCCTGACCGGTTCCCGGCCGCCCCTGCCCCTGGCCCACCCGGCTCACCCGGCGGGCAGGGCCTCCCGCATCGCCTGTGCGGTGGCGGCCGGGTCGTACCCCTCGGCGACGCCCTCGACCAGGATGATGTCGCCGGCGATGTGCCGGGAGCGCAGCGGTGCGATCTCCCGGTAGGCCGACGAGTCCCACCAGGCCCGCGCCTCGGCGATCCCGGGGAAGCCGATCATCACGACGTGTCCGGGCCAGCTCCCCTCCTTCACCTCGTGCCGGGTGCCGTGCACGAGGAAGCGGCCGCCGTAGGGCTCGAAGGTGGCGGGGATGCGTTCGATGTACTCGGCGATCTCCGGGTGCGGGGCCGCTTCCCGCAGGTGGGCTATGACGTAGGCGGGCATGGTGTCCTTCCGGTCGGCCGGGCCTTTCGTACGCGGACGATCCTGGCAGCCGGACGCGCCGGGGGCGATTACCCGCCGGGTCATCGCCCCCGGGCCGCACACGACCCGCCGCCCCGGCCGGGCCGCACCGCGGAATCGTCGCGGCGGGCTCTCAGGCCGGCTCGCGCACCATGAACACATCCACCGGGTCCTCGGTCTCGAGGGTGAACCCGTGCCGCTCGTAGAGCCGCCGGGCCGGACTGCCCCGCAGCACGTTCAGCCGGACGAGGACGCCATCGCGGTCGCACCGCTCCAGCAGTCCGCGCAGCACACCCGAACCGATTCCCCTGCCCTGCAGGTGCGGGGCCAGGTAGAAGTGCTCCAGCCAGTGGGCGTCCCCGGCCCGGCGCAGCGCCACGCAGCCGGCGAACGCGCCGCCCACCTCGATCACCCAGGTGTGCGCCGGGTCGAAGCCGTCCCGCAGCCGCTGCCGCACCCGCTGTTCGTCGTACCGTCCGAGCCGCTCCAGGTCGTCCCGCAGCACCAGGGCGCGCAGCTCGGCCGCGTCCGCGGCGTCCGCCGCCGACGCCTGCCGAGTATTCCAGTCCACCATGGCCGCCACGCTAACCCGCCGGATCCGCGAGGCCGTCCTGCCTCCCGCCCCTGCGACGGCCGGGGGAACGCGCGGCCCACCGGGCCGCGGAGGGCAGGCGAAGACGCCCGTCGTGCATCTCGGCGACCCGGTCGACCGCGGTGAGGTGGGCGCGGTCGTGGGTGACCAGGACGGTCGCGGTGGCCTGCCGGTGGGTGAGACGGGTGATCAGATCGACGACGGCGGCGCCGCGTTCGTGGTCCAGGGCGCTGGTGGGCTCGTCGACCAGGAGCACGGTGGGGTCGTTCATCAGGGCGCGGGCGATGTTGACGCGCTGGCGCTGGCCGCCGGAGAGCTGATGGGGGCGCCGGCCGGCCCGGTCGGCCAGGCCGACGGCGTCGAGCAGCTCCAAGGCCCGGGCGCGGGCCTTGGCCGGGGGCCGTCCGTCGATCCGCGCCATGACCTGGAGCTGTTCGGCGGCGGTGAGGGAGGGCAGCAGGTTGGGCTGCTGGAAGACGATGCCGATCTTTTGGCGGCGGAGCCCGGCGAGGTCGGCGCGGGTCATGCCGGTGGTCGTGGTGCCGTCGACGGCGACGGTGCCGCGGTCGGGGGTGACGAGGGTGGCGGCGACCGCGAGCAGGCTGGACTTGCCCGAGCCCGAGGGGCCGACGACCGCGGTGATGCTGCCCCCCGGCACCTCCAGGGTGACCCCGTCGAGGGCGGTCAGGCGGGAGTCGCCGTCGGGGTAGGTCAGGGTGACGTCGGTCAGGTGCAGGCTCATCGGGCGCTCCCCAGGGCGGTCAGCGGGTCGACGGAGGTGATGCGGCGGATGGACAGGGCGGCCCCGAGCGCCCCGAGCGCGGTCATCACGGCGGCCGGGACGAGGACGGTGGCGGGCGTGAGCAGGAAGGGAACGTCCATGCCGGAGACGAGGGAACCGACGGCCGCGGCCGCGCCGGTGCCGATCAGGGTGCCGCCGGCCAGCAGGACGACGGCCTGGCCGAGCGCGTCCCCCAGCAGGGTGGCGGTGGAGGCGCCCAGGGCCTTCAGCACGGCGATGTCACCGCTGCGCTGGATGGTCCACACGGTGAAGAAGGCGCCGACGACCAGGGCGGAGATCACGAACAGAAAGCCGCGCATCAGCTGCAGGGAGCCGTTCTCGGAGGCGTAGGAGCCGATCGCGGACAGGGAGTCGTCCCGGGCGACCGTCCTGGTGCCCGCCGCCCGGTCGGCGGCTCCGACATCGGCGGCGGAGGTGGTGTTCAGGGCGATGACGGTGGCCGCCGGTCCGTCGGCTTTGCCCGTGGGAGGCGTGATCTCCCGCCAGAACCCCAGGCCGGTCCAGACGACCGGGGTGTGGCTGAAGAAGGCGTCACCGCTCACGGCGGCGACGGTCACCCGCCGCCCGGCGAGGGTGAACGCGTCGCCCACCGCGAGGCCGAGATCGTGCGCTGCGGTGGCGGACAGGACCGCCGCGTCACCGTCGAGCCCGCTGCCGAGCCCGCCGCCGGGAACGAGCGCGGAGCCGGGCCGGACGCCGAAGACGGACACCCCGGCGCTCCTGCCGCCGGTGGCCGCCTTCGTGGTGGTGATGCCCAGCGGCTCGGCGCCGCTCACGCCGGGCGCTTGGGCCCACCGCCGCCACTGCCGCTCGGTGACGGTGGAGTCCGCGTACGACAGCTCCCCGCCCCCGTCCGGCGCCGCGAAGGCGATCGCGTCGGCGGGCAGGGAGGTGATCGCGGAGACGTTCTGCCGGCCCAGACCGGCGGTCAGGCCGGACAGCAGTCCGACCAGCAGGGTGATCAGCACGATGACGGCGCCCATCAGGGCGAAGCGCCCCTTGGCGAACTTCAGATCTCTCCACGCTACGAACACGGTGCGGCCGGCCCTTTCGGATGACACCAGGGGGAAGCCCGGGGAAAACCCGGGGAAAACGGTGTGCCCCCACCCTCGGCCGCCGCCCCCGGGGCCGGCATCTGGCCCAGGGCGGCAATCGGCGGACCGAAAGACGGTGTGCCGGTTCCAACTTTCGACAGAGGCCCGGCCGGGGGCCGCCTCCCTAGGATGGAAGGACTGTGAACACCGCCGTCCCCGCCCCGACCCCCACCACCCGGGCACTGACCTGGTGCCTGCATCTGCTGGTCGTCGGGCTGCTCGCGCTCGCAGCCGGGCGGGCCGTGGCCGACGGCCGCCCGCACGCCGGGTGGGTCGTCGCCGCGGCGGTGGTGTGCGGCCTGGTGTACGCGGCCGGCCCGCTGCTGCCCCGGGTGGGCCGCTCGCGGCGGGCCGCCGCGCTGTGGCTGGCCGCCGTGGACGCCGCCTGGCTGGTGCTGCTGGCCCTCTCCGCGGACGGGGTGTGGGTGGCGTTCCCGCTGTACTTCCTCCAGCTCCATCTGCTGCCCCGCCGCGCCGGCCTGGTCGCCGTGGCGGCCACCGCGGCGGCCGCCACCGGCGGCTACGCGGCCCACCAGGGCTCCTTCGGCGCGGCGATGGCGATCGGGCCGTCCCTGGGCGCGGCCGTGGCGGTGGCGGTGGCGTGGGGGTACCAGGCCCTGTACCGGGAGAGCGAGCGGCGCAGGCACCTGATCGAGGAGCTCACCGCCACCCGTGCCGATCTGGCCGCGGCCCAGCACACCGCCGGTGTGCTGGCCGAGCGCGAACGCCTGGCCCGCGAGATCCACGACACCCTCGCCCAGGGCCTGACCAGCATCCAGCTGCTGCTGCGGGCCGCGGAGCGGGCCCTGCCCGACGCGCCGGAGACCGCCGCCCGCCATGTCGACCAGGCCCGCCGGAGCGCCGTCGACAACCTCGCCGAGGCCCGCCGCTTCGTCGCCGCCCTCGCCCCGCCCGCCCTGGAGGGCACCACCCTGGCCGGAGCCCTGGAACGCCTGTGCGCCGCCACCGGTGCCCACCACCGGATCGCCGTACGTCTCCGCGTCACCGGCGACCTCGTACCGCTGCCGACCGCGCACGAGGTCGCGCTGCTGCGGATCGCCCAGTCGGCGCTGTCCAACACCGTCCGCCACGCCGGGGCCGCCACCGCCGAGGTCACCCTCGGCCTCCTCGGCGACCATGTCACCGTGGAGATCGCCGACGACGGACGCGGCTTCGACCCCGCCCGCCTGCCCGCACCCGACCCGGAGACCGGCGGGTTCGGGCTGGCCGCCATGCGCGCCCGCGCACACGCCCTCGGCGGGGAGCTCACCGTCGACTCCGCCCCCGGCCGCGGCACCGTCCTGACCGCCCGGCTGCCCCTGGGCCGGCCTGGCGGCACCGCGTCCGGGCCCGGCCCCGGACTCCCGTCCGGCCTCGACCCCGATCCCGTACCCGATCCCGCACCCGAGGCACGCCCGTGACCGATCCCGCCGCCATCCGCCTGCTCCTGGCCGACGACCACCCCGTGGTACGGGCGGGGCTGCGCGCCGTACTGGAGACCGAACCCGGCATCGAGGTGGTGGCCGAGGCCGCCACCGCCGAGACCGCCGTCGCCCGCGCCGCCGGGGGCGACATCGACGTCGTCCTCATGGACCTCCAGTTCGGCGGGGGGATGAACGGGGCCGAGGCCACCGCCGCGATCACCGCCCGTCCGTCGGCGCCCCGGGTGGTGATCGTCACCACCTACGACACCGACGCCGACACCCTCCCCGCCATCGAGTCCGGCGCCACCGGCTACCTCCTCAAGGACGCACCTCCGGAGGACCTGGCCGCCGCCGTACGCACCGCCGCCGCGGGCCGCACCGCGCTGGCCCCGGCCGTCGCGGACCGGCTGATGAACCGGCTGCGCACCCCCGGCACCGCTCTGACCCGGCGGGAGACCGAGGTGCTGGCCCTGGTCGCCGAGGGCCTGTCCAACCAGGCCGTCGGCGCCCGGCTCCACCTCACCGAGGGGACCGTCAAGTCCCATCTGGCCCGCGTCTACGCCAAGCTCGGCGTCGAGTCACGCACCGCCGCCGTCGCCACCGCCACCGAACTCGGCCTCATCCGGCGGTAGCGGGCGCGCACCGGGCGCTCACCGGGCGGCACCGGACGCCGCCGGGTACGGCGGTCAGGAGTGCCCGGCCGCGTACTCCTGCGCGGGGCGCACATCCAGCACGACGACATCGCCGGACTCGACCCGGGCCAGGAGCTCCTCCCGGGTGACCTCCCGGCCCGCCTCCGGTCCGAGGTAGGCGGCGCGGGCCGGTTCGACGGCGGCCTGGTGCGCCTGGGCGACCTCGCGCAGCAGCGCGAACAGACGGGCCACGTCCTCACCGGCGAGCCGGTAGTGGACGCGCACCCCCTCGCGCCGGGTTGAGACCAGACCGGCCTGCTTGAGGGTCTGGAGATGCGCGGACGCGGTGGTCAGATTCAGCCCGGCCGCCTTGGCGAGCGCGTCGACGGTGCGTTCCCCCTGGGCGAGCAGGTCGATCAGTTCCAGACGTTTTCCGCTGGCCAGAGCCTTGCCGGTGGCCGCCCGGCCGTCCGTCCGGTGAGGAAGAGCCCTTCCGGCCGCGGGCCGGCCGCGGGCCGTGCCGAGATCGCCGCCGCTCCGGGCGAACCGGATCCGGCGCGGTGGCCCCGATCTCTCGGTTCGCCCACCGAAAGCACGACCGATCCGTATCATGCCGCCCCGGCGGTGCGCCGGCCCTGAGTACTTCCGGCGGCCGCCTCCCGCACGTGCGTGCCGGTGCTCGGGCCGTGCACGCCGACCACGATCTGCCGCCCGTTCACCAGGAGACACGTCTTGACCACGCACTCATCTCCCGTGAGGGAAGCCGCCGCAGAAGGAGCCGCAGAAGGAGCCGCCGGACACACCGACGCGCTGCGCCCCGCGCCGAGCAGCCGCACGGGCGCGTTCCGCGCCGTGGCCGGCGTCCGGGGGTCCTTACGGCGGTCGAACGCCCCGCGGGACCGGACGCCCGAAGCCCTGACCTCGCCCGAGGCCGGCCGGACGGACGACGGCGACGCGGCCAACGCGGCCAACGCGGCCAACGGGCACAACGCGGCCGCCACGGTCGGGAGGGCCCGGAGACACAAACCCGGCGCGGTCCTCGGCAGCGGAACAAGAGCCCTGCGGCGGGCGGCGGACCGGGAGCGGGGAGAAGCCCGGTGACCGGCACGACCCACGACACCGCCCCCCGCGGGCTGACGCGCCGGCAGGCCGTCCCCCTGGCCATCGGATCCATCGCCGGCTCCGGCATCCTGTTCCTGCCGTCGGCGGTCTACGGCCGCGCGGGCCACAACAGTCTGCTGGTGTGGGCGCTGTCGACCCTGCTCTGCCTGCCGATGCTCCTGATGTTCGACGACATGGTGCGCGCCAACCCCGACGGCCGCGGCATCGAGGCCTTCATCCGGCTGGGGCTGGGCGATGTGTTCGCCCGCTGTGTGCCGGTGATGTTCATCGCCCTGGTCGTCGTCGGCCTGCCCTCCGGGGCGTTCGTCGCCGGGCGCTACGTCGCCCAGACCTTCGGCATGGAACGTGTCACCACCATCGTCATCGCCGTGGCGGTCCTGGTCGCGGCACTCCTGATCAACCTGGCCGGGGTGCGCGCGAGCACTCGGGTCCAGACGGCGGCCACCTGGGGACTGGTGCTGGTCGCCACCGTGCTCCTGCTGTCCGCCGCTCCTTCCGCGCGGGACGGTCTGCACACGGTGGTGCCGAGCACCGAGGGCCTGGGCGTCGTGCTGCCCGGTGTGCTCCTCGCCTTCTGGGCGTTCGCGGGTTTCGAGAACCTGACCTTCCTCGCCCGGGAGTTCCGCGACCCCGAGCGCGACTTCCTGCCGGTCAGCTCCATCGCCCTCACCGTCTACGGCGTGTTCACCATCCTGCTCACCGTGGCCATCGCGGTGACCGTCCCCCGCGACGAAGTCGACCAGGTGGTCGGGCTGCTCCAGCTCGTCGAAGCGGTCGGCTACGGCGAGGCCATGCTGTGGGCGGTCACCTTCATCGCGTGCTGCGCCATGCTGCTCAACGCGATCGCCTGGGTCTGGGGGGTCTCCCGGCTGACGTACGACGCGGCCGACAACGGCATGCTGCCGGCCGCGCTCGTCACCTCCGGCGGCCGGAGGTCCAGGAGGCGTTCGCTGGCGCTGCCGGCCGTGCTGTTCTCGGCGACCACCGTGCTGCTGGGGTTCGAGCCGTCCCTGGTCGTCGACACCACGGCCACCGCGAGCGCGATCTTCATGCTGCTGTACGTCCTCAGCATCATCTCGTATCTGCGGGTGCGCGGTCTGACGATCCGCTCGGGGCTCAACCTGGTGCTGCTCGTGGTGATCGCCATCAGCCTCGTCGAGTCCCCGCAGCACGCCCTGTACGGGGTGGTGGTCCTGCTCCTGGCGCTCGGCGCCCAGGCGTTCCGGCGCCGCGGGGAGGGGCTCGCGGCCCCCGCGGCGCCGGACGCGGCGGCTCCCGGCCGCCGGGCCCCCGAACACGCCGAAGGAGGCGACCGGTAGTCACAACCGCAGCCCCGGCCACGGTCGCGGCGGCCGAGGAGGCCGTCCGCGCCGGCATACCGGCGCGGACGGCCCGCCACGGGGCCGGGGCCCGGGTGCGGTGGGACGGCTCGTCCGGGTTCGTCCGCACGGGTCGAAAAACCCCGCGCGGTGATGTCGAGAACCCGCGGCCGGCTCCGTCCCCGGGGTGAGCGCGGCCACAATGGGCCGCACCGGCACCGAGGAGAGACACGATGGCCAAGTACCTGCTGCTCAAGCACTACCGCGGCGCCCCCGCCCCGGTCAACGACGTGCCCATGGACCGGTGGACGCCGGAGGAGATCTCGGCCCACGTGCGGTACATGCAGGACTTCGCGGCCCGGCTCGAGAAGACCGGCGAGTTCGTGGACAGCCAGGCGCTCGCACCCGAGGGGACCTTCGTCCGGTACGACGGCGAGGGACGCCCGCCGGTCACCGACGGCCCCTTCGCCGAGACCAAGGACCTCATCGCCGGCTGGATGGTGATCGACGTCGACAGCCACGAGCGCGCCGTCGAACTGGCCGGGGAACTGTCGGCCGCCCCCGGAGCGGGCGGGAAGCCCATCCACGAGTGGCTCGAGGTGCGCCCGTTCCTGACCGCACATTCCACCATCACGGAATGACCCCCCAGGTGGACGAGGCACTGCTGCGCAGTCTCGTACCGGGCGTCCTCGCGATCCTCGGCCGCCGCGGAGCCGATTTCGCGGCGGCCGAGGACGCCGTACAGGAAGCGCTTCTGGAGGCACTCCGCGTCTGGCCGGCCGACCGGCCGCGGGACCCGAAGGGCTGGCTGGTCACCGTGGCCTGGCGCAAGTTCCTCGACGCGACCCGCGCGGACGCCGCCCGCCACCGGCGCGAGGAACGGACCGGGCGGGAACCGGAACCCGGGCCGGCGCCCGCGGTGGACGACACCCTCCGGCTCTATTTCCTGTGCGCCCACCCGTCGCTCACACCGTCGTCCGCGGTCGCGCTCACACTGCGCGCCGTCGGGGGACTGACCACCCGACAGATCGCCCGGGCCTACCTGGTGCCCGAGGCGACCGTGGCGCAGAGGATCAGCCGGGCCAAGCGCACCGTGGCCGGTGTACGCCTGGACCGGCCCGGCGACGTGGCCACCGTGCTGCGCGTCCTCTACCTGGTCTTCAACGAGGGGTATTCCGGCGACGTCGACCTCGCGGCCGAGGCCATCCGGCTCACCCGGCAGCTCGCGGCCGCCGTCGACCACCCGGAGGCGGCCGGGCTGCTCGCCCTCATGCTGCTCCACCACGCCCGGCGCACCGCCCGGACCGCGCCCGACGGCAGCCTCGTGCCGCTCGCCGAGCAGGACCGCGGCCGGTGGGACACCGAACTGATCGCCGAGGGTGTGGACATCCTGCAGGCGGCCCTCGTCCGCGACCGGCTGGGCGAGTTCCAGGCCCAGGCCGCCATCGCGGCGCTCCACGCCGACGCGCCCACCGTCGAGGAGACCGATTGGGTGCAGATCGTCCAGTGGTACGACGAACTCGTGCGCCTGACCGGCAGCCCGGTCGCCGAACTCAACCGCGCGGTGGCCGTCGGCGAGGCCGACGGACCGCGCGCCGGCCTGGCGGCGCTCGCCGCGCTGGACGACTCCCTGCCCCGCCACGCCGCGGTGGCGGCGTACCTCCACGAGCGCGACGGCGACACGGCGACGGCGGCACGGCTGTACGCCGAGGCGGCCGGGAAGGCCCCCAGCCTCGCCGAGCGCGACCACCTGCTGCGCCGGGCCGCCCGGCTCAACGCCCGCCGACGCCGCTGACGGGGCCGCTGACGGGGCCGTCGGCGGGCCGAGTCCGGAGCGTCCCGGGCCCGCCGCGGCACCTCGACGCCCCGGCCGGGCCCGGGCTCACGGCCCCGCCGCCGCGGAGCGGGCGGGGCCCGGGGAGGACACACCGGCCGCGGCGGTCTCCCACGCATTCGCGCACAGCGCCCGCTCCACCGTGTCGAGATAGACCGCGGCGGCCAGCCAGGCCCGGGCGAAGCGGCCGGTGTCGGCCGGGAGCAGGCGGCCGAAGGCGTCGCGGGAGCGGTCCGCGGCGGCGGCGTGGAGGCCGTCCAGGAGACCGGCCCCCGTGACGAGGCCGAGGCGGCGCAGCCGGGCGCCGTCGCCCGACTCGCCTCCGGCGAGGGCGAGGACACGGCGGCCCCCGGAGACCGCCTGGTGGACACGGCGACGCAGCAGGTGCAGCGGGGCGGCGGCGTCGCGGTCCCCGGCGGGTGCGTTCGCGGCCTGCGGCGCGACCGCCCCGGCGGGCAGGTCCGCGCGCTGGAGGCGGTCCAGGCCGAGATCCACCCGGGCGCCGGGATCGCAGGGGTGCTCGGTGGCGAGCAGCAGGGCACGGGGGGACGGTCCGGGCACCAGTCGGGCGACGATCCGCCGCCTGCCGGCCCCGGCGGCGGCGAGCAGGCGGAGGTTGTCACGGCAGGGGAGCGCGGGATCGTCGTGGGCGGCGGCCAGCCGCAGAGTGAGACCCGCGCAGTCGGCCAGCAGGCAGTCGCCCGCCGCCTCCCGCACCGTGCCCGTGACGGCCACTTCGAGGAACAGCAGGTCCTGCCCGCCGTCCAGCGCCCGGGCCACCTGCTCGGCGGCGGGCACGGCCCACAGCCGGTCCAGCGGTTCCGCACGCCAGGCGGCGCCGGGCGCGCGGACCGCCCGCACCCCCGCCCCCGCACCCAGACGGCCCGTCGGGGAGACGGTGGCGCCGGACACGGCCAGACCCGCACGCGACAGTTCACGGTGGGTCAGGGCGGTGTCGCCGATCCGCACGGCCCGGTCGGCGGCGCCGGTCGCCCGGGCGGGCCCGCCCGGAGCCACGTCCGACACCGTGTACAGGCGCCCGTCCGCGTCGGCGGTCCAGGTGACCGCGCCCGCGTAGCCGGTAGCGGTGAGGACGGGCTCGCAGAAGAGCCCGTACAGGCGCAGGGAGCCGTCCGGGCGGTACGGCTGCCGGGCTCTGCCGCGCAGTTTGGCCAGCTCCGGACCGGTGGCGTGCGGGAGGCGGTGGGCGGTGCCCAGGGTGTCGGCCAGCGAGCCGGCGAGATCGGCGAGGCGGTGTCCGGGGTCGGCGGAACGGGCCGCGCGCACCCCGGTGACCACGGAGACCGCCGCGGCACCGGCCCGGGGGAGGCCGGCGAGCCGGGCGGTGTGCGCGGCGCGCAGGAGCTCCGCCTGGAGCACCGCGCCGGCGCCGTCCGCTCCGGCCTCCAGGACGGCGGCGGCCGCGTCGAACACCGCCCGGGCGGCGGCGCGTTGCCCGGCGGTGGCGGCCTCGAACCCGGGCCCGGGCCCGGCCACGGCCCCTCCCGTGTGATCCGCCGGTTTCGCACCCTCCTGCGCTCCTGCCTCCCCCCGCGACGCCGGGGCCTCGGCCGCCCCGGCGGGTTCCCCGGCCGCGGCGGGCTCCGGGGCCGGGGTCTCGTCGGCGACCGGCGCGGCCGAGGCCGCCGCCGCGCGGTGGAGGCAGCCGGGGGCCAGCAGGCATCCGCAGCGGATCGCGTCCACGCCGGTCACCGTCCCGCCGGGTGCGTGCAGGACGACGTCGGTCTCGTCGTCGACGGCGATCCGCACGGTGTCGCCCTCACGGGCGGCCGGCCGCGCGGCGAGCTTGGCGACGCCCGCGTCCAGCCGCTTGCGGAGCCGGGGCGTGAGCGCCGCGACGAGCTCGGCGGTGACGGACGGGGCGACCGGGGGCAGGTCCTGGCTCATGCGATCTTCTCCCCTACCCAGCGGGCGAGTTCGAGCGGACTGAGGGCGGCGACGGGCATGCCCGCGGCGACGAGCTGACCGGCGACCGACGTGGAGTAGCGGGGCCGGCCCGTGTCGTCCAGGCTCGCGCAGCCCAGGACGTGGCAGCCGGCCGAGACCAGCGCGCGGACCTCGGCGAGCAGGCCGCCGAGCGGATAGCCCTCCTCGAAGTCGCTGACGACCACGACGAGGGTGCGCGAGGGCACGGTGACCAGCTCGCGCGCGTGCCGAAGCCCCGCGGCGATATGGGTGCCACCGCCCACGCTGACCTCCAGCAGCAGCGACAGCGGGTCGTCCACGTGCCCGGTGAGGTCGACGACCTCGGTGGAGAAGGCCAGGAAGTGGGTGGAGAGCGCCGGCACCCCGGCCAGTACCGAGGCGGTCAGCGCGGCCCACACCGTGGACGCCTCCATGGACCCCGACACATCCGTGACCAGGACCAGCCGCCAGTCGGCCGCCCGGCGTCCCCGGGCGCGGAAGACCGGACGCTCGGGGATCACCCGCACCGTGCCGTCCGGGCCGCGGCGGGCCGTGGCCAGGTTGGCCCGCAGTGTGCGGGGCAGGTCCAGGCCGCCGCCGGGGCGTCTGCCCGGACGCGGCAGGGACGCGCCGTGCAGTGCGGGCCGCAGGCGGGTGGCCAGTTGCCGGGTCAGCTCCCCGACCAGCCGCCGCACCAGCGGGCGCAGTGCGGCCAGCCGGGCCTCGGGCAGCCCGCCCGCGTGTCGCAGCACGGTACGCAGCAGGTCCACCGAGGGCCGCACGGCGTCCGCGTCCAGCTCCGCCAGGACGTCCCGGCGGCCCGCCTCGGCGGCCGCCGCCAGCACCTCCTCCCGGATGCCCGGCCCGAACAGCGCGGCCAGTTCCTCGGACCACTCCCGCACCCCGGGATACGGGGCCTCCCGCCCGCCGCCTCCCGCCGGGCCGGCGAGCTCGCCCCGGCTGCCCTCACCGCGACCGCTGCCGTACAGCTCGTCCAGCGCGGTCGCCAGCGGCGCGGCGGAGGGCGGCAGCCGGTCGGTGCGGCGGCCCAGCAGCAGACGCCAGCGGTCGGCTGGGGCGAGGAGGCGGTCCCCGGCCGGGGGCACGGAGGGCGCGGCGGGCGGGGCGGCTCCGCCGGCCGCCGGGGCTCCCGGCGCGGGCCCGAGGGCGGCGTCCTCCCGGGCGTCCTTCGCCGGGGCCCCGTCCGGCCCGGGCGGCAGTCCCCACGAGCGCAGCGTCTCGCGGGCCGTGAGGTCCGCCTCGGCCCAGGCGGCGAGGGCGGCCGGATCGACGCCGCCGGTGTCCGCGACACGCGTGGTGCCCAGGCGCTCCTCGACGGCCGCGAGGAGGCGGTCGCGGGCCGCGGGGCTGAGGGTGTCGAAGCCGCCGCGCAGCGCGGGGAGCCGGTCCAGGAAGTCCCGGTCGGGCAGCTCGGTCACCCGGTCGAGCAGGGGCTCCAGGGCGGGCGGCGCCGCCTCCAGCAGCGGGCCCGCGGCGGTCAGCAGCCCGCCGAGCCGGGCGGTGAGCGCGGTGCGGGAGCCGGGGTCGGCGGCCCCGTCGACCCAGGAGGCCACGCGGTCGCCGAGGGCCCGCGCGTCCTCGTGCCCGAGCAGGACGCGCACGGCCGCGGCGGCGCCGCGCATCAGGTGGGAACCGTCGGCGGACAGGCGGGCCAGGGCGCCGGACAGCCGGATGCCGCCCAACAGGTCGGCCCGGGAAGAGAGTTCGAGCAGGGCGCGGGCGTCGGCCGGGTCCTCGGACCCGGTCAGGCCGTCCACCTGCCGCACCGCCGCCGCCGTGAGCGGCTCCGCGGCGGCCGCCGCCCGGGCCTCACGGCCGCTCTCGGTGCCGAGCCCCGGGACATGGCCGGCCCGCAGCCGGTCCAGCAGGGCCAGTCCGGCCAGGAGTTCCGGCAGGGTGCCGGTCCGTGGCAGGACGTCGGCGACCTCGCCGAGCCGCTCGTCCGCGAGCCCGGCCAGACCGCACTGAGCCGCCTGCCGGAGCCCTTCGAGGGCCTGCGCGGCCGTCGGCCCGCCCTCCTCGCGCTCCAGGCGCCGCCGTTCGCGCAGCACGCCCTCGGCGGCCTGCGCGGGGGTGACCCCGCGTGCGCCGGCCGCGGTCAGCATGGCCTCCGTGGCGGGCGTCCAGCGCACCTCCCAGCGGGAGGTGAGGGCCTCGGCGCCGCCCGTGCCGACGACCTGCCCGGCCTCCCCATAGGGCACCCCGCACACCGCCAGCCGTCGCAGCAGCAGTTCACGGCGGCGGTCGAGATCGGAGCGCAGCGGGTCCAGCCGCAGGTTCCGCGAGGGGCCGGGGCCGCCGGAGGAGGGGCCGGGCAGGCCCAGCCGCGCCACCTCGGCCTCGACCGCGGGGGCCAGGCCGCTGCGCGGCGCCCGCGGGGCGGGGCGCCCGCCGCGCGTGCCGACGAGCACCCGCTCCATCGCCCGCGCCACGGCCCGCCCCCGCCCGTACGGCTCGCCCTGCGCGAGCACCGCCTGCACGGCCTCGA
The DNA here is from genome assembly GCF_002843305.1 of Streptomyces barkulensis. Classification (GTDB taxonomy): domain Bacteria; phylum Actinomycetota; class Actinomycetes; order Streptomycetales; family Streptomycetaceae; genus Streptomyces; species Streptomyces barkulensis. Next base: position 38,004 of record NZ_PGSG01000028.1, read on the forward strand.
CCAGCTCCCCGCGGCCCGCCGCGGGCAGACCGCGCAGCCGGGCGAGGTCCGAGGCGAGCCGGGTTATCTCCCGCGCGTCGGCGGGGCCCGAGGGATGCCCCAGGCTCCGCAGCTCGCCGCAGACGCGCACGGCCGCCCGCGTCAGGGCCTCGGTCAGCGCGGCCGGGTCACCCGCCGCGTGCAGGACCATGTCCTGCCACTGAGGATCCCGGATGCCCGCCGGGTAGCCGGACCGCTCGTCGAGGAGGGCGTAGGTGTAGGGGATCAGGGAGGTGGTCCAGGCGGGCAGCCCCGCGCCGGCGGCCGTCCCGGCCTCCCCGACGCCGGCCTCCCCGACGCCGGCCTCCCCGCCGTGCTTCTGCCCGGCCTCCTGCCCCACGAGCGCCGGGGCGTGGAACGCGCCGACCACCACGGCGGCCCGCTGACCGTGTGCGGTGGCCTCGGCCAGCCGGGCCCGCATCCAGCGCTCGCGGCGCAGGTCCAGCTCCGGTACGCCGCCCGAGGCGGCCGCGTCCTCGCGCAGCGCCCACCCGGTGAGCAGGGCGGCCCGGCGCAGGGCCTCGGGCGGGGAGCCGGGAGCGGTCGCCTCGACGAGCCGGTCCCACAGGTCGTCCCCCGCGCGGCCCGTCAGCCGGGCCCGCAGGGCGGCGGCGAGACGGGGCCCGCCGGTTCGCCCTTCCCCGGCCCGCCGTCCCCAGGCCCACGCGGGGTCGGCGAGCGGCAGGTCGCAGGCGATCACCTCGACACCGCGCCGGGTGGCCCAGCGCACGGCGGCCAGCTCGGGCGAGAAGTCGGCGAACGGGTAGAACGCCGGCCCCCCGCCGCCGCTCCCGTCCGCGGGGACGGCGGCCAGTGCCACCGGGGCACGTGTCTCCTCGTGCCCCAGCCAGGGCAGCCACCGCTGCATCTCGGCGGGCAGTTCGACCAGCAGCACCTCCGGCTCCGCCGCGTCCAGCAGCGCGGGCACGGCGGCGGCCAGGGAGGGCGCGTGGTGCCGTACGCCGACGAGGTAGGGCGCGGACGGGCCGGTGAGGGCGGCGAGCACCTCGCCGGGCGGGGCCGGCGCGGCAGGGGTGTCGGGGAGGGGAGAGCCTTCCGCGGTGGGGGAGACGGGGGCGGCCCCGTGGGAGAGTGACACGGCCGTCAGCCCTCCAGAACGGTGCGCAGGTCCCACAGGGTGCGCCAGGTGGCGGACCCCTGCTCGGCGCGGCGGCGCACCGGGCCGTCCCAGTAGCCGCGCAGCCGGGCGGCGTCGGCGGGGTCGTCCTTGCGGACCACGCCGAGCAGATGGCCCGGCAGCAGGGAGAGCACGTCCCGGTCGCCGGGGAAGTACGCCGCCGCCAGAGCCAGCGCCCCGGCCACGGACACCGCCTCCGCGGTGCTCATCACCGTCGACGGCCGCTCCACCTCCCAGCCCTCCGCGGAGCGGCCCTCGCGCAGGTCCCGGAACGCGGTGACCAGGGCCTCCAGCACGGCGTCGTCGACCCGGAACGGCGCCCCGGCCCGCTCCACGGACGCCCGCGCCTGGCCGCGCACCAGCGCGGTCTCCGCCTCCAGGTCCCCGATGGGGCCGACCGTCTCGAAGTTGAAGCGGCGCTTGAGGGCCGCGGACATCTCGGAGACGCCCTTGTCGCGGAGGTTGGCGGTGGCGATGAGGGTGAAACCGGGCGCCGCGTGCGCCAGGGCGTCCTCGGTACCGGCCAGTTCGGGGACGGCGATCCGCCGCTCCGAGAGCAGCGACACCAGCGAGTCCTGCACCTCGGGCAGACAGCGGGTGACCTCCTCGACACGGGCGACGGCGCCCCGGGACATGGCGGTCAGCACCGGGGAGGGCACGAGCGCCTGTCGGCTGGGCCCCTGCGCCAGCAGCAGCGCGTAGTTCCAGCCGTACCTGAGCTGGTCCTCGGTGGTGCCGGCCGTGCCCTGCACGGTCAGGCCGCTGGTGCCGCACACGGCGGCGGCCAGCAGCTCCGACAGCATCGACTTGGCGGTGCCGGGCTCGCCGACGAGCAGCAGACCGCGTTCCCCGGCCAGGGTCACCACGCACCGCTCGACCAGGGCGCGGTCGCCGACGAACTTGCCCTCGACCACCAGGCGGCGCGGCACCCCCTCGGGGGCCTCGGCGCCGTCGGGCAGCTTCAGGGCGGCGCCCCCGCTGCCCATCACGAACGTGACGACCGCGCGCGGGGTGAGCCGCCACGCGGGCGGTCGCGGTCCGCCGTCGTACGCGGCGAGGAAGGCCAGCTCGGTCGCGTACCGCTCCTCGGGCGGGACGATCTGGCGGGCCGGTGCGGAAGGGAGAGTGGTGGTCATGGGCGTTGTTTCTTCCGGGTGGGGGCGGGCGGTGGTCATCGGCGGCCCTTGCGGCCGGCGCGGGTGGCGCGGGTGGTGAGTTCCTCGTAGGCCGGGGCGTCACCGCCGCGGACGCGGTCCCACGCGCGCTCGAACAGTTCGGGCACCGGCACCAGGGGCACCGCGCGGGAGCGGTCGGGGACCGGGTACAGGCCCTGCTTCCAGATCTCCACCGGCAGCGCGGGCGACTTCAGGTCGAGCCAGCCGCAGGGCAGGAAGAGGGTGCGCCCGGCGCGCGCCCGCTTCGCCTCGACGACCAGGTTCGTGGCCGCCAGTTCGGCGCGGGCCTTCTTCATACGGGCGGGCTTCCAGCCCGTCCAGCGGGCGATGTTGCGGTCCGTCGGATCGGGCAGGGCCAGCAGTTGCAGGTAGAGCGCCGCCGCGTCCCGGCCCAGGCCGTGAGTCTCGGCGGCCTCGGCGACCAGTCCGGGCACGGTGCCGACCGGGTCCTGGGCGTACCCGGCGGGCTCCCCGGAACCGGCTCCGGCCGAGAGGGCGCGGGCGAGCCCGTCGCCGAGGAGGGTCCGCAGCGCCCGCAGGCCCCCGCTCCGCTCCGGTCCGACGATCCCCTCGAGCAGCCCGAACACGGGGTCGTCCGCGCCGGTGAGGCCGCCCGGGCGGAGCAGGACGGCTTCCTGGCCGCCGTACCCGGGGCACAGCACCAGCGCCTCGCCCGCATCCGTCAGGCCGCGCGCGCCCGCGCCGCCGGTGGCGGGCAGCCCGTACGCCTTGCGCAGCTCGACGGCGGACGGCGAGCCCTTCTGCGCCCACGACAGGCCCAGGTCCAGCAGCAGACCCGGGTCCGCGACGCGGCGGCGCAGCGCGGCCAGCCCCTCCGGCAGGGCGGCGCGCAGCGGGTGCCCGTACGGCAGTTGGTAGGAGAGACCGGCCAGGGCGGTCACGGCGTGTGCCAGGTCGTACCGTCCGGGCAGCGCCGCGGGATCCTCCGCCACCAGATTGCCGTCCCTGTCGGGCCGCTGCACAGTGGTGCGGCTGATCCAGGGGGTGCGGTGCGGGTTGAGCACCTCCTCGGCGGAATCGGCGGGCAGGCCCGAAAGGAGGAACTCCTCGGCTGTGTCCTCGGGCAGGCGGACGAACCCGGTCAGGCGCTCGGCCCACACCCGGCCCGCCGCGTCCGTGTCCGGCCCGGACGTCCACAGGTCGCCGGGGTCCTTCGGCAGCAGCGCGCCGGCGAGCGCCGTCAGATCGCCGGGCTCCAGCGACTCCAGCAGCGCGTCGCCGAGCTTCTTGTGCCGCGGCTTCAGCGCGGTGACGGCGGCCGCCTCGCCGGTGAGCAGCGACGGCTTCCCGGCCAGCAGCAGAGCCGCCTGCACGGGGCCCACGCCGCCCCGTGTCGCTGTGGCCAGGGCGGCGGGCGCCTCCGGCCGCCAGGGCGCGGGACCCTTGTCCCGGATCAGCCCGGTCACCGCGGTCAGCGCTTCCGCGGGGAAGACCGGTGGGTGAGCGCTCTCCTCCCTCAGCGCGAAGTGCGCGACCGCGCCGAACGAACCGGCCGGGTCGTACTCCAGCGCCAGCCAGCTGATATGCCCGTCGCGGTGGTGGTCGACGCCCTGGCAGCGCAGGATGACGACGGTGCGGCCGTCCCGGCGCAGCACCTGGCCGGTGCGCCTCTGCCCGTTATGCGGTTCGCTCAGCACGATCTCGCGCAGCGCACCCCCGGGTGCGGCCATCGGTCCCTCCGCGACCGCCTCGAACAGCAGCAGCAGCGCCCGGCGGTGCGCCTCGGGCAGGGCCGGGGAGGCGGCGCGGTAGGCGAGCGGACGCAGCATGTCCAGCACGGGCAGCCACACCACGCCGTCGCCCGGGACGGTGAGGTCCTCACTGCGCCACCCGCCGGCGGACCCGGCGAGCCGGGCGGACTCGGGCAGGGGCCTGCCGTCGGCGGGCTCGCCGGACAGGACGCGGTTCACGGTGCGTATCTGGCGCAGCGCGCTCCAGGACTGCCCGCCGCCCCACCAGCCGTACAGCGTGACGAGACCCATGACCGCCTCGCGCAGCGTTTGGTCGTCGCCGTCCTCGGGGCTGTAGTCGGCGAACAAGCCCTCGGCGCGTCTGCGCTCCGCCCCGGTCGGCTCCGCCGGGGGCGACACGAAGGCGGCGACGGCCCCCGCCAGGCGCAGCGCCGCGTGTACGTGGCCGGCGACGCCGGCGAGCAGGCGGGGCTCGGTGAGGGAGGGCAGAAGGCGGGAGACGACCTTCCGCAGCACCTCGTCGGAGGTCGGACCGGCGGGTTCGCCCGCACCGGCCCCCGCACCGGTCCCCGCGGTGCTCCGCGGCCCGGCCCGCCGGCCGCCGGCCGCCTTCACCGGTACGGCCGCCGCCCTGAACGCCGCCTTGATCTTCGCCTCCCGCTCCGCCAGCGCCCGGGCACCGGCGCGCAGCAGCTCACCGGCCTGCTCGTCGCTCAGCGCCCGCAGGACCGCCGAGGAGCCTTCGTCGCGGGGCCGCAGCGCGTGCCAGAAGTCGACCGGCGGGACCAGCCGCGTGCCGGCGGCGGACTCGCCGCCCCGCTCCAGCGGCGTCACCCGGCCCGACTCCCACACGCCGCCGTTGTCACCGCCGGCGTACAGGGCTATGTGACGGTACTGGGCGACCAGGACGGGCTCGGCGCCGCCGGGCAGCCGCAGCGCGCCGAGCGGAACGCCCGGCGTCCGGCCGCCCGCCGCCGGCAGGGTGACGGTCCGGCCGTCCGGCGTACCGGCGGTGGTGCGGGCCCGGTCGCCCTCGCCCTCGGTGCGCACCCAGCGGCCCAGGACCGTGCCGTCGGTGCCCAGCGGGCTGTGCTCCAGACCGGGCTGGAGGGGCAGCACCGCGCAGTGCCCCTGGAGCAGGGTGGCGCCCTCGCTGATGCCGGACCGCAGGAACGCGGGCAGCGAGGCGCGCCCGTGGGTGCCGGTGACCGGGTCGTACTCGAGCCACACCTGCTGCCGTCCCTGCCGCCCCTGGCGCCAGTGGGAGGTGCCGTCCCCCAGTACGGGGCGGCCGGGCGGCAGGACCGTGTCGCCGGCGTGCAGGGCGCGCCCGCCGGTGGCGCGGCCGCCGCCCGGCAGGGGGATGGAGGTCTCGCCCGTGTCGTCGTCGTACCAGTGCGGGAGCCTCTCGCCGCCGAGCGGGAACACCTCGGTGGGGCGGGCCGACCAGTAGCCGTGCTGCTTGCCGTCCTGCCGCCATATCACCAGCAGTTCGCCGTCGGTGTAGCGGAACGACGGGCGGCTCCAGCGGTCGGGCTCCACCGGAAGCCGCAGATCGTGCTCCAGCAGGATGTCCTCGGGGCCCACGACGATCGCCTTGTGCCGGCGGGAGAGGATCAGCGCCGGCCAGGCCTCGTGGACGGTGAGCGTGTCGTCGCGGTCGCGCCCGGTCCGTGTCTGCTCGTCCAGGCGCCGCAGCGCCTCCTCCAGGGCGGGCCAGCCCAGTTCGTCCAGAATGCCGGCGCGCAGGGTGCGGCCCAGCAGCGGTGCGGCGTCGAACGCGGCGGCCCCGGCGACGGCCCGCGGGCCGACTCGGGTGGCGACCGCCTGGAACGGGCGCAGCCGTTCCAGTGCCGCGCGTGCGGCGGGCAGGCCGGCCGCGGCGGCCAGTTCCCCGGCCGCGTCGTCCAGCCACTCGCGCAGCACGTCGGCGAGTACGGGGTGCCCGGCCAGCTCCTCCATCAGCCCGCCGCCGAGGCGGTGGCCGCTCAGATTCCCCACGGAGTGGTACAGCAGGCGCCGGCAGCGCGGGTCGGCCGCGACGGCCGTCAGGTCCCGCCGCCCGGTCCGGGTGTCCCGCAGCCACCGGTCGACCGGGAGGAGGACGCCCTTGCGGGCCTCCGGCAGCGTCAGCGGTACGCCCCGCGCCACGCACAGGTCCAGCAGGTCGAGGTCGGCGGCGGCGTTCCAGCGGCCCGTGAAGAGGTCCACGGGGCGGCCCTGGGCTCGCAGGCGCGGTGCCATGCGCTCCACGAGGGCGAGGGTGGCCGGTGAGCGGCCGCCGACGGACGAGCCGCGCTTGCGGTGCAGCGCCCAGCGGCTGAGCCAGTCCGCCGTGTCGACCCCGCCCGTGCCGGCCTCGTCCGCGTCGCCCCCGCCCGCGTCGGCCTCCGCTCCGTCCGCCCCGGCCTCGCCCGTCAGCAGCCGGTCGGCGCCGGCCTCGGCGAGCAGCGTCAGCCAGAACTCGTCGTCCTCGGCGGAGCGGCCCAGCCCGGCCGGCATGATCTCCAGCAGCCGGCCCCGTACGGCGGGCCGCTGCCCGGCCAGGGTGGCCAGCGTGGCCCGGTAGGCGTTCCAGAAGGACGCGGGGGCCCGTACCGCCGCGGGCGACGCGAGCAGATCCCCCACCAGAGCGCACTCCTCGGCGACCTGGTCCAGCCCCGCCGCCCTGATCAGACGGCGCGCGTCCTGCGGCAGGGAGGCGTACGGCGGCATGCCCGCCGCGCAGCGCTCCACGGTCAGCTGCCGGAACTGCGTCCACGCCTCGGCCGGGGTCAGCCGCGCCGCGAGGGCCTTCACATGCTCCTTGAGCGCCTTGACCGTCAGAGCCCCGGCGAAGGCGAACTCCAGAAACACCGCCCGCTGCCGCTCCTCGTCCACGGGCAGCGCGTGCACCCGCTCCGCCTCGCGGGCCTTGCCGAAGAAGGCCGCCGCGTAGGTGGTGTTCTCGTGCCGGAGGAAGACGCGGGCGGCCTGCTCGTAGAAGGTGGGCAGGAAGTGCGGCACGGCCCGGCCGAGCCGCTCGCCGAGCTCCTCGAAGCCCTCCTTCGCCGCACCGGGGCGGGACTTGGCCTGCCGGGCGAGCCGCTCGACGTCCCTGACCAGCGCCAGTGCGTGGTGGCCGTTCGCCGGGTCGTTGACCAGTGCCCACGCGGGGAAACCCAGGGTCTCCCTGCGCACCTGCCCGACCTCGGGGGTCTCCGGTTCCCGGACCAGCCCGAGGAAGTCCAGGGCGAGATCCTCGGCCTCGCCGAGCGTGCCCGGCACCAGCCTCACGATCCTGCGCTCGTCCAGCGCGGGATGGGTGTAGGCGCGGACGGTGAGGACGTCGGCGTCCTCCCGGTCCGTGGTGCCCACCGGCAGCACGGCGCCGGCCTCCAGCAGCGCGGCGCAGGTGGCCTCGTCGTAGATGGCGCCTTCGTATGCGCCGTATGCGGTGCCGTCGTACGCCGTCATGCCGCACGCTCCTCGTCCTCGATGTCGCGCCCGGCGTACAGCGCGGCCGCCATACGCATGCCCTCCGACCAGGCCACCGGCCCGACCTGACCCAGCCTCAGCACCCGGCCGGCCGGGTCGGTGAAGACCAGGGAGCCGGTCTCCGTCTCCTCGTAGCCGTCGTAGTCGCCGATCCACACCCGGGCCTCGACACCGCGGCCGCCCTCCAGCACGGAGCACACCGCGTGGCCGCCGCGCACGCGGTAGCCCAGCTGGGCGGCCCGCCCGTGCAGGAACCTCAGCTCCTTGAAGGTGCCGCCCGCGTAGTCCTCGACGGAAGTCGCCTCGGCGTCCGTCGCCGCGGGCCTGCGCCACACCTCCCGGAAGAGCTGTTGGGCACGCTGCTCGACGCCCAGCTCGACGGCGAACTCGCGCAACTCCTCCAGCTCCTCCAGCAGCACCGGGTGCGGCAGGCGGACCAGGCCGGGGGTGAGACGGACGGTGTCGCCGTCGAGGTCGACCACACCGAGGCCGCGCTCGGGATCGGCGTCCCGCAGGAACCCGGCCACCTCCCCGTCCGCCCCCGTGACCACCATGTCGCGCAGAGCGGCCTGCCAGGCCGGATCCGGCCACACCCGTGCCAGGACCGCGAACGGCACCGGCAGCGAGCGCACCATCCACCGCTCCACATCGGCCAGGCACTGCCGCTCGTGCCGCTCCAGCCACTCGGCGAGCTGACGCAGTCCCACCACCGCCGGATCGTCGGCGATCTTCGGCGGTACGGACTTCAGCCGCCGTCCGGCCGCGTTGCGGCACACCACCTTTCCGTCGTCGAGGGCGACCTCGTAGCCGCCGGCCGACACCCACCCCATACGTGCCTCCCCGCACCCGCAGTGATCAAGTGACGGGAACTGTAGGGCAGGCCTCTGACACCGGCGCCGACGAGCGGGCCCGGCCGGGTGCGGGCGAAGCGGCGGGGGTGACGGGCGGTGAGGTTTTGCGCCGTCACCCCTGCCGCCGTACGCGCAGGTCAGGCCAGCGTCTCCTCGATGAGGCCGACGGCGCGCCGGGTGCCGCCCTCGGCCCGTGCGGCGGCGCTCAGCAGCGCCGAGCGGCGGGCGACCTCCGGGTCGGTTACCAGCTCCTCCAAAGCCGCACGCAAGGCCTCGGCGGTGGCCTCCGCGGTGTCGATGCGGCGGGCCACGCCCAGTTCCACGAGCCGGTCGGCGTTCATGAACTGGTCGGTGGCCTGCGGTACGGCGATCATCGGGACGCCCGCCAGCAGCCCCTCGTTGCAGCCGCCCATGCCGGCGTGGGTGACGAAGGCGTCCGCCTGCCCCAGGATCGCCCGCTGCGGAACCCAGGGGTGCACCTCGATGTTCGACGGGACGGCGCCGAGCTCCCGCGGGTCGGTGTACCCGCCGATCTGGAGGACGGCGTGCCAGCCGGGCAGGTCGCCGAAGGCGGCGACGCACCGGCGGTAGAACTCCGCCCGGCGGGTGTACGCCGAGCCCAGGGAGACCAGCAGCACCTTCTCCGCGTCCGCGGGACGGGCCCGGCCCTCCGTGCCCGCGGACATCTCGAAACAGGGCCCGACGAAGGTCACCGTGGTGGTGTCGACCCTGTCGGCGTGCGGCTGCATCGCCCGCGGGATCAGCGCCAGGGTGTGCGCGGGACGGCCGGGGAAGGCGTCCACGTCGGTGGTGGAAGCCCCGCAGCCGGCGAGCCACTGCGCGAACCTGGCCCGGTAGGCGTCGGCGCCCGGCAGCCCCCACAGGTGCGCCGCGACCTCCTGGCCGTAGCCCTCCCAGGCCACGAACGTCGGGGAGAGCTGCATGAGGGGCCGGCCCTGAGATTCGGCGAGGGCGCGCGCGGCGTAGGCGCCGATGTCGTACAGGTACAGGTCCGCCGGGTCGCGGTCGTAGGCGGCGCGCAACCGGGGGAGCGCCTGTACGGCGTCGTCGAGGAAGAGGCCCATCGCGGCGATGGGGTCCTCGGGCCAGTCGTTGTCGGCGACCGGCAGCCCGGACGCGCAGGGGAGGAGTTCGGCGCCGGTGGGCTCGATCAGGCCGGCCACCGCCGGATCGTTGGCGTAGGTCACGCGGTGGCCGCGGGCCACCAGCTCGCTGATGATCGCCAGGCTGGGCAGGACATGGCTGACGGCGGGGATGCCGACCATCGCGATATGGGCACGGCGACGGGACATGGGTGATCACTCACTTCGGGTCTACGGCGAACGGGGACACCGCAGGCCCGCGCGCCGGCCTGTCCGGAAACCTCGGACACCGGTGCGCACACGGGCATGCGGGCGGGGAGGCGGGGCGCCGCCCCGGCCGTGTCAGCCGTAGAACTGAAGGAAGGAGAACACGCCCGCGACCCTAGACCCCCGCCGGGCTCCGGCGCATCCCGAATTACCGCCGGCCGCCGCCCGGCGTGTGCCGTCGTCCGGCGGACGGGATGCCCGGCCCGCCGGCCCGCCGGAGCTCCTCCAGCGGATACCGGGTCCGTCTGCTCCCGTACCGGAACTCGCGGTTGAAGTCCGACATCACGGCGGCGACCGGCGCGTGCCGGGTGATGGCCGCCGCGGCCTCCTCCGGGACTCCCGTGGGGCGTCTGCCCCCGGCGTAGGCGCGCACCAGCGCGTGGCGGCCGTCGCGGTCCTCGATCCGGTATCCGAGCAAAGCGGTGACCAGCCAGTTCACCAGATATGTGGCGGTGTAACAGCGGTCGTAGGTCTGATGCCGTTCGAAGAAGTCGGCCTCTTCCCGGGACAGTTCGAACCGGGAGGAGAGCGCGAGGCCGTAGTCCGCGAAGTAGAGACGCCGGCCGTCGGTCAGGATGTTCTCGAAGTGCGCGTCGAAGTGGACGAGCCCGCGGCCGGCCATGAAGGAGGTGCCGGCCGCCAGTTCCCTCTCGACCATGGCGCAGGCCCGGTTCGCGGCCTCGTCCCCGGCGGCCACCCGCTCGCCCAGCCACTGGTGCAGGTTCCGCGGGATGTACTCCAGGAACACCACGACGCTCGCCGAGGACCGCCGGAGGGCCTCGATCCGGCGGCGCACCTGCGGTCGGCCGCCCCAGTAGGCCACGGCCCGTTCCACGTCGGCCAGTTCCGCGGGCAGCGGCGCCGAGTCCGGCAGCACCCTCCAGTGGTACATCAGGGGAAAGCCCTCGTACTCCCCGGTGAGCACCCAGTCGGTCGTCATGGCGTGCACGGCGAGTTCCCGCCAGGCTCCGAACCCCGGCCCGCCGATGGCGCCGATGCCGTACTGGCAGAAGACGGGCAGGTCGAACAGGTTCGCCGTGGAGCGGAAGTGCGCGGCTTCCCTCTCCGGGTCGGTGAGGGGCACCCGTTTGACGAATACCGGGATTCCGGCGACCTCCAGCAGGGACGACTTTCCGCCGATGCCGGAGCCGAGCGGCACGGCCGTGTCCACCAGCCGGTGCAGTTCACGGTCGCCGAGCCGGGCCAGGGCCGTGGAGACGGCGCCGTGGGCGGCCGACCGCGCACCGCGTGACATGTCGGGGTGCTCCACCGCTGCCTCCGTCCGGGCGCCCGGCGCCGGCCGCCGGTCTCGATTCCGCGACGGCCACTCTACGCATGGTGACCGGGTCGCGTCCGGGCCCTTCCGGACCGCCGTGTCCGGCCGGGGACCAGGGCGGTCCAGCCGGGGACGGTGGCCCGCCCGCCGTCCGGTTCCGCGGGGGTGACGGGGTGCGGTGCGGGGCCACCTCCCTGCTATGGTGGTCTATACCACTGGTGTTCACTCTTGGATCGGCAGGCCCAGCGTGGAAGTTGTCATCGTTCCGGACGCCGACGCAGGCGGGGAGATCATCGCCGAGGCCGTGGCCGGCCTCCTGAGGCGCAAGCCCGAAGCGCTGCTCGGTGTGGCCACGGGCTCGACACCGCTGCCCGTCTACCGGGCGCTGGCCGCCAGGGCCGCCGCGGGTGATGTGGACGTCTCGCGCGCCCGGATCTGCCAGCTCGACGAGTACGTCGGCCTGCCCTCCGGGCACCCCGAGTCCTACCGCTCGGTGGTACTGCGCGAGGTGGTGGAGCCGCTCGGGCTGGACGAGGCGTCCTTCATGGGGCCCGACGGCTCGGCGGGGGACATCCCGGCGGCCTGCGAGAAGTACGAGAGGGAGCTGGCCGAGGCCGGCGGTGTGGACCTCCAGCTGCTCGGCATCGGCACCGACGGGCACATAGGCTTCAACGAGCCGTGTTCCTCGCTGGCCTCCCGCACCCGTATCAAGACGCTCACCCGGCAGACCCGCGCCGACAACGCCCGTTTCTTCGGCGGCGACATCGACCAGGTGCCGCACCACGTCATCACCCAGGGCATCGGCACCATCCTGGAAGCCCGTCATCTGGTGCTGCTCGCCACCGGCGAGAACAAGGCGGAGGCCGTCGCGCAGACCGTCGAGGGGCCGCTGTCCGCGATGGTCCCGGCCTCCGCGCTGCAGACACATCCCCACGCCACGGTCGTGGTGGACGAGGCGGCCGCGTCCGGGCTGAAGCTCGCGGACTACTTCCGTGCCACCTACGAGGCCAAGCCGCACTGGCAGGGACTCTGACGGCCGTGACCGGTTCCGGGCCCCCGGTGCGTCCGCGCGGACGCACCGGGGGCCCGGCGCGTCCCGGAAAGCCGCACGCGGTGCGGCCCCGGCCGGAGGGGAGGGTCCGGCCGGGGCCTGCGAAGGACCGCCGAAGGCCCGCGCCCGGCGCCCGGAACTTCCGGTCAGCCCGCGAGCCCGTCCGCGAAGCGTCTGGTCAGCGCGGTCGGCGCCGTGATGGCGGTGCCCACGACGACGCTCAGCGCGCCCGCCGCGAGCGCCTCGGCGGCCTGCTCCGGGGTGGCGATACGCCCTTCGGCGACCACCGGGGTGTCGACCGAGGCGGCGAGTTCGGCGACGAGCCGCAGGTCCGGCGCGGTCTGCCGGGGTGATCCCGCCACGTAGCCCGACAGGGTGGTCGACACCAGGTCGGCTCCCCGCGCGGCCGCTTCCCGCCCCTCGTCCAGGGTCGAGACATCGGCCATGACCAGGGCGCCCGCGCCGTGGACGGCCGCGACGAGTTCGGCGAAGGTGCTGCCGTCGGGGCGCGGCCGGGCGGTGGCGTCGGCCGCGACGATCGCGGCCCCCGCCTCGGCGACGGCGAGCGCGTGGCGCACGCCCGGGGTGATGTAGACACCGGTGTCGCCGTCCTTCCACAGCCCGATCACCGGCAGGCCGACGGCCGCGACGGTGGCCGCGACGACCTCCGGTCCGTTGACGCGTACGGCCGCGGCGCCGCCGGCCCGCGCCGCGCGGGCCATGCGCACGAGGGTGCCGGTGTGGCGCATCGGGTCGCCGGGCGGCGCCTGGCACGACACGATCAGGCGGCCCTCGAGGGAGGCGATCAGATCGTGGGGCCGGGACCGGGGATCGGGCTCGGTCCCGGTCTCGGGCTCGGTTCCGGTCTCGGTCTCGGGCGAGGTCATGGCGTGACTCCAGAGGTGCGGGGAGGGTGCAGGGGCAGCGTGCGGGTCAGCGCGGCGGCCCCGAGGACCGCCGCGTCGTCCCCTCCGACCGGCGGGACCGGGCGCAGCGTGCGAAGCGGGGGCATGAGTTCGGCGGCGAAGGCCGCGCACAGGGCGTCCCGGTACAGCGCTCCGATGCGGGGCACTCCTCCGCCGACGACGACGCGGTGCGGTCCCAGCGCGTTGGCGAGGCCGCCCAGGACGCGGCCGGCCGCCCGGGCGCCTGTGGTGATGGCCGAGACCGCGTGCGGGTCCTGGCGGACCGCGCGTTCGGCCACGGTCTCCAGACGATCGGCCGGGCTGCCGCTCAGCCGTGTGTAGTGGGCGGTGATGCCCGGCCCGGCGGCGATCGCCTCCAGATGGCCGGTGGCTCCGCAGGTGCAGGGCAGTCCGCCCGCCTCGGGGCTCGGCAGATGGCCGAGGTGCCCGGCGATTCCGGCGGCGCCGTGCAGTACCCGTCCCCAGGCGGCGACGGCGCCGCCGACGCCGGTGCCGACGGCCGCGTAGACCAGCGTGGGACCCTCGCCGCCGCCGTCCAGGGCGGCGAGTTCCGCGGCGGCGGCGGCCCGTACGTCGTTGTCGCAGGCCACGGGGAGCCCGGTGCGGGTGGCGAGGCCGCCGGCCAGGACGGTTCCGGCCCAGCCGCGAAGGGTGTCCGTGGCGCTGACGACGGTCCCGGAGACGGGATCGATCACTCCGGCCGCGGCGACGCCGATCGCGGCGGCGTCCTGTGTCCGGACGGCGCGGGAGGCCTCGGCCAGCGCGTCCAGCACCGCCTCCGGGCCCCGGGCCGCCGGGGTGGGCAGGGTGTGCCGGGCCAGGACGGCGCCGTCGCCCGCGACGAGGGCGGCGGCGATCTTCGTGCCGCCCAGGTCGAGGCCGATCACCGGGGCGCCGTGGTGCGGTGCCGTCATCGGACCCGGAGCAGTCCGGCCTCGCGCAGCCGCTGCTCGACGAGGGCGACCGAGGCGTCGCTCAGCTGGATCTGCGGGGCGGCGGTGGTGCCGTGGGCGAACACCCCGAGCAGCCGCAGCGCGTGCTTGAACGCGCCGATGGCGGAGGAGTTGCGGCCCATCTCCTCCTCGGGACCCGCGTCGACCATGCCGAACAGCTTCACCAGCCGTTCCTGCTCCCCGGCGGCGCGCTCGAAGTCGCCGTCCCGCGCGGCCTCGTAGAGGCGCACGTATCCGGCGGGGTCGACGTTGCCGAGGCCGGGCACGACGCCGTCGGCGCCGGCCAGCACGGCTGCGTCCACGGTCAGTTCGGATCCGGTGAGGATGCTGAAGGAGGGAGCCGGGCCATCGGCCCGGCCGTGGCGTCCGCCGAGTGCGACGAGGAGTCTGCGCAGGGAGCCCTCGTCGCCGCTGCTGTCCTTGAGCCCGGCGAGCGTGCCGTCCTCGGCCAGTTCGCGTACCAGGGGGACGGAGAGCTTGCTGTGCACGGAGACCGGGAGGTCGTAGGCGTACAGGGGCAGGCCGGCGCGGGCGCGGACGGTGCGGAAGTGGCGGGCGATCTCGGCGGGGTGGGTCCGGGCGTAGAAGGGCGCGGTCGCCACCAGCGCGTCGGCGCCGGCCGCGCGGGCGGCCTCCGCGTGGGCGAGTACACGGGGGGTGGTCATGTCGATGACACCGGCGAGCACGGGGACGCGCCCGGCGACGGCCTCGACGACCGTCTCCAGGGCCACCGCCCGCTGCCGGTCGGTGAGGAAGGCGACCTCGCTGCTGGAGCCGAGGGCGAACAGGCCGTGCACCCCGCCGTCCAGGAGGTGTTCGACGAGCCGGGCGAGCGAGGCGGTGTCGACCTCGCCCGATGCGTCCAGGGGGGTGCAGACGGGCGGCACGACGCCGCGCAGGGGCAGGGACGAGGGCATGTAGGGGCTCCTGGGTGATGCGGTGCTCGGCGGGGAGGGACGGGCCGCCCGCACGGGCGTCGTACGGGCGTCGTGCGGGCGGCCCGGGTCGGGGCTAGGGCGCGGTGACGGTGAGCGTGCCGTCACCGTAGGACCGCTGCCAGCCGCGTACGAGGTAGGTGGCGGTCGTCGGCACGGCGCCCGCGGTGGCGTTCGCGGGAACGGTGACGGGGATCCTCATGTTCGCGCCCTGGCCGGGCCTGAGCGCGGGCACGGTCACGCTCGGGGCGCTCCAGCCGGCCGGCAGCTTGAGGGAGACCGTGCCGGAGGGCAGGTCCACGTCGTTCTGGCTGACGACGCGGACGGTGACCTCGGTGGTCCTGCCCGCGGGCAGGGAGGCGGGCGGGGTGACGGTGACCGGGGCGCAGACGCCCGCGAGCCACCGCAGGTCGAAGGAGGAGTAGGTGATGTGCCGGTAGTTGTCGCGCTCCCACAGCAGGCCCACCCGGGGGTTGGCCGCGGTGCCGTCACTGAGCGGGGTGAGCGTGGAGTAGGCGGCCGAGCCGGCCTCGACGGTCCTGCGCACCGGCCAGTTCCGCCCGTTGTCGCAGGAGAGGCGGACGGTGAGGTTGCTGCGGCTGCCCGTGGTGGCCGTGTTGCTGAACATCAGCCAGGAGGCGCGCGGGTGGGAGGCGGGCACGTCGGGCGCGAAGCGCATGATCGAGCCGTTGTTGGCGGGGTCGGGCAGTTCGGTGTCCTGCTGGAAGGGGGTGTAGGTGACGCCGCCGTCGGTGGAGTAGGCCACCGTGCGGTACGGCCTGGAGCGGTTGTTGAGCATGATGCGGCCGTCGGACAGCTCCACGGTCTTGTTCTCGTCGCCGCCGGGCCCGACCGGGGTGCCCATCCTCCAGGTGGCGCCGTGGTCGTCGCTGTAGGCGCTGACGGCGTAGTTGGCGCCGTTGTGGCGGATGGCGTACTGCTGGATCAGACGGCCGGCGTACTTCCCGTGGCGCAGTTGGATGCCCTCGCCGGAGGCGGCGAACATGCCGGCCCAGGCCGGGTTCTTGATCTCGGCGGTGATCCGTTCGTGCTTCCAGGTCAGGCCGTCGTCGTCGGAGTAGCTGTAGTCGGCCTGGAGGACGTTCGGGTCACTCTCGTCGTTGCCGGTCGCCGAGCCGAAGAAGCCCTGGTTCACGGAGGCCGCGTAGAAGAGGAAGATCCGCCCGGTCTCACGGTCGACGAGGAGGCTGGGGTCGCCGTAGCCCTTGGGGGCGGGGTCCTTGCGTACGACCTGCTGGGGCTGCCAGGTGGCTCCGCCGTCGGTGCTGCGGCGCAGGACGATGCCGAGGTTGCCGGGCAGGTCGGCGAGGGTGGGGCGGGCGTCGTAGGCGGCGATCAGGGTGCCCTCGACCGTCGTGGTCAGGGCGGGGATGCGGTAGTGGGGGGATCCGGTGCCCGCGGTGGCGATGTCCTGCGAGACCAGGGCGCCGGAAGCGAGGACGGTCCGCTGGTCGGCGGTCTGCCGGCCGGCGGTGTGCGCGGCGGGCGTGCCGGCGGCCAGCAGGGCCAGAGCGGTGACTGCGGTGGCGGTGGCCAGAGTGACTCTGCGCTGCATGAACGGACCTTTTTTCGGTTGGCGGGTCAGACGGGCCGGGAGGCGTGCGGGGTGAGGAGAGCGGACCGGTCCGGGGGGAGGGGCCGGGAGAACAGCTGTTTCAGCCAGGCGAGTTGTTCGCGCCGGTGGTGGCCGCCGCCGCCCTCGTGGCCGTTGAACTCGTAGACGCGCAGATCCTTGGGGCCGCCGTAGCGGTGGTAGGCGGCGAAGCAGGTGGAGGGCGGGCAGATCTCGTCCATCATGGCGATGGAGAAGAGGGACGGGGCGGTGGCGCGGGCGGCCAGCAGGGCCGCGTCGACGTAGGAGAGCGTGGTGAAGACGGCCTCGGCACGGTCGCGGTGCAGGCGCAGGTACTCCGCGATCTCGGTGTAGGGCGGTGCGCCGGCGATCGTCGCCCCGCGCCGGATGTCGCACAGGAACGGGACGTCGGGCATCACGCCCGCCAGGCCCGGCACGAGCCCGGCCACCGCGAGACAGATGCCGCCGCCCTGGCTGACGCCGGTCACGACGGTCCGGTCCGGATCGACGGCCGGGTGTGCGCGGGCGGCCTCGGTGAAGCGCACGGCGTCGGTGAACACGCGCCGGTAGTAGTGGTGGTGGGGGGCGTCCACACCGCGGGTCAGGAAGCCGGGGACGTCGCCGCTCAGGGAGGCCGTGTCGGGGGTGTCTCCGCCGGCCGTGGACCAGCCCTGGCCGCGGGTGTCCATGATGAAGTGCGCGTAGCCGGCGTTCGCCCAGAGCACCTGCTCGTGCGGCAGGCCGCGTCCGCGTCCGTAGCCGAGGAACTCCACCACACAGCCCAGCGGGCCGCCGGCCCCGGCCGGCAGGTGCAGCCAGCCCCGGACGGGCTCGCCGGCGAATCCCGGCACGGTCACGTCGTAGGTCGTCACCTGCGTCAGACCGGTGTCCACGGGAGTGAAGCGGGGGGTGCCGCCGGCCGCCCGGGCCGTTCGCAGGGTCTGGTGCCAGAACGTGTCGAGGTCGGCGGGCTCATCGAGGTCGGGCCGGAGTGCGAGGCATTCGGCGAGGGTGAGGTCCGTCAGTGGCATGAGGAGGGCCCCGGTGGGTGAGGCGTGCGCGCGGCGCAGCGCGGAAGGTGTGGAAGGGGGGAAGGTCGATCTCTGACAACAGACGTCTGATGTCTGTCGTCCTGGGACCTTAGAGATCCGGGAGAGGGCCGTCAAGTACTCGGCCCGCCCGCCGGGTGGGGCCGGACGTTTTGTACGGCACGAAGGAGGCGGCCCCGGTGTGGGGCCGCCTCCTTCGGGGGAGCGAGCGGGTCAGCGGCGTGCGCGGGCCTCCGCGATGCGCTTCCGTACGGGCGCGTAGTGCTCGGTCAGCGCGGCCGCGAACTCGGCGGGATCCCGGTCACGCACGGCGTCCACGATGCGCTGGTGGTTGGCGATGGTGGCCGCCTCGTGCTCGTGCGTGAAGACGTCGAGGTGCGGCGCGACGATGACGTAGACGTCCCAGAACGCCGCGGAGAGCTGCCCGATCAGGTCGTTGCCGAGGGGGGCCACGAGCAGGGTGTGGAAGGCCCGGTCGGCCTCGATGAAACCGTGCCCCTCCCCGGCGCCGGCCCTGCGCATCTCGTCGACGAGCGCCGCGAGGCGGTCGGTCTGTTCGTCGCTCAGGGATCGCACGAGCCGCTCCGCCATGCCGCGCTCGAACAGTTCGCGCACCTCGATGAGGTCGGACATCACCTGGAAGTCGTCGTCGGGGCTGAGCAGGCCGCGGAAGGCCAGGCTCTCCACCAGGGCGGACAGGCTCAGCCGGCCGACGTAGGTGCCGTGGCCGTGCCGCACCTCGACGATGTCGAGCGCGGTGAGGATCCTGATCGCCTCCCGCACGCTGGAGCGGCTGGCGCCGAGCGCCTCGCACAGGGCGGGCTCGGTCGGCAGCGGATCCCCCGGGCGCAGCTGGTTGCGCAGGATGTAGGACTTGATGCCGTCCACGACCTCCTGTCGCAGTGGTTGTCGTGCCACCTTCGGCTCCGGTGTCGCACTTCGGATCCCACCTTGTCCCACCGCCACCTCTTGACCCCTCTCCATTGCCGGGCTACGTTCCCACGCTATCAAGCATCAGACATCAGACGTCTGATGCATCTCGGTGAGGTACGTTCACGCCCACCTCTTCCCATAACGCCCATCATGTCTCCCGCCTGGAGGAACCCTTGTCCGCGCGCAGTGCAGCCGGCGTCGACCGCCGCACCTTCATGAGATACACCAGCGCCATCGGTGTGGCGACCGCGATCACCGCGAGCCTGTCCGCCTGCGGCGGCCCCGGCAGCACCGGAAGCGGGTCCGGCGGGTCCGGCAGCGGCACCGAGACCATCGAAGCGGGGCTCTCCTACCCCCTCTCCACGGGCTTCGACCCCATGATCACCTCCGGCGCCACCCCGTACGCCGCCAACATGCACATCTTCGAGGGCCTGGTGGACCTCGACCCGGCCACGCTCGTCGCCCGCCCGACGCTGGCCACCGAGATGCCCAAGAAGATCAACGCGACCACCTACCGGGCCACCCTGCGCGAGGGCGCCACCTTCCACGACGGTTCGCCGGTCACCGCGGACGACGTGGTGTTCAGCTTCGAGCGCGTCCTCGACCCGGAGAACGCCTCGCTGATGGCGCAGTTCGTGCCCTTCATCGACCGGGTGAAGGCGGTCGACACCGCGACGGTCGAGTTCAAGCTCAAGCACCCCTTCGCGCTCTTCCCGTCACGCATATCCGTGGTGCGCATCGTGCCCAAGAAGATCGCCGGCGCCGACCCCAAGGCCTTCGACGCCGAGCCGGTCGGCTCGGGCCCGTACCGCTTCGTGTCGGCGGTCCGCGAGGACAAGATCGTCATGGAGGCGTACGACAAGTACAACGGGCCCCACCCGGCCAAGGCCGAGAAGATGGTCTGGTACCTGATGTCCGACCCGTCCGCCCGGGTCAGCGCGCTCAAGTCCGGCCGGGTCCAGGCCATCGAGGACGTGCCCTACATCGACGTCGAGGGCCTCACCGGCAAGGACGAGGTGGAGTCCGTCCAGTCCTTCGGCCTGCTCTTCCTGATGTTCAACTGCAAGGACGAGCGCTTCGCCGACAAGCGGGTACGCCAGGCCCTGCACTACGCGCTCGACACCGAGAAGATCATCTCCACCGCGCTGCTGGGCAACGCCGAGCCCGCCACCGGATACGTGCCGGCCACGCACCCCGACTACCGCAAGGCCGCCACCGTCTACGGCCACGACCCGGCCAAGGCGAGGAAGCTGCTGAAGGAGGCGGGCGTGGACAAACTCTCCTTCACCCTGCTGCTCACCGACACCGGCTGGGTCAAGGACATCGCACCGCTGATCAAGGAGAGCTGGGCGGCGGCCGGCATCGACGCCAGGCTGGACATCGCCCAGTCCCCCGCCCAGTACTCCAAGATCGACAAGGGTGACTTCGACGCGCTGGCGGCGCCGGGCGACCCGTCGGTCTTCGGCAACGACGCCGACCTGCTGCTGCGCTGGTTCTACTACGGCTTCTGGCCCGAGAAGCGCTACGGCTGGGCCGGCTCCGACGCCTACAGGAAGACCAGGTCGCTGCTCGACAGGGCCGCCTCGGAGGCCGACGAGGACAAGCGCAAGGAGCTGTGGGGCCAGGTCACCGACCTGGTCGCCGAGGAGGCGGCCCTGTACCCGGTGCTGCACCGCAAGCTGCCCACCGCCTGGCGGGAGGGGACGCTGCCGGGCTTCAGGCCGCTGCCCACCACCGGTCTGTCCTTCATCGACGTCGGCCGCGCCTGAGCCCGTACGCCCGTCCCCGGGCAACCGCCGCTGCCCGGCAGGCAGCGGCGGCCCGCCCCGATTCCTAGGAACCTCACGATGGTTGCATTCCTCCGGCTCGCGCTGCGCCGCGTCGCGATGATGCCGGTGATGGTGCTCGGCATCGCGCTGCTGGTCTTCGTGGTGCTGCAGTTCTCGCCGGCCGACCCCGCGTACAACGCGCTCGGCGACAGCGCGAGCCCCGAGGCACGTGCCGCGTTCGCCGAGGCGCACGGTCTCGACGACCCGTTGCCGGTGCGCTACTTCGCCTTCCTGGCCGATCTGGTGCAGGGAGACCTCGGCGTCACCGTGCCGCCCAGCCAGCCCGTCGCCGACCGGATCGCCACCGCGTTCCCGCTGACCCTGCAGCTGACGCTGCTCGGTCTCTCGCTGGCCGTCGTGCTGGCCCTGGTCTTCGGCGTCACCAGCGCCGTCCACCGGGACCGCTGGCCCGACCAGGTGTTCCGGGTGCTGTCGATGGCCGGCATCGCCCTGCCCTCGTTCTGGCTCGGCGTCCTGCTCATCCAGCAGTTCGCGCTGAACATCCCGCTCTTCCCGACCGGCGGCTACGTCAACCCGGCCGACTCCCTCGGCGGCTGGCTCGAGAGCATGGCGCTCCCCTCGCTGGCCCTCGCACTGCCGGTCGCCGCGTCGCTGGCCCGTCTGGTGCGCACCTCGATGGTCGCCGAACTCGACCGCGACTACGTGCGCACCGCCCGGGGCAGCGGCCTGCCGCCGTCCCTGATCATCCGCTCGGTGCTGCGCAACGCCCTGGTCACCCCGCTGACCGTGCTCGGCGTCAAGGTCGGCTACATGCTCAGCGGCGCCGTCGTCATCGAGGCGATCTTCGACCTGCCCGGCATGGGCAAGCTGATCCTCGAGGGCGTCACCGGAGGCGACGTCGCACTCGTCCAGGGCACCGTGCTCACCATCGCGGTCGCCTTCCTCGTGGTCAACGTCGTCGTCGACCTGCTCTACCTGCTCGTCAACCCGCGCATCAGGACGGTGTGATGTTCGCCCCACGCTCCCTCGCCGGCAGGCTCCGGCCCGGCACCCGCCTGCGCCGTCTGCCCATACCCTCCAAGGTCGCCCTCGGGGTCCTCGCCGTCGTCGTCCTCGGCGCGGTCCTCGCACCGCTGCTCACCCAGGACCCGCTCGCCACCGGCACCCCCGCCCAGCCGCCGGGCTCCGACCACTGGTTCGGCACCGACCGGGCCGGCCGCGACATCTTCGCGCGAGTCGTGCACGGCGCCCGCTACTCCCTGGTCATCGGCCTCGGCGCGACCTTCCTCGCCCTGGTCCTCGGCTCGCTCCTGGGAGCGCTGGCGGCCACCTCGCGCAAACTCGCCGACGAGTCGGTGATGCGCACGCTCGACGTCGTGATGTCGTTCCCGCCGATCGCGCTGGCCGCCGTCCTCGTCGCCGTGTTCGGTCCCAGCGTCCCGGTCATCATCCTCACCATCGCCTTCGTCTACTCGCCCTCGCTCGCCCGTGTCGTACGGGCCAACGTGCTGGAGCAGTACGGCGAGGACTACGTCGCCGCCGAGCAGGTCATCGGCGCCCGCCGCGGCCACATCGTGGCCCGGCACGTCGCCGTCAACTGCGCCGCGCCGGTCCTGGTGTTCGCGACCGTCATGGTGGCCGACTCCATCATCTTCGAGGCGAGCCTGTCCTTCATCGGCGCCGGAGTGCAGGACCCCGACCCCAGCTGGGGCAGCGTCCTGGCCTACGGCCGGCAGATCCTGCTCTCGGGCGGCTGGTGGGCGACCCTCTTCCCCGGTCTGTGCGTGCTGATCACGGTGCTCGCCCTGAACGTGCTGTCCGAGGGCATGACGGACGCCGCCGCCTCCCCGGACAAGGCCCGCGCCGGCGGCGCCGGCCCCGAGGAGCAGGCCGCCGTCACCGCCGCGCCCGCCGCCGACCGGGCCACGGTGGACGCCGCCCTCGCCGAGCTCGCCACCCGGCTGGAGGCGGCCGAGCCCGCGGTGCCGCCGCTGCCCGAGGAGGCGCCCGAACTGCTCGTCGTCCGCGACCTGGCGATCCGCTTCCCCGACCGCTACGGCGACATCCGCGTCGTCGACGGCATCTCCTTCACCGTCCGCGAGGGCGAAACCCTCGGCCTGGTCGGCGAGTCGGGCTGCGGCAAGTCGATCACCAGCCTCGCGATCATGGGCCTGCTGGCCCGCAACGCCGAGGCCGGGGGCGAGATCCTCTACCGGGGCCGCGACCTGCTGAAGCTGTCGCCCAGGGAACGCCGGGCGCTCATGGGCCCCGAGATAGCGATGGTCTACCAGGACGCCATGTCGTCGCTGAACCCGTCGGTGCTGATCGGCACCCAGCTGAAGCGGCTCACCTCGCGCGGCGGCACCCGTACCCCCGCCGAACTGCTGGAACTGGTCGGCCTGTCCCCCGAGCGCACCCTGCGCAGCTACCCCCACGAACTCTCCGGCGGCCAGCGGCAGCGCGTGCTGATCGCCATGGCGCTCTCCCGCGAACCGCGGCTGCTCATCGCCGACGAGCCGACCACCGCGCTCGACGTCACCGTGCAGGCCCAGGTCGTCGAACTGCTGGTCAGACTGCGCGACGAACTCGGCTTCGCGATGGTCCTCGTCTCGCACGACCTGGCCCTGGTCGGCGATCTCGCCCACCGGGTCGCGGTGATGTACGCGGGCCAGATCGCCGAGGCCGGCGACACCCGTTCCCTGCTGACCGACCCCGCCCACCACTACAGCCGGGGGCTGCTCGGCTCCGTGGTCTCGCTGGAGGCGGGCGCAAACCGGCTGCACCAGATCCGGGGTGTGGTGCCCGCGCCGAAGGCGTTCGGCCCAGGCTGCCGCTTCGCCTCCCGGTGCGCCGCCGCCACCGGCCTGTGCGCCACCACCCCGCCGCCCCCGGCCGACCGCGGGGCCGCGCGGGACCACCTGTTCGCCTGCCACCACCCGGCGCCCGTGAACCGGCCGGCCGAGCGGCTGGAGAGCGCCCGATGACCGCACCGAAGGACACCACGATGGAACCGCTCGTCCGGCTCGACCACGTCCACGTACGGCACAGGGCGCGCAGCGGCGGCATCCTGCGCCGGGACGCGGTGCACGCCCTGACCGACGCCTGCCTGGAGGTCCGGCCCGGCGAGATCCTCGGCCTGGTCGGCGAGTCGGGCTGCGGCAAGTCCACCCTGGCCCGGGTGGTCACCGGACTGCAGCGCCCGACGGAGGGCCATGTGTACTTCAAGGGCCAGGACCTGTGGCGGATGCCCGCCGCCGAACGCCGCACCCGCTTCGGTACCTCGGTCGGCGTGGTCTTCCAGGACCCCTCCACCGCGCTGAACCCGCGGCTGCCGGTGCACCGGATCCTGCGCGACCCGCTGGACGTGCACGCCCGGGGGACGCGGGACGAGCGCGAGCGGCGCGTCGAGGAACTCCTCGACCTGGTCGGCCTGCCCGGCCACACCCTTCAGGCACTGCCCGGCCAGCTCTCCGGCGGCCAGCGCCAGCGCGTGGCCATCGCCCGCGCCCTCGCCCTGGAACCGGAGCTGATCGTCGCCGACGAACCCACCAGCGCCCTGGACGTCTCGGTGCGCGCCCAGATCCTCAACCTCCTGGTGGACCTGCGGGCCCGGCTCGGCCTCGGCATGGTGTTCATCTCGCACGACGTGCAGACCGTGCGCTACCTGTCCGACCGCATCGCCGTGCTGTACCTCGGCCGCGTCGTCGAGGAGGGCGGGGCCGCGCAGGTCACCGGCGACTCCCGGCACCCGTACACCGAGGCCCTGCTCTCGGCCACCCCGAGCCTGCTGGAGCGCCCCGAGCGGATCGTGCTGCACGGACCGGTGCCGTCGGCCACCAACCCGCCCTCCGGGTGCCCGTTCCGCACCCGCTGCTGGAAGGCGGACGACGCGTGCGCCACCGCCTTCCCGGCGGCGGCGGACGGCCCCGGCGGACACCGCTGGCACTGCGTACACCCCCAGCCGGGCGCGGACACCGCGCCGCCCCTGTCGGGGGCGGCCGCGCACGGTGGCTGACCGGGGCCCCGGCCGGGGCGGCCGCGGGATCCGGCCCGGGCCGTCCGGGCAGGTGGCCGTGTACGGTCCGCGCGTGACATCGACGGCGGCGAACGGCGGCTCCGGCGCACCGGCGGAGCCCGCGGGAGCGCCGGCCGAGCCCTCCGACGCGGAACTCACCGCGGCGGTACGGCGGACGGGCGGCGAGAGCGCCCTGGCCGAGCTGTACCGCCGCCACCGCTCCGCGGTGCTGGCCTACGCCCGTACCTTCGTCCGCGACGCGCACACCGCGGAGGATCTGGCGTCCGAGGCGTTCACCCGGACCATCCAGGCCGTCCGGTCCGGCCACGGCCCGACGCAGGCATGGCGCCCGTATCTCCTGGGCGTGGTACGCCACACCGCCGGGGACTGGGCCGCCTCGGCCCGCCGCACGGAACTCTCCGCCGACCTCGACCGCCGGCTCGACGAACTCCACGGAGCACAGGGCGCGTACGTCCAGAGCGCCGAGGAGCGGATGATCCGCCAAGAGGACGGCAGCATGGTGCTGCGCGGCTTCCGCTCCCTGCCGGAGCGCTGGCAGGCGGTGCTGTGGCACAGCGTCGTCGAGGGCGAGCCCGCGGCGAGGACCGGAACGCTCCTCGGGGTGAGCCCCAGCGGTGTGGCCTCCCTCACCGCCCGCGCCCGCGAGGGGCTGCGGGAGGCGTTCCTCAGCGCGCACGCCGAGTCGGCAGGGCGCAGCCGGGAGTGCCGCCGCTACGGCACGCTCCTGGGATCCGCCGTACGCCGACCCGGCCGCCGCATGCCCCGGCATCTGCGGCGGCACCTCGACGACTGCGACGGCTGCCGGCGGGCGCTGGCCGAACTCACCGACATCGACCAGCGGCTGCGGGCCGTGCTGCCCGCCGCGCTGCTGCTGTGGGGCGCGCCCGCCCATCTCACCGCCCGGCTCGCCGAAGGCGCCGCGGCCGGTGGTACGGGGGCGGCTCCCTCTTCCGGCCCTTCCGGCTCCTCCGGCTCCGGCGCCCCGCACGAGCCCGTCACCGCACCGCAGCCGGCCACGGCCGCGTCCCCCTGGGGCACCACGGCCGCGGCGGTGGCCGTGACGGCCGCCGTCGCAGGCGGCCTCCTGCTGCTTCCCGGCGGGGACGAACCCGCGAGGACGGCGCCGGCCCCGGCCGCCTCCGCTCCCTCCGACTCACCCGGCGCCACCGTGCCGGAGCCCGTCCCCCCGTCCACCGCGCCACCGAGCGCCTCCGCGGCCCCCTCGCCGTCCGGCGCCGGCGCATCAGCGACACCGGACGCGCGGTCGGTGCCCGGGGCCGCGGCGCCGGGCCCGGCGGCCGAGGACCGCACCCGGCTGCGTCCGGCGTCCACCGGACGGTGCATGGAGATACCCGGCGGCAGCACGGCCACCGGCGTCCAGGCCCGGGAGGCCGCCTGCGACGGCGGGGAGCACCAGCAGTGGGACCTGCTCCGTCCGGGCGGCGACGGCCGGGTGCAGCTGCGCAACACCGGCACCGGGATGTGCCTGGCCAACCAGGGCACGCGGATCGACGACGCGCCGGTCACCCAGGCCGTCTGCGATCCTTCCGACACCCGCCAGCTGTGGGGCCTCTACGCCCCGGAAGGGTCGGGCGAGGCGCGGTTCGTCCAGGCCGGCGGCACGATGTACCTGGGCCTGGACGACTGGGCGAACGCCGCGGACGGGAAGCCCCACACCGGCGAAATCGCCACCAACCACCACTACTACGGCTCGCCCTCCTTCGCCTTCCTCTACGACGGCGCCCTCTTCGACGGGAGGTTCGCGGACGGATGACCGGGCGGCCGAGGCTCTCACCTGCCCGAACGGCACCCGGGTAAAGTATCGGCAAAGTCGCGGGACGGATCCGGGGCGGCCCACTCCCCAGGAGTGAGAAGTTCCCCCGGACCCGAAAGGCTCCCCATGCACACGCGCATCCGCGCCGCCGCCGTCGCCGCTGCCACCGGCGCCGCCCTGACCACCGCCCTCGCCACCGGCACCGCCCACGCCGCGGACCCGGTCACCGGCGAGCGCAGGACCCTCGTGGTCGTCGTCGGCTTCCAGGACGCGAAGTTCCCGGACACCGACCTGGTCAAGGAGTACGCGGCGAGCAGCTACTTCGGCGGGCGCAAGTCCCTCGCCGGCTACTTCGCCAAGGTCTCGCAGGGCGCCTTCACCTATGTGCCGGCCGTACCGGAGAAGGTCGTCGGCCCGTACGAACTCGACCTCGCGCAGAAGCCCTGCGACGCGGGCCGGGTCAACGCGGCGACCCGGAAGGCCCTGGAAGCCGACGGGTACGTCAGGGGCGAGGACTACGACAGCCTCTCCGTCATCCAGCCGGGCAAGGGCAGCGACTGCAACTGGTCCGGCCTCGGTTCGATGCCCGGCCCCTACACCTGGGTCAGCCTGGTCGGCCAGGAGATCGGCGAGGACCTGCTCGTCCACGAGTTCGGCCACAACCAGGGCTTCGCCCACCACCTCCGCGAGAAGTGCGCGGGCGGCGACCTGGGCGACTGCACCACCGGCGGAACCAGCGGCAAGACCCCGATGGGCGGAGGCGGCGCCGGCGTCGGCTTCACCGCGCCCGAGCTCATCAGCAGAGGATGGCTGCCCGACGGCCAGGCGGTCACGGTGGAGAAGTCCGCCACCTACGAACTGGCCCCGCTCCACGGCACGAAGGAGGGGGTGCGCGCGCTCGACATACCGATGGGCGAGGACCGCCTGGTCATCGAGTACCGCCACGAGGACGCGAGTTACACCAACCGGTACGGCACGCTCGACGCCAAGGTCGAGGGCGTCCACGCCTACCGGGTGCCCAAGGGCTCCTACACCGCCTCCCGCCTCATCGACACCACCGAGGAGGACGGCGGCGGCGACACCGACGCCATCACGCGGCTGACCGACACCGCCCACCGGATCGACGTGGAGGTCAGGGCGTCGGGCGGCGGGTCCGCCACGGTGGCCGTCAGCCTGAACGGCGCCCCGGCTCCGTCCGGCGCGGCCACCGCCCCCGGAAAGGGCGCCGAGGCCCCGGCCCCGCAGCAGCGCTCCGGAGAGGGCGAGCCGGTCTCGGAGGACGGCACCGACGCCGACGCCCCCGCAGACTCCGCCGGCGGGAACGGCGGCGGGAACGGTGGCGGTGACGGGACCCGAGCCGCCGCGGCCGCCGCTCAGGACGGGGAGAACCTGGCCGACACCGGCGGCGACTTCGCGACGCCGTTCGTCGCCGCGGGCGGCGCCGCACTCGTCGTGCTCGGAGCCGCGGTCGTCCTCCGCGTCCGCCGCAACCGCGTCTGACGCCCCCGCCCGACGGCCGGGCCGGGCGACCGGTCGCCCGGCCCGGCCCGGCGCGGCACTAGGATCCGGGCCATGCCGCTGACCGTGAAGGACGTGGACCGCTTCGAGGCCGCCAGGCCCCGTCTGGAGGCCATCGCCTACCGCCTCCTCGGCTCCGCGAGCGAGGCCGAGGACGCCGTGCAGGAGACCTTTCTGCGCTGGCAGGCCGCCGACGTCGGGCGCATCGAGGTTCCCGAGGCCTGGCTGACGAAGGTGCTCACCAACCTGTGCCTCAACCAGCTCACCTCGGCCCGCGCGCGGCGCGAGACCTACGTGGGCCAGTGGCTCCCCGAGCCACTGCTCGAGGGCGACCCGATGCTCGGCCCGGCCGACACCGCCGAGCAGCGCGAGTCGGTCTCGTACGCGGTCCTCGCCCTCATGGAGCGGCTGTCCTCCCACGAGCGGGCGGTGTACGTGCTGCGGGAGGCCTTCGACTACCCGCACCGGGAGATCGCCGGGATCCTCGGTGTCAGCGAGGCGGCCAGCCAGCAGATCCTCCACCGCGCCAGGAAGCACATCGCGGACGGCAGGGCCCGTACCGAGGTCGACGAGGCCGCCGCCCGGCGGGTCGTCGAGGAGTTCCTGGCGGCCGCCGCCGACGGGGGGACCGAGCCGCTGGTGCGGCTGCTCACCGCCGACGCCGTCTCGGTCGGCGACGGCGGCGGGAAGGTCCCGGCCCGCCTCAGGCCGGTCGAGGGCGCTCTCGCGGTCGCGAAGTTCATGCGGGGGCTGTTCAAGCCCGCACGGGCCAAGCGTGCCCTGGTCGGGGGCTCGCCCGGTCTCCACGTCACGACCGCCAACGGCGGACCCGCCGTCGTGGCGGTCGTGGACGGCCGGGTCGTCGGCGTCGTGTGCCTGGAGGTCACCGCCGAGGGCATCACCGCGATCCGCAGTCAGGCCAACCCCGACAAGCTCGGACGCGCGACACGGGTGTGGGCGGCCACCGATCACGCGGAGCCCCTGTTCCACGCCTTCTGACCGCGAGGTGAGGCCCCCGGCGCCGGAGCCGGGGGCCTTCCGGCTCGACTGTGATCTGTATCACTCCCCGTTCCTGTCAGGAAACGGCTCGCTGCCCGGTTCAAGGGGCGAAACCGCGCAAGAGACCGAACTCTGCAGACGGGAGCCAGGGAAATGAAGCACCGCATCATCGTCCTCGGAGCCGGGTACACCGGAGCCTCCGCGGCCGGCCGCCTCGCCAGGCGGCTGCACCGTGACGACGTCGCCATCACCCTCGTCAACGCCGACCCCGACTTCGTCGAACGCGTCCGGCTGCACCAGCTCGCGGCCGGCCAGGACCTCAGGTCCCGGCCGCTCGACGAGATGTTCGCGGGCACCGGCGTCGAGCTGGTGACGGCGAAGGTCACCGGCGTCGACGCCGACCGCAAGGCCGTGACCGTCGTCGGCGCCGGTACCGGCGCCGGTACCGGCGAGGGCGCGGACGCCCGGGAACTGGAGTACGACACCCTGGTGTACGCCCTCGGCAGCGGCTGGAACGACCAGGACGTCCCCGGCGCCGCCGAGCACGCCTGCGAGGTCGCGAGCCGGCCCGGAGCGCTCCGGCTGCGCGAGCGCCTGGCCGGCCTGGCCGCCGGGCAGCCCGTGGTCGTCGTCGGCGGCGGCCTCACCGGTCTGGAGGCCGCGACCGAGATCGCCGAGGCCCGCCCGGACCTCGCGGTCGCCCTCGCCGTCCGCGGCGGGCTCGGCGACCACCTCTCGGACAAGGGGCGCGGCCATCTGCGGAAGGTCCTCGGCGGGCTCGGCATCACCGTGCACGAGCACACGGCCGTCACAGGAGTCGAGGCCGACCGCGTCACCACCGCCGGCGGCGAGACCATCCCGGCCGCGGTCACCGTGTGGGCCACCGGCTTCGCGGTCCACCCCGTCGCACGGGCCACCACCCTGGAGACCACCGGCACGGGCCGGATCGTGGTCGACGCGACCATGCGCTCGGTCTCGCACCCCGAGGTGTACGCCGTCGGCGACGCCGCCATGGCGATGGGTCCCGGGGAGAAGCCGCTGCGGATGTCGTGCGCCTCGGGCACTCCCACCGCGTGGCAGGCCGCCGACACCATCGCCGCGCGCCTGACCGGCGGGAAGCTCCCGAGGATCCCGATCCGCTACTTCAACCAGTGCGTCTCGCTGGGCCGCCGGGAAGGTCTGATCCAGTACGTCACCGCCGACGACCGGGCCACCGGCGCGGCCCTGACCGGCCGGCTCGCCGCCGTCTACAAGGAGGTGGTCTGCAAGGGCGCGGCCTGGGCCGTCGCCAACCCGACCCTCGGCCTGCCGGTGCGCCGCCGCCGTGTCGCAGGGGAGGCGGCCCGGACGGGCCCGGCCGCCCGGGCGTCGGCCTGACCGGCACGGTGGGGCGGGCGCCCCGTGTCGCGGGCGCCCGCCCCACCGCCGGTACGGGGCCCCCTCACCCCCGCCCGAGAGGCCGGGCGCGGCCCGTGCCCCAGGTCAGGACGGAACCGCCGGGGCGAGCTTCGAGTCGTCGGGCGCGTAGACGGTCATCCAGTGCGGACGCAGCCGGTAGTAGACCACCTCCTCGTCCCAGTCGAAGGCGTCCTCGCCGTAGAAGTCCTTGAAGTACGAGAGCAGGTCCGGCCAGTCCGCGGCCGGTTCGCCGCCGTGGGGGTTGAGGATCTCCACCGTGCCGTGGGCGAACACCCCCAGGTCCTCGCCCCGCATGTGCGCGGCGCTGACGGCGGGCCGCGCGGCGAGGTGACGGGCCTTGGCTGCGCCGCGTGCCGTGCCGAAGTGCCACTTCCCGTGCAGGAAGTGCCCGTCCGCGCCGCTGATGCGCGGCTCGCACTTCGCCGTCACGGTGGCCAGGGAGAGGGTGCACATGCCGGTGAGGACCTGGGTGAGCCGCTTTGCGGTCAGTGTGCGCTCGGTGTTGATGATCGAGCGGAGGTGCGGGGTGGAGCGGGAGAGCGAGGAGTCGAGAAGAGCCTGGAGCTCTTCGAGCTCTTCCGGTGTTTCGCGCATGGGGATCCTTGTCTGCTGGTGGGACTTCGGCCCGCGTCCACCGTCGACGCCGGCCGGTGAGGTCATGATCGACCCGAAACCCGACATCTTCTGTCTGGTTTTACCGGCTCCATCACCCGCCACTCGCCACCCACTCGTCACCCGCCTCCGCCGGAACCGGGCGGCGACCGGCGGGGCGGGTGGCGATGAGTTTCTCCGGCCCGGAGAGTCAAACCACCGTCCGACACCACGGGAGGAACGCATGACCCAACTGCTGAGGGTCCAGAACTTCAACGTCTCCAGCGACGGCATCGGCGCCGGAGAGGACCAGAGCCTCGGGAGTCCGTTCGGGCTCGCCGGAGCCGAGAGCCTGTTCGCCTGGGCCGGCGCCACGGCGAGCTGGCCCGGACGCACCGATCCCGGGGGGAGCCGGGGCCTGGACGACTACTTCACGCGGGACTACGCCCACAACATCGGCGCCGAGATCATGGGCCGCAACAAGTTCGGCCCCCAGCGCGGGCCCTGGCAGGACCATCAGTGGCGCGGCTGGTGGGGGGAGGAGCCCCCGTTCCACACCCCGGTGTTCGTCATGACCCACCACGAGCGTCCTTCGTTCACGCTCTCCGACACCACGTTCCACTTCGTCGACGGCTCTCCGGCCGAGATCCTGAGACAGGCGCGGGAGGCGGCGCGGGGCGGGGACGTCCGGCTCGGCGGCGGGGTCACCACCATCCGGCAGTTCCTCGACGCCGACCTCGTCGACACCATGCACGTTGCGGTCTCACCGGTGAGGTTCGGATCCGGGCTGCGGCTCTGGGAGTCCCCCGACGAACTGCTCGACCGGTTCCACCTGGAGGTCGTTCCCAGCCCGAGCGGTGTGGCGCATCACCTGTTCTGGCGGAAGTGACGGGGCTCGGGGCGGGTCGCCGGACGCACATCGGCGTCGGTGTCGGCCGCCGGAGGATTCGTGTGGGTGGCAGCGCGACAGGCGCAGCTTTGAGTGCGCAGGACATGATCGGGGACCGGAATCGCGCCTGGACGCCGCCCGGGCGGTATCGCTGATTCCGGTACGTGTGGCGTGTCGATTCCCGCGGCCGGGAGACTCGTGTGCGCCACCTGTACGTCACTCTGTTATCCCTCGTGCTTCACGGAAAAGGGTTCCGCGGAAGAGCGGTGACATTTTGACCGGATAATTCGCTTCCTTCCTCGGTGATTTCAGTGGCCTGGACATGAGGAAATTCCCTTCGGGCGTGTCCGGAGGCCGCTTCCCGCGGGCTTTCTGTGTTCGGCCGGTTTGCGCCGGGGCCGCCGAGTCGTCTGTCCGCCGGGACCGGTGCGTCCGAGACCGGGTGCGCGGGGCGGGTGGCCGCTCCCCGGCCCGCCGTGTCCACTCCATGACCGCCCCGGCGGCCCGGGAGTTCAGGCAGCCCGGGAGTTCCGGCCCGATAGCCGCCGCGAAGAAAACCGGGCCCGTAAGGGCGTTCTGATCGCCTTGTCAAGACCCACTTCGCCCGATGCCCTCTTGAAACGGCCTCGAAGATGTGCATGGGCAGTTATTCGAACACCACTGCGGCCACCGAAATCGGAAACGGACAAAGGGGCTTTATCGTGGTTTACAGCGCAGCCGCTGGCGAATTGTAAATATTTGACGCGAAGGCTTGCGGGAAGGATCGGATCCCAGTCTGTTCGGTTGCGGGCTCTAATCAAAACGGGTTCGGGTCTGTATGCTTGCTGCCATCGGCCCCCTTTCTGTGTGGGTGTATAGGGCTGGGAGCTCTTGTCAAGAGGGCAAAGTGCGTGCGCGACCTGTGGAAGAACTTCCTATGGGGAAGGTCGGCAAAGGATGCACAACCAGGAAGGCCTGCGGCGCGCAGGCGCTCGATCGACATGCAGAAGGCCGTCGGAAGAGCTCTTCCGGACCCGGACGGGGCGCGGCGACGCCTCCGTGGCACCGGGAACCCGGAGGAGCGCCGGCCCGCACCCTGGTGGAGCGGACACCCACCCGGATGGTGAGGGGGGACAGTGGAGCCTGTGAACGGAGCGGGGGCCGCGGAGAACGTGCTGGCGGGCCCTCATCTGGTGGCCGCGATCTCGGCGACGGCCGAGTCCGACCCCGAGCGCAAGGCGGTCGGCCTGGTACGGGACCCCGAGCACGAGGGGGAGGAGGCGCTGCGGAGCTACTCCTGGCTCGATGGCAGGGCCCGCCGCATCGCCGTCCTTCTCCGCAGGGCGGGTCTGGGTGCGGGATCACGGGTGCTGTTACTTTTCCCGCAGTCCGCGGAGTTCGCCGCGGCCTACGCCGGATGCCTCTACGGGGGCATGGTCGCGGTCCCCGCGCCGCTGCCCACGGGAACCTCCCTGGAGACTACGCGCGTTGCGGGCATCGCCCGGGACGCCGACGCGGGCGCCGTCCTCACCGTCTCCGACACCGAGGCCGAGGTCAGGCAGTGGGCGGCCGGGGCCGGGCTGGACGATCTGCCGCTGCTGTCCGTCGACGAACTGCCCGACGACGCCGAGCCGGAGCAGTGGCGAAGACCCGAGATCCGGGCCGACACCGTGGCGGTGCTCCAGTACACCTCCGGCTCGACCGGCGACCCCAAGGGCGTCGTCGTCACCCACGGCGCGCTCGCCGACAACGTGCGGAGCCTGCTCTCCGGCTTCGGCCTGGGGGCCGCCCCCCGGCTGGGCGGCTGGCTGCCGATGTACCACGACATGGGGCTGTTCGGGCTGCTGAGCCCGGCGCTGTTCAGCGGCGGTGCCGCCGTGCTGATGAGCGGTGGCGCCTTCCTGCGCCGGCCGCACCTGTGGCTCGTACTGATCGACCGCTTCGGCCTGGTCTTCTCCGCCGCACCCGACTTCGCCTACAACTACTGCGTGCAGCGGGTGAAGCCCGAGCAGATCGACCGCCTCGACCTGTCGCGCTGGCGCTGGGCCGCCAACGGCTCGGAGCCGATCCGGGCCGGGACACTCCGCGCCTTCACCAAGGAGTTCGCCCCCGCGGGGCTGCCCCCTGACGCCATGACACCCTGCTACGGACTGGCCGAGGCCACCTTGCTGGTGTCCCTGTCCACGGGCGAGCCGCGCACCCGGCGGGTGGACGCCGCGGAACTGGAGAACCACCGCTTCGTCGAGGCGGCGGCGGGACACCCGGCGCGCGAGGTCGTCTCCTGCGGCCGGCCCCCGGCACTGGAGGTCTCCGTGGTCGATCCCGTGACCGGGGAGCCCGTCTCGGGCGACGCGGTCGGCGAGATCCGGGTGAGGGGCGCGAGTGTGGCCGCCGGCTACTGGCGGAAACCGGAGGCGACCGCCGAGACGTTCGCCGTGGCCGGGGACGGCTCGGGGCCGTGGCTGCGCACCGGTGACCTCGGCATCCTGTACGAGGGCGAGCTGTACGTGACCGGCCGTACCAAGGAACTCCTCATCGTGCACGGCCGCAACATCTACCCGCACGACGTCGAGCACGGGTTGCGCGCCCACCACGGCGAACTCGGCACGATCGGCGCGGTCTTCACCGTCCCCGCGGAAGAGGGCGAGGCCGTCGTGGTCACGCACGAGGTGGCCCCGTCCGCCCAGGGCGACCGCTGCTCCGAACTGGTGACGGCGATGCGGGCGACGCTCGCGCGCGAGTTCGGCCTGGCCCCGGCGGGCGTGGTGCTGGTGCGCCGCGGCGGCACCCCGCGTACCAGCAGCGGCAAGGTGCAGCGCCGCCTGGCCGCCCGGCTCTTCCGGGCCGGTGAACTCCTCCGCGTCCACGCCGACCCCGGCGCGCAACGGCTCATGGCGGCGTTCCGGGAAGGCGATCCCCTCCGTGACGCCTCCGCTCCCACCGCATGACGACGCCATCGTTCTGATCCGCTCACCGCGTCGGGAAGCTCCCCGGACCCCGGACCCCGGGGAACCCGGGAGCACCGGCCCCGGAACAGCGCGCCGGCCGTCCGGACCGCCTCCCCGACGGCCGACGGTCGTCCCTCACACCGAAGACGAAGGTCGTAAACCTCATGTCCCCGTCCCCGTCCCCGTCCCCCGAGCACCTGCGGCAGTGGCTGCGCGAGCAGTGTGCGGACTGCCTCGGCGTTCCCCCGGAATCCCTCGCCACCGACATCCCCCTCACCGATTACGGCATGACCTCCGTCACCGGGACCGCCCTGTGCGGCATGGTCGAGGATCACCTGGACGTCGAGTGCGACCTGGGTCTGCTCTGGCAGGAGCAGACGATCGACGCCATCACCTCCCGGCTGGCCTCACGCGCCGCGCGCTGACGCCCGGCCCCGTCACAGCACGCGTACGCACGCGCCGAGCACCCGTGCGTGCGAGCGCCGCTGCGCGACCGGGCGCGCCGACAGACTTTCAGACCTAGGGCAGGAGAAGCATGCTGGAGCCCCCGGCAGACCGCGTGGCCGCCACCTCGGCCCAGTCCGGGATCTGGACCGCGCAGCGTCTGCGGTCGGACGACGGACTCTACACCTGCGGCCTCTACCTCGAACTCGACCACGTGGTGGAGGAGGTACTGGGCGAGGCGGTCCGCCGGGCGGTCGCCGACACCGAGGCGCTGCGCACCGCCTTCCGGGAGGACGGGGACGGAGCACTGGAGCAGCTCGTGCTCACCCGGCCGCCGAGCACGCAGACAGGGCTGTCCCGGCTGGATCTCCGCGGCCGCGGCCACCCGCGCTCCGAGGCCCTGGACTGGATGGACCGCCGACAGGCGGAGCCGTGGGACCTCGCCGCCGGCGACACCTGCCGGCACACCCTGATACTCCTCGGCGACCACCGCGGCATCCTGCACCTGCGCTACCACCACCTCGCCCTCGACGGGTTCGGCGCCGCGCTCTACCTGGACAGACTCGCGACGGTGTACCGCACGCTGCGCGCCGGCCAGGAGCCGCCCCCCTGCCACTTCGCGTCGCTGGCCCGCCTCGCCGAGGAGGACCGCGACTACCGGCACTCCGCCCGCCACCGCGCGGACGCCGACCACTGGCGGAGGCGGCTCGGCGACCTCCCGTCCCCCACGAGCGTCGCCGGCCCCGCCACGCCCGGTACGTCCACCACGCCCGGTTCACCCGGTACGCCCGGTGCGTACGCCGCGTCCGACGCGCTGCGGCGCTCGGTGCACATCTGCGCCGCCGACACCGCCGCACTGGGCCTGAGGGTGGAGAAGAGCGGCAGTACCTGGTCGGTGTTCGCCACGGCGGCGGTGGCCGCCTTCCTGAGCCGCCACGCGCCCGGGGAGGACCTCGTCCTCGGGTTCCCGGTCGCCGCCAGGGCCACGCCCGCCGCGGTGCGCACCCCCGGGATGCTGGCGAACGTCGTGCCGCTCCGGCTCAGGGTGAGGCAGGGGATGCCGTTCGCCTCGCTGCTGGAGCAGACCGCGGCCGAGATCGGCACCGTGCTGCGGCATCAACGTCACCGCACCGAGGACATCAGCCGTGCGCTCGGGCTCTCCCCGCACACCGCCTCGCTGACTCCGACGCTGGTCAACGTCATGGCCTTCGCCCCGGTGCTCGACTTCGGCGACTGCCTGTCGCCGGTGCACGAACTGTCGGCCGGACCGGTCGAGGACCTGGCGGTCAACCTGCTCGGCGCTCCGGGGGACGGACGGCGGCTGACGATCACCGTCACCGCCAACCCCCGGCTCCACTCGAAGGAGGCGGTGGCGTCGCTGGCCGGGCGGCTGGCGGATTTCCTGACGCGCACGGGCGAGAACGCCGACGCTCCGATCGGCCGAGCGCGCCTGCTCGACGCGCCGGAGGAGGCCAGGGCCCTGGCCTCCGGGCGGAGCCCGAGACGGGACCTTCCCGCCCGGACCCTGCCCGAACTCTTCGCCCGGCAGGCCGCCCGCACCCCCGGCGCCCCGGCGGTCGAATCGGACCGGGAGGTCTGGACGTACGCCCGGCTCGACGCGCGCGCCGACCGGGTGGCCCGGCGGCTGGCCGCCCGGGGCGTGGGGCCCGAGAGCATCGTCGCCCTCGCGGTGCCGCGGGGGGTGGAACTGGCGGCACTGGTGCTCGGAGTCCAGCGGGCCGGGGGCGCCTACCTCCCCGTCGACCCGGAGTACCCGGCGGAGCGCATCGGGTTCCTGCTGCGCGACGCCCGTCCCGCCCTGGTGGTCGGCGAGGCCGGGACGGGGCTTTCGGACACCGGCTGCCCATGGGTGTCGAGCGGCGACCTCCTCGGCGACGGAGCGTGGCACGAGGAGGCGGAAGCGCCCCTGGCCGGAGACCTTCCGGCGGACCTGCCCGCGTACGTCGTCTACACCTCCGGCTCGACCGGGCGCCCCAAGGGAGTCGTGGTCACTCACGCCGGCATCGCCGCACTGGCGGCCGAGCAGACCGACCGCTACGGGCTGGGCCCCGGTTCCAGGGTGGCGCAGCTCGCGGCCCTCGGGTTCGACGTCGCCGTCGCCGAACTCGCGATGGCGCTGACGTCGGGGAGCTGCCTCGTCCTCCCGCCGCACGGACTCGCCGGCGAGGAACTGGCCGGGTTCCTGCGCACCCGGCGCGTCACGACGGCCCTCGCACCGCCCACCGTGCTGGCCACGGTGCCGCCCGGCGATTTCCCCGACCTGGCCGTCCTGGTCACCGGCGGTGAACAGCCTCCGCCCGCGCTGATCGCCCGATGGGCGCCCGGTCGTTTGATGTTCAACGTCTACGGGCCCACCGAGGCGACCGTCCAGGCCACCTCCGGACGCTGCGCGGCGGGCGGCGACCGGGTGCCGGACATCGGGAACACCGAGGCCGGTGTGGACGCCTACGTCCTGGACGCCGCGCTCAGACCCGTGCCCGACGGGGTGACGGGAGAGCTGTACCTGCGTGGTGCGGGACTGGCACGCGGCTATCTGCGCCGCCCCGGCCTCACCGCCGCCCGCTTCGTCGCCGACCCCTACGGCGGGGCGGGCGAGAGGATGTACCGCACCGGGGACCTGGTGCGCCGGGTGCGGGGAGAGGACCGTGCCGTGCTGGAGTTCGCCGGCCGGGCGGACGACCAGGTGAAGATACGGGGCTTCCGGGTGGAGCCGGGCGAGGTCGAGGCGGCCCTCACCGAACTCGACGGGGTCGCGCAGGCGCTGGTGACCGTGCGCGAGGAGCGGCCGGGCGACCGCAGGCTCGTCGCCTACCTGGTGCCCGAACCCGCCGGCCCGGACCGTCCCGCGGAAGAGCCCGACGTGGAACGGTGGCGCAAGCTGATCGCCGCCCGGCTCCCCGCCCATCTGGTCCCCTCGGCACTGGTGGCGCTGGCGGAGATCCCGCGCACGGCCAACGGCAAGGTGGACCGCACGGCGCTGCCCGCCCCCGGCGCCGCGCACCTGCCCGCGGGACGGGAACCGCGCGACGCCCGCGAGGAGGCCCTGTGCGAGCTGTTCGCGCAGGTGCTGGGCGTCGAACGGGTCGGCGCCGACCACGACTTCTTCGCGCTGGGCGGCGACTCCCTGCTGGCCGCCCGGCTGGCGAGCCGTATCCGCGACAGGCTGGGCGGGGCGGTCACGGTACGGGAGGTCTTCCGGGCCCCGACCGTCGCCCGGCTGGCGGAGGAACTCGGCGGCGGGGCGGCGACGGGCAGCCGCGTCCGCCCGGTCCGCCCGAGGCCGGACCGGGTACCGCTGTCGTCCGCGCAACGCCGGCTGTGGTTCATCGACGAACTCCAGGGAGCCTCGGCCGCCTACAACATCCCGACCACCCTGCGCTTCGACGGACCGCTGGACGTCCCCGCGCTGCACGCCGCGCTCGGCGACGTGGTGGACCGGCACGAGGCGCTGCGGACCACCGTCCGGACCGCCGCGGAAGGCGCCGCCGGCGCGGAGGCCGTGCCCGAACAGCACATCGCGCCCCCCGGCGGCCACCGCCCGGGGCTGCCGGTGCGCGACATCGCGCCCGAGGAACTCGCCGGGGAACTGCGCGCGGCCGCGGGCCACGTCTTCGACCTCGCCGAGGACCTGCCGCTACGCGCCCGGCTCTACCGGACCGGTGAGCGCGAACACGTACTGCTGCTGCTCGTCCACCACATCGCCGCCGACGGGGCGTCGATGGGACCGCTGGTCGGGGACCTGGCCGCGGCCTACGCGGCCAGGCTCGCCGGGCGGGCCCCCGACCTCCCGGAGCCGGAGGTGACATACGCCGACTTCGCCCTGTGGGAGCACGAGAACGAGGAGCGCGCCACCGCGCAGGCCGAGGGAATCGACCACTGGCGCCGGGCCCTGGCCGGGCTGCCGGACCGCATACGGCTTCCCGCCGACCGGCCCCGGTCGCGGGAACCGCTCCGCCGGGGCGCGGCGGCGCGGTTCGAGGTGCCGCCCGAGCTCTACGCCCGGCTGGCAGAGCTGGCCGGGAGCGTACGGGCCACTCCCTTCATGGTGCTGCAGACCGCGGTCGCCCTCCTGCTGAGCCGCATGGGGGCCGGCTCGGACATCCCGCTGGGCACACCGGTGGCCGGCCGCGGCGACGAGGCGCTCGACGATGTCGTCGGCTGCTTCGTCAACACCGTGGTCCTGCGCACCGACGTCTCGGGAACCCCGACCGTCGCCGAACTGCTGGCACGGACGCGGGACGGCGACCTCGCGGCCCTCGCCCACCAGGACGTGCCGTTCGACCGGGTCGTGGACGCGGTCAACCCCGTGCGCTCCTCCGCACGACACCCCCTCTTCCAGGTCATGCTGGTCCTCAACGGCACGGAGCAGCGCCGGGGACGGGCCCGGTTCCCCGGGCTGGACACCCGGATCGGGGCGGTGGAGTCCGGCGAGACGAAGTTCGACCTCTCCTGGCACTTCACGCACCGGGACGAGCGGGGGCAGGCGCTGGAAGGAGCGCTGGTGTACGCGGCCGACATGTTCGACGCCGCCACCGCGCACCGGCTCACCGAGCGGCTGCTCGGCGTGCTGACCGCGATGGCCGACGGCCCCGACCGGCCGATCGGGGCCATCGACGTCCTCAGCGCCGCCGAACACCGCACGGTGCGCGAGTGGGGCACGGCGAAGGCCCGCGGCCACCGCGCCGGGCCGGTGGCGGAGAGAATCGCCGCCCGGGCCGCCCTCGTTCCGGAGGCCACCGCGGTGGCCGAGCCCGGCCGGGTGTGGACGTACGCCGAACTCGACGCCCGTGCCAACCGGCTGGCGCGGGCCCTGGCCGCCCGGGGCGTGGGGGCCGAGGACCTCGTCGCCGTGCTTCTGCCGCGCGGAGCGGATCTGGTCGCCACCCTGCTCGGGGTGCTGCGGGCCGGCGCCGCCTACCTCCCGCTCGACACCGGGCACCCGGCCGACCGCAACCGGTGGGCCGTCTCGGACTCCGCTCCGGCGGCGGCCGTGACCGACGGCGCGCA
This sequence comes from Streptomyces barkulensis, assembly GCF_002843305.1. Classification (GTDB taxonomy): domain Bacteria; phylum Actinomycetota; class Actinomycetes; order Streptomycetales; family Streptomycetaceae; genus Streptomyces; species Streptomyces barkulensis. The sequence continues at coordinate 77,898 of NZ_PGSG01000028.1, forward strand.
CCTGGGCGCACTCCCCGCGGGGACCGGACACGCCGTGCTGGTGCTGGGGGAGGAGGACACCGAGGCCGAACTCGCCGGTCACGACCCCACCGTGCCGGACGCGACGGACCTCGCCCGGCCGGTGACCGGGAAGAACGCCGCCTACACGATCTACACCTCGGGCTCGACCGGCCGCCCCAAGGCCGTCGTCGTACAGCGGGACTCGCTGGACGCGTTCGTCGAGCGCACCGTCGAGACCTACGGGGAGGCGCTGCGAGGCACCTGTCTGCTGCATTCACCGGTCGCCTTCGACCTCACGGTCGCCACTGTCTACGGGCCGCTGGCCGCGGGCGGGCGGATACGGGTGGGAGAACTCGACGAGGCCGGGATCGCGCGGTGGGAGGAGGAGTGTCCGGACTTCCTCAAGGCCACGCCCTCCCACCTGGCGCTGCTGGAGGAGTTCGGCGGCCCCGCGGCCCCCGGGACGGTCGTCCTGGCGGGCGAGCCGCTGCTGGGCGCGCGGCTGGACCGCTGGCGGGGCAGCCGCCCGGGCACCACCGTCTTCAACAGCTACGGGCCGACGGAGACCACCGTCAACTGCCTGGAGTTCAGGGTCGCCCCGGGTACGGAGGCGGGTCCGGGGCCCGTGCCGGTCGGCCGCCCGGTGGCGGGCGCCCGGGTGCACCTGCTCGACGACCGCCTCCGCCCGGTCGCCCCGGGCGTGACGGGCGAGCTGTACGTCTGCGGGCCCGGGGTCGCCCGCGGGTACCGCGGCAGGGCGGCGGCCACCGCGGAGCGGTTCGTGGCCTGCCCGTCCGGGGAGCCGGGGGAGCGGATGTACCGCACCGGCGACCTGATGCGGTGGACCGCGGACGGCGAACTGGTCTACGAGGGCCGGGCCGACGCCCAGGTCAAGGTGCGCGGCTTCCGGGTGGAGCCGGGCGAGGTGGAGGCCGCGCTGCTGGAGCTGCCCGGCGTGCGCGAGGCGGCCGTGGTCCTCACCGGGGGCACGGGCGGCGGCCCCGGGGCCGCGGACACCCCCGCCGCCCCCGCCCGCCTGGTCGGCTACACGGTCGGCGGAGGGCCCGACCCGGCCGCTCTCCTGGAGCGGCTGCGCTCCCGGCTGCCCGGGTACATGGTGCCCGCCACACTCGTGGAACTGGACCGCCTGCCGCTCACCCCCAACGGCAAACTGGACCACCGGGCTCTGCCGGCGCCCGACTTCGGCCGTCACCCGGAGCGCCGGGCGCCGCGCGGACCGCGGGAGGAGCTGCTGTGCGCGCTCTTCGCCGAGGTGCTCGGGCTGCCCGGGGCCGGACCGGAGGACGGCTTCTTCGCGCTCGGCGGCGACAGCATCGTCAGCATCCAGCTCGTCGGCCGCGCACGCAGGGCCGGACTGCGCTTCACCGTGCGCGACGTCTTCGAACACCCCACGGTCGCCGAGCTGGCGACCGTGGCCCGGTCCGCCGGCCCGGCCGGGGACGAGGGCGCCCGGCCCGAGCCGGAGCGGCTCGCCCCCAGCGGGCCGCTGCCGTACGTCCCCGCCGCCGCGCGGCTCGTCGCCAGGACCGGGTCGCTCCGCGCCCGCGGCGCCGACCGGTTCAACCAGTCGATGGTCCTCACCACTCCCGCGGCGGCCGGCCCGGACGACGTCCGGCGCGTGCTGCAGACGCTGATCGACCACCACGGAGCGCTGCGGCTGCGGGCCGCCGCGGACCGGAGCGGCCCGCCGGACGGCCTGGTGGTGGGCGAGCCGGGTTCCGTGGCGGCAGCGGACCTGCTGTGGCACCGCGACGCCGCGAACCTGCCGGAGACGGCGCTGCGGGAAGCGGTGGAGCAGGAGGCCCGGCGCGCCCGGGACGGTCTCGACCCGGGCGCGGGCGCCGTGCTGCGGGCCGCATGGCTGGACCGCGGTCCGCGGCGAAGCGGCCTGCTGGTGCTGGTGGCCCACCACCTCTGTGTGGACGGCGTCTCCTGGCGGATCCTGCTGGACGACATCCGTCACCTCTGGGACACGTCCGCCACCCCCGCCGCGCGGACGTCCCCGCTGCCGGAGGGCACCTCCCTGCGGGAGTGGGCCACCCGTGCCGCCGCCTCGGCCGCCGGGCCCGCCGTGACCGGCCGCCTCCCCCACTGGCGGGAGACCCTGGCGGGCCTGGAGGACCCGGACGGCGAGGTGGTCGCCCTGGAGGTGCGGCTCGACCCCGACGTCGACACCCACGGCTCGGCGCGCGAGACCGAGCACAGACTGCCGGCCGGCCTGACCGACGCGCTCGTCCGCACCGCCGCGGCGGCGCTCCGCGCGGAGACCGGGGAACTGCTGCTGGCCGGTTACGCGCTGGCCGCCTCCCGGGTGCTGGGCGGCCGGCCCGTGTTCGTCGTGGAGACCGAGAGCCACGGCCGGCAGGACGCGCTTTTGCCGGAAGTGGACCTGTCCCGCACCGTCGGCTGGTTCACCTCCGTCCACCCGGTGCGGCTGCGGCCCGGTGCCGGGGCCGCGCGGCTGCTGAAGGACACCAAGGAGCGGCTGCGCACCGTGCCGGACGCCGGGCTGGGCCACGACCTGCTCCGTCACGGCGGCGCGGGACCGTCCCCCGGTGAGGACGGCCCCGCACTGCCCCGCCCCCAGTTCGGCTTCAACTACCTCGGGCGGGTGGCCGTTGCCTCCGCCGTTGCCTCCGCCGCGGACGGCGCCGGCGACGGCGGGGCGTGGACCGTCGCGGGCCACAGCGTCGCCCCGCAGCCACCGGAGCTTCCGCTGGCGCACGAGGTGGAACTGACCGTCCTTCTGGAGGACGGCCCCGGGGGGCCCGTACTGGCGGCGCGCTGGAACGCCTCCGCCCGTTCGATGTCCGAGGCGCGGCTGACCGAGCTGGCGCGGGAGTGGGAGGCGGCGCTGCACGAGCTCGTGGCACTGTCCGGCACCCCCCGGGGCGGCGGCCTGATCCCCTCGGAGACCGGCATCGGCGTTCTGGAACAGCACGAGATCGAGGAGTGCGAGGCGGCGGCGGACTTCCGGGTGGCCGACCTGCTCGGACTCGGACCCGCCCAGGAGGGCCTGCTCTTCCACAGCACCTTCGACGACCAGGCGGAGGACGTCTACGTCGGCCAGCTGGTTCTGGAGATCGACGGAGAGCTGTCGGCCACCCGCCTGCGGGACGCCGCCCAGCGGGTCGTCGACCGGCACCAGGCGCTGCGCTCGGCCTTCCTCCAGCGCCGCTCCGGCGAGTGGGTGCAGGCGGTCGCCGCACGGGTGCCCGCCGACTGGGAGGAGCACGACCTGACGGGCCCGGACGGGGAGGAGCGGCAGCGGCGGCTGGAGGACCTGCTCGTCGAGCAGCGCGCCCGCCGGTTCGATCTCTCCAGGCCGCCGCTCGTGCGGTTCCTGCTCGTGCGGACCGCGGCGGACCGGCACGTCCTGGCCCTGACCAACCATCACCTGGTGCTGGACGGCTGGTCGCTGCCGCTGGTGGTGCGCGACCTCATGGCGCTGTACGGGGCGGACGGCGGCGTCCGCCTGCCCGGCGCACGGCCGTACCGCGACTACCTGGCCTGGCTCGGCGGACAGGACCGCGAAGCGGCCCGGGAGGTGTGGGCACGGGCGCTCGCCGGGCTCGAACCCTCGCTGATCGCCCCGAACGCCCCGCGCGGCGGCGCGGCGCCCCTCCCGCACCACCGCGCCATGAACCCGGAGGTCGTCTCCCGCCTCACCGGCTGGGCCAGGCGGCACGGCGTCACGCTCAACTCGGCGATCGAGACGGCCTGGGCCCTTGTGCTGGGCCGCCTCACCGGCCGGGACGACGTGAGCTTCGGCATCGCGGTCTCCGGCCGGCCCACCGACCTGCCCGGCTCCGCGGAGGTCGTCGGCCTGCTGATGAACACCGTGCCGGTGCGCGTCGTCCTGGACCCCGGCGAGCCGCTGGAGGCACTGGTGCGGCGCGTGCAGCGGGAGCAGGCCGGACTGCTGGACCACCAGTTCGTCCCGCTGGCGGAGGTGCAGCGCCGGCTGGGGACGGGCGACCTCTTCGACACCACGCTCGTCTTCGAGAACTATCCGCTGGACCCCGCCGCCGGCCTCCTCGGCGGTGAGGGAGGCGACGGGCTCGCACTGCGCGACGTACGCGGCCACGACAGCAACCACTACCCGCTCAGCGTCACCGTCGGCCCCGCCCCCGGCTTCCGGCTCCGCTTCACCTACCGCCCCGACCTGTTCACCCGGGAGTGGGTCGACGACCTGGCGGCGCGGTTCGAGCAGGTGCTCGACACCATGGCGACGTCCGGCGCCACCCCGGCGGGACGGCTGGACGTGCTGCTCCCGCACGAGCACGCCACACTGCTGGGCGACTGGGCGCGCGGGGAGGCGGCGAGCGGGCGGGAGTGCCCCGTCGCCCTCTTCGAGGAACAGGCCGCCCGCACCCCGGACGCCCTCGCGCTGGTCGAGGGCGGTGCGGGAGGACTCCGTCTGACCTACGCCGACTTCGACGCGCGCGCCAACCGCATGGCGCGTTTCCTCATCGCCCGCGGGATCGGGGCCGAGGACCTGGTCGGCCTGGTCTTCCCGCGCGGCGCCGACCTGCTCACCGGGCTGTGGGGGGCGCTCAAGGCCGGTGCGGCGTATCTGCCGGTGGACGTGGACTACCCGGCCGAACGGATCGGGCTGCTCCTGTCCGACGGCGCACCCGCCCTCGTGCTGACCACCTCCGCCCACGCCCACCTGGTGCCCAGGGTGCCGGGGCGGCAGATCCTCTGCGTCGACCTGCCCGCGACCGCGGACGAACTGGCCCGGACCCCGGGCGGGCCGGTGACGGACCGGGAGCGCCCGCGCCCGGTCGGACACGACACCCTCGCCTACGTCCTCTACACATCCGGCTCCACCGGCCGTCCCAAAGGGGTGGCGATCGGCCGCGGTTCGCTGGCCGCGCACGCGGTCCGGTCCCGCGACCGCTACCCGGACGCCGCCGGGGTGTCGCTGCTGCACTCACCGGTGGCGTTCGACCTCACGGTGACGGCCCTGTTCACCACGCTGATCTCCGGCGGGACCCTGCTGCTGGCGGAACTCGACGAACACGCGCAGGAAGCCGGCGTCACCTTCGTGAAGGGCACGCCCTCCCACGTCGCGCTCCTGGACGAGCTGCCCGGTGTCCTCGGCACCGCCGGCGAGCGCCCCGGCACGCTCGTGCTCGGCGGCGAGCCGCTCACCGGCGAGATGCTGGAGCGCTGGCGCGCCCGCCACCGGCAGGCCGCGGTCTTCAACGACTACGGGCCGTCGGAGACCAGCGTCAACTGCTCCGACCTGTACCTCGGGCCCGGCGAGGAGGTGCCGGCCGGCCTGCTGCCGATCGGCCGGCCGCTGCCCGGCAACCACATGTTCGTGCTCGACCACCTGCTCCGGCCCGTGCCGGCCGGCGTCGTCGGCGAGATATACGTCTCCGGCGTCGGCGTGGCCCGCGGCTACCACGGGAGGCCGGGCCTGACCGCCGAGCGCTTCCTGCCCTGCCCGTTCGACGCGCCGGGTGAGCGGATGTACCGCACCGGGGACCTGGGCCGCTGGCGGCCCGACGGGATCATGGAGTGCCTGGGCCGTACCGACGACCAGGTCAAGGTGCGCGGCTTCCGGGTGGAACTGGGCGAGGTGGAGGCCGCTCTCGCCGGCCGCGCCGGCGTCGCCCGGGCCACCGTCGTCGTGCGCGAGGACGAGCCGGGGGACAGGAGGCTGACGGGGTACGTGGTGCCCGAGGAAGGGGCGGAGGCGGACTTCGACACGGCCGCCGCGCTGCGCGACCTCGCCTCGGAACTGCCGGAGTACATGGTTCCGGCCGCGATCGTGGTCCTGGCGGAGTTGCCGCGCACCGAGAACGGCAAGCTGGACCGCAGGGCGCTGCCCGCGCCCGCGTACGGCGCCGGATCCGCCGGACGGGCGCCGCGCACCGCCGCCGAGAGAGCCCTGTGCACGCTGTTCGCGGAGGTCCTGGGCGTGCCCGGGACCACTGTGGACGACGACTTCTTCGCCCTGGGCGGCCACTCGCTGCTGGCCGTCCGCCTCGCGGGCCGCATCCGGGCCGAGCTCGGTCTGCGGCTGGACATCCGCACGATCTTCGACCACCGCACCGTCGCGGACCTCCTGGCCGACCCGCAGATCGCCGCGCAGCTGACGGACGGCGGGGAACCGGCGGAACCGGCGGAACCGGCGGAACTGGCGGAACCGGTGGGACCGGTGGGACCGGCGGGACCGGCGGAGCCCGAGCCGTACCGGGAATCCCCGGCCGCGGGGCCCGCCGGCCGCGGTGCCCGGCCGGCGCCGGAGCGTCTGCCCCTGTCCCACGCCCAGCGCAGGCTGTGGTTCCTCAACCGCTACGACAAGGAGGCCGGCGGCTACCACATCAGCGTCGCGCTGCGGCTGACCGGAGACCTCGACACCGGCGCCCTGCACGCCGCACTGGGCGACCTGGCCGCCCGGCACGAGAGCCTGCGCACGGTCTTCCGCGAGGACGAGGAGGGGCCCTACCAGATCGTCCTGCCCGCGAGGCCCCCCTCCGCGCCGGCCGCCGTCCCCGCCTCCGCGGAGGAACTCGACGGCCTGGTGCGCGAAGCCGTCCGCCTGCCCTTCGACCTCGCCGAGGACGTTCCGATGCGGCACGTCCTGTTCGCGCTCCCGGGCGGCGAGCACGTGCTGCTCCTGGTCATCCACCACATCGCCGCCGACGGCTGGTCGATGGGGCCGCTGGCCCGGGACCTGGCCGCCGCCTACCGGGCCCGCGCGGCCGGTGGCGAACCCCGGTGGGCGACACCGGCCGCGAGCCACACCGACCACGTGCTCCGGCAGCACCGCGCGCCGGACTCCGGGGACGGCGCGGACGACCCGGCGGCCCGCCGGCTCGCCCACTGGACCGAGGAGTTGCGCGGCCTGCCCGACGAGCTTCCGCTCCCCTACGACCGGCCGCGGCCGACGGCGCCCCCCGCACACGCCGAACGGATCGACTTCCGGATCGACGCCGCACTGCACCGGGGGATCCTGGCGCTGGCCGCCCGCGGCCGGGCCACCGGGTTCATGGTCCTGCACGCCGCCCTGGCCGCCCTGCTGACCAGGCTCGGAGCCGGCACCGACATCCCCGTGGGCACCCCGTCGGCCGGTCGCGACCGGCCCGAGACCGCCGACCTCGTCGGCTTCCTGGTCAACACCCTGGTCCTGCGCACGGACACCTCGGGCGACCCGACGTTCGAGGAACTGCTGGAGCGGGTGCGCGAGACCGACCTGAAGGCGTACACCCACCAGGACGTGCCGTTCGAACGGCTGGTGGAGGCGCTCAACCCCGCCCGCTCGCCCGGCAGGCATCCCCTCGTGCAGACGATGCTCACCCTCGACAACGCGGCCCGGGGAGCGCTGGACCACCTCCTGGACCTGCCGGGCCTGCGCGTGGAGCCGCTGCCGACCGCCGAGGGCACCGCGCACACCGACCTCGACCTGACCTTCACCGAGCCCGGCGGTGCCCCGCCCACGGGTGGAACGGGACTCGACGGAACCCTGCGGTACCGCCCCGACCTGTTCGACCGCGCGACCGCGAAGGCCCTGACGGAGCGGCTCGTGGCGGTGCTGCGCGCGGTGACGCACGAGCCCGGCCTGCGGCTGGGACAGCTCGACGTCATCACCGGGGAGGAACGCCGGCTGCTGGCGGAGGCCCAAGCCGCCGCCGGGCGGGCAAGGACCGGATCCGCCGTCACCGACCTGCCCGCGCTGTTCGCCGCCCAGGCCGGACGAACCCCCTTCGCCCCCGCCCTCACCGCGGGCGGGACGACCATGGACTACGCGGAGCTGGACGACCGGTCCAACCGCCTGGCCCGCATGCTGCTGGAACTCGGCGCGGGGCCGGAGGACTTCGTGGCCCTGGCCGTACCCCGCTCGGCGGACCTGGTGCCGGCCATGCTCGCCGTGCTGAAGTCGGGCGCCGCCTACCTCGCGATCGACCCCGACCACCCGGCCGAGCGCACCTCCTACATCCTCCGCGACAGCCGGCCGGTCGCGGTGCTCTCCACCCGTGCGGGCCGGGCCGCCCTGCACGACGCGCTCGGCGGGTCGGCCGGCGAGGCGCCCTGGCTGCTGCTCGACTCGCCCGGGACCGAGGCCGCGGCGGCCGGGCTGTCGGCGGCGCCGGTCACCGACGCCGACCGCCGTGCGCCCCTGCTCCCCGACCACCCCGCCTACACCATCTACACCTCGGGCTCGACCGGACGGCCCAAGGCCGTGGTCGTCAGCCACGCCAACGTCGCGCGGCTGCTGGGAGCCTGCCGTTCGGCCATGGACTTCGGGCAGGAGGACGTCTGGACGCTCTTCCACTCCAGCGCCTTCGACTTCTCCGTGTGGGAGATATGGGGCGCCCTGGCGTACGGCGGCCGGCTGGTCGTCGTGCCGCACGACGTGGCCCGGTCCCCCGGGGACTTCCTGCGACTGCTGCGCCGCGAACGCGTCACGGTGCTCAGCCAGACGCCCTCCGCCTTCCTCCAGCTCCTGCGGGCGGAGACCGAGCAGAGCGTCCCGGCGGAGGCCACCGCCGCGCTGCGGTACGTGGTCTTCGGCGGCGAGGCACTGGACACCGCCCAGCTCGCCCCCTGGCGGGACCGGCCGGTCCGCCTGGTGAACATGTACGGAATCACCGAGACGACCGTGCACGTCACCCACCTGGAGCTGGACGGCGCCGCGCTGGAAGGCGGCGGCAGCCCCATCGGCCTCCCCCTGGACGACCTGTGCGCGCACGTGCTCGACGAGCGGCTGCGGCCCGTGCCGTCGGGCGTCGTCGGCGAGCTGTACGTCGCCGGCCCCGGCCTGGCCCGCGGCTACCGGCAGCGCCCCGGGCTGACGGCCACCCGCTTCGTCGCCGACCCGTTCGAGACCGGCGGGCGGATGTACCGGACCGGTGATCTGGTCAGACGTGACCCGGGCGGCGGCCTGCACTACGTCGGCCGGTCCGACGCCCAGGTCAAACTGCGCGGTTACCGCATCGAGCTGGGGGAGATCGAGGCGGCGGCGCGGCGCCACCCGGGCGTCGGCCAGGCCGCCGCGGCGGTCCACGGGGACGGGCCGGACGACCGGTACCTGGTCTGCTACACGGTGCCGGACAAGGACACCGGACCCGAGCCGCACGAGATACGCGCCCACCTGGCCGGCGCGCTGCCCGGTTACATGGTCCCCGCCGCCGTGGTGACGCTGCCCGCACTGCCGCTGACCCCGAACGGCAAGCTGGACCGCGGGGCGCTGCCCGCCCCGGACCGGACGGCGCTCGCAGGCGGCGGCGCGCCGTCCGGTCCACGGGAGGAGGCCCTCTGCGCGGCCTTCTCCGACGTCCTCCACCTGGAGGAGGTCGGCCGGGACGCCGACTTCTTCGCCCTGGGCGGGCACTCCCTGTCGGCGGTCCGGCTCATCAGCCGGATCCGGTCGGTGCTGGGGGTGGAGATCGGCATCCGCGCGCTCTTCGAGGCGCCCACGCCCGCCGCGCTGGCCCGGCGGCTGGACACCGCCGGGACCGGACGGCCCCGCCTGGTGCCGCAGCGACGACCGCGCCGTGTCCCGCTCTCCTCCGCCCAGCGGCGGCTGTGGTTCCTCGGAGAGCTGGAGGGACCCGGCGCGACCTACAACATCCCGCTCACCCTGCGGCTGCGCGGCACCCTGGACGTCGGGGCCCTGCGCGCCGCGCTGGCGGACGTGGTGGCCCGGCACGAAGCCCTGCGCACGGTCTTCCCGGCCGAGAACGGCGTCCCCCACCAGCATGTGGTCGAGCCAGGTGAGGCCGCGCCCGAGCCGGCCGTCGTGGACGTCGCCGAGGAGGACCTGCCGGCCGCCCTCGCCGAGGCGTGCGACCACGCGTTCACGCTGACCGAGGACCTGCCGCTGCGCGCGGTGCTGCTGCGCACCGGACCCGGCGACCATGTGCTCTCCCTGGTGCTGCACCACATCGCCGGCGACGGCTGGTCGCTCGCGCCGCTCGCCCGCGACCTGAGCACCGCCTACGCCGCGCGGCTCGAAGGACGCGCCCCGCAGTGGCGGCCGCTGCCGGTGCAGTACGCCGACTTCACCCTGTGGAAGGAGCGGCTGCTCGGCGACGCGGACGATCCCGACAGCCTCTTCGCACGCCAGCTCGCCTTCTGGCGCGACGCGCTGGAGGGGGCACCGGAGCAGATCGAGCTGCCCACCGACCGGCCGCGTCCCGCGATGGAGAGCCACCGCGGCGCGATCCACCGCTTCACCCTGCCGGCCCGGCTGCGGAACCGGCTGCGCACGCTGGCGCACTCCCGGCAGGCGACCTTGTTCATGGTGCTGCAGGCGGGTCTCGCGGCGCTGTTCGCCAGACTGGGGGCCGGCCGGGACATCGTCCTGGGCACACCGGTGGCCGGCCGCGGCGACGAGGCGGTCGACGACCTCGTCGGCTTCTTCGTCAACACCCTGGCGCTGCGCACCGACCTCAGCGGCGACCCCACCTTCGAGCAGCTGCTGGACCGGGTGCGGGAGGCCGACCTGTCCGCCTTCGCCCACCAGGACATACCGTTCGAGCAACTGGTGGAGGCGCTCAACCCCACCCGCTCCCTCTCCCGGCACCCCGTCTTCCAGGTGCTGCTGGCCCTTCAGAACAACGAGCGCGGCGAGGCCGTCATGCCGGGCCTGGAGGTCACCGCGGAGCGCCCCGCCAAGGCGGCGGCCAAGTACGACCTCTTCGTGAATCTGGTCGAGTCCCGAGACCCGGCCGGCGCGACCGTCGTCGAGGGCGCCGTCGAGTACGCCACCGACCTCTTCGACGCCGACACCGTCGCGCGGCTGACCGAGCGCTACCGCGACCTGCTGCTGGCGGTCGCCGAGGAACCCGGGACGCCGCTCAGCCGCGTCCCGGTGCTGAGCGGGGCCGAACGCGGCGCGCTGGCGGCCGAGTGGGGCGCCACCGCCGCGGACCCGGCCGAGGACCCGGCCGGACTCTTTCTCGCCCGCGCCGCGGCGACACCGGACGCGGTGGCGGTCCGCTGCGCCGAGGAGAGCCTCACATACTCCGAACTCGACGAGCGGGCCCACCGGGTGGCGGGGGCGCTGGCCGCCCGCGGCGCCGGCCCCGAGCAGCGGGTCGCGGTGTGCCTTCCGCGCACCGCCGACCTGGTGGCCTGCCTGCTCGGCGTCCTGCGGACCGGTGCCGCCTACGTGCCGCTGGACCCGGAGTACCCGGACGAGCGCATCGCCGCGGTCCTGGCCGACACCCGTCCGGTGGCGCTGCTCACCACGGCGGACCGCCGCCCCGCGATCACCGCGGCCGCGGCCGCGTGCGGCGCCGCCACCCTCCTGGCGGCCGACGCCGTACGGGCCACCGCCGAGCCCCCGCCCGCGGTTCCCGCGCCGCTGCCGGACCAGGCCGCTTACGTGCTGCACACCTCGGGCTCGACGGGCCGCCCCAAGGGCGTGGTCGTCAGCCGCGGCAACCTCGCCAACCTGCTGGCCGACATGCGGGAACGGCTGCGCTTCGCCGCCGGGGACCGGCTGGTGGCCGTCACCACGGTCGGCTTCGACATCGCGGCCCTGGAGCTGTTCCTGCCTCTGACCAGCGGCGCCGAACTGGTACTGGCCGACCGCGGCACCGCACGGGACCCGCGGGCGCTGGCGGAACTGCTCACCCGAAGCGGCGCCACCACCCTCCAGGCCACCCCGAGCACCTGGCAGATGCTGGTCGAGACCGCGCCCGGCGCACTGCGCGGGCTGCGCAAGCTGGTGGGCGGCGAGGCGCTCCCCGCCTCCCTGGCGTCCCGGCTGCGCGAACCGGACGGCGAACTGGTCAACGTCTACGGGCCCACCGAGACCACCATCTGGTCCACCGCCGCCCGCCTCGACCGTGCCGCCCAGGGGGCTCCGCCGATCGGCAGGGCGCTGCGCAACACCCGGGCCTACGTCCTGGACGAGTGGCTCGGCCCGGTCCCCGACGGCGTCCCCGGCGAGCTCTACCTGGCCGGCGCCGGCGTGGCCCGCGGCTATCTGGGCCGCGGCGGTCTGACCGCGGAGCGATTCGTCGCCGACCCCTTCGACGGACCCGGCGGCCGGATGTACCGCACGGGAGATCTCGTGCGCAGACGCAGGGACGGGGAGCTGGAGTTCCTCGGGCGCACCGACCACCAGATCAAGGTGCGGGGTTTCCGCATCGAGCCGGGTGAGATCGAGGCGGCCCTCGGTGCGCACCGGGACGTCTTCGGAGCGGTCGTGGTCGCCCGCGCCCCCTCCGTGCCGGACGGCGCCGCCGCCGGCCCGCACCGGCGGCTCGTGGCCTACGTGGTCCCCGAGCCCCACCGGGCCGAGCGCGACACGGACCGGGAGCAGAACCGGCTCGACGAGTGGCAGGAGGCGTACGACACCCTCTACGGCGGATCCGGACCGGTCCCCCTGGGCCAGGACTTCGGGATCTGGCGGAGCAGCCACACCGGGGAGCCCATCCCGCTGGAGGAGATGCTCCAGTGGCGGGCGGCCACGGTGGACCGCATCCGGGCACTGCGGCCCGCGCGGCTGCTGGAGATCGGGGTGGGCACCGGCCTGCTGCTGTCGGAGCTGGCGCCGGAATGCGTCGCCTACCACGGGACCGACCTGTCCGCGCAGGCGATCGAAACCCTGCGCGAGCAGGTCGGGGCCGAACCCGCGCTGAGGGACAGGACGGAACTGCACGTCCGCCCGGCGCACGACTTCACCGGCCTGCGGCGGGGCTTCTACGACACCGTCGTGCTCAACTCCGTCATCCAGTACTTCCCCGGCGCCGACTACCTCTCCCGGGTGCTGCGCGGCGCGCTCGAACTGCTGGGGCCCGGCGGACGGCTCTTCGTCGGAGATGTGCGCAGCCTGGCGCTGCTGCGGACCTTCCGCGCCTCGGTGGAGATCGGCAACGCCGCCGCGGGCGACACACCGGGCCGGGTGCTGGCGTCCGCCGATCACAGGACGGCCGCGGAGAAGGAACTCGCCGTGGACCCGGGTTACTTCGCACGGCTGCGCCGGGAGGCCGGCGAACCGCTCGTCCTGGACGTACGGGTCCGGCGGGGGCGGCCGCGCAACGAGCTGACGCGGTACCGCTACGACGTCCTGCTGGTGAAGCCGGCCGGGCCCGCGGCCGGTCCCGGGCCCGCCGGCCGGGCCCCGGCCACCGAGGTGCCCTGGGCGGAGGCCGGTGACCGCGCGTGGCTGGCCGGGCTCTGCGCGGCGCACCGCGGCGCGCTGCGCGTCACCGGGATCCCCAACGCCCGCGTACGGCGCGAGACGGCCGCCCTGGCCGCACTGGAGGACGGGCGGCCGGTCACCGCGGCGCAGCGGCTGCTGGACGGACCCGCCGACGGCATGGACCCGGAGGACCTGTACGAGGTGGCGGCGGAGGCCGGACGCACCGCGTGGGTGCACTGGTCGGCCGCGGGGCCCGCGGACACCGTGGACCTGGTGCTGGCCCCGCCGGACGGGGACGTCCCCGCCGGAAGCGGCGCCGCGCGGGTGGCACCACCGGCCGAGCTGTGGCCGTACGAGCCGGATCCGGACCGGCCGCGGACGAACGACCCGTCGGCCCCGCAGCGCGACCGGGAACTGGCCGCCGAACTGCGCGAGCACCTGGCCGGACGGCTGCCGGACTACATGGTGCCCTCGGCCGTCGTCGTCCTCGACGCCTTCCCGCTGACCGCCAACGGGAAGGTGGACCGGGCCGCGCTGCCCGACCCCGATCCGGCCGGCGCGGCCGGGAACCGGCCTCCGGAGACACCCCGGGAGGAACTGCTCTGCCGGCTCTTCGCCGAACTGCTGGGGCTGAGCAGGGTGGGCACCGAGGACAGCTTCTTCGGCCTGGGCGGCGACAGCATCCTCTCCGTCCGGCTCGTCGGCCGCGCACGCGAGCAGGGGCTGCCGCTGACCACCCGTGACGTCTTCGAGCACCACACCGTGGCGGCACTGGCGAGAGCGCTGGAGGGCAGGGAGCCGGAGGGCAGGGAGCAGGAGCGGGACACCCCGGAGCACGACGGAGCCGAGCCCGGCGCACGGCCCATCAGCGCCGAGGAACTCGCGGAACTGGAGGAGGAGTTCGGCACGGAGTGGGAGGAGACCCAGTGAGCGGACCCAAGCACATGGTCGAGGAGGTTCTGCCGGTCACACCCCTCCAGGAGGGGCTGCTCTTCCACGCCGTCTTCGACGAGGAGGCCCCCGACGCCTACGTCAGCCGGCTGGTTCTCGCACTCTCCGGCGACCTGGACGCCGACCGGATGAGGAAAGCCGCCCGGGCACTGGTGGGAAGGCATCCGGCGCTGCGCTCCGCCTTCCGGCAGCGGCGTTCGGGGGAGTGGTTCCAACTCGTCGTCTCCCGCCCCGCGCTGTCCTGGGAGGAGCTGGACCTGCGGTCCACCGGCGGCCCGGGGGAGGCGGACAAACACCTGGAGGCGCTCCTGGACGAGCGTCACCGGACCGGGTTCGACCTCGGCCGGCCGCCCCTGCTGCGCTTCCTGCTCGCCAGGACCGGGAAGGACAGCCACCGGCTGGCGGTGACCTACCACCACATCATCCTCGACGGCTGGTCGATGCCCATCCTGATGAGGGACCTGGCCGCGCTGTACGGCAGCGGGGGCGATCCCCTCGGGCTTCCGCCGGCCCGCCCGCACCGCGACCACCTCGACTGGCTGGCCCGGCGCCCGCCCGAGCGGAGCGCGGGGGCCTGGCGGCAGGCCCTGGCGGGGCTGCCCGGGCCCACGCTGACGGCACCGGGCGCGGAACGCAACGGCCCACCGCCGCAGCAGGTGTGGACGCGGCTGACCGAACGGGACACCCGGGCGCTCACCGAGTGGGCGCGCGCCCGCGGCGTGACGGTGAACTCGGCCGTGCAGGCCGCCTGGGCGACGGTGCTCGGCCGCCTCACGGGCCGAGACGACGTCGTCTTCGGGACGACCGTGTCGGGCCGGCCGGCGGAGCTGCCCGGGGCCGAGGACATGGTCGGGTTCTTCATCAACACGGTGCCGCTGCGCGTGCGGCTGCGGCCGCACGAGCCGGTCGGCGACCTCGTCGTCCGCGTCCAGCGCGAGCAGACCGCCCTGCTGGAGCACCAGCACGTCAGGCTCTCCGACGTCCAGCGCTGGTCGGGGCACGCCGAACTCTTCGACACCACCATGGCCTTCGAGAACTACCCCGTCGACGACCTCGCCGCCGCCGGCTCCTTCGGCCACACCGGCCTGCGCGTCGAGGGGGGATCCGGAATCACCACAACCCACTTCCCCCTCTCCCTCTACGCGCTGCCCGGACCGGCGCTCCGCCTGCGGCTGGACCACCGGCCCGACGCGGTGGACCGCGACACCGCACGGCGCGCGGCTGACCTGCTGGAACACGCCCTGGCCGCCGTCCACGGGACGCCCTCCACCGCGACCGCCGCGGTCGCCCTCGCCCCGCGGCCGGCACCGCGACCGCGGGAGCACGGCGCCGGCGCCCTCCCGGAGGTCTCCCCGGCTCCCCCGACTCCCCCGACTCCCCCGACTCCTCCGGCCACGATCGTGGAGGAGTTCGAGGCGCAGGTGGCCAGGGCGCCCCGCGCCCCGGCCGTCCTGGCCGGTGGCCGGGAACTCACCTACGCCGAACTCGACGCCCGGGCGAACCGGCTGGCGCGGCTGTTGCGCGAACGCGGGGTCGGCCCCGAGAGCCGGGTCGCCCTCACCGTCTCCCGGAACGAGTGGCTGCCCGTCGCCGTCCTCGGCATCCTCAAGGCGGGCGGCTGTTACGTGCCCGTGAACGCCTCGCTGCCGGAGGAACGCGCCGCGTTCATGCTCCGGGACACCGCACCAATCTGCCTGCTCACCGACCCCAGGGCCGCGGCCGCCCGGCCCGGTGCCACCGGCCCGCGGGATCCGCGGGAAGCCGCCCGGGACGGCGTCGACCGCGTCGTCCTGACCAAAGAACTGCTCGAACGGTACGATCCGGCCGCGCTGACCGACGCCGAGCGGGCCGGGCCGCTGCTGCCGGGCCACACCGCCTACGTCATCCACACGTCCGGCTCCAGCGGCCTGCCCAAGGCGGTGGCCGTCGAGCACGCTCAGGTGGCCGCACTGCTGTCCTGGGCCGTCACCGGCATCGGCCCCGACCGGCTGCGCCGCACCGTGGCCGCCACTTCGGAGAGCTTCGACGTGTCGGTCTTCGACACCCTCGTCCCGCTGCTCGTGGGCGGCCGCATCGAGATCGTGGAGAACACGCTGGCCGTCGCCGACCGGGACGGCGGCGAACCCTCCCTGCTGAACGCCGTCCCCTCGGCGATGCAGGCGCTGCTGGAACGCGGCGTCCCGCTCGCCGTCGACACCGTCCTGTGCGCCGGCGAGCGCTTCCCCGCCTCCCTGGCCGAATCCCTGCGCGCCGCCTGCCCGGGGGCCCGGATCGGCAACCTCTACGGCCCGACCGAGACGACCGTGTTCGTGGCCGCCAAGTTCCTGGACGGCGCCGAGGACGGCGCACCGTCCATCGGCCGGCCGCTGCCCGGGGCGCGGATCCACGTACTCGACCCCTGGCTCCGCCCGGTGCCCGAGGGGGTGGTCGGCGAACTCCACATCGCCGGGGACTTCGTCACCCGCGGCTACTGGAGGCGCCCGGCGACGACGGCCGAGCGCTACGTCGCGGACCCCTTCGGCGCTCCGGGCGGGCGGATGTACCGCACCGGCGACCTCGGACGCCTGCTTCCCGGCGGGGAGATCGACGTGGTCGGCAGGGCCGACGGCCAGGTGAAGGTGCGCGGCCACCGCGTGGAGCTGGGCGAGGTGGAGGCCGCGCTCGCCTCCCATCCGGACGTCCGGCAGGCGGCGGCCGCCGTGCACGACGGAGGTCCCGCCGGCCCGCGTCTGGTGGGCTACGCGGTGCCCGGCGACACGGTGCCCGGCACCGGCGCGGTACTCGAGCACCTGCGGACGAAGGTGCCCTCGTACATGGTGCCCTCCGCCCTGGTGGTGCTGGACGAACTGCCGCTGACGGCCAACGGCAAGCTGGACCGGGCGGCGCTGCCGCCCCCGCCGGACCGGAGCGACGCGACGCGCTCGCGCGCTCCCCGCGGTCCGCACGAGGCGGTCCTGCTCTCCCTGTTCGCCGAGGTGCTCGGGGTGCAGCCGGCCGGCATCGACGACGACTTCTTCGCGCTGGGCGGCCACTCGCTGCTCGCCACCCGGCTGGTCAGCAGGGTGCGCACCACCCTCGGTGCCGAGCTGAGGGTGCGGGACCTCTTCGAGCTCCCCACGGTGGCGGCGCTGGGCGCCGGGATCGCACGGGCCGGGACGGCCCGGCCGCCGGTCTCCCGGGCCCAGGAGCGGCCCGCCCGCATCCCGCTGTCGCTCGCCCAGCGGCGGCTGTGGTTCCTGCACCGGCTGCAGGGCGGCAGCGCCGCGTACCACATCCCGCTCGCGCTCCGCCTCACCGGACACCTCGACACGGCCGCGCTGCGCGGCGCCGTCACCGACGTGATGGCGGGGCACGGAAGCCTGCGCACCTCGTTCCACGAGGACGCCGAAGGCCCCCACCAGGTCGTCCGGGACACCTCGGAGGCGGCCGGCCTGCTCACGCTGGTCCCGGAACAGGTCGGCGACCCGCTCCGCGCGGCGGACGAGGCGGTGGCCGAACCCTTCGACCTGACGGACGGCCTCCCCCTGCGATGCAGGCTGTTCACCCGGACCGGACCGCCGCGCGACCCGGCGGACCCGCACACGGGCGGGGGACCGGGAGAGCACCTGCTGCTCCTGGTGGCGCACCACATCGCGGCCGACGGATGGTCGCTGCGGATCATCGCGCGCGACCTGGCCGCCGCGTACGCCGCCCGCGTGGGCGGCGAACGGTTCGCGCCCGCGGCGCCACCCGTCGACTACGTCGACCACACCCTGTGGCAGCACCGGGTGCTCGGCGGCCCCGACGCGGAGGACGGCCCGCTCGGCGAGCAGCTCGCCTACTGGCGGCGGCAGCTCGCCGCACTGCCGGAGGAACTCGCACTGCCCACCGACCGGCCGCGCCCGGCCGTCCCCTCGCACCGCGGCGAGGAGACGGACTTCACCGTTCCCGCCGCGACGGCCGCGCGCATCCGGGCGCTGGCGGGGACCACCGGCACCACGCCCTTCATGGTCCTCCAGGCCGCGCTGGCGGTCCTGCTGTACCGGATGGGCGCGGGGACGGACATCCCCGTGGGCACCCCGGTCGCCGGACGCACGGACGGCGCGGTGGAGGACATCGTCGGACTCTTCGTCAACACCCTGGTCCTGCGCACCGACCTGAGCCGGACGCCCACCTTCGCACAGGTCCTGGACCGCGTGCGCAGGACGGCCCTGGACGCCTACGCCCACCAGGACGTGCCGTTCGAACGGCTGGTGGAGGTGCTCGCCCCCGAGCGGTCCCTGGCCCGCCATCCGCTGTTCCAGGTCTCCCTCGCCCTGCAGAACCTCGACGAAGCGTCGCCACCGGTGGGCGACCTGCCCGGACTGACCGCCGAGGCCGTCCGCACGGGAGGAGGCAGCGCCAAGTTCGACCTGTCCTTCGTGATCTCCCCGGGCGGTCCCGGGAACGGCGGCATGCCCGGCGTGCTCACCTACAGCACCGACCTCTTCGACCGCGGGACCGCACGGGGGCTGGTGGACCGGCTGCTGCGGGTGCTGGAGGAGGTGCTCGCGTCCCCCGCCACCCCGGTGAGGAAGGTGAGCGTGCTCCTCCCCGGCGAGGCGGGGCAGGCCCTGGAGCACGGGCGCGGCCCCCGAGCCACGGGAACCGCCGACGAACCGCTCGCCCGCTTCGGGAAACGGGTGGCGGCCGACCCCGGCGCCCCGGCGCTGCGGTGGGACGGCGGCCGGCTCACCTACGCCGAGCTGGACCGGAGGGCGAACGCGGTGGCCCGGGTGCTCCTCGGGCGCGGCATCGGCCCCGAGCACGTGGTCGCGGTGGTCGCCCCGCGCCGCCCGGAAGTGGTGGCCGCGCTGCTGGGAGTGCTCAAGTCCGGCGCCGCCTACCTGCCGGTGGACGAGGCCTGGCCGGCCGAGCGGCGGCAGCGGGTGACGGCGGACGCCGGGGTACGCCTGCTGCTGGCCCCGGGGAGCACCGGCGACGCCCGGGCGGCCTTCGCCCCGCCCGCCGCAGCGGGCACGGAGGTGCTCGGCCTGGCGGACCCGGCGTTCGAGGCCGCCGACGGCTCCGCCCTCCCGGCGGTGCGGACCCACCCGCGCGCGCTCGCCTACGTCATCCACACCTCGGGATCCACCGGCCGCCCCAAGGGCGTCGCGGTGGAGCGCGGGGCGCTGGCCGACTACGTGGAAGGAGCCGTCCGCCGCTACCCGGACGCGGCGGGGACGGCCCTGCTGCACTCACCGCTGACCTTCGACCTCAGCGGTACCGCCCTGTTCACCCCCCTGGCCGCGGGAGGCTGTGTGGTACTGGGGGAGATGGACCGTGAGGCGGAGGGGAGCGGGGCGACGTTCGTCAAGGCGACGCCCTCCCACCTGCCGCTGCTGGAGAGGCACCCGGGCCTGCCGGCACGGTCCGGCACCCTGGTGCTGGGCGGTGAGGCGCTCGACGGGCGTGCCCTGCGCGACTGGCGGGCCGCCCACCCGCACACCACGATCGTCAACGCCTACGGCCCCACGGAACTCACCGTCAACTGCGCCGAGCACCGCCTGCCTCCCGGAGCGCCCCTGCCCGGGGGACCGGTGCCGATCGGCCGCCCGTTCGCCGGGGTGCGCGCGATGGTGCTGGACGAGGGGCTCTCCCCCGTGCCCCCCGGCGTGGCCGGGGAACTGTACGTCGCCGGGCCGGGTCTGGCCCGCGGCTACCTGGGGCAGTACGGCCTGACCGCGGAGCGGTTCGTGGCCTGCCCGTTCGGGGAGCCGGGGGAGCGGATGTACCGCACCGGCGACCTGGCCCGCCGCCTGCCGGACGGCGGGCTGGAGTACGCCGGCCGCGCGGACGAACAGGTGAAGCTGCGCGGCTTCCGGATCGAACTCGCCGAGGTGGCGCAGGCCCTGGCCGCGGCGGAGCCGGTCGCCCGGGCGGTCGCCGTCGTCCGGGAGGACCGCCCCGGGGACCGGCGGCTGACCGGCTACGTGGTCCCGGCCGCGGGGGCCCTCCCGCGGGAGGACGAGCTGAGGCGCGCGGTGGCGGCGGTGCTGCCCGAGTACATGGTGCCCTCGGCCGTGGTCGTCCTCGACGAGCTGCCCACCACACCGCACGGCAAGCTGGACCGGCGCGCGCTGCCCGCTCCCGAGCACCGCTCCCGGGGCGGCGGCCGGCCGCCGCGCGACGAGCGCGAGCGGACCCTGTGCCGGATCTACGCCGAGGTGCTCGGCGTGCCCGAGGTCGGTGTCGAGGACGACTTCTTCGCGCTGGGCGGCCACTCGCTGCTCGCCACCCGGCTGGTCAACCGGATCAGGTCGGAATTCGCCGACGAGCTGGACGTACGGGCCGTGTTCGAGGCGCGTACGGTCGCCGCCCTGGCAGCCCGGCTGCGGACCAGCCGTACTAACGCCCGCCCCGCGTTGCGACGGATGTCGCGGTCGGAGAACTCGTGATGTTTCCTCTTTCCCTTGCCCAGCAGCGCCTGTGGTTCCTCCAGCAGATGGAAGGGCCCAGCGCCACGTACAACATCCCCACGGCCCTGCGGATGACCGGCGCGCTGAACGTCGCCGCGCTGCGCGAGGCGCTGCACGACGTCGTGCAGCGCCACGAGACGCTCCGCACCGTCTTCCCCGACACCGGGGACGGCGCCCGGCAGCACGTCCTGCCGGTGGACGAGGCCGCGGTGGAGCTGAGAGTCACCGCGACCCCCCGGGCCGGGCTGCCGGCCGCTCTGGCCGAGGAGGCCGGCCACGCCTTCGACCTGGCCCGCGAGGCACCTCTGAGGGCACGGCTCCTCGCGCTCGGCGAGCGGGAACACGTGCTGTGCCTGGTGCTCCACCACATAGCGGGCGACGGCTGGTCGCGGGCTCCGCTCGCCCGCGACCTCACCACCGCCTACGCCGCCCGCAGCGAGGGCCGCGCGCCGCAGTGGGAGGAACTCCCCGTCCAGTACACCGACTACACCCTCTGGCAGCGGGAACTGCTCGGCTCCGAGGAGGACCCCGAGAGCCTGCTCAGCCGCCAGACGGCCTACTGGCAGCGGAGACTCGACGGCCTGCCGGAGGCCGTCGAGCTCCCCCTCGACCGCCCCCGCCCGCCGATCGCCGGCCACCGTGGCGACACCGTGCCGATCAGCCTGTCGCCACGGCTGCACGAGCGCGTCCTCGCGGTGGCCCGCCGCCACGGCGCGAGCACGTTCATGGTGGTGCAGGCGGCGCTGGCCGGCCTGCTCTCCCGGCTCGGCGCGGGGACGGACATCCCACTGGGCACGCCGGTGGCCGGACGCACCGACGAGGCGCTCGAAGGACTCATCGGCTTCTTCGTCAACACCCTGGTGCTGCGCACCGACACCTCGGGCAACCCGACCTTCGAGGAACTGGTCGCCAGAGCCCGCGAGACATCCCTGGACGCCTACGCCCATCAGGACGTGCCGTTCGAACGGCTGGTGGAGGTGCTCGCCCCGGAACGCTCCCTGTCCCGCCACCCGCTGTTCCAGGTGAGCCTGAGCCTCCAGCACGCCACCGCGCAGGAGGCCGGCCTGGCCGGTCTGGAGATCGCTGCGCTGGACACGGGCTGGCGGGCGGCCAAGTTCGACCTGTCCTTCGACCTCCTGGAGCGGTACACTCCCGACGGCCGCCCGGACGGCATCGCCGGCACCATCGAGTACTCCACCGACGTCTTCGACGCCGACACCGTCCGCGGGATCGGGGAGCGCCTCGTCCGCTTCCTTAAGACCGCGGCGCACGCCCCCGGCACGCGCCTGCTCTCCGTGGACCTGCTCTCCGCCGGGGAACGGCGGCGCCTGCTGACGGAGTTCGCCACGACGGCGCCCGGCGCCGACGGGACGGGCGAGAGCCCGGAACCGGTCTGCGAGGCCTTCGCGCGGCAGGCCGCCGCCACACCGGAGGCCCTGGCGGTCGTCGGCGGCGACACCGCGCTCACCTTCGCCGAGGCAGACGCCCGGATCTCCCGCCTGGCCCGGCTGCTGATCTCGCGCGGAGCCGGCCCCGAGACCCGGGTGGCCGTCTGCCTGGGCCGGAGCGCCCTGTGGCCGCAGGCCGTACTGGCGGTGCTGCGGAGCGGTGCCGCCTACGTGCCGCTGGACCCGCACTCCCCGGCCGAGCGGCTGGCCGCCGTCGAGCGCGATGTCGCCCCCCTCCTGGTGCTCGCCGAACGGGACACCGAGGCGGTGGCCGCCCGTCTCCGGAGCCCGGCACTGATCCTGGACGACCCGGGGACGGAGGCCGAGACCGAGGCACAGGACGCGGCCCCGGTCACCGACGCCGACCGCACGGCGCCCCTTCGGCCCGGCAACGCGGCGTACGTCATCCACACCTCGGGCTCCACCGGCCGGCCCAAGGGAGTCGTGGTCGACCACCGCGCCCTGGCGGGTCTGCTCGACGCGCACCGCCGGGTCACCTTCTCCCGCGTCCGCCCCTCCGGGCCGGGGCCCGCCCGCGCCGCCCACGTCTCGTCCTTCTCCTTCGACGCCTCCTGGGACCCGCTGCTCGCGATGGCGGCCGGACACGAACTGCACATGATCGACGAGGACCTGCGGTTCGACCCGCCGGGCGTGGTCGCCTACTTCCGGGACCACCGCATCGACTACGTCGACCTCACCCCCACCTACTTCCGCAGGCTGCTCGACGCCGGACTGCTCCAGGAACCCGGCCACCGCCCGTCGCTGATCGCCCTGGGCGGCGAGGCGATGGACGGCGATCTGTGGGAACGGCTGCGTGCCGCAGCCCCCCGAGTGAGGGCCATGAACACCTACGGCCCCACCGAGACGGCCGTCGACGCGGTGGTGACCGAACTGGGGGACCTGCCGCGGGACACCATCGGGCGGCCCGTACCGCGGTGGCGGGCCTACGTGCTCGACGCCGGGCTGCGACCGGTCCCGCCCGGCGTGCTGGGCGAGCTGTACCTGGCCGGGCCCGGAGTGGCCCGCGGCTACCTGGGGCAGCACGGCCTGACCGCCGAGCGGTTCGTGGCCTGCCCGTTCGGGGAGCCGGGGGAGCGGATGTACCGCACCGGCGATCTGGCGCGGTGGCTCGACGACGGCAACCTGGTCTACGCCGGGCGCGGGGACGAGCAGGTCAAGATCCGCGGCTTCCGGATCGAGCCCGGCGAGGTGGAGGCCGCCCTGCGGGCACTGGATGGCGTCGCACAGGCCGCCGTGGCCGTCCGCGAGGACACCCCGGGGACGCGCAGGCTGGTGGGGTACGTCGTCGGAGCCGACGGCGCCGACCCCGAACCGCTCCGCCCCGCCGAGGCGCTGGCCCGCCTGCGTGACCGGCTGCCCGGCCATCTGGTGCCGTCCGCGCTCGTACGCCTCGACGAGCTGCCCGTCAACGCCAACGGCAAACTGGACCGCGGCGCGCTGCCGGCGCCCGACCCCGCGGCCTTCCCCGCCGGCCGGCAGCCGCGCAACGACCTGGAACGGGACCTGTGCGCGCTGTTCGCGGACGTCCTGGGCACCGGGAGCGTCGGCATCGACGACGACTTCTTCGTCCGGGGCGGCGACAGCATCCTCTCCATCCAGCTGGTCGGCAGTGCCCGCCGGGCAGGCCTGGAGTTCAGGGTCCGGCAGGTCTTCGAACTGCGGACCCCCGCGGGTCTGGCCACCGTGGCACGCCGGGCCGGGGCGGACCGCCGGGAGGACCCCGGCGCCGCCGTCGGGCCGCTTCCGCCGCTGCCCGTGGTCGCCGAGACCCTGGAGGCCGGCGGGCCGGTCGGCGGGTACAACCAGTCGGTCGTCCTCGCCTCACCGCCGGACGCCGCACCCGGCGACCTGCGCGACGCGCTCCAGGCGCTGCTGGACCGGCACGACGCGCTGCGGATCCACGCGTCCCCGGCGACGGACCCCGGCCGCCCCTGGCACCTGAGGGTGGAGGAGGCGGGCACGGTCACGGCGGAACGGTGCCTGCGCCGGGTCGACGCGGCCGGCATGACCGAGGAGGAACTGGCGCGGGCGGTGGCCGCCGAGGCCGTCGCGGCCCGGGAGGCCCTCGACCCCCTCGCCGGGACGCTCGTCAGGGCCGTCTGGCTCGACCGGGGCGGGCAGCCGGGCCGGCTGGTGCTGGTGATCCACCACCTCGCCGTCGACGGCGTCTCCTGGCGCATTCTGCTGGGCGACCTCCGCGAGGCGTGGCGGGCACTGCAAGAGGGCCGCCGCCCGGAGCTGCCCCGTACGGGCACCTCGCTGCGCGCCTGGGCCGCACAGCTCACCGCTCTGGCCGCCGACCCGGCCCTCACCGGCCAACTCGACCACTGGACGGCCACACTCGCCGACGCCGGGCCCGAGGCGGGCCGCCGCCCGCTGGACCGCACCCGGGACACCGTGGCCACCTCCGCCGTCCTCAGCGGCGAACTGCCGGAGTCCGTCACCGCCGCACTGCTCGGTCCGGCCCCGGCCGCCTTCCATGCCGGGGTCAACGACCTGCTGCTGACCGCCTTCGCCCTGGCCGTCGACCACTGGCGGGGCGGGGAGGGCGCGCCGGTCCTGGTGGACCTGGAGAGCCACGGCCGGACGGAGGAGGCGGTCGAGGGAGCCGACCTGTCCCGTACGGTCGGCTGGTTCACCAGCGTGTACCCGGTGCGGCTGGCCGCCGGACCGGTCACGGCCGCCGACCTCACCGGGCACACCCCGGCCGTCGGCGACGCGATCAAGCGGGTCAAGGAGCAGCTGCGGGCGGTCCCCGACGAAGGGCTGGGATACGGCCTGCTGCGCCACCTGAACCCCCGGACGTCCCGCCGCCTGGCGGACCGCGCCCGGGCACGCTTCGGCTTCAACTACCTCGGCCGGTTCGCCGCCGAGCAGAGCGGCGGCGAGGACGGCTGGCGGCTGCTCGGCAGCGGTCCGGCGGGACAGCACCCGGACACCCCGCTCGGCCACGAGGTCGAGGTGAACGCCGTCGCGGTGGAGGGCCCGGACGGGCCGCGGCTGGTCACCCGGTGGACCTACGCCACCGGCCTGCTGACCGAGGAGGAGACGCGCCGGCTCGCGGACTCCTGGACGCTGGCGCTGCACGCGATCGCCGGCCACGCCACCGGCGCCGGAGCCGGCGGCCTGACCCCCTCCGACGTGGCCGCCCCCGGTCTCGGCCAGGCCGAGATCGAGCAGCTCGAGCGGCGCTGCGGCACCGGGCTGGAGGACGTGCTGCCGGTGGCCCCGCTCCAGGAGGGCCTGCTCTTCCACAGCGTGTACGACCGGCGCTCGCTGGACGTCTACGTCGGACAGCTCGCCTTCCGCCTGGACGGCGAGGTCGACGAACGCGCGCTGCGGGCGGCCGCGGCGGAGCTGATCGCCCGCCACACCAGCCTGCGGACGGGCTTCCACCAGCGGGAGTCGGGCCAGTGGGTGCAGACCGTGGCCGCCGCGGTGGAGCTGCCGTGGCGCTCGTACGACCTGCGCACCCCGCGGGACACACCCGGGGACGCCGGGTCCGGGAGGCGGCTGGAGGAGCTGATCGCGGCCGAGCGCACGGAGCGGTTCGACCTCGGCCGCCCGCCGCTCATCCGCTTCCTCCTGGTCCGCACCGCCTCCGAGCGGTACCAGTTCGTGATCACCACCCACCACACGGTCGTGGACGGCTGGTCCGTTCCCATCCTGCTGCGCGAACTGCTCGCGCTCTACGGCGGCACCCCGCTGCCGGACGCCCCCGGCCACCGCGTGTACGCCGACTGGCTCGCCGACCGCGACCTCCGGGCGGCCGAGGAGGCGTGGACACGCGCGCTGGACGGCGTGGACGGGCCCACCCTGGTCGCTCCCGGCGCCCCACGAATCGGGGAGATCCCCGAGTCGGTGCGGCTGAACCTCCCCGAGGACGTCTCCGCACTGCTGCGGACGCGGGCCCGGGAAGCCGGCGTCACCCTCAACTCCGTCGTGCAGGCCGTCTGGGCGATCGTCGTCGCACAGGAGACCGGCCGCGACGACGTCACCTTCGGCATCACCGTCTCCGGCCGCCCCGCCGAACTCCCGGGCGCCGAGAACCTGGTCGGCATGCTGGTCAACAAGATCCCGCTGCGCGTCCGGCTCCGCCCCGCCGAACCACTGCTGGAACTGGTCCGGCGGCTGGAGAAGGAACAGCTCGAACTGCTGGAGCACCAGCACGTCCCGCTGACCACCCTGCACCGCTGGAGCGGGCTGCCCGAACTCTTCGACACCACCATGGTGTTCGAGAACTACCCGGCGGAGATCACCGCGCGGGAGACGCCCTTCCGCGCCTCGGGCACGGCCAGCTACAGCCGCAACCACTACCCGGCCACCCTGGTCGGCTCGATGCGCGGGACCGAGCTGACCGTCCGCATCGACTACCGCCCCGACCTCTTCGGCGAGGACTGGGCCCGCTCCCTGGGCCTGAGGGTCGTCACCGCGCTGGCCGAGGCCGCCCACCGCCCCGCCGCCCCGGTCGGCACCCTGGACCTGCTCGGCGCCGAGGAGCGGACCCGGCTGCTGGACGACTGGGGTACCGGTGCGGGGCCGCAGGCCGCCCGGCGCGGCTACGTGGAGATGTTCGAGGAGCAGGCCGCCCGGACCCCGCACGCCACGGCGGTCACCTCGTCCGCCGGCACGCTGACCTACGCCGAACTGGACCGGCAGGCGAACGGCGTCGCCCGGTGGCTGGCCGAACGCACCGCGGACGCCGGCGGCGCCGAGGTCTACGTGGGCGTGCTGGCCCCGCGCCGGCCGGAGGTACTCGCCGTCCTGCTCGGTGTTCTGAAGTCGGGCGCCGCCTACGTCCCGCTGGACGAGGCCTGGCCGGCCGAACGCACCCGCGGGGTACTGGAGGACTGCCGCCCCGCGTTCGTGGTGGCCCCCGCCGGCAGCCGGACCGACGGAGCGGGAAAGGCCGGGGCAGAGGTGCTCACCGTGGACCCGGCCGCCCTCGCCTCCCGTGGGGCGGCCGCACCGACCGACGCCGAGCGGGTGCGTCCCCTGACGCCCCGCGGCGCCGCGTACGCCATCTACACCTCCGGCTCCACCGGCCGGCCCAAGGGCGTGGTGATCGACCACGGCGCCCTGGGCGCGTACGTCGCCGGTGCCCGCGTACGCCACCTCGACGCGGCCGGGACCTCGCTGGCCCACACGTCGCTCGCCTTCGACCTCACCGTCACCACCCTGCTCACCCCGCTCGCCGCGGGGGGCGCCGTACGGCTGGGCGAGCTGGACGAATCCGCCCAGGAGGCCGGGGCCACCCTGGTCAAGGCGACGCCCTCGCACCTGCCCATGCTGCGGGAACTGCCCGGGATCCTGCCGGAGGGGGGCACCCTGATCCTCGGTGGCGAGGCGCTGACCGGCGGGCAACTGCGCCCGTGGCTCGAACGGCACCCCGCCGCGCGGGTCGTCAACGCCTACGGACCGACGGAACTCACGGTCAACTGCACCGAGTACCCGCTGCCGCAGGGGGAGCCGGTCGGCGACGGACCGGTGCCCATCGGACGTCCGTTCGCCGGTGTGCGCGCCTACGTGCTCGGCTCCGGCCTGCTCCCGGTCCCCGCCGGGACCGTCGGCGAACTGTACGTGTCGGGCGCGGGCGTGGCCCGCGGCTATCTGGGGCAGTACGGCCTGACCGCGGAGCGGTTCGTGGCCTGTCCGTTCGGGGGGCCGGGGGAGCGGATGTACCGCACCGGCGACCTGGCCCGCTGGCGGCCCGACGGAAACCTGGAGTACGTCGGCCGGACCGACGACCAGGTCAAGCTGCGCGGCTTCCGCATCGAGACCGCGGAGGTCGCCCGAGCCCTGGAGGGCCACCCCGCGGTCGCCAGGGCCGCGGTGGTGCTGCGCGAGGACCAGCCGGGTGACCAGCGTCTGGTCGGTTATGTGGTGCCGGCGGCCGGGGTGGGGGAGCTGGACCGGGGTGCGGTGTCGGCGGCGGTGGCGGGGGTGCTGCCGGAGTACATGGTGCCTTCCGCCCTGGTGGTGCTGGAGGGCTTGCCGTTGACGGCCAACGGCAAGCTGGACCGGGCGGCGCTGCCGGTGCCGGAGTTCACGGTGGGGCGGGGGCCGGGGCGGGCGCCGCGGGGGCCGCGCGAGGAGATTCTGTGCGGGCTGTTCGCCGAGGTGCTCGGGGTGCCCGAGGTCGGTGTGGACGACGACTTCTTCGCCCTGGGCGGACACTCCCTGCTGGC
>NZ_PGSG01000029.1 GCF_002843305.1 Streptomyces barkulensis
CCTCCGGCAAGACCACCCTGACCCTGCACGCGGTGGCCAACGCCCAGCGGATGGGCGGCACGGTCGCCTTCGTCGACGCCGAGCACGCGCTGGACCCGGAGTACGCCAAGCGGCTGGGGGTGGACGTGGACTCGCTGATCCTGTCCCAGCCCGACAACGGCGAGCAGGCGCTGGAGATCACCGACATGCTCATCCGCTCCGGGGCGCTGGACCTGATCGTGATCGACTCGGTGGCCGCGCTGGTGCCGCGCGCGGAGATCGAGGGCGAGATGGGCGACTCGCACGTGGGCCTGCAGGCGCGGCTGATGAGCCAGGCGCTGCGCAAGATCAC
This sequence comes from Streptomyces barkulensis, assembly GCF_002843305.1. GTDB lineage: Bacteria > Actinomycetota > Actinomycetes > Streptomycetales > Streptomycetaceae > Streptomyces > Streptomyces barkulensis. Next base: position 332 of record NZ_PGSG01000029.1, read on the forward strand.
CGGTGCGCTCAGCCAGTCCAAGACCACCGCCATCTTCATCAACCAGCTCCGCGAGAAGGTCGGAGTGATGTTCGGGTCGCCGGAGACGACCACCGGTGGGCGGGCGCTGAAGTTCTACGCCTCGGTGCGGCTGGACATCCGCCGGATCGAGACGCTCAAGGACGGCACCGATGCGGTGGGCAACCGCACCCGGGTGAAGGTGGTCAAGAACAAGGTGGCGCCGCCGTTCAAGCAGGCGGAGTTCGACATCCTCTACGGGGTGGGGATCAGCCGGGAGGGCGGGCTGATCGACATGGGGGTGGAGCACGGCTTCATCCGCAAGTCGGGCGCCTGGTACACCTATGAGGGCGATCAGCTGGGGCAGGGCAAGGAGAACGCCCGCAACTTCCTGCGCGACAACCCGGATCTGGCCGACGAGATCGAGAAGAAGATCAAGGAGAAGCTCGGCATCGGCCCGAAGACCGAGGCCCCCGAGGGCGAATCGGGCGCGGACGTGGCCAAAGCCGAGACCGCCCCGGCCGCGGCGGCGAAGACGGTGCCCGCGCCGACGACACGTGCCAAGGCGGTCAAGAGCACCGCAGCGGCCAAGAGCTGAGCCGTGGCGGGACGTCAGGGGGAGCCACCGGCAGACCCGGAGGAGCGGGCGCGGGCGATCTGCCTGCGCCTGCTCACCGGAACGCCGCGCACCCGCGGGCAACTCGCCGAGGCACTGCGCAAGCGGGAGATCCCCGAGGACGTCGCCGAGTCGGTGCTCTCCCGGCTGGAGGACGTCGGGCTGATCGACGACGCGGCGTTCGCCGACGCCTGGGTGGAGTCCCGCCACCACGGCCGGGGCCTCGCCCGCCGGGCCCTCGCCCGGGAACTGCGGCACAAGGGCGTGGACTCCGAACTGATCGACCATGCGGTGGAGCAGCTGGATCCGGAGCGGGAGGAACGCACCGCCCGAGCCCTGGTGGAGCGCAAACTGCGCGCCACCAAAGGGCTGGAACGAGACAGGCGGCTGCGCCGGCTCGCCGGGATGCTGGCGCGCAAGGGCTACCCCGAGGGGCTCGCCCTCCGGGTCGTGAGGGAGGCGCTGGAAGCGGAGGGGAAGGACGTGGAGGAGTACCCCCTGTACGGCGGGGACTGAGCCGCACGGCACCGACCGGCGGTGACACCGGTCGGCGGCGGGATCACGGACCCGCTGTGGCCGCCTCCCCGGCCAGGGCGCCGCGCACCACGTCCACACAGGCACGCAGTTCGCCGGTCCGCGCGCCGGGCAGCGCGGTCACCAGATGTCCGTCCGGGCGGATCACCAGAGCGGTGTGGGCGACCGCGCCCGGATAGCTCTCGGCCACCAGCAGCTCAGCGGGCACCGGAAGCCGCTCCACCACGGCGGCCAGCTCCGGCATCAGTCCGGCCGACAGCCAGTGGCGGCTGTCCCACACATGAGTGCCGGGCGCGACCAGCAGCACCAGCAGCTCACCGCCCAGCCGCTCCCACAGCCGCCCTCGCGTCCCGTCCAGGGCCGTCACCGGTACGTCCCGTACAGGCGACCCCGGCTCGGTCCCGACCGCGAGCGCCCCGGGAACGGCGTCATGCCCGGGCGCCAGCGGCGAACGTCCGTAACACGGGGGCGAGCCCAGTGGCCCCCGGCCCAGATGCCCGTCCGTCAGCAGCTCCGGATGCCCCCGTGAGGCACCGGACAGCAGGGTGCGCAGTCCCCCGCCCCCGCGCACCAGAGGCAGCGCCTGGTCGAGGGCGCGCAGCCGGGCCCCCACCGCGCCGCGCCGCTCGGCCTCGTAGCTGTCGAGCAGCTCTCCGGGCGCTCGGCCGCGCAGGCACAGCGCCAGCTTCCAGGCCAGATTGGCCGCGTCCCGCAGACCCTCGTCGACCGGCTGGGTGCCCAGCGCCCCCAGCAGACGCGCCGCGTCCCCGGCCAGGAAGGCCCGGTCCGAGCGCCAGTGCCGAGCCAGCCGCTGGTGGGCGATGTGCACACCGGTGTCCAGCAGTTCGTAAGGGGGAGGAGCCTCCCCGCACCATGCGGTCAGGGTGTCGCGTATCCGGGCCAGCAGCGCGTCCGGGGTGACCAGATCGCCACGCGGTGGCAGCAGCCAGTCCAGCCGCCACACGCCGTTGGGCAGCGGACGCGCCACCACCTCGCTCTCCCCGCCGGGCACATCGCGGTGCAGCAGCGCCTCGCCGTCCCAGGGCAGTTCCACCCGCAGGGCCGCCACCGCGTGACGCTCGACGGAGGTGCGCCCGGGGAAGCGGATCCCCAGCAGCTTGCGCACCGTGGAGCGGGCACCGTCGCACCCCACCAGATAACTGCCCCGCCACCAGGCGCCGGCGGAACCGGGAGCGCCGCGGGTGTGGGCCGAGACCCCCCGTTCGTCCTGCTCCAGCTCGTCCAGGCGGGCCCCGGTGACGATCTCGGCCAGCGGCTCCCGTTCCAGCGCGGCCCGCATGCCCCGCTCCAGCGCGTACTGCTGTATGTGCACCGGCGAGGTCCGGGCGTCCAACTCGACCCGCCGCACCGGCTGTCGCCGCCGCTCGGTGCGCCACGCCGCCCACCGGGCGCCGCCCAGCGTCGCCGCGTACGCCGCCGTGTCCGGCCGCAGGACGCAGGTGCGCGCCGTGCGCTGTTCCACCTCGCCGTCACCGCCGTCCAGCACCACTGACGGCACACCGTGGCGCGCCAGCGCCAGCGCCAGCGCGAGCCCGACGGGTCCCGCGCCGACGACGATCACCGGGTCCACGACGGGCGGCCCTCGCAGTTCTTGCGGTCCGGGCGGTTCTCACGGTCCGGGGAGGGAGGAGGGGGTGGAGCCGATGGAGCCCGGTACACGATCACACCTCGTATGCAACCCACTGCCTGTGCCCCCGTCAAGCGACGGGGGCACAGGCAGTGGATGCACAACGGGCGCGGAAGGGGGGAGCGGCGAGCGGCTACTTCCGGGCGTGGGGCTCGACGTGCGGCTCGTCGAACTCCATCTCCGTTTCGCCGCCGCCGTGCAGCACGGCCCCGGTGGACCGCTTGCCGCGCCGCAGCCGCCCTTCCAGCCAGCTCGCGAAGCTGGTGAGCAGGAAGTTCAGCACGATGAAGATCAGCGCGATCACGGTGAAGGCCGCGATGGTGTTGGCACCGTAGTTGGCGGTGATCACCCGCACCTGGCTGAGGAGCTCCATGTAGCCCAGCAGCGCGCCGCCCAGCGCGGTGTCCTTGACGATCACCACGAGCTGGCTGACCAGCGCCGGCAGCATCGCCGTGACCGCCTGCGGCAGCAGCACGTAGAACATGATCTGGCCCTTGCGCATGCCGATGGCCTTGGCCGCGTCCGTCTGGCCCGAGGGAAGCGACAGGATGCCCGCCCGCACGATCTCGGCGATCACCGAGGCGTTGTAGAGCACCAGGCCCGTCACCACGGCGTACAGCGGGCGCACATCGGAGGACAGGTCGGTGAACTGCGCGTACGCCGCGTTGGCGAAGAACATCATCAGCAGCACCGGAATGGAGCGGAAGAACTCCACCACGGCGCCGGCGGGGACACGGACCCACCGGTGGTCCGACAGCCGGGCCATGCCGAACAGCGCGCCCAGCGGGAGCGCGATGACGATCGACAGAGCCGCGGCCTTGAGGGTGTTGAGCAGGCCGGGGATCAGATATGTCGTCCACACCCGGCCGTCGGCGACGAACGGCTTCCACTTCGCCGCCTCGAGCTGGTTCTTGTCGGCCATGGTGTCCAGCGCCCACCACAGGGCGAGGGCGAGGAGCAGCAGGAACACCACGGAGTAGAGGATGTTGCGCGCCTTGGCCCGCGGGCCCGGGGCGTCGTACAGAACGGAGAGGTCACTCATCGCTTCACCGCCACGCGCTTGCTGACCCAGCCCAGCAGCATGCCGGTCGGGAGTGTCAGGACAACGAACCCGAAGGCGAACATCGCGGAGACCAGGAAGATGGCGTCGCTCTCGTACTCGATCATCGTCTTCATCAGCGCCGCGGCCTCCGCCACCCCGATGGCGGCCGCCACCGTGGTGTTCTTGGTCAGGGCGATCAGGACGTTCGCCAGGGGCGCCACGACGGAGCGGAAAGCCTGCGGGAGGATGATGAGGAACAGCACCTGGAAGAAGCTCAGCCCCAGGGCGCGCGCCGCCTCGGCCTGCCCGACGGGCACCGTGTTGATGCCCGAGCGCAGTGCCTCGCACACGAAGGTGGCGTGGTAGGCGATCAGGCCGAGCACGGCGAGCCTGAAGCCGATCGTCTCGAAGTCGCTGCCCCCGGCCAGCGTGATCCCCAGCGTCTGGAAGAGCCCCAGCGAGGCGGCCAGGATGATGACCGTCAGCGGGGTGTTCCGTACGACGTTGACGTAGGCGGTGCCGAAGGCGCGCATCAGCGGCACCGGACTGACCCGCATGGCGGCCAGGATCGTTCCCCACACCAGGGAGCCGATCGCCGAATAAACGGTGAGCTGCACCGTCACCCAGAAGGCTCCGAGCACGTCGTACTGCCCGGAATCAAGAAAGTCGAACACGTTCTCCCGCGCTCTCGCCTCGTCGGATGGCGTCTCGTCGGACACCGTCGGAGGTGCGGTGCGCCGCCGCCCGCGGACGGCCGCGGCGCACCGCGGACGGCGTCAGTTCGTCTCGGTGATCTCCGGGGCGGGCTCGTACTCGTAGTTGGCCGGGCCGAAGTGCTTCTTCGCGGCCTCTTCCCAGGCGCCCTCGTCGACCATCTTCTCGAGAGCGTCGTTGATCTTCTTGCGCAGCTCGGTGTCGCCCTTCTTCAGGCCGATGCCGTAGGGCTCGTCACTGAGGTTGAGACCGGCGAGCTTGAACTTGCCCTGGTGCTCCTTCTGCGCCGCGTAGCCGGCCAGGATGGAGTCGTCGGTGGTCAGGGCGTCGACGGCCTCGTTCTCCAGGCCGGTCAGGCACTCCGAGTAGCCGCCGTAGTTGATCAGGTTGGCCTTCGGGGCGAACTTCTTGTTGACGTTCTGCGCCGAGGTGGAGCCGGTGACCGAGCAGAGCTTCATCTCGCTGCTGTTGAGGTCCTCCTCGCTCCGGACGGTGTCGTCGTCGTTCCGCACCAGCAGGTCCTGGTGGGCGAGGAAGTACGGGCCGGCGAAGTCCACCCGCTCCTTGCGCTCGTCGTTGATCGTGTAGGTGGCGGCGATGAACTTCACATCGCCGTTGACGATCATGTTCTCGCGCTCGGCGCTGGGAGCCTGCTTCCAGACGATGTCCTTCTCGTCGTAGCCCAGCTCCTTGGCGACGTACTTGGCCACGTCCACGTCGAAGCCGGTGTACTCGCCGTCCTGGGTCTTCAGACCCAGGCCCGGCTGGTCGAACTTGATGCCGATGTTGATCTTCTCGTCGTCGGAGCCGCTGGCGCCGCCGCCGCACGCGGTGGCGGTCAGGGCGAGGACGACGGCGGTGGCGGCCACGAGGCCGGACTTGCGGAGGGTCATGGTGAACATCCCTGGAGTCGTATCGTGCAAAGGTCCGCTGAGCCGTTGCCGGATCAGTGGTGGAGGATCTTCGACAGGAAGTCCTTGGCGCGGTCGCTGCGCGGGTTGCTGAAGAACTGGTCGGGAGTGGCCTCCTCGACGATCCGCCCGTCGGCCATGAAGACCACCCGGTTCGCGGCGGAGCGGGCGAAGCCCATCTCATGGGTGACGACGACCATCGTCATGCCGCCCTGCGCGAGCTGCTGCATGACCTCCAGGACCTCGTTGATCATCTCGGGGTCGAGCGCGGAGGTGGGCTCGTCGAAGAGCATCACCTTCGGGTCCATCGCCAGCGCGCGGGCGATGGCCACACGCTGCTGCTGACCGCCGGAGAGCTGGGCGGGGTACTTGTCGGCCTGGTTGGCCACGCCCACCCGGTCGAGCAGGGAGCGGGCCTTCTCCTCGGCCGCCTTCTTGTCGACGCGGCGGACCTTGAGCTGGCCCAGCATGACGTTCTCCAGCACCGTCTTGTGCGCGAAGAGGTTGAACGACTGGAAGACCATGCCGACATCGGCGCGGAGCCGGGCCAGTTCCCTGCCCTCGGCGGGCAGCGGCCTGCCGTCGATCAGGATCGTCCCGGAGTCGATCGTCTCCAGGCGGTTGATGGTGCGGCACAGCGTGGACTTCCCGGACCCCGAGGGCCCGATGACGACGACGACCTCGCCCCGCGCAATGGTCAGGTCGATGTCCTGAAGGACGTGCAGGGCACCGAAGTGCTTGTTGACATTGTCCAGGACGACCAGGTTCTCCGCCGTCGGTGCGGCGTCCTTGGTCACCGATACATTGCTCATCGGCGTCATTCGCTCCGTCCTCGTCGGTTGAGGGGACCTTAGTGACCACCGCTGAGCAGCGTCATCCCATCTGAGCTGAACTTGAGCATAACGATTCAGCCGCAAAGGAACTTATCGCCCGAAAGGTTCACCGGTCGGCGTATCGGCTGCTTAACGTGGGGGTTCGTGCGGACGCGGGCCCGCCGGGTCTTGACGCACCGGGCCGGATCGGAGTGGATGACTGCCACGCCCGGGAGGGTCCGGGAAGACACACGGGGGAGCGCCGGGGGAGGAGAGGGGCCATGAGACTGCTGCTCGTCGAGGACGACGACCGCGTGGCCGCGGCGCTGTCCGCCGTACTCGCCCGGCACGGCTTCGAGGTGGTGCACGCCCGCGGAGGCGAGGAGGCCCTGCGACGCCTGCTCCCGGACGGCGCCGCGCCCCCCTTCGACGTGGTGCTGCTCGACCTCGGTCTGCCCGACATCGACGGTTTCGAGGTGTGCGGCCGCATCCGCCGGCTGACCAGCACCCCGGTGATCATGGTCACGGCGCGGGCCGATGTGCGCTCCCGCGTCCACGGCCTCAACCTCGGCGCCGACGACTACGTGGTCAAGCCCTACGACACCGCCGAACTCCTCGCCCGGATCCACGCCGTCAGCCGCCGCACCGCCCCCGCCGCCGCCCCCGCCGCCGCACCGGCCGGCGCACCGGGCGACCCCGGCGCCGACCGCACCGCGGGCGGGGAGGGGGGAAGCACCCGGGCGGCGGGGACCGGAGAGCTGAGCCTGGGGCCGCTGACCATCGAGACCGACACCCGCCGGGTCACGGTGCACGGCGAGGCGGTCTCCCTGACCCGCAAGGAGTTCGACCTGCTCGCGCTGCTCGCCCAGCGCCCCGGCGTCGTCTTCCGCCGCGAGCAGATCATCAGCGAGGTCTGGCGCACCAACTGGGAGGGCACCGGCCGCACCCTGGAGGTGCACATCGCCTCGCTCCGCTCCAAGCTGGCCCTGCCCGCCCTGATAGAGACGGTGCGCGGAGTCGGCTACCGGCTCGTCGCCCCCACCGGCTGAGGCCGGGACCAGGACCGGGACGAAAGCGGACCGCCCGCCGTGCGCACACGCCTCCTCGCCCTCCTCAACGCCCTGATGGCCGCCGTCCTGCTCGCCCTCGGCTTCCCGCTCGCCGCGAGCATGGCAGCCGCCGAGCAGCAGCACGTCGTCGTCGACCGTATCGACGACACCGCGCGCTTCGCCTCCCTGGCGCAGTACGTCACCACCCGCCCCCCGGCCCGCAGCCCCACCACGGCCGAGGCCCGCCAGCAGGACGAGCGGCTGGCCACCCTGCGGGACGAACTCACCCGCTACCACGATCTGTACGGCATCAGGGCCGGCGTCTTCTACCGCGACGGCAGCCCGATGGCCGCGGCCCCGGCGGCCTGGCGGCCCCCGCGCCGGGGAGAGGGCGCCGCGGCCTTCGCCGAGGCCCTGGCCGGGCGCCGCAGCCACGACCCGCCCCAGGTGTGGCCCTGGCAGGACGGCCGGATCGCGGTCGCCTCACCGGTCGTGCGCGACGGCGACGTCGTCGCCGTCGTCCTCACCGACTCGCCCACCGGGCCGATGCGCTCGCGCATCCTGCACGGCTGGCTGCCGCTGGCCGCCGGGGAGGCGGCCGCCATGCTCGTCGCCGTCGCCCTCGCCGTCCGGCTGACCGGCTGGGTCCTCAAACCGGTGCGCGTACTGGACAAGGCCAGCCACGACATCGCCACCGGGCGGCTGGCCTCCCGGGTGGCCGCCCTGAGCGGACCGCCGGAGCTCCAGCGCCTGGCCCGGTCCTTCAACGAGATGGCCGACCACGTCGAGACCGTCCTGGAGCAGCAGCGCGCCTTCGTCGCCGACGCCTCCCACCAACTGCGCAACCCGCTGGCGGCCCTGCTGCTCCGCATCGACCTGCTGGCCCTGGAACTGCCCGAGGGCAACGAGGAGATCGCCTCGGTGCGGGCCGAGGGCAAGCGGCTGGCCCGGGTGCTCGACGACCTCCTCGACCTCGCACTGGCCGAGCACACGCCCGCCGACCTGCGGCTGACCGACATCGCCGCGCTCGCCGCCGAACGCGTCGCCGCCTGGCGTCCGGTCGCCGACCGCGAAGGGGTGGAGCTGCGCGCGACCGGGCAGGGCGCGGTGACCGGCTGGGCCGACCCGGTCGCGCTCTCCAGCGCGCTGGACGCGGTCGTGGACAACGCGGTGAAGTTCACCCCCGCCGGGGAGTCGGTCACGGTCGCCGTCACCGCGGGCGGCGGGCGGGTGACCATCGAGGTCGCCGACCACGGGCCCGGCCTCGCCGAGGAGGAGCTGAACCGGGTCGGGGACCGCTTCTGGCGCAGCGGCCGCCACCAGAACGTCTCCGGCTCCGGCCTGGGCCTGTCCATCTCCCGCGCGCTGCTCACCGCGGGCGGGGCGGAGATCTCCTTCGCCCGCAACGAGCCGCACGGCCTGCGCGTGGTGATCGCCCTGCCGCGGAACGCGCCGGACGCGGGGTGAGGAGCGGACTGGCACCGGACCGGCTCAGGACTTCACGGAGCGGTAGTAGCGCTCGGCGCCTTGGTGCAGCGGGAGCGGGTGGGTGTAGATGGCCGTGCGCAGGTCGACCTTCTGCGCGGCGTGGACCGCGCGGCCGATGCGGTCCCGGCTGTTGATCACCGAGCGGGTTATCCCCTCGGTCAGTGCGGCGTCCGTGCCGTCCATGGTGACCAGCAGGTTCGCCACCGCGATCGTCTCGACGGCCTTGCCGTCCCGGACGGCGGGATAGGCGTCGGAGGGCATCAGGGCCGCCCGGTAGGAGCGGGTCTGCGGCTCCTGGGCGTGGAGCACCGGCACCAGGTCGCCCAGCGGGACGAGGCGGATCTCGGTGGCCTCGGCGAGTTCCTCGATCGCGCCGGTCGGCAGCCCGCCCGACCAGAAGAAGGCGTCCAGCTCCTCGCGCAGCAGCAGTTCCGGCATCCGGTCGATGCCCTGGAGTACCGGCCGGATGTCCTTGTCCGGGTCCAGGCCCGCGGCCTTCAGCAGCCGGCCCGCGATCAGGTTGACACCGGAGCGCTGCTGTCCGAGCCCGACCCGCAGCCCCTCCAGGTCCTCGGCGGCGCGCACCGGCGAGTCGGCCGGGACGACGAGCTGGATGTAGTCGTCGTACAGCCGCGCGCAGGCCCGCAGCCGGTCGGCGTCCTTTCCGCCGGAGTTGACGTAGGCGGCGACCGCGTCGGCCGCGGCGATGGTGAAGGACGCCTCGCCGGAGACCAGCCGCTCTATGTTCTGCACCGAGCCCTGACTGGGCACGAGTGTCACGTCCACCTCGGGCAGGTCGCGGCCCAGCTGCTCCTTCAGCAGCTCCCCGTAGCGTTCGTAGACCCCGCCGCGGGCTCCGGTGGTGAAGACGACCTGGCCGCCGGGCGCCGGGCCGCCGCCGGGCAGCAGCCACCACAGCAGCAGCGCGAGCACGGCGACCGCGGCTCCGGCGGCCGTCAGCGGCCGCCGCGCCCACGGGCGCCGTATGTGCGGGGAGACCATGGCACCGATCCTGCCAGGACCGGTGTGCGGAAGGGAGAGGCGGGGCGGGCGGGGGAGCGCGTACCCTGTCGACTGAGATGAGTGCGAAGACTTACCAGGTGCGCACCTACGGGTGCCAGATGAACGTCCACGACTCCGAGCGCCTGTCGGGCCTGCTGGAGGACGCGGGCTATGTCCGGGCCCCGGGGGACGCCGAAGACGCCGACGTGGTCGTCTTCAACACCTGCGCGGTGCGGGAGAACGCCGACAACAAGTTGTACGGCAACCTCGGCCACCTCGCCCCGAAGAAGGCGTCCCGGCCGGGCATGCAGATCGCGGTCGGCGGCTGCCTGGCGCAGAAGGACCGCGACACCATCGTGCGGCGCGCGCCCTGGGTCGACGTGGTCTTCGGCACCCACAACATCGGCAGTCTGCCGGTGCTGCTGGAGCGTGCCCGCGTCGAGCAGGAGGCGCAGGTCGAGATCGCCGAGTCGCTGGAGGCGTTCCCCTCCACGCTGCCGACCCGGCGCGAGAGCGCGTACGCCGCCTGGGTCTCCATCTCGGTCGGCTGTAACAACACCTGCACGTTCTGCATCGTCCCCGCGCTGCGCGGCAAGGAGAAGGACCGCCGGCCCGGCGACATCCTGGCCGAGGTCGAGGCGCTGGTCGCCGAGGGCGTCACCGAGATCACCCTGCTGGGGCAGAACGTCAACGCCTACGGATCCGACATCGGCGACCGCGAGGCCTTCTCCAAGCTGCTGCGCGCCTGCGGGAAGGTCGAGGGTCTGGAGCGGGTCCGCTTCACCTCCCCCCACCCGCGCGACTTCACCGACGACGTCATCGCCGCCATGGCCGGGACGGAGAACGTGATGCCGCAGCTGCACATGCCGCTGCAGTCCGGCTCCGACCGCGTGCTGAAGGCGATGCGCCGCTCCTACCGGCAGGAGCGCTTCCTGGGCATCATCGAGAAGGTCCGGGCCGCGATCCCCGACGCCGCGATCTCCACCGACATCATCGTGGGCTTCCCCGGCGAGACCGAGGAGGACTTCGAGCAGACCCTCCACGTCGTCCGCGAGGCCCGCTTCGCGCAGGCGTTCACCTTCCAGTACTCCAAGCGCCCCGGCACCCCGGCAGCCGAGATGGACGGGCAGATCCCCAAGGAGGTCGTGCAGACGCGGTACGAGCGTCTGGTGGCCCTCCAGGAGGAGATCTCCTGGGCGGAGAACAAGAGGCAGGTCGGGCGGACACTGGAGGTCATGGTGGCCGAGGGCGAGGGCCGCAAGGACGGCGCCACCCGCCGGTTGTCGGGCCGCGCCCCCGACAACCGCCTGGTCCACTTCACCCGCCCCGACGACGACGTACCGCGCCCGGGGGACATGGCGACCGTCAAGGTCACCTACGCCGCCCCGCACCACCTGCTGGCCGAGGGCGCGGTGCTGGGAGTGCGGCGCACCCGCGCGGGCGACGCCTGGGAGCGGCGCAACGCCGCTCCCGCGGCCGGGCCCCGGGGCGTGATGCTCGGGCTGCCGACCGTCGGCGCTCCCGAGCCGCTGCCCGCCGCGCCGGGCGGCTGCACCGCCCGCTGACGCACCCGCCCTCCGCGGCGCACAGACGCACGGGTCCGGCGTACGCGCGCCGGCCTGTGTCGGATGCGCGCCAGGTGCGCGCCGGTTGTGCGCTGGTCAGACGTGTGCGGGCCCCTGTGCGCCCGACCGCGGGGAGGGCGTGCGGCGGTAGGCTGCGAGCCATGCTTGTCGCCGCCGCCGTATGCCCCTGCCCGCCGCTGCTGGTGCCCGAGGTGGCGGGAGGCGCCGCCCAGGAGATGGACGAAGCCCGAGCCGCCTGCTACGACGCGATCGCCGTCCTGGCCGCCGCGCGTCCCGGCCGGCTCGTCGTCGTCGGCGCCGCCGATCCGGCGGGCCGGGGCAGGTACCCGCAGGGCGCCACCGGCTCCTTCCACGCCTTCGGGGTCGGTCTGGAGGTCCGGCTGGGGTCGGGCGAGGGCCCGTCCGCCGGGCATCCGCTGCCGCCGTCCCTGGCCGTGGGCGCCTGGCTGCTGGAACGCACGGGCTGGGGCGCGGCGCCGGTGGAGGGGATCGCGGTGGGGGAGCCGCTGCCGAAGGAGCGCTGCGCGCAGACCGGGCGGGAGCTGGCCGCCTCGGCGGAGCGCGTCGCGCTGCTGGTCATGGGCGACGGCAGCGCCTGCCGGACGATCAAGGCCCCCGGCTACTTCGACGAGCGTGCCGCCGCCTTCGACGCGGAGGCGGCCCGTGCCCTGGGCGCGGCCGACCCCGCCGGGCTGCTGGCCCTCGACGAGGAGCTGGCCTACGAGCTGAAGGCGTCCGGCCGGGCCTGCTGGCAGGTGCTGGCCGGCGCGGCCGGGAACGCGGGGCTCAAGGGGCGGCTGCTGTACGACCGGGCGCCCTACGGTGTCGGCTATCTGGTGGCGAGCTGGTCGTAGGCCGGCCCGCCCCCTCCGTCCCCGCCGTGCGGCGGGGACGGAGGCCGCTCAGGCGGCGGGGCCGGCGGTGTCCCCCTTCTCGTCCCTCTCACGGGTCATCCGCTCCCGCGCCTCCTGGATCTTCGCGTCTCGGGTCCCGGTGCGGCGCCGGTGCCTGCCTCCGGTTCCGCCACCGGACGTCTCCCCGGCCTTCCCGCCGCGGCGGCCGGCCATGCCCCTGACCCTGTCCATGATGCCCATGGCGGTCACTTCCGTTCTCTCGCGGTCCTCTCGCGCTCCGCCGGTGACCCCCGCCCCGGGGCGGGGCCCCGGCCCACTCGCGCATCGCCGACAATGGTGCGAATCGCCTCATATACACCTCAGACCTTACTCGCGCGGTCGCGGTTCCGCGCCTCACGGAGCGGTTCACCGGCCCGCACCCCGGTTGCCCGGCCGCGGGCCGGTACGCCGTGACGGGCGACGGGCGACGGGTGACGGGCGACGAGCGACGAGCGAGGGGCGCGGACGTGTGGCGCCGCGTGACCCGCTCGGAGCCCTCCTTGTGTGTTTGCGAGACTTGGGCCGTGAGCAGCTCACCCCCCAACCCCCGTGTCATCGCCGTGGTCGGACCCACCGCGGCCGGAAAGTCCGACCTGGGCGTCGCTCTGGCCCGGCATCTCGGCGGCGAGGTGATCAACGCCGACTCCATGCAGCTCTACCGGGGCATGGACATCGGCACCGCCAAGCTGACTCAGGAGGAGCGCCAGGGCGTCCCGCACCGCCTTCTGGACGTCTGGGACGTGACGGTCACCGCCAGCGTCGCCGAGTACCAGCGTCTGGCCCGCGCCGAGATCGACCGTCTGCTCGCCCAGGGGCGCACCCCCGTGCTCGTGGGCGGGTCCGGGCTGTACGTGCGCGGCGCCGTCGACGCCCTGGAGTTCCCCGGCACCGATCCGGCCGTGCGGGCCCGGCTGGAGGCCGAGCTGGCCGAGTCCGGCTCCGGGGCGTTGCACGCCCGGCTCGCCGCCGTCGACCCCGAGGCGGCCCGCGCGATCCTGCCCGGCAACGGCCGCCGGATCGTCCGCGCCCTGGAGGTCGTCGAGATCACCGGCCGCCCCTTCACCGCCAACCTCCCCGGCCCCGAATCCGTCTACGACACCCTCCAGATCGGGGTCGACGTCGCACGCCCCGAACTCGACGAGCGGATCTCCCGGCGGGTGGACCGGATGTGGGAGGCCGGGCTGGTCGAGGAGGTGCGAGAGCTGGAGCGCGCGGGACTGCGCGAGGGCCGCACGGCCTCGCGGGCCCTGGGCTACCAGCAGATCCTGGCCGCTCTGGCCGGTGAGTGCACCGAGGACGAGGCGCGCGTCGAGACCGTACGCGCCACCAAGCGCTTCGCGCGGCGCCAGGACTCCTGGTTCCGCCGCGACCCGCGTGTCCACTGGCTCAGCGGCGCGGCGGACGATCGTGGCGAACTGCCCGACAGGGCGCTGGCCCTCCTCGAACGAGCGGTCACAGCCTGATCACGTGATGGCATCGGGACGCCCAGCGGGCGCTGGACGGCCGCTCCGGCGTGCCATCATCGAGCATCGGCGAGCATCGGCGAGCATCGGCGAGCATCGACCGCCGATCGAGCCGCAGAGCCGGGAGTTGGGAGGGCACGTGGCGATGGAGGCCGGCCCCCGCAACAGCGACGAACCGGTCGTCGAGCAGCTCCGCGCCGACGGCGCGGCCGGCGACGACCCGAGGCCCCTGGACGGTCCGAGGCCCCTGGACGGCGCGGGCCCACTGGAGGACGGGGACGGACTCGAGGTGCTGGAGGAAGCGGCCCCCGAGGAGGACGAGTCCTACGGCGAACTCCGCCCGCCCCGGAAGCTGCGGCTGTGGCAGCTCGCCCCCATCGTCGGCCTGGGCGCGGCCGGCTCGCTGATGTTCGCCTTCCCGCTCGCCTTCGGTCTCGGTGAGGGAGGGGCGGTGGTCGCCATGCTCGGACTGCTCCTCAGCTGCTGCGCCGCGGGCTGGGGCATGATGGCCGCCCGCCGCGTCGGCCTCGCCTGGCCGGGCCTGCCGGCGCGCGGCTCCGGAGAGCGCCCCGACTGGCGTCTGGTCGTCCTGTACACGCTGATCGTGGGCACCCTCGTGGCGCTGGCCGTCTGGCGCGTCGCCCGGCTCCGCTAGCGCCCGCCGGCCCGGCCGGCGGGCGGGTTCCGCCCCGTACGATGGGCACCGTGAACAGCGCAGCAGGGGCCGCAGGCACGCCCGTGCCGTTCCTCAAGGGGCACGGCACCGAGAACGACTTCGTGATCATCCCCGACCCGGACGGGACACTGGATCTGTCCGCCGCGGCCGTGGCCCGGCTGTGCGACCGGCGTGCCGGGATCGGCGGGGACGGCCTGCTGCGGGTGGTGCGCTCCGCGGCCCACCCCGAGGCGCGCCCGATGGCCGGCGAGGCCGAGTGGTTCATGGACTACCGCAACGCCGACGGCAGCGTCGCGGAGATGTGCGGCAACGGCGTACGGGTCTTCGCACGCTACCTCCAGCGCGCCGGGCTGGCCGGGGCCGGCGACCTCGCCGTCGCCACCCGGGCCGGTGTGCGCCGGGTGCGCCTGGCCGAGGACGGCGGCGTCACCGTCCACATGGGCGCCGCCAAGCTGCCCGGCGGCACGGGGACGGACGTCACCGTCACGGTGGGGGAGCGCAGCTGGTCCGCGCTCCAGGTCGACATGGGCAATCCGCACGCCGTCGCCTTCGTCGGCGACCTCGCCCACGCCGGCGACCTGACCACCGCCCCGGCCGTGGCACCGGCCACCGCCTACCCCGAGGGCGTCAACGTCGAGTTCGTCGTCGGCCGGGGGCCGCGCCACGTGGCCCTGCGGGTGCACGAGCGCGGTTCCGGCGAGACCCGCTCCTGCGGTACGGGCGCCTGCGCGGTCATGGTCGCCGCCGCCCGCCGCGACGGCGCGGACCCGGCCGCGGACGGCGCTCCGGTCACCTACACCGTCGACGTCCCCGGCGGGCGGCTGGTGATCACCGAACATCCGGACGGCGGTATCGAGATGACCGGCCCCGCCGTGATCGTCGCCGAGGGCACGATCGACCCCGGCCTGCTCGCCGTTTCCTGAGGGCGACCGCTCGAACGGGTGATCCCGGCCACTGCGGACGGGAGGCGGCCCGCGGGGTGTGGGAGGCTCGGTAGGATCAAGCCCCCCGACGCAGTGGGAGGTGCCATGAGCGCAGTACGGAGCCTTCGCAAGCTCGGTCGTGCGGCCCTCCTGGGTCCGTCGCCCCGTCACGCCCTCCCCGACGCCATCGAGCACGTGGCCAAGGCGCACCGCGCCCACCACCCGCGCGCCGACCTCGACGCACTGCGCCGTGCCTATGTCCTGGCGGAGTCCTCGCACCGGGGGCAGACGCGCAAGAGCGGCGAGCCGTACATCACCCACCCGCTGGCCGTCACCCTGATCCTGGCCGAACTCGGTGCCGAGACCACGACCCTGACGGCCTCTCTGCTCCACGACACCGTCGAGGACACCGAGGTGACGCTGGAACAGGTGCGGGCGGAGTTCGGCGAGGAGGTGGGTTACCTCGTCGACGGTGTCACCAAACTGGAGAAGGTGGACTACGGCGCCGCCGCCGAGCCGGAGACCTTCCGCAAGATGCTGGTGGCCACCGGCAACGACGTGCGGGTGATGTCCATCAAACTCGCCGACCGGCTGCACAACATGCGCACCCTGGGCGTGATGCGGCCCGAGAAGCAGGCGCGCATCGCCCGCGTCACCCGCGACGTGCTGATCCCGCTGGCCGAGCGGCTGGGCGTGCAGGCGCTCAAGACCGAGCTGGAGGACCTGGCCTTCGCCGTCCTCCACCCCGAGGAGTACACCCGCACCCGGGAGCTGATCCGCGGGCACAACGCCGGCGCCGACCCGCTCGCCGAGATCGCCGAGTCGGTGCGGGCCGTACTGCGCGAGGCGGACATCGCCGCCGAGGTCCTCATCCGGCCGCGACACTTCCTCTCCGTCCACCGGGCCCGCGCCAAACGCGGCGAGCTGGGCCCCTGCGACTTCGGGCGGCTGCTGATCCTGGTCGCCGAGAACGCGGACTGCTACGCGGTCCTGGGAGAACTGCACACCTGCTTCACACCGATGATGTCGGAGTTCAAGGACTTCATCGCCGTGCCGAAGTTCAACCTGTACCAGTCGCTGCACACCGCGGTCGCCGACACCGGGGGGCGGGTGGCCGAGGTCCTGGTCCGCACCCACCGGATGCACCGGGTCGCCGAGGCCGGGGTGATCGCCCTCGGCGACCCGCACCGGGCCTCCGGTGCCTCCGGTGCCGACCCCGCCGGCGAGACGGCCGCCGCGGACGACGGACGCGCCGACCCCACCCGTCCCGGCTGGCTGGAGCGGTTGCTGGAGTGGCAGAGCCACGCGCCCGACCCGGACACCTTCTGGGCCGAACTGCGCGACGACCTCGCCCAGGACCGCGAGATCACCGTCTTCTGCACCGATCCGGGCGGCCCCGGCCGGACCGCCGCCCTCCACCTGCCCGCGGGCGCCACCTGCGTGGACGCGGCCTACGCCCGCTACGGCGCGGCCGGGCACGCCCTGGTCGGCGCCCGGGTGGACGGACGGCTCGCGGCGCTGGGCACCGTGCTGAGCGACGGCGACTCGCTGCAGTTGCTGATGGCTCCCGAGGGCACGTCCGGCCCCTCCCCGCAGTGGCTCGAGCACGCCCGCACCCCCACCGCGCGGATCGCCATCCGCACCTGGCTCGATGCCTGCGCGGAGGGCGGCGAGCGGTCGGAGGGAGCGGGCGGGCAGGCCCGTACGGCCCCTCCGAGCGCGGCCCGGGAGCCCGCCCTCCCCCCTGCCGCCGTACCCGATGGCCCGCCTGCCGTACCCGGCGGTCCGCGCCGGGCCGCCCGGCCCCGCCAGAGGCCCGCGGCCGTGGCCGGGATGCCAGGCGCCCCCGTGCGGCTGGCCCGCTGCTGCACGCCGGTGCCCCCCGACGCCGTGGTCGGCTTCGCGGTGCGCGGCGGCGCGGTGACCGCCCACCGGGAGGGCTGCCCCACCGTGGCCCGGATGACCGCCGCCGGGCGCGAGACCGTGTCCGTGCGGTGGCAGGACTCCGGCGCGGGCTGCCGGGTGACGCTGCACGCCGAGTCGCTGAGCCGCCCGCACCTCCTCGCCGATCTGACCGAGGCCATCGCGGCGGAAGGGGCCGCCGTGGTCTCCGCCGAGGTGGAACCACCCAGGGAGCACCGGGTGCGGCACACCTACACCCTGCGGCTGGAGGACGCCGGAGAGCTGCCCCGGCTGATGCGCGCCATGCGGGAGGTGCCCGGCGTCTACGACGTCGTCCGGGCCACCAGCCCCCAGCCCTGAGGAGCCCGCTCGGGGGCCGCTCGGGGGCCGCTCGGGGGAGCCCGGCCCCCGGAAGGGCCGGGATGCCGCGCAAACCAGGTGACGGCCGGGCCGCGCCGTGCCACCATCGTCGTGTCCGGGCGGGCCGCGGCCCGCGTCCGTACTCGTGTCCGTGCCCGTGCCGACGGGAATGTTCCGGGTGCCGCACACGTTGACCCGGATACCTTCACTCCATCGACGTAAGGACTCACTTGACCTTCTCTTCCTCCCTTCCGCAGAACGGCCAGCGCCTCGCCGAGACGTACCGCCGAGCCGACGCCCTGATGGAGGAGGACGTCGCTTGGAGCCAGGACATCGACGGCGAGCGCGACGGCGACCAGTACGACCGTTCCGAGCGCGCCGCCCTCCGCCGCGTCGCGGGTCTCTCCACCGAACTGCAGGACGTCACCGAGGTCGAGTACCGGCAGCTGCGGCTGGAGCGCGTGGTGCTCGTGGGCGTGTGGACCTCCGGCACCGCACAGGACGCCGAGAACTCCCTCGCCGAACTCGCCGCCCTCGCCGAGACCGCGGGCGCGCTCGTCCTCGACGGTGTGATCCAGCGCCGCGACAAGCCGGATCCGGCCACCTACATCGGCTCGGGCAAGGCGCAGGAGCTGCGCGACATCGTGGTCGAGACGGCGGCCGACACCGTCGTGTGCGACGGCGAGCTCAGCCCGGGCCAGCTCATCCACCTCGAGGACGTCGTCAAGGTCAAGGTGGTGGACCGCACCGCCCTGATCCTCGACATCTTCGCCCAGCACGCCAAGTCCCGCGAGGGCAAGGCGCAGGTCTCGCTCGCGCAGATGCAGTACATGCTGCCCAGGCTGCGCGGCTGGGGCCAGTCGCTGTCCCGGCAGATGGGCGGTGGCGGCTCCGGATCCTCCGGCGGCGGCATGGCCACCCGCGGTCCCGGTGAGACCAAGATCGAGACCGACCGGCGGCGGATCCGCGAGAAGATGGCGAAGATGCGCCGGGAGATCGCGGAGATGAAGACCGGCCGCGACGTCAAGCGGCAGGAGCGGCGCCGCAACAAGGTGCCGTCGGTCGCCATCGCCGGATACACCAACGCGGGCAAGTCCTCGCTGCTCAACCGTCTCACGGGCGCGGGCGTGCTGGTGGAGAACGCGC
Source organism: Streptomyces barkulensis (assembly GCF_002843305.1). GTDB lineage: Bacteria > Actinomycetota > Actinomycetes > Streptomycetales > Streptomycetaceae > Streptomyces > Streptomyces barkulensis. Next base: position 19,094 of record NZ_PGSG01000029.1, read on the forward strand.
TGTTCGCCACCCTCGACCCGACCGTGCGACGTGCCGAGACCCCCAGCGGGCGCGCGTACACCCTGGCCGACACCGTCGGCTTCGTACGCCATCTGCCGCACCACCTCGTCGAGGCGTTCCGCTCCACGATGGAGGAGGTCGGCGACGCCGACCTGATCCTCCACGTGGTCGACGGCTCGCACCCGGCACCGGAGGAGCAGCTCGCCGCCGTGCGCGAGGTGGTCCGGGACGTCGGCGCGGTGGAGGTGCCCGAGATCGTGGTGGTCAACAAGGCGGACGCGGCCGATCCGCTGACCCTGGCGCGGCTGCTGCGCGCCGAGAAGCACGCCATCGCCGTCTCCGCCCGGACCGGGCAGGGCATCGACGAGCTGCTGGAGCTGATCGACCGGGAACTGCCGCGCCCGGCCGTGGAGCTGACGGTGCTGGTGCCCTACACCCGTGGCGACCTGGTCTCCCGGGTCCACGCCGACGGGGAGGTCCTCTCCGAGGAGCACACCGAGGGCGGCACACTGCTCGCGGCCCGTGTCCACGAGGAGCTGGCGGCCGAACTCAGGGCGTACGCCACCGCCGGCACGGCGGCCTGACCCCGGCGCCGCACGCGCCTTCCGACAACGCGCACCGGGCCCGCCCCCTCTCCAGGAGGGGGCGGGCCCGGTGGCCGTGTGGGGCCGGATGCCGGGCGGGCATACTGATCCCATGATCAAAGTGCTGGTCGCCGAGGACATGCACGTGGTGCGGGCGGGACTGGCGGAGATTCTGGACGGACAACTGGGCATCGAGGTCGCCGGGCAGGCGGCCGACGGCCCGGCCGCACTGGAGGCGGCCCTGCGGCACGGGCCCGACGTCGTGGTCCTCGACATCGATCTGCCCGGTCTGGACGGCATATCGGTGGCCGCACGGCTGCGCGAGAGGCTTCCGGCGTGCCGCTGTCTGATGCTCACCGCGCTGGACCGCCCCGGACTGTTGCGCAGGGCACTGAAGGCGGGGGCGGCGGGCTACCTGCTGAAGACCACCACGCCGGGTGAGCTCGCCTCGGCCGTGCGAACCGTCGCGGCCGGGGGACGGGCCGTCGACCCCCGTCTGGCCGAACAGAGCTCGGAACTGGGGAAGAACCCGCTGACCGCGCGTGAGGCCGAGGTGCTGCGGCTGTCCGCGGGCGGGGCGGGGGCCCGGGAGATCGCCGCGGAGCTATTCCTCGGCGTGGGTACGGTGCGCAACCGCATATCCTCCGCGGTGGGCAAACTCCATGCCCGCACCCTCGTCGACGCCGTCAGGATCGCCGAGCGCAACGGCTGGATCTAGCGGCAGCACGACCGACAGCCGGAACGATCCGTCCCCGGCCGCGAAGGTCAGGGCGCCGCCGAGCACCGCCGACCAGGCCGCCAGGCCGGCCAGCCCCGCGCCGGTGAGCGGCCGGCGGCGCGGAGCGCCGTCGTTGGCGACGGTGAGCTCCACCCGCCCGTCGTGCTGGTTCACGGCGATCTCGCAGTTCACGGCCCGGCTGTGCCGCAGGAGGTTGCCGGTGGCCTCCCGCAGCGCCGCGCCCAGGCAGTTGCCCACGGCCGGCGACAGCCGGCTGTCCGGCGGGGCGGTGACACGGGTGGTGATGCCGGCCTGGGTGAGCAGCCGCCGGGCGTGGACGATCTCGGCCTGCAGCGACACCGACAGCCGCCCGTGCGCCACCGCCCGTACCTCGGCGTGCGTACGGCGGGCCAGCGCCGCGGCCTCGGCCAGCGCGCGCCGGGTGGAATCCTGGGAAGCGGGCGCGCCCGCACCACAGGTCCCCGCGCGGTGCAGCGCGGACTCGCACCGGACCGCTATCGACACCAGCGAGGACCCCAGCAGATCGTGCAGGTCCCGGGCGACCCGGTCGCGTTCGCGCTGCTCGGCCAGCCGGGCGGCCTGGTCCTGCGCGGCCTGCGTCCGGGAGGCGAGCAGGGCCAGGTGCGCCACGCCGTAGACGCTGCTGGCCGTGATCACACTGGACACCAGCACGTTCAGGGAGCTGCGAGGGGTGTCGACCAGCGTCCCGGCCAGCAGCGGCCCGCTGGCGACGACACCGGCCGCGATCACCACCGAGGAGGGCGGAGGGACGGTCAGCAGGACCGCTCCGGCCAGAAAGCCCAGCAGGCTGAGCCAGGGACTGGGGAAGAGCAGGATCGGCAGATAGGTCAGCAGCGCCTGAGCGCCCAGCAGCCACCACCGCCAGCGGTAGGGGAGCCGGTAGGGGGGAGGCGCGTACTGGCCGAGCAGCACGGCGGGCAGGACGATCAGCAGCAGGAGGCCGGTGACCACCGTGCGGCGGCTCAGAGGCTGGCTGAGCACGTCCAGCGCGACCAGGGTGAGCGATCCGGCGATCACCAGGGCGACCGTCCCGAAGGCGATCCACGAGCTCTGCGGCGCCCGGACGCGGCTCCGCTTTCCGGTGGTCATCCAACCCTCCTTGCGGCGGCGGGAGTTGAGGAGTGCCCGGCGCCTGTGAAGCCTGTGGGAAGTTGTACGCGGAATCGGTGAAGATCTCACTTCTTTTCCGGTCGGACCGGTGGTCGGATCAGCGGCGACCTGTGCTGCCGAGAAGAAGGACACACCCGGTGAGAGACCACGCACCCCCGCCCGAGGAGTGGGAAGGGTCCGTACTGGCGCTGCAGCGCCGCAGACGCCTGCTGCCCCGTATAGCCCTGGCCGCCGCGGCCCTGCTCACCGCCGAGACGGCGCTCGTCGTCGCCACGTCGGGCCAGGCCGTCGCGCTCCCGGCGAAGAAGACCCAGGCCCCGGCCCGGCCGGAGGGCGGGAAGGGGCCGCGGAGCGCCGCGGACATCCCGTCGGCGAAGGTGGCCGCGCGGCTGTCGGGCAAGCGGGTCGAGGCGCTGAGTGAGCGGACGGAGACCTCGACGACGTGGGTGAACAAGGACGGCAGTCTGACCACCGAGCTGTCGGCCGGCCCGGTCCGCTTCCAGCGCGACGGCGAGTGGGTCGAGGTGGATGTCGATCTGGTGCGGCGGCCGGACGGCTCGGTTGGGGCCGCCGCCCACCCGGCGGGGCTGAGCCTGGCGGGCAAGGGCGGCGCGCTGCCCAAGTCCCTGGCGGCGGCGGAGAAGGCCCCGGCCCGTGACCTGGTGACGCTGGGGGAGGGCGAGGAGCAGATCACCCTGCAGTGGAAGGGCGGCCTGCCCGCCCCGAAGCTGGAGGGCACCCGCGCCACCTACGCCGGTGCGCTGCCGGACGCCGATGTGGTCGTGGAGGCCACCCGGACCGGGTTCGAGCAGTTCGTCGAGATCGACAAGCGCCCCGCGGCGAAGGAGTACTCCTACACGCTGCCGCTGAAGACCGACGGGCTGAAGATCAAGCAGCAAAAGGACGGCAGCCTGCTGTTCACCGACACCGCCTCGGGCAGGAAGAAGCGGGCGGTGATGCCCGCACCGGTGATGTGGGACGCCGCCGTGGACGAGGTCTCCGGTGAGCACACCAACCGGGCGAAGGTCGACTGGAAGGTCGTCAGGACCGGCGATGGCGTCGATCTGGTCATCACCCCCGACGCCGACTTCCTCGCCGACCCGGACACCAAGTACCCGGTGACGGTGGACCCCTCCACCTCGGCGCTGTCCAACGTCTTCGACACCCTGGTCAAGCGCGGTGAGACCACCGACTGGTCCACCAACACCGAACTGCACCTGGGCAACCCGGGCACCACCAACCCGGACGGCACCACGAGGCTGTCGCGGTCGTTCATCACCTGGAACACCGCGCCGATCTCCGACGCGCTGGTCACCGGCGCGAAGCTGTCGCTGTGGAACGTCCACTCCGGCAACTCCGACTGCAAGCCGTACGGGTGGACGATCTGGGAGACCGGCGCCCCCTCCACCGCCACCCGGTGGGACAACCAGCCCTCCTGGGTCGCCCAGCGCCACTCCTCCACCGAGACCAAGGGCCGCGCGGCCTGCGGCGGGGCGGGCTGGATCAACGCCGACGTCACCGGTCTGGTGCAGACGTGGGCGTCGGCGAAGACCTCCCGCGGCCACATGGGCCTGCGCGCCGCCACCGACGCGACGACCCACTGGAAGCAGGTGAGCTCCGCCAACGCCGCCGCCAACCCGCCGAAGCTGGTGGTGAACTACAACTACCGGCCGCGCACCGGCACCAAGCAGGAGGCCGGCCCGCCGTACTTCTCCTACAGCGGCGCCTATGTGGTCAACACCACCACGCCCACGCTGCGGGACACCTTCGTCGACGCTGACGGGGACAAGGTCAACGGCACCTTCCAGATCTACGACAACGCCACCAACACCCAGGTCGGCGACGTGATCGTCTCCAAGTACGTGCCCAGCGGGCAGGTCGCCTCCGTCACCGTCCCCGCCGGGGTACTGGCCAACGGCAGGACCTACAAGTTCCGCACCAGCCCGTACGACGGGGCGCACTACAACACCGGCTGGTCGGCGTGGAAGACCTTCACCGTCGACACCACGGCCCCCTCCGCCCCCACCAAGATCACTTCCACAGACTACCCGTCGGGTTCCTGGGTCAAGGGCGCCGGACAGGCCGGCACCTTCACCGTCACCCCGCCCGCCGGCAGCGACCACAACTGGCTGGAGTGGACGCTGGACGGCGTGACCTGGACCAAGGTCGCCACCGGCGGCTCCAGCGCGAACAAGGCCCTCTCCGTCACCCCGCCCAAGGACGGCACCCACACCCTCCAGGTGCGGGCGGTGGACAAGGCCGACAACAAGTCCGACGCGATCGAGTACACCTTCCACGCCGGGCCCGGCGGCTTCCTCCAGCCGGCCGACGGCGAGCGCACCGCCCGCCGCCTGCCGCTGGTCGCCGAGGCCGACGGAGCCAAGTACGACGCGGTGTCCTTCTCCTGGCGCCGCTCCGAGGCGGACGACTGGACGCGCATCCCGGCCGGGGACGTCACCTCGGGCGGCACGGCGCTGACCGCCTGGCCGGTGCCGCTGACGAACGGCAGGAACGCGCGGCTGGTGTGGAACGCCACCGACACCGTCGACCCCGACGGATCGGTGCAGATCAAGGCCGACTTCACCGGCCCGGGCAGCGCCTCCGGCGCCACCGAGCCGCTGACCGTCGTCGTCGACCGCAACGCCACCGGCGCGGCCACCAGCCAGGTCGGCCCCGGCTCGGTCAACCTCCTCACCGGCGACTACACCCTGTCGGAGACCGACGCCTCCGCGTTCGAGATGTCGGTGACCCGTACCGCCTCCTCCCGCACCCCCGACAAGGGGGCGACGCAGGAGGGGCAGGCACCGATCTTCGGCAAGGAGTGGGTGACCGGCACGGCCGCGGAGCTGACCGACTCCGACTACACCCACCTGCGCAGGGTCTCCGACACGGCCGTGGACGTGGTGCTGGAGGAGGGCGACGCGCTCCATTTCACCGCCAACGCCGCGAAGAACGGCTGGATTCCGGAGCCCGGGGCGGAGGACCTGACCCTGCGGGGCAGCGTGACCGGCTCCTTCACCCTCACCGACACCGAGGGCACGGTCACCACCTTCACCAAGCCCGACGCGGCGGCCACCACCTGGCAGGTCTCCTCCACCCTGCTGGACGGCCTGACCAACTCCACCACCACCGTCGTCTCCGAGACGGTGACCGTCGACGGCAAGAAGCTCGCCCGCCCCAAGCGGGTCATCGCCCCGACCTCGGCCGCCACGATCGCGGCCTGCACCGCGGACCCGGCCACCAAGGGCTGCCGTGCGCTGGAGTTCGTCTACGCCACCGCCACCACCGCCACCGCCGACGCCTTCGGCGACTACAGCGGCCAGGTGAAGGAGCTGCGGCTGTGGTCCACGGCCCCCGGCGCGGCGAACGCCACCGCCAAGGCGGTGCAGACCTACGCCTACGACGCCTCCGGCCGACTGCGCCAGGCATGGAACCCGCTGATCACCCCGGCGCTGAAGACGGAGTACGCCTACGACGCCGCGGGGCGGGTCACCCAACTCACCCCGCCCGGCGAGCTGCCGTGGACCTTCGCCTACGGCAAGGCCGGCAGTGCCTCCACCGCCGGTGAGGGCATGCTGCTCAAGGCCACCCGGCCGGGTCTGAAGCAGGGCACCGCCGGCACGGTCGAGGGCACCGCGGCCACCAGCGTCGTCTACGGCGTACCCCTGACCGGCAGCACCGTCGCCCCCTACAACATGGGCGCGAACGACGTCAGGACCTGGAGTCAGCTGGACGCCCCCACCGACGCCACCGCGGTCTTCCCCGCCGACGCCGTCCCCGCCTCCCACACCGGCAGTGCGCTGACCCCGGCCGCCTACCGGCGGGCCCAGGTGCACTACCTGGGCGTCTCCGGACGCGAGGTCAACTCCGCCGCACCCGGCGGTCACATCTCCACCACCGAGTACGACCGCTTCGGCAACACCGTCCGCGAACTGTCGGCCGCCAACCGGGCCGTCGCCCTGGGACTGACGGCCGGGGACCGGGCCGCCCAGGCCGATCTGGGCATCGCCCAGCTCACCCCGGCCGAGCGCGCCGACCTGCTGGCGACGAAGTCGGTCTACAACGACACCGGCACCCGGGAATTGGAAGAGTTCGGGCCGCTGCGGCGCGTGGACCTGACCGCCGACCTGAAGTCGGGCACCACCACCCTGGTCCCGGCCGGCACCTCGGTCACCGCCCGGAGCTGGACGGCCAACGAGTACGATGCCGGACGCCCGACCGACGGCACCGCCAAGGTCAGGGACCAGGTCACCAAGGTCACCACGGGCGCGCAGGTGCGTGAGCACCCCGCCGTGCACGGCGAGACCCGAGCGGTGCAGACCGTCTACGACTGGGCCAAGGGCCTGCCGGTCAAGTCGATCCAGGACCCCGGCGGTCTGGCGATCACCACCACCACCGAGTACGACGGGCAGGGCCGGGTGATCAAGACCATGAACACCGGCAGTACCGGAACCGACGCAGGTACGGTGGTCACCGCCTACTGGTCCGCGAGCGGCACCGGCGCCTGCGCCGGACGCCCCGAGTGGGCTGATCTGGTGTGCTCGGTCGGACCCGGCGGAGCGATCACCGGCGGAGGATCCAACCCCGCCCAGCTGCCGACCACCACTACCGAGTACGACTGGTGGGGCAACGCGGCCAAGGGGGTCGAGACCGCCAATGGCGTCACCCGCACCACCACCACCGCCCATGACGCCGCGGGGCGTCCCACCACGGTGAAGATCACCGGTGGGGTCGGCCAGGCGGTGCCGGAGGCAACCACCGAGTACGATCCGGCCACCGGACAGGCCGTCAAGACCGTCTCTCCGACCGGCGGCACGATCACCCGGGCGTACGACAAGCTCGGTCGCATCATCTCCTACACCGATGCCGACGGGGGAAAGACCACCACCGAGTACGACCTGCTCGACCGGCCGGTGAAGGTTTCCGACACCGTCCCGTCCACCGTCACCTACACCTACGACCACGCTGCCGAGCCCCGAGGTCTGGCCACGAAGACCACCGACTCCGTCGCCGGCACCTTCTCGGCCACCTACGACGCCGACGGCTCTGTCGCCACCGAGAAACTGCCCGGCGGCTACACCCTCACCGTTACCGAGGACACAACCGGCTCGACCACCGACCGCACCTACACCCGCGACAGCGACGGCACCGTCGTGATGTCCGACTCGGTCACCGAGTCCGTCCACGGGCAGAACACCAGCCATGCCGGCTGGTCCGACCAGACCTACCGCTACGACGCGGCAGGCCGCCTGGTCACGGTCGAGGACACCGTAGAGACCGTTTGCACCCGCCGGACCTACGGCTTCGACAAGCACAGCAACCGCACATCCCTGACCACTGCCGCCGGAGCCCCCGGCGCCGACTGCCCCACCACCGGAGGAACCACCAGGACACACACTTACGACAGCGCCGACCGCCTCGTCGACTCCGGTTACACCTACGACGCGTTCGGCCGTACCACGGCCCTGCCCGGCGGCGTGAGCGTGGGCTACTACGCCAACGACCTCGCCTACCAGCAGACCGCGAACGGCAAGCGCCAGACCTGGAAGCTCGACGCCAACCTGCGCTTCCGCTCCTGGACGGTGGAGACCAACAACGGCGGGACCTGGTCCCCGACCGACAACAAGGTCAACCACTACGACGGGGACAACGACAATCCCCGCTGGATCGTCGAGAACACCGCCACCGGCGCCCTGACCCGCAATGTGGACTCCCTCTCCGGAGACCTCGGTGCGATCACCAGCGGCACCGGCCACACCGTGCTCCAGCTCAGCGACATCCACGGCGACGTCGCTCTGCAGCTCCCGCTCGCCGCGGGGGAGGCACCGGTAGCCCTGGACACCGATGAGTACGGCAACCCGCGCGGCAAGCAGGACGCGGCCCGCTACGGCTGGCTCGGCGGCAAGCAGCGCTCGAGTGAGACCGTGGCCGGCTACACCCTCATGGGCGTACGCCAGTACAACCCCGCCACCGGCCTTTTCCTGTCCGTAGACCCCGAGCAGGGCGGTAACGCCAACGCCTACGAGTACTGCAACGCCGACCCCGTCAACTGCTTCGATCTCGACGGCAAGTGGAGCTGGCGCAAGGCGTGGCGCAAGACCAAGCGCTGGGCGTGGCGCAACAAGTGGGACATCGCCCTCACCGCGGCCGGTTTCATCCCCGGCCTCGGCGCCGCGGCCTGGGGTTACCGCGCTTACCGTGGTTACCGCGCCATCCGGGCCGCGCGGACCGTCGCACGCAGTTGCCGCCGTAACTCCTTTCTTCCCGAGACGCCGATCGTCATGGCCGACGGGAGCACCAAACCCATCAGCGAGGTGAAGGTCGGCGACCGTGTGCTTGCGGCGCACGAGGTGACAGGCGAGATCACCGTCTCCCCCGTCACCGACGTCATCATCGGTGACGGGCTCAAGGACTTGGTCACGCTGTCGGTGGACGCAGACGGCGACGGACGGTCCCAGCAGATCACCGCCACGGCCGAGCACCCCTTCTACGCCCAGGGACGGGGGTGGGTCAACGCATCCGAGCTGCACACCGGGGAGCGCCTGATGACCCCGGAGGGGCCGGTGCCCACCGTCACCGGCACCAGCCGCACCCAGGAGATCCGCACCGTCTACAACCTGACCGTCGCCGGCAGCCACACCTTCTTCGTGGTGGCCGACGGCCAGTCGGCGCTCGTCCACAACTGCGGCCCCAGGAACAGCAGCAAGTGGTTCTCCAACAGGAGGAAGGCGTACCAGCAACGCAGGAAGGACTACAAGCGGCTGACCCGCAGGGGATACAGCTGCGAACTCCGCGGTCCCTGCAGCAGTGGTGGTCACTCCCACCTCACCTGGCGCAAGAACGGCCGGTGGGGAACCATCCACTACCGCTGGCACGGCCGTGGCCTGGGACGACGAGGCTGACCACGCCGCAGTCCTAAGCTGGTTCATGCAGTTCCCCCGTCAGGGGGCAGGTGGCGAGGCCGCACCGTGTGCGGCCTCGCCACCCTCATCGGAGGGAGTGAACGTGGGAGACATGACCGCCAAGGCGCGAGTGGCAGACCTTGTCGTCGCGTACGCGGTCCTGGTCGACGCGACGAATGCGTGCGATGCCCTGGACGAGGTGGTGGTGGCCGCCGACACCTGGGCTTCGGCCACGGATCTCATCCGGGCCTGCGGCTACCTCAAGGTCCCCAGGCGGGCCACGAGCGGCAGGATCGCGGCAGAGGCGATCGAGACGGCCCTCACGGATCCCGGAACGGTCTTCCGGAAACGCTTTATGTCGGACACACCGTGGGCACCCGCCGCGAGGTAAGGGAAAGTCCCGTCTTCGCGGGGCGGTGCGACGGAAGAAGTACGTGTCCCTGCGCCCGGACACGAAATCCGCTGGAACGGTTGGCAACCATGAGCATTCAGAATTCCCTCGAAGGTCTCGTCAGCGCGCTGCGCCGCCACGCCGAGCTGATGTCCACGCCCGACACCGCGGGAAACGCGGGTGTCGAAGCGTTCCAGGAGCTTAGGAGGGCCGCTGTGGCATATGGCCGAAGCGTCCGTGAAGAGACACGGTGGGACAGTCCGTTCGCCGAGATCGAGGAGGACGAGGAGGACTTTGTGGCGGACGAGGGGGATCTCGGGGAGATCTTCGGCGCCGGGCCCGGCGAGAGGCACTTCACCGTGTCGGGCACCTGGACGTTCGAAGTGACCGACGAGGAGGCATGGCTCGAATACGCCAGACAGCTGCTGGCCGGCGTTCCGGAGGAATCCCTTCAGCTGAACGGAGATCCGGCTGAAGCTGCCGCAGCGGTGCTGGCTTACAGCGACCTCTTCGCTCCTCTCGCGGGTCACGGTGTCATCACTGCCGAGCAGGACTGGACCGTCCAAGGCACGGGCGACGTTCTGGAGGGTTGAATCTCCCCGCGGGATTCACCGAGCGGGTGCAGGTGGGTGAGTGACACGGCTGTCGGCCCGGCCGTTCGGGCCGTGCCCGCTCACTCCTTCGGCGCGGACATCTGCGGGGACGGCAAGGCCGGGAACGGCTCGCGTGCGGGCGGCTGACCGCACGAACCGCCACGCCTCTCAGCAGGACTGCTCGACGTAGAGCAGTCTCCTCCCGTCCTCGGACCGTCCGCGAAAAGCTGAGTAGATGGGGTGGTCCTCACGGCCGAGGCGGTCTTCGACCTCGGCCCACGCCGCTTCCCTGTCCTGCGCCGCCGTCCCGACGCGGCGCAGGACATCGCCCGCGCCGTCACCGATGATCACCACGTCGGCCCGGCGCATGAGCCGCCTGGCCATCCGGGCGTCGAGCGGGTGCTTGGTCAGCACCCATGCCTCGCCGTCGCCGTCGACGAGGAGCCCCGCGGTCGCCGGAGACGGGACGAACTCGCCGCCGGTCTCCTCCGCCGGCCCCAGCGACTGCAGCATCCGCGCGAAGCCTCCGCTGCGGCGAGATGGTTTCTTCGGCACGCGGACAAGTCTCCCGCCCCCGGCCCCGGAGCACCACGTCCACAGACCCGTCGGCATCATGTGCGGTATGCGGTGCCGTCTCCCGCGCCACGGGCCGCGGGAGGCGGCGGCGGGCCGACCGTGATCCGGGTCACGCTCCACCAGGTGGCCGGGGGCTCGGCCGTACGATGGGCAAGACGGCGCGCATCCCGCCCCGGGAGCGCGACCCTACCCACCATCGAGGAGTCGGCACCGTGCTGCGCACCATGTTCAAGTCGAAGATCCACCGTGCCACGGTCACCGAGGCGGATCTCCACTACGTGGGGTCCGTCACGATCGACGCGGACCTGATGGAGGCCGCCGACCTGCTGCCCGGAGAACTGGTCCACATCGTCGACATCACCAACGGCGCCCGCCTGGAGACCTACGTCATCGAGGGACGGCGCGGCTCCGGTGTGATCGGGATCAACGGCGCGGCCGCGCATCTGGTCCACCCCGGGGACCTGGTGATCCTCATCAGCTACGCGCAGATGGACGACGCCGAGGCCCGCTCCCACCGGCCCGCGGTGGTGCACGTGGACGCCGACAACCGCATCGTGGAGCTGGGCAGCGACCCGTCCGAGCCGGTGCCCGGCAGCGACACGGTGCGCAGCCCGATGGCCATGGTCTGACCGTCCGGCGTGGCACTCCCGCACCCGCGGACAGGCCGAGGGCCCCGCCGCTTCCCTCCGGGGAAGCGGCGGGGCCCTTTGCGTACCGTCTCCGGCGCGCTCAGTTCTCGCCGGCGAACTTCTCGCTGACGCCCTCCAGGACGCCCTCGGCCTCCTCGCCCAGCCGCGGCCCGGCCAGCCAGGTGTGGTCGATCGTGCCGATGGAGGTGACCGACACCAGCGTCCGCTCGCCGGAGCCCCCTCCGGCGAACCAGCCGCCGCCGGAGGAGCCGCCGGTCATGGTGCAGCCGATGCGGTACATCGTGGACTCCGACTCGCTCAGGGTCAGCCGGCCCGGACGGTCGGTGCAGGTGTGCATGGTGAGCCCGTCGAAGGGCGGGGCGGCGGGGTAGCCGTAGGCCCGTACCGAGGAGAGCGAGGCCACCGACGGCTTGCCGAAGTCGACCGGTACGGCGGTGCCGACGGTCTCCTCCAGCGACTTGCCGCCCTTGTCCTCGGCCTCCACCCGCAGCACGGCGAAGTCCTGCGAGGCGCCCAGACCGCCCGTCTCGGCGCCGTTGGAGATCCAGTGCTCGGTCGTCTGCGCCCAGGTCGCCCAGAACACGCCGTGCGGCGCGACCTCGGCCGGGGACGCCTGCTCCAACTGGGAGGCCTTCAGCGCCGAGTCGTTGTAGGCGGGCACGAAGACGACGTTGCGGAACCAGCCGCCGTCGGAGCCCGCGTGCACGCAGTGCCCGGCGGTGGCCACCAGGTTGGACTTCCCCGGGCTGCGGGGGTCCTCGACGACGGTGCCGGAGCAGACCATGGGGCCCTTGGGGGTGTCCATGAACACCTTGCCCACCGCCGGAGCGTTCTCGCGGTACGGCGCCGTGACCGGCCGGGCCTTCTTCGGCGCGGGGTCGGGGTCGGTGACGCCCTCGTCCCCCTCACCGCCCGTGCCGCCGCCCGTGCCGCCGTCGTCGACGTCGGAGTCGACCCTGCGGTCGTTCTCCTCGGCGTCCTTCATCCGGTCCGGGTTCCACAGGCCCTCGATGATCGGGTTGACGAAGTCCCTGGCCTCACGCAGCCAGTCGTCCTTGTCCCAGTTCCGCCACTCCCCGTTCTTCCACTTCTCGGGATCGAAGTCCTTCAGGGCGGCGGGCAGTTCCTCCGGCAGACGGAGACCGTCGATGCCGGGTCCGCCCTTCCCGTCCGGCGCGGTGACGCTGGGACTGGCCTGCGCACCGGCCTCTTCGTCCGCGGGACCGCACGCGGCGGCGGTGACGGCCAGGGCCGCGGCGATCGCCGTTGCGGCCAGTGCGGACCGCCTCCTGCTCGTAGCTGACATGAACTGAGAATCCCCCTGAGACGGAACGCTGCGCCTACCGGCCTGCCATGGGCCCCGCCGAGCGGGGCGGGCCCCACTATGCCGGTGCTTCGGGGGACGGCGTACGACGGGTCCGCGGTTCCAACTCGCCCGGGAGACGGGGATCTCGCCCCGGACCGTGATCCGGCGGAGGCGTCGTCGTTGGTACGGGCGAAGACACGGTGGCGCTCTTGCCGGCGACACCGTGCCACGGGAACCGGACGACCACGCACCGGTGCGGTGCCCTCACCCCCAGGGAGACTTCCGTGAACGCATGTCCCGCTCCGGACGGGATGACGACGCAGGAGGCGGCGGACCCGGCGGGAGAACGGCCCGCCGTGATCGCGGACCCCGCCGTCCCCACCGAGCCCGGCGTACCCCGGCAGCCGCGCCGCGCCGTGCCGCCGGCGCACACCGGTGGGCGGGAGGCGGGCGATTTGCCGGAGCACCCCGACCCGCTGGAGCACCCCGACCCGGTCGCGGCCGCCGATGCCGCGGCCGCCGAGAACCTGCTGCGCTGCTGGGTGCGGGAGAACGACCTGCCCCGGCCCCAAGGGTCCGGCGGAGCGGGAGGCCCCGGCGGAGCAGGCGGCCTCGGGGGCGGGACCGTTCTCCGCGTCGCCCTGGCCTCCTGCGGCCTGGTGCTGCGGGTACCGGTCCGCCACTGGTCCGCCACCGGCTGGCACCGCTTCGGTCCGCCGGCCCTGGAGGGTGCCGCGCCCGGCACCGCCCCCGTCGACGCGGTGACGCTGGCCGCGCTGCTGGCGCGGGAGGCCGCGCACCGCGGCCCCACAACCCCGAAGCCCGCGGTGGGGGAGGGCGCTGAACTGGTCGGCCGGGTCGCCGACTCCGTACGCCGGACCGCCGTCTTCCTCGCCGACCGCCGCGCCCGACCCGAGAGGCCGCCCACCGCCGACCCGTTCCTGGACGGCGAGCAGTCCCTGATCCTGGGGCATCCGCTGCACCCGGTGCCCAAGAGCCGCGAGGGCATCACCGAGGCGGAGGCGCGCGACTGGTCCCCGGAGCTGCGCGGATCCTTCCCCCTGCACTGGATGGCCGTCGACCGCTCCGTCCTGGCCTCCGACTCCGCCTGGACCGACCGCGGCCGGACCGTGCCCGCCGAACGGATCGCCGCCGAACTGGCCGGGCCCGGCCTGCGCCTGCCCGAGGGGACGGTCCCCCTTCCGCTGCACCCCTGGCAGGCCCGCGAGGTGCGGCGCCGCCCCGCCGTCGCGGCGTTGCTGGAAGCCGGTCTGCTGCACGACCTCGGCCCGCACGGCGACCCCTGGCACCCGACATCCTCCGTGCGCACCGTCCACCGGCCCGGCGTACCCGCCATGCTCAAGCTCTCGTTGGGGCTGCGGATCACCAACTCCCGCCGGGAGAACCTCCGCAGGGAACTGCACCGCGGAGTGGAGGTGCACCGGCTGCTGCGCACCGGCCTGGGCGCGCGCTGGCGGACGGCCTTCCCCGGCCGCCCGGGCTTCGACATCGTGCGAGACCCCGCCTGGCTCGCCGTCGACGACGGCGGCGGGGAACCGGTGGCCGGACTGGACACCGTCATCCGCCACAACCCCTTCGGACCCGGCGACGACGCCGTGTGCCTGGCCGGGCTGACCTCCCCCCGGCCCTGGCCCGGAGATCCCCGCGGCGCGCTCCGCTCCCGGCTGGCCGACGCCGTCACCCGGCTCGCGGCCAGCACGGGACGGCCGGTGGCCACCGTCGCCGCCGAGTGGTTCCTGCGCTACCTCCACACCGTCGTCCGCCCCGTGCTGTGGCTGGACACCGAGGCGGGTGTCGCCCTGGAGGCGCACCAGCAGAACACCGTGGTCCTGCTCGACGGCGACGGCTGGCCGGTGGGCGGCCGCTACCGCGACAACCAGGGCTACTACTTCCGCGAGTCCCATCGCGAGGCGCTCCGGCGGCGCCTGCCGGGCATCGGCGCCGACAGCGACACCTTCGTCGCCGACGAGGTCGTCGACGAGCGCTTCGCCTACTACCTGGGCGTCAACAACCTGCTGGGTCTGATCGGGGCGTTCGGTTCCCAGGGCCTTGCCGACGAGGGGCTGCTGCTCTCGGCGCTGCGCCGCTTCCTCGCCGGCGCCCACCGCCCCGGCGGCGGCGCCGGCGGGTCGCCGCTGCCCGCCCTGCTGCTGGACTCCCCCGTCCTGCGGTGCAAGGCCAACCTCCTCACCCGGCTGCACGGACTGGACGAGCTGGTCGGGCCGGTGGACACCCAGTCCGTCTACGTCACCGTCACCAACCCCCTGGTGAAGCCCTGAACCGCCCGGACCGCCCAGGAGGCACCGCCATGACCACCGGTGTTCCACCGGCCCGCCCCGCATCCGGCGCACCCGCCGTGTTCGCTGCCGCGCGCGTCCCGGCGGACGTGACGCTCCCGCCGGCCTCCGGTGCCCCCGGCCCACGGCTGCCCGTCGGCCCGTCCGTCGGCCCGCCCGCAGGCCCGTCCACCGCGCCGTACGGCACCGCGCCGTACGGCACCGCGCCGTACGGCACCGCGCCGTACGGCACCGCGCCGTACGGCACCGCGCCGGAGCCAGTGCCGCGGCCGGATCCGCTGGACGCCGTCGCCGACTGGGGGCCGGTCACCACGGCCGCCGGGGTCTTCCGGCTCGTCCCCGTCCGCCTCGAACGCGATCTGCGGCTGATCACCGCCTGGATGAACGACCCCGCGGTGGCGGCCTTCTGGCACCTGGCCGGCCCCGCCGGGACCACCGCCGCGCATCTGCGCGCCCAGATCCGCGGCGACGGGCGCAGCGTGCCGTGCCTGGGGGTGCTCTGCGGCGTCCCCATGAGCTACTGGGAGGTCTACCGAGCCGACCTCGACCCACTCGCCCGGTACCACCCGGTGCGCCCGCACGACACCGGACTGCACCTGCTGATCGGCGATGCGGCGGACCGGGGCCGCGGTGTCGGCACGGTGCTGCTGCGGGCGGTCTCGGACCTCGTCCTGGACCGGCGGCCGATGTGCGGCCGCGTCATCGCCGAGCCCGACATCCGCAACGTCCCGTCCGTCTCGGCCTTCCTGCGGGCGGGCTTCCGGCTGGCCGCCGAGACCGACCTCCCGGGCAAACGGGCCGCCGTGGTGGTCCGCGACCGGGCACCGCGCCACGCCCCGTGACCCTCCGGGTGGGCAGCGGGCCGTACCGGGCACGGCTGTCGGCGGCACCGCGTAAGGTGGCGGTCCTATGACCAAGCCCGCCCTCACCGACCTCCTCCACGCCGCGGTCACCGCCGTCGGAGGCACCGAGCGACCCGGCCAGGTCGCCATGGCCGAAGCCGTGGCGGAGGCCATCGACAGCAACGTCCACCTGCTGGTCCAGGCGGGCACCGGGACCGGCAAGTCGCTGGGATACCTGGTGCCCGCCCTGGCACACGGCGAGCGCACGGTCATCGCGACCGCGACGCTCGCCCTGCAGCGGCAACTGGTCGAACGCGACCTGCCGCGCACGGTTGAGGCACTCCATCCGCTGCTGCGCCGCCGCCCCGAGTACGCCATGCTCAAGGGACGCTCCAACTACCTGTGCCTGCACCGCCTCCACGAGGGGGTGCCGCAGGACGACGAGGACGGTCTGTTCGACCCCTTCGAGGCGGCGGCCCCCACCAGCCGGCTGGGCAAGGACCTGCTGCGGCTGCGGGACTGGGCGGACGAGAGCGAGACCGGTGACCGCGACGATCTCACCCCGGGCGTCTCCGACCGGGCCTGGTCCCAGGTGTCGGTCTCCTCGCGGGAGTGCCTGGGCGCCACCCGCTGCGCCTACGGGGCGGAGTGCTTCGCGGAGGCGGCGCGCGAGCGGGCCAAGCTCGCCGAGGTGATCGTCACCAACCACGCGCTGCTGGCCATCGACGCCATCGAGGGCGCGCCGGTGCTCCCCGGTCACGAGGTCCTGATCGTCGACGAGGCGCACGAACTGGTCTCCAGGGTCACCGGGGTGGCCACCGGCGAGCTGACGCCGGGCGGGGTCAACCGGGCGGTGCGCCGTGCGGCCAAGCTGGTCGACGAGAAGGAGGCCGACCGGCTGCAGACGGCCGCGGAGGGCTTCGAGCGGCTGATGGAACTGGCGCTGCCGGGCCGGCTGGAGGAGATCCCCGAGGATCTGGGGTACGCCCTGACGGCGCTGCGCGACGCGGCCCGCGCGGTCATCACCGCGCTGGGCAACACCCGCGACCGGTCCGTCCAGGACGAGGACGCCGTCCGCCGCCAGGCCCTGGCCTCGGTGGAGAACGTCCACGCGGTCGCCGAGCGCATCGTGCAGGGGCCGGAGCACTCGAAGTACGACGTCGTCTGGTACGAGCGCCACGACCGCTACGGCGCCTCGCTGAGGGTCGCCCCGCTGGCGGTCTCCGGGCTGCTGCGGGAGAAGCTGTTCGAGGACCGGTCGGTGGTCCTGGCCTCCGCCACGCTCAAGCTCGGCGGGGACTTCGACGGGGTGGGCGCCTCCCTGGGGCTGAGTGCCGAGGGACGGGTCACGGAGACCGGCGGTGCGGCCGAGCACTCCGGGAGCGCCGGCGCCGCCGACGGGGACGGCGCCGCCGACGGGGACGGAGACGGGGAGGGCGCGGCGGAGGCGGACACCGGAGTTCCGCGGTGGCGGGGGCTGGACGTCGGCTCGCCCTTCGACTACCGCAGGCAGGGCATCCTCTACGTCGCCCAGCATCTGTCGCCGCCCGGCCGGGAGGGCAGCCGCGGCGACATGCTGGACGAGCTGACCGAGCTGGTCCGGGCGGCCGGGGGACGGACCCTTGGGCTGTTCTCCTCGATGCGGGCCGCCCAGGCGGCGGCCGAGGAGCTGCGCGGGCGGCTGGACGTCCCCGTACTGCTGCAGGGCGAGGAGACCCTGGGCGAGCTGATCCGGCGCTTCGCCGCGGACGCCGAGACCTGTCTGTTCGGGACGCTGTCGCTGTGGCAGGGCGTGGACGTGCCGGGCCCGAACTGCCAGCTGGTGGTGATGGACCGCGTCCCGTTCCCGCGCCCCGACGATCCGCTGATGAGCGCCCGGCAGAAGGCGGTGGAGGAGGCGGGCGGCAACGGCTTCATGGCCGTGGCGGCCACCCACGCCGCGCTGCTGATGGCGCAGGGTGCGGGCCGCCTGGTGCGGGCGACGGGGGACCGGGGCGTGGTCGCGGTGCTGGACCCGCGGCTGGCCCGGGCGCGCTACGGGAGCTTCCTGCGGGCCTCGATGCCCGACTTCTGGTACACCACCGACCGCAACCAGGTGCGCCGTTCGCTGGCGGCCATCGACGCCGCGGCCAAGGAGGGCGTGTAGAGCCCCGGTAAGGCAGGGCAGCCGCGCAAGGCGGCCCCCGGCCCCCGGCCCCCGGGAGCCCGGCGCAGGCCCGGTGCTCCGGCAGGCCCGGAGCGTACCGGAGCGCAGGGCACAAGCTGGGCCCCGGGACCGGCGCAGTGGTCCCGGGGCGGTCCGTTCCGGCCGTCGTGCGGCCGGTTTCGTGCTGCGGCGCGTCAGACGCGCCGCAACACCGCCACGACCTTGCCGAGGATGGTGGCCTCGTCACCGGGGATCGGCTGGTAGGCGGCGTTGTGGGGGATCAGCCACACATGCCCGTCCTCGCGCCTGAAGCGCTTGACGGTCGCCTCGCCGTCCAGCATGGCGGCGACGATGTCACCGTTCTCGGCGACCGGCTGGCGGCGCACCGTGACCCAGTCGCCGTCGCAGATCGCCGCGTCCACCATGGAGTCGCCGACGACCTTGAGCACGAACAGCTCTCCGTCGCCGACGAGCTGGCGGGGCAGCGGGAAGACGTCCTCCACCGACTCCTCGGCGAGGATCGGGCCTCCGGCGGCGATCCGGCCGACCAGGGGGACGTAGGAGGCGGCGGGCTTGCCGGTGGTGTCGGTGGTCTGACTGGTGGGCGCGTCCGAGGCGCGCACCTCGTAGGCGCGGGGACGGTGCGGGTCGCGCCGCAGGAAGCCCTTGCGCTCCAGCGCCATCAGCTGGTGGGCCACGGAGGAGGTGGAGGACAGGCCGACGGCCTGTCCGATCTCCCGCATCGACGGCGGGTAGCCGCGGCGCTGCACCGAGTCGCGGATCACCTCGATCACCCGGCGCTGCCGGTCCGTCAGCCCGGAGCTGTCGGCGCGGATCCCCGGTGGACGGCCGGGCAGCGAGCGGGTGGGCCTGGGAGCCTCCGCGCCGCCGGCCGCGCCGTCGGACGCGCCGGGGGCGGCGTTTGCCTCCTGCACATGATCGGCGCGGCCCCGGGAACGGTCCCGTGCGGCGATGGTGGCGCTCTCTGCGGTGGTGGTCACGTCGGCCCCTCTCAAGCGGTTCTCCCTGGTTGGACAACGGTATGTGCTTTCGAAAGGTTGCGCCAAACACACGTTCGAGTGAAATTTCGCAGATTGCCTGACGTGATCGATGAGGGCGGTGTATGGGCTGCGGGACGCCTCCGATCGCTACGGTAGCCTCTCGTACGTTTGCCGTTCCGGCGTTTCCGGCACGCATGGCGTGTTCGTCAAGCAGCCACCAGATGTAGTGGTTAGATGTTCGGTGGCTGCCCAGAAGTTGTGGTCCCCCGGTCCTGAGGGGCGGCGGGTATCACCTATGCTGGTGGCCGCTTCCGAGGCCCGTCCACCGGGTACTCGAATGCGTGTCCAATGCTGTTCTGCTGCGCCGCTCATGCTGCGCCATCGAGGGTGAAGGAGGGTGGGAAGCGATGCACTGCCCCTTCTGCCGGCACCCCGACAGCCGCGTCGTCGACAGCCGCACCACCGACGACGGCACCGCGATCCGCCGGCGCCGCCAGTGTCCGCACTGCTCCCGCCGCTTCACGACGCTGGAGAACGCGTCGTTGATGGTCATCAAGCGGAGCGGGGTCACCGAGCCCTTCAGCCGGGACAAGGTGATCGCCGGGGTGCGCAAGGCATGCCAGGGACGTCCGGTCACCGAGGACGCGCTCGCCAAGCTGGGCCAGCGGGTCGAGGAGGCGGTACGCGCCACCGGAAGCGCCGAGCTGTCCACACATGACGTCGGGCTGGCCATACTCGGCCCGCTGCGGGAGCTGGACCTCGTGGCGTATCTGCGCTTCGCCTCCGTCTACCAGGCGTTCGACTCGCTGGAGGACTTCGAGGCCGCGATCGCCGAGCTGCGCGGGGAGCGGGCCTCCGCCGACCGCGTCGCCTCCGGCGACCGCGCCGGCGGAGGCGACGCGGCCCCGGGCAGAACCACGGCCGCGGGAGGCGGAGCCGGGGAGGCCGGGGACGGAAGTGACGGCGGGGGCGAAGGTGACGGCGGGGGCGGCGAAAGCCCCGCCGCCCCGCCCGCGCCACTGGCCGCCGGGAACTGAGCGGCCCCGCACGGACCGGACCGGAGCGCGTCGCGCTCCGGCCATCGAAACGAACACCACACCCCGGGAAGTGCGGGGTGTGTCAGGGCGTTATGCCTGTACAGGGAGGCGGAATGACAGAGACGACGAGCGACCCGGCACGAGGGGCCCGGTCCAAGGGGACCAAGGCCGCCAAGGGTCTGCGGATCGAGCGCATCCACACCACCCCCGGGGTGCACCCGTACGACGAGGTGGTCTGGGAGCGCCGTGACGTCGTCATGACCAACTGGCGCGACGGCTCGGTCAACTTCGAGCAGCGCGGCGTGGAGTTCCCCGACTTCTGGTCGGTGAACGCGGTCAACATCGTCACCAGCAAGTACTTCCGCGGAGCCGTCGGCACGCCCCAGCGCGAGACCAGCCTCAAGCAGCTCATCGACCGCGTGGTGAAGACCTACCGCGCCGCCGGTGAGAAGCACGGCTACTTCGCCTCCCCGGCCGACGCCGAGATCTTCGAGCACGAGCTGGCCCACGCCGTGCTCCACCAGGTGTTCTCGTTCAACTCCCCGGTGTGGTTCAACGTCGGCACCACCCAGCCCCAGCAGGTCTCCGCCTGCTTCATCCTCTCCGTCGACGACTCCATGGAGTCGATCCTGGAGTGGTACAAGGAAGAGGGGATGATCTTCAAGGGCGGTTCCGGCGCGGGCCTGAACCTCTCGCGGATCCGCTCCTCCAAGGAACTGCTCTCCTCCGGCGGCAACGCCTCGGGCCCGGTCTCCTTCATGCGAGGCGCCGACGCCTCGGCGGGCACGATCAAGTCCGGCGGCGCCACCCGCCGCGCGGCCAAGATGGTCGTCCTGGACGTGGACCACCCCGACGTCGAGGCGTTCATCGAGACCAAGGTCAAGGAGGAGGAGAAGATCCGCGCCCTGCGCGACGCGGGCTTCGACATGGACCTGGGCGGCGACGACATCACCTCCGTCCAGTACCAGAACGCCAACAACTCCGTCCGCGTCAACGACGCCTTCATGAAGGCCGTCGAGAGCGAGTCGAAGTTCGGCCTGCGCGCCCGGATGACCGGCGAGACCATCGAGGAGGTCGACGCCAAGGCGCTGTTCCGCAAGATGGCCGAGGCCGCCTGGGCCTGTGCCGACCCCGGCATCCAGTACGACGACACCATCAACCACTGGCACACCTCGCCGGAGAGCGGCCGCATCACCGCCTCCAACCCGTGCAGCGAGTACATGCACCTGGACAACTCCTCGTGCAACCTGGCCTCGCTGAACCTGATGAAGTTCCTGCGCGACGACGACGCCGGCAACCAGTCCTTCGACGCCGAGCGCTTCGCGAAGATCGTCGAGCTGGTCATCACCGCGATGGACATCTCCATCTGCTTCGCCGACTTCCCCACCGAGAAGATCGGCGAGACCACCCGCGCCTTCCGCCAGCTGGGCATCGGCTACGCCAACCTCGGCGCCCTGCTGATGGCCACCGGCCACGCCTACGACTCCGACGGCGGCCGTGCGCTGGCCGGTGCGATCACCTCCCTGATGACCGGCACCTCCTACCGCCGCTCCGCCGAACTGGCCGCGACCGTCGGCCCGTACGAGGGCTACGCCCGCAACGCCGACGCCCACCAGCGCGTCATGAGGCAGCACGCCGACGCCAACGCCGACGCCAAGCGCATGGACGACCTGGACACCCCGGTGTGGGCCGCGGCCACCGAGGCGTGGCAGGACGTGCTCCGGCTGGGCAAGAAGAGCGGATTCCGCAACGCCCAGGCGTCCGTGCTGGCACCCACCGGCACCATCGGCCTGATGATGGACTGCGACACCACCGGCGTCGAACCCGACCTGGCCCTGGTCAAGTTCAAGAAGCTGGTCGGCGGCGGCTCGATGCAGATCGTCAACAACACCGTGCCCAAGGCCCTCAAGCGGCTCGGCTACCAGCCCGAGCAGGTCGAGGCGATCGTCGAGCACATCGCCGAGCACGGCAACGTCATCGACGCCCCGGGGCTGCGCCACGAGCACTACGAGGTCTTCGACTGCGCCATGGGCGAGCGCTCCATCTCCCCGATGGGGCACGTGCGGATGATGGCCGCCGCCCAGCCGTTCCTGTCCGGCGCGATCTCCAAGACGGTCAACATGCCGGAGTCGGCCACCGTCGAGGAGGTCGAGGAGATCTACTTCGAGGGCTGGAAGCTCGGCCTGAAGGCCCTGGCGATCTACCGCGACAACTGCAAGGTCGGCCAGCCGCTCTCCGCCAAGAAGAAGGAGGCGCAGCCCGAGGCCGAGAAGGTCGTCGAGTACCGCCCGGTGCGCAAGCGCCTGCCCAAGGGCCGGCCCGGCATCACCACCTCCTTCACCGTCGGCGGCGCCGAGGGCTACATGACCGCCAACTCCTACCCGGACGACGGTCTGGGCGAGGTCTTCCTGAAGATGTCCAAGCAGGGCTCGACCCTCGCGGGCATGATGGACGCCTTCTCGATCGCCGTCTCGGTGGGCCTGCAGTACGGCGTGCCGCTGGAGACCTACGTCTCGAAGTTCACCAACATGCGCTTCGAGCCGGCCGGTATGACCGACGACCCGGACGTGCGGATGGCGCAGTCGATCGTCGACTACATCTTCCGCCGCCTGGCGCTGGACTTCCTGCCCTTCGAGACCCGCTCGGCACTCGGCATCCACTCCGCCGAGGAGCGCCAGCGCCACCTGGAGACCGGTTCCTACGAGCCCGCCGACGACGAGCTGGACGTCGAGAGCCTGGCCCAGTCGGCCCCGCGCCAGGTGGAGCCGCCCAAGACGGTGAGCGGCGCCTCCGAGCCGCAGGCTCCGGTCCCGGCGCCGAAGGAGGCGCACAGCTCCACCGAACTGGTGGAGATGCAGCTCGGCCTCAACGCCGACGCGCCGCTGTGCTTCTCCTGCGGCACCAAGATGCGCCGCGCGGGAAGCTGCTACCTGTGCGAGGGCTGCGGCTCCACCAGCGGCTGCAGCTGACCTGCGGTGCGGCGGCGGGCACCCGCCGCCGCACCGGGGGGACGACCGGAGGGCGCCGACCGTGAGCGGTCGGCGCCCTCCGCGCCCTCCGCGCCCTCCGCGCCCTCCGCGCCGTCCGGCGCCGCCTGCGGCGGGCCGGGCCGTCAGACGGGAGTGCCGCCCATGAGGCGGGTGAAGGACTCCGGGTCGGCGTCGAACCCGCGCAGACGCTCTCGGAACTCCCAGGCGCCCGTGCCGTTGCGGGTGAACTCCGCGACGGTGGCGGCCGTCGCCCCGGACACGCCGGAGAAGTCGTGCTCGGCCAGCTCGACGTAGCCCTCCCTGATCCGCACACCGGTGCGCGCTATGTCGCCGAACGTCCGGCGTCCGCTGTGCTGCTGGACCGCCACGCCCACGACCACCCGGGCGTAGGAGGAGGCCAGCCGGCCGAGTTCCAGGGTCATGACCTCGTCGTATCCGAGGCCCAGACCGGTCCGGCTGTCCCTGCTGAGGTTGATGGTGCCGTCGGGCGAGCGGCTGTCGAAGTGCACGATGTACGCGGGCTCGCCGTGCGGGTCGTCCGCGGTGTAGGTCGCGGCGATGATGTCGAGGTCGTGGGGCGAGGACTCGGAGGGGCTGGGGTCCCACCTGACCGCTACCTCGACCTTCTCCACCCCCTTGTTGGGACTGCTCACCAGGCTCCCCTTCCTAGGAACTGAGCTGCTGCGGGACACGGCCGCCCCCGGCCCGGGGCCGGCGTGGTGCGAACGCCATGACAGCACATCAACTCTCCTTGTTACCAGGCTGTTTGTCCACGGCACCCGGTCCACGGCCCACGGCATCCGGCACCCGCTCGCGGACGGCTCGGGGAGAGCACGGCCGCGGAGGCGGTCGAACGCGGAGTCGGGGCCGTCACGCCCGTCGCCCCCCGCCCGTGACAAGCCATGCGATCAGTCACCGATATGGCCGTACGATGGCGCGGTGCTGGTCAAGTGGATGCGCTGCACGGTTGTGGACCGACGAGGCTTCGAGCGGGGGCAGCGGAAGTGGGCCGGCCTGCTCGGCGAGCCGGGCTTCCGCGCACAGGGCGGCGGCTGGAGCCGTTCCCGGCCCGGCGTGGCGCACCTCTTCGGCTTCTGGGAGAGCCGGGCCTTCTACGACTCGTTCATGGCACGCTCCCACGACCGGCTGGCGGCGACGCAGAACGGCACCTACAAGGACGCCCAGGTCCGGCTCTTCGAGTACCGCTTCGATGTGAAGGTGGGGTTCCGTCCGCAGTTCACGGACGCGGACCTGTTGCGTGTCGCCCACTGCCGGGTGCGCCGTGAGCGCATCGAGCACTACACCCTGATGCAGGAGAAGGTGTGGAACCCGGCGATGGCCGGGTCGCCCGGGATGCTGCGGGGGGTCTTCGCGCAGGCTCAGGCCGAGGACGAGTTCCTGGTGCTGTCGATGTGGGACTCGGCGGCGGAGCACGGCAAGTACCGCACGGAGCGGATCGAGCGGCTGGCGCTCCGCGCCCAGCTGGGCGCGGACGTCGCGGCGGTCGGCGGGGACGTGATCGACCTCGAGCCGTCCTGGACGGTCTGACGCCGGTGCCGGTGCCGGTGCCGGTGCCGGGGTCGGTGCCGGGGTGAGAGCTGGCCGGGCTCGTGGTTGGGCCGTGAGGCCTTTGCGCGCCTAGGGTGGGGGCATGGCACGACCCCGGCGCATCGTCCTGGTCCGGCACGGCGAGTCGGAGGGAAACTTCGACGACGCGGTCTACGAGCGGGTGCCCGACCACGCCCTGAGCCTCACCGAACGCGGATTCCGGCAGGCCGAGGCGACGGGAGAGCGGTTGCGGGCGGTCTTCGGCGACGAGCGGATCTCGGCGTACGTCTCGCCCTACCGCCGCGCCCACCAGACCTTCCGCGCACTGCGTCTGGACCCGACGCGGGTGCGGATGCGCGAGGAGCCCCGGCTGCGCGAGCAGGACTGGGGGAACTGGCAGGACCGCGAGGACGTACGGCGGCAGAAGGCGGCGCGCGACGCGTACGGGCACTTCTTCTACCGCTTCGCGCAGGGGGAGTCGGGCGCGGACGTCTACGACCGGGTCGGGGCCTTCCTGGAGAGCCTGTGGCGCAGCTTCGAGTCCCCCGACCATCCGCCGAACGTGCTGCTGGTGACGCACGGGCTGACCATGCGGCTGTTCTGCATGAGGTGGCTGCACTGGACGGTCGCGGAGTTCGAGTCGCTGTCCAATCCGGGCAACGGGGAGATGCGGACCCTGGAACTGGGAACGGACGGGCGCTACCACCTGGACCGGCCGTTCGAGCGCTGGTGCACCCCCGAGTCGTACGCCGGGCCCTACGAGGGGGAGTCCGGGGAGACGTACGGGATGTCCGGGGTGCGCGGGCGTCCCGGAAGGTTCCGGTGAGGCGCTGACGCCGCGGCGGGTGTGCGCCGGACCGCCGGACGCGCCGGGTGGATTCCTTGCCCTCCCTCTTGTCACCGCTCTGTCACAGAGCGGCGCTCGGGATGCGAGTGAGCGCCGGGGGCGCACTACGGTGGCGCCCGAGCCGCCGCGTTGATCACCGCACGGCGGTGGGGGAAGACGTGGTGGGGAGGGGAGCCCATGTCCGATCAGCCGTCCGGCGTGCCCGCGGTGAACGGGGCGAACGAGGTGGACGACACTCCGCCGAAGGATGCCGTCCGAGGGGAGGACGGGCACGAGGAGGCACGGCGGGGGGAGGTCCGGCGGGGAGAGGCCGCCCCCGGTGGCGCCGAGCAGCCGGAGAAGTCCGTCCGGACGACGGGGGAGCCCGCCGCCCCGGACGGACGGCGGCCCGGCGCGACCCACGGCGCGACCCATGGGGCATCCTCCTGGGCCGCGTACGAGCCACCGCCCCCGCCCGCCTGGGTGACGGCCGCCAGACCGGAGGAACCCGGGCCGATCGGCACAGCCGCGCTCTGGGCGGTGCTGGCCACCGGGGTGCTCGCCGCGCTGCTGCTCGGTGACGGACTGGGCCTCAACGTGCTGCTGGCCGCTGCGCCGGCCGCCCTCGCCGCGTACTTCGCCGGGCGGGCCGCGGGGCGCGGCGTGCGCCCGTGGTCGCTGGTGTGGGCCGCCGGCGGAGCGGCACTGCTGCTGGTGCCCGCGCTGCGGGACGCGGGGTGGCCGACCTTCCTGGCGCTGGCGGCGGCCCTCGCGTCGGGGTCACTGGCACTGCACGGCACGCGCACTTGGCGCGGAACGCTGATCGGATGTGTCGGAGCGGTCGGCGAGGTCCTGCCGGGCGCCCTCTGGGTCTGGCGCGGATTGCGCGAGCGGGCGGACGGTTCGCGCGACCGCTGGTGGCCCGCCGTCCGGACGGCCGGCGTCGCGGCCGTGCTGCTGGCCGTCTTCGGTGCGCTGTTCGCGGGGGCGGACGCGGCCTTCGCGGACCTGCTGGCCGGGCTGGTGCCCGAGGTGTCGGTGTCGGACGGACCGGCGCACACCCTCCTGTTCGTCCTGGGGCTGGCGACCGCGCTGGGAGCGGCCCGCACCGCCGCGGCCCCCTGGCGCTGGGACCGCGTCGAGGGCGGCCGGGGGCGCCCCCGGGGGCGCGTGGAGTGGGCGCTTCCCCTGATCGTGCTGAACGCTCTGTTCGCCGTGTTCATAGCCATCCAGCTCGCCGTCCTCTTCGGCGGTTATGACAAGGTGCTCGAAGAGACCGGGCTGACCTATTCGGAGTACGCCCGTCAGGGCTTCTGGCAGCTGCTGACCGTCACCCTCCTGACCCTCGTCGTGATCGCACTGGCCCTGCGCTGGGCGCCGCGCGGCGCGGCGCGCGACCGTACGCTGGTCCGCGCCGTCCTGGGCGTCCTGTGCGCGCTGACCCTCGTCGTGGTGCTCTCGGCCCTGCGCCGGATGGAGCTGTACGTCGACGCGTACGGCCTGACCAGGCTCAGGGTGTCCGTGGCCGGGGCCGAGCTGTGGCTCGGTGTCGTCATCGCCTTGATCATGGCGGCCGGGGTGTTCGGCGCGCGCTGGCTGCCGCGCGCGGTGGCGGCGAGCGCGGCGGGCGCCGTGCTGTGCTTCGGACTGGTCTCGCCGGACGCCCTGGTGGCCGAGCAGAACGTGCGGCGCTTCGAACGTACCGGGCAGATCGATCTGGCCTATCTGAAAGGGCTCTCCGCGGACGCCGTACCGGCCCTCGACGCCCTGCCCGAGCCTCAGCGATCCTGCGCCCTGCGGGACATCGCCGACGACGTGCTCGGCGGGGACAAGCCCTGGTACGCGACCAGTTACGGCGAGGCGCGGGCCCGCGCCGTGCTCACCGAACGTCCCGCCGACCGGATCACTTCCCCCTGCGGGCGGCTGGACCGGGAGGGGCGGAGCCTCGAATCCCGCTGAACCGCGCGGGGGCGTGCCGGATCGTACCTGCGGGCGGCTGGAGATCCTCCGGCCCCGGGGGACGTCCCCCGGGCGGCGGGGCGTACCCTGGCTGACGCCATGCCGTACGAGCCTCCCACCCACCGCGTCGAACGTTCCCTGCGGGCCACCACGGGAGCGAGGGTCGTCGCCGGGATCGACGAGGTCGGCCGGGGCGCCTGGGCGGGGCCCGTCACCGTCTGCGCGGCGGTCACCGGGCTGCGCAGGCCGCCCGACGGGCTGACGGACTCCAAGCTCATCGGGCCCGCCCGCCGCACCGAACTCGCCGGACGGCTCACCGACTGGGTGACCGCCCACGCGCTCGGGCACTCCTCTCCGGAGGAGATCGACGAACTGGGCATGACGGCCGCCCTCCGGCTGGCCGCCGTGCGTGCGCTGGAGGCGCTGCCGGTCCGTCCCGACGCGGTGATCCTCGACGGCAGGCACGACTACCTGGGGGCGCCCTGGCGGGTCCGCACGGTGATCAAGGGTGACCGATCGTGTGTCCCGGTCGCCGCGGCATCCGTGATCGCCAAGGTGCACCGGGACACCCGTATGGCCGAACTGGGCTCCGAGTACACCGAGTTCGGCTTCGACCGCAACGCCGGCTATCCCTCGCCCGTCCACCGTGCCGCCCTCGAGGAGCTGGGGCCCACGCCCCACCACCGGCTGTCGTGGTCGTATCTGGACGCACTGCCGCGCTGGCGGCACCTGAAACGGGCGCGTGCCGAGCGGACCGAGCAGATCGGCCTCTTCTGACTCGAAACCGAATCTTTTTCCGAACCCGCTGGCGCGTCCCGCACCGGCGTTTGATAGACAACACCCCATGCCGCACAGCTCCGAGGAGCCCAAGATCCACCCGAATGTCCCCGGCCCCCGCAACATGACGGGCACCGCCCGGGCCCCACAGGTCCCCCGCCCCTCCGCACCCGTTCCCGGCCCCCGGCCGGGCCCCCGGCCGACGCAGCAGCGGGCCGACCGCAGCCGTCCCGCTCCCGGCAGGCCGGCCCCGGCTCGTAACGCCGGGCCTTCGCGCCCCGCGGAGGAGGCGGCGGACGCGAAGGCGGATCCGGGGAAGGCCGCGCCGCAGATCCAGCTCGTCGAGGCCACCGACGCCACCGCGGTCGAGGTCGCGGACGAGGCCGTCGACAGGCTGCTCGACGAGGGCCGCTCGCCCGCCGACGTCCTGGTGTTCACCACCGGTGAGCAGCACCCCTGGGCGCAGCACGAGCTCACCTTCGGCGAGGACGCCTACTGGCGCCAACAGGCCGAGGGCGATGACGTCTTCTACGCCCACGCGTCGGCCGCGGAGCGCACCACCGGCCGCCCGGTCGTCGTGCTCGCCGTCAACGGCGGGACGGACGAGCAGGCTGCCCGGGCGCTGCCAGCCGCCCTTGCCAGGACGGGGTCGCGGCTGATCGTCTGCGGCGATCCGGGCCGGCTGCGCACCCTGCTCTGAATCGGCGCTCCGGCCCGCGGCCCGCCGCCCGGCGGGTCAGCGGGCCGTCGTACTCCGCCGCGCCCCGGAGTGCCCCGGGCCCTTCTTCCCGGGGCTGTTCCTTCCCGGGCCGCCTTTCTCCGCGGCCTCGTCCCCCGGGCCCCCGCTTTCCGGCCGTGCGCCCCAGGCGGCGGGGCCGCCGACGTACGGCCGTCGTCCGCCGCGGTCCTCGCCGAGCACCTGCCAGCCGGTACGGGTCAGCGTGATGTACGCCCCGCACCGCAGGCCGTGCAGTATGCAGGCGTCGCGCAGCCCCCACATCCACGCGCCGTCCTCGTCCCTCCAGCCCGAGCCGTCCTCACGGCAGCACAGCAGGACGGCGGTCCGCGAGGGCCTGCGGCGGCGCAGGTCGTGAGGGACGATCCTGCGCAGCTGGGACAGCAGGACGTTGCGGCACTCCCAGCCGTCCGGAGTGGAGTTGGCCCGCGAGAACGACGCGCTGGCGATGATCCGTTCGTCCGGGCCGAGCACCGCGACGACGGAGGTGGCCGGCCCGGGCCGGTGGCGGGTGTGCAGCCCGGCGACCAGTTCGCGCGGGCTGCGCAGCAGAGGGATCCCGGCAGCGGCCCACTCGGCGGGTTCGAGAAGGCGTCCGGCGTGGGACGGGGTCTCGGCGGGCGGCGGTGAGACGAAGCCGACGGTCATGGTCCTCCCTCCGTGGCACCGCACCAATTCTCACGGGTGAACACGGTCGCGGCAATGGAACACCGAGTCGACCTGGTCACGCCGGACCTTTTGCCGCGGAGCGGCGGGCGGCCGCGGTTCATCCCCGCACGGCCAGCACCAGCGGCATCACCTTCTGGGCCCCGGCCCGGCGCAGCAGCCGCGCGGCCACGGCCAGGGTCCATCCGGTCTCCGTGACGTCGTCCACCAGCAGTACCGGGCCGCCGGCCGACGTGACCGCCTCCGCCAGCGGCTCGGGCACCGTCAGCGCACCGTGCAGGGCCCGCAGCCGCTGCGCGCTGTTGCTGCGCGGGATACGGGTGTCCGACGCCCCGTCGGTGTATTCCACGGTGCCCAGCAGCGGTATCCGGCCGACCGCCGCGATCCGCTCCCCGAGAGACCTGATCAGCTGTGGCCGGGTCCGCGAGTCGATCGTCACCACCCCCACCGGGCGGGCCGGCGAGTCCTCCTCCCCCGAGGCCCAGCCGCCCGGCCCCCGCGCCCAGTCGGCGAGTACGGAGACCACGGCGCCGGCCACGTCGTCGGGCACCGGTCCGTCCTGTGAGGGCGGCTCCAGCAGCGGACGCAGGCGGTTGCCCCATCCGATGTCGGACAGCCGGCCCAGCGCCCTGCCGGGAGCGGCCTGTTCGCCCGGAGGAACGCGCCCCTTGAGATCCAGCCCGATCGCGGGGAGCCCCGTCGGCCACATCCTGCGGGGCTCCACCTCCACACCGGGGCGTCCCAGTTCTCCCCGGGCGGCCTCCAGCGCCGCCGGATCGACATCGGTGCCGAACCGCGGGCCCGCGCAGTTGTCGCACCGTCCGCAGGGCGCCGCCTGCGCGTCGTCCAACTGCCGCCGCAGGAACTCCATCCGGCATCCGGAGGTGGCGGCGTACTCCTTCATCGCGCGCTGCTCGGCCTCCCGCTGCCGCGCCACCCAGGCATACCGCTCGGTGTCGTAGGACCAGGGCTCTCCCGTGGAGATCCAGCCGCCGCGCACCCGCCGCACAGCCCCGTCCACGTCGAGCACCTTGAGCATCATCTCCAGCCGCGAGCGGCGCAGTTCCACCAGCGGTTCCAGGGCGGGCAGGGACAGCGGCCGGTCGGCCGACGCCAGCACGTCCAGGGTGCGGCGCACCTGCTCCTCGGGGGGAAAGGCCAGGGACGCGAAGTACCGCCAGATCGCCTCGTCCTCCGGGCCGGGCAGCAGTAGCACCTCGGCGTGCTCCACCCCGCGCCCGGCCCGGCCCACCTGCTGGTAGTAGGCGATGGGGGAGGAGGGGGAACCGAGATGGACGACGAAGCCCAGGTCCGGCTTGTCGAAGCCCATGCCCAGCGCGGAGGTGGCCACCAGTGCCTTGACCCTGTTGCCCAGCAGATCCGCCTCGGCCGCCTCCCGGTCGGCGTTCTCCGTCCGCCCGGTGTAGGAGGCGACGGTGTGCCCCCGCTGCCGCAGGAACGCCGCCACCTCCTCGGCGGCCGAGACCGTCAGCGTGTAGACGATGCCGGAGCCCGGCAGCTCGTGGAGATGGCCGTCGAGCCAGGCCAGCCGACGTGCCGCGTCCGGCAGGTGCAGCACTCCCAGGCTGAGGCTCTCCCGGTCCAGCGGGCCGCGCAGCACCAGTGCGTCCGTCCCCGTCCCGCCGGTGCCCAGCTGCTCCGCCACGTCGGCCGTCACCCGGGCGTTGGCCGTCGCGGTGGTGGCCAGCACCGGGACGCCGGGGGGGAGCTCGGCGAGCATCGTCCGCAGCCGCCGGTAGTCGGGCCGGAAGTCGTGCCCCCAGTCGGAGATGCAGTGCGCCTCGTCGACCACCAGCAGTCCGGTCGTGGCGGCCAGCTTCGGCAGGACCTGATCGCGGAAGTCGGGGTTGTTCAGGCGCTCCGGGCTGACGAGCAGCACATCGACCTCTCCCGCGGCCACCTCGGCGTGGACCGTCTCCCACTCCTCGGTGTTCGCCGAGTTGATCGTCCGGGCGCGGACACCCGCGCGCTCCGCGGCCTCGACCTGGTTGCGCATCAGCGCCAGAAGCGGTGAGACGATCACCGTCGGTCCCTCGCCGCGCTCGCGCAGCAGCGCGGTCGCCACGAAGTACACCGCCGACTTGCCCCAGCCCGTGCGCTGCACCACCAAGGTCCGCCGGCGTTCCACCACCAGAGCCTCGACGGCCCGCCACTGGTCGGTGCGCAGTCTCGCCGTACCGGTGGTGTCGCCGGTGAGGCGGGCCAGTACGGCGTCGGCCGCGGTGCGCAGATTCTCCTCGCTCATGTGTCCATGCAACCCGATGACACCGACACCGTGCGAACCGCCTGTGGACAACCAGGGGTCCATACAGCTGAGGTGATCACCGGAATATCAGTAAATGTTCTTACCGAGGCCACTTGTGGACGGAGCCGCACGCCATCCCGTCCGTCCGCGTCACTGTCAGGGCATGACACAGCACAGCGAATCCTCCCGACAGCCGTCCACCACCGCCCAGGTCACCCTGCGCGGTCCGGCCGAGCTGGTCGACTCCCTCCCCTACCTCCTCGGCTACCACCCCGACGACTCCGTCGTCCTGGTCGGTCTCCACGGCCCGAGCGGCCGCTTCGGCGGCCGGCTCCGCGTGGGCATTCCCGCCGCGGAAGGGGAATGGCCCGAGCTGGCCGAACAGCTCGCCGACTGTCTGCGCGGCAGCGGCGTCCCGCGAGGCGACAGCCCTGACGCGGCGCTCGTCTTCCTGTGCCGGGATCCGGCCGCCGGCGAGAGCGGCCGGGCCGTCATGGAACGGCTCAGGCCTCTCGCCCAGCGGCTGCGGACCGCCTGCGGGGCGCTGGACATGCCGGTGTACGAGGCGCTGTGCGTCTCCGGTGGCCGCTACTGGTCCGGTCGCTGCCTCCCCCTTCCTGACCAGCGGAAACCGTAGGATCCGGGGCCGCTGGGCGCAGTATGGGCGCTGCGCCCAGGGCCGCCTCGATCACGGTCCGCGCGGTGTCGTCCGCGCCGGGCAGGACGTGGGCGTACACCTTCATCGTCACACCGGGGTTGGAGTGCCCGGCGTACGTCTGCACGGCCTTGATCGACACCCCTGCCTGCACCAGGGTCGAGATGTACCCGTGCCGCAGAGTGTGGAACGTGGTGCGCTCGGCGACCGGTTCCTGCCCGGCCTCCCGCAGCGCCCGGTTGGCCCGCCCGACGATCTTCTCCCACCGCCGCGACCAGTTCGACCGGCGCAGCGCCTCACCCTCGGCCGAGGGGAAGACCAGCATCGCCGTGCGCCGCTCAGGACGCCTGGGGTCGGTCCGGTCGTCCAGCACGACGCCCTGGGGCGGGAAGGCCCGCAGATGGGCGCGCAGAGCCTCCACGGCCACCTGGGGGAGCGGGACGGTGCGCAGGCTCTTGGCCGTCTTCGGCCGGTCGAGATAGGGGAGACCGGCGGCCGGGCCGACGAGCTGCCGCCGGATCGTAACCGTCCCGGCCCTCAGGTCGAGCGCGTCGGCCTCCAGCCCGAACACCTCGCCCCACCGCAGCCCGGCCGAGGCCGCCAGCAGCAGCGCGGCCCGGTAGTGCGCCGGGGCCGCGTCCACTAGCGCGGCCACCTGGGTGGCCGTGGGCGGCCGGATCTCCCGGCGGACATCGGCGGGCAGCCGGATGCGCGAGCACGGCGACCGGGATATCAGCCCGTCGCGCACCGCCTCGCTGAAGATCGACGCGAGGACGGCGTAGGTGGACTGCATCGAGCTGGGCGCGAGTACCTCCGCCCGGTCGGCCACCCACGCCTGGATGTCCCGGCGGGTGACGGCCCGGATCGGCGTGTCTCCGAGGAGCGGCAGGATGTGCAGCCGCAGCACCCGCTCCGTGCGCTCGGCGGTGCCCGGCCGGTGGTGGGCCGTGGCCGCCCACCGCTCGGCCACCTCACGGACGGTCTCCCGGCCGGTGGCGGTGTCACCCAGCAGGCCGCGTGCCAGCTCGGCGGACACCTGGGCGGCCCGGCGGTCGGCGTCGGCCCGCTTCGCCCAGGTCTCCTTGCGCTGCCTGCCGTTGGCCGCACGCCAGCGGACCTGCCACCGACGGCCCTTGCCGTGCAGGGGAGTTGGGAATTTCTTGTGCTCCGCGCACCTTCCGCGCGGAGTTTTCGGCTTCTCTGTGTGCCAGAGATCCACGACGGCGGCCATGGTGCTTCGCCTCCATATGGGCGCGTTCTTATCGCTGCCCTGAATTCCAGCGTACTGCGCTGCCGGTCATGGCGGGAGAGAGGCTGCGGATCCGTTCTCCGAGGTGGATATCTACCCCGAAGGTCACTTTCGCGAGATCAGGGAAGTGCAGGTCAGAGACTCAGGTGCGTCTTGGATGTCGGTTTTCTGGGGTTTCTCGTGTCCGAAACCCCGGGGCTCTGTCGGGTGGCTCGGCTGCAATGGGGGTCACGGGAAATTCCCGTTATCCGAGACCGAGGAGAACCGAAATGGCCAAGGGAGTTGACCGGCTGCTCACCTCCGAGGAAGTCGCCGAGATTCTGGGCGTCGATCCCCGCACCCCTCCGCAGTGGCGCTACCGGGGCCTGGGGCCGGACTGGGTGAAGATCGGCACCCGCGTCCGCTACCGGGCCGAGGACGTGGAGAAGTACATCCGCTCGCATCTGCGGAAGGCGGCCGAGAAGTGAGCGCCGAGCAGGGCCGCAGCAAGGGAGAGTCCGGCTTTGCCTGCTCGGTCTGCGGGAGCAGCGAGGTCTACCGCAACGGTCGCGACCAGGGGCCGAGGTGCGCGCCTTGCAAGCGCGAGTACGCGCGGCGGCGCTACTGGGCCGACCCCGAGCGCGAGAACGCCCGCTTCAGGGCCTGGTGGGCGGCCAACCGGGCCGTGCGGGAGGAGACGCCGTGAGCCCCAAGTTCGACCTGACGGTGGCGGTCCGTGCCGACGGGGAGCGCGTCCTGGTCGTGCAGCCCGCCCTCACGGAAGACCAGCCGCAGGAGGTCAAGGACGCCCTGGCCGTGCGCCGCGTGGCCAACACGACGGGCGTCTGTCCCGGCTGTGGTGCCCGCATGGCGCTCCCGAACCGCGCCGAGCGCCGTGCGGCGGCGAAGGCCGGGCGGGTGCTCCACGCCCGGATGGAGCACGAAGACGACTGCCCGGCCACCGCCGTCTGACCGATCCCTCTGTCCGCTCAGACCCGCAGTTATGAGTACGAGTACATGCAAGACGACAAGACGACGGCCGCCGGGGATTTCTCCTTCGACGACCGTCCAACAACCACTTTCCACGGTACCCCTTTGGCCTCTCTCGCGCTGGAGGCGCTGGCGTATGCCTACGTCACCGCGCCGGACAATCTGAAGGCGGCCGGGACCTGGCTTGCCGTCCCGGCAAGTCAGCAGACCGAGTTCGCTCAGCTTGTGGAGACCGTCCGCCAGAACCGGCTGTACGCCGCTCAGACGGATGAGCCGTCGTCCTGGGTGCGTGTTCACCCGGAGAAGGCTCTG
This sequence comes from Streptomyces barkulensis, assembly GCF_002843305.1. Taxonomy (GTDB): domain Bacteria; phylum Actinomycetota; class Actinomycetes; order Streptomycetales; family Streptomycetaceae; genus Streptomyces; species Streptomyces barkulensis. The sequence goes on from NZ_PGSG01000029.1 coordinate 54,263, forward strand.
GAGGCCGCGAGCAACCCGTTGGAGCCGACGATCGGCCGGTTCGCCGAGACCCCCAGCGAGCCGCCGCACGGGGTCTTCTACGCAGGCTGTGTCAACTCCGTCATCGGACCGTCGGAGAGCGGCAAGTCCTGGCTCGTCCAGTACGTCGTGGCACAGGAACTCAGGGCCGGGAACGGGGTCGTCTACGTGGACTACGAGGACGACGCGGCCTCGGTCTACCGGCGGCTTCTGCTGCTGGGCGTCCCGGAAGAGGTGCTGCGCGGCGACCGATTCCGGTACCACCAGCCGAACGGCCCCATGACCGAGGCGGAGAAGGCCGCATTCATGGCCTCCGTGGACCTGGGCGGCACCCTCGCCGTCTTCGACGGGGTGACCGAGGGGATGGCCTTGGAAGGGTTGTCGCCGCGCGATGAGGCCGAGGTCGCCACCTGGCACGCCCGGACCACCAAGGACCTCGCCCACGGCGGCTGGGGCGTCGCCGTCATCGACCACACCCCCCACGACGGCAACCGGGCCCTCGGCTCGCAGCACAAGAAGTCCTGCATCACCGGGGCCTCCTACCTGGTTGAGGCGGTGCAGCAGGTCGCGCCGGGTGAGGCCGGACGGCTGCGCCTCAAGGTCGAGAAAGACCGGCACGGCTCGGTGCGGCGCGAGGCAGCACCGGGGCCCAATCCGAGGTGGCGCGGCGACCTCACCGTGGACTTCACCGGTGGACCGGAGCCGGTCGTGACCCTGTGGCCTGCCTCGCCCAGAAGCGAGACGGACGTCATCGAGGTTGAGATCAAGCCCGAGGAACGCGTGTGCCGGGCGGTCGTCCAGTACATCGCCCAGGCACCCGGCTGCACGGCCGGTGACATCGAGGACGCCGTGAAGGCGAGGAAGAACAGTCTTCTCCGGGCCAAGCGGTGGCTGATCGACCAGGGGTTTCTGAAGGCTGCGAAGGAAGGCAACCGGGTCGCCCACTACATCGGCCGACCGCTCGCCGACGAGGCATTCGACCCGGTGTAGTTCCCAGGTTCCCGCCTTTTCGGAACCGGTTCCCGGAACCGCTTCGAATGCCCGACAGAACGGTTCCCCCGGTTCCCGTCTTTAGCGGGAACCGGGAACCGAGTCGGTTCGAGGGGCCTTGAGGACGAAAGCAAGAACAAGATCGCGGAACCTCTCTGAGAAGGAAGAAGACCATGAGCGAACCCTCCATCCCCATGGGCGTCGGAGACACCCCCCACGGCCCCGCCGACCCGGCCGACGACGAACTGGCCGCACCGGAGCCATGCAGGCCGCCCCGGACGCCGCTGACGCCGCTGGAGAGTGCCTGTGCTCTTTGCACCATGCCCAGTGGCCAGCACGACCGGGGCTGCCCGCTGCGCAGGAGGCCGACATGAGCACTCATCGCATCACCGAGGAGTCGGTCATCGTCGGCGGCTACACGGCCCTGCTGATGGCTACCGCGCTGCGCGTGTACATGCGTCGGGGCGGATTCGATGCGGTCCATCCGGCGGACCGTGCCGAGCTGGACGCTTCGATTGCCGCGCTCGCAGCGGCCGGAAACGCATCCCAGCAGCTCAGGACGGTGGGCGGAAACGCGGAAACGCCGACCGGCGCGGCCGGGCCAGAGTCGTCCATGACGGTCCCCGAGACGGCCCAGCGACTCGGCCTCAGCGAACGGCACATCCGGAACCTCGCCGAAAGCCACCTGGGCGGCCGGAAGGTCCGGGGCGGCTGGCGCTTCGACCCGGCGGCCGTCGAATCCGAAGCGGCCCGCAGGAGCAGGAAGGAGTGAAGCGATGGAGAGCAAGACGACGCGCGGCTCGGTCAGCGTCAAGGCCGCGCGGTCCGGCGGCGGCGCATCCGGCACCATCGAGGCCGTCTTCGCCACCCTCGGGGTGCGCGACCACGACGGCGACATCGTCCAGCCCGGCGCGATCGGCTCCGGCCAGGTGATCATCAGCGACTGGAACCACTCGTCGTGGCAGGGAGCCCGGCCCATCGGGCGGGGCCGCATCTACGTGGACGGCAACAAGGCCAGACTGTCGGGGCGGCTGTTCCTCGACACCGCCGCCGGGCGCGAGGCGCACGCCATGCTCAAAGGGCTGGGCGACCTCGCCGAGTTCTCCTGGTCGCTGGACTCCATCGAGTCCCACATGGGCCAGGACGCCCAGGGCCGCCCCACCCGGTTCATCACCGGCGTGAAGGTCAGGGAAGTGAGCCCCGTCATTCAGGCCGCCTCCATCGGCACCGGCCTGCTCGCCCTGAAGGGGCGCGGCTCTACCCGCGCCGAACTCGCGGCCATCAAGGCCCGGCTCGACCTCGAAGAGCTGGCCGAGATCGCCGAGCGCAACGAGCGGGCCCTGCACTGCGAGGCCGTGCAGGCGGAACTGCTGGATGTGCACGAGGACATGCTCCGCCGCGACGGCGTCGGGTACTCCCGCGACCTCGACTCCCTGGTGCCGGACGGCACGAAGGACGCCGCCCGTGCGGCCGTCGTCAGGTACGCGGGGGAACTGGGACTCCCCGACGCCGTGCGGGTCAAGTGGTTCTCGGCCGAGGACGAGGAGGGGCACGTCGAGTTCCGCTCGCTCAGGCCGCTGCTGGGCCGCTGCCGCCCGAAGGCCGAGCCGGACACGATCTGGCTGCACAGCGCCCTGTCGGCCGAGGAGGCCCACCGCGTAGCCGCCCACGAGCTGCGGCACCTCGCCGGCGGTGACGAATCCGAAGCACGCACCTACGAGGAGAAGGCCAAGTTCGAGTGGCTGGAAAGGAATTGGCGATGACCGAGAAGACCTATGGCAGCCCGACCGAGGAAGCGCAGGGACGAGTCCAGGCTGCTCTGGAGATCGGGGACCTGTCGGAGATCCATCCCAACGCCGCCCTGATGCTCCGAACCCGTGTGCTGAACCTGGACATCGAGAACTCCGAGTACCTGACCGCGATCGTCGAGCGCGCCAAGCAGGCGGCCGTGGACCGGGCGCTGGGGAGGAGCGAGTGATGCGCACACCGCGCGAGAACAAGGCCGCTGGCCGCAGCACCTGCCCCCGGTGCGGCCGCAAGCGCACCGACTTCGGCTGCCGGACGGTCCGCATCGGCGAATACTGCATGCAGGCCGGGCTGTACGAGTACGCCGAGGGCTATCTCGTCTACCCCACCTACGACCCCCCGGGGCCCGCCGAAGGGGCCGCGATGGTCGAGCACGCCCCGGCCGTCGCGGAGGCGGAGAAGGCCGTGGACGCCGCCCTGGCCGAGTTCACCGCCGCCCAGTCCGCCCACTTCGACGCGCTGCTCGCCGCCGACCAGGCGGGCGTCCGCACGTCCAGCATGGTCATGCGGCAGGACGGTGCGGTGCCCGTGCGCCAGCGCGTCTCCGCCCGCGAGAAGGCCAGGATCGCCGATGCCGAGGAGGCCGCCCGCGACCGGCTGGGCGATGCCGAGGAGGCACTGAAGCGGGCCAGGGACCGGCTGTCCCGGCTGGAGCACCGGAGGGAGGCCGCCGTACGGGCGGGTCGCAACGAGGACCGGGAGGCGGGATGATCCCCGCACCGGAACTGTCCATCCGTACACAAGTCCCTGTCTTACGAAGGTTCATTCTGAATCAGTACACAGTCGCACGTTGTTGCTGTGTACTGATTCAGTCCTTCTGTAACAGAGCTGAATGCTGAGCTGCTGTTGTCAGTCATTCGCTTACATGCATCTGTTCGTGGCTACTTACTCGATGAACTGCATTGATGTAATGATTGCAAGTGAATGATATGCAGTCTTCGTATGACAATGCAGTCAAGTAGTAGAGACCAAGACAGAGACATGTGATAGATGCATGACTGCATTGCTTGCCTCATCGCATGCAACATCCTGTCGAGTCCTGCACCGGCCATGCGAAGGCGAGTGCGAGCCGATGCGCCACTGGAGTAAGTGCGCCACCGCCGCAATACGGCACGGATGATCCGTGCACCATTCACAGCGCTGGTGAACTGCGCCAGTGACGGCGACAACGGTGCGCCAGCCCATTTGCGGCGATCCAGGAGTCACCGCCACTTCGGCCGCAGGCACCGATTCCTCGCGCACCCGGTCATCCCGATCTCAGGGAATGGGGGGCGGGGGGGTGCACATGCGCACGTACGCGAGGAAGACCCCGCGCCCCTGACCGTTTCTCTCCCTATTTTTCCGCCTGGGGAGCCCTCTCATCTCTCCCCGGACACGAGGAGTTCGAGCATGCCGATCGCGCACTGCACCGCCTGCGACGCCGTCATCCGCGACGCCGACGGGCGGCCCGCTCAGGTCCCCGTGGGCGACCCGCCGCGCTGGTGCCGTGCCTGCCGCCTGGAGAGCGAGCATCCGGGCCGCTGGTACGGCCTGAGCGACGGCGGCTGGTCGCCGACCCGGCGGCGAGGGGGTGCGTGACCGTCTCGGAGCTGGCGGGAGGGACCGGAACGCCGGCCTCGCTGGTGGGCGGGACAGAGGTGAGAAAGCGTCACGTACTGCTCGTGCAGGGCACTTGGCCGGACAGGGGCCAACCTGGCAAGATCCCCCTCCATGGGGACTACGCAGGAGACCGCGCTCAACCAGCTGTACTACGGCGACAACCTCGATTTACTCAGACAGCACATCCCTACAGGCAGCGTTGATCTGGTATATCTCGATCCGCCGTTCAATTCCAAACGCTCCTACAACATCTTGTTCAAGGAGAAGAGCGGCGAGGACTCTCCTGCGCAGATCGAAGCCTTCGGTGACACGTGGACATGGAGCTACGAGTCCGAGGCCCTGTTTAATGAGATCCTCAACGGCGATGCATCCTTGAAGGTAAAGGACGCCCTGGAAGCCATGCGAAGGCTCCTGGGCGACAACGATGTGCTCGCCTACCTAGTCATGATGACCGCCAGGCTTATCGAATTGCACCGCGTGCTAAAGGACACCGGGTCTCTGTATCTGCACTGCGACCCAACGGCAGGTCATTATCTCAAGGTCATGCTCGACGCAATCTTCGGGCCGGACAAGTTCGGTGCAGAGATTGTATGGAAGCGGACCACTGCGCACAGCGATGGAAAGCAGGGGCGCAAGCTGCCTGGTCGAGTCCACGACGTGATCTACTTCTACACGAAGGGCAAGGAGTGGACGTGGAACCCGATCTACACCCCGTACGAGCAGTCGTACATTGAGTCGCACTATCGTTTCATTGAAGAAGACACGGGACGCCGGTACCGTAAGGACAACCTGACTGCTAGCAAGCCCGGTGGTGACACCAGCTATGAGTGGAATGGGGTAAGGCCCTACAAGGGGCGATACTGGGCGTACAGTCGCGCGAAAATGCAACAGTTCGAAGAGGAAGGGCGGCTCGTATACACTCGGACGGGAATGCCGGAGCTGAAGCGGTATCTCGATGAGATGCCCGGCGTCCCCCTTCAGGATGTGTGGACAGATATCGACCCCATCAACGCCAAAGCCATTGAGCGCCTGGGGTACCCCACTCAGAAGCCGGTGGCGCTGCTGGAGCGGATTATCGAGTCCAGCAGCAATCCGGGCGATGTGGTCCTCGATCCCTTCTGTGGATGCGGCACGGCCATCGACGCCGCCCAGAAGCTCGGGCGGCGCTGGATCGGCATGGACATCACCACGCTGGCCATCGACCTGATTGACGCCCGGCTCCGCAATACTTACGCCGAGTCGATTCAGGACACCTACGAGATCCTCGGCATACCGAAGGACATGGACGGAGCCGTAACGCTCTTCAAGAAGTCGCCCTTCGAGTTCGAGCGCTGGTGCGTCATGCTGGTGGACGGTCAGCCCAACGACAAGCAGGTCGGCGACAAGGGGATCGACGGTGTCATCCGTATCCCCATCGACAAGAAGGGCAGCTCCCAGCGGGTCCTGGTGTCCGTCAAGGGCGGCAGCACCAACCCCGGGCATGTGAGGGATCTGGTCGGAACCGTCAGCTCGCAGAAGGCCGCCATGGGCGTGTTCATCACGATGAAGAAGCCGACCAAGGGCATGGTGGACGCGGCCAACCACTCCGGCACGTACACCTATCCGATCAACGGTGTGACGTACCCCAAGGTGCAGATCATCACCGTGCAGGAGCTGTTGGACGGCAAGCGTCCCAACCTCCCGACTGCGTTGCTGCCGTACTTCCAGGCCAGGCGACGGCAGGATGATGGGCACAAGCAGATGACGCTCGGTTAGAAATGCCGAGGGCCCCGGAGCCGGGGAAGCTCCGGGGCCCTCGCTGGCAGCCTCAGCGGCCGTCCTTCACCCCGGCCACGAACGCCGCCCAGGCGTCCGCCGGGAAGGCCAGGACCGGCCCGCCGGTGTTCTTGGAGTCCCGGACACCGGCGACGCCGGGGAGGCCGTCGGCGACCTCGACGCACTCGCCGCCCTGCCCGTTGCTGTAGCTGGACTTACACCAGAGAGCGGCACTGAGGTTGGGGCGGTCCGGGCTCATCGCATGTCCTCCATCGCTTCGCGGATCACGGCTAGCGACTCCTCGTGGCTGAGAGCCGTGGCCTGAAGGTGATCGTAGGCCAGGGACAGCTCCGTCACCTGGTCCGATTCCTCGCAGAGCTGCCCGGTGAACGGGCCTTCCACGTAGGCCACGGCGGGGCCGTCCTTCCGGCTCAGCAACGTGAGCGTTCCGCCCAGCGCGGCGTGAGCGCCCACGCTGGTGGGGAGCACCTGGAGCACTATGGTCCGGCTTTCCACCAGCGTCACAAGATGGCCGAGCTGGGCGGCCATGACATCCCGGCCACCCACGGGGCGGCGCAGCAGTTCCTCCTCGACCACGTACCACAGGGCCGGGGGGACGGCCCGGCCCAGGACCTCCTGACGGCCCAGGCGGGCATGGACGCGGCGCTCCACCTCCTCAGCACTGTCGCGGGGCCGTCCGGCCCGGAGAATGGCGCGGGCGTAGTCCTCCGTCTGCAACAGTCCGGGCACCACCATGGGCGCGTAGCCGCTGATGGCGGTGGCCGCCGCCTCCATGCGCATGTACCGCTGCACCCAGTCCGGGAAGGCGGGGGTGCTGTCCATGAGGGCGAAGAGGCGGGCGAACAGGCCGCCGGTCTCCAGCGCCACATCGAGCGCGGTGGCGTTGTGGAGGGTGGCCGGAATCGACGCCAGCTCGATCTGGGCGATGCGGCTGGGGGAGATGTTCGCCTTGACACCCAGCTCCCGCTGGCTCCAGTCCCGTTCCTCCCGGCGGTGGCGGACCTCCGCGCCGAAGAACTCCGCTGGACCGGCGCTCGGGTCAAGTTCCTTGCCGGGCACAGGCGATCACCGTTCTTTAACTCTCAAGCTTAAAGGACTGGGATCTGGTGAGCGTACCGCCGCAGCCGCAACTCTGTGACCGGCTGGACACGCACAGCGGTCAGGAGAACGGCATGGCGGTGTACCTGGTGGACACGGCACGGAACAAGATCGGTGAACTCATGGGCAGGGACGGGAGTCGGTACCTGCTGCGCCCGGTGGGCGGAGGACGCGAGTGGGCGTGCGACCCCGGTGACGCCCGGGCCGCCACGCTCGCCGAGAAGCTGAGCGCGGGGGTGCGGGCGGCGAACCAGCGCAGCGGGGAGCGGCTGCGATGACGCGGTCGGTCTACCGCTTCATCCGGTGGCGGATGTCGCTGAACGAGGAGCCGGACGCCGAGCCGATGACGTACGCCATGCAGTGCACGCTGTGCGGCCAGCACGGCCCGGCCGGGGAGGATGCCGAAGAGGCCCGCCGCTGGGTGTTCGCCCATGTCACGAAGCCGGAGAACCGGCTGCACATGACCTACCGCGAGATCATCACCCGGCCGTGGGTCGCCCTGCCCGACGACCGCCGGCCTCCCAACTCCCTCTGACCGCCCGAGCGTTGTCACATGGTCGTTCTACGCTGCTCCGCGTGGGAGCAATCGACTGGGGGGACGCCCCGACATGGCTGGGAGCCGTCTTCGCCGCGCTGGCCGCAGCGGCGGCTGTGTGGACACTGAAGTCCCAGCGGGACCAGATCGACGAGCAGCGGGAGTTCATCCGCCAGCAGTCCGAGAACCTGGCCCTGGAGCGTGCCGAGCTACAGGCTGTGGCCGAGGACCGGAAGCGGGAGCAGGCCAGCAGGGTCACGATGGTGGACTGCCACCTCAGGTTGAAAGATGGAGATTTGACCGACGCTGGCGCTCCTGACGGGAGGAGATGGTATGTGGCTGTCCAGAACGGGAGCAGTGCGCCAATTTTCTCTGTGCAAATGACCTTTGGAGCCGCAGGGATCGCTGAGGAAACGGCTGTGAATCAAAACCCTGCTGCCGGACATAGTTCCCTGGGGTTGATTGGTAGGAATTCGCCGGTGAAGGTGGTTGGAGCAGGGGATCGCCTTCGGTTTGACTCGGTATTGATATCCCCCGAAGAAATTCCCGCATGCCGTCCTGTCCTGTACTTCACGGATGAGGCCGGTGTGCGCTGGAGCCTGGACGAGCACGGCAAGCTCGAAGAGGTCACCGAAGGCCAGGCGGGGGAGTAGGCCCGCAGGCCGGGCCGCACTCAGGCCAGCCCGGCCCGGTCATCGAAGGTGATCGCAGCGGCGGCGGCCAGCAGCCGCAGCTCGGGATCGTCCGGAGCGTCGTAGAGCATGAGGCCGAGCGCGTCCATGAGCCGGGCGAGGTCGCCGGGGCCCATGTCCTTGATCTCCGTGGCGATGCGGGCGAGGTCTGCGGGTGTCATGGTGATCGCTTTCCTGTGTGCTGGTGTCGATGTTGTGGGCGCGAGGTGGGCGCGGGACCTGTAGATGACCAGTGATGCCGGTTGATGCCCAGAGCAGTGGAATCGCAGGTCAGAGCCACTGCTCCGGGCATCGGCCGAGGTCAGGATTCCGGCCGGACAGAGCTGGTCCTACTGCTGTCCCGACACCCGGTGCTGCCCCGCGGAGGGCACACCGCTGGGCGTCCCCGGCACCTCGGCCATCGCGGCCGCGGCCGCGTACGCCGGACTGCGGGTGGAAGGCACCCTGAAGGAGATGACGGCCAGGCTCGCGCCACTGGGCCCACCGGCCGCCGGGCCGCAGGAGCGGGCCCTCGACATCGCGGGCGCGGCCCTGGTGCCGCGGATGCTGGGCGAGGCCGACCGCGAGACGGTGCGTGCCGAGACCCTGGCGCTCGCCGGGCGGCTGCTCGACCGCTACCGGAACGCGCCGGCGGCGGGCCGGAACGAGGGGGCGGCCGGGGCCGACGCCCGGGACGACCGCCTCCTGACCGATGAGGAGGCCGCCACCGTGATCCTCGGTCTCCAGGACAGGGTCACCCGGGACTGGGCCGCGGAATGGATGGAGGGCGAGGACGCCGTCCCCGCGCTGCGACTGTGGAGGGCGCTGGCCAGGCGGTGCGCCGGGGCCTACGCCGAGCACGCCGCGGCCCCGCTCGCTCTGGCCGGATGGGTCGCCTGGTCCGGTGGGGACGAGCCGGGCGCGCGCGTGGCGCTGGGCCGGGCGCTGGAGCTGGACCCGGAGTACGTCTTCGCGCGGCTGCTCCACGGCGCGTGCAACAGCGGGCTCGACCCCGAACCGCTGAGGCAGTGCCTGCGGAGGCAGCGGGCCGCGCGCGGTCTCGGTGCCGCGGCGGTCCAGGGCTGAGGGCGGAGCGGCGCAAGCCTCTGTTTATCGTCAGGCAGACGACTATGATCACGTCATGCCCTACGACCCGTCGGCCTTCCCTCCCTTCGCCGTCACCGTCGATCTGGTCGTGCTCACCGTGCGAAGGCATGCCCTGTGTGCGCTGGTCGTACGCCGGGGCGAACCTCCCTACCAGGGGCGATGGGCGCTGCCCGGGGGCTTCGTGCGCATCGACGAGGACCTCGGGGCCGCGGCGGCCCGCGAACTCACCGAGGAGACCGGGCTGCATGTCCAGGGGCCGGACGACCGGCACACCGGTGCCCATCTCGAACAGCTCGCCACCTACGGTGATCCGGGTCGGGACCCGCGGATGCGAGTGGTCAGCGTCGCCCATCTGGTGCTGGCCCCCGACCTGCCCACCCCCACGGCCGGTGGCGACGCCGACAGTGTCCGCTGGGCGCCGGTGGACACCCTGCTGCCTCCCGGACAGCCTTCCGGGGACGGCCCGGACCGAAGCGGCGGACAGCCCGCTCCGCTGGCCTTCGACCACTCGAGGATCCTCGCGGACGGAGTGGAGCGGGCCCGATCGAAGATCGAGTACTCCTCGCTCGCCACCGCCTTCTGCCCGCCGGAGTTCACCGTGGGAGAACTGCGGCGGGTCTACGAAGCGGTGTGGGGCGTCGCGCTCGACCCGAGGAACTTCCACCGCAAGGTCACCGGCACCCCGGGCTTCCTGGTGCCCACCGGCGGTACGACGACTCGTCAGGGTGGTCGGCCCGCACAGTTGTTCCGGGCAGGCGGCGCCACGGTGCTGAATCCACCGATGCTGCGCCCGGATGTCTGAGGGGGAGAGAAGCCGAATCCTCGCCTCCCTCCGGCCGGTGTCCGGGCCGTCGGGCGGCCCGCCGGGGAACCGACGCGCCTCTCACCAGCGGATCCGGGGCCTTCGGTGGTACCGCTCCGCCGCAGGCTGGTGCCGGCTGCCGCGTATTCCCGGTCGGAAGACCGTTTCTTTCCGATAAGGCGTCAATCGCGAGGAGACCACTGATCACCCTTTCGTGTGCTTTTCACCAAAGCCCTCAAGGCCGTCCGGAGCACCGCCGACAAAGGATGCGTGACTACCCTTGCGCACACCATGATGACCTCGGCTCGCTCCGCCGACTCCGGCCTCACGGCTTCGGGCGAGCCGGACCGTTACGCCTACGCCGAGTCGACCGGCGCGACCCGTGCCACCACCGTCCCCGCGTGGGACGGTGGCGAAGCGGACATGGCCCGGGCCGGACGACGTGCCGCCGGAAACCGGGGGCGCGGACTGCACGGCCAACTCGTACAGCAACTGGGGCAGATGATCGTCTCCGGAGACCTCGGGGCCGACCGCCCCCTCGTACCGGAGGAGATCGGCCAGCGATTCGAGGTGTCGCGCACCGTCGTCCGCGAGTCGCTCCGGGTCCTCGAGGCCAAGGGCCTGGTCAGCGCCCGCCCCAACGTCGGAACACGGGTCCGCCCGGTCAGCGACTGGAACCTTCTCGACCCCGACATCATCGAATGGCGCGCCTTCGGCCCACAGCGTGACGACCAGCGCCGCGAGCTGTGCGAGCTGCGCTGGGCCATCGAGCCGCTGGCCGCCCGCCTCGCCGCGGACCACAGCCGCGACGAGGTGCAGCAGCGCCTCGCTGACATGGTCGAGATCATGGGCCACACACTCGCCCAGGGCGACAGCCTGACCTTCTCCCGGGCCGACGCCGAGTTCCACGCCCTGCTCCTGCACGGCGCCGGCAACCGGATGCTGGAGCACCTCTCCGGCATCGTCGGCGCGGCTCTCCAGGTCTCCGGGGCCCCCGCCGCCGGATGCGAGCGTCCCACCGAGGCGTCGCTGGCGCACCACCGCAGGATCGCCGAAGCCGTCGCCTCCGGCGAGGCGGCCGCGGCGGAGAACGCGGTGCGCCAGTTGCTCACGGTCTCCTCCGAGGCGGCCGTCCCCGCGACGCCCGGCGCTCCCGCGCCGGGCGCTTCCACCGCGGCCGCTTCCGCCGCGCAGTCCGAGACCCAGACCTCTCCGGCGGCTCCGGCGGCTCCGGCGGCGGGTGGAGCCGCCGACCACGTGGTGCCGGCGCCTCGCGAGCACTGACGTCCGGTACCGGCCGCACCCGCACGGTGTCGCCGGATCCCGCCCGGCGGGATCCGGCGACGTCCTTCCGGCGGGTCCGCCCGCACCCGCGGCGTCTGCCGCCCCGGGGCACGGTCCGGCCATAAGTCGCCGTATGGGTATTTCTGTTCTCCTATGTCGTGTGACCCGGGACACTCTGGTTGGGCGTAACGCTTCGCGTGGCAGCGCGATGACTCAAGAGGTGGCAGCTACCGGGGGAATACGGACGCCGCATCCGGCGCTGTAGTTCCTCCGTCGCTCCACCCGAGCCGCCGGTCATCCCCGCCGGGGCTTGCAGGTCCCGGACCCCTCCGTGGGCGGGGCCGAAGCCGTTTCCATCGTTCCGAGAGGTTGTTCGTGTCGGCCAGCACATCCCGTACGCTCCCTGCGGAGATCGCCGAGTCCGCGTCTGTGATGGCGCTCATTGAGCGGGGAAAGGCCGAGGGGCAGATCGCCGGCGACGATGTGCGTCGGGCCTTCGAGGCCGACCAGATTCCGCCGACCCAGTGGAAGAACGTCCTGCGCAGTCTCAACCAGATCCTCGACGAGGAGGGTGTGACGCTGATGGTGAGTGCCGCGGAGGCCCCCAAGCGCACCCGGAAGAGCGTCGCAGCGAAGGCCCCGGCCAAGCGCACCGCGACCAAGACGGTCGCCGCCAAGAAGACCGCTGCCAGGAAGGCCGCCCCGGCCGCCGCCCCCGAGGACCCCGCCGAGGACGCGGAGGGGACCGCCGAGGAGGCCGAGGCGAAGCCGGCCAGGAAGGCGCCCGCCAAGAAGGCCGCGGCGAAGAAGACCGCTGCCAGGAAGGCGCCCGCGAAGAAGGCCGCGGCGAAGAAGACCGCGGCCAAGAAGTCGGACGTCGACGAGCTGCTCGAGGGGGACGAGGAGGTCATCGACGAGCCTCCGGTCAAGGGCGGCAAGACCGCCGAGGACTCCGCGGCGGAGCCCAAGAACGAGAACGAGGGTTTCGTCCTGTCCGACGAGGACGAGGACGACGCCCCCGCGCAGCAGGTCGCCGCCGCGGGCGCCACCGCCGACCCGGTCAAGGACTACCTCAAGCAGATCGGCAAGGTCCCCCTGCTCAACGCCGAGCAGGAGGTCGAGCTGGCCAAGCGCATCGAGGCCGGTCTCTTCGCCGAGGACAAGCTCGCCAACAGCGACAAGATCGCCCCCAAGCTCAAGCGCGAGCTGGAGATCATCGCCGAGGACGGCCGCCGGGCCAAGAACCACCTGCTGGAGGCCAACCTCCGTCTGGTGGTCTCACTGGCCAAGCGTTACACCGGCCGGGGCATGCTCTTCCTGGACCTGATCCAGGAGGGCAACCTGGGCCTGATCCGCGCGGTCGAGAAGTTCGACTACACCAAGGGCTACAAGTTCTCGACCTACGCGACCTGGTGGATCCGCCAGGCCATCACCCGGGCCATGGCCGACCAGGCGCGCACCATCCGCATCCCGGTGCACATGGTCGAGGTGATCAACAAGCTCGCGCGCGTCCAGCGCCAGATGCTCCAGGACCTGGGCCGCGAGCCCACCCCGGAGGAGCTGGCCAAGGAGCTCGACATGACCCCGGAGAAGGTCGTCGAGGTCCAGAAGTACGGTCGCGAGCCGATCTCCCTGCACACCCCGCTGGGCGAGGACGGCGACAGCGAGTTCGGTGACCTCATCGAGGACTCCGAGGCGGTCGTCCCGGCCGACGCGGTCAGCTTCACGCTCCTGCAGGAACAGCTCCACTCCGTGCTCGACACGCTCAGCGAGCGCGAGGCCGGCGTGGTCTCGATGCGTTTCGGTCTCACCGACGGCCAGCCCAAGACACTGGACGAGATCGGCAAGGTCTACGGCGTGACCCGCGAGCGGATCCGCCAGATCGAGTCCAAGACGATGTCGAAGCTGCGCCACCCCTCCCGTTCGCAGGTCCTGCGGGATTACCTCGACTGACCCGTTCGCCAGGTTCGTCCGCTCAGGCCGGAGGGCCGGAGCCCCGTCCACGGGGCTCCGGCCCTCCGGCCTGAGCGGCGCGCGGGTGTGTGCGGCTCTCCGGATGCGGAAGCCGCCCGCATGGCTCACCCTGGGGTGAGGCGGGGGGCGATCCGTACGTTCAGGGAGGCTCCGTGCGCCCGTTTCCCGGCATGCGGGAGCCTGTGCGGCCTCCGGGGCCCACCACCGCCTGCCGTGCCCGCCCGTGCCCGGGTACGGCAAACGGGCGGTCACCCCGTGAGGGGGCGACCGCCCGTGGCGTCCGGCCCTGGGCCGGTCCGAGCTCGTCGGATGGGGACGCGTTTGCCGCCGGTCGGCAGATCAGTGCTCGCTGTCACCCGCCGTCGCGGGGGTGGCGTTGAGCCGTTCGGTCTCGTCCTGTATCTCCGCAGCGATCTTCTTGAGTTCCGGCTCGAACTTGCGGCCGTGGTGGGCGCAGAACAGCAGCTCTCCACCGCTGACGAGCACAACACGCAGGTATGCCTGGGCGCCGCAGCGGTCGCAGCGGTCAGCGGCCGTCAGCGGGCTCGCGGGGGTCAGAACAGTAGTCACGTCGCCTCTTCTCTAGCTCGACGAGCTGTCGTACCAGGGTCAACATCCAACCAGGCCGAAAACGTTCCCGCTCGTGGCTTTTCCTCGAAAATCTCTGTGTGAGGTGGCTGACATGTTGCCGGTTGGCGGCGAATGAGCCGATTACAGAGATGTGTTGATCTTCGTCGTCTTCGTGTTGTGTGTTCGGTTGTCTCCTCCGGCGCCGGTCTCGCCGGTGTCGTTCCAGAGGACGTGCCCGGAGCCTAGATGGTTCATGCCCGGAAGGGAACGTGATGTACACGTCACCCGGACGAGTTATCGAACGCTTGGTCGACGCTGGTCTAGCATGGGCCTTCTCCTGGGTGGCTTCACCTTGGCTCTCCATGGCCTCGGTACCCTCTGACCCGCAAGACAGCCATCCCCAGCGAAATTCAGCGAGGAGCGAACCGCGTGACCGCCGAGACTCCCCTGGCCTCCGGCAGGGGAAACCCCATGCCGTCCACCGCCCTGCTCACGGGCGCGGACCGTGACGGTTCCAACTACACCGCGCGGCACCTGCTCGTCCTCGAGGGGCTGGAGGCGGTGCGCAAACGGCCCGGTATGTACATCGGCTCCACCGACAGCCGCGGTCTGATGCACTGCCTCTGGGAGATCATCGACAACTCGGTCGACGAGGCCCTCGGAGGGCACTGCGACCACATCGAGGTGATCCTCCGGGAGGACGGCTCCGTCGAGGTGCAGGACAACGGCCGCGGCATCCCCGTCGACGTCGAGCCCAAGACGGGACTGTCGGGTGTCGAGGTCGTGATGACCAAGCTGCACGCCGGCGGAAAGTTCGGCGGCGGATCGTACGCGGCCTCCGGCGGTCTGCACGGTGTCGGCGCATCCGTCGTCAACGCCCTGTCCGCCCGCCTCGACGTCGAGGTCGACCGTGACGGCCGTACGCACTCCGTCAGCTTCCGGCGCGGTGTTCCGGGCATCTTCACCGAGTCCGGCCCGGACGCCCCCTTCGATCCGACGAGCGGCCTGCGCAAGAGCAAGAAGATCCCCAAGACCCGTACCGGCACCCGGGTGCGGTACTGGGCCGACCGCCAGATCTTCCTCAAGGACGCCCGGCTCTCCCCGGAGAACCTGCACGCACGTGCCCGCCAGACCGCCTTCCTGGTGCCCGGCCTGACGATCGTCGTCCGCGACGAGCGCGGGATCGACGGCGCACCGCCGGTGAAGGAGGTCTTCCGCTACGACGGCGGCATCAGCGAGTTCTGCGAGTACCTCGCCCCGGACCGGCCGCTGTGCGACGTGCTGCGGCTGACGGGCCAGGGCGCCTTCAAGGAGACCGTCCCCGTCCTGGACGAGCGCGGCCACATGATCCCCACCGAGGTCACCCGCGAGCTGGGCGTGGACGTCGCGCTGCGCTGGGGGACGGGGTACGACACCACGGTCAGGTCGTTCGTCAACATCATCGCCACCCCCAAGGGCGGCACCCACGTCGCGGGCTTCGAGCGCGCCGTCACCCGCACGGTGAACGAGGTGCTGCGCTCCGCCAAGCTGCTGCGCGTCGCCGAGGACGACATCGTCAAGGACGACGCCCTGGAGGGCATGACGGCGGTCGTCACCGTGCGGCTGGCCGAGCCGCAGTTCGAGGGGCAGACCAAGGAGGTGCTGGGCACCTCGGCCGCCTCCCGGATCGTCGCCCAGGTGGTCTCCAGGGAGCTCAAGGCGTTCCTGACCTCCACCAAGCGCGACGCCAGGCAGCAGGCCCGCTCGGTGCTGGAGAAGGCCGTGGCCGCGGCCCGCACCCGCATCGCCGCCCGCCAGCACAAGGAGGCCCAGCGCCGCAAGACCGCGCTGGAGTCCTCCGCCCTGCCGGCCAAGCTCGCCGACTGCCGCAGCGACGACGTCGAGCGCAGCGAGCTGTTCATCGTCGAGGGCGACTCGGCGCTCGGCACCGCCAAGCTCGCCCGGAACTCCGAGTTCCAGGCGCTGCTGCCGATCCGCGGCAAGATCCTCAACGTCCAGAAGTCGTCCGTCTCCGACATGCTGAAGAACGCCGAGTGCGGCGCGATCATCCAGGTCATAGGGGCGGGCTCCGGTAGGACGTTCGACATCGACCAGGCCCGCTACGGCAAGGTCATCTTCCTGGCCGACGCCGATGTCGACGGCGCGCACATCCGCTGTCTGCTGCTGACGCTCTTCCAGCGCTACATGAGGCCGATGGTCGAGCAGGGCCGGGTCTTCTCGGCGGTGCCGCCGCTGCACCGGATCGAGCTGATCAATCCCCGGCGGGGCCAGGCGAAGTACATCTACACCTACTCCGACAACGAGCTGCGCCAGACCCTGCTGGAGCTGCAGAGCAAGGGGGTCCGCTTCAAGGACTCCATCCAGCGGTACAAGGGCCTGGGGGAGATGGACGCCGACCAGCTCGCGGAGACGACGATGGACCCGCGCCACCGCACCCTGCGGCGTATCAACATCAGCGACCTGGAGGCCGCCGAGAAGACCTTCGACCTGCTGATGGGCAACGAGGTCGCGCCGCGCAAGGAGTTCATCACCACCTCCGCGGCCACGCTGGACCGCTCCCGGATCGACGTCTGACCCGGGCGCCTTGGCCCCTTGGCCGCCTTCGCCGTGCCTCTGCCACCGCCTCTGTCCCCGCCTCTGTCCCCGCCTCCGCTTCCGGCCCGTCCGGAGACGGGGGCGGGGCGGGGGCGGGGTTCTTCCAGGGCCGGATCCGGTCCCCGGACCGCCGGGGACCGGCCCGGTGAATCCTCCCCTGAAAGGGTGAAGAGTCCGGATTGATCCTCCGCCGGGCCCGAATCCCTGCCCATCCTGGGCCATGCGGATCGACGACCCCTGGCACGACACCCTCGCCTCCGGCCGGGGCGAGGAGCGCGGCGCCGCCGCGGCGCCCTTCCCCCGGCGGCCCGCTTCCGGCGGGGCGACCGCCCCCGCCGCCCGCCTCGCCCACCCCCGCGCAGCGGCCTTCCGCGGAACGCGCCACCGCCGCCTCGTTCTGTCCGTCTGCGCCGCGCTCCTCGCCTGCCACCTGGCGTATCTGGTCGCCGTCACCGCCGTGCCCGCCGTGGCGGGCCGAACACTGGGCGGCGGATCCGTTACGGCGGGCACGGCCGCCGGATTCGCGCAGTTCGCCGTCGTCTGCCTGCTGGCTTGGGCGTACGCCCGGCACACGCGCCCGCACCGGGGCGGGCGCGGGGAGGTCCACGGGCCGTGCCGGTACGTCTGTGGACCGGCCCGTGCCGCGAGCCCGGCGGCACCGGGCAGGAGCGGCCGGGTCCGCTGACCGGCCCACCACCGGGCCGCGCTCCGGCCCGCCCATACCTCCTGGGAGAGTGGTCAGAGCGGGGTCACGTCCACGGCGGCCACACGGGGCTGTACGGCGGGAGCGGCGCCGCAGCTCGCGGTCACGGGCGGGACGTCGGTGTCCTCGGTGACCGTGACGCGCCAGGAGCGGCCGTCGGCGTGGGCCACCGTGACGCTCCACCGAGGGGCGGCGCCGGCGGTCCCGGCGACCGTCAGGGCCTCGGCACCAGCCTCGCCCGTCAGCTCGCGCACCGCCAGGTCGGCGGCCTGGCCCGGCCGGTCCCAGGCGGACCGGCCCCGGCACCCGTCGGTGGCGATCCGGCCGCGCCGCAGCTCGTCCAGCACGCCCTTGACGGCGTGGCCCCCCAGCCTGCCGTACGCGTAGCCGTACGGCAGGACCAGCAGGGTGGGGGCGAAGCGGTGGCCGCCGATGTGGGTGGTCTCCCACACCTCGCAGGCGTCGGAGGCCGCCAGCTCGGCGGCCAGCGGGCGGCCCAGGACGGCGCAGCAGCGGTCGCGCCTGCCGTTGGTGCACACCAGAGCCAGGGGATCGCCGCCGTACGGCTCCCACAGCCCGCCGTGGTCGCCCGCGCCGAGCGTGGCCATGACGGCCGCGTCGAGGCCGTACAGCTCGTCCGTGCCGGTGAGCAGGGCGGTACGCACCCAGGACCGGCCGGGGAGGGTGTGGGCGAGATAGACGCGGCGGAGGGCCGGACCGTGGCGGTCCGGGTGGCGGCCGGGGCGGCGGATCAACGCGACCCGTACACCGGTGCCGGCGGCGGCACGCTCCAGCGCACGGCCCAGTACCGGGTCGAGACGGCTGTCGGTGAGGGCCTTGGCCCCCCACGGACCGGGCTGCTCGACCAGCAGCCATGTCCGGGCGGTCGCGGCGGTGGCGGCCGGCGGTTCGGCCAGCGCCCGGGAGGCGGTCGAACAGGTACTCACACAGGGGAGCCTAACCGCTCCCGCCCGGGGGATTCCCGTCGGCGGAACCGGCGGGCCCGGGCAGATCCCGGGCAGGCCCGGGCAGGTCCTCGGGCGCGCGGGCGGGAGCGGGGAGGGGAGAGGCCGTCGGTTACCATCGGCAGCCGTTCCGGTACGGCTGCCACCCGCACGATGGAGGCGCGATCTTGGTCAGGAAGCGGATCCCGGTCATCGTGCTCGCCGGTTTCCTCGGGTCGGGGAAGACCACCGTCCTCAACCACCTCCTCGCCCACAGCGGCGGTACACGCATCGGCGTGGTCGTCAACGACTTCGGCAGCATCGAGATCGATGCCATGTCGGTGGCCGGGCAGGTCGACTCGATGATCTCCCTGGGCAACGGCTGCCTGTGCTGCGCCGTCGACACCAGCGACCTGGACACCATGCTGGAGCGCCTGGCGCGCCCCTCGGCCCGTATCGACGTCATCGTGGTGGAGGCCAGCGGCCTGGCGGAGCCGGAGACCCTGATCCGCATGATCCTCTCCAGCGACGAGGAGAACATCGTCTACGGCGGCCTGGTGGAGGTCGTAGACGCCGCGGAGTTCGAGGACACCCGGGCCAGGCACCCGGAGCTCGAACGGCATGTGGCGATGGCCGATCTGGTGGTGCTCAACAAGGCGGACCGGGCCGGGGAGGAGGAGCTGTCCGCCCTGGCCGGCCGGCTGCGTGGGATCGGCCGGGGCGTACCCGTCGTCCCCGTCTCCCACGGGCGCGTCGATCCGGAGCTGCTCTTCGACCCGCGCCCCCGCGACGACGGCGCACAGGGCGTGCGGCAGCTCTCCTTCGAGGACGTGTGGGCCGAGATCCGCGAGAGCGGGCACGGATGCGGCGACGGGCACGACGGGCATGACGCGCACCTCCACGCCGCCTACCAGAGCGTGGAGTTCACCACCGGTGAGCCGGTGGACCCGCGCCGGCTGATGGAGTTCCTGGACGGCAGACCCGACGGCCTGTACCGGATCAAGGGCTTCGTCCACTTCGGTGTGCCCGGTCACCGGGAGAAGTACGGGCTGCACGCGGTCGGCCGCTTTCTGCGCTTCAACCCCGGGCCCTGGGGGAGCGGGGAGCCGCGCCTGACACAGCTCGTGCTGATCGGCTCCGGTATCGACGCCGGCGCGGTGCGCGAGGAGCTGGCCTCCTGCACGGCCACCGGCTCGCCGGAGGAGGCGAGCCCCGACAGCATGTGGGGCGTCCTGCGCTACGTACGGCCCTGAGCGTCCCGCTGCACAGGACGCCCCGGCGGCGCGACGGCCCGGCCCGTACCACCGGGCCGGAGCGCCGCACCGGGATGTCGCACCGGGGTGTCGCGCCGGGACGTCACACCGGCCCGGCGACCACCGAGACCGGCTTGGCCAGCGGAGTGCCCGAGCCGTCGCGGCGCGGGTCCGGCTCCGGCAGGTCCACCGGCGAGCCCTTGGCGTCCGCCGCACGAGCGGGAGTGGCGCCGGCCCAGGCGAAGGTCAGACGGTCCTCGCCCTTGAGGAAGCGCTGGCAGCGCACCCCGCCCGTGGCCCGGCCCTTGCGGGGGTACTGGTCGAACGGCGTCAGCTTGGCCGTGCTCACCTCGTCGGCCAGCGTGCCGCTCGATCCCGCGACCGTGAAGACCACCGCGTCGGCGGCCGGGTCGACCGCGGTGAAGGAGATCACCTTCGCGCCCTGGCCCAGCTTGACGCCCGCCACGCCGCCGGCCGGGCGCCCCTGCGGCCTGACCTGCCCGGCGGGGAAGCGCAGCAGCTGCGCCTCGTCGGTGACGAAGACCAGGTCCTCCTCGCCGGTGCGCAGCTCCACCGCGCCGACGATCCGGTCGCCCTCCTTGAGGGTGATGACCTCCAACTCGCCCTTGTTGGAGGGATAGTCGGGCACCACCCGTTTGACCACGCCCTGCTCCGTGCCCAGCGCCAGCCCCGGCGAGGACTCGTCCAGGGTGGTCAGGCACACCAGCTCCTCGCCGTCCTCCAGGGAGAGGAACTCCGTGAACCGGGCGCCGCCCGCCAGGTTCGGTGCGGAGTTCTCCGGAAGCTGCGGCAGGTCGATGACCGAGATCCGCAGCAGGCGCCCGGCCGAGGTCACCGCCCCCACCTCGCCCCGGGCCGTCGCGGGGACGGCCGAGACGACCACGTCGTGCTTGCGGCGCTTGGCGGAGGAGTCGAAGGCCGGCTCGCCGCCCGCGGTGCGGGCCAGCAGCCCGGTGGAGGACAGCAGCACCCGGCACGGGTCGTCCGCCACCTGGAGCGGGACGGCCGCCGCGGGAACGTCCGCCGAGGACAGCAGCTCGGTGCGGCGCGGGGTGCCGTACTTCCTGGCGACCGCGGAGAGCTCCGAGGAGACCAGCTTGCGCAGCTCCGCGTCGGACTCCAGGATGCGGGTCAGCTCCTCGATCTCGGTGTTCAGCCGGTCACGCTCGGACTCCAGCTCGATGCGGTCGAACTTCGTCAGCCTGCGCAGCGGGGTGTCGAGGATGTACTGCGTCTGCACCTCGGACAGGCCGAACCGGCCGATCAGCGACTCCTTGGCCTGCGCGGCGTTCTCGCTGGAGCGGATGATCCGGATGACCTCGTCGATGTCGACGAGCGCCACCAGCAGGCCCTCGACCAGGTGCAGCCGGTCGCGCCGCTTGCCGCGCCGGAACTCGCTGCGCCGCCGCACCACGGTGAAGCGGTGGTCGACGTAGACCTCCAGCAGCTCCTTCAGGCCCAGTGTCAGCGGCTGGCCGTCGACCAGGGCCACGTTGTTGATGCCGAAGGACTCCTCCATCGGCGTCAGCTTGTAGAGCTGCTCCAGCACGGCCTCGGGGTTGAAGCCGTTCTTGATCTCGATGACCAGCCGCAGCCCGTGCTCGCGGTCGGTGAGGTCCTTGACGTCGGCGATGCCCTGGATCTTCTTGCCGTTGACCAGGTCCTTGATCTTGGAGATGACCTTCTCGGGGCCGACGTTGAAGGGCAGTTCGGTGACGACCAGGCCCTTGCGCCGTGCGGTCACGTTCTCCACCGAGACCGTGGCGCGGATCTTGAAGGTGCCGCGCCCCTTGGCGTAGGCGTCCTTGATGCCCTGCAGCCCGACGATCCGGCCGCCGGTGGGCAGGTCCGGGCCCGGCACGAAACGCATCAGCGTCTCCAGGTCCGCGCCGGGGTGCTTGATCAGATGCCGGGCGGCGGCGATCACCTCGCCCAGGTTGTGCGGGGGCATGTTGGTGGCCATGCCGACCGCGATACCGGAGGCGCCGTTGACCAGCAGGTTCGGGTAGGCCGAGGGCAGCACGGACGGCTCGGACTCGCTGCCGTCGTAGTTGGGCGCGAAGTCGACGGTGTCCTCGTCGATCGACTCGACCATCAGCCCGGCCGCCGGAGCGGAGCGGCACTCGGTGTACCGCATGGCGGCGGGCGGGTCGTCGTTGCCCAGCGAGCCGAAGTTTCCGTGCCCGTCCACCAGCGGCAGCCGCATGGAGAAGGGCTGGGCCAGGCGCACCAGCGCGTCGTAGATGGCGCTGTCGCCGTGCGGGTGGAGTTTGCCCATCACCTCGCCGACGACGCGTGCGCACTTGACGTATCCGCGCTCCGGCCGCAGCCCCATCTCGTGCATCTGGTAGAGGATCCGCCGGTGGACCGGCTTGAGTCCGTCGCGTGCGTCGGGCAGGGCGCGCGAGTAGATGACCGAGTAGGCGTACTCCAGGAAGGAGCCCTGCATCTCGTCGACGACGTCGATGTCGAGGACGCGCTCCTCGAACTCTCCCCCGGGCGGCGGGGTCTTCGTGCTGCGGCGGGCCATCGCGGCTGCGACTCCTTCTTGCGTACTGCGGATTGTGTGTCCCCGTGCGGGGGCAGGGGGCGGACGGGCACCATTGTGGACCTCGGCACCGACAGTCCGGTCCCCGCCCCGAACCGTACGGGAACTTCGCGCTTTGTCCGGCCGCTTGCATACAGTGACCACACACGCGTTGTGAGAACGCGGTCCGCGATCGCGATCGAAGGGACTCCCTGCCCATGGCTCACACGGCCTCTCCCCCGCCCACCACCGGCGGTCTGACGGCGACCGAGCACCGGCTGGCCAACGGCCTGCGAGTAGTGCTCTCCGAGGACCATCAGACACCGGTCGCCGCGGTCTGCCTCTGGTACGACGTCGGATCGCGCCACGAGGTCGCCGGGCGCACGGGTCTGGCACACCTCTTCGAGCACCTGATGTTCCAGGGATCGGCACAGGTGAAGGGGAACGGTCACTTCGAGCTGGTGCAGGGGGCGGGCGGCTCGCTCAACGGCACCACCAGCTTCGAGCGCACCAACTACTTCGAGACGATGCCCGCCCACCAGCTGGAGCTGGCGCTGTGGCTGGAGGCCGACCGCATGGGGTCGCTGCTGGCCGCCCTGGACGAGGAGTCCATGGAGAACCAGCGCGACGTGGTGAAGAACGAGCGCCGCCAGCGGTACGACAACGTGCCCTACGGCACGGCGTTCGAGAAGCTGACGGCGATGGTCTACCCCGAGGGCCACCCGTACCACCACACCCCGATCGGCTCCATGGCCGATCTGGACGCCGCCTCCCTGGAGGACGCGCGGGACTTCTTCCGCACCTACTACGCGCCGAACAACGCCGTGCTGGCGGTCGTCGGCGACATCGATCCGGAGCGCACGCTCGCCTGGGCCGAGAAGTACTTCGGCTCCATCCCCTCCCACGAGGGCAAGCGGCCGCCGCGCGACGGCTCCCTGCCGGAGGTCATCGGCGAGGAGGTCAAGCAGGTCCTCCACGAGGAGGTGCCCTCCCGGGCGATGATGGCCGCCTACCGGCTGCCGCACGACGGCACCCGTGAGGCGGACGCCGCCGACCTGGCGCTGACGGTCCTCGGCGGCGGCGAGTCCTCCCGTCTGAACACCCGCCTGGTCCGCCGCGACCGCACCGCCGTCACCGCCGGTTTCGGCATGCTGCGGCTGGCGGGGGCGCCCTCGATGGGGTGGCTGGACGTGAAGGCCTCCGGCGACGCCGAGATCCCCGACATCGAGCGGGCGGTCGACGAGGAGCTGGCCCGCTTCGCGCAGGAGGGGCCGACCCCGGCGGAGATGGAGCGCGCCCAGGCGCTGCTGGAGCGTGAGTGGCTGGACCGGCTGGCCACGGTCGGCGGCCGCGCCGACGAGCTGTGCCGCTACGCGGTGCTGTTCGGCGACCCCCAGCTCGCCCTGACCGCGGTGGAACGCGTGCTCCAGATCACCGCCGACGAGGTGCGCGAGGTGGCCGCGGCCCGGCTGCGCCCCGACAACCGGGCGGTGCTGATCTACGAGCCCACCCAGGCGACCGCTCCCGACACCGCGGCCGACGTCTCCGAGGGCGCCACCGTTTCCGAGACCGGCACCGCCGACGACCACGACCAGGAGGCCGCTCAGTGAGCGACGCCACGGCCCAGAACGGAATGTCGATGGAGTTCCACCCCCAGCCCCGCGGCGGCGAGCCCAGGCCGTGGGCGTTCCCCGCTCCCGAGCGCGGTGAGCTGCCCAACGGGCTGACAGTGCTGCGCTGCCACCGCCCCGGCCAGAAGGTCGTGGCCGTCGAGGTCAACCTCGTCGCGCCGCTGGAGGCCGAGCCCCGTGACCGGGAGGGCGTGGCCGGGATCATGGCCCGGGCGCTGAGCGAGGGCACCGACCGGCACAGCGCCGAGGAGTTCGCCGCCGAGCTGGAGCGGTGCGGAGCCACCCTGGACGCGCACGCCGACCACCCCGGCGTACGGGTCTCCCTGGAGGTCCCGGCCTCCCGGCTGACCAGGGCGCTGGGCCTGCTCGCCGACGCGCTGCGCGCCCCCGCCTTCCCCGAGGGCGAGGTCGAGCGGCTGGTGCGCAACCGCCTGGACGAGATCCCGCACGAGCTGGCCAATCCCGCCCGCCGGGCGGCCATCGCGCTGTCGAAGGAGCTGTTCCCGGCCGATTCCCGGCTCTCGCGTCCCCGCCAGGGGGCCGAGGAGACCATCAGGAACATCGACGCCGAGGCGGTGCGCGCCTTCTACGCGGAGCATGTGCGGCCCTCGACGGCCACGGCCGTGGTGGTCGGCGACTTCACCGGGGTGGACCTGGACAAGGCGCTGGCCGAGACCCTGGGTGACTGGAAGGGCGCGGCCGCCGGGCCCCGCCCGGTCCCGCCGATCACCGCGGACGACACCGGCCGGGTGATCGTCGTGGACCGGCCCGGATCGGTGCAGACCCAAATGCTCATCGGCCGGATCGGCCCCGACCGGCACGACCGGGTCTGGCCCGCCCAGGTGCTGGGCACGTACTGCCTGGGCGGCACGCTCACATCCCGCCTGGACCGGGTGCTGCGCGAGGAGAAGGGCTACACCTACGGCGTACGGGCCTTCGCCCAGGTGATGCGTTCCTCCCCCGAGGGGGCCGGCGCCTCGATGCTGGCGATCAACGGCTCGGTGGCCACCGATGTGACGGGTCCCGCACTGGAGGACCTGTGGCGCGTGCTGCGCACCCTGGCGGAGGAGGGCCTCACCGACGCCGAGCGCGACACGGCCGTGCAGAACCTGGTGGGGGTGGCCCCGCTGCGCTACGAGACGGCGGCGGCCGTCGCCGGCACCCTCGCCGACCAGGTGGAACAGCACCTCCCCGACGACTACCAGGCGAAACTGTACGCCCGCCTCGCCGAGACCGGCACGGTGGAGGCGACGGCGGCGGCCGTGGCCGCCTTCCCCGTGGACCGTCTGGTGACGGTGCTGGTGGGAGACGCCTCACAGATCGCCGACACGGTGCGGGATCTGGGCATCGGAGAGGTGACGGTCGTCACGGACCAGTGATCCCCGGCCGCCTCGCGGCGGCCGCGCAGCGGAAGGCCCTTGGTGGGGTTGCCATACCAAGGGCCTTCCGTATGTCCGGTTTTGGGCTATTCCGGTGGGCGGCTCGTGTGGCATGGCCTACAAAAGGCGCTATTTGCTTGCTCGCTCAATTTTGTCCGTTTAGCGTCGATCTCGCTGGCCGTCAGAAGTGACCGCGACCGCGGCCGACGGCAGTGATCGCCGAGTCCCCCGAGCGGGGGAGCCGGGGACCCAACCTCCCGCCCTTCACACGCGGGAGCGGTCCTCTCCCGAGGCACCTGGGGTGAATCGGGCCGTGCGCCCGTAGGAGACCTTCCTGCTCCGAACCCGACAGCTAACCCGGTAGGCGAGAAGGAAGGAAAGGAGTACGCCACCCATGGCGTTCACCCGTGCCACCGCGCAGCTCGCCGAGAAGCTGACCGGAAAGCTCACCGGGCTCACCGAGAGCCTCACCGAGAAGCACCACCTCTCCAGCCGCTCCGTGCGCACCCGCGTCGGCCTGGCCGGAGCCGCCGCCCTGACCGTCACCGGTGTGGTCGGCGCCGCCGCCACTCCCGCGATCGCCGCTCCGGACGAGGGGTCGGGGACCTACGCCCTGGGCTTCGTCCAGGCCATGGCCGTCGGCGACACGATCGCCGACGACGTCAGGGCCCAGGCGCAGGCCCAGCAGCGCGTCGCCGACGCCGCCGAGGAGAAGGCCGCCGAGGAGCGCGAGGCCGAGAAGGCCGCCGAGAAGCGTGAGGCCGCCCAGGAGCGTGAGGCCGCCGAGAAGCGTGAGGCCGCCCAGGAGAAGCGCGCGAACGAGCGCGCCGACCGTTCCGCCGAGCGCCGTTCGGCCACCGGCTACGTCGACCCGGTCGCGGGCGTGGACACCACCACCACCTACAAGCAGGCCGGGGCCTCCTGGTCCTCCGGCAAGCACAGCGGCATCGACTTCCCCGCCAACACCGGCACCCCGGTGCGGTCCGTCGGCCCGGGCACCGTGGTGACGGTCGGCTGGGGCGGCGCGTACGGCAACCAGATCGTCATCCGCCATGACGACGGCAAGTACACCCAGTACGCCCACCTGTCCGCCACGAAGGTCTCGGCAGGCCAGAAGGTCGACGGCGGCCAGCGGATCGGCGCGGTCGGCTCCACCGGCAACAGCACCGGCCCGCACCTGCACTTCGAGGCCCGCAACGGCGCCTACTACGGCTCGGACTTCAACCCGATCACCTACCTGGCCGGCAAGGGCGTCGACGTCTGACGGACCCCGCCCGCAGGGCGCCGGGCCGCCGTGCCCGTCATACACCGGCATCCGCCGCACGACCCGTGAGGGTCGTGCGGCGGATGTTTTCACGTCTGTTTTCCGGCGGGCATCGGAAAACGCGTGCCGGTGGAATACAGTTCGAACCTGCGGCACTTCGGGAAACATGGAGACGGCGGCGGAGGTCGGCCCATGCGCATTTCCGCGCACATGGTGTGCAGCGCGGTCCGTGACGATATCGTCCTCGGTGTTTTCCCGCCCGGGGCCCGGCTCACCGAGGAACTCCTCGCCAGACGCTACGGCGTCTCGCGCGTCCCGGTGCGCGAGGCTCTGCGGACCCTGGAGTCGGAGGGCTTCGTCGTCTCCCGCCGCCACGCGGGCGCCTGCGTCGCCCGGCCCACCGAGCAGGAGGCCGCCGACCTGCTCGACATCCGCGCCCTGCTGGAGCCGCTGGGTACCGCGCGGGCCGCCCGGCGCCGCACCGAGGCGCAGCTGAGGGTTCTGCGCGGACTGGTCCGCCTGGGGCTGCAGCGGGCGGAGAGCGGCAGGCTGTCCGACCTGAGAGCCCTGGAGGACTGGTACCACGAGACGCTGGCCCGGGCGTCGGGCAGCCCCAGTCTGGCCTCACTGCTCACACAGCTGCGCCGCAAGATCACCTGGGTGTACGCCGCGGAACCGCCGCTGCGGGCGGTCGCCGTGTGGCGTGAGCACGGCGCCATCGTGGACGCCGTCGCGCGCGGCGACGCGGAACGGGCCCGCGCCCTGGCGAGCGAGCACGTGGAACGCTCCGTCGCGGTGCGCCGCGAGCAGCGGCCGGTGGCCGTGCGGCGGCCGCCGGAAAGGCCCGGTGAGAAGAAGGAAACACACCGTAAACACGCCGTGTGACAATTCGTAACAGGAATTGTGTACACAGGAGGGGAATACACGGGGAATGCGCACCTGGAATGCACTGGGTGCGGGAAAGGCTGCGGAGCGGTTCGCCCCGCAGTCTTTGCCGGTGGTTGCCCGCCGGTGATTTCCGTCGCGTTTCCGCGCCGGGCCCGTATCCAGCGCCGCATGCGGGCCCGGACGGCGGCCGGCTCGCCGGACCGTGCGGCTCAGACGGCTCCGGGCAGTTCGTCCAGCCCCTCGGAGACCAGCTTCGCCAGCCGGTCCAGGGCGGCGTCGGCGTCCTCGGCCGCGGAGGCCAGCACGATCTCCTGGCCGCCCTCCACCCCCAGCCCCAGCACCGAGAGCATCGATGCGGCGTTGACCGGTTCGCCGCCCGGCCTGGCCACGGTGACGGGGACGCCCGAGGCGGTCGCGGCGCGGACGAAGACCGCGGCGGGGCGGGCGTGAAGGCCCTCGGGCCAGCCGACGGTGACACGGCGCTCTGCCATGGTGTTGCCCTTCGAATCGAAACGGATCGGATCGGGTCGAAACGGAGCGGATCGGAGCGGGCCGGAGCGGGCCGGAGCGGTGCCGGCCGGTTCGGGTCCGGCCGGGACCGGGCCGCGTGTCCGCGGTCCAGCCCAGCTTCGCACAGGCGGGTCCCCGGAAAGGGGAGACGACACCTCCGCGATCCAGGGCCCGGTGACTAGGCTGACCCCCATGCGGACGTCGAGCGAGCCTGCCTACCCCGCCCACTGGGAAGCCGATGTGGTACTGCGCGACGGCGGTACGGCCCGGGTCCGCCCCATCACGCCCGACGACGCCGAGCGCCTGGTCGGCTTCTACGAGCAGGTCTCCGACCAGTCGAAGTACTACCGCTTCTTCGCCCCCTACCCCCGGCTCTCCGACCGCGACGTACGCCGCTTCACCCACCACGACTACGTCGACCGGGTCGGCCTGGCCGCCATCGTCGGCGACGAGTTCATCGCCACCGTCCGCTACGACCGCATAGACGCCACCGGCCGCCCCGCCTCCCTGCCCGCCGACGAGGCCGAGGTCGCCTTCCTCGTCCGCGACGACCACCAGGGCCGCGGGGTCGGCTCCGCCCTGCTGGAGCACATCGCCGCCTGCGCCCGCGAGCGCGGGGTGCGCCGCTTCGTCGCCGAGGTCCTGCCCGCCAACACCAAGATGGTCAAGGTCTTCACGGACGCCGGCTACTCCCAGAAGCGCAGCTTCGAGGACGGCGCGGTCCACCTCACCTTCGGCATCGAACCGACCGAGCAGTCCCTGGCGGTCATGCGGGCCCGCGAGCAGCGTGCCGAGGCCCGGTCCGTGCAGCGGCTGCTGTCCCCCGGCGTGGTCGCCGTCATCGGCGCCAGCCGTAACCCGGGCGGGGCCGGGCGCACCGTCCTGGAGAGCCTGCGCGCGGCCGGTTTCACCGGCCGCGTCCACGCCGTCAACCGCGCGCTGGAGGAGGGACGCGCCGAGATCGACTCGGTGCCCGCCCACCGCTCGGTGCGCGACATCCCCGAACCCGTCGACCTCGCCGTCGTCGCCGTCCCCGCCGGGGAGGTGCCCGGGGTGGTCGACGAGTGCGGCGGGCGGGGCGTGCAGGGGCTGGTCGTCCTCTCCGCCGACTTCGGCCGCGACGCGCAGCGCGAACTGGTGCGGCAGGCCCGCTCGTACGGGATGCGCATCATCGGGCCCAACGCCTTCGGACTGATCAACACCGCCCCGGAGGTCCGGCTCAACGCCACCCTGTCGCCCGAGACGCCCGAGCGCGGCCGCATCGGGCTGTTCACCCAGTCCGGGGCCATCGGCATCGCCGTGCTCGCCGGACTGCACCGCCGCGGCCGGGGGGCCGGCGGCGTCTCCACCTTCGTCTCGGCCGGCAACCGCGCCGACGTCTCCGGCAACGACGTGCTCCAGTACTGGGATGACGACCCCGACACCGACGTCGTCCTGATGTACCTGGAGTCCTTCGGCAACCCCAGGAAGTTCAACCGCCTGGCCCGGCGCACCGCCGCCCGCAAGCCGATCGTCGTGGTCAAGGGCGCCCGCCACAACGCCAGCGCCCCGCCGCCCGGCCACGCCGTCCCGGCCGGCCGCACACCCGACGCCACGGTCTCCTCGCTGCTGCGGCAGGCCGGGGTCATCCGCGTCGACACCGTCACCGAACTCGTCGACGCCGGCGTGCTGCTGGCCACCCAGCCGCTGCCCGCCGGCCCGCGGGTGGGCATCCTGGGCAACGCCGAGTCGTTGTGCCTGCTCACCTACGACGCCTGCCTGGCCCGGGGCCTGCGCCCGCAGCCCGTCACCGACCTGACCACCGAGGCCGGCCCCGAGGACTTCCGGCGGGCCCTGGCCGCCACCCTCGCCGACCCGGCCACCGACGCCGTCGTGGTCACCGCCATCCCCTGGGTGGACGGCAGCCACGGCGCGGGGGACGCGACCCTGCTGGCCGAGGCGCTGGCCCGGGCGCTGCGCGAGCCGGACGGCGGCGCGACCGGCGGCGCGGGCGGTGGTGAGGACGGCGGCCGCGGCGGCGCGGAAGCCGCGAGCGCCCCGGCCAAACCGGTGGTCGTGGTCCATCTGGCCATCGAGGGCCTGGACGCCGCCCTCGCCGAGCACCGCCTGCCCGCCTACCCCGCCCCCGAGCGCGCCGTGGACGCCCTGTCGGAGGCTGTCCGCTACGCGCAGTGGCGGCGGGAGGCGGCCGACCCCGGCCGGGTGCCCGAGTACGACGACATCGACGAGGCTTCCGCCGCCGCCCTGCTGACCCGGGTGCGCGAACCGGACCGCGGCACGCTCCGCAGTACCCCTCTGAGCGGTGAGGAGACGGCCGAACTGCTGGGCCACTACGGCGTGTCGGTGCAGCCAGTCCTGCCCGCGCCCGACGCCCGCGCGGCCCGCGCCGCCGCGAAGAGGCTGGGCTATCCCGTGGCCCTGAAGACCACCGCCCCCCATCTGCGCCACCGCTCCGATCTGGGAGGCGTACGGCTGGACATCGGCAGCGAGGCCGGACTGCGGCGCGCCTACGCCAGGATGACCGAACAGCTGGGCGAGCCCGCCGAGTTGCGGCCCGTCATCCAGGCCATGGCGCCCCGCGGCGTGGACACCGCGGTGAAGGCCACCGTCGACCCCGCCATCGGCGCGGTGCTCTCCTTCGGACTGGCCGGCCCGCCCTCGGAACTGCTGGGCGACGTCGCCCACCGGCTCGTCCCCGTCACCGACCGGGACGCGGCCGGACTGGTCCGCTCCATCCGCTCCGCGCCCGTGCTGTTCGGCTGGCGCGGCGCCCAGCCGGTGGACACCGGTGCCCTGGAGGAGCTGCTGCTGCGCGTCTCCCG
Organism: Streptomyces barkulensis; assembly: GCF_002843305.1. GTDB lineage: Bacteria > Actinomycetota > Actinomycetes > Streptomycetales > Streptomycetaceae > Streptomyces > Streptomyces barkulensis. The sequence goes on from NZ_PGSG01000029.1 coordinate 85,030, forward strand.
GCTGGTCGAGGACCATCCCGAGGTGGTCTCCGTCGACCTGGAACCGGTGGTCGTCGCCGCCCGCGGGCTGACCGTCCTGGACGCGGCCGTCCGCGTCGCCGAGCCGCCCGCGCCCTTCGGCACGGCCCATCCGGCCTGGGCCGACCTCGGCCCCCGCCGCCTGCCCGCGTACTGAGCCGCCCGGTCCCCGTAGGATGGGCCGCATGGCGAAGACCGGTACGACGACCCAGGGGCTGCGCACGGCCATCGAGCGCAGCGGCTACTACCCGGCTCTCGTGGCCGAGGCGGTCGAGTCCGCCGTGGGCGGCGAGCCCGTCTCCTCGTACGTGGTCCACCAGGAGACGACCTTCGACTCCAACGAGGTCCGCCGCCACGTCACGGTGCTGGTGCTCACCGACACCCGGTTCATCGTCAGCCACACCGACGAGCAGCCCGCCGACGGCACATCCCCCTCGCCGTACGCCACCACCTCCACCGAGTCGGTGAAGCTGGAGCGGATCTCCTCGGTCGTCCTCAGCCGCGTCGTCGCCAACCCCGAGTCGTACACCCCCGGCACCCTGCCGCGCGAGGTCGTCCTCACCATCGGCTGGGGCGCCGTCTCCCGCCTCGACATGGAGCCCGCCAACTGCGGCGACCCCAACTGCGAGGCCGACCACGGCTACACCGGCTCCCTGACCGCCGACGACCTCTCGCTGCGCGTCAGCGAGGCGGGCGACGGACCGGACACCGTCCGCCAGGCGCTCACCTTCGCGCAGGCGCTGTCCGAGGCCACCACGGCGACCGCCGGCGCCCGCTGATGGTCCAGTCCCTCCCGCACGGTCCGGCCGCCCACGAACCGGCCCCGCTGGATCCGCGCACCGCGCCCGTGCCGCGCTACGGCGACGCCTCGCTGGCCGATCTGCTGCCCGCCGTCGCCGCCGGGCAGGGGGTGCCCGGACTGTCCTCGGGCCTGGAGCTGGAGCCCGCCGACCGGGTGTGCGTCTTCCTGGTGGACGGCATGGGCTGGGAGCTGCTGGCCGCCCATCCCGGCGAGGCCCCCTTCCTGGCCTCCCTGCTGGCCGGCTCCCGCGGCGGCACCGGGCGGCCCCTCACCGCGGGCTTCCCCTCCACCACCGCCACCTCGCTCGCCTCCGTGGGCACCGGCCAGGTGCCCGGCGCCCACGGACTGCCCGGCTACACCGTGCTCGACCCGGCCACCGGCGAGCTGATGAACCAGCTGCGCTGGCAGCCGTGGACCGACCCGTACCAGTGGCAGCCGTATCCCACCGTCTTCCGGCTCGCCGACGCCGCCGGCGTCGCCACCTGCCAGGTCACCGCCCCGCACTTCGAGCACACCCCGCTCACGAAGATCGCCCTGTCGGGAGGCTCCTTCCTCGGCCGGCTGTCGGCCGAGGACCGCATGGACCTCGCCGCCGAGCGGCTGGGCTCGGCCGGCCGCACGCTGGTCTACACGTACTACGCCGAACTCGACGGCAGCGGCCACCGCCACGGCGTGGACTCCGACGCCTGGCGCGGCCAGCTGATGTACGTCGACCGCCTCGCCCAGCGCCTGGCCGAGCAGCTCCCGCCGCGCTCCGCGCTCTACGTCACCGCCGACCACGGCATGGTGGACGTCCCGCGGGATCCGGACGCCCGCTACGACTTCGACCACGACTGGGAACTGCGCGCGGGCGTCGCACGGCTGGGAGGCGAGGGCCGGGCCCGCCACCTGTACGCCGTGCCCGGCGCGACCGGGGACGTCCACGCCGTCTGGCGCGAGGTCCTGGCGGACCGGGCGTGGGTGGCCACCCGGGACGAGGCGATCGAACTGGGCTGGTTCGGGCCACGTGTCGACGACCGGGTGCGCGGTCGGATCGGCGACGTGGTGGCCGCGATGAGCGACACGGCCGCCGTCGTCGCCACCGAGACCGAGCCCAACGAGTCCGAACTGATCGGCATGCACGGCTCGATGACCCCCGCCGAGCAACTGGTCCCCCTGCTGGAAGTCCGCACCTAGCCCGGCGCCGCCGGACCTGCTGGATCCGTCCGCGGCCGCGCGCACCGGTTTGTCGCTCGCACCGCCCGCCCCCCCCAACGCCGACCGCCGACCGCCGAAAGGTTCCGCCTCCCCATGCCCGAACTGGTCTTCTTCGCCGGAACGATGGACTGCGGGAAGAGCACCCTCGCACTCCAGATCCAGCACAACCGCTCGGCGCGGGGACTGTCGGGGATGATCTTCACCCGCAACGACCGGGCGGGGGAGGGACGGCTCTCCTCAAGGCTCGGTCTGGTCACCGAGGCCGTGGAGGCGGGCGAGGGCTTCGACTTCCACGCCCATCTGGTGCGGCACCTGACCTCCGGCGGGCGCACGGACTACGTGATCGCGGACGAGGCGCAGTTCCTCGACCCCGGGCAGGTCGACCAACTCGCCTGTGTCGTCGACGACCTGGGCATCGACGTCTTCGCCTTCGGCATCACCACCGACTTCCGCACCAGGCTCTTCCCCGGCTCGCAGCGGCTGATCGAGCTGGCCGACCGGATCGAGTCCCTCCAGGTCGAGGCGCTGTGCTGGTGCGGCGCACGCGCCACCCACAACGCCCGCACGGTCGGCGGCCGGATGGTCGTCGAAGGCGCCCAGGTCGTCGTCGGGGACGTCGCCGGCGAGCGGAGCGCCGCGGGGGAGGACGTCGGCTACGAGGTGCTGTGCCGGCGCCACCACCGGCGCCGGCTCACCGCCGCCACGGCCCGGGCGGGGGCGTTGTCCCCGGACGTACTGCCCGTGGACGGTGCGGACGCCCCCGCCCTGCACCGCGGCTGAGCACCCCTCACGGGGCGCTTCCCGCAAGAGCCCTCACGAGCCCCGGCGACCCGTGTGGATCACCGCGAAGGGCGCGCCCTCGCGGTCGGCGACCCGCGCCGCCCGCCCGGACGGCGTGTCGTGCGGCGGCAGCAGGACGCGCCCGCCCAGCTCGGTCACCCGGCGCGCCGCCGCGTCGGTGTCGGCCACCTCGACGTACATCAGCCAGTGCGAGCCGCGGTCGTGCGGCAGCCCGTCGCCGATGCCGTGGATGCCGCCGACGATCCGGCCGTGCGCCGTCAGGGTGAGACGGTCCGGCTCCGCGTCCGCGCCGCCGGAACCGCCCGCACCCGGGTGCTCCCCGGCGGGCTCGGCCTCCAGACCGAACACCGTCTGGTAGAACTTCTCGACCGCCGACGCCCGGTGGGTGATCAGTTCGTTCCACACCACCGTGCCCGGGCCGCCGCCCATACGGGCCCCGGGCCGTGTGTCCGTCTGCCGTATCCCGAAGGAGGCCCCGGCCGGGTCCGCCGCGATGGCCACGCGCATCGTCCCCTCCATGTCCAGCGGCCCCACCCCGACCGTGCCGCCGCACAGCCGGACCAGCTCCGCGGCCTTGTCGGCGTCGTCGGCGGACAGATACGGCAGCCAGGCGGGCAGGCACTGCCGCCCCCGCGGCATCTGGCCGATGCACGCGACCTCACTGCCGTCGAGCAGCGCGCGGAAGTGCGGGCCGGCCGACCCCGGCCCCGGGCCCTGCCGGTAGTCCCAGCCGAACAACTCGTGGTAGAACTCCTGGCTCGCCGCCGGGTCGTGGGCCAGCAGACTCAGCCAGGAGGGCGTGCCCGGAGCGTGTCGTGCCACTGCCTCGGTCATCTGTTCACTTCTCTCCTCGGGACCGTCGTCGATGCGGTCGTCCGGTGATCTTCCGTGCACTGTCGGTGGCCATGGTCTCATCCGGCGCCCATGCCGCGCACGGGGCCGTCCGGCCCGTGAGGAGGGCGAGGCGGCCCTCCGGGGAGAACGGCGGACATCTCGCCCAAAGCCCCCGCTCCGCACGCCGACACGGGCGGACCGCGCCGGGCGGAGGCGAGGACATACGGGAACGGCCGCGCGAAGATACGGCCATGGCAGTCATCGTCTCCCCTACTCAACTCGCGCGCGAACTCACCGGTTCGCCTTCCTCACCGCATACCCCGCCCACGCTGCTCGATGTCCGCTGGGAGCTGACCGGGCCCTCCCGGCGCCCGGACTACGAGGCGGCGCACCTGCCCGGAGCCGTGTACGTCGACCTGGAGACCGAGCTGGCCGGTCCGGTGGGGGAGGGGACGGGGCGTCACCCGCTCCCGGATCCACAGGTGTTCGGGGCGGCCATGCGCCGGGCCGGGGTCCGCCAGGGGCACCCGGTGGTGGTCTACGACGGCGGCCGCGGATGGGCCGCCGCCCGCGCCTGGTGGCTGCTGCGCTGGACCGGCCACGAGGACGTACGGGTGCTGGACGGCGGTCTCGCGGCCTGGGAGGGCCCGCTGACCGGGGAGGTGCCACGGCCGCCCGAGGGCGACTTCACACCCCGGCCGGGCTCGCTTCCCGTGCTCGACGCCGACGGCGCGGCGGCCCTGGCCCGCACCGGGGTGCTGCTCGACGCCCGCTCGGGCGAGCGCTACCGCGGCGAGGTCGAGCCGATCGACCGCGTCGCCGGACACATCCCGGGCGCGGTGTCGGCGCCCACCACCGAGAACACCACCCGAAGCGCCTCCTGGGACGCTTCCGGCAGTGCCCCCGGCGCTTTCCGGCCCGCCGCCGAACTGGCCGCCCGCTTCGCCGCACTGGGCATCGACGCGGACACCGAGGTCGGCGTCTACTGCGGCTCTGGGGTCTCCGCGGCCCACGAGATCCTGGCGCTGGCGGTCGCCGGCATCGACGCCGCGCTGTATCCGGGCTCCTGGTCGCAGTGGTCCGCCGACCCCGCCCGCCCGGTGGCCACGGGCCCCGAGCCGGGCTGAGGGGCGGGCCGCCGCACACGCCGAAGGGCGGCGGGGCCCGGCCCCGCCGCCCTTCGGCCTACTCCTGTTTCTTGCGGCGCGTGCCGAAGACGATCTCGTCCCAGCTGGGGACCGCCGCACGGCGGCCCGGGCGGACGCCGTCCGCCTCGGCCTGGCGGTCGGTGCTGCCCGTGAGCCGGTCGCGGTGGCCCGCCACCGAGCGCGGCATGAGCACATCGGCGTAGGCCGCCCCCGCGCTCGCCGCGGGAGCGGGCGGCTCCACCGCCTCCGGCTCCTCGGTCTCGTCCTCCGGCGTGCCGTCGGGAGAGGGGGACTGCTCCGGCACCACCAGATCGCCCCGGAAGCTGGGCACCGCCTCCAGCAGGCTGGTCAGCGAGTCCCGCTCGACACCCCCGTCCTGGTCCGCGGCCTCCGGCGGATCGGACTCGGAGGCGTCGGAACGCTCCGTCCGGTCGAAGCGGTCGCGCGGCAGCCGCGCGATGCGCGGCACGAACGGGAAGCTCGGCTCGGGGGTGTCGTCGCTCTCGCCGATCAGCGCCCGCGCCTCGTCGTCCACGGCCTGCACCAACCGCCGCGGCGGATCGTACGTCCAGCTCGCCGAGTGCGGCTCGCCGGCCACCCGGTAGACGAGCAGCACCTCCCAGGTGCCGTCGTCCCGGCGCCAGGAGTCCCACTGCACCGTGTCCTTGTCGGCGCCGCGCAGCATCAGCCGCTCGGCCACGGCCTCGCCGAGCTGCGGGCCGGTGCTCTCGCCGGGGCGGCGCACCGGTGTCTTGCGGGCCCGCTCGGCCATGAACGCGCGCTCGGCGAGCACCGGCCCCTCGAACCGCCGTACCCGGTCCACGGGGATGCCGGCGAGCTGGGCGACCTCCTCGGCGGTGGCTCCGGCCCGTATGCGGGCCTGGATGTCGCGGGGGCGCAGATGGCTCTCGACCTCGATCTCGATCTGGCCGAGCCTGGCGCGGTCGTTGCGGACGGCGGCGCGCAGCCGCTCGTCGATCGGAAGTGTGTACTCCGTGTTGTCGGCAGCCTTGAGCACCAGCCGTGTGCCGTCGTTGCTGACGGCCACGACACGCAGTTCGGGCATGGGAACCTCCCGGGTGGTGCCTGCCGACGTCACGTGCGTCGCTGCTCCCGCTGGACGAGTGTGACGTGCCCGGGCGCAGCCTGCCACAACCTTGCCGACCTGCCCGGCGTGTCGGGCCCGCGCCCTGATCCGCCACTGTGGCACGGTTGCCTGTTGACCACGGAAAGTGACCGGGGTGGTGACTGTCCGTGGTACCGGCTGACCGGGGCCGGGGTCAGGGCTCGCCACACTACTCCATTGGGGCCACGCCGTTGGATCGGCACGCCGCCCAAGTTCTCACAGCGCCGGGGAGTTGAACACCGCGCCGGCCGTAAAAAGACGGCATCGAAGGTGTGGATCTTCACGGAATCCGCCGAAACGGAACCACCACCTTGGCCGGAAACCGCCTAGCGGGGGCGGAGGGGAAGATACGTGCGACCCGGTCCGGTAGGGGGACGGCCGGGGCGGCGGGCTGACGGCGGCGGGCCGGCGCCCGGATCAGTCGCCCAGTACCCGCCGCAGATGGTCGTTGCCGAACACCCGGTCCGGGTCGAGGCGGTCGCGCAGCGCGGTGAACTCCGCGAAGCGCGGGTAGACCTCGGCCAGGTACCCGGCGTCGCGGCTGTGCAGCTTCCCCCAGTGGGGGCGCCCGCCGTGCGCGACCATGATCTGTTCGGCGGCCGTGAAGTACCGCTCGTGCGGGGTGCCCCGGTACACGTGCACCGCGATGTAGGCGGTGTCGCGGCCCGAGGCCGTGGACAGCGTGATGTCGTCGGCGGGCGCGACGCGCACCTCGACGGGGAAGTTCACCCGCAGTCCCGAACGGTCGACCACCGCACGCAGTTCGCGCAGCGCCTCCACCGCGGCCTCCCGCGGCAGGGCGTACTCCATCTCCACGAAGCGCACCCGGCGCGGCGAGGTGAACACCTTGTAGGGGATGTCGGTGTATGTGCGGGCCGACAGGGCCCGGCCGGCGAGCCGCGCGATGCCGGGGACGGCGGCGGGAAAGGCCCGGCCCACCGAGCAGGCGGCCTGGAAGACGCCGTTGGACAGGAGTTCGTCCTCCAGCCAGCCGCTCAGGCGCGGCAGCGGCTCGGCCGGGCCGCCGCTGCGGTTGTTGCGCTTGGTGACGCAGCGGTCGGTGTGCGGGAACCAGTAGAACTCGAAGTGCTCGTTGTCGCGCACCAGATGGTCGAAGTCCTCCAGCACCGCCTCCAGGCGCATGGGCTCCTCGCGTGCGGTCAGCAGGAACAGCGGCTCCACGGCGAAGGTGATCTCGGTGATCACACCCAGCGCCCCCAGGCCGATGCGGGCCGCCGCGAAGACGTCCGGGTTCTCACCCGCCTCGCCCGCCGAGCACCGCAGGACCGATCCGTCGGCCAGGACCATCTCCAGGGCGCGGATCTGGGCGGCGAGCGAGCCGGAGTCGCGGCCGGTGCCGTGGGTGCCGGTGCCGACCGCGCCGGAGACGGTCTGCTCCATGATGTCGCCCATGTTGGTCAGGGACAGCCCCTCGGCCGCCAGCGCCTCGTTGAGCCGCTTCAGCGGTGTTCCGGCGGCCACCGTCACCGTCCCGGCCCCGTGGTCGATCCGGCGGATGCCGGTGAGGCGGTCGGGGCGTATCAGCACGCCCTCGGTGGCGGCCACGGGCGTGAACGAGTGCCCGGTGCCGGCGGCCTTGACCGTCAGTCCGTCCTCGGCGGCGCGGCGCACCACCTCGGCGAGCGCATCGGTGGTGGAGGGCGCCGAGGTCCGCAGCGGACGGGCGGTCGCGTTGCCCGCCCAGTTGCGCCACGTCGGCGGTGCGGGCCGCCCCGTACGCCGTGCTGTGTGCGTGGTCATCGCTGACGGCCCTCCCCATGGCTGGCGTACCGCGCGGGCGGTGGACCCCACCGGTCGGAGGGGGATCATACTCACGCGAGGCCGTTTTGGACCCACCGCGGGTCCGGGCGGTGGACCCCGCGGCCGGATGGCAGGATCGAGACATGTCCGACGCAACTGACGCCCGCCCCTACGACGCCCTGCTGCTGCTGTCCTTCGGAGGACCGGAGGGGCCCGACGACGTGGTGCCGTTCCTGGAGAACGTCACCCGCGGGAGAGGCATTCCGAGGGAGCGGCTGGAGGAGGTCGGGCAGCACTACTACCTGTTCGGCGGCGTCAGCCCGATCAACGCCCAGAACCGCGAGCTGCTCGCCGCCCTGCGCGAGGACTTCGCCGCGAACGGACTGGACCTGCCCGTCTACTGGGGCAACCGGAACTGGGCGCCGTACCTGACCGACACCCTCCGCGAGATGGTGTCCGACGGCCGCCGTCGGATCCTGGTGCTGGCCACCAGCGCGTACGCCTCGTACTCCGGCTGCCGCCAGTACCGGGAGAACCTCGCGGAGGCCCTGGCCGCCCTCGAGGCCGAGGGCCTGAGGGCGCCGCGGGTGGACAAGCTGCGGCACTACTTCAACCACCCCGGCTTCGTCCGCCCCATGACCGACGGGGTGCTGGCCGCCCTCGCCGAACTGCCCGGGGAGGTCCGCGCGGGGGCGCACCTGGTCTTCACCACCCACTCCATCCCCCTCTCCCAGGCCGAGACATCCGGGCCCGACGGCGGCGCGTACGTCGCCCAGCACCTGGACGTGGCGCGGGTGATCGCCGGCGCGGTGCGCGAGGAGACCGGTGTGGACAGGCCCTGGGAACTGGTCTACCAGTCCCGCAGCGGCGCCCCCCACATCCCCTGGCTGGAGCCGGACGTCTGCGACCACCTGGAGGCGCTGCACGGGCAGGGCGTGCCGGCCGCGGTGATGGTCCCCATCGGTTTCGTCTCGGACCACATGGAGGTCCTGTACGACCTCGACACCGAGGCGATGGCCAAGGCGGGGGAACTGGGCCTGCCGGCGGTGCGGTCGGCCACCGTCGGCGCCGACCCGCGCTTCGCCGCGGCCGTGCGCGACCTGGTGACCGAGCGCGCCGCCGCCGAGCGCGGCGAGCACCCCGAGCGCTGCGCGCTGGGCGCGCTGGGCGCCGGCCACGACGTGTGCCCGGTGGGCTGCTGCCCGGCCCGTACGCCGAAGCCCGCCGCCGCGGGCGCCGACAGCCCGTACGCCTGACGCCGTACCGGCGCCCGTCCGACACCCGCCTGATTCCCGCACGACACCGCCGAGGAGAGCCGTGACCGACGCCGCAAGCCCCACCGGGCCCCCCGCCGGCAGCCCTGCCGGGACCGGAGCGGAGACCGACCGCGCGACCGCCGCCGTGGCGGATCCGCTCAACAGGGAGCTTCTGGGCCTCGCGATGGAGGCCGCCCGCCGGGCGGGCGCGCTGCTGAGCGAGGGACGCCCCGCCGACCTGGGGGTGGCCGCGACCAAGAGCAGCCCCGTCGACGTCGTCACCGAGATGGACCTGGCCTCCGAGAAGCTGATCACCGGCTTTCTGGCCGACCACCGTCCCGGGGACGGCTTCCTGGGGGAGGAGGGGGCCTCCTCGGAGGGAGACAGCGGGGTGCGCTGGGTGATCGACCCGATCGACGGCACCGTGAACTACCTCTACGGACAGCCCGCCTGGGCCGTCTCGATCGCCGCCGAGCACCGGGGCGAGACGGTCGTCGGCGTGGTCCACGTCCCGCCGCGCGGCGAGACGTACCACGCGGTGCTGGGCGGGGGCGCCTGGCTGAACGGGAAGCGCGTGCGCTGCCGCCCCTCGCCGCCGCTGGAGCAGGCACTGATCGGCACCGGCTTCAACTACGTCGCCGAGCGCCGCCGGGCCCAGGCGGAGGTGGCCCGCCGCCTGCTGCCGAGGGTCCGCGACATCCGCCGCTCCGGCTCGGCGGCCATCGACCTTTGCGACGTGGGCGGCGGGCGGCTGGACGGCTTCTACGAGCGCGGGCTGCATCCATGGGACTTCGCCGCGGGCGATCTGGTCGCCCGCGAGGCGGGCGCCCTCACCGGCGGACGGCCCGGCTCCCCGCCGACGGGCGAGCTGACGGTGGCCGCCTCGCCCGGGGTCTTCGGCGCGCTCCAGCCGCTGCTGGAGGAACTGGGCGCCTGGCACGAGTGAACGGCTCCGGTCCGGGCAGTAGGGGCACCGGCCCCTCGTGCGCCCCGCACGGCGGCGCCCCGGGAGGTTCTTCCCCCCGGGGCGCCGGTGTGTGATGCCGGTCAGGCGCTGGTGACGCCGACCTCCACTCCGTACTCGGCGGCCAGACGGCGCAGATCCTCGAGCTCGGCCTGCTCGACGTCCACCAGGAAGTCGTCGCCCGACTCACGAGCGCGGATCAGGTCGGACTCCGTGGTCCGTATGCGCTGCAGAATGCCTGCGGTGAACGCGTCCATGGTGCGCCCCCTCGTCGTGGGTCGTCGGCACGGGGGTGTGCCGGGGGTGGGGCGATCACGGTGTGTTCCCCGAGCGGTCGGCCGACGGCTCTTCCGGGGCTGGGAAGAGGGGTCGTGGCATGCCGTCTACAGGGCGTGATCGCGGGTGTACTGCCGTCCTCCCCATCTCAAACCTCAGAGAAACCTCAAGAAGGACGAAAATTCGGTGAACGGCTGCGACGGAAGTCCCTTACGGCCCGTTTACTGAGGTCGCGGGCACGATGGACATGATGGAACAGGACGGGGTGCGGCCCGGCTCGGAGCCGCTCCCGCGCCGTTCCCCGACGGCCCGGACGGCCCCTTGTCCTGTGAAGCCCCGCGAAGCACCGTGAACCGAAGGAAGGACACCGCCCGTGCGCGTACTCGTCGTCGAGGACGAGCAACTGCTCGCCGATGCCGTGGCCACCGGACTGCGCCGGGAGGCCATGGCCGTCGACGTGGTCTACGACGGCGCCGCGGCCCTTGAGCGCGTCGGGGTCAACGACTACGACGTGGTGGTGCTCGACCGCGACCTGCCACTGGTCCACGGCGACGACGTGTGCCGCGAGATCATCCGGCTGGGCCTGCCGACCCGGGTGCTGATGCTCACCGCCTCCGGCGACGTCAGCGACCGGGTGGAGGGCCTGGAGCTGGGCGCGGACGACTACCTGCCCAAGCCCTTCGCCTTCAGCGAGCTGACCGCCCGGGTACGGGCGCTCGGCCGCCGCAGCACCGCGCCCCTGCCGCCGGTGCTGGAGCGCGCCGGCATCCGGCTGGACCCCAACCGCCGCGAGGTCTTCCGCGACGGCCGGCAGGTGCAGCTGGCCCCCAAGGAGTTCGCGGTGCTGGAAGTGCTCATGCGGGGCGAGGGATCGGTGGTCTCCGCCGAGCAGCTCCTGGAGAAGGCATGGGACGAGAACACCGACCCGTTCACCAACGTCGTACGGGTCACCGTGATGACCCTGCGCCGCAAGCTAGGCGAGCCGCCGGTGATCGTCACCGTGCCCGGCTCCGGATACCGCATCTGAGCCCCTCATGACACCCAGCACGCCCGGTACCCCCGGCTCTCCGCCCCAGCCCCCGGCGACCCCGCCCAAGCCCACCTGGGACCCCTTCCAGCCGGGCCGCTCACACCCCTGGCTGCGGCCCACCATCCGCATACGCCTGACCCTGCTGTACGGCGGGATGTTCCTGATCGCCGGGATGGTGCTGCTGGCGATCATCTACCTGCTGGCGGCCCAGGCGCTGAAGGACGGCAGCCATCTGCCCTTCCAGATCATCGGCGTGCGGGACCAGACCACCGACGCCGTCTGCAGCCTGCCCAGCCGGGCGGACGGCGGGGAGCTGACCCCCCAGGAGCTGACCGCCGCGGTCCAGCAGTGCATGGAGAACCAGCGGCAGGTGGCCCTGGAGGCCCTGCTCAACCGTTCCCTGATGGCCCTGCTGGGCCTGGCCGTGGCCGCCTTCGCCTTCGGCTACGTCATGGCCGGCCGGGTGCTCTCGCCACTGGAGCGCATCACGCGCACCGCCCAGCGGGTCGCCGGTTCCGACCTGCACCGCCGCATCGAGCTGGACGGACCGGACGACGAGCTCAAGGAGCTGGCCGACACCTTCGACCAGATGCTGGACCGGCTGGACCGGGCCTTCACCGCCCAGCAGCGGTTCGTCGCCAACGCCTCGCACGAGTTGCGCACCCCGCTGGCGATCAACCGCACCCTGCTGGAGGTCCAGCTCTCCGATCCCGGCGCATCCCCGGAGCTGGTCCAGCTCGGCAAGACGCTGCTCGCCACGAACGAGCGCAGCGAGCAGTTGGTGGAGGGCCTGCTGCTGCTGGCCCGCAGCGAGAACGAGATCGTGGACCGCAAGCCCGTGGACCTGGCCGAGGTCGCCTCCCAGGCCGTGGAGCAGGCGCGCGGAGAGGCCGAGGAGGGGGGCGTGGAGCTGCGGGGCGTGCGCCAGCCCGCGTATGTGCAGGGCAGCGGGGTGCTGCTGGAGCGGGTCGCGCTCAATCTGGTGCAGAACGCCGTGCGCTACAACGTGCCCGGTGACGGCTGGGTCTCGGTGGACACCCGGGCCCAGCCGGGGCAGGCGGTGCTGGTGGTGGAGAACACCGGCCCGGTGGTCCCGGCGTACGAGGTGGACAATCTCTTCGAGCCCTTCCGCAGGCTGCGCACCGAGCGCACCGGCAGCGACAAGGGGGTCGGCCTGGGCCTGTCGATCGTGCGGTCGGTGGTGCGCGCCCACGGCGGGGCGGTCACGGCCCGGCCGCGTGAGGAGGGCGGGCTGGTGGTGCGGGTCACACTCCCCATCTGACGTCCCCGCCGGACGGGAGGGGCGGACGGGCCGGACGGGACGGAGAGGCGATCATGGAATACCCTCGCCACGCCCGGTGTTATGGGGCGAAATCCGGGAATTCCTCCATGGTTCGCCCCGGTTGTGATCGATCACACACGCGATTTTTCAATCACGCGCGTACAGCCCCCCAAGGCCTGTCGAAAAATGCCGGAAAATCCATGTTTTCGCAGGTCGTGATCGTGGAAAAGAGGGGAGGCGGTACGCGCAAAGTGGACACGAGGGCCGTCCCGGGCCCTCGGTCGACGGCCGACTCGGTCACCCCATCAGGGGCGCGGTTGGGTGTCGATTGAGTAACAGGGCTTGATGTGAGGCAAAATCTCCGCCTCAGGTCGGGCACAAGTCCGGCCTCTCGCGCGTTACGTGCGCTGGAGACACCACAGACACCCAGAGGGGGAGAGCGACATGGCGACCGATTACGACACTCCACGCAAGACCGATGACGACGTCAACGAGGACAGCATCGAGGAACTGAAGGCCCGGCGGAACGACAAGTCCGCCTCGACCGTCGACGTCGACGAGTTCGAGCAGGCCGAGGGCCTGGAGCTGCCCGGAGCGGATCTCTCCAACGAGGAGCTGTCCGTGCGGGTGCTGCCCCGGCAGGCCGACGAGTTCACCTGCATGAGCTGCTTCCTGGTCCACCACCGCTCGCAGCTGGCGGCGGAGAAGAACGGCCACCCCATCTGCCGCGACTGCGCGGCCTGAGCCGGGCCGGCTGATGACGGCCGAGGAAGCACGTGACGCCGAGCGGGGCCAGGACGGGGAGGCCTCGCTCGCGCCCGTACCCGCACCCAGGTCCGCGCCCGCAGCCGCCCTCGGCCGCGGGCTGCGGCGGCTCCGTCCGCGCCGCCCGGACGGAGTGGACGGAGTGGACGGCGCGGACAGACCCGACGGACCCGACGGCCGAAGCGCACGGGGGCCGCGCGAGCGTGGCACGGTCCGGGCGTTCCTGGGCGTGGTGGCCGACCGCATCGTCGACCTCGCCCCCAGGATCCCGGTGAGGGACCTGGCCACGCTCCGCCGGCAGTTCCCGGGCCTGGGTCCCGAGGAGATGGCCGACCGGCTGATATCGGGTGCCGTGAAGGGCAGTGCGACCGTCGGCGCCGGAGTGGGCGCCTCGGCGATGCTGCCCGTACCGCCGGCGATGCCCGCCGAGCTGGCCGCCGAGGTCGTCGGGGTGGCCGCGGTGGAGCTCAAGCTCATCGCCGAGCTCCACGAGGTCTACGGGCTGCGCCCGCCGGGCAACACCCGGGAGCGGGCCGCCGCGTACCTCACCGAGTGGACCCAGGAGCGCGGGATAGAACTGGCCGCGCCCGCCACGTTCGGCGCGGCGTTCGGCAGCCACATGAGACGCCAGCTGCGCCAGACCCTCCTCAAACGCACCATGCGCAACCTCCCCAACCTCACGCCGTTCATGATCGGCGCGGCGGTGGGCGCCCTGATGAACCGGCGCGACACCAGGAAGCTGGCGGAGAAGATCCGCGGCGATTTGAGGCAGCGGCGGATCCCCTGGGACGCGATCCCCCTGGAGGACCGCCCGGGGAAGATCATCCCCTCGCAGCCCCGGAACGCCCCGGAAGGGGACGGCTGACGCCCGTCGTCCTCCCGCCGGGCCCTTCGCCGGCCCGGTACGCCCGGCCCGGTACGCCCGGCCCGGCCGCGCTACCGGCGCGCGGCCTCCAGCGCGTCGGCCAGCGCCCGCGGGCGCCGGGTGGACAGATACAGGTACGGCGTGGGATCCGCGGGGTCGGTGACCTCCACGCGCAGCGCCGTGGGCACATAGCCGCGCAGCAGCATGTAGGCGCGCGGATCGGCGCGGTGGGTGCGCCAGGCGCGGGCCTCCTCCTCGTCCAGGACGTGCGCCCCGCCCAGCGCGGAGACCGGCACCCGGGCGTCCCCCGCGACCAGCGAGTCCGCGACCACGCGGATACGGGCCGATCCGTAGGCGCTCACCGCCACCGCGCCCAGCGCCGCACCCACCGCCAGACCGCCCAGCAGGGGCATCAGGCCCAGGGGGAACAGGATCAGGCCCAGGGCGACCCCGGACAGGGCGGCGATCAGCCGCCAGGTGCGGGGTGCGGTCAGCCGCTCGTCGTACAGCACGCCGGGAGGAAGCATGTCCCCAGCTTGGCACGCCCGCGACCGGCTCACTGACCCGGCGGTAAGGTCAGCATCCGTGAGTGCCACCAAGACATCCCTGACCCCGCCGGACGACGCCGTTCCCCCCGTGCGCCACCCCGACGCCCCCGCCCCCGGAGAGCCGCTGGGGGCCCACTACGCGCAGTGCTTCGGCTGCGGCACCGAGCAGCCCCACGGGCTGCACATCGACGCCCGGGCGGGCGAGGGGGTCAGCGTCACCGCCGAGTTCACCGTCCGCCCCGAGCACCAGGGCGCCCCCGGCCTCGCCCACGGCGGACTGCTGTCCACCGCCATGGACGAGATCCTGGGCTCCCTGAACTGGCTGATGCACACCATCTCGGTCACCGGGCGCCTGGAGACCGACTTCCTCCAGCCCGTCCCCGTGGACTCCGTGCTGCACCTGACGGCGCGGGTGACCGCCCGGCACGGGCGCAAGATCTACTGCACCGCCACCGGGCGCGTCGGCGGCCCCGACGGCCCCCTCGCGGTGCGCGCCGACGCCCTCTTCATCGAGGTCAAGGTCGAGCACTTCGTCGACCACGGCCGCAAGGACGAGATCGAGGCCGCGATGGCCGATCCCGACACCGTCCGCCGGGCCCGCGCCTTCGAGGTGAACCCGTGAGCCGCGCCGGCCTGCCCGGACGCGACCCCGTCGAGGTGCTGATCCGCCGCCTCGACCCCGAGGTGCCGCTGCCCGCCTACGCCCACCCCGGCGACGCCGGCTGTGATCTGGTCACCACCGAGGCGGCCGAACTGGCCCCCGGCGAGAGGGCTGTTCTGCCCACGGGGGTTTCCATCGCACTGCCCGACGGGTACGCCGCCTTCGTGCATCCGCGCTCCGGTCTGGCGGCCCGCTGCGGGGTCTGCCTCGTGAATGCCCCCGGAACCGTGGATGCCGGGTACCGTGGGGAGATCAGGGTGATCGTGGCCAACCTGGATCCACGCGAGAGCGTGCGGTTCGAGCGGTTCGACCGCATCGCCCAGCTCGTCGTCCAGCAAGTCGAGAAGGTGCGCTTCCACGAGGTGGAGGAACTGCCGGGATCGGCGCGAGCGGCGGGGGGCTTCGGCTCCACGGGCGGCCACGCCGCACAGGACGGCACCGCACAGGACCACGCTGCACAGCACAACCATTACGCTGCGGTCGCGGCCGACGAGGCTGCCGACCTGAAGGGACAGTGACGTGTTCGGACGTCGTCGCAAGAAGAAGGTAGAGCCCGAGGGCGCCTCGGACGAGTTCGAGACGGAACGATCCGACGAGGGCACCGACGCGTCGGACGGGTCCGCCGACGGCACCGGTGGCGAGCAGACCCGGGTCAAGCTTCCCCCGGCCCCCCGGCCGGACGGCCCCTGGGACGTGAGCGAGCTGCACGCACCGGGCGAGGGCCGGGTCGATCTGGGCGGCATGTTCGTGCCCGGAGTGCCGGGCATGGAGCTGCGGGTGGAGGTCGCCGGTGACGCCATCGTCGCCGCGACGATCGTGCTCAAGGACAGCGCCGTCCAGCTCCAGGCGTTCGCCGCCCCCAAGCGCGAGGGCATCTGGGACGAGGTGCGCGAGGAGATCGCCTCGGGCATCACCCAGAAGGGCGGGATCATCGACGAGGTCGAGGGACCCCTGGGCTGGGAGCTGCGCGCGCAGGTGCCGGTCAGGCTGCCCGACGGCAACAGCGGCATGCAGGTCGTGCGTTTCATCGGCGTGGACGGCCCCCGCTGGTTCCTGCGCGGTGTCATCTCCGGCCAGGGCGCGGTGCAGCCGCAGGCCGCCGGACTGCTGGAGCAGATCTTCCGCGACACGGTCGTGGTGCGCGGGGAATCCCCGATGGCGCCCCGTGACCCGATCGTCCTCAAGCTCCCCGACGACGCGCAGATGGTGCCCGACGGCGTCCAGCAGGAGCAGGCCCAGGAGGGCTCCCGCTTCGCCGGCGGCATCGACAAGCTCCAGCGCGGCCCGGAGATCACCGAGGTCCGCTGAGCGGGACGCGGGGCGCGGGGCTCCCGCGGGAGCCCCGCCGCATCGCCCGTGACGGGTGACGGCCGGCCGCGGGCTCCGGCGCCGGACGGGGTGAACCCCGGCCGGTGCGGCGCTAGGCTCGGCACCGTCCGGAGCCGTCCGGAAGGGGAGGCCGTATGGGCGCCGTGGTCGACGTCGAGGATCTGTACCACTCCTACGGCCACGCACCCGCCGCGCCGCCCGTACTGCGCGGCCTGTCGCTCACCGTCCGGCGCGGTGAGCTCGTCGCGGTCACCGGGCGCCCCGGCGCGGGCCGCACGACCCTCCTGGGCCTCGTCGGCGGGCTCGACACCCCCGTCTCGGGCCGGATCACCGTCGACGGGGTGCGGCTGGACGGAATGGGGGAGCAGGAGCGGCTGAGGCTGCGCCGCGACCGCATCGGCATCGTCTTCCCCTCCCCGGGGCTGCTGCCGGTCCTCACGGTCGCCGAGAACGTCGGTGTTCCGCTGCGGCTGCGCAACATCCCCGCGCGCGAGCGCGACGAGCGGGTCTCCCGGCTGCTGGCCGAGGCCGGCCTCGCCGAACTGGCCGGGCGGCGGCCCGACGAGATCGACGGTGCCCGGCGCCAGCGCGTCGCCGTCGCCCGCGCGCTGGCCATCCGGCCGGCGCTGCTGGTCGCCGACGAACCCACCGCACTGCTCGGCCCCGGCGACGTGGCCGGGGTGCTGGAGCTGCTGTACACCGCCGTCCGCGCCCGCGGGACCACCGCGCTGGTCGCCACCCGCGAGCCCTGGCTGCTGTCCCGCTGCGACCGCGTCCTGGAACTGCGCGACGGACGGCTGAGCGAGGCCGGCCCGGAACTGCGTCCACTGCCGGCCCGGCCCTGAACCGCGAGCCGTGAGCCCGGTGCGCGTCGCGGAGCGCCGGGTCCGCCGGGGGCTCGGAAGACGCCGGGGAACCGGGGAAGGAGCCTTCGGTCACATCCGGTTCCGGGGCCCTCCGGGGCATTACGGGGGGTGACGGGCGCGGGTAGGCTGGCCGTATGAGTGGCGTTACCCGACTCGAGAGGGGCGGCCGGCTGCGGCGCCTCCTCGGGCGTCTGGCCTCCTCCCAGGAGGATCTGCTCTCCGCCGAACTCCGGCAGGACACCGAGGAGAGCGGCTGCACCCGCATCTGCGACTGCGGCGACCGGCAGATCGTCACGGTCACCGGTACGCTGCGCACGGTGACGCAGCGCCCCAGGGCGGGCGTGCCCGCGCTGGAGGCGGAGCTGTTCGACGGGTCCGCCCCGCTGGACGTCGTCTGGCTCGGCCGCCGGTCCATCGCGGGCATAGAACCGGGCCGCAGGCTGATCGCCCACGGGCGGATCGCGATGAACCGCGGCCGCCCGGTGCTGTTCAACCCCAAGTACGAGCTGCGACCCATCGGACAGGACAGCGGACAGGAGTAGCGGGTGACCTCTCTCGACAAGCCGGCCGCCGGCGTGGACGGGCCCGGGGCCGGAGCCGAGGCCGAGGCCGGCGCGCCCGGTCCGACGGTCACGGACAAGGCGCTGATGGAGGCGTTCGGCGGAGTACGGGGCATGGTGGACACCACCGTGCCCGGACTGGTCTTCGTGCTGGTCTACACGATCAGGCGCGACATCCACCTCGCGGCCGTCGCCGCCCTGGGCCTGAGCGTCCTGCTCGCGCTGGCCCGTCTGGTGCAGCGCGAGACCCTCAAGCACGCCTTCAGCGGCGTCTTCGGGGTCGGGATCGGCGCGGTCTTCGCGATGATGTCGGGCGACGCCAAGAACTTCTACCTGCCGGGCATGCTCTACACCCTGGGGCTGGCGGTCGCGTACTGCCTGTCGGCGATGGTGCGCTTCCCGCTGATCGGGGTGCTGCTCGGGCCGCTGATGCGCGAGAACCTCTCCTGGCGCACCCGCAACCCCGGCCGCCTGGCGGCCTACACCAAGGCGACCTGGGCCTGGGGCATCGTCCTGCTGGCCAAGTCGGCCATCCTCTTCCCGATCTACTTCTGGGGCGACGCCACCCAGCTCGGCTGGGTGAAGGTGGCGCTCGGCATCCCGCCGCTGCTGCTGTGCGTCTACCTGACCTACGTCTTCCTGGCCAAGGCCCCGCCGCCGATCGACGTGATCGCCGAGATGGAGGCGGAGGAGGCCGCGGAGGCGGAGAGGAAGAAGGAGCGGGACGGGGAGCGCGAGCGCGTGGCGGGCGAGACGCGGACGGACTCCTGACCCCCGGCCCCTCACGGCCCCGCGGCGGCCGTACGGCACACGCAGAGGGCGGCGGCCCCGGCCGGCCGGCCGGGGCCGCCGCCCTCTGCCACGTGGAGCCCGCCGCTACCGGGAGTCCTCCTCCGGCTCCCGGCGCACCGACAGCAGTTCCTCCAACTGCTCCTCGCGGGACTGGGCGGCGACGAACAGCAGCTCGTCGCCCGGTTCCAGGGAGTCCTCGGGGCCCGGGGTGAGGACCCTGCTGCCGCGGATTATCGTCACCAGCGCGGTGTCCTCGGGCCACCGCACCTCGCCCACCCGTGTGCCGGCCAGCGCCGACTCGGGGGGCAGGGTCAGCTCGACCAGGTTGGCGTCGCCCTGGCTGAAGCGCAGCAGCCGCACCAGATCGCCGACGCTGACGGCCTCCTCGACCAGCGCGGACATCAGCCGCGGGGTCGAGACGGCCACGTCGATGCCCCAGGACTCGTTGAACAGCCACTCGTTCTTGGGGTGGTTCACCCGTGCCACGACCCTCGGTACGGCGTACTCCGTCTTGGCCAGCAGGGAGACCACGAGGTTGACCTTGTCGTCGCCGGTCGCGGCGATCACGACGTTGCAGCGCTGGAGCGCGGCCTCGTCCAGCGAGGTGATCTCGCAGGCGTCGGCCAGCAGCCACTCGGCCTGCGGCACCTGCTCCACCGAGATGGCGCCGGGCGCCTTGTCGATCAGCAGTACCTCGTGGCCGTTCTCCAGCAGTTCCCCGGCGATGGAACGGCCCACCGCGCCGGCTCCGGCGATCGCGACCCTCATCGGACCTCCCCCTCGGGGCCGCGGGAGAACGCCGCCTCCACGTCGCCGACCCGGTCGCAGCGCATCATCACATGCACCAGATCGCCCTCCTGGATCACCGTGTCGGAGGTGGGCAGCATCGCCTCGCCCAGCCTGGTGATGAAGGCGACCCGGGTGCCCGTCTCCTGCTGGAGGCGGCTCACCCGGTGCCCGACCCAGGCGGTGGAGGCGTGCACCTCGGCGAGCTGGACGCCTCCGGTCGGGTCCAGCCACAGCGGCTCCGCCCCCGAGGGCAGGAGCCGCCGCAGCATCTGGTCGGCAGTCCAGCGGACCGTGGCGACGGTCGGGATCCCCAGCCGCTGGTAGACCTCGGCGCGGCGGGGGTCGTAGATGCGGGCGGCGACGTTCTCCACGCCGAACATCTCGCGCGCCACGCGGGCGGCGATGATGTTGGAGTTGTCGCCGCTGCTGACGGCGGCGAACGCCCCGGCCTCCTCTATCCCCGCCTCGCGCAGGGTGTCGCGGTCGAAGCCGATCCCCTCCACCCGGCGTCCGCCGAAGGACGAGCCCAGTCGGCGGAAGGCCGCCTCGTCCCGGTCGATGATCGCAACCGTGTGACCCCGCTGCTCCAGGGTCCGGGCGAGCGCGGCGCCCACGCGCCCGCACCCCATGATGACGATGTGCATGAGGCCGCTACCCCGTGCCTTCCTGTGCCGTGACGACCCGGGCCCGCATCGTGCGTCGTCCTTCCCGCCCCGACCGGGGCACCTGCCGATCTGTCCTGCGCCGTAACGCTACCCGGCATCCGGCGCGGGGCGCCCCTCCCGGTCCCCTCCGGGTCGTGTCCCCGTCTCCTCGCCGCGGCGGCCCAGCGCGCTGGGCCACCACACGGCCGGTCCGATGTCCCTGGCGAGGGCCGGGACGAGCAGGGAGCGCACGAGGACGGTGTCCATGAGCACGCCGAAGGCGACGATGAAGGCGATCTGCACCAGGAAGGACAGCGGGATCACCACCAGCGCCGCGAAGGTGGCGGCCAGCACCACCCCGGCCGAGGTGATCACACCTCCGGTGGCGGTCAGGCCCTTGAGCACGCCCATCCGGTTGCCGTGCAGCAGGGTCTCCTCGCGGACCCGGGTCATCAGGAAGATGTTGTAGTCCACCCCGAGGGCGACCAGGAACACGAATCCGTACAGCGGGATGGAGGGATCGGTGCCGCTGTAGCCGAGGAGGTGTTCGAAGACCAGGGCGGCGATGCCCAGGGTGGCCAGGAAGTTCAGGGCCACGGTCGCCACCAGCAGCACGGGCATCACCACCGACCGCAGCAGTCCGATCAGGATCACCAGGATGATCACCAGGACGACGGGGATGATCAGCGCGCGGTCCTCGCGGGCGGTCTCACGGGTGTCGAGCTGCTGTGCGGTGTAGCCGCCGACCAGGGCGTCGGCGCCGTCCACGGCGTGCACCCGCTCCCGCAGCCGCTCGACGGTGTTCAGGGCCGCGTCGGAGTCGGCCCCGGCCGACAGGGTGGCCTGGACGCTCACCCGGCCGTCGACGACCAGCGGCTCGCCTCCGCCGGGGCGGCCCGAGGAGGTGACCGGGGCGGCCGAGACCACGCCCTCGGTGTCCTGCGCGGCGGCGGTGACCTCCCGCACCCGGTCGGCGTCCGCGATGATCACGGCGGGGTTGCCGGAACCGCCGGGGAAGTGCTCGTCGAGCTTCTCCTGGGCGGTGACGGACTGGGCCCCGCCGACGAAGATCTCCTTGGTCGGCACGCCGGTGGACGACAGGGTCGGGAAGAAGGCGGCGGCGATCGCCAGGCCCGCCAGCGACACCGCCCACACCCGGCGCGGGGAGCGGTCCACCAGGGCCGCCACCCGGCCCCACACGCCCCGGGCGGCGGACGGGTCGGACGGGTCCGCGGGCGGCTTGGGCCGGGCGGGCCAGTACGCGGACCGGCCGAGCACCGCCAGCACCGCGGGCAGGAAGGTCAGGGCGCTGAGCATCGCGCAGGCGATGCCGATGGCGCCGACCGGGCCCAGGGCCTGGTTGTTGCGCAGATCGCTCAGCAGCAGGGCCAGCAGGCCCAGGGCGACGGTGGAGCCGCTGGCGACGATGGCCCCCAGGGAGCGGCGCAGCGCGGTCCGCGCGGCGCCCAGGCGGTCGCCGCGGTGGGCGAGCTCCTCGCGGAAGCGGGCCGACAGCAGCAGCCCGTAGTCGGTGGCGGCGCCGATGACCAGGATGAACAGGATGCCCTGCACCTGGCCGTCCACCCGTACGACGTCCCGTTCGGCCAGGAAGTAGACGATCGCGGTGGCCAGCGCGAGGGCGAAGACCGAGCCGAGGATGATCGCCAGTGGCAGCAGCAGACTGCGGTAGACCAGCAGCAGGATCAGCAGCACCACGCCGAGCGCCACGCCCAGCAGCAGTCCGTCGATCCCGGCGAACGCCTCGGACAGGTCGGCCTGGGTGGCGGCCGGGCCCGCGACGTAGGCCTCGGTGCCCTCCACCTGCCCGGCGGTCTCCAGGATGGTGTCGACGACGTCGCCCATCTCCTCGTCGAGGTCGGAGGAGAGCGGGAGGACGGCCTGCAGAGCCTCGCCGTCCTCCGACGGCTGCACGGGGGAGGGGCGGCCGGCGACGCCGGGGGCCTGGGCCAGTTCGGTCAGCGCCTGCTCGGCCCGCTGCCGCTGGCCGGCGTCGATGCCGCCCTCGTCGGCCTCCCAGACGACGATGGCGGGCACGGTCTCGGAGGTCTGGAAGTCCTTCTGCGCCTCGATCACCCTGGTCGACTCGGCGCTCTCGGGGAGGAAGGAGGCCTGGTCGTTGGTCGAGACCTCGCTGATCTTCCCGGCGTACGGGCCGAAGGCGCCGCCGACCGCCAGCCAGACGACGATCAGTGCGGCGGGCACCAGCCACCTGAGGACACGCGGTGTGGGTTTCATGGACTCCCCTGAACCGAAGGACGTGGGCACCGCCTGCGCGGGCATAAATCTTTTTCGTTGAGAAACTTGACGATCGAGACTGTATATCGTGGAGGAGTGCGCGACTCAGACGACCCCACCGGCAAACCGGCCGGCGAACCCGCCGGCGCCTCCACCGAGCCCCCCGCCGGCCCCGACGGCGGTCCGACCGGGCTCCAGGCGTTCGCCGTGCTGCTCCGGCGCATGAACGGCGAGTTCAGCCGCATGGCGCACGACTTCGCCCAGTCCCACGGCCTGCACCCCACCGACGTCCAGGCCCTGGTGGAGATCCTGGACGGCGAGCGGGACGGGCCCGTCACCCCCGGACTGCTGCGCGAACGCCTCCAGCTCACCTCGGGCGCGGTCACCGCCTGCCTGGACCGCCTGGAGCGCGCGGGCCACATCCGGCGCACCCGGGACTCGGCCGACCGCAGAATCGTCCACCTCCACTACGCCCCCCGGGGCCGGGAGGTGGCCCGCGAGTACTTCCGTCCCCTCGCGCGTGCCACCGACACCGTGCGGCAGCGCTTCAGCGACGCGGAACTCCGCGCCGTCGTGCGCTTCCTGGCAGCCATGAACGAGGAGCTGGCCGCGCTGCGCCACCGCCCGGACGGGGGCCCGCCCCGGAGGTGACCCGGCGCCGCCGCCCGACACCCGCGGCCCCCGCCTCGGCCGCCGAGGCGATATTGCGCGCCATCCCGCCGAATACCACCGCGTGGAACGGCGAAACACCCCACCAGTACGCCTGGCCCAGCAGACCGTGCGGGTGGAACAGCGCCCGCTGCCGGTAGACGGTCTCCCCGTCCGGCCCCCGGTCCGCCCGCAGCTCCAGCCAGGCCAGCCCCGGCAGCCGCATCTCCGCCCGCAGCCGCAGCAGCCGTCCCGGCTCGATCTCCTCCACCCGCCAGAAGTCCAGCGAGTCGCCCGCCCGCAGCCGCTCGGCGTCCCGCCGCCCCCGCTGCAACCCGATCCCGCCCACCAGCCGGTCCAGCCGGCCGCGCACCGCCCAGGCCAGCGGCGCGGAGTACCAGCCGTTCTCACCGCCGATGCCCTCGATCACCCGCCACAGCGCCTGCGGCGAGGCGGCCACGGTGCGCTCGCGCTCGTCGGTGTAGAGGCTGCCGCCCGCCCAGTTCGGGTCGGTGGGCAGCGGATCGCTGGGCGCGCCGGGGACGGACGCCGAGGACCACCGGGTGGCCACCTCGGCGTTCTTGATCCGCTTCAGCGCCAGCCGCAGCGCCCGGTCCAGGCTCAGCAGGCCGCCGGGCGGGTCGGGGACGTAGCGGGCGATGTCGTGCTCGGCGCAGACCACCTCGTGCCGCAGCGACTCCGCCAGCGGCCGGGCCAGTGCGCGCGGGACGGGGGTGATCAGGCCGATCCAGTGGCTGGACAGGGTGGGGGAGAGCACCGGCACCGGGACGATGACCCGCCTGGGCAGCCCGGCCGTCGCGGCGTAGCGCTGCATCATGTCGTGGTAGGTGAGGATCTCCGGGCCGCCGATGTCGAAGGTCCGGTTCACCTCGGGCGGCAGCGACGCGCAGCCGGCCAGGTAGCGCAGCGCGTCGCGCACCGCGATCGGCTGGAGCCGGGTGCGCACCCAGCTCGGGGTGATCATCAGCGGCAGCCGCTCGGTCAGATAGCGCAGCATCTCGAACGACGCCGAACCCGAACCGATGATCACCGCCGCCCGCAGCACGGCCGTCGGCACCCCGGAGGCCAGCAGCAGCCGCCCGACCTCGGCGCGGGAGCGCAGGTGCGGGGAGAGCTCCTCCTCCGGCACCCCGGCCGGGGTCAGCCCGCCCAGGTAGACGATCCGGCCCACCCCGGCCGCCCGCGCCTGCTCGCCGAAGATCCGCGCGGCCTCGCGGTCGGTGGTCTCGAAGCGGGAGCCGCCGCCCATGGAGTGCACCAGGTAGTAGGCGACGTCCATGCCCTCCATCGCCGCGCGCACCGACGCGGCGTCGGTGACGTCCCCGCGCACCACCTCCGCCCGCCCCGCCCATGGATAGTCGCGCAGCTTGGCCGGGGTGCGGGCCAGACAGCGCACGGTGTGCCCGGCCGCCAGCAGCTCGGGCACCAGCCGGCCGCCGATGTAGCCGGTGGCCCCGGTGACCAGGCAGCGCAGCGGCCGGCCCGCAGGCCCTTCCCCCTCCCCGCCGGTGCTTCCGTTCCCGCCGGTGCGGTCCGTACCGCCCTCGCCGCCGTCGCCGCCGTCCATGTGCCGGCCCGTCCTCTCCGCCATACGGCCATGCTTGGCCCCGCCCCCGCCTCCCGCAACTCGCGGGAGCGGACGCCGGTGACGCGCCCTCCCGCCGTGACCTGCCGCACTCCGGCCCGACGGCGGTTGGGTGGGCCGGGGAGGTGAGGCTTACGATCCTCTGCGTGTCCAAGCTGACCGATGTGTCCAAACGGATCCTGATCGGCAGTGCGCTGCGCAGCGATCGCCTCACCCAGACGCTCCTGCCCAAGCGCATCGCCCTCCCGGTCTTCGCCTCCGACCCCCTGTCGTCGGTCGCGTACGCCCCGGGCGAGGTCCTGATGGTGCTCTCCATCGCCGGGTTCTCCGCCTACCGCTTCGGGCCGTGGATCACCCTCGCCGTCGTCGTGCTCCTGTTCGTGGTGGTCGCGTCGTACCGGCAGAACGTCCGCGCCTACCCCTCCGGCGGCGGCGACTACGAGGTGGCCACCGCCAACCTCGGTCCCCGCGCCGGGCTCACCGTCGCCGGCGCCCTGCTGGTGGACTACGTCCTGACGGTGGCCGTGTCGGTCGCCGCCGGGGTGGAGAACCTCGCCTCGGCCATCCCGTTCGTCTCCGAGAACAAGACCGGTACGGCGGTGGCGATCATCGCGCTGCTGGCCGTGCTGAACCTGCGCGGCGTACGCGAGTCCGGCACGATATTCGCCGCCCCCACCTACCTCTTCGTCGCCTGCGTACTGGGCACCATCGTCTGGGGAGCCTTCCGCGGCCTGGCCCTGGGCGACGAGATGTCGGCCCCCAGCGCCGGATACGAGGTCAGCGCCGAGACCGCGGAGCTGACCGGCTTCGCCCTGCTCTTCCTGCTCCTGCGGGCCTTCTCGTCCGGCTGCGCCGCCCTCACCGGCGTCGGCGCCATCAGCAACGGCGTCCCCGCCTTCCGACGCCCCAAGAGCCGCAACGCCGCGACCACCCTGGCGCTGATGGGCGGGCTGGCCGCCACCATGTTCGGCGGCATCATCGCCCTGGCCCTGGCCACCGGTGTGAAGATGTCCGAGACGCCCGCCACCGACATCCTCATCGACGGCCGCCCCGCCGGTCCCGACTACCACCAGGACCCGGTCATCGCCCAGGTCTCCGCGGCCGTCTTCGGCAACGGCTCGCTCCCCTTCCTCCTGGTCGCCGCGGCCACCGCGCTCATCCTCTTCCTGGCCGCCAACACCGCCTACAACGGCTTCCCCGTCCTCGGCTCGATCCTCGCCCAGGACCGCTACCTGCCCCGCCAGCTGCACACCCGGGGCGACCGGCTGGCCTTCTCCAACGGCATCGTGCTGCTGGCCGTCTTCGCGGGCGTGCTCGTCTACGCCTACGACGCCGACTCCACCCGGCTGATCCAGCTCTACATCGTCGGCGTCTTCGTCTCCTTCACCTTCAGCCAGACCGGCATGGTCCGGCACTGGAACCGCCACCTCGCCCAGGAGACCGACTCCTCCGCCCGCCGCCGGATGAAGCGCTCCCGCGCCATCAACGCCTTCGGCGCCTTCTTCACCGGCCTGGTCCTGGTGGTGGTGCTGGTCACCAAGTTCAGCCACGGCGCCTGGGTCGCACTCATCGGCATGGCGCTCTTCTACGCGATGATGACCGCCATCCGCCGCCACTACGACCGGGTCGCCGAGGAGCTGGCGCTGCCGGCCGAGGCCGGGCGGGAGGAGATGGCCAGGCCCTCGCGGGTGCACTCCATCGTCCTGGTCTCCAAGGTCCACCGGCCGACCCTGCGGGCGCTGGCGTACGCCAAGATGATGCGCTCCGACACCCTGGAGGCCCTCAGCGTCAACGTCGATCCCGAGGAGACCCGCGCCCTGTTCGAGGAGTGGAACCGGCGCGGCATCGACATCCCGCTGAAAACCCTGGACTCCCCCTACCGCGAGGTCACCCGGCCGGTCGTGGAGTACGTCAAGGGCCTGCGCCGCAGCAGCCCGCGCGCCGTGGTCAGCGTCTACATCCCCGAGTACGTCGTCGGCCACTGGTACGAGCAGCTCCTGCACAACCAGAGCGCCCTGCGGCTCAAGGGCCGCCTGCTGTTCACCCCCGGCGTGATGGTCACCTCCGTGCCCTACCAGCTGGAGTCCTCCGAGCGCGCCCGGCTGAGGGCGCGCAGGCGCTCGGAGTGGAGCGCGCCCGGTGCGGTGCGCCGCGGCCCCGCCGGCCCCGACCGGCCCGCGGACCGGAGGGAGGGGGACGGGCGACAGGGGTGACCCGGGCGGACCGGTAGGCTGGAGGACTGCCGTCCATGCGCCCCGCCGTCCGTTGGAGCCGCTCCCCATGCCCCCCGCAACACCCCCCGCCGCGTCCCCCGAAACCGCACCGTCGCTGGTGGGCCGGGAGTACGAGGTCGAGATCGGCCCCGTCGCGCACGGTGGCCACTGCATCGCCCGCACCGAGGAGGGGCGGGTGCTGTTCGTGCGCCACGCCCTGCCCGGCGAGCGGGTCGTCGCGAAGGTGACCGAGGGCCGGGAGGACTCCCGCTTCCTGCGCGCCGACGCCGTCGAGGTCCTGGAGCCCTCCAAGGACCGCGTCGAGGCGCCCTGCCCGTTCGCCGGCCCCGGCCTGTGCGGCGGCTGCGACTGGCAGCACGCCGCCCCCGGGGCCCAGCGGCGGCTGAAGGCCTCCGTCGTCGCCGAGCAGCTGGCGAGGCTGGCGGGGCTGACGGCCGAGGACGCCGGCTGGGACGGCACCGTCGAGCCCGCCCCCGGCGACAAGGTGCCCAAGGGCGAGGTCCCGGCCTGGCGCACCCGCGTCCACTACAGCGTGGACGACGAGGGCCGCGCCGGGCTGCTGCGCCACCGCTCCCACGAGGTGCAGCCGATCGACCGCTGCCTGATCGCCGCGCCGGGGGTGAGCGAGCTGGGCGTCGAGAAGCGCCGGTGGCCGCAGATCGCCACCGTCGACGCGACCGCCGCCACCGGCTCCGGCGACCGCCAGGTCGTGCTCACCCCCCGCCCCGGCGGGCGCCTGCCCCTGGTGGAGCTGGACCGGCCGGTGTCGGTGCTGAGGGGCGAGGAGCCCCGCGGACGCGGCGCGGAGCGCGGCGGCGAGCGGGCCGTGCACCGGGTGCACGGCCGCCCCTTCGTCCGTGAGCGCGCCGTCGGCCGCACCTGGAGGATCAGCGCGGGCGGTTTCTGGCAGGTCCACCCCAAGGCCGCCGAACTGCTGGTCGAGGCCGTGATGACCGGTCTGACGCCGCGCAAGGGCGAGATGGCCCTCGACCTGTACTGCGGCGCCGGGCTGTTCGCCGGAGCCCTGGCCGAGCGCGTCGGGGACAAGGGCGCGGTGCTCGGCATCGAGTCCTCCAGGCGCGCGGTGGAGGACGCCCGCCACAACCTCGCCGACCTCGACCGTGTCCGCGTCGAGCGCGGCAACGTCGAGCAGGTCCTGCCGCGCACCGGCATCACCGAGGCCGACATCGTCGTCCTCGATCCGCCCCGCTCCGGCGCCGGGCGCAAGACGGTGCGGCAGGTGGCCTCCCTCGGGCCGCGCCGGATCGCCTACGTCGCCTGCGACCCGGCCGCCCTCGCCCGCGACCTGGCGTACTTCCGCGAGGAGGGCTACGTCCCGCACTTCCTGCGGGCCTTCGACCTGTTCCCGATGACCCACCACGTGGAGTGCGTCGCCATCCTCAAACCCGCGCCGAAGGGTTCCTGACCTGCGATTTTGCGCGTGCGCATTATGTGCGGTGTGGGCGTTACGGGCGATATCTTGACGCTGAAATGACGCTCGTGACGCTCATTTGACGCTCGTTCTGACGGGATGCCAGGTGAGGTTGTGGCAGGTGATGGGCACGGCCTCATTCGTAGGGAGGTGCGCCTGGGCGTCACCTGCATGCGTCCGCACGTGGTCGTGGAGTCCCAGCCGTATCCAGGCGCGTCCAGGGCGAGCCGGCCGGAACGACCCGTCTCCAGGGTGCCGCCGTGGATTGTGACTGGATGCGGGGACAGCTTGAAGAGTTCCTTGACCTGGCCACCCGCTACGACGCCAACATAAGGCCGGGCGATTACATCGGTGACCCGAACCTGCACGCCCGTTTGCACCGAGCCGAGCCCACTGCCAAGCAGATTCTCCACCTGCTCGCCCCAGCGATCGCCGACAAGATCGACATCGGCCAGGTGGCCTGCCCAGGTAGCCTGCGTCGCCATGGCGCGCAACGAGGTTCAGCGCGGCCTCGGAATTCTGGCGGACAAGGACGAATGGGCGGTCCGGCTGGTGCCGGACGTCTCGACGCTGGCCGCCGACCGGTTTCACCCCTGGGTCTGGGAGCCAGCGGCTCCCCTGTGGGCTGCGGAGGCCCGTCAGGACGCGGTGCTCGCCGCCGCCCGGACCGTAAACCGGCGCCTCCAGCTAACGAGCTCGTGCATGGTAGGCGGTGAGGCGTCGAGCTGCTGATCGCCGATCATGGTCGGGTGGTGGGGAACGCGTCTCGTGCAGTGATCATCAGCGACCGGAGGATCACGGGCCTGTCGGCCGACGTGATCGCTGAATTGGTCGCCGAGCTGGGCCCGTTGTGGCATGAGCGGCACCAGGCCAGGCTCACCTCCCGGCCGCGGAAGCGGGCGGTGGGCGCCGGTGCGAAGCACCGGCTGGTCTTCGTCGACCGGCTCCTGGCCACGCTCTTCCACCTCCGTCACGCCACCACGCATGACGTGCTGGCCTGCTGGTTCGGCGTGGACCGCTCCACCATCACTCGAGCCGTCGGCGAGGTGCGGCCCCTGCTCGCCGAGCGAGGCTGCACCATCGCCCCCGGCGTGCGGCTGCGGACTCTCGCCGAGGTCATCGACCACCTCGGTGCCAGCGGCAGGACCGGGATCATCGATGGCACCGAGATCCGCGTCCGGCGCCCGGCCGCCGGACGCCGGGACCGGGACAAGTTCATCTCCGGCAAGACCAGGCAGAACGCCGTCAAGACCATGGTCGTCACTGACGGGGACGGCCGGATGCTGTTCTGCAGCCCGACCCGGCCGGGCAGCTGCGCGGACATCACCCACGCCCGCCAGCTGGGGCTGGTCAAGCTCCTGGCCGACGGGCCGGCCGTGGAGATCCTCGCCGACGCCGGATACCAGGGCCTGGGCGCGCAGACCGGCGGACGGGTGGTGACACCACCGCACCGGAAGTTCAAGAAGAACGCTCCCGACTGGTACGAGGAGATGTATGAGCGGCAGCGCACGGCGCACTCCTCTCGGCGCATCCGGGTCGAGCACGGCATCGCCCATCTGAAGAACTGGCGCGCCCTGGCCCGCCACCTCGGCCGCCGCGAGCACATCAGCGACACCGTCCAAGCCGTCGCCGGCCTGCTGTCCCACCAGCAGACCGTCGACCTCACCTCGGCACGGCCGAGGTGAACACCGAGCCCCGTCAAAGTCCTCGACGCCTCACCACCTACCATGCACGAGCTCGTTAGGAACCCGCCGCTTCCGCCACTGCCTCGCTCTCGCTCTGGTTGCGAGCGTCCTGCCTCGCGCGGCGCTTTGCTCTGGTTCCAGGTTGCTGGGCCGCAGCCCAGTCGGGTTCCGGCCCCGGGTCCTTCGTTGGAATCTTCGTCACGGTCAGCCGGGCCGCATGGCCGCGGGTGTGCTGGCCAGTGTCGCAGGTCAAGAAACGCACGTCGTCACGGGCGAGTGACTGGATGGCGACGGCCCGGTCAATGATCTCGTCATCGGTGATGGGCAGCCGCGTGTGGCCGGTGGGGTCCAGCACGATCTCGAAGGTGATGGCGCCCCGCGCCTTCTCGGACGTGTACCGGGCCTGGCGCCAGCAGACCGCGGAGGTCCCTCCTTGCAGCGTCTTGTCCAGGAGCCCGAGGGTGTAGGAGGCGCGCCACCGCGCCTGCTGCTTGCTCGACTCCTTGAGGGCGTCCAGCTCGTCGACAACCGCCATGGGGAATAGGAGACGGATGCTGTCGGACGGGAAGATGCCGAGGACTGCAACGAGATCGAGTGTGTCGAGCCTGCTGGGCGCGTGAATGTAGAAGCTGGTGTCGGCGATGACGAACACCTCGCGCTTATCCCAGCGGGAGATGACCCTCTCGAGATCGGTGACGGCCTCCTCCAAGGCCCGATCGCGCTCGGAAAGTTCTAGGTCGACGAGGCCGTTCACAAGACGCTGCTGCGCGGAGCCCGCGAGGGTGCCGCAGCTGGACAAGAGTGCCTGATAGCGGCGGGTGAGGACGAGGTGCTCAATGTCCCTGTTGCTGATCTGGTGGCGCAGACGGTCGGCCGAGTCCGTCGCCCACTCCAGGTATCGCAGGAGCCGGTCGTAGGCGCTGTTGTAGCCAGAGCCGCGGAGGTTCTGAGCGTTGAGCTGGACGCCCCTGAGGTGCTGTCGGATGGTGTCCCGGTCGGCTCCGGGGCGAGGTGTTATCAGCATCCTCCGATCATGCAGTGCGGGTCTGACAACGGTGCTTCACGGAATCGGCGAGGTCACCGAGTCGCTCGATAGGTGACGGACCGAGCTGCGCCCCGTGGCCTCTTGGCTGCGCAAGTCATCGATTGCCCGACCAGTCTCGAGCCCTCGACTCGGAAGGTGACAAGGCGCTCGTGACCGACGGTGATGGTGACCTCGGACGCGCTGGTGAAGGGCTCTGCGTCGGCAGTGTCAGGGAGGCGAAATGAGAGTGAGTCATGACGCTCGTTTGCCTTCGAGACCAAGGTCGCCAGGCGGGACACGGCACATTCTGCGAGGGCGGCCTCTCGACGTCGCTCGGGTGAAGCGGCCTGAGCCGTGGGGTCCTCGGCGGGCGTCACGCACCGTTGGCTGATTTCTGTATGACAGCACGCCCCGCTCGAGAGGCATCCGGGCGGGGCGTGCGATCATCGGGCTGGTCAGCGATCCGCAGCGCTGCCGCGGACGACGCAGGAACGGTTGTTCTCCCAGCCCCAGCCGTCACCGTCAGGGTCGGAGGCACTGCCGTGCACGCAGTACACGTACCCGTTGGGAGCGAGGGCGCCGCGGACGACGCAGGAACGGTTGTTCTCCCAGCCCCAGCCGTCACCGTCAGGGTCGGAGGCACTGCCGTGCACGCAGTACGGGTAACCGTTGGGCGCGGTGCCGCCCGTGCCGCCGTCCTCACCGCCGTTGTCGCCGCCGCCGTAGACGGTGGCGCGCTCCGACGTGGCGACGATGCCGTTGCTGCCGTTGAAGAAACGGTCGCCCCAGCTGGTCAGCGAGTTCGGGTCGAAGCCGTTCACCATGTCGAGGTACTCGACGCCGCTTCCGTTGCCGCTCCACGACCAGCCGATGTAACCCACTCCGAGGGACTGGGCCGTGGCCATAATGGCGCCCTCGTCGGGGTTGCCGTCGCTGTGCTGGTCACCGAACTCGCCGACAACGATCGGGAGGCGGTTGCTCACGAAGGCATTGAGGTAGTCCTGCACCTCGGTCGCGGTGTCGTACACGCCGTACATGTGGATGGAGAAGATGGTGTTGCGGTCGGGGTCGGAGGCGAAGACCGACGCCGCGTTGTCCCGCATGGTGCCGGACCAGTCCTGCCCCCAGTTGGGAGCGTCAACCATCAGCGCGTGGTCGATGCCGGCGCCACGGAGCTTGGCGATGGCCGCCTTCGTCGCGTCGGTCCACGCGGTGTAGTTGGTGTTGCCGAAGGGCTCGTTGCCGATGTTGACGACGACGTAGTCCTCCTGGCCCTCCAGCGCGCTCTTCACGCTGACCCAGTAGTCGGCGGCCTGGTCCAGGCTGGTCGCCGCACTGTCCTCGCCGTAGCCGGTGGTGTCGTGCACCTCGAGGACGCAGATGACCCTGGCCTCCTTGCACTGGGAGATGAGTGTGGAGACCTGGGAGGCGCTCGTCTTCGTCCAGCGGCCGCCGCTGCTCAGAACGACCCGCACGGTGTTGGCGCCCTTGGCCGCGATGTCGGCGATGGAGCTGGTGCGCTCGGGGTACCAGGTGTAGGCGTGGTTGACCCCGCGCATGACGAATGCGTTGCCGTTGCCCTCGACGACGCGCCCGTTGCTGACGTGGATGCCGCCTTCAGCCGCCTCCGCCGTACCTGC
This sequence comes from Streptomyces barkulensis, assembly GCF_002843305.1. GTDB lineage: Bacteria > Actinomycetota > Actinomycetes > Streptomycetales > Streptomycetaceae > Streptomyces > Streptomyces barkulensis. Next base: position 117,869 of record NZ_PGSG01000029.1, read on the forward strand.
AGAAGGCCCTGCGAGTGAGAGCAAGAGCCCGAGAAGGGCAGCGAACGCGGCCCAGGCCCTGGTGATCGGCGCGCTTCGTGACTTTTGCATGTGTCTCCTCGGAAGGTTGATGGGGGGAGTCGCTGCCTGGCCGCCGCACGCAGACGTCGGAACAGGTGGATGACAACGATGTCCGACAGCGGGAAGGCGTCGCCCGCCAGTAACTGAGCGAGCGTCAGGCGCCGTACGGCAGGCGCTGGGTGAGCGGTGCGAAGAGCCGCCGAGCGGCCGAACCCAGCTGCGGGCCGCTCAACGCCACACCATGAGGCACTGGATGTCCCACACATGTCAATAGACGGTTCGAGATTTGTTGCCAGGGGTGGATGGCGGCCTGCCGGCTAAACCGCTAAACCTGCTGCACAGGCAGCGGAATCCCCTCTGCCGCACCTTTGACCAAGGGAAACATGTCTTGCGAGATTGATTGACAGTCAAAGCGGCCCCCTCTACGTTCCCCGCAGGTTAACCGGTACATGTCAGTCGTCAGTCGAACGAGAGAGCCGCGATGCATGGTCACCTCCTCCCACCGGTCCGACGCCATTCGACACTCCTCGTCTTCCTGATCGTGGCCGCCCTGGCCGCTGCGTGCCTGTCGGTCATGCGGCCGCCTCCGGCCTCGGCCGCCTCCCAGGACTCCTTCGTGACACGCTGCGGGATCCGTTTCTGCCTGGACGGCGAGGAGTACTACTTCGCCGGCGCCAACGCCTACGACCTCTTCACCTTCGGGTCGGGCTCCGGTGACACGGAAACGCAGTTCATGGACAAGCAGCGCATCGACGCCCACATGGCCCGCATGCGCGACGACGGAGTCGACGTCGTCAGGCTGTGGATGTTCAGCCACGAGAGCTGGCACGGCTTCGAGAAGTCCGAAGGGGTTTACGACGAGCAGCAGTTCGCACTGTTCGACTACGTGATCGAGTCGGCTCGGGCCCATGGCCTGCGGCTGATGCCGGTCCTGGAGAACTACTGGGAGGCGTACGGCGGCATCGACACACGCCTGCGCTGGGAAGGACTGTCGGGCGGGCAGCCGGCCCGGGCAGCGTTCTTCGACAAGAACCGCTGCCCCGGGTGCTTCACCTCGTACAAGAACTACGTGAGTCACGCGCTGAACCGGACCAACCACTACAGCGGCGTCAAGTACAAGGACGATCCGACCATCTTCGCCTGGGACCTGATGAACGAGCCCCGTTACGAGGGGCAGAGCCAGGAGGAGAACGTCGAAGGGACCACCCTGCGCGCCTGGGTCGACGAGATGGGGGCGTTCGTCAAGGGGATCGACCCCCACCATCTGCTGGGTGCCGGCATCGAGGGACACGGCACGGAGTACGGCTTCGGCGGCGACGAAGGCAATCCCTTCGTCCATTTGCAGCAGTCCCCGTACCTGGACTTCACCTCGGCCCACCCCTACCCCACGGAGCACTGGGCAGACCTGACCCTCGAGGAGACGAAGTCCCTGGTCAGGGCCTGGATCAGAGACTCGCACGAGAAGGTCGGAAAGCCCTTCTTCATGGGGGAGTTCAACGTCCACAACGTCGACCGCGCAGCCTGGTGGCGCGAGATCTACGCCGACTTCGAAGCGGCCGGTGGCGACGGCAGCGCCTTCTGGTGGTACCAGGACCGGGAGATCGACGGCAAGTTCGGTGTCTCGCAGGGGGACCCGGAACTCGAGGTCTTCCGTGCCCACTCGGCCCGCATGGCCGCCAAGAGCGGCAGCTCCCCGACCGCCACCCCGACGCCGCCTCCTTCCACCGGCACGCCGACCGGGAGTCCGGAGCCGACGCCGAGCCCGGACCCGACCGGCACGCCCACGGCATCGCCCACCCCGGCCCAACGGTGCAAGGTCGGTTACCGGCTGTCCGACTGGGGGGCCACCTTCAACGCGGACGTCACGATCCACAACACCGGAACCGCTCCGGTGAACAACTGGGAGCTGTCCTTCTCGTTCTCCGGCAACCAGACCATCACCCAGATCTGGAACGGCACGCGGGTCCAGGACGGGCGCAGCGTGACCGTGACGCACCCTGCCGGCTACAACACGACCATCGCGCCGGGAGGGAGCGTGAACTTCGGCTTCAGCGGCACCTCCGAGGACGGGACGAATCAGGTGCCCGCGTCCTTCACCCTGAACGGAACGGCATGCTCTTCAGCGTGACCGCGGAACCGGGATTCACTATACCGGTTTAATAACAGGGCTCCACGGTCTCGTGGAAAACTTCTGTACGCGGTTAACGTACGGAACGTGGACCTACTTCTTCCGATCATCAAGCCGTATGCGTGGGGCTCCCGCGAAGCTCTGGCCCGGCTGCAGGGGCGGACGACCCCTGCGGCCGGGCCGGAGGCGGAGCTGTGGATGGGTGCGCATCCGTCCGGCCCGGCGGGCCTGACCCGCGACGGACGGGCAACGACGCTCCTCGACGTCGTCACCGACGATCCCCACGCGGAACTGGGCACCGAGTGCGCCGAGCGGTTCGGGGGCAGACTGCCCTTTCTGCTCAAGGTGCTGGCCGCAGAGCAGCCGCTCTCCATACAGGTGCACCCCGACCAGGAGCAGGCGCGCGCCGGGTTCGCCGCTCAGGCGTCCGATGGAGGGCGCGGTCCCTACGTCGACGACTGGCCGAAACCCGAACTGCTCCACGCCCTGACCCGTTTCGAGGTGCTGGCCGGCTTCCGTGACCGGGAGGAGGCCGCACGTCTCCTGCGGGGCCTCGAAGTGGAAGCACTGCGCCCCGTGATCGGCCTGCTGCACGCCGGGACCGACGAGCGGGCCCTGTCCGCGGCACTGCGTGCCCTACTGGAATGGCCGCCGGAGGCCCGCGCGGACCTCGTCCACTCCGTCGTGTCCTCGTGCCGGCGTGCTGCCGGGTCGACCGGCCCTGCCGCAGCCGCCTACGGGGCAGTGGTCCGCATGTCCCGGCATCACCCCGGGGACCTCGGCCTCGTGGCCTCACTGCTGCTCGACCGCCGGGTCCTGGAGCCCGGTGAGGCTCTGTTCATGCCGGCGGGCGGACTGCACGCCTACGTCCACGGCGTGGGCCTGGAACTGCTCGCCAATTCGGACAACGTGCTGCGCGCAGGGCTGACTGCCAAGGAGGTGAACGTCCCGGAGCTGCTACGCATCACCAACCCGGCGGTGCGGGTCCCTGCCGTCACGCCGACCAGGGTCCAGGGACCGGGATCCACCTGGCTCTACGACTGCCCGGCTGCCGAGTTCGCCCTCTACCGCACGGATCTCGACGGCTCGCGCATCCCCCTCGTACCTGCGACCGGACCTCGTATCGCCTTCTGCCTGGACGGGTCGGCGAGCCTTCGCGCCACGGCGGCCGGGAGCACGCCGGTGCGGCTTGGCCCTGGCACCTCCTGCTTCCTCCCCGACTCGGACGGAGAAGCCCTCGTCGAAGGCAACGGCACCCTGTTCGTCGCCACCGTCGGCCACCGCCCGGACCGGCGCGACACTCCCGCCCAACCTTCCGTCCCCCTTATTTGACAACGTTGTCGCCCTTCACAGCCTCCGTGGTCCGCCACCGCGGCACCCAAGGCTGTGCCGGGCGACCGGAGAAAGGACCGTATCGGTGTACGCCGCCTTGGACATCGGAGGGACCAAGATCGCGGGAGCGCTGGTGGACGAACGCGGCGCCGTCGTCCACCGTGCCGAGCTCCCCACGCCGGCCCGGGAATCCGCCCGACGCATGGCACGGACCGTCGACGCCGTGATCGACGCCCTGTCCGCCACTGCGGCCTGGAGCGCGGCGCGCGCCGTGGGTATCGCCAGCGCCGGACCGGTCGACACCGTGAGCGGCACGGTGAGCCCGGTGAACATTCCCGCCTGGCGCGACTTCCCCCTCGTCGACAGCGTGAGCGCCCATCCGGAGCTCTCCTTCGGCCCTGAGCCGATCCTGCTCGGGGACGCAGTGGCCATGGCCGCCGCCGAGCACTGGATCGGCGCCGCACAGGGAGCGGACAACGCTCTGTGCATGGTCGTCTCCACCGGTGTCGGCGGTGGATTCGTCCTGGGCGGGAGGCTGCATCCGGGAACCTCGGGGAACGCCGGCCACATAGGCCACATCTCCGTCGGCATCGACGGACCGCCCTGCCCCTGCGGGGCACGGGGATGCGTCGAGGGGTACGCCAGCGGGACAGCCATCGCCCGGTACGCCGTCGAGACGGGCTGGTCCCCAATGCCTGGCATGCAACCCTCCGCCGCGGCCGTCGCCGCGTCCGCGCGTCAGGGTGACGAACGGGCCCTGGCCGCCTACGACCGCTCGGCACGGGCCTTGGCCGCCGCGATCGCCGGTTGCGCGGCGCTGCTGGAGATCGAGGTCGCGGTCATCGGCGGGGGCGTGGCGCAGGCGGGCGACACACTCTTCGGACCGCTGCGCCGTCACCTGCGGTCGTTCGCGGCACTCGGCTTCATGCGCGGCCTGGAGGTGCGGCCCGCCGCTCTGGGCGGGGACGCCGGTCTCATCGGCGCGGCGGCGGCGGCCCGCAGGCACCACGAGGAAATAGGGGTGCCTGGCTCACCAGCCGTTCCGCGATCGAGGACTTAACCGGTTTTGTTCTTGTGGTCGGTCGATGTTTTCGGCGGGGTCCTGCCTCCTTCATCCGCAGAACCCCGCCGAGGCTCCCGACGGGCGGTTTCGGGGAGGAACTCCCGAAGCCAATGAGAAAGGGCGCGGCCTGAAGCCGCACCCTTCCGTCGTGCCCGCCCGCCTCTACGAGGGAGGTGGGGCGGTCGATGCCCTCGGCACGAGCGAGGGAGTGGCGACGGGCCGTGACGTCACCTCGCGTTCTTCCAGCACATCGAACAGCACCCGTGCGACCTGGGCTCCGAAACCATGGACGTCGTGACTCATCGCCGTGAGCGTCGGATGGGTCAGCCGGCACAACTGGGAATCGTCCCAGGCCAGGAGCGACACCTCGTCAGGTACGGAGAAGCCCATCTCCGTGGCGACGCCGAGTCCCGCGACGGCCATGATGTCGTTGTCGTACAGGATCGCGGTGGGCCGGTCGCCGGCCAGCAACAGCGAACGGGTGGCCCGCGCGCCGTCCTCGCCCGAGAAACCGGTCTCGACGTGGGGTCCGTGCTCCAGGCCGAGTTCGCTCATGGCCTGTTCGAACGCTGTGGTCCGGATCGTGCTGTGTCCGAGCCCCCGGGGACCGCCGACGTGGGCGATCCGCCGGTGTCCCAGCACCGCCAGGTAGCGTACGGCCTCGGCGACGGCGGCGGCGTCGTCCGTCCACACCGAGGGGAACCCTCCGGTGAGAGACGGATGACCGACGGCGACAGCCGGGAGGCCGATCTCCTGCAGGGGCGAAATCCTCGGATCCTCGTCATGGAAGTCGACCAGGATCGAGCCCGCGATCTGCTGTTCCCGCCACCACCGTTGCTGCAGCCCTACTTCCTCCTCCAAGGAGTCGACGAGGCGTAGCAGCAGTGAGCAGTCCCGCTCGGCGAGGACGCTTTCGATGCCGGAGATGAACTCCATGTAGAACGGCTCCAGCCCGAGCAGCCTGGCAGGCCGGCAGATCGCCAGCCCGACCGCGTCGGCGGACTGACGCGACAGACTCCGGGCCGAGGAGTTCGGGGACCAGCCCAGACGCCGGGCCGCGGCGAAGATCCTCTCCCGGGTGGCCTCCGAGACTCCCGGTTTGTGGTTGAAGGCCAGGGAGACGGCTCCCTTGGAGACTCCGGCGGCCGCGGCGACGTCTTTGATGGTCACCCGCGCGGACGGTGAGCTCATGCCGGTTCCACGCAGAACAGTGCCGCCGCGACGGCGTCGGCGCCCGTCTCGGTCGCGTTCGTGACGCGCAGCCGGAGATGCTCGCCGGGAAGCAGGGTGCGCAGACCGGTGTCGCATGCCGCGCCCGGGCCCAGCCGGTCGGCCTGCAGGAGAAGGTCGCGTACCAATGTATGTGCGGTCACCACGACCTCGACATTACCCGGACCGGCGTCCGACGGGGACTCGACCGCTACGTCGTAGTCCGGGACCGGGTAGGCGAACTCCTTGTCGGTGACCGGCAGATGCACACTGCGCAGGTCCCCGCTGTCGGCGACGAGGAACTCCTTGGCGGAGGACGCGTCGGGGACCAGGTCCTGCGGCAGGCACTGCCGGTGCGCCGTACGGGCGGCGACGGTCACCTCTATCACTCGCTCGGCCACGACGGCGCCGTCCGCCCGCATCCGGCGCAGAGTCACATGTGCCTCCCAGGGCTCGGCCGCCTGATTGACGACAGCGAGCACAGGCGCGTCGTCGCCGGGCTGGAGGGTGAGGAGCCGGTCGGCGTAGACGCGGCGCAGTTCGTGGTAGAGCGGCTTCGGACGGCCGTCGCCGTCGATCGCCGCCCAGGAGCTGACCGGCCAGCAGTCGTTGATCTGCCAGACCACCGTGCCGGCGCACACCGGCCAGTGGGAGCGCCAGTGCTCGATCCCGGCGGCCACCGCACGGGCCTGCACGACCTGCGTCAAGTAGTGCCAGCGGTCGAAGCCACCCTCGGGGAGGACGAAGTGGCGCTCCACACCGCGGTCGAGCTTGCCGTTGCCGTCCTCGGCCTTCTGGTGGTGGAGCATGCCGGGCGAGTCGGGTGCGAGGTCCTCGCCGGGCAGCGCGCGGCGCAGCGTCGCCATCGCCGGCGGGGCCTGCCAGCCGAACTCGGCGACGAAGCGGGGCACCGAGTCGCGGTACTCGGCGTAGTCCCGGCGGTTCCACACCTCCCAGGAGTGGTGGGTGCCGTGCGCGGGATCGTTGGGGTGGTGGTCCCAGGAGCCGGACCAGGGGCTGCCTGCGGTGTAGGGGCGGGTGGGGTCGAGTTCGGCGACGATGCGGGGCAGCAGGTCGAGGTAGTAGCCGCCGCCCCAGGAGTCGCCGTCGAGCTCCGGTTCCCAGTCCCAGTCGCGGAAGCCCCACAGGTTCTCGTTGTTGCCGTTCCACAGCACCAGGCTGGGGTGGGGCATCAGCCGGACGACGTTGTCGCGCGCCTCGGCCTCCACCTCGGAGCGCAGCGGCTGTTCCTCCGGGTAGGCGGCGCAGGCGAAGAGGAAGTCCTGCCAGACCATCAGGCCGAGCTCGTCGCAGGCGTCGTAGAAGGCTTCGTCCTCGTAGATCCCGCCGCCCCAGATCCTGACGAGGTCCACCCCTGCCTCGGCCGTCTGGCGCAGGCGGGTGCGGTACCGCTCGGGGGTGACACGCGAGGGGAAGACGTCGTCGGGGATCCAGTTCACGCCACGGGCGAAGATCCGCTCACCGTTGACGACGAGAGTGAACCCTGTACCGTGCCGGTCCGCCGAGCGGTCCAGTTCCACGGTCCGGAAGCCGATGCGCCGTTGCCAGGAGTCCAGGGGACGTTCCTCGTGCTCCGGACCGGTTCCTTCACCGTCCTTGACGAGCACGAGTTCCAGGTCGTAGAGGGGCTGCTCTCCATAGCCACGTGGCCACCACAGAGCGACGTCGGGCACGTCCAGCGTGATCACGGCCTGCGTCCCCTCCACGACGCCCCTGGCCACGGCGAGCCCCTGCCCGACGGTGGCACGCACGGCGAGCGGCCGTTCCGCTCCTTGTGCGGTCCGCTCGACCTCGACGCTCACCTCGACCCGGCCGGTGCCGTCGGCCACCGTCACCAGGGGGCGCACGTCGGCCAGCCGGGCCGTCGACCACCGCTCCAGCCGCACCGGTCGCCAGATGCCGGCGGTGACCAGCGTCGGCCCCCAGTCCCAGCCGAAGCTGCACGCCATCTTGCGGATGTACTGGAACGGCTCGGGGTACACGTTGGGTCGCTCACCCGTCACTGCCCGCACCGAAGCCGCCTCGTCGTAGGCGGAGGCGAACTCCACCTCCAGGAGGCCGTGCCGACCGGTGACGTCGAAGCGGTAACGCCGGTGCATGTTCCGGGTCCGGCCCAGTTCCCGACCGCCGAGAGTGATCGTCGCCGCGGTGTCCAGGCCGTTGAAAACCAGATCGGTCCGCTCGTGCGCCTCCCCGGAGGTATCGGCGGCACGCAGATCACGGATGTATGTCCAGGCTCGCTGCCCCACCCAGGCCACGTCCTTCTCGTTGGTGCCGAGGAAGGGGTCGGGGATCAGTCCGGCCGAGAGCAGATCGGTGTGAACGCAGCCAGGAACCTGGGCGGGGAGCTGGCTGCCGCTGTGGAGGAGGCTCCAGTTCTCGGTGAGCGGGACGACTTCCTTCATGTACGGCTCCTTCGGGGGGACGGGCCCGGTGTCGTATGCAACGCGACTCAACCTAACCCCGGACGAGTGAACCGGTCTAGTCCGCATCGAACGAGCGGGCGCCTTGCCGTTTCAGCAAGAATCAGCAGGTCTCGACATGTCAGCGTGCTCCCGAGGTAACGATTAAGTATCGCGGAGGATAGGGGAGCTTTACCGGTTCACAACTGGCTGACATAGTCGCCGTCAACCACCACCGGAGCCCGAGCCGTGATCCTTGGAAGGAGCTGGGCACATGGGGAAGAGGACGCTGAGCGTCGCTCTGTTCGCCGCGATGCTGACCGTTGCGGGGTGCAGCGGAGGAGCAAGTCCGAGCGCCGACGAGACCGCGGCCGCGCCGGCGAACCCGGACGACGCGTCGGGGGGCATCACCGTACTGACCAATCGCACCGACCTCGTCGAGGACGGAACGATGAAGAAGTACGCCGATGAGTTCAACAAGGTCTACCCCAAGGTGAAGGTCACGTTCGAGGGTCTCACCGACTACGAGGGGGAGGTGAAGATCCGCATGAACACGGAGGACTACGGCGATGTCCTTCTGATTCCGTCCGCAGTCGCCAAGGGCGACTACCCGAAGTTCTTCGCTCCCCTCGGCGACACCTCGTCGATGAAGGAAACCTATCGCTTCACCGGCAAGACCGACGTCGCCGGCAAGACGTACGGCATCGCCACCTTCGGTACCGCCAACGGGCTGGTCTACAACAAGGCCCTGTGGAAGAAAGCCGGGATCAGCGACTGGCCCACGACCACCGACGAGTTCCTCGACGATCTCAAGACCGTCAAGGAGAAGACCGGGGCGACTCCCTACTACACCAACTTCAAGGACGGCTGGCCGCTCGAGAGCCCTTGGACCAACGGTGTGGGATCGATCAGCTGCGACGCCCAGGCCACCGACCAGCTTGCGGCGACGGACGAGCCCTGGGCCGAGGGCAGCGACCTCCGCACCCTCGACGGGCTTCTCTTCGACATGGTCCAGCAGAAGCTGACCGAGAAGGACCCCGCCACCACGAACTGGGAGAGCTCCAAGACCCTTCTGGCCAAGGGCAAGGTCGGCAGCATGATGCTGGGCTCCTGGGCGATCAACCAGATGCGGGACGCGGCCGAGAAGGCAGACCAGAACCCGGACGACATCGGGTTCATGCCGGTCCCCTCCCAGAAGGACGGCAAGTTCTGCGCCACCCTGGTCTCGGACTATCAGCAGGCCGTCAACATCCACTCCGAGCACAAGGAGGCCGCCCGGGCATGGATCGACTGGTTCACCGAGAAGTCCGGCTACGCGACGAAGGAGGGAGCGGTCTCCGTCCTGAAGTCCGAAGCGATGCCGGCGACGCTCCAGGACTACGTTGACAACGATGTCCAACTGATCGAACGTTCCGAGGCGAAGACCGCCGAGGTCAACGCCATCGACAACGCCGCCGAGATCGGGCTCAACAAGCCCGACTACCGGAAGAAGCTCATCGACATGGCCCGCGGTGCCACCGACGGCTCCTTCGAGAGCTACATCGAGGAGCTGAACAAGCGATGGTCCGAAGCCAGGCAGACCGTCGGTTCCTGACCCATCCCGACTGAACTCAGCACCTGCCGGGTCCCGCCCACCGTCTCGGACCGGGACCCGGCGCCCCAGTGCCCTCAGCGGACGACGAAAGGCCCTGGTTCCGCGATGACCCGAACGACTTCCACCGCCTCACCCCCCGCCCAGGCTGCCGCCGGACCGGCCCGTCCCGGAAAACTGCCCGGCCGGCCCCGCGCCCGGGCCGCCGCGTCATGGCGCGACCGGCCGATGCGCAAGATCACCCCCTGGCTGTTCCTGCTGGCGCCCCTCGCCCTGCTGATCACGTTCACCTACGTGCCGGTGGGCAACATGATCTACTACAGCTTCACCGACTGGGACGGTGTCAGCCCGGACCGCAACTACGTCGGAGCGGGGAACTACGCCGAGATCTTCACCCGCCCCGAGCTGCTGCGGGTGTTCGCGGTCAGCTTCTACTACCTGGCCGCCTCGGTGGTGCAGATCGTCATCGCGCTGTACTTCGCGGTCATTCTCAGTTTCGATCTGCGCTTCAGGAACCTGTTCAAAGGCATCCTGTTCTTCCCCTACCTGGTCAACGGTGTCGCGATCGGCTTCGTCTTCCTGTACTTCTTCCAGGACGGCGGCACGCTGGACTCGGTCCTGTCCTGGTTCGGCATCGGCACCGACCACGCCTGGCTGGGGACCCCGGAGTCTGCCAACACCTCCATGGCCGGCGTTTCCGTGTGGCGCTTCACGGGCCTGAACTTCGTCCTCTTCCTGGGCGCGATCCAGTCGATCCCAGGGGAGCTCTACGAGGCGGCTCAGCTGGACGGTGCGAGCCGGTGGCAGCAGTTCCGCCACATCATCGCGCCGAGCATCCGGCCGGTGGTGAGCCTGAGCGTCATCCTGGCGATCTCCGGCTCACTGTCCGTGTTCGAGATTCCGTACATCATGACCGGCGGTGCGACGGAGACCTCGACGTTCGTCATCCAGACGGTGAAGTTCGCCTTCCAGTTCAACAAGACCGGCCTGGCCTCCGCCTGCGCGGTGGTGCTGCTGGCGATCATCCTGGTGATCACCTGGATCCAGCGCCGCCTCGTGCCCGACGAGAAGGTGGATCTCGTATGACTCCCATCGCCCCCGCCCGCCCGACGCAGGGACGAGCGCGCCGTCGTCCGCGCATCAGCACCGCCCTGACGTATCTGTCGCTGATCGTCGCCTCCCTCGTGGTGCTGCTGCCACTTGTCGTGGTCTTCCTGACCTCGCTCAAGTCCTACGGGGAGATCTCCGAGGGCCAGGGCGCGCTGGCACTGCCGGAGAACTGGCTGAACTTCTCCAACTACGCCACTGCCTTCACCGACGGCCATATGCTGATGGCCTTCGGCAACACGGCCTTCATCCTGTTGTTCTCCATCATAGGAACCGTGATCATCGGATCGATGACCGCGTACGCCATCGACCGCTTCGACTTTCGCTTCAAGAAGCTCGTCATGGCCCTGTTCCTGATCGCCACGCTGGTGCCGGCCGTCACGACCCAGGTCGCGACCTTCCAGGTGGTCAACAGCTTCGGTCTGTTCAACACCAGGTGGGCGCCGATCCTCCTGTACATGGGCACCGACATCGTGGCGATCTACATCTTCCTTCAGTTCATCCGCGGCATCCCCAGGTCTCTCGACGAGGCTGCGCGACTCGACGGTGCCAACGCCTTCACGATCTACCGGAAGATCATTTTCCCGCTGCTGAAGCCGGCCATCGCGACCGTGGTCATCATCAAGGGCATCACCACGTACAACGACTTCTACATCCCCTTCCTCTACATGCCCTCCGAGGAACTCGGGACGATGTCGACAGCCCTCTTCCGGTTCAAGGGCCCCTTCGGAGCACACTGGGAGAACATCTCCGCCGGCGCAGTTCTCGTCATCGTGCCGACCCTGGTGGTCTTCCTGTTCCTTCAGCGCTACATCTACAACGGCTTCGCCCAAGGGGCCACGAAGTAGCGGTTCCCGACGCCTCGGCCCGACGCCTCGGCCCGGCGACGCCGGTCCAGGCGTCGGCTGGTCGGGGTGTCGGCTGTGGAGGCGTCGAAGCCGCAGTCCGAGTCAACGGCTGTCGGGCGAACACGATCGCGACACATTCCGCCGGGCGTGCCCAGCTCCGACGACGTCCCGGGGCCGGGCGGTGAAGGTCCGGCCGCGCGCGGCAGATCACTGCTATGGAGACCTGGAGCCTCGACCACCGGCTCCGGCGCGGTTCGCGATCTGTGGGGATCGTAAGCACTCTCGTTGTTGATCGTCGGTCGGCCACGAGACCTCGATTGATGCCGAAATCGTGACGCTCGTTTGACGCTCCGATCTTGGAAGCGGCCTCCCAGTGCTCATGAAAGGGCCCCTGACCTGCATCTTTCATCTCAAAGGGAAGTGCCGACGTGTTCCCGATGACCCACCACGTGGAGTGCGTCGCCATCCTCAAGCCCGCCCCGAAGCGCTCCTGACCTGCGAGTTCGTCGAACCGGGGACTTTGCTCGACCTGTTACCGGCCCTCCATCGGGTGGAACGGCCGCTTCACCCACGAAAGCGACCTGACCTGCGGTTCTGTCGCGAAGCGTCCCTCGTTCCCACTGCGGTGCGAGGGCCTCGCCCGGAGTCCTGACGCCCGTGTGACGCCCGGCTCCCCACGGCGGGGCCGGTGGAAGCGGCGTGCCGTGATGTGCGCGACGCGGCCTTGCCGCGGAGTCGCCGGGACGGTTCCGCGACCCTCGCTCCGGCGGTGCTCCCAGCCGATCTCGACCAAGCAGGGTCGTGCGGAATGCGTCTAAGTACACTTAGACGCATTCCGTCGTAGTGGGGCAGGATGATGGAGGTTTCGGTGAGTGGGAGCGTGCTGACCAAACCTGCGGACGTGGTCGACCGCGATCGTGAGTGGGATCTGCTCACCGAGTTCGTCACGGACCCGGACCCGGCGATGCGTCTGGGGATCGTGTCGGGGCGCAGGCGTTACGGGAAGTCGTACCTCCTGCAGGCTCTGTCGGAGCGGATCGGTGGCCTGTACGTCACGGCGGTGCGGGAGGAGGGACGGCTGCCGGCGATACAGCGGTTCAGCGACGCAATCGCGGTCCACGCCGGGCTGCGCCCGGGCACGCTGCGGCTGACCGACTGGCGCGAAGTCCTGGCCAACGCCCTGGACGTCACCGTGCGCTCGAAAACGCCACTGCTGGTGATCGACGAGTTGCCGTACCTCCTCCAGCACTCCTCCGAGATCCCGGGCGTGCTCCAGCAGCTCTACGACGAGCGCCAGCGCGGCACCGGAGCCGGTCCCGGACCACGGGTGATCCTCTGCGGGTCGGCGATGAGCGTGATGCACGAACTGCTGTCGGGGACGAAGCCGTTGCGCGGCCGCGCGGTGGTCGATCTGCGGCTGGGCGCCTTCGACTACCGGGCGGCAAGGAAGTTCTGGCAGATCGACGACCCGCTGACCGCCCTACAGGTGCACGCCGTCCTCGGCGGGGCGCCCGGCTACCGGCCGGTGGCCGCCCGTCCGCACCCGAACGACGGCTTCGCCGCCTGGCTCTCCCGGACGCTTCTGGACCCCGGGCGAGCCGTGTACTCACGCACGGAGACGGAGTACCTGCTGCGCGAGGACCCGCGCATCACCCATCACACCCTGTACTACGACATCCTCACCGCCATCGCACAGGGCGCCACCACACCCACCAAAATCGGCGCGGCCCTGGAACGGCAGCGCAACGCCGTCACTCACCCGCTCGATGTCCTCGAGTCCACCGGTTACGTCCAGCGCGAGCAGGACATCCTCCGCCCCCGCCACCCGGTGATCACCCTGGCCGACCCGGTGATCCGCTTCAACCAGCTGATCACACTGCCGCAGGCGGCCACCGTCGAGCAGGGTTTCGCCGAACAGGCGTGGCAGGCAGCCGCTCCCACCTTCAACTCCAAGATCCTCGGCCCGCACTTCGAGGACCTCGCCCGCACCTTCACCCGCCGCTACGCCCACACCCTGCTCCCCGGCGGTCTGCCCGGTCCGGTCGGTACCACCGAGGTCGCCGACCCGGCGGCCCGCACCAAGCACGAGGTCGACGTCATCGCCCTCGCCCTGGGCGAGCGTCCGCAGGCGCCGCGCGCCCGGATCGCCCTGATCGGCGAGGCCAAAGCCACCGCCGCCCGCCGCGGCACCGGCGATCTGCAACGCCTGGAGCACATCCGCAGCCTGCTCACCGACCAGGGCTACGACACGACGGGCGCCACGCTGGCCCTGTTCTCCCTCCACGGTTTCTATCCCGATCTGGTCGACGCAGCGGCTCGCCGCGATGATCTCCTGCTGGTCGACCTGCCGGGTCTTTACGGGATCGGGTAGCCCAGCGAGTTCATGGAGACTCGCCCCAGCCCCTCCGACCGGCACGTTCGGAGATCGCGAACGCTCACCGCTGCTGCGAGGTGGCCGGGGAGCAGGAGTTCACCTTCGGCCTGTTCTTCACGCTGCGACTGCGGGTGCGTACGGCCCGTTCGCGGGGCGTTTCGTCGCTCGTTCCGAATCCCAGCACGACGCTGCATCCCTCGCGGGCACGCTGCAACCCGAAGCCCCTCAACCGCTCGACGCTGGTCCCCACGGTTCCGACTCGGCCGAGCTTCACGAGCTTCACGAGCTCCGCGAACTCCGAGCCGACGAGGTGGCCGGCCGCCCTCTCGTAGCTGAAGATGCGCCCACCCCTGGGTCCGAGCGTGCAGTCGTCCTCCAGGAGAACGCGGTGTAGAAGAGGGGAATGTACATGCCGTGCTGCCGGCAGCGGTGGCATCGCGAAGTGGACGCCCTTGGGGCAGCCTCTCGGGATTGAGGCGATGCGACAGGTTCGCGTGACGCTCATTTGGCGCTCCCCGCCCGGAAGACCATCGCGCAGGATGCAGAACACCCTTCTGACCTGCGGGTTATTCGGCGGCATGGATTCGCACGCGTTCCCGATGACCCACCACGTGGAGTGCGTGGCCATCCTCAAGCCCGCGCCGAGGAGTTCCTGACCTGAGGTTCCACCGAGCCGGGCACCGCGTTCGACCTGTTCGCGGCCATCCACCGGGTGGAACGGCCGCTTCGTCCGCCGAAGCGGCCTGACCCGGTGCGGTCATGAGCCCGGACCCGGCCGGCGAGGGCTTCCAGCGCCGGGGGCGTCGCCGGAAGCACGCCTCGAACGCCTCGAACGCCTCGAACGCCTTGGACGTCACTCTCGGCGGCCGCCTCCGGGCCACTTGCGCTCCCTGTGGTCCCCCTTCCGGTCGAAGGCTTCTTCGCTCGGGCGGCACCGGCGTGGACTCGCCGGACCGGTGCCGCAGTCGCCGCAGTCATGACACTGGAAGTGTTCCGCGTGTATCCGACGTGGTCACGGAAGGAAGGTGAGGAGGACCCGGCTCCCGCCGGGGCACCTCGTGTCGCGCGGAGACCTGCCGTCCGCGGCGTTCGCGGTGTGACGCGGCTCGGGTGGCGGGTCGCCGGCGGTGGTGGCCCGGCGCCCGCGACGCTGTCCGCGCCGCGGGCCGGGGCCTTCGCGCATGGAGGCGCACTTACGGGAGGAGGATGTTGCGGCCGGGGCCGCCTTCGAGGGTGTCCTTTCCGGTGCCACCCCAGACGAGGTCGTCGCCATCTCCGCCGTCCAGTGTGTCGCTGCCGGGGCCGCCGAGGAGGATGTCGCGGCCGTCCCCGCCCATGGCGTGGTCGTCGCCGGGGCCGGCGTGCACGGTGTCGTCACCGCCATAGCCCTCGATCATGTCGTCGCCCCGGCCGCCCCACATCCGCTGGTTGCCGTTGTCACCCATCAGGTGGTCTATGCCGTCGCCGCCGTGCAGGGCTGCGGGCCCCATGACCATGTCGTTCCCCGCGTCGCCCTGCACCTTGCGTGCGGTGTGGGCGTGCAGTTCGTCGTCGCCGGGGCCGCCCCTGACGGTGCCGATCCCGGGGGTGAAGGCGGCGATCGTGTCGTCGCCGTCGCCGAGGAAGACGTCGATCCTGTCGGGCCGGGGGCTGTCGGCGGGTAGTTCGCAGACGACGGAGGTGGTGTCCTCGGGCCTGGAGTACGCACAGTGGTCGCCCGGCGCGAGCGGGACCACGTCGCTGAAGCCGATCCGCCGGATCCCGTCGCTGGTGTACATGGAGAATATGCTGAGGTTGTTGGTCTGTCCCGCAGCGGCGGTGAAGACGATCGACTGAGTCGCCCAGTCGGCTCCGACGCGGGCCTTCGCCTCGGTGGTGGCGGCCGCTGCCGGGCCGGCGGCGAGGCCGGCGGCTAACAGGGTCACGGTGACCGCGCTGACGGTGGCTCGGTTTCGGTTCATGAGACCTCATCTCGATGGGGGGACGGTCGACCCGCTCGGTGTGGTGCTGCCCGGGACCGGGCGGACGGTCGTGGGGCAGTCTCCCCCGCCGGCCCGGAGGATCTGCAAGACCCTCGTAATGACCAGTCGTCACGGGGGAGACGGTGTCCCTCCGGATGTGATTGCTGGTCTCCGCTGGTCAGGCATGTTCCCGGTGTCGCCGTGGCGGGATTCGCGCGGTTGGTTCCGGCTCCGTGGCGCGGCGTCGCCCCGCGCGCCGGTCCGGGCCGCACCCTCGCCTTCCGGGCCGGGGGAGGGTTCTGGCTCCCGGCTTCCGGAAGGTTCCCTGCTCACCGCCCACTTCCGTAATCGACTCCGTTTGCTTCATTGACATTTCACTCAGAAGTCGTACCGTTGGGAGCGCTCCCATGGTGCACCGCAACTGGAAGGAGTTCCCCCCACATGCGTAAGAAGAGCCCATTAACCGGGCGTTCCCGGTCGGCCCTCCGCCGGCCTCTCCAGGCGCTCGTCATGCTGTTCGCCGTGGTTGTCGGCGCACTGACCTGGACGGCCCCCGCCCAGGCTCACGGCACCATCGTCAACCCCGCCTCCCGCGCGTACCAGTGCTGGAAGACCTGGGGCGGCAACCACATGGACCCGGCCATGCAGACCCAAGACCCCATGTGTTACCAGGCGTTCCAGGCCAACCCTGACACCATGTGGAACTGGATGAGCGCGCTCCGCGACGGCCTCGGCGGCCAGTTCCAGGCGCGGACCCCCGACGGGACGCTCTGCAGCAACAACCTCTCGAGGAACGCCAGCCTGAACAGGCCCGGGCCGTGGAAGACGACCAACGTCAGCAACAACTTCACCGTCCAGCTGCACGACCAGGCGTCCCACGGTGCCGACTACTTCAGGGTCTACGTGAGCAAGCAGGGCTTCGACCCCAAGACCCAGACCCTGGGCTGGGGCAACCTCGACTTCATCACGCAGACCGGCCGCTTCGCCCCGGCGCAGAACATCAGCTTCAACGTCAACACCTCCGGCTACACCGGACACCACATCCTGTTCGTGATCTGGCAGGCCTCGCACCTCGACCAGGCCTACATGTGGTGCAGCGACGTGAACTTCGGCTGAGCCGGAGAGCGCCGCACACCGCACCGGCCTCGGCCGGGCGCCGATAACCCGCCGCCCGGCCGACCGGGCCCCGTCGGGGCAGGGGACGACCCACCTGGTCACCCTGCCCCGACGGGGCTCCCCGCGCTCCTGGTGTGGACACATCCGATCGCGCGGCAGTCGCACGGCATGAGGCGCCCGGCCGCCGAGTGCAGCTTCTCGCCGACGAACAGTTCCAGGAACCGCGCGCGTCGCCGTGCACATTCGGCCCCACGAGGTGGACACCGTCCAGGCCGAGCTCCTCGGAGATCATCGGATTCCCCTCCTCAGCCGGCGCCGCCGGCGTCATCTGGTCGATCCTCGAAGGAGACTCCTTCCCGGGAGCCGCTCAGTGCCGGCCGTCAGGAGATCTTGACGAGCACGTTGCCCTTGTAGGTGCCGCGCAGCAGGTTGATGAGCGCCTCGGGCGCGGCCTCCACGCCGCCCTCCACCACGGTGTAGGGCAGCACGATCTTCCCCTCCTGGAGCCACTGGGCGAAGTGCTGGTTCCACGCCTGGACCTGCTCCGGTGTGTGGTAGGTGGAGAACGGCTTGATGACGATCTGCCGGACGATCCCGGTCATGACGTCCAGCCGGGGGAACGCCCCCTGGGCGTCACCGGTCTGCGCGGAGACCGCGCCCCCGAGCGCGAACCGGGCACCCTGCGCCGCCACCTGCACGGCGGCCTCGAAGTGCTCACCGCCGACCAGGTCGAAGAACACGTCGATCCCGTCGGGAGCCAGCTCGGCGAGCTGCTCGGCCACCGGGCCGTCCTTGTAGTTGAACGCGGCGTCGTAACCGAGCACCTCGGTCAGATAGGCCACCTTCTCGGCGCTGCCGGCCGAGCCGATGACCCGTTTGGCCCCCCGAGCCTTGGCGATCTGGCCGGCCAGCGAACCGACACCGCCCGCCGCGTTCGACACGAAGACCACATCGCCCTCGCCGACCTCCGCGACATCGGCGATGCCGTGGTACGCCGTGATGCCCTGGTTCAGGAAGTACTCCAGACCCGGGTACCAGGCGGGCTCGACCTTGAAGTACTGGTCGGCGGGCCCGGTGGAGTACTCGGTCCAGCCGTCCAGGTGCTGGACGGTGTCGCCCACGGCCAGGTCGGGGCTGTCCGAGGCCACGACCACGCCGATCGCGCCGCCCCACGGCCGCTCGCCGACCTTGTAGGCGGGCATCATGGGCAGCCCGGGGTCCTCGGTCATCAGGTCCCGCATCACGGCGGTCACCTGAAGGTACCGGTTGTGCACCACCACGTTGCCGACCGTGGGCGCGGTGGCCTCCACCTCGGCGACCTCGAAGTTCTCCTTCGACGGCTGGTCGGTGACATAGCGCGCCAGGCGTACTTCCTTGCCGGCCTTGGGCAGAGTCTGGGCGGTCATGGGTAATCCCCTTCGGTTTATTTCTTCACTCATTGAGGCCCGTTTCGAACGGCTGCTCGGGGATGAAGCCCAGTTCCTCTCGGATCTTGGCCATATCCAGGGAGTACCGCTGGTCGTGGCCGGGGCGGTCGGCGACCTGTTCGACCATCTCCCAGCCGGCCCCGCAGCTTTCCAGCAAGTGGGCGGTCAGTTCCCTGCCGGTCGGTTCCGTGTCGCCGCCGACGTTGTAGACCTGGCCGGCCCGGCCGCCGCGCAGCACCAGGTGAGTGGCCGCGCAGTGGTCCGCGACGTGGAGCCACTCGCGGACATTGGCGCCCTCCCCGTACAGCGGGACACGGCGGCCTTGCAGAAGGTTCGTGACGAAGCGCGGTATGGCCTTCTCCGGACTCCGGTACGGACCGTAGTTGTTTCGAGCACCGGGTGATCACGGCGTCCAGGCCGTGGGCCCTGTGCGCGGCCAGCACCAGCAGATCGGAGGCGGCCTTGGACGCCGCGTAGGTAGGGTCAGTTGGGCGCAAGCGGCTGCTCCTCGGTCCACGAGCCGACCGGGATCGATCCGTAGACCTCATCGGTGGACACATGCACGAAACGCCCGACACCGTGCCGACGGGCGGCGTCCAGCAGTACCTGTGTGCCGAGCACATTGGTCGACACGAAGTCACGGGCATCCTCGATGGACCGGTCCACGTGCGACTCGGCGACGAAGTGAACGATCACATCGTGCCCGCGTACCGCCTCGTCGACCGGCTCCGCGAGGCGGATGTCACCACGGAGGAACGAGAACCCGGGATGCCCGGCGACCGGTGCGAGGTTCCTCATGTCGCCGCCGTGGCCGAGCACATCGAGCACGGTGACCCGGGCACCGCCCGCGGGGGTCCCGGAAGCCTGCCGGACAACAGGGCCCTGACGTGCTGCGATCCGATGAAGCCCGTACCACCGGTGACGAATATCCGCATGCGACGGATGGTAGGAAAGCGGGCTTGAGGCCGGGTCGAGCCGTAATGGCGGACGGGACCGGCCAGACCGACTCGTGGCCCGAACCTCTGTCACGGCTACGGCCTGCGAGTTCGTACACGGTGGGCGGTGAGACGCCGAGGGCGTGCCGCGGTGGAGTGAGCGCACCGCATCCGCATCGCGGCGGGTGACGGTGGCGATGCCCCGGGGGGCGAAGTGGTGTCGGAGCGCGTTCGCGGCGTGTCCCGGACGGACTCGGAGAGGGGCCGCCCGCCGTCGACGACCGTCCTGGTGCGGCTTCCTGCCGACAGCACGGGCGAGCGGCGGACTCACCCCGGCGGAGGGCGGCCCGTGGCAGACCGTGACGCCGTTCGACGGCAGGGAATCCGGGCCGGCGGTGGGCCGGCGGTGGGCCGGCGGTGAGTTCCTGGAAGGCCGTCGGCCGAGCCGGGCCCGGCTTCTGGATTTCGGCCAATCCAGCGGGATTCGGAGCCCGGCCGGTGCCGTGCCGACGGACGGTTGGAGTGAGCCGCCGACCGGGATGCGGGGAGGTATTCGGCGGACAAGCAATTTATGAGTGCTGTGCGGCTTCTTGTCCACGTTGTGCGGTGATGTGTGCGGGCGGCACGCGATCTCTTCGCCTTGCGCCGTGTGTCGCTGCCGGTGGTGGCGTGTCGTGGTGCTGGCTTGAAACAACTTTTCCCGAGGAAGCCGGGAAGGTGGCTCCTACAATGGGGATATGACACAAGGGATTCAGTTTCCGCGGGGAAGGCGTTCTGCGCGCCGGCGTCCGGTCCTCGGAATTTTAGTCGCGGTCGCCATTGTGGCCGGTGCCGGATACTGGGTGTACAACGCGCGGGGCGATGACGGCGATGCGGAAGTGGCGGCGGCGACTGAGCGGGTGGAAGGGTTCCTCGCGGCGTGGGAGGCCGGGGACGCCGGCGAAGCGGCTTCTTACACAGATGCTCCGGGCGCCGCCGAATCGCTCATCGACTCGGTGTTGACGAATCTGAAGCCAACGGAGACCGAAATCGCCGTCGATGGTGTCGCCGAACGAGTTGAGGGGGAGGTGAAGGTTCCCTTCAGGGTGGAGATGCGGATTCCCGGTGTGGGCGAGTACGCGTGGAATTCAAGCGCCGTGGCCCGGAAGGAAAAGGACGGGGGGTGGGAGGTGGAGTTCACCACGCCCACGGTCCATCCGGAGATGAAGCACGGCCAGACCCTGGCGCTGCAGTCCCGGGAACGCGCGAAGATCCTCGACTCGACCGGTGCCGAGCTCCAGGCGTCGTCTTTGACCGGCGCCGTCGACCCGGAGAGCGGGAAGGGTGTCTCGGGGCTCCAGCGTCGCTATGACGAGCAGCTCACGGGGGGCGGTGGCGGAGCGAAGTCGGTGGTGGTCGCGGACCGGGACTCGGGGCGTGCGGTGAAGCGACTCGGCGAGGAGAAGGGCGACCGGGGAGAACCGGTCGAGACCACCATCGACCCGAGCGTCCAGGTCGCGGCTGCCGAGGCGCTGGAAGGTGTGGACAAGAAGGCCGCCATCGTTGCCGTGGCTCCGAGCAGTGGCCGGATCCTGGCCGCCGCGAACGTTCCGGGCGGAATGAACCGCGCGCTGACGGGGCGCTACGCGCCGGGCTCGACGTTCAAGGTGGTCACCACCGCCGCGCTGCTGAAGGCGGGTATGCGTCCCGAGGACGTCGCAAACTGCCCCGAATTCGCTCACGTCAACGGTCAGCGCTTCGAGAACCAGGACCGGTTCACGCTGCCGGCGGGCTCCACCTTCAAGGACTCCTTCGCCGATTCGTGCAACACCTTCTTCGTCAACGCGCGGGACGAAGTGTCGAATTCGGCCCTCCAGGACACGGCCCGGACTTTCGGGATAGGTGGAGTGTGGGACGTGGGAGCCGTGACCTTCGACGGTGCGGTCCCGGTTCCCGGGAACGAGAACGAAAAGGCCGCGTCCATGATCGGGCAGGCGCGTGTCGAGGCTTCTCCGCTGGTGATGGCCTCGGTCGCGGCCACGGTCAAGGAGGGCGAGTTCAAGCAGCCGGTTCTGGTGCCGGACGTGGTGAAGGAGAAGCACGAGGCACCGGAAGCGCTGGACCCGGCGGTGGCCGCCGATCTGCGCACGATGATGCGGGCGACGGTCACCGAGGGGGCGGGAGTGGAGCTGAGGGGCGTCCCCGGCCGGCCCCATGCCAAGACCGGCACGGCCGAGTTCGGCAGCGAGGACCCGCCGCGTACGCACGCGTGGATGATCGGCTTCCAGGGGGACCGCGATCTGGCCTGGGCGGTGCTGCTGGAGGACGGCGGGTCCGGAGGCGCGGACGCGGGCCCCATCGCGGCGAAGTTCCTCCAGAACCTCGGCCGACCTGCCTGAGTTCGGCACCCGTACCGCCCCTCCCCGGACGCGGCCCGTGTCCGGGGAGGGGCGGTACGGGTGCGGGGAGTCGCGCCGGCGGAGACGGCCGCGGCCGGTGAACGGCGGGGGCCGCCGCCCGCCGGCACCACCCCGGCCCCGTTCTCCCCCACAGGTTCCACCCGGACCCGGCCGAGTCGGCGGCCACCGCGGTGATCTCCTCCCGAACGGCCTGCGGACCCGCTGCGGAACCGGCTGGGATCCGTCCCGCGACCCGACTTCGCCCGGCATCCCGTCCGAGGTCCTTGTCGCGGCCTGTCGGATACCGGACGCCGCCTCTCCGCGGGTCCTTGGGGTGTTCCGCCGTCGAAGGCGGCGCATGCGAGAGGTGTTGACGCCGTCCGCCTCCTCCTTATCATTCAGGTTGCTCGACAAGCCGACCAACGTTCGACATATCGAACATCCGGAATCGCTCCGATGCACAGCGGTGCGTCTCCGGGGCGCGCCCCGAACGCCGAGCCGTAAGGAGTCTGCCGCATACGTATGTCGTGGCCTCACGGATCCCTCTCCCGCCGTCGTGCGCCGGACATGCCCGTCCTGCGCTCGTACGGGCCGGCGTACGGGGACCGCCGGCCGCTCGGCTGCGCCGTTGCGGACCTCGGCGCCGAGTGCGGCCTGAACGGAGCCCGCGCCCGGGCCCGTACCCGGGCCCGCACGCACACCGCACCACACCGACAGTCCGGCCGGGCTCCGACGAGGCCGGCCGGAACCGCCCACTCAAGGTTGGGAAAGTCCCCATGCGCAGAGGAAGTTCCATCCGCAGGCATCCGTCCGCGGCGCTCGCCGCCGCGGCCGCGGCCCTGGCCGCGCTGGCGGCGATGCTCGTCGCCCCCTCGGCCCAGGCGGCCGACAGCGGAGCCCTACGCGGTGTCGCCTCGAACCGGTGCCTCGACGTGCTGGGCGGCAGCACGGACAACGGCACACAGTTGCAGATCTACGACTGCTGGGGCGGGAGCAACCAGCAGTGGACGCTGACGGACGACAATCAGCTGACCGTGTACGGCGACAAGTGCCTGGATGTTCCGGACCACGCCACCGAGGCCGGTACCCGGGTGCAGATCTGGACCTGTTCCGGCGGTGCGAACCAGCGGTGGCGGGTGAACTCCGACGGCACGATCGTCGGTGTGGAGTCCGGGCTGTGCCTGGAGGCCGCGGGCGCGGGGACGGCCAACGGCACGGCGGTGCAGATCTGGACGTGCAACGGCGGCGGCAACCAGAAGTGGACGGGCCTGTCCGAGACGCCGCCGACGGACGGCGTGTGCTCCCTGCCCTCGACGTACCGGTGGTCGTCGACGGGTGTGCTGGCGCAGCCGGCGAACGGGTGGGACGCGGTGAAGGACTTCACCGCCGTCAAGCACAACGGCAGGAACCTGGTCTACGCGACGAGCGCGTCGGGATCGTCGTACGGCTCGATGATGTTCAGCCCCTTCACGAACTGGTCGGACATGGCGTCGGCGGGCCAGAGGGGGATGAACCAGGCCGCGGTGGCGCCCACGCTGTTCTACTTCGCGCCCAGGAACATCTGGGTGCTGGCGTACCAGTGGGGGGCGTGGCCCTTCATCTACCGCACGTCGAGCGACCCCACCGACCCCAACGGCTGGTCCTCCCCGCAGCCGCTGTTCACCGGGAGCATCTCCGGCTCCGACACCGGCCCGATCGACCAGACCCTGATCGCCGATGACGAGAACATGTACCTGTTCTTCGCCGGTGACAACGGCAAGATCTACCGGGCGAGCATGCCGCTGGGGAACTTCCCGGGCAACTTCGGCTCGTCGTACACGACGATCATGAGCGACACGAAGGCCAACCTGTTCGAGGGCGTGCAGGTCTACAAGGTCAAGGGCCAGAACCAGTACCTCATGATCGTCGAGGCGATGGGCGCGAACGGGCGCTACTTCCGGTCCTTCACGGCCTCCAGCCTCAGCGGCTCGTGGACCCCGCAGGCCGCCAGTGAGAGCAACCCCTTCGCGGGCAAGGCCAACAGCGGCGCCACCTGGACCAACGACATCAGCCACGGTGACCTGGTCCGCGACAACCCCGACCAGACCATGACCATCGACCCCTGCAACCTGCAGTTCCTCTACCAGGGCAAGGACCCCAACGCGGGCGGCGACTACAACCGGCTGCCGTGGCGGCCGGGCGTCCTCACCCTGCGGCGCTGACCTCCCGTTCCCCGGTGACCGTGGTGCGGTGCGGTCCGCGGGCACGTGGGGGAGCGGTCCACGGCGTGGGCGCTTCCACCCGCCGGCCCGCACTCACCGCCCAGGAGAACCCCGGCCGTGCGGCGGCCGGGGTTCCCCTGGGGCCGGCACCGCCGCGGCGTCCGGACCGAACCCGTCCTCGGAGAGGCGGGCGCGCTCGGCCCCCACCACGGCATGCCCGTCACAGGGAGGGCCGAACCGGTCCGTCCCGCCCGCACCGCGGCGCCCCGGGCCGTGCCCCGCGCCCTCGACGCGCGGGGCACGCCCGCGGTGGGCGGACCGCCGGGCAACAAGGGCTCCCGTCCTGTCCGTTCGGCCGGTGCGGCACATGCGAGGATGTCGCTTGTGACCGAATCGTCTTCCCCGCCTGTCGCCGAGGCCGTGCCCCGCGGCCATGGTCTGGGATCCCGCGCCGCGGCCGTGCTCGTGTTCGGGTCCTCGGCCGCGGTCCTGGTGGTCGAGATCGTCGCCCTGCGGCTGCTGGCCCCCTACCTCGGCCTCACCCTGGAGACCAGCACCATGGTGATCGGCATAGCCCTCACCGCGATCGCGCTGGGCTCCTGGCTGGGCGGGCGCGTCGCCGACCGGGTCGATCCACGCCGGCTCCTGGGCCCCTCGCTCGGGGTGTCGGGAGCGGTCGTGGCGCTCACCCCCGCCGTACTGCGCGGCACCGCAGAGTGGGCGCCGCCGGCGCTGTTGACGATCGCGTCGCTGACCATCCTGGTGCCGGGCGCGCTGCTCTCCGCGGTGACGCCGATCGTGACCAAGCTGCGTCTCACCAGCCTCGCCGAGACCGGAACGGTCGTCGGCCGGCTGTCCGGCGTCGGTACCGCGGGCGCCATCTTCGGCACCGTCCTGACCGGCTTCGTCCTCGTGTCGCGACTGCCGGTCAGCGGCATCCTGATCGGCCTGGGAACACTGCTGGTGGCCGGCTCGGCGCTGGTCGAGTGGCGAACGCGCGGGTGGAGCGGCACACCCGCCCTGACGCTCGCGGTCGTCGCCGGCGGCCTGGCCGCCACGGCCGTGCCCGGCGGCTGCGACGTGGAGACGAGATACCACTGCGCACGGGTCGTCGCCGACCCCGACCGGGACAGCGGCCGCACACTCGTCCTGGACGGCCTGCGGCACTCCTACGTCGACATCGAGGACCCGACCTTCCTGAAGTTCACGTATGTACGCGCCATCGCGTCGGCGGTCGACGCGGCCTTTCCCGAGGGCGAGGCGCTCGCCGCCCACCACCTGGGCGGCGGCGGGCTCACCTATCCCCGTTACCTCGCGGCCACGCGGCCGGGGACGCGCAGTGTCGTGTCCGAGATCGACAGCGGGGTCGTGCGCATCGACCGGGAACGGCTCGGTCTGGGAGACGAGACCGGTGTCGACGTACGGGTCGAGGACGGCAGGCTCGGCCTGCGGCGGCTGGAGACCGGCAGCCGCGACCTCGTCGTCGGCGACGCCTTCGGGGGCGTCAGCGTGCCGTGGCACCTCACCACGGTGGAGGCGCTGGCCGACGTACGGCGGGTGCTCGACGAGGACGGCCTGTACGTCGCCAACCTCATCGACCACGGTGATCTCGCCTTCGCACGTGCCGAGGCGGCCACCCTCGCCGAGACCTTCGAGCACGTCGCCCTGATGGGTGAACCCGCCGACATCGGTCTCGCCCCGGCCGCCGCCGACGGCGGCAATCTGGTGGTGCTCGCCTCCGACCGGCCGGTCGACCCGCGCGCGACCCAGGAAGCACTGGACGCCCGGCGGACCGGCTGGAAGATCGCCACCGGCGACGGCCTCGCCTCCTGGATCGGCGACGCCCGGCCGCTCACCGACGACCACGCGCCCGTCGACCAGCTCCTCCAGCCCTACGGCTCACGGGGCAGCCGGTGACAGGACACGTCTCACCACTGCCTCGTGGCCCTCGGTGACGGCGGCTCCGGCCCCCGGGCGGTGGTGCGGACCGGAGCCGGGCGGGACGTGGCCCCGGGCCTCACCCGGCCCAGTGCCCGGGCCGCCGGAGCGCCGCCGGGATCCGGGTCGCCCGGTCTCCGCGAGCGGCGTTGAGCTGCGGCTGCGTGAGGAACAGGGCTCCCGTCAGATCCGCGCCGCACAGGTTCGCGTCCCGCAGGTCCGCACCGATGAGGTCCGCCTCCCGCAGGTCCGCGCCGGACAGATCGGCGGCGATCAGGCAGGCGCCGCGCAGGCAGGCGCCGCGCAGCCTGGCGTTCCGCATGCGCTTGCCCACGAGGTCGGCGCCCCGGAGGTCCTTCCTGCGGCCGGGCACCGAGGCGCGGGCGAGCTCACCGGCTCGCAGCAGCAGCGCGTTCACCTCCCGGTGCAGGGCCGTCACGTCGACTGCGAGCAGCGACTCGGCCGTGTCCCGTGTCAGCGCGTCGATCCGGTCGTAGGCGCGACGCAGATCACGGCGGACGGGCCGGGCGGCCGGCAGGTCCAGCGCCTCGGCGGTGTACCGCAGCAGTTCGTGCAGGTGCCGCATGACCGGGAAGACCTCGTACATCGTGCGGGCCGAACCCGGCTCCTCGCGCCAGCTGCGGCCCCCGAAGGTCACCTGGGAGACCTTCTGCCCGGCTCCGAAGCAGTCGAAGACCGTGCAGCCGTTGTAACCGCTGTCGCGCAGCCGCTCGTGGATACCGCAGCGGAAGTCCCGCCGGAGGTTGCCGCACGGGGCGCCGGCGGCCTTGTCGGCGGCGAAGTCGGCCGAGCGGGCGAAGGGCAGCGCCACGCAGCACAGGCCGAAGCACTTCTCGCAGTCGGCCCGCAGCTCGGGGCCGGCGGCGTTCGGGGTCTGCTGGGACAAGACGGTCGTTCTCCTGGTGGGGCGGGTGGTGGAACACCGCTGAATCCCCTGCGGTGTCCGGCCGTGTTCACGCGGGTTCAAGCGGGTTCACGCGGGTTCGCGCGGGTTCGCGCGGGAAAGCCAGCCTTTCATTCTATGCGGCCCGGTGTGTCGCGGCCAATGGCCTTCCGTCGTGCGGTGTCCGTCCGCTCCCGTCACCGGCTGCTCGCGGGGGAGAGGAAGCACCCTTTCGAACCGGGGCTCCTCCTGTCCGCATGCCCTCCGGCATGCCCCGGCCGGCCCGCCGGCGGCGCGTCAGCCGTCCGAGCGGGGCCGGGAGGCGGCGGCACCGGTACGGACGAGCGCGGCCAGCTCCTCCGGAGTACGGGGGCCGTCGTCGTCGGCGGCGGTCAGCAGGCCCCGTGCCCGCAGCAGCCGTTCCACCGCGACGCCCCAGGGCAGACGCAGCCCCGCCCGGTGCAGAAGACCGGTGCGGGCCAGCATCGAGGCGGCCGGTCCGGTGCGCACCCCGTCCGGGGTGAGCAGCGCGGCGTCGTCGGCCCAGAGCAGGGCGAGGTCGACGTCGTGCGTGGCCATCACCACCGTCGTGCCGCCCTCGCACAGTCCGCCCAGGGTGGCGAGCAGCCGCTCCCGGCCGTCCGGGTCGAGCCCCGCGGTCGGCTCGTCGAGGACCAGGACCTCCGGCCGCATCGCGACCGCCCCCGCGATCGCGGTCCGCTTGCGCTGGCCGTAGGAGAGCAGATGGGTGGGACGGTCGGCCAGGTGGCCGATGTCCAGGGCGGTCAGCGCTTCGTCCACTCGCGCCCGCACCTCGGAGTCCGGCAGCCCGAGGTTCAGCGGCCCGAAGGAGACGTCCTGGGCGACGGACGCGGCGAAGAGCTGGTCGTCCGGATCCTGCACGACCAGCTGGACGGTCGTCCGCAGCCGGGTCAGCCCCTTGCGGTCGTAGGCGACGGGCCGCCCCCGCAGGATCAACTCACCGGCGTCCGGCCGCAGTCCGCCGCTCAGCAGCCGCATCAGCGTGGTCTTGCCGCTGCCGTTGCGGCCCAGCAGGGCGAGCGTGCGCCCCCGGCGCACCTCGAAGTCGAGGCCGCTGAGCACAGGCGGCCCGTCCTCATAGGAGAAGGACGCCTCCCGCAGGGCCACGAGTGCCGGCTCGCTCACGTCAGCGGTCCTTCCAGGGCGAAGGTGAGGGCGGTCACGGCACCCAGGAGCGCGACGCTGCCGGAGGTGAAGCGCGCGGAGACGCCCGCCTCGGGCACCAGCACCCGCAGGGCGCCGTCGTAGCCCCGTCCGGCGAGCCCGTCCTGGAGCCGGGCGGCCCGGCCGAAGGCGCGTACGAAGGCGGTGGCGCCGAGAGAGGCCAGGGAGCGCCAGGCCGCGGCCCGGGTGGTGTGCCCGAGCCGGGCGGCCTGCGCCTCGCGGACGCGACGCACCGAGTCCAGCAGCAGGAAGCTCATCCGGTACGTCACCAGGGCGACGTCCACGACCGGCGCGGGTACGCCGGCCCTCACCAGCCGGGGCAGCAGGTCGGACATCGGGGTGGTGAAGGCGAACAGCAGCATGCCCAGGGAAGCCGCCGAGGTGCGCAGCAGCAGCTCCCCGGCGCGGGCCGGGCCGTCGTCGGCGAGGGACAGCAGCCCCTCCGGGCCGGCGACCTGGACCAGCAGCGTGGCCGCGCCGGTCACACAGAAGCCCAGGGGCACCCGGCAGGCGCGCCACAGCCTGCGTCCGGGCACGCCCGCCGGGCCCAGCAGCACGGCTAGCGCGGTCAGGGCCACCAGGGCCGCGCCCGGCCAGGGCGGCAGGCAGAGCGCCAGCGAGGTGAGGCCGAATCCGAGCACGGCCTTGTCCACGGGGTGGCGGCGGCGCCAGCGGTTGCTGTGCGCCGCCGCGTCGATCGGCAGCACGGGATCAGACCTCCCGGGCCCCGGTGCCCCCGGCGCCTCCCGCGGTGTCCCCGGTTTCCTCCGGCGGCGCTCCCGACTGCGCTCCCGACTGCGCCCCCGGCCGCGCTTCCGGCCGTGCCCCGGGCAGGGGGCCCGACGGTGCTTCCCCCGGCGCCCCGGCCGGCCGCTCGCCCTGGCGGCGTCCGCGGCGCAGGCCGAAGTAGTAGGCGACGACGCCCGCGCCGAGCGCGGCCTGCAGGGCGAACAGC
This sequence comes from Streptomyces barkulensis, assembly GCF_002843305.1. Taxonomy (GTDB): domain Bacteria; phylum Actinomycetota; class Actinomycetes; order Streptomycetales; family Streptomycetaceae; genus Streptomyces; species Streptomyces barkulensis. The sequence continues at coordinate 147,025 of NZ_PGSG01000029.1, forward strand.
GCCGACTCGACCTCGCCGGACGGCGGCTCGTACAGCGGGGAGAACCACGGCTCGTAGTCCGGTTCGATCTCGGTGATCGCCGTCTCCGCCTCGGCGTCGGCGCCGGCGAAAGGCTCCTCCTTGTGGTCGCCGAGTCCGAGGGCCAGGGGCAGGACCGCGAGGGCGGCCACGGCGAGCAGCAGCAGGACGTTGATCCCGGTGTCCCTCTTCGTCACGCTCATCAGGCCACCGCCCCGCTGCCGGCGGCCTTCTCCGCCCCGGCCCGCCCGCCGGAGACCAGCACGCCCAGCCGGGTCAGCTCGCCCCGGCTGGACTGCACCAGCAGCCGCATCACGAACACCGTCAAAAGCCCCTCGCTCACCGCGAGGGGGATCTGTGTGAGGGCGAAGATGGAGCCGAACTTGCCGAGCGCGCCCCAGAACCCGCCGGACGGGTCGGGAAACGCCAGCGCCAGCTGCGCGCTGGTGACGCAGTAGGTGGACAGGTCGGCGGCGAACGCGCCGGAGAAGACGGCGGCCATCAGCGGCGCGCCGGACCGCCGCAGCAGCCGGTAGAGGGCGTATCCGGCCCAGGGGCCGGCGATCGCCATCGAGAAGGCGTTGGCGCCCAGCGTGGTCAGGCCGCCGTGCGCGAGCAGCAGCGCCTGGAAGAGGAGCGTGATGGTGCCCAGCACCGCCATCATCGGCGGCCGGAACAGGACGGCCCCCAGCCCCGTGCCGGTGGGGTGCGAGCAACTCCCGGTCACCGAGGGAAGCTTCAGGGCCGACAGGACGAACGTGAAGGCCCCGGAGGCGCCCAGGAGCAGAGTGCTCCCGGGATGCTCCCTGACCTCACGGGTGAGACGGCGGACTCCGTGGACGATGAACGGAGCGGACGCGGCGCCCCAGGCGACCGCGTGCGCGGGGGGCAGGAAGCCCTCGGCTATGTGCATGACCGGACAGACCCTCTCCAGCACCTCGTGGATGGTTGACGCGCCCTGGCCGGTCTCCTGGCTGACGGGTACCACCGCCCGGGCTCCGCCTTCCCGGGCCCCGAAGGACCCAGTGGCCGCCCGCGAGGGCTGGAGCCGGACTTCCCGATCACAGTGGCGAGGGCCGCACCGGTATCGCACCGGATTTCCCGTTCACCAAGGCGTGGCGACAGTAGTGCGCGCGCGGAAGCGTTGGCAAGCAGGCCTTATGCCGCGCATGAGCCCCCTCGTGGGCCCCCCGGGCCGTGCGTCCGGCCGGTGACGGGCCGGATACCGGGCGTTCTCCGGGCGGGGCGTTCACACGAGGGAGGTGCGCTGCTTCGCTGGTGGTGTGACGTGATCGACACCGCGGAGCGGAGCACCGGAGGCCGTATGGACGTGGGGAGCGCGACCACCCTGCTGGCCGCGGCCGTGGGAGTGGTCGGGACGCTGCTGTCCGCGCTGCTGACCCAGCGTGCGGCGGACCGCGGCCGGCAGCGCGAACAGGAGCGGGCCGAGCGGACGTGGGAGCGGCGCAGCGGGACACAGGAGCTGCGGTCGTGCTACGTGGCGTTCAACACCGCGACCCGGCGGTATCTGGCCGCGCTCACCGACCAGTTGCACGCCCTGGGCCGTGACGAGGACCCGCGCCCCGTGCGGCAGCGGCTGACCGAGGCGCGCGACCGGCACCGTGAGGTGTACGCGGAGGCCCAGCTGAGGGTGCCGGAGCGGGTGCTCGAACTCACGGGCGCCCTCAGCCGCGAACTGGGCGCGGTCTACGGCATGCTCCGGCGCCTGGACGAGGGTGTGCCGCGGACGGGGGACTGCGCCGCCGCCGCACAGGAGAGGATCGACGCGCTGTGGCGCGGGCTGCGGGAGGCGCGGCGCGAGATGAGGACCGACCTGGGCGTGTCCCGGTCGTCCGGCGGCGAAAGCGCCGGTTCCCGCCACCGTACGCCCGGCGGGTCGGCATAGTGGCGTTGCCACCGGGGGCGCCGGACCGTGGCGGAGACACCGGTCGCCCCCGTTCACCGGAGGATTCGGGCCGGGGCGGACCGGGACGGCCGGAGGAAAGGAGACCGGATGAACGAGGGCGGTGAGGGCCGGGCCGACAGGCTGCTCGCGCTGATCGGGGAACACCGGGCCGCCATCCGCGAGGCGCTCGACGACGAGCGGTACGCGGAACTGCTCACCGGACTGGAAGCACTCGCCGCGGCGGCGCCCGACGACGGCCCGGCGGTCCGCAGGGCACTCCAGGGCGTCCGTCTCGCCCTGCTGCCGCTGCCGTTCGGCCATCCGGTGAGCGCCGCGCTGGACTCCGTCCGGCTGGCCGCCGCGCCGCCCGGGCCGGGGGCCGTGGCGGGGGCACGGGAACTGGTGGCGCTGCTGGCGGCGGCCCCCTCGCAGCCACCCGCCGCCGGGGCCGCCGCCGGGGCCGCCGCCGGAGCTGCCGCCGGAGCTGCCGCCGGGGTCGGCGCCGACGGTGCGCCGGACGAGCTGCTGCGGGCGCCGGCCCTCTCCGCGGACGAGGCGCGGGCCCGGTGCGCCGGCGCGGCGCCGCCGCCCGAGCTGATCAGACTTCCGGACCCCGAACTCGGCGACCGCTACCCGCGGTTCCAGTTCGCCGCGGACGGCGGCACCCCGCACGAGGTCGTCCTTGAGGTCAACCGTCTCCTCCTCGCGGACATCGACCCCTGGGGGGCCGCGGCCTGGTGGCTCAGCGCGAACACCTGGCTGGACGGGACGCCCGCGGCGCTCCTCGGCCGGCTGCCCGACCGGCGGCTGGTCGAAGCGGCCGCCGCGCTGGTGGAGGGGGACTGATGAGCGGCCTCTTCCCCATGACCTCGCTGGAGTTGCGCCCCAACCGCCGGGTGATCCCGGCCGGCACGGAGCTGTGGCGGGTGCACAACACCCGTTACGAACCGAACGAGTTCAACCCGAAACTCGCCGACCCCTTCGAGTTCAGGGACGGCAACCGCTTCGACGGCACGCCGCTGGACCCGTACCACTGCCTGTACCTGGCGGACACCGCGACCACGGCCCTCGCGGAGAGCGTGCTGCGATCCCGGCCCTTCGAACCGCCGGCCGGCCGCCGCCGCATCCCCTACGCCACGGTCCGGGGCCGCTCGCTGAGTGTGCTGCGCACCAGGTGCGAGCTGACCTTGGTCTCCCTGATCGAGTCGAGGGACCTGGCCGCGGTCTGCCAGGAGGCCGCGCTGCTGGAGGACGAGAGGAACTACGTGCCGGCCAGGCGCTGGGCGAGCGAGATCCGGGCGCAGGCCCCCGACGCCATGGGACTGATCTGGCAGTCCCGGCACGACCGGCCGCGGCACGCCCTGGTGCTCTTCCACGACCGGTTCGCGCACTGCGACGGCAAACCACTGGACGTAATGCCCGGGAAGGGCATCCTGGATCTCGGCTCCGACGCCGGGATCGGGCGGGCGAACGGGCTCCTGGAACCGCTGCGCGCGGAGATCTCCCGGCCGGTACGGAGGTGAGCGGGGAAGTGGCGGAGGGGGAGCCGGCGGCTGCCGGGGGCGGGCGGGGCGACGGCACCGGGGCGGCGGAGCCGCGGGAGCGGGCGGCCGAAGCGGTCTTCGAGGCCTGGCGGCTGCTGGGCAGCCCGCGGGCGCCGGGCACATGGCCCGCGGAGGAGGACCTGGGGCCGGCGATCGGCCGGCTGGCCGCCGTCGAGAGGGAGCTGGTGGAGAGCGGGGAGGACTTCTCCGCCGTCTTCGTGTGCCTGGGCCTCCTGCTCGGCGCGCGCTGTATGAGCAGGCGGGAGAGCCCGTCCCCCGATCCCGGGGAGCGGGCCGAGGCGCTGCGGCGCCTGCGGTGGACGGACCGCAACGGGTCGCTCGCCGACACGGTCGCGCTGCAGGCCCGCATGGTGCTGCTCGTTCTGCTCGCGCCCTGGGCCCTGCCCCGCCCCGACGGCACCCGCACGGCCCTTCTGGACGCGCTGCTCGCCGCGGCCGACGGACGGGCGCTGACGCGGACGCTGCGCCGGGACCTCACCGAGGCCCGGGAGGTGGCCGGCCGCATCGCCGAGGCCCCGGTCGACCAGACTCCGTTCGACCGGGAGTTCCACCGGCAGGCGGCGAGGATCAAGCAGGACATCGAGCGGATGCTCGCCGCCGGTTCCCCTCCCTCCGAAGCCGGTCCCTCCTCCGGGGCCGGCACCCCCTCCGGCTCCGGTTCCCCCTCCGGGGCCGGGACCTCTTTCGAGGCCTCCGGCACCGAGGACGGCCTGCTCCCCGCCGTCCGCGGTCTGCTGGACCTGGCCGGCTCGTACAGCACCCCGCGGTTCACCCGCGTACTCGCCCACCTGGTCGTCGCCCTGCGGTCCGGGTTCGACGACGGCTCGTTCGCGGTCCTGGGACTGGACCCGGAAGTGGTACCGCTGCTGAGCAGGGCGGCGGCCCGCGGCGCGGCGGACGCCGACGGTGTCCGCCGCGCCGCCGGCCTGGCGCTCGGGGCACTGCGCGCGCTGCCGCCGGACGCGCCCGAGCGCGTCCGGGTGGCGAGGCTCCACGCCTATCTGCTGGTGGCGCTGGACTCCCTGGCGCCGGGAGCGGCCGACTTCAGCGCCGTGGAGCGCCCAGCGCCGGAAACGGACGGTGACGGCGACGGCGGCGGGGGCGACCGCCTCACGGAGTGGCCGGTCGGCGCCACCGTGGAACCGGGACTAATCCCCCACCTCGACAGCCGGCTGAGGGACTTCGTCGCCCACCTCGGCCTGCGCGAGCGGCGCATGGCGGCCAGGTTCGACCGGCTGCTGGCCTACCGGACCGGTGATCCGGGCTATCTGGAGGACGCCGCCGCCCTGCTCGGGGAGGCGGTCCGGGCGAGCCCCGCCGGCTCCTGGTGGGCGCTGGCCCTGGGGGCGGATCTGGCCGAGGTCCTGGAGCACGCCGCCGTGTTCGGCGGCAGCTTCCACGACGCGGAGGCGTCCCTGGCCACCCTGCGCGGCCTGCGCGCCGCCCTGGAGAGCGACGGCTCGGTGCCCCCCGACGCGCCGTTCGCGCTCGGCCTGGTGCTCTCCACCGCCGACCTCGAGCTGTACCGCGCCCAGCGCACCGGAGACCACCGGGCCCTGCCGCGTCTGAGGGAGGAGCTCCGCGGCCGGTACGCCGCCCTGCCGCCGCACAGCGGCCGGCGTGAGGAGCTGGCGGAGCGGCTGAGCCGGCTCGACGAACTGAGCGCACGTGCGCGCCGGGTCCGGCGGGCCGCCGGACCGGATCGGACCGGGCAGGAACAGACCGGGCAGGAACAGACTGGGCCGGAAGCCCTGGAGCAGGAGATCGCCAGGCTCCGCCGGAGCCTCGGTGACCCGGAGATCTACCATGACCAGCAGTACGACCGGCGCGCGGAACTCGGCCTGCTGCTGTTCCAGGCCGCACTGCGCGACGAGAAGGCCCCGGCGCTGCTGGACGAGGCCGTCACCGAGCTGACCCGGGCCCGTGCGCTGCTCGCCGGGGGACGCGGCGGAAAGCACCGTGTGGACATCCTGACGAAGCTGGCCGAGGCCCATGTCGTGCGCGCCGCGCGGGGCGGCCCGCACAGAGACGCGGACAGACGGGCGTTCGTGGAGGTCACCCGCGAGGCGCTGGGCGAACTGGCCGCCGACGTCCTGCTCCAGGCCGGGGCCGACCACGGGCTGTCGGCGGCCCTCAGCGGCGCCCTGCTGTCACGGCGGCTGGCTTTCGCGGCCTTCCTCACCCGGCGGCCGGCCGACGCGGTGGCCGACCTGGAGAAGGGGCGCGCCCTGGTGCTCCAGACGGCCGCCGCCTCCCGGAGCGTCCCCGAACTCCTCGACGCGGCGGGCCACTCCGGACTGGCCCGGCAGTGGCGCGCCCAGGTCCCCGCCCGGGCCCTTGCGGACCCGCAGCCGGCCGCCGGTCCGCCGGTTCCCAGCGCCCTGCGGCGCAGGGCGCTGACCGCGCTGGGCGTCCGCCCCGGTGTCGGGGAAGGTCCGGGCGTCCGTCGGTTGGTGGGCGCGGCGGACGCGGCCGGGCTGACCGCCGGCCTCGCCGCCACGGGCACCGACGCGCTGGTCTACCTGGTGCCCGGCATGCCGCTGCCCAGCGGCTCGTTCCCCGGCCACGCGCTCATCCTGCGCCCCGGCGCGGCCCCGGCCACGCTCCCCCTGCCGGAGCTGAAGGACCCGGGCGGCCCGCCGCTGGAGCGGTACCTCGACGCCGCGGCGGAACGCTCCCGGGTGCTCGCCGACCCGGACGCGGACGTGTCACGGCCGGCCGGCCGCGAGGAGCGCTGGCAGGAGGCGCTGGACACCCTGTGCGAGTGGGCCTGGCAGGCGGTGATGGGACCGCTGCTCGCGGCCGTACGTCCGACGGCGCCGGACGGGCCGGCCCGCCCCCCGCGGATCGTGCTGGTGCCCTGCGGCCGGCTCGGCGCCGTGCCGTGGCACGCGGCACGCACCCGGGGCCCCGGGGAGCACGGCCACCGCTACGCCTGTCAGGAGGCCGTCCTCGGCTACGCCCCCTCCGGCGCCCAGTTCCTGGCCGCGGCCGGCCGGCGCCGGATCCCTCCCGCCGCCGGCCGGCAGGTCCTGGTCGCCGACCCGGAACTGACCCTGCCGTGGGCCGAGGTGGAGACGGTCGCCCTGCGCACCGCCTGCTACCCCGGGGCGCTCCGCTACGGCGAGTTCCTCACCGCCGACGGGGCCCGGGACGCCGCGGGCACGCCGGAGGAACTGCTCGCCGTACTGCCCGGCGGTGCGTCGCCGGCGTCCGTGGTCCATCTGTCCTGCCACGCCCTCGCCGCGCCGCGCCCCACCGGCTCCGCGCTGCGGCTGGCGTCCCCGCCCGGCGCGGGCCGGGACGCCGGCCGGCTGACCGTGGCCGCGATCCTGGACGGCGCCGCCGGACGCCGGACGGACGCGGCGGGCCCGCTGGTCGTGCTCAGCGCCTGCGAGACCGATCTGAGCACGCGCCACCACGACGAGGCGCTGACCCTCGCCACCGCACTGGTCGCGGGCGGTGCCGCCGATGTCGTGGGATCCCGCTGGGCGGTGCGCGACGGGCCGACCTCCGTGATGATGGCGGTCTTCCACCACCATCTCACCGCCGGCGGGCTGGCCCCGCCGGACGCCCTGCGCGCCGCCCAGATGTGGATGCTCGACCCGCACCGCGAGCCCCCGCCCACCCTCGGCGGTCTCCTGCGCCGCGAGGCCGCCCGTCCCGACCTCCACCGCCTCCACCACTGGGCCGCCTTCACCCACCAGGGCAACCCGGCTCCCCTGCCCGCGAGTTGAGGCGGCGGGCCGGGAGGGCGGGATCCGTCCGCGCCGGAACGGCCGGAACGCCCCGCTCGCCCGCGGGCTGCCCCGCTCGCCCGCGGGCTACGCTGCCGGGGTGACGCGGCAAGCCACCCAGGAGCAGCGGCGGTCCGCCGACCACGGGCCGCGGTCCGCCGCCCGCCGCCCGCCGCATCGACGGGGGAAGCAGCCGGTGCGTCGCCGCGGTTGTCCGTTGTGCGCCGCCGGCCGTGACGCGGCCGGCGGCCGCCTCGTGGGCCTTCGCCGTGAAAGGGAGACACGTGCAGATCGGGGAGTTGTCCGAGCGGACCGGGGCGAGCCGCCGGTCCATCCGGTACTACGAGCAGAAGGGGCTGCTGCGGTCCCACCGCACCGCCAAAGGGTGGCGTGAGTACGACGAGGAGGCCGTCAACAGGGTCCTCAACGTCAGGGAGCTGCTGGCCTCCGGGCTGACCGTCGAGGACATCCTGCGGGTCGAGCCCTGCCTGTCCATGGAGATGGCCGACTTCATGTCCTGCTCCGACGCCGACCACGCGATCTCGATGTACGAGGAGCGGCTGGCCGTCATCGACGAGAAGGCCGCCCTGCTCCGGCGCCACCGCGAGGAACTGGTCCGCCGCATCGCCCTGCTGCGCACCCGGTCCGGAGCCGACGGGTTCGAGGAGCTCCTCGGGAAGGCACGCGGAGCGGGCCGGAGGCCGGGGCCGGGGGAGCGGGCTTGACCCTGACACCGGTGTCACCACCTAGCGTCCCGGAAGTGCGCGGATCCGGGTGGCGGCAGGCGTGGAGCCCGCCGCCGCCCGGGTCCCGGTTCCCATCGCTACGAGCGCGCGTCCCCTGAGCGCAAGGGCCGGTCTCCCGTTCCCTCGCTGCTCCGGCGCGCGTGACGGAGGTTCGCCCGACATGAGAAGCACTCCGCCGAGCTGGCTCGCGGTGCTGTTCCTGACCCTTCTGGCCACGGCCACCGACGAGTTCATCATCGCCGGTGTGCTCAGGGCCGTCGCGGCCGACCTGGACGTGAGCGTCCCGGCGGCCGGGCAGCTGGTGACGGTGTTCGCCGTCGTCTACGCGCTCGGGGCGCCGACGCTGGCGGTCGCCTTTGAACGCTTCCCCAAGCGCACCGTGATGATCGCGGGCCTGCTGGTCTTCGTGCTGGCCAACGCCGCCGCCGCGCTCGCGCCGGGGTACTGGCCGCTGATGGCGGCCCGGGTGCTCGCCGCCCTGGCCGCGGCCGTGGTGACCTCGGCCGCCTTCACCACGGCGGCCATGGGCGCGCCCGAGAGCATGCGGGGACGCTACCTCGGCGTGGTCACGGCGGGTATGACGGCGGCGCTGTTCACCGGTGTGCCGCTGGGGACGTGGCTCGGCGGAGCCTTCGGCTGGCGGGCGACGTTCTGGCTGATCGCCGCGGTGGGGGCGGTGGCCGCGCTCGGACTCCTGGCCACCGCGCCGCGCATCGGCGGCAGCGAGCCCGCACCGCTGCGCGAGCGGCTCGCCCCGCTGCGGAACACGGCCGTGCTGCGCCTGGTGGCGGTCACCTTCCTGGCGGCGAGCGGCGGCCTGATGTTCTACACCTATCTCGCGGCCTACACCGCCGAGGTCGCCGGCGGCTCCCACGGGCTGCTGTCGGTGATGCTCCTGACCGTCGGCGTCGCCGGTCTGCTCGGCGCGGTACTGGCCGGTCGCGCGGCCGACGCGCTGGGTCCGCGCCGCAGCCTCCGCCTGGTCGTCGGCGGGCACGCCCTCGCGCTGGCGCTGGCCGCGGCCCTGGTGTTCGGCGGCATCGGCGACCCGGTCGTGCTGGGCGCGGTCATCGCCTTCTGGGCGGTGTTCGCGTGGGGTCTGAACCCTCCGGTCCAGGGGAGCATCATGGGCGCGGCCGGACCCCGGGCGGCGATGACCGCCCTCGCGCTGAACATCAGCGGCCTCTACCTCGGCACCGGTGTGGCGGGCGCGCTCGGCGGCGCCGTCATCGGCGTCGCGGGCGTTGGCTGGGTGCCGGTGGCGGCCACCGCGCTGATGACCCTGTCCTTCCTCCTCACCCCGCGTACGGCACCCGGGAAGCGGGCCGGGGACGCAAACGCCCCCCGGCTCACCGAAGCCTGAGCCCCCGCCGGGGCGGCGCCGCTTTCCGAGCGTCCACCACCGCTGCCGGTCGGTCCCCTGCGACATGATGACCGTACGGCCACACGTCGAGAGCCGCGCCGGGTCGCTCGTGGACGCGGCAGGGCTCAGGGGGTGGGCCTTGCCCCGCTCACAACGGGGAGGAAGGTTTTGATGACCGGGAAGGACCTGGAGCGGCTGCTGCGGGCCAAAGGGGGAGAGGTCGGAGTCCTCTGCGCGAAGGCTCTGGCGAGGGGCGCGGAGCACGAGGTCTGGGAAGGGGAGGCCAAGGCCGACTGGATCGCCGCCATGTACGCAAGGAGGGAGCGTCGCGTGCGCAAGGCCGGGCAGCCCTCCATCGGTTTTCCCGGGGCGGTCGCCGACCTGCGTGCCTACACGGGCGACCACGTTCTCATCGGTTACGTGGACGACCGGCCCTGCGGCGGCTTCTACTTCCAGCTCTTCCTCGACCCGTGGGCGGCGCACATCGTCGCCTGCCTGGGCGTACGCCCGTCCCCGCGGAGTGACCGGTGAGTACGGAACGGAGGTGCCGGAACCTCCGAGGTATTGGACGGAACGAGGGACCTTCGGCGCCGGCAGTGACAAGGGAAGAAGCCCGAGAAGGGCGGAGCGGGCGGCAGACGCCCGACGGCTGAGACGGCCGCCCCGGACCCCACCCCGGCTCAGCCGGGGGTGGCGGGGCCGAACCACCTGGGCAGGTGGTCGAGCAGCCCGGACTGCTCCTCCCCCGCCCACGCCACATGGCCGTCCGGGCGCAGCAGCACCGCGGGCGCGTCCAACTCCCCGCCGGTGTCGGTGACATGGTCGACGCGGTCCGCCCAGCCCGCCACCGACAGCCGGCCGGTCCCGTCCAGCAGCAGCCCGCGTCCGCCGCGCGTCAGCTCGTACAGGCGGCGGCCCCGCCCCAGCTTCACATCCGGCAGCCGCCGGCCGAGCAGTTCGTGGCCCCGGCCGAAGTCGTAGCGGACCGAGATCGCGGTGATCTTCTCGGTCAGATGCCGGTTGACCTCCTCGAAGTCCATCAGCTCCGACACCAGCCGGCGCACCGACCGCGGGCCGGGCTCGGTGGACATCAGCGTCATCTGCGCGCGGGTGTTGTCCAGTACGTCGGCGGCCACCGGGTGCCGTTCGTCGTGGTAGCCGTCCAGCAGCCCCTCCGGCGCCCAGCCGCCGACCTCGGCGGCCAGTTTCCAGCCCAGGTTGAAGGCGTCCTGGATGCCGAGGTTGAGACCCTGGCCGCCGACCGGGGGGTGGATGTGGGCGGCGTCGCCGGCCAGCAGCACCCGGCCGGCCCGGTAGCGCTCGGCCTGCCGGGTGGCGTCGCCGAAACGCGAGAGCCAGCGCGGCGAGTGCACGCCGAAGTCGGTGCCGGCGACCGCCCGCAACCGCTCCCTGACCTCCTCCAGCGTCGGCGGGACGGTGCGGTCCTCGGCCAGCCCCTCGGCCGGTACGACGACGCGGTAGACGCCCTCCTCGACGGGCCCGACGCCGAACCGCAGCTGGGCCTTGCGCACATCGGCCACCACGGACGCGATCACCGCCGGGTCCTCGGTCGCCTCCATCTCGCCCAGCAGCGTCTCGACCCCGGCGGGCTCGCCGGGAAAACCGACGCCGAGCAGTTTGCGCACCGTGCTGCGGCCGCCGTCGCAGCCGACGGCGTAGCGCGAGCGCAGCCGCGTACCGTCGGCCAGCTCGACGGTCACCCCCTCCTCGTCCTGCTCCAGCCCGGTCACCTCGCGGCCGCGCCGGATCTCGGCGCCCAGCTCGGCGGCGCGCTCGGCCAGCAGGCGGTCGGTGACCGGCTGCGGGATGCCCAGGACGTAGGAGTGCGCGGTGTCCAGCCCCTCGGGCGAGGGCTTGGGGATGCCGGCGAAGAATCCGCCGACCGGGTACTGCGTGCCGTGCGCGAGGAACCGGTCCAGCAGACCGCGCTGGTCCATCACCTCGATGCTGCGCACATGCAGGCCGAGCGCGCGGACGACCCTGGTCGGCTCCGCCTCCCTCTCCAGCACCACCACGCGCACACCGTGCAGCCGCAGCTCGCAGGCCAGCATCAGACCGGTCGGCCCGGCGCCGGCGATGATCACGTCGATCACGGAAGTCCCCCATGTGAAGAGAATCGGTCCCGGGCCGGCCGCTCCGCGCTTCCCGTAAGCACGCAGAAGCGCGCAAAGCGCGTGAAACCCGTCATTTGCTCGGTTTCCGGCCCAGGACGATGATTCTGCGGCAAGACCCGGGTCTTGCCGCAAGGCCCCCGTTGCGCTATAGGTTGAAGATGGCGGGGTGGATCTTTTCCCTCGCCGGGTGCCGACTGTGCCAGTCGGCCGTGCGGGTCGGCCGTACGAGCCGTCCGCGATCAGAGCGGAGGGCCGCCGAACCCGATCTCGTTCCCCTCCGGATCGCGGTATGTGACCTTGCGGACGCCGTTCGGATAGGTCTCCCGGTCGGCCGGCTCCAGGCCCCGGGCGGTGATGCCGGCCACGAGGGCGTCGAGGTCGTCGACGAAGACGGTGTGCAGGGCGTGGCCGGCGTGCTCGGGCCGCCGCTCGATGAACACCGAACGGTGTTCCGCCAGTTCCCACACGGCCTCCGTCTCGCTCGCGACGAACGTCGGCGGGGAGCCGAGCAGCCGTTCGTACCAGTCCAGTGCCGCCGCGTAGTCGTCTACACAGATGCCTGCGAACAGATCCACGGTCATGCGGGCATGGTAGGTCCGGCGCACGCGGACCCCGGCCGTTCGCCGTCCCGGCCCGGTCACCGGCGCGTGGGGGCGGGCTCCTCCCATGGCAGGAAAGGTGGGAAAGCCGTCATTGCCGCCATCCGGGCCGGCTGCCAGGCTGAGGCGCATGAAGCCCCACAGCGTGCTCATCGTCCTCTACGACGACGTGCAGAGCCTGGACGTGACCGGCCCGCTGGAGGTGTTCGCGGGAGCGGGCACGGCGACCGGACGGCCGGGCACCTACCGCATCACGACCGCCGGACCCGGCGGCGGGCCGGTGCGCACCAGCAGCGGAATGCGTCTGCTGCCCGACGAGGACCTCGACCGCGCCGGACCGCCCCACACCCTCCTGGTGCCCGGCGGGCGCGGCACGGTCGATCCCGATCCGGCCGTGGTGCGGCGGATCGCCGAACTGGCCCCGGCCGCCGAGCGCGTGGTGTCGGTGTGCACGGGCGCCTTCCTGCTCGCCGAGGCCGGACTGCTGGCCGGACGGCGGGCCACCACGCACTGGGCGCGCTGCGACAGCCTCGCCCGGCGCTTCCCGGACGTCGAGGTCGATCCCGAACCGATCTACGTCAGGGACGGGAACATCTCCACCTCCGCCGGCGTCACGGCGGGGATCGACCTGGCCCTGGCCCTGGTCGAGGAGGACCTCGGCCGGGACACCGCACTCCTGGTCGCCAGACACCTGGTGATGTTCCTGCGCAGGCCGGGCGGCCAGGCGCAGTTCAGCACACAGCTGGCCGCCCAGCTCGCCGAGCGGCACCCGCTGCGCGAGGTCCAGCGCTGGATCGCCGAACACCCCGGCGACGACCTGTCGGTCGAGGCCCTGGCCGGCCGCGCCGCGATGTCGCCCCGCCACTTCGCCCGTGCCTTCGCCGCCGAGGTCGGCACGACGCCCGGACGCTACGTGGACGGGGTCCGGCTGGAGACGGCCCGCCGGCTCCTGGAGGACACCGGGGACGGCGTCGAGGAGGTCGCCCGCTCCTGCGGCTACGGCACCCCGGAGGCGATGCGGCGCGCCTTCGTCCGTGCCCTGGCCGTACCGCCCGCCGAGTACCGGCGCCGCTTCCGCACCGCCCACCGGGCCCACCAGGCCCACTGAGCCGAGCCCGCAAACCCACCGAACCTGATCGAACCCACCGAACCGGAGGAAGACGATGCAGGTCGCCATCCTGCTGTACGACCGCTTCACGGCGCTGGACGCCGTCGGCCCCTATGAGATCCTCTCCCGCGTCCCCGGCACGGAGGTGGTCTTCACCGCCGCCCGCCCCGGCCCCGTCCGCACCGACATGGGCAGTCTGGCCCTGACCGCGGACGCCGCACTGCCGGAGGTGACGGAGCCCGACGCCGTCCTCGTCCCCGGCGGCCCCGGTGTCGCGGACCTGCTCGCGGACGGGCCCGTCCTGGACTGGCTGCGCGGCGCCGACGCGGGCACCGCCTGGACGGCCTCGGTCTGCTCCGGCTCCCTGCTGCTGGGCGCGGCCGGGCTGCTGGCCGGACGACGGGCCACCTCGCACTGGATCTGCCTGGACCGCCTGCGCGCCCTCGGGGCCGTCCCCACCCCGGAGCGGGTCGTCACCGACGGCAAGTACGCCACCGCCGCCGGGGTCTCGGCCGGCATCGACCTCGCCCTCCACCTGGCCGGGCGCATGGCCGGCGACGAGGTGGCCGAGGCCGTGCAGCTCGTCGTCGAGTACGACCCGCAGCCGCCCTACAACACCGGCTCCACCGCCACCGCGCCCGCCGCCCTGGTGGAGTCCCTGCGCGCGAGCGACCTCGTCGTCGGCGCCCGGGCCTGAATCCCTTACCCCGTACCCGGTGTTGACCTTCGACCTGCTTGAAGCCCGACGATGACCGGGTGCCGAATTCCGAGCTGATGCCCATCGGGGTCTTCGCCCAGCGCACCGGTCTGACCCCCAGCGCGCTGCGGTTCTACGCCGACTCCGGGCTGCTGCCCCCCGCCGAGACCGATCCGGTCTCGGGCTACCGCTACTACGGCGCCGACCAGGTGCCACGGGCCACCACCCTGCGCCGGCTCCGCCGGATCGCCATGCCTTTGACCACAGCCAGGGCGGTGCTCGACGCCGGGCCCGGCGAGGCGTCCCGGCTGATCGACGAGCATGTCGCGAAGGTACTCGGGGACGCGGCGGCGGTACGGAGGGACGCCGCCGCGCTCAAGTCCTCGCTCCACGGCGTGCCGAGCCGGCCGGTCGCCGCGCTGAAGGGGCCGGTACTGGCCGACGCGGTCGAGCAGGTCCTGACCGCGACCGCGTGCGATCCGGAGCTGCCGGTACTGGGCGGGCTGCGCGTCGAGGCGACCGCCTCGGCGGTCGCGCTGACCGCGACCGACCGGTACCGGCTCTCGACCCGGACACTCGTCCCCGCCGAACCGGCGGCCACGGCCTGGGCCGCCACGGTCGACGGCGGTGAACTGCGTTCCGCGACAGGCGAGATGCGCCGCAGCCCGCTGGTGCGGATCGAGGCGACGCCGTACGGTATCCGGCTGCGCACGGCGGGACGGGAGGACCGGCACTGCCGGGTGCTGACGGAGGAGTTCCCCGACCACCACCTGATGCTCGCCTCCCTGCCGGAGGCCACCACCCGCGCGACGGTGGCGAAGGACGCGCTGCTGCGGGCACTGGAGGAACACCCGGGCGAGCGGATCGAGTTGCACGTCACCCGGCACGGCCTGGCCCTCCCGGCGTCCGGCGAACACCCCGGCGCCCTGCTCCCGGCCACCGTGACGGGAGGAGAGGTGCGGGTCTTCTTCGAGCTGACCACCCTCTACCCGGCCGTCAGCACCGCCATCGGCCCCGATGTGATGCTCGATCTGCGCGGGACCGATCTGCCCGCTACGGTCCGCTCAGCCGACCGCGGCGACCTGACCACCTGGGCCATGCCCGCCGGCCCCGACCACCGCGCCTGACCGAGAACCACGAGGAGCACTCACCAGTGACCACCACCCCCGCCTCCGCCGCACCCGCCGCCCCCGACCCGACGATGGAGGCCATCGGCGCCGCCGTCGCCGAAGGACAGAACGGCCAGGCACAGACCGCCCGCCGCGAACTCCTGGACCTGTGGTCCGCGATCGGCCCCACCGGCGACCCGCTGCACCGCTGCACCCTCGCGCACCACCTGGCGGACCTCCACGAGGACCCCGCCCAGGCCCTGGCCTGGGACGTCCGGGCCCTGGACGCCGCCGACGCCGTGACCGAACAGCGCCTTCGGGAACACCACGCCGGTCTGAGCGTCGCCGCCCTCTACCCGTCCCTGCACCTCAACCTCGCCGACGACTACCGCCGGCTCGGTTCGTTCGACGCCGCGGCCGAGCACATCGAAGCGGCCCGCCAGCATCTCCCCGGCCTCCCCGGGGGCGTTTACGGCGACTTCCTGCGCACCGCCGTCGAGCAGGTGGCCGAGGCCATCACCCGGCGCGACACCGCCAAGCGGTCCTCCGCCCCGGGCCCCACCGCATGACGCGCGTACAGCGCGCCTCGGACGGCACTCCCCCGAACCGCCCTGGCACCGTGCCGTACCCGCGTCCGATGACCAGCGCCTGTGGTGTGCTGTCCGCGACGGTCGAGGGGGCGTGCACTGCCGAACAACTGCCCGCTTTCCGTGCACGGGACCACGATCCGGGCCCTGGACACGCTGTGGCCGGTGGGGCGTGCAGGTGGCTTCGAAGCGGCCGGTGCGAACGGATTTTCGGGTGTTACGGCAGCTCCCAGACGTAAGCGATCGAATGACCGCCGAACTGGAACTGCCAGACGTACACGCCGTCGCGGCCCGCTGTGATGAGATGCCGACCGTCCGGGAGGAAACCGAGGGCTTCGGGCTTGGTCCGGTGGCCGCCTGTCATGAGATACAGCCGCCGCGCGGTCCTTGGATCCCAGAAACTCACTTCACCGTTGGTGCCGGCGGTGGCCAGGAGGTGGGAGTGCGGGAAAGCGAAGACATCGGTGGCCTGACCGGATCCCTGGCCCAGAGCGGCCAGTTGGCCGCCGGTGTCCGGGTCCAGCAGGTGTACGCCGGATCCGGCACCGACACCCAGGAGTTCCCCGTCCGGACTGAACGCGACGCGCCCCACATGCCCGCTGCCGACCAGGAAGAGGTACCGGGGCTTACGCCACTTCCGAGCGTCCCAGAGGACCACGGAGCCGTCCGCGCCCCCGGCGCTCACCAGCCGTTGGCCGTCGGGCCGGAACGTCAGACCGGCCACCTCGCTCTCGTGGCACTGCACCCTTGCCACCTGTTTACCCGAGTGCGTGTCCACCACCCGTACCACCCCCGTGCTGGTCCCCATGGCCAGAGTGAACCCGTCGGGGCTGAAGGCCAGTGCGGTGATGAGCGGATCACGCCCCTGGGGGTCCTTGTCGATGCTGCGCTCCACCTGCCCCGTGAACGTGTCCCAGACGACGATCGAGCCGTCGGCACCGTCGGCGGCGAGCCGTCGGCTCCCCGGGGCGATGGCGATTCGTGTGGCGAGTGTCGCCTCGCCGTCCGCCAGGACGCGCGGCCGTTTCCGGGTCTCATCCCAGAGCCGAATGCTGCCGTCGTCGCTTGAGATGGCGAGGAAATCCCCTTTCGGACCGTAGGTGATGGTCCGGACCTCGCCGTCAAGACCGGGCAGTGTGCTCACGTGACGGCCCTGCACAGCCTCCCAGACCTGCGGGGGCCCGCCGTCGACCGAGATGGCGACCAACGGGATCGAGACCCCGGAGCGAATGGTCATGGCTGTGACCCGCCGCTCCTGCTCGGGGATGCCGGAGGTGCCCCAGACCGGCAAGGCGTGCAGTGGGTCGCTACGGGTGCGGCCACGGGTACGGAAGACATGGTCCCGCACGGACTCAGCCGTCGGCGTGGGTACAGGGGTGGGCGCTGACGTGGGCGCGGGCGGGGATGCGGGCGCTGGTGTGGGCGCAGGCCCGGTGGCAGCACGCAGGGCGATGGGCCTGCCACCGGCCGGGCGTGGACGTCGCGACCGGCGACGCCGCTGGACCGGCCACCACAGATTCGCCGCGCCAGCGGTCGCGGGCGGCGCGGTGGCCGCCCGTGCGAGCCAGATCCGTCCCTCGCCTCCGAACACCCAGCGCTGCGGTGTTTGCTCGGCTCCCCGCTCCGCCACATACGCGGACGCGTGGTCGAACGCGTCCTCGACCGAGATGTACCCGTCGCCGTCCGCGTCGGCGGCGCCCGTACGGAGCCCGTCGACCAGACCGGTCGTGAACACCGAACCCTCCGGAACGGCCGTCCCCGTCAGGCTCTCGCCCTCGAAGGAGTACTCACGGGACCGCGAGGCCGTCAGAACGGCCCGCCCTCGCCCGTGCCCCACGATCCGGGACTCCAGGTCCACGTCACGCTCGCCGGACTTCGCCCCCTGCGCGAACGCACCACTGAAACAGCAGTCCAGGATGACGACCTGGCGCCGAGCCCGGCACTCGTCCAGTTGCTCCAGCAGCCATCCGGACTCGACACCGGTCGAGGCGAGCCGCCCCTTGCGGGTGTCCGCGCCCGCGAAGTACAGGCGCCCGCGCGCGTCGAGCAGACCGTGGCAGGAGAAATACACCAGCAGCAGCTCGTCCGTGCCCCGCCCGGAGAGGAAGTCGTCGACGCCACTGCGGATCTCCTGCGCTGTCGGGTCGGTGAGCCCGCGCACGTCGAAGCCGCCGATCTCCGGGGCGCCCAGAACCTCCGCGAGCGCCTCCGCGTCCCTGGCCGGGGCCCGAAGCCGGGCCAGCCCGGCGTCCGCGTACGCGGACACGGCGACGACGAGCGCGGACCGCCGCCCGGGCGGCAGCTCAGGAAGTGATGTTCTGCCGCTCAAGCCAGATCTCTATCAGTCGGTCCTGCTGCTCCGAACTGATGCCCGTCACCTTCAGCGAGTCCTCGCCGAACGTGATCTCCACCGACTTCTCACTGCGCGCCGCCCACCGCTTGACGGCGCCCACCACGGCACGCGCGCCCTGTGCTATGCCGACCCGGACGAGCAGCGCGCCCACCGTGGTGCCCACACCCTTGGCCAGCGGGGGCAGGTCGTCCGCAGCCAGCGGATCGACGCCCGCCACATCCAGTTCGAGCAGTTCGGTCCGCAACTGGCCCGCCAGATAATCCAGTTCGGCGCCATCCTCGTCCGCTTCGGGGACGACCCGCAGCACCAGCGACTCCGTGGTCATATCGCCCATGACTTCCTCACCTTCCGTTGCCGAGTGCGACGAGGGCCGCCCGGGCGGCGGGGGAGCCGGCGCACACCGGGTCGTCCGGGGACCTGGAGCCGTGTGTGTGGACGGCGGAGGAACGAGCGGCGGCCTCGGCGCAGTCGCCGGCTTCGCCCCCGCTGCGGTCCGACCCGGACCAACCGGTCATGGCACCCTCCGAGAACGCTCCGGCAGACGGCGCCGTCCTCCGGAGGGCGGCGCCCACGATCACAGCATTCCACAGGAGACTGACAGGGACTCACCTCGCCGGAAAAGCGGGTGAAGTACCTGCCGCCCTCGACTCATGAGGAACTCGCCGGTGCCCCGAACAGGTTCGCCCTCCCGGGAACCACCGGGCGCGGGTGCGGGCGACCGGCCGTGCCGGCACACACCGCCGGGGCAGGGGGTTGCCGGACCGGCAAACGGGCTCGCCCTCCGGGCGGGGTCTCCCAGATGATCGGAGCCGAGCCGCCGGAGGGCCGGAGAAGACCGGCCCGCCCCACGGCGGCGCCCCACGGCCCTTGAGGAGGCCCCCATGCCACAGCACGACGGGCGACACACCACGGAGACCACCCACCGGTCGGTGCCCTCGCCGGGAGGCCGGATCCACCTGGTGGAGCAGGGCAGCGGGCCGCTGGTGCTGCTCGTCCACGGCTTCCCGGAGTCCTGGTACTCCTGGCGCCACCAGCTGCCGGCCCTCGCGGCGGCGGGATACCGCGCGGTCGCGATCGACGTGCGCGGCTACGGCCGCTCCTCCAGACCGGCCGCCACGGACGCCTACCGGATGCTTCACCTGGTGGAGGACAACGTCGCGGTGGTACGCGCCCTGGGCGAGGAGACGGCGGTGGTCGTCGGCCACGACTGGGGCTCGCCCATCGCCGCGAACTCCGCGCTGCTCAGACCGGAGGTCTTCCGCGCCGTGGGACTGCTGAGCGTCCCCTACAGCCCGCGCGGCGGGCCGCGCCCCGGCGAGGTCTTCGCACGGATGGGAGGGGAGGAGGAACTCTACGTCTCCTACTTCCAGCGGCCCGGCCGCGCCGAGGCCGAGATCGAACCCGATGTGCGCGGCTGGCTCGCGGGCCTCTACGCGGCCCTGTCCGCCGACACCATGCCCGCACCTGGCGCCCCCGACCCGCACTTCGTCGGCAGGGGCGCGACGATGCGGGAGCGGTTCCCCGCCGGCCGGCTGCCCGCCTGGCTGGGTGAGGAGGAACTCGACTTCTACGCTGGGGAGTTCGAGCGCACCGGCTTCACCGGGGCACTCAACCGTTACCGCAACATGGACCGCGACTGGGAGGACCTCGCCGCCTTCGACGGCGCCCCCGTCACCCAGCCCTCGCTGTTCATCGGCGGCGGCCTGGACGCCTCCACGACCTGGCTGGCCGACGCGATCGAGGCGTATCCGACCACGCTGCCCGGCCTGGTGGCCTCCCATATCCTCGACGGCTGCGGCCACTGGATCCAGCAGGAGCGGCCCGCCGAGGTCAACCGCCTGCTGACCGACTGGCTCGCCACCCTGCCCGCCTGAACCGCGCCTCCTGCCGTACCTCCGCCCGCACCACCTGGGCGGCGCCCCCGCGCGGCGCCGTGTGCCGGGCGGGCGGGGCGGGGCGGGTGGATCAGTGCGGTTCGTGGTGGGTGAGGACACGGCCGAGCAGGCGGGTCAGGGTCTGCCGGTCCTCGGCCGACAGCGGCCCGAGCAGGTCGTCCTGCACCCGGTCGAGCACCTCGTCCATGCGCCGCAGTTGCCGCAGGCCGTCCTCGGTGAGCGTCACCCTGTTGCGCCGTCCGTGGTCCGGGTCCGGCGTCCGGTCGACGAAGCCCCGCTCGGCCAGTTCGCCGACGGCCGCCACGACGTCGCTGCGGTCGACTCGGCACCGGCGGCCGAGCTCGGCCTGGCTCGCGGGCCCGAACTCGTGCAGAGCGGCCAGGATACGGTAGTGGTATCCGCGCGCCCCGGTGGCCGCGAAGCCGTCGAAGGCCAACCGGCGTGCGTACAAGGACAGTTGGCCGATCAGCCAGCTCGGCTTCGTCGTCAGGCGCTCGGGGGGCTCGTCCATGGGTTCCACTCTAAACGGTGTTGGTTCGACCAACACACTGCCTTAGTGTTGGTCGGACCAACATTTTTTCCACAGCAAGGGGGATGCCGTGCCCGACGACACCCGGACCGCCGACCGCATCGAGATCGCCGACCTGTTCGCCCGTCTGGCCAACCTGCTGGACGAACACCGCCACGAGGACGCCCACACCGTCTACAGCGACGACGTCGTGGTGCACTCACCGCGCGGCGAGCTGCACGGTCTCGGCGAGGTGACCGCCCTTCTGCGGCGGAGCCGGGTCGAGGGGGAGCGCACCCAGCATGTGCACGGGGACGTGCTGGTGAGCGTGGACGGCGACCGCGCCGAGGCCACCGCGAACCAGATCGTGTACTTCCACCGCGACGGCGGACCGCCCCACCGCACGAGCGGCCTGCGGGTGGCGGGCACCGCCGTAAGGACCCCGGCGGGCTGGCGGTTCGGCGACATGCGGATCACGCTCGCCTGGGCGCAGGGGGGGTGACGGGCAGGGGCGGGCCCGGAGCCCGCCCCTGCCGCGATCCCCGTCCGGGCGCTGAGCGGGCCGGGGCATAGCGTGGTGCGGTGAACGAGGGCGCGGGCGGACCCGCGACCGCCCGGTGGCAGGGATGCGGGGGAGTCGAGGATGACGGGGAAGACCGGATCGCGGGCGCGGCGCAGGGTCGTCGGCGCGGGAGTGGCGGCGGCCGTGCTGGCGGCCCTGGCCACGGCGGGGTGGTACGGCTACGTGTGGCTGGCCGAGCCGATGGACGTCCTGTCGAGCACCGGCGAGGTCGACGCGGCCAGTCGCGATGCCGGTCCGGAGGGGGAACGCCGCCTGGAGGAGATCGTCGACCGCCTGCCGGGCGTGTCACGGCAGTTGGGCGCCGCCGCGAAGGACCACTGCCTGCGCCACCCCGCCTTCGAGGGCGAGCCGCCCGGCCCGCTGGGCTGCCAGTGGCGGCTGGAGCGGTACGTCGTCCTCGACGGCGACCCGGGCGAGGTCGGCGAGAAGTGGGCGGAGGCGCTCGGCGAGGACCGGTGGACCGGCTCGCCGGAACCGCTGCCGGTGAACTTCTCCCCTTCCTCCGAACGGTACGAGTACCGCGACGTGCGCACCCGCGACCGCCTCGTCGTCACGCTGGTCCGGGACGGCGCCGACCTGCCGCTGCTGTACGCCCCGCCCACCATCGAGCCGTTCGTCGAACACGAGCGGGGGCGGCGGGACTTCACCGGGCGGGGGGCGGCGCGGGAGGCGGTGGCGGAAGGACGCCGGGTCGCCAGGGTCTCGCTGCTGCACGCCTACCACGCCCAGGAGGGCGACGCCCCCTTCGAGCCGCTGCGCTGACCGCCCGTGCCCTGGCGGTGGACCGCGTACGCCGGGTGACCGTACGCGCACTCCGGGTGGACGGCGCGCGGCCCTTTCGGTAACTCTGGGCGGGTTCGGCCGCGGGGGAGACCGCGCGTACAGCACAGCACCGGGAGGGCCGCCCATGACCACAGACGACGCCTGCGCCACGGAGGAAGTGGATCCGGGAGCGGACCCTGAAGTGGACCTGGGAGGGGAGCCGACCCCCTCGAGCAGCCTGCGCACCTTCGGCGCGGTCGTCCAGGCCCTGCGCGAGCACGCGGGCCTGAGCCGCGCCGAACTCGGCACCTGGGTGCGGTACTCCAAGCACACGGTGGCCTCGGTGGAACTGGGCCGCCGGATGCCCGACGAGTCCTTCGTGGAACTGGCCGAGATCGCCCTCGGCGACACCGGCGCCCTGCGCAAGGCCGCCAAGTACCTGACACGCGGCGAACCGGGCCTGGCCGCCTGGTTCTGCCAGTGGGCCCGCCTGGAACGGCTCGCGGTGAGCCTGGCCACGTACGAGTGCCGGCTGGTGCCGGGGCTGTTGCAGACGGAGGGGTACGCGCGCGCCGTGTTCGAAAACAGCATCCCTCCGCTGTCCGACGAGCAGATGGAAGCGCAGGTGGCCGCTCGACTGGACCGGCAGCGGATCATCAGGGAACGCCCCAACACCTTGTTCAGCTTCGTCATGGAGGAGTACATCGTCAGGCGCCGCCTCGGCGGTGACGAGGTGGCGCGTGAACAGCTGGACCACATCTTGACCGTCGCCCGACTTCGCAATGTGTCCGTCCAGATCATGCCGACCGACACCGTGTGCCACGCGGGGCTCGACGGTCCGCTCGCCCTCCTGGAGACACGGGACGGGAAGCGCCTCGCCTACTCGGAGGGGCAGGAGAGCGGCCGCTTCATCGCCGACCCGAAAGAGGCCGCCACTCTGCATCAGCGATATGCGACACTCCGCGCACAGGCCCTCAGCCCTTACGAGTCCACGGGCCTGCTGGAGCGGATCAGAGGAGCGCTATGAGCAGCAACACCGAACTGGCCTGGTTCAAGTCCAGTTACAGCGGAACCCAGGGCGACAACTGTATCGAGGTCGCCGTCACCGGGCAGGCCGTGCACGTGCGGGACTCCAAGGACGTGAGCCGCCCGGCCTTCGCGGTCGGCCGCGAGGGCTGGGGCCGGTTCGTGCGGCACATAACGGGGGAGTAGCGCGGGACGCACCCCGGCGGAAGAAGCTCCAGCGAGGCGGGCGGCACCCACGGGTGCCGCCCGCCTCGCTGTGTCTCCGGATGGCGGCCTCCGGCCGCGCCCGGCCGCACTTGACTTGGGTCGACTCAAGTTTTATGCAGGAGGTACAGGCATAAGAAGCCCGGTTCCCGCACCGTGCGCCGGTGGGCGGCGGTGGCGAGAGGAGGGACCACAAGTGGCACGAGCGGTAGGCATCGATCTGGGCACCACCAACTCCGTGGTGTCCGTGCTGGAGGCCGGCGAGCCCACGGTCGTCGCCAACGCCGAGGGCGCCAGGACCACGCCGTCGGTGGTGGCGTTCGCCAGGAACGGCGAGGTGCTGGTGGGCGAGGTCGCCAAGCGGCAGGCGGTGACGAACGTGGAGCGCACCGTCCGCTCGGTCAAGCGGCACATGGGCGAGGAGGGCTGGCGCTTCCCCGCCACGGGAGACGTGGACGGCAGGCGGTACGCCGCCCAGGAGATCTCCGCGCGGGTGCTGCAGAAGCTGAAGCGGGACGCCGAGGCGTACCTGGGCGAGAAGGTCACCGACGCGGTGGTCACCGTCCCCGCCTACTTCAACGACGCCCAGCGCACGGCGACGAAGGAGGCCGGGGAGATCGCGGGCCTGAACGTCCTGCGCATCATCAACGAGCCGACCGCGGCCGCCCTGGCCTACGGGCTGGAGAAGGAGGACCAGACGGTCCTGGTCTTCGACCTCGGCGGCGGCACCTTCGACGTCTCGCTGCTGGAGATCGGCGAGGGCGTGGTGGAGGTGAAGGCCACCAACGGCGACACGCACCTGGGCGGCGACGACTGGGACCAGCGGATCGTCGACCACCTGGTCAAGCAGTTCAAGAACGCCCACGGGGTGGACCTGGCCAAGGACAAGATGGCCGTCCAGCGGCTGCGCGAGGCGGCGGAGAAGGCGAAGATCGAACTGTCCTCCGCGACGGAGACGACCATCAGCCTGCCCTATGTCACCGCCTCGGACCAGGGTCCGCTGCACCTGGACGAGAAGCTCACCCGGGCCCGGTTCCAGGAGCTGACCGCCGACCTGCTGGAACGCTGCAAGGGGCCCTTCCACCAGGCCGTGAAGGACGCCCGGACCTCGGTCTCCGACATCGACCACGTCGTGCTGGTCGGAGGGTCCACGCGGATGCCCGCGGTGACGGATCTGGTCCGCGACCTCACCGGCAAGGAGGCGAACAAGGGCGTCAACCCCGACGAGGTCGTGGCCATCGGCGCCTCGCTGCAGGCCGGTGTCCTCAAGGGCGAGGTCAAGGACGTCCTGCTGCTGGACGTCACCCCGCTGTCCCTGGGCATCGAGACCAAGGGCGGCATCATGACCAAGCTGATCGAGCGCAACACCACGATCCCGACCAAGCGCTCGGAGATCTTCACCACCGCCGAGGACAACCAGCCCAGCGTGCAGATCCAGGTGTACCAGGGCGAGCGGGAGATCGCCGCGTACAACAAGAAGCTGGGCATGTTCGAGCTGACCGGGCTGCCGCCGGCGCCGCGCGGGGTGCCGCAGATCGAGGTCACCTTCGACATCGACGCCAACGGCATCATGCACGTGTCGGCCAAGGACCTGGGCACCGGCAAGGAGCAGCGGATGACCGTCACCGGCGGCTCGGCGCTGCCCAAGGACGACATCGAGCGGATGATGCGGGAGGCCGAGCAGTACGCGGAGGAGGACCACCGGCGCCGGGAGGCGGCCGAGACCCGCAACCAGGCCGAGCAGCTCGTCTACACCACCGAGAAGTTCCTGACGGACAACGCCGACAAGGTGCCCGG
>NZ_PGSG01000030.1 GCF_002843305.1 Streptomyces barkulensis
GGATCTGCACTGTTCACCTCGGCCCGGGTCAGAGCGGCCGGTTCTGCTGCTCGATGTACTGCTTCACGATGCTGAGCGGCGCGCCGCCGACGGACCCGGCGAAGTACGAGCCGGACCACAGGCGCTGTGCCCGCCAGTAGTGGCGGACGAGGTCGGGGAACTCCTGGCGGAGCCTGCGGGAGGACACGCCTTTGAGGGAGTTCACCAGCCTGGACACGGCAACCTTCGGCGGGAAGTTCACGAGGAGATGGACGTGGTTGTTCTCGCCGTTGAACTCGACCAGCTCGGCCTCGAAGTCCTCGCACACGGCCCGCATGATCTCCTCGCACCGCGTCAAGTGCCGGTCAACGAAGACGGAGTGCCGGTACTTCGTCACGAAAACCAAGTGGACATGCATGCGGAAGACGCAGTGACGACCAGTACGAACGTTCTCATCGATACCCATAAACCAACTGTGTACCATGATCCGCATGCAGCTTCGGTACAGCTTCCGCTTGTACCCGAGCGTCGGTCAGCGCATGGCGTTGGCGAGGGCGTTCGGGTGTGCGCGGGTGGTCTACAACGACGCGCTTCGCGCTCGGGAGACCGCCCGCAGCGAGGGGCTGCCGTTCCCGAAGACCGGCGACCTGTCGAAGGCGCTGATCACCGAGGCGAAGAGCACCCCGGAGCGGGCGTGGCTCGGCGAGGTGTCGGCGGTCGTTCTCCAGCAGTCGCTGCGCGACCTGGAGGCCGCGTACCGGAACTTCTTCGACGGCCTGAAGGGCAAGCGCCCGCGCATGGGCGCGCCCCGGTACAAGTCGAAGAGGGACACCCGGCAGTCGGTCCGGTTCACGGCGAACGCCCGCTGGTCGATCACCCCGGGCGGCAGGCTGCGTCTGCCGAAGATCGGCGACGTCAAGGTGAAGTGGTCCCGCTCCCTGCCGTCGACGCCGTCCACGGTGACCGTGGTCAAGGACGCGGCAGGCCGGTACTTCGCGTCCTTCGTCGTGGAGACCGGCCCGGAGGAAGTCCTGCCCCAGGTCGCGCCCGAGGTGGGCATCGATCTCGGGCTCGGACACTTCGCGGTCCTCTCCGACGGGACGAAGATCGACAGCCCGCGCTTCCTGCGCCGGGCCGAAAAACGCCTGAAGAAGGCGCAGCGCTCCCTCTCCCGCAAGGAGAAGGGCAGCAAGAACCGGGACAAGGCCAGGATCCGCGTCGCACGGGCACACGCCCGTGTCGCGGACGCGCGCCGCGAGTTCCACCACCAGCTCTCCACACAGCTGATCCGCGACAACCAAGCGGTCGCCGTGGAGGACCTGGCGGTGAAGGGACTCGCGCGCACGCGCCTGGCCAAGTCCGTGCACGACGCCGGATGGTCGGCGTTCGTGAGCATGCTGGAGTACAAGGCCGCCCGGTACGGACGTACCTTCGTGAAGATCGGCCGGTTCGAGCCGACCTCCCGGGTGTGCTCCGTGTGCGGCGTCAAGGACGGCCCCAAGCCCCTCCACATCCGAGAGTGGACCTGCCAGGCGTGCGGGGCGGTCCTGGACCGGGACATCAACGCGGCGGTCAACGTCGCCAAGGCCGCCGGACTGGCGGCATCAGCCTGTGGAGCGCAGGTAAGACCGGGACTCGTCCCGGCACCGCGCGGCGAAGCAGGAACCCACTCGACACCGCAGCCACAGGCGGCGCGGTAGGCGGGAATCGCCGTCCTTCAGGGCGGCGAGGATGTCAATGCGCATCCTCAAGATCAGCGAGGAGGCCGGGGAGGTCGCCGAGGCCGTGCACGGAGCGATGGGCTCCAACCCCCGCAAGGGGCACAGCCACACCTGGGACGACGTGCGGAAGGAACTGTGCGACGTGGCCCTCACCGCGATGGTCGCGCTGCGCACCCTCACTCCGGACGCGCAGAAGGTCTTCCGCGAGAACCTGGAGCGCGTCGCCACACGGGATGCGCCCCGCTGACCAACGCTTGTACGGCCCGGCCACACCGTCGCGGGGGCCGGCAGCGGATCGTCCTCCCCGCCCCGCCGGGAATCCGCCCGCCGCAGGTCCCGCAGGAGCGAGACCCTTCACCAGTGGTCTTTCCCGCACGCAGCGCTGCCCGGACTTCCAAGCGTGAGGAACCGGCCGCCCCGCTGTCCCCCGAGAACACGGGACCAGCGGGGCGGGTGAACCGGCGAGGCCGGACGGCGGGCTCAGAAGGCGTCGGTGGGGACGTAGGCGCCCCACACCTCCCGCAGGGTGTTGCAGACCTCGCCGACGGTGGCGCGGGCCCGCAGCGCCTCCTTCATCGGGTAGAGCACGTTGTCGCTGCCCTCGGCGGCCTTGCGCAGCTCGGCCAGCGCCCCGTCCACGGCCGCCTGGTCGCGCTCGGCGCGCAGCCGCGCCAGCCGCTCGGCCTGCTGGGCCTCGATGGCCGGGTCCACCCGCAGCGGCTCGTACGGCTCCTCCTCGTCGAGCTGGAACCGGTTGACGCCGACGACGACCCGCTCGCCGGAGTCGGTCTCCTGGGCGATGGCGTACGCGCTGCGCTCGATCTCGCCCTTCTGGTAGCCGTGTTCGATGGCGTTGACCGCGCCGCCCAGCTCCTCGACCTTGCCCATCAGCTCCAACGCGGCGGCCTCGACCTCGTCGGTCATCGACTCCACCACGTACGACCCGGCGAAGGGGTCGACGGTGGCGGTCACGTCCGTCTCGTAGGCCAGCACCTGCTGGGTGCGCAGCGCCAGGCGGGCGGACTTGTCGGTGGGCAGCGCGATGGCCTCGTCGTAGGAGTTGGTGTGCAGCGACTGGGTGCCGCCCAGCACCGCGCCCAGGCCCTGGACGGCCACGCGCACCAGGTTCACCTCGGGCTGCTGCGCGGTGAGCTGCACGCCCGCGGTCTGGGTGTGGAAGCGCAGCATCATCGACTTGGGGTTCTTGGCCCCGAACTCCTCCTTCATCACCCGCGCCCAGATCCGGCGGGCGGCGCGGAACTTGGCCACCTCCTCCAGGATCGTGGTGCGCGCGACGAAGAAGAACGACAGCCTGGGGGCGAAGTCGTCCACGTCCATCCCGGCCGCCACGGCCGTGCGCACGTACTCGATGCCGTCGGCGAGGGTGAAGGCGATCTCCTGCGCGGGCGTCGCCCCGGCCTCGGCCATGTGGTAGCCGGAGATGGAGATGGTGTTCCAGCGCGGGATCTCGGCCCGGCAGTACTTGAAGATGTCCGCGATCAGCCGCAGCGAGGGCTTGGGCGGGAAGATGTAGGTGCCGCGGGCGATGTACTCCTTGAGCACGTCGTTCTGGATGGTGCCCGTCAGCTTCTGCGAGGGCACGCCCTGCTCCTCGGCCACCAGCTGGTAGAGCAGCAGCAGCACGGCGGCGGGGGCGTTGATGGTCATCGAGGTGGAGACCTCGCCCAGCGGGATGCCGCCGAACAGCACCCGCATGTCGTCGATCGAGTCGATCGCCACGCCGACCTTGCCGACCTCGCCGTGGGCGATGGGGGCGTCGGAGTCGTGGCCCATCTGGGTCGGCAGGTCGAAGGCGACCGACAGGCCCATGGTGCCGTTGGCGATCAGCTGCTTGTAGCGGGCGTTGGACTCCACCGCCGTGCCGAAGCCGGCGTACTGGCGCATCGTCCACGGCCGCCCGGTGTACATCGTCGGGTACACGCCCCGCGTGTACGGGTACGAACCGGGCTCGCCCAGCTTCGTCTCCGGGTCCCAGTCCCGGAGTGAGTCGGGTCCGTAGACCGGCTCGATCGGCAGTCCGCTCTCGCTGAGCCGGTCCTTGCCGGTCCCGCGGCCAGTCTCGCGTGCCATGTTCGGTGCCTCCCGCTTCGTCGCCCTGTCCGATACGGACTGTAGCGATCGGCGGGAGAGCGGTGGGAGAGCCACAGCCTGGGACCTTGCTCACAAACGAGCGGGGTGGTGCGCGGAAGGGCCCGCGCGGGTGCCGTGCGCGGAACCGCCGGGGGGTGGTCCGGCGTCCCCGGTTCGGGCAGTCTGGCTGCCGGGAATCCACACAGGTGGGGAAAACCGGTGAAGGCCCGGCTGATTGGAGGGGGTTTCGATGTCCTGGGGGGAGTCCGTGCGGCGCGGGCCGGCGGGCCGTGCCGCGCTCGCCGCGGCGGCCGCGGTGCTGCTGGGGACGGGGTGCACGGCACAGCAGACGGACACACAGGCGCGGTCGCCCGCGGCGGTCACGGCACCGCCGCCCGCACCGTCCGTGACGCGGAGCACACCCGCGCCCGACCCGACGCCGTCGGCGAGCGAGGAGGGGGAACGGCGCACCTCGGCGCCACCCAACACGCCGACGGCGTCCGCCTCGCGGCCCTCGGCGCCGCCCGATACGCCGTCGGCGTCCACCGCGCCGCCCGCGCCGGCGCCGATGATGCGGGAGGGCGCGCGGGGCGGGAAGGTCCGCGAACTCCAGGCGCGGCTGCGCCAGGCCGGACACTTCGACCTCAACCCGACCGGCTACTACGGCCCGGTCACCACCGCGTCCGTGTCCGCCTTCCAGAAGCGGCGGGGTCTGACGGCGGACGGCCGGGTCACCCGGGCCACCTGGAACGATCTGACGGCGCGGACGAGGACCCCCACCCGGGCGGAGCTGTACCCGCCCACCACCCGGCCGGTGTCCGACCCCGATCCCAGGTGCCTGACGGGCCGGGCGCTGTGCATCAGCAAGGAGAGCCGGACGCTGGCCTGGATGATCGACGGGAAGATCGTCTCCGCCATGGACGTGCGCTTCGGCTCGGAGCTCACCCCGACCCGCGAGGGCGAGTTCGGCGTCACCTTCAAGAGCCGGGACCACCACTCCACGCTCTACGACACCCCGATGCCGTACGCGATGTTCTTCAGCGGCGGCCAGGCGGTGCACTACTCCGCGGACTTCGCCGCCAACGGCTACAACGGAGCCTCGCACGGCTGTGTCAACGTACGGGACAGGAAGAAGGTCGCCGCGCTCTTCGAGCAGGTGAGGGTGGGCGAGAAGGTGATCGTCTACTGACGCCCCCGGCGCCCTCGGGAAGCGGGGCGCGGGCCGGTGTGAAGAGGCGCGGGCGGGGCCGGGGGAACGTGCCCCGCCCGCGCTACGCGCATCCCGCAGGTACGGGGGGAACCTTGGGTGGCGCGCTCGCCGATGACCAGTCGGCTTGTTCTGTACTGCGTCCGTGGGCCGGAAAGTGTCACACCCGCCGGGCGGCGGGCTCCGGTGAGGCCGGTCACACGGTCGCCGGTGCGCCTTGAGGGGGCACCGGCCCGGTGGGGTTCAGGAGGCGGGACCGGCCGTCGCGGCGCCCCCGGAGGAGGCCGGAGCGTCCGGGAGCCGTCCGGGGTAGGCGGGGTCGGCGGGGTCCGTGGGGTCGGCGGGAGCGTCGGGGGCCGCGGGGTCGGTCGTCCCGTTCTCGGCGGGGAAGGCGTCGCCGTCCTCCTCGCCGGGCAGCGTGTCGCCGCTCTCCTCGGGGATGGCGTCCCCGCCCTCGATGCCGTCCCCGCTGCCGCCCTGGCCGCCGTCCGTGGCGGGGCGCTCGGAGTCGCCCGTGCCGGAGGAACCACCGGAGGAACCGCCCGACCCGCCGGACGCCCCGCCCGAGGCGGACCCGTCACCCGTACCGCCGCCGGCCGCCGCACCGGACCGGCCGCAGTAGCCGTCCACCTTCTCCGGGCCTCCCGCGGCCCGCTCCAGTTCGGTGCGTTCGCGCCGGCCCAGCTCACCGCCCAGCAGCTTCTCGCACAGTTCCCGCAGACGCGCTTCCGCCTGGGGCTGCCCGGCGTCGGCGTCCTGGGCCCGGTCGCCCGCGCCGTCCGTCTCCGGGGCCGGCGAGCCGCTCTCCGCCGACCGCCCGCCGGGGCCGGTGCCGGCCGGATCGCCGTCGCCCGGGGCTCCCTGGCCGCCGCGCTCCTCGTCCCCTCCTCCGCCGTGCTCCCGTCCGCCGTCCCTCTCCGGCCGGCCGGAGAGGGAGCCGGCGGTGCCGGTCGGCGGCGGGAGGAGTCCGTCCGGTCCGGCGGACACGCTCGCCGACGGGACGGGCGAGCCGTTCCCTCCCCCGAACGGTGCGGGCAGCATTCCGCTGCCGGCCGCGATGGCGACCCCGCCGAGCACCCCGCCGAGCGCCAGCCCGGCGATGCCCACCCGCAGGGGGCGGCCCAGCGACCGCAGCCGGGTCCGGCGCCCGGCGGCACCGGACCCGGCTCCGGGCCGTGCGCGGGCTGCCCGGAAGGCCGCCAGCGCGGCGGCCTCCCCGGGCAGCTCACCGTCGTCACGCGCGCCGGAGGCGGCGGCGCGACCTGCTGTGGCGGCAGCGGTCGCGGGGACGGCGGCGAGTCTGTCGAGGGCCTCGGCCAGCGCCGACGCGCCCGGTTCGCCCGCGGACGGCGAGGGGTGGGCCGACCGTCCGCGCAGCAGACGCTCCGCGGTCTCCTCGTCCAGCCAGCTGTACCGGTCGTCGGCCCTCACGTTTCCCTCAGCGTCCGTCTGGCCTTTTCCGTCACACTCCGTGCGGTTCCGGCCCTGGGTGCGGGCACCCCGTCACCGGCCCCTTCCTCCCCCTCCAGCAGTTCCGCCAGCTTCCGCAGACCCCGGTGCGCGGCGGTGCGCACCGCGCCCGGCCTCTTGCCCAGCACCTGCGCGGCCCCCTTGGCGTCGAGGCCGACGACGACCCGGAGCACGACGGCCTCGGCCTGGTCGCGCGGCAGCCGGGAGATCAGGGCCATGGTGTGACCGGTGCCGATCGACTCCAGGGCCTCGTCGAAGGTGTCGGATCCGGCGGGCAGCACCGCCAGTTCGTTGTCGTCGTCGACCGGACTGGAGACGGGCCGCCGCCCCCGCGCCCGGATGTGGTCGAGCGCGCGGTTGCGGGCGATCCGCGCCGTCCAGCCGCGGAAGCGGTCGGCGTCCCCGTCGAACCGGTCGATGTCCCGGGCGATCTGCAGCCACGCCTCGGAGGCGACGTCCTCCGCGTCCGCGTCCGGGACCAGCGTCCGCACGTATCCCAGCAGGCGGGGATGCACGGCGCGGTAGACGGTACGGAAGGCGCATTCGTCCCCCTCCCGCGCCGCCCGCACCGCTGCGGTGAGTTCCGCGTCTTCCCCCTGCACGCCTTAGTCCTGCCCCACTTCGCGATGTAGCGCTCGCCCGCGCCCCTGGCCGGGCGCGGTCCCGCCGTGATGCTTCGATCTGCGTCGATGCGAAGCAGAACGCTACGACCTAGTGTGCGCTCCCGTCCATGCGGACGGGTCGGTAGTTACCGAGTTGAAGGCGGCGGGAAGGACGCGCGAACGGGCGGCGAAGGAGGGGCGGAGGGATTGTGGGCGGACGAGGAGAGCGGGGAGTAACAGTTTTCGGCCTTCCGGCGCTGAGGTGTGTGACGGACCTCGCTCGGCGCGGCGGTCCGTACTCGACGACGGCCGGGGTCTCTCCTGTGGGGGGTGGCGACCCCGGCCGTCTTCGCACCCCGGCCCGGTCACGGGCCCGTCCTGTAACGGTTGAGTACCCGCGTGTTTCCCGGAGTGACACCTCCTCTACGGTGAGCGCTTACCGAAGGGTCCCGTGACGGACGCGGGGCGAGCGAGTCTTTGGACGAACGATCCAGACGACAAGGGGCGGGACTTGAGTCCGCGAAGAACACGAGCGCGCAGAACATTGAGTCTGAAGAGGCGGACCTGGCTGACCCTGGGGGCCGTCGCGGTGGGCGGAGCCGGTGTGGTGACCGTCGCCGTGGCCAATCCGCCCGAGGACAGGGGCAACCCCGCGACCGCGTCGCCGGTCAAGGTGTACTCCGTGAGCCTGAAGACCAGGGGCGAGGGGCACAGCGGTGTGACCCGCCGCGACACCAAGCCGTTCAGCCTGCTGGGCATCTCCTGGCCCCGGGCGACCGCGGAGATCGGCGGCCGGGCCGAGGTGCGCACCCGCGACATCGAGACCGGCCGGTGGACGCCGTGGCAGGAACTGGACCTGGACATCCACGTCCCCGAGGGCGAGGAGGGCCGGGAGGCCACGGCCCGCGGCGCTACCGCGCCCCGCTGGGTCGGCCCCTCCGACGGCGTCGAGGCCCGGGTGGTCTCCGCCGACGGGCAGACCAGTGACGAGTTCCCCGCCGGGATGCGGCTGGACCTGGTCGACCCGGGCGTGACGCCGCGCGAGGCGAAGGAGGCGAACGCGGCCGACCTCGGCCCGGCGGCCTTCGAGACGGCCGTGGACACGGGCATACGGCCCGCCGCCTACGTCGCCGAGGACCCGGCGCCCACCGCCACCGCGAGCGACCCGGCCGGCGCCTCGGCCTCACCCGCCGAGCCGGAGCCCACGGGGGCGGAGTCCACCGCTCCGGGCACCACCGAGCCCACCGCCACCGAACCGGAGCCCACCGGGCCGGGCGCCTCCGAGAGCCCGACGGCCAGCCCGTCGCCGGAGCCGACCGTGCCGACCGCGCCCGAGTCCACGGTCACCCGGCCGCCGATCGTCTCGCGCGCCGCCTGGGGCGCCGACGAGTCCATGGTCGAGGAGCCGTCGGCGTACCTGGAGGACGGCATCCAGGCGGCCTTCGTCCACCACACGGCGCTCGAGGACATCAACTACACCTGCTCCGACTCGGCCGCGATCGTGCGCTCGCTGATGACGTTCCACGTCAAGAGCAACGGCTGGAACGACCTGGGCTACAACTTCCTGGTCGACAAGTGCGGCACGATCTTCGAGGGCCGGCACGGCGGCGCCGACCTGCCCGTGGTGGGCGCGCACACCTACGGCTTCAACAGCTACTCCACCGGCATCGCGGTGATCGGCAACTACGCCGCGGGCGACGTGCCCACCCCCGACGTGACCGGCGCCGTCGCCAGGATCGCCGCCTGGAAGCTCGGCCAGTACGGCGTGGACCCCACCGGCAGGGTGACTCTCACCGCCATGGGGAACACCGGCGTGTGGGAGGAGGGTGAGCAGGCCACCCTGCGCACCATCTCCGGCCACCGCGACGGCTACAACACCGTGTGTCCGGGCCAGACGCTGTACGAGGAGCTGCCGGAGATCCGGCGCTTCGCCGCGAGCCCGGCCGCGAGCTCCGCGACTCCCACCGCCGACTTCAACCGCGACGGCATGGGCGACATGGCCGTGGGCACCCCCCGCGCCGCCGTGGGCGGCGATGCCGAGGCCGGCACCGTCAGCGTGGCGCCCGGTGGTGTGGACGGCCCGGTGGCCGCCGCCAGGATCACCCTCTCCCAGTCCAGCCCGGGTGTCCCCGGCGCCTCCGAGACCGGTGACAACTGGGGCAAGGCGGTCGCGTACGGCGACGTCAACGGCGACGGGCACGCCGACCTGGCGATCGGCGCGCCCGGCGAGGACGACACGGCGGGCAACTCCGACTCCGGTGCGGTGACCGTCCTGTACGGTCCCGGCTTCACCGAGGCCAAGTGGCTGGATGTGGCCGAAGCGGACCGCACCGAGGGGGCCCGGTTCGGCTCGACCGTCGCCGTCGGCGACTTCGACAGCGACGGCACCGCCGACGTCTTCACCGCGTCCGCCGACGGCCCGGCCGGCTGGTGGGCGTTCGACGTCGCCGGCGGCACCGTGCGCAAGGGCGCTCTGAAGACCGGCACCACCGGCGCCATCGACTCCCTGGCCTCCACCACCGGCGACTTCAACCGCGACGGCT
The DNA here is from genome assembly GCF_002843305.1 of Streptomyces barkulensis. Taxonomy (GTDB): domain Bacteria; phylum Actinomycetota; class Actinomycetes; order Streptomycetales; family Streptomycetaceae; genus Streptomyces; species Streptomyces barkulensis. The sequence continues at coordinate 9,614 of NZ_PGSG01000030.1, forward strand.
ACGCGGATGTGGTACTCAACCACCGGGACTCCGGCGGCACCGGCCGGCTCACGCTCCTCAACGGGTCGGCCGACGGCCTGACCTACGTGGGCATGTCGTCCGTCAAGGGCGGCCGTTCGGTCGCCGCGGCCGACATCGACGGCGACGCGTACGCGGACCTGATCGTCGGCCAGCCGTACGCGGCCGAGTCCAACGGCTTCCGCGGCGGCCAGATCACCGTGCTGCCCGGTTCGCCGGACGGGCCGACCACCACCGGCCGGAAGGTGATCCACCAGGACACCCCCGGTGTTCCGGGAGGCGCCGAGGCCGGCGACGCCATGGGCTGGTCGGTCTCGGCGGGCGACGTCGACGGCGACGGGCACGCCGACGTCTTCGCCGGCCTGCCCTTCGAGGACCTCACCCGCGACGGCGCGAGCCGCAAGAACGCGGGCATGTCGATCCTGCTGTACGGCACCTCCTCGGGGCTGAGCACCTCCGGTGCCCTGAGCCTCCATCAGGACGCCTCCGGTGTCCGCGGGGTCTCCGAGACCGACGACCGGCTCGGTGCGGGCGTCCTGCTCGCCGACATGTCCGGCTGGGGGCGGGCGGACCTGGCCGTCGGCGCTCCGGGGGAGAACTCCTTCGACGGGACGATCCTCCAGTTCGACGCCGGCAGCCGGGGCGTCTCCACCTCGGGCGCCGTCTACTACAGCCGCTCCGACATGGGTACGCCCTCGGGCGCCTGGCTGGGCTATCCGCTGGCTCCCTGAGCGAACCGGCGGTGCGCCGCCGGTGAACGGCGGTCGCCGAACGGCCGCCGGGCGGCCGCCCGGCGGCCCCGGCAGAGACAGGGGGAGAGGGACCGGACGGGGGACTTCCGTCCGGTCCCTTCCGCCTTCCTCCGGACGGGGCGGGGGTGTTCGCCTTCGCCCCGCACCGGATCCGCACGGGCGCAGCCCGCGTGGAACCGCCGTGTCGACGCGCCGCGCGGGAGCGTGGAAGGATCCCGTCCGTGAGTGATGCGGCGGATGGCGGCGACCGGCTCCACCCTGAGCACCCCGGGGATCTGAACGCTGCGGTTCTCGGTGTGCGGCGGGGCGACGAGGCCGCCTTCCGCGCCGTCTACCGCCGCCTCAACCCCGAACTCCTGCGCTACGCGACCGTCATCGTCGGCCAGGACGCGGAGGACGTCGTGGCCGAGACGTGGTTACAGATAGCCCGGGACGTGCTGCGCTTCGAGGGGGACGGCGCGTCCTTCCGCCGCTTCGCCCTCGCCGTCACACGGAACCGGGCCCGGGACGTCCTGCGTCGCAGGAGGAGGCGGGTACAGGAGATCGCCGTACCGACCGACGAGCTGCCCGAGCCGCGCGCGTCCGGCGCCCCCGGCGGGGAGGCCGCCCCGGACACCGCGGAGGTGGCCGGGGCGGAGCTGTCGACACGTGAGATCGTCTCCCTCATCGGAACCCTGCCCGTTCCACAGGCCGAGGCGGTACTTCTGAGAGTGGTTCTGGACCTGGACACGAAGAGCACGGCCGAGATCCTCGGCAAGCGGCCGGGGGCGGTGGCGATGGCGCTGTCACGCGGTCTGAGGAAACTGGCCCGGATGGTGGAACGGCCCGAGGCAACGGCGGTACGGAGGTGAACGACCCGATGCGGGACGGGGAGGAAGGCGCCCGTGTGACCGAGGCCGCGCTGCGCCGTCTGATCGCGGAGGGCTCCCGGTCCGGCCCCGGCCCCCGGGGCTCCGGCGACCCGCCCTCGGACGACAGCCTGCGCGCCCTCGCGGCCGTGCTCGGCGCCGCGGTGCCGGCGGTGCCGCCGCCGGGATCCGGTGTGCTCAAGGGCGAGGAGGAGGCCCTGGCCGCCTTCCGGGCGGCCCGCGAGGAGCGGGCGGCCGCCGCCACCGGAGCGGCGGCCGGTCTGCGGGGCCGCCTGGCCCGGCTGACACGGCGTCTGGGCCGGACGCGCACGGGTGCGCTCGGCGTGGTCGCGGCCGCCGTCCTCGGCAGCGGGGTGGCGGTGGCCTCCGGCGGGGTCCCGTTCCTGCCCGGGGGCGGCCCCGGCGGCTCGCCCGGAGCCTCCCGGGCGCCGGACACCGCCTCCGCTCCTCCCGTCCCCGCGTCCCCCAAGGCCCCCACGACCGGGGAGGCCGACCCGGCCCGGCCGCACCATGACGGCTTCGGGCCCGGCGCCGTACCCCCCTCCAAGGCGTCGCCGCGGATCGTCGCGCTGTGCCGGGCCCAGCGGCAAAACCCCGGCGGTGGGATCGGCCCGGACAGCCCGGACGGTGCCGGACGGAAGTCACTGGCCGCCGCCGCGGGCGGACGCGACCGGGTCGACGCGTACTGCGCCGCGGTCCTGGAGGGCCCGGCGGCACGGCCCTCGCCCGCCGACGGCGGCCGGGGCGACGGCAACGGCGGCGGGAACGGGAACGGCGGCGGGAACCCGGACGGGAACGCCGCGACGCCGGACATCCCGAACCGGGCCACCGGCGACAGCGGCGGCAACGGCGGCAACGGCGAGACCGGCAACGGCCAGGAGAACGCCAACCCCCGGAACCCCGGCAGCGGCAACGGCGACACCGGCGGCAACCCGGGCAACCGGAACGCCGGCGGCGCCGACGGCCGGGGCGGCACCGGCCGGAGCGGCGAGCGCCCCGGCAACGGCCCCGGCAGCGGCGGGGGAAGCGGTGGCCGGGACTCCGGGAACCCCGGCAACGGCGACAGCGGCGGCACCGGCGGCCGGGGCGACGGAGCCGGGAACGGAGCCGGCGGTACCCGGGCCGAAGCCGCACAGGACCGCGGCACCCCCGCGGACCGCCCCGCGCCCGCCCCGCCGGGGGGCACCGTCCGCTGACCGCGCCCGGGGCGCTCCGTTCACCGGGCGGAGCACCCCGTAGGGTCGGGCCATGGATCTCCGACTGCCCAGGCCCCGCGGACGGCTGGTCGCGGCGGCCGCCGCCGTCGCCGTCCTCGTGGGGGGCGGTGTGTGGGCGGCCCTCCCGGACGACGCCCCCGCCGTACGCCACACCGAGTACAGGCTCACCCTGCCCGAATCGCCGGACGACGTCGGCGACGGTGGCGGCGGGAACGGCGGGGACGGCGGGGACACCGTCCGGATCGACACCTCCTACTTCACCGCCGGCGACCCCGGCACCCGCCGCCCCGCGGTCCTGCTGGGCCACGGCTTCGGCGGCAGCAAGGCCGATCTGCGCGGCCAGGCCGAGGAACTGGCCCGCTCCGGCTACGCGGTGCTGACCTGGTCGGCCCGCGGCTTCGGCGCCTCCACCGGCCGGATCGGGATGAACGACCCCGACCGCGAGGTCGCCGACGTCAGCGCCCTGATCGACTGGCTGGCGAAGCGGCCCGAGGTCCGTCTCGACGGCGAGGGCGATCCCCGGGTGGGCGTGGCGGGCGCCTCCTACGGCGGCGCGGTCTCGCTGCTGGCCGCCGGGTACGACGAGCGGGTCGACGCCGTCGCTCCGCGCATCACCTACTGGGACCTGTCACAGGCCCTCTTCCCGGACGGCGTCTTCAAGGAGCTGTGGACCGGGATCTTCTTCACCACCGGCTCCACCGTCGCGGGCGACGGCGCCCCCACCGCCGGCCCGGTCTCCGAGCGGGCGGGCTGCGGCCGGTTCACCACGGAGCTGTGCGAGATGTACGAGCGGGTCGCCGTCGCCGGGGAACCGGACCAGGAGGCGCGCGAGCTGCTGCGCGAGCGCAGTCCGGTGGCGGTCGCCGACCGGATCGACGTACCGGCGCTGATCGTCCAGGGCCGCTCCGACTCCCTCTTCCCACTCGGCCACGCCGACGCCATGGCGAAGGCGATCCGTTCCAACGGCGCGCCGGTGGCGGTGGAGTGGATCGCGGGCGGCCACGACGGCGGCCCGTCCGAGGACGAGCGGCTGGACGACCGCACCCGTGCCTGGTTCGACCGCCACCTCAAGGACGAGAAGGGGACGGACACCGGCCCGGCCTTCCGCGTCACCCGCACCGGCGGCATGGACACCACCGACGGCGAGACACGGCTGCGGGCCGCCACCGCCGAGCGCTACCCCGGTCTGGCCTCCGGCGGCCGGACCGTGGAGCTGCGGGGGCGCGGGCAGACCTTCGCCAACCCGGCCGGCGGCGGCCCGCCCGCCGTCTCCGCCGTCCCCGGTCTGAGCGCCGCGGGCGGGGGGCTGTCGGATCTGGGGATCGGCCTGTCGGTGGACTACCCCGGCCAGCACGCCCGCTTCGAGTCGGCGCCGCTTCCCGAGGCCGTCCAGGTCACCGGCGCGCCCTCGGTGCGGGTGGAGGTCACGTCCTCCTCCGGGGAGGCGGTGCTGTTCGCCAAGGTCTACGACGTGGGCCCCGACGGACGCCAGGTGCTGCCCTCCCAGCTCGTGGCGCCGCTGCGGGTCACCGGGGCCGGGGAGGGCCGGAGCGTGGAGGTGCGGCTGCCTGCGATCGACCACCGTTTCGAGGCCGGGCACCGTATGCGGGTGGTGTTCTCCGCCACCGATCTGGCCTACGCCTCGCCGGTCGAGCCCGCCGCCTACACCGTCTCCCTCGCGGAGGACGGGCTGAGCGTGCCGACCGCGCCCGGCCTGTCCGTCGAGGCGGCGGGCACCCCGTGGTGGGTGTGGGGCATGCCGGCGGCCGGCGCGGCCGCGGCGGCGGCGCTGCTGCTGACCGGACGCCGCCGCAGGACCGCGCCGGCCACGTCCGCCGCGCCGCCCGCGCCCGCTCCCTCCGCCGAGCCCGGCACACCCGGCGCCTCCGCCGAGCCCTCCGCCGAGCCCGCCGCCCCGCGGACGGGCCCCGCGCGCGAGGACGTCCCGCTGGAGATCACCGGCCTGTCCAAGCGGTACGCGGGCTCGGCCGACCGTTACGCGGTGCGCGATCTGTCCTTCCGGGTGGAGCGCGGCCAGGTGCTCGGCCTGCTCGGGCCCAACGGCGCGGGCAAGACCACCACCCTGCGGATGCTGATGGGCCTGATCACTCCCGACAGCGGTGAGATCAGGGTCTTCGGCCATGTGATCCGCCCGGGCGCGCCCGTGCTGTCGCGGGTCGGCGCGTTCGTCGAGGGCGCGGGCTTCCTGCCGCATCTGTCGGGCCGGGCCAATCTGGAGCTGTACTGGCGGGCCACCGGCCGCCCCGAGGGGGACGCGCACACCGAGGAGGCTCTGGAGATCGCCGGGCTCGGCGACGCCCTGGAGCGCGCGGTGCGCACCTACTCGCAGGGCATGCGGCAGCGGCTGGCGATCGCCCAGGCCATGCTGGGCCTGCCGGACCTGCTGATCCTGGACGAGCCGACCAACGGCCTGGACCCGCCGCAGATCCGGGAGATGCGGGACGTGATGATCCGCTACGCGGCGGCCGGCCGTACTGTGATCGTCTCCAGCCATCTGCTGGCCGAGGTCGAGCAGACCTGCACGCATCTGGTGGTCATGGACCGCGGCGAGCTGGTGCGGGCGGGCCCGGTGGAGGAGATCACCGGCTCCGGCGACACCGTGCTCGTCGGGGTGCGGGGCCCGGTGCCCCAGGCGCTGCCGGAGAAGGTGGCGGCCCTGCCCGGCGTGGGTTCGGCCGTCGCCGTCGACGAGGGGCTGCTGGTGCGGCTCGACGGCGCCACCACCACGCGGCTGCTGGCCGAGCTCCTGCGGCTGGATGTGCCGGTGGAGCGCGCCGGACCGCACCGCCGTCTGGAGGACGCCTTCCTCACCCTGATCGGAGGAGAGTCCCGATGACCGCCACCGCCCCCACTCCCCCTCCCGCGCCCGCGCCGAACTCGCCGGGGGCGGACCCGTCGGGCGCGGACCCGTCGGGCGCGGCGCCCGGCTACCGCCCGCGGCACACCCTGCCGCTGCGGGTGGAGGCGGTGCGCCAGCTGCGGCGCCGCCGCACCCTGGTGACCGGCCTGGTGCTGGCCGCGCTGCCGTTCGTGCTGATCGCGGCCTTCGCGATCGGCGGCGAGCCCGAGCGCGGCGGCCGCCGCATCAACCTGATGGACACCGCCACCGCCTCCGGGCTGAACTTCGCCGCCATGGCGCTGTTCGTCTCGGCCGGTTTCCTGCTGGTGGTGCCGGTGGCGCTGTTCTGCGGCGACACGGTGGCCTCCGAGGCGAGCTGGTCCTCGCTGCGCTATCTGCTGGCGGCCCCCGTGCCGCGCTCAAGGCTGCTGCTGAGCAAACTGGCGGTGGCGCTGGCGTTCAGCGCGGCGGCGATGGCGCTGCTGCCGCTGGTGGCACTGGCCGCGGGCTCGGTGGCGTACGGCTGGGGCCCGCTGGAGCTGCCCACCGGCGGCACGCTGCCGACGGACGAGGCGCTGGGCCGGCTGGCGCTGGCGGTGGCGTACGTCTTCGTCGGCCAGCTGGTGACGGCCGGGCTGGCGTTCTGGCTGTCCACGGTCACCGACGCGCCGCTGGGCGCGGTCGGCGGCGCGATCGGGCTGACGATCGTGGGCAACATCCTGGACGCGGTCACGGCGCTGGGCGACTGGCGGGAGCTGCTGCCCGCGCACTGGCAGTTCGCCTGGGCGGACGTCTTCCAGCCGGAGCTGGAGACGGGCGGGATGCTGCGGGGCGCCTCGGTGTCCGTGGCGTACGCGCTGGTGCTGTTCGCGCTGGCCTTCCGCCACTTCCGCACCAAGGACATCGTCTCGTAGGCCGCCTGGCCGGCCCGCCTGCCGAGCGGTACGGGCCCCTCTCCCCTCCCCCTCCCGCCCTACGTCACCCGGTCCGCCAGGGCCCGGAAGTCCTCCCACTCCAGGGCGGGCGGGGAGGGGTCCCACAGCTTCTGCGCCACGGCCCGCAGCGGCATGCGCACTCCCCGGGCGACCTCGGCCGTCGTCTGCGCGCCCGACAGGTCGCACCAGACGGCCAGCCGTCCGCCCACCACCCGGTCCGGCCCGGTCAGCTCCTCCGGCTCGGGCTCGGTGCCGCGCAGTACCGCCGGGGTCCACTCCTCGTAGATCCGCTCCCCGGTCGGATAGGTGAACTCGTTGGGCTCGCCGAGGACGTAGTAGAGGTACTCGTCGTTGAGGTTGACCACCTCCCAGCCCTCGCGCAGGTACTCCCCGGGCGGCCGGGCGCCGATCTCCTTGCCCGTCCAGTAGGCGACCTGCCTGGGGCGGCTCGGTTCGACGACCCCGCCGGCGTGCTGCCCGTCGTTCCACACCTGCGGTGTGAAGCCCGCCTTCCGCACGGTCTCGGCGCGGTCGTTGAGCCAGGCCGCCGCCAGGTCCCGCACCCGGGCCCGGGAGCCGTGCTCCCGGCGGGCGGTCTCGGCCAGCTCCGGGTAGGCGGCCTCGGGGTCGGAGCGCATCAGCGCCCGGTACTCGTCGCCGCCCAGGTGCCAGTAGGGGCCGGGGCCCGTCTGGTCGCGGAAGAGGGGGGCGTACTCGCGCAGCAGGTCGTCCACCAGGCGTGCCGAGCGCGGGTCGGAGATGTCGATCGCGCCGGGGGCCGGGTCGCCGTCGGCGTCGCGGAGCCGGAGTTCGGGGTGGGCGTCGAGCACCGCGCCGAGGTGGCCGGGCGAGTCGATCTCGGGGATGACGGTGATGTGCCGGGAGTTGGCCAGCTCGATGATCCGGCGCAGTTCGTCCTTGGTGAGGTGGGGGTCGGAGACGACCTCGGGGTGGGAGTCGCTCTCCACCCGGAAGGCCTGGTCGTCGGAGAGGTGGAGCTGGAGCTGGTTGAGCTTGAGGTCGCCCATCTCGCGGATGCGGTCCTCGATCCACCGGGCGCCGAAGTGCTTGCGGGCGATGTCGAGCATGAAGCCGCGCTGCGGACGGTCGGGCCAGTCGCGGACGGTGCCGCGGGGGATCGAGCCGCCGCCGCGGAGGGCCTGCAGGAGGGTGCGGGTGCCGTGGAAGACGCCGGCGTCGGTGCGGCCGGTGACGGTGACCCGGCCGGTGTCGGCCCTCAGCACATAGCCCTCGCGGCCTCCGTACCCCTTGTCGGAATCGGCGGAGTCCAGTCTCAGCTCGATGTCGCCGGGCCCGGCCGGTCCGCCGGAGTGCTCCACGTCCAGTTCCCCGGCGAGCAGCTCGGCCTCGTCGGCGAGCGGTCCGCCGGGGTCGGCCACGACGCGGGTGCCGGGGGCGGGCTGCCAGCCGATGCCGGGCTCGGGCTCCCACCGGCGTACGGCGGGGACGGTGGCGGGGGCGGCGGGCAGGGTGACGGCCGGTACGCCGGGGGTCCTCCGGGCGCCCTCGCCCGACTCTCCGCCGCCGTCCCCCGCGCCGTCCGGCAGCACGAGGAGGGTGACGGCCGTGACGGCGGCGGCCGCCCCGGCCACGACCGCGACGGCGGCGGTCCTCCTGCGGGGATTGCGTCTGCGCCTGCGTCCCATGAGGTGACCGTATTGCCCCTTTCCAGTCCTCGTCCGTCAACCATGCGCCCGGAACTCGTCTCGTCCGGGTGAAAGGAATCTTCCCGCCGACCGACTCCTCCCACTTATCGTTACCGTGACGTCATCCTCCGTCACACGATCACCCCGGCCGGTCCGGCCGGCCCCGTCACTCGCACTCCCGTGTCCCGCGACGTCCCTGACGTCTCCCCGCGCCCGAGGAGCCCATGCGCCTGCCCCCTCAGCGAAGCGAGGCAACGCCGCTCCACCGCCTCAACAACGCCTCCCCCACCGACCTCCGAGGCGCCCTGCTCGCCTGCTGCGGCAGCCGGCGGTGGGCGGAGAGCATCGCCGCCCACCGCCCCTACCCGGACATCGAGGCGCTGGTCGCCGCCGCCGACGAGGCCAGCTACGACCTCACCGACGAGGATCTGGCCGAGGCCCTGACCGGGGAGTCCGCCGCCGGAGCCGGGCCGGGCGGCCCGCTGTACGGCGGGCGGCACATCGTCATCACCGGTCCCGGCACGCTCGCCGCGCACACCGCCCTGCGCGCCGCCCACGCCGCCTACGAGAGCCGCTTCGGCCACGCCTTCGTGCTGTGCGTGGACGGGGTGCGCGAGGAGGAGGCGCTCGGCCACGTCCTCGCCGCGATCCGCACCCGGCTGGGCAACGAGCCCGAACAGGAGCGCGCCGTGGCCGCCGAGGAACTGCGCCGCATCGCGCGCGGCCGGCTGCTGCGGCTGGCCCGGGAAGGGACGCTCCCGGGCCCGCCCCGGCGGCCGCCCCGCCCCGCCGGGACGGGCGCCTCCGTACCGGCTCCGGCCGGTACCACGTCCCCCGGCCGGGCTCCTAGCCCGTCCGTGCCTGATTGATCACATCTGACCCCCCGGAGGAACCACACCGGCAGTACGTCGTTACCATGGCCATCGGCCGGTGGACCGTACCCGGCCGGGCCAGACCGACACCGAAGCCGGCCGGCCCCGTAAACCGCTCCCGGAGGGTATTTCCGTGCCGGCTGGAACGCTGTACCGCGGCCGGGAAGGCATGTGGTCCTGGGTGGCTCACCGAGTCACCGGCGTCCTCATCTTCTTCTTCCTGTTCGTGCACGTCCTGGACACGTCGCTCGTCCGCGTCTCCCCGGAGGCCTACGACGAAACCGTGGCGGTCTACAAGACGCCCATCGTCGCGCTGCTGGAGTACGGCCTCGTGGCCGCCATCCTCTTCCACGCGCTCAACGGCCTTCGGGTCGTCGCCGTCGACTTCTGGTCGAAGGGCACCAAGTACCAGCGCCAGATGCTGTGGACCGTCATGGGCATCTGGATCGTGCTGATGATCGGGGCGCTGTACCCGGTCCTCGGGCACGCCGTGAGCGAGCTGTTCGGGAGCTGACGACATGGCCTACGACGTAGACAACCCCGCCCCCGTCATCGAGCCGCCCCGCGCCCGCACCGGCCGGACGGCCAAGAAGTTCACGCCCGGCAACTTCGAGATGCACGCCTGGCTGTTCATGCGGCTGTCCGGCATCGTGCTGGTCGTGCTGGTGGTCGGCCACCTGCTGATCCAGCTCGTCCTGGACGGCGGCGTCAGCAAGATCAACTTCGCCTTCGTGGCCGGTCGCTGGGCCTCGCCCTTCTGGATGACCTGGGACCTGCTGATGCTGTGGCTGGCGATGCTCCACGGCGCCAACGGTCTGCGGACCGTCATCAACGACTACGCCGAGCGTGACGGCACCCGCTTCTGGCTGAAGATGCTGCTGTACACCGCCACGGTGTTCACCGTCCTGCTGGGCACGCTGGTGATCTTCACCTTCGACCCGAACATCCGCTAGAGCCGGGGCTGAGGCGCTTTCATCATGAAGACCCACAAGTACGACACCGTCATCGTCGGCGCCGGCGGCGCCGGGATGCGCGCCGCCATCGAGGCGACCAAGCGCAGCCGCACCGCGGTGCTGACCAAGCTCTACCCCACCCGCTCCCACACCGGCGCGGCCCAGGGCGGCATGGCCGCGGCCCTCGCCAACGTCGAGGAGGACAACTGGGAGTGGCACACCTTCGACACGGTCAAGGGCGGTGACTACCTGGTCGACCAGGACGCCGCCGAGATCCTGGCGAAGGAGGCCATCGACGCCGTCCTCGACCTGGAGAAGATGGGCCTGCCGTTCAACCGGACCCCGGACGGCACCATCGACCAGCGCCGCTTCGGCGGCCACTCCCGCAACCACGGTGAGGCACCGGTACGCCGGTCCTGCTACGCCGCGGACCGCACCGGCCACATGATCCTCCAGACGCTGTACCAGAACTGCGTCAAGGAGGGCGTGGAGTTCTACAACGAGTTCTACGTCCTGGACCTGCTGATGAGCGAGGTCGACGGGGTCAAGCGCACCGCCGGCGTCGTCGCCTACGAGCTGGCCACCGGCGAGATCCACGTCTTCCAGGCCAAGGCCGTCGTCTTCGCCTCGGGCGGAAACGGCAAGTTCTTCAAGGTCTCCTCCAACGCGCACACCCTGACCGGCGACGGCCAGGCCGCCGCGTTCCGCCGGGGCCTGCCGCTGGAGGACATGGAGTTCTTCCAGTTCCACCCGACCGGCATCTGGCGCATGGGCATCCTGCTCACCGAGGGCGCCCGCGGCGAGGGCGGCATCCTGCGCAACAAGGACGGCGAGCGCTTCATGGAGAAGTACGCGCCCGTCATGAAGGACCTCGCCTCGCGCGACGTCGTCTCCCGCTCGATCTACACCGAGATCCGCGAGGGCCGCGGCTGCGGCCCCGAGGGCGACCACGTCTACCTCGACCTCACGCACCTGCCGCCGGAGCAGCTCGACGCCAAGCTGCCGGACATCACCGAGTTCGCGCGCACCTACCTGGGCATCGAGCCGTACACCGACCCGATCCCGATCCAGCCGACCGCGCACTACGCGATGGGCGGCATCCCGACCAACGTCCAGGGCGAGGTGCTGGCCGACAACACCACGGTGGTGCCGGGCCTGTACGCGGCCGGCGAGGTCGCCTGCGTGTCCGTGCACGGCGCCAACCGCCTGGGCACCAACTCGCTGCTGGACATCAACGTCTTCGGCCGCCGGGCGGGCATCGCCGCCGCCGAGTACGCCGCGACCGCCGACTACGTGGACCTGCCGGAGGACCCGGCCGCGTTCGTCCAGGGCCAGGTCGAGGCGCTGCGGTCCTCGGAGGGCAGCGAGCGGGTCACCGAGATCCGCAAGGCGCTCCAGGAGACCATGGACAAGAACGTCATGGTCTTCCGCACCGAGCAGACGCTCAAGGAGGCCGTCGAGGAGATCGCCTCCCTGCGCAAGCGGTACCGGAGCGTGTCGGTCCAGGACAAGGGCAAGCGGTTCAACACCGACCTGCTGGAGGCCATCGAGCTGGGCAACCTGCTCGACCTGGCCGAGGTGACGGCCGTCTCCGCGCTGGCCCGCAAGGAGTCCCGCGGCGGCCACTACCGCGAGGACTACCCCAACCGCGACGACGTCAACTTCATGCGCCACACCATGGCGTACCGCGAGGTGGGCGACGACGGCACCGAGTCGATCCGGCTGGACTACAAGCCGGTCGTGCAGACCCGCTACCAGCCGATGGAGCGTAAGTACTGATGGCCACTCCCGTCATGGAGAAGTCCCAGGCCGGTGCCGGCGGCACGGCCGGGGACTCCCCCTACATCACCGCGACCTTCCGGATCCGCCGATTCAACCCGGAGGTCTCCGACGAGGTCACCTGGCAGGACTTCGAGCTGGAGATCGACCCCAAGGAGCGCGTCCTGGACGCCCTCCACAAGATCAAGTGGGAGATCGACGGCACACTGACCTTCCGGCGCTCCTGCGCGCACGGCATCTGCGGCTCCGACGCGATGCGCATCAACGGCCGCAACCGGCTGGCGTGCAAGACGCTGATCAAGGACATCAACCCGGACAAGCCGATCACCGTCGAGCCGATAAAGGGGCTCACGGTCCTCAAGGACCTGGTGGTCGACATGGAGCCGTTCTTCCAGGCCTACCGGGACGTGATGCCCTTCCTGATCACCAAGGGCAACGAGCCGACCCGCGAGCGCCTGCAGTCCGCCGAGGACCGCGAGCGCTTCGACGACACCACCAAGTGCATCCTGTGCGCCGCGTGCACCTCCTCGTGCCCGGTGTTCTGGAACGACGGCCAGTACTTCGGCCCGGCGGCGATCGTCAACGCGCACCGCTTCATCTTCGACTCCCGCGACGAGGGCGGTGAGCAGCGTCTGGAGATCCTCAACGACCGCGAGGGCGTCTGGCGCTGCCGCACCACCTTCAACTGCACGGAGGCCTGCCCGCGCGGCATCGAGATCACCAAGGCCATCCAGGAGGTCAAGCGCGCGCTGATCACGCGCCGCTACTGACATCCCCCTCCGGTCCGCCCGCCACGGGCGGCCCGGGGCACGAAGGCGCCCGGCCGGGGAGACCCGGCCGGGCGCCTTCGCCGTGCGCACGGCCCCTGCCGGTCAGGCCGTGAAACGGCCGAGGACCAGCATCGTGACCAGCAGGGCCGCCAGCACTCCCAGGCCGGCGCAGGCCGCCCGGCCGTAGCTCCGGGACGCGAACACCCCGGCCACCGTCCCCAGGGTCACCAGCGGCACCGCGTACTGCGCGACGGCGATCAGGGCGGCGTCGAAGCGCAGGGGGCCGCGTACGCCGTCCTGGCAGGAGCCGCAGGCGATGGCGATCAGCGGCCCGATCACTCCCGTGAAGAAGCCCGCCACCAGCACCGTCACCGCGAGCCCGGCCGACGCGGCCCGGTCGGCCGCGGTGCGCCTGGGATGGCCGGGAGCCGGGGAGGGCGATGGGGAAACGGTGCCAGCGTTCATGCGGTGGACGCTAACGGCCCTCCCGGGGCACGGCATGCGTCCTCGTACTCAGAAAGGGGGCGGAGTTCCGGACCTGGGCGGCTCAGGCCTGCCTGGAGGCGAGTTCGACGACGGTGATGTCGGATTCGGCGCCCACCCGCACCGGCGGGCCCCAGGCGCCCGCGCCGCGGCTGACGTAGAGCTGGGTGTCTCCGTAGCGCTCCAGGCCGGCGAGGGTGGGGTTGGCCAGGCCGGCGAGGTGGTTGCCGGGCCACATCTGGCCGCCGTGGGTGTGACCGGAGAGCTGGAGGTCGACGCCGTGGTCCACCGCGTCGTGGATCAGGACCGGCTGGTGGGCCATGAGGACCACCGCGCGGGAGGCGTCGCGGTCGCCCAGCGCCCGTGCGAAGTCCGGGCCCTCGCCCTCGGCCTCGCCGGCGAGGTCGTTGACGCCGGCCAGGTCGAAGTGGCGCAGCTCGCGGCGGGCGTTCTCCAGCGGCTGAAGGCCCAGCTCACGGACGTGGTCGACCCATTCGCCCGCGTCGCCGAAGTACTCGTGGTTGCCGGTGACGAAGTACGAGCCGTCGCGCGAGCGGAGCCGCGACAGCGGCTCGGCGGCGCTGCCGAGCTCGGCGACGCTGCCGTCCACCAGGTCGCCGACGACGGCGACCATGTCGGCGTCGGCCCGGTTGATGGTGTCCACGATCCGCTGGGTGTGGGCGCGGCCCAGGACGGGGCCGAGGTGGATGTCGCTGACGACGGCGATGCGGTAGCCGTGGGCGGCGCGGGGCAGCTTGGCCAGGGGAACGGTGACGCGCTTGAGCTTCGGGCCGCGCATCACGCCGTAGGTGCCGTAGCCGACCGTCCCGGCCGCCGCGACGCCCGCGGCGGCGGCCACGGTGCGGGCCACGAACAGCCGGCGCGACGGACCGGCCGGCGGGCGCTCCCCCAGGCCGGTCCCGGCCACGGCCCCGGAGCGGGAGCCGGAGCCGGAGCCGGGGTCCGCGCCGTCGCGGTCCGCGACGGCCGTGCACACCGTCCCGGCCGGGGCGCCGCCGCCCGCGCCCTCCTCGGCGGACGCGGGCGCGGTGGCCAAGGAGGCGGTGGTAGCGGTGGCGGAGGCGGTGGTAGCGGAGGAGGAGGCGCCCTCCGCGACACCGCTCCCGCCGGCCGCCCGCCGCGCGTCCCGCCGCTCCAGCCATCGGCGCAGCAGTGGCCGCACGGCCTCACCGGCGAAGAGGGCCAGCGTCAGGTAGAGCACCATGGCGAGCCAGAGGAGGCCCGGCCAGGCGAGGATCTGCTTCAGCAGGAAGGGCACGTCCGCCCGTCCGGCGATCTGCGCCGCGACGGTGATCAGCGGCAGCAGGACGAGCAGGGGCGTGCCCACCCGTCTGTACCAGGTGCCGCGCGCCGCCACGTCACGCACCAGACGCCGCCACAGGTACCAGTGCACCGCCGCCAGGACGGCGATCACCAGCACCAGGACGCCCACGAACACCACGGCCATGCCCTGTTCCACTCCCCTGCCCGATTGTCTGTCCTCAGCCGAACGTACCGGCGGCCGTCATGCGTTCCTTCAGCCGTCGTGTGAGGCGCGCAGCGCCCGCAGACCGCGCAGCCCGATGATCCCTATGGCCGTGCCCAGCACCAGCGAGACCACGGCCAGCACCAGGTGGATCCAGAAGTACGTGGTCGGGTCACCGGCGTCGTCGAACGCCAGGCCGCCGCTGTCCTTCCACAGGTTCCTGGTGAAGTTGGTCCACACGAACCAGCTCCACGCTCCGAAGGCCAGCAGGAACCACGAGACGGGGCGAGAGAGTTTCACACCTACAAGTATGTCTATCGGCCCAACGGAATCACTGGCAGGGGCGTCTCCCGCCACCACGATGGTCCTCTCGGAGGTTCCTCTCCGTCGCCGAGCCGATACGTTCGCTCCGTGTCGAAGACTCACCGCGTAATCGCCCGCGCGCGCCGAGTGCGCAGCGCCCGCGGCCTCACCGCCGCCACCGCCCTTCTCCTGCCGTGCCTCCTCACGGGCACTCCGACCACGGCACACGCCGTGTCGGACGCCGTGTCGGACGCCGTGTCGGACAAGCCCAGGGAGCCCTCCCCGCCCTCGCGGATGTCCGCCGTCGGCGGGGAACGCCTGGGCCTGCCCGGTGTCCAGATAGAACCGCGGGCCGGGGCCGGCGCCCCCGAACTGCCCGACTCGATCACCTCGCGCGCGTGGATCGTCGCGGACGCCGAGACCGGCGACGTGCTGGCGGCCAAGAACGCGCACTGGCCGCTCGCCCCGGCCAGCACCATCAAGATGCTCTTCGCCGACACCCTGCTCCCGAAGTTCGACAAGGACCGGGTCCACCGCGTCTCCCGGGAGGAACTGCTCCGGGTCGGCCCGGGCAGCAGCATGGTCGGCCTCAAGGAGGGCCTGACCTACACGGTCGACGACCTGTGGAAGGGCGTCTTCCTCCGCTCTGGCAACGACGCGGTGCACGCGCTGGCCGAGCTGAACGGCGGCGTGGACAAGACCGTCCGCGAGATGAACGAGCACGCCGGACGGCTCGGCGCGACGGACACCCATGTCGTCAGCCCCGACGGCTACGACGCCGAGGGGCACGTCTCCTCCGCCTACGACCTCACCCTGTTCGCCCGCTCGGGGATGCAGAAGCCGGACTTCCGCGAGTACGCGGCCACCGTCCGCGCCCGGTTCCCCGGGGACGTGGAGAAGGGGGAGGACGGGAAGAAGAAGCGCGGCACCTTCGAGATCCAGAACACCAACCGCCTGCTGACCGGCGCCCCCGGCCTGGAGCCGTACGAGGGCATCGCGGGCGTCAAGAACGGCTACACCACCAACGCCGGTTCCACCTTCACCGGCGTCGCCCAGCGCGGCGACCGGGTGCTGCTGGTGACCGCCATGCACCCCGAGGGGGGCGGCCTGAGCGTCTACAAGGAGACCGCCGCCCTCCTGGACTGGGGCTTCGAGGCGGCCGGGAAGACCGAGCCCGTGGGCGAGCTGGTGCCGCCCGAGGGGGCCGGGAACGGGCTCGGCAAGAACACCGACGACAGGCCCGGCAACCAGGCCGGCGGGGCCGAGGCGCAGCCCGCCGGGCCCACCACGCCCACCGCGTCCAGAACGCACGGGGCGTCGGACGGCGCCGGTACGGCCCTGATGATCGTGGCGTCGCTCCTGGTCGCGCTCGGTGCGGGCGCGTACGGGGTGCACCGGCGCTGGCCGCTGCCGGGCCTGGCCGGTACGCCCCGCCCGGGGCGCGGCCCGCAGGGCCCGGCGGTCCTGGGCAGCCCGGAGAACCCCGGTGCCCTGGAGAGAATCGTGACGAGGCCGCCGGCCCCCGGGAGGCCGGAAGGCGCCGCCTCCGCGTCCCCGGGCACCGGGAAGGCTTCGGAGAGCGGGGACGGGGGTGGGGACGGGAAGGCCGCCGGATCCGGCGGAACCGCGCCCCCCGAGCCCCCGGCGCCCCCGGCGAAGGACGCCGGGACGCCCTGAGAAGTCCGAACAGTCCGAACAGTCCGAGCAGCACCGCGGCCCGCAAGGGCCGCGGCCGGCCCCCTGCTCCGCGCGCCGGGGCGCGTCAGAGCGAGGGGGCCGGAGGCCTGAAGAAGTTCGGCTGCGGGGGCAGGGGCAGGTGCGCGGAACCGCCGAAGGAGAACTCTCTCTGGAGCCGCCACACGCAGTCCTCGCCCTGCTCGTACAGCGCGAAGCCCGTCACCGTCCAGGCGGCCTCGAAGTCGGCCAGTTCCGCGTACGCCCGGTCCATCGCCTCCTCGGCGATGCCGTGGGCGACCGTGACGTGCGGGTGGTACGGGAACCGGAGATCGCGGGCGAGCGGGCCGTCCTCGGCCCGGATCCGCTCCTGGAGCCATCCGCAGGCCGAGGAGCCCTCGACGATCCGGACGAAGACCACCGGGGACAGCGGGCGGAAGGTGTCCGTACCCGACAGCCTCATCGGGAAGGACCGTCCCGCCGCCGCCACCCGGGCGAGGTGCTCCTCGATCTCGGGGCGGCACGCGGCGTCCACCTCGGTCGGCGGCAGAAGGGTCACATGGGTGGGGATGCCGTGGGCCGCGCTGTCACCGAAGCCGGCGCGCCGCTGCTGGAGCAGGCTGCCGTAGGGCTCCGGGACCGCGATCGATACACCGAGCGTGACGGTCCCCACGTGCTTCTCCTTCCTCGTCCCTGCCGTTTCCCTGTCCCCCTGACCGCCTGGTGCCCCGTCAGTGCTTGGCGGGTACGAAGCCCACCTTCTCGTACGCCGCGGCCAGGGTCCGCGACGCGACCTCGCGTGCCTTCTCCGCTCCCCTGGCCAGCACCGAGTCCAGCGTCTCGGGGTCGTCCAGATATTCCTGGGTGCGCTCCCGGAAGGGCGCCACCCAGGCGGCGACGACCTCGGCCAGGTCGGTCTTGAGGGCACCGTAGCCCTTGCCCGCGTACTGCTGCTCCAGTTCCGGGATCCCGGTACCGGTGAGGGTGGAGTAGATCACCAGCAGGTTGCTGACGCCGGGCTTGTCCTTCTCGTCGTAGCGGATCTCGGTCCCGGTGTCGGTCACCGCGCTCTTGATCTTCTTGGCGGAGGTCTTCGGCTCGTCCAGCAGGCTGACCACGCCCTTGGGGGAGGCCGCCGACTTGCTCATCTTGACCGTCGGTTCCTGGAGGTCGTAGATCTTCGCCGTCTCCTTGAGGATGAAGGCCGAGGGGACGGTGAAGGTGTGGCCGTAGCGGCTGTTGAAGCGCTCGGCGACGTCGCGGGTCAGCTCGATGTGCTGGCGCTGGTCCTCGCCGACGGGGACGCTGTCGGCCTGGTAGAGCAGGATGTCCGCGACCTGGAGGACGGGGTAGGTGAACAGGCCGACCGTCGTGCCCTCGGCGCCCTGCCGCGCGCTCTTGTCCTTGAACTGGGTCATCCGGGAGGCCTCGCCGAAGCCGGTGAGGCAGTTCATCACCCAGGCGAGCTGCGCGTGCTCGGGCACGTGGCTCTGGACGAACAGGGTGCAGCGCTCCGGGTCGAGTCCCGCGGCCAGGAGCTGGGCGGCGGCCAGCCGGGTGGAGGCGCGCAGCTCCTTCGGGTCCTGCGGGACGGTGATGGCGTGCAGGTCCACGACGGCGTAGAACGCGTCGTGGGTGTCCTGCAGATCGACCCACTGGCGGACGGCACCGAGGTAGTTGCCGAGGTGGAAGGAGCCCGCGGTGGGCTGGATGCCGGAGAGTACACGGGGACGGTCAGTGGCCATGGCGCCATTCTCGCAGAGGGCCGCCGCCGGGATCACCCGTGTTCCGCCTCCCGTGCGGGCCCGGGCGAGGTCCCGGCGAGGTCCCGGCCCGGCTCCCGGACATGGGCCGTACAGGCGTGCCGGCGCACCGGAACGCGCCGCGCCGGAGGGTTTCGGTGCGAAGCGGGCGTACGACGATAGAGATAGGCATCACACGCGGCGACCGCCGCACGATCGCCGGTGCACACGTCCACTCCGCCCACCCGACACGGAGCGTTCCATGGCCACCTCGGCAGAATCGTCCGCCTCCCCCGCCCCCGCCTCTCCCGGCTCCGCCGCGCCCAACGCACCCGCCGCGCCCGCCGCCTCCGCGGGCACCGCGGGCACCGCGCGTACCGCCTCCGCCGAACTGATCGCCGCCGCCGACGCGCACAGCGCGCACAACTACCACCCGCTGCCGGTCGTGGTCTCCTCGGCCGAGGGGGCGTGGATGACCGACGTGGAGGGCCGGCGCTACCTGGACATGCTCGCCGGCTACTCGGCGCTCAACTTCGGCCACGGCCACCCCCGGCTGCTGGCCGCCGCCCACGCGCAGCTGGACCGGCTCACCCTCACCTCCCGCGCCTTCCACCACGACCGCTTCGCCGCCTTCTGCACGGAGCTGGCCGAGCTGTGCGGCATGGAGGCGGTGCTGCCGATGAACACCGGCGCGGAGGCCGTGGAGACGGCGGTGAAGACGGCCCGCAAGTGGGGTTACCGGGTCAAGGGCGTCCCCGACGGCCGGGCGCGGATCATCGTGGCCGAGAACAACTTCCACGGCCGCACCACCACGATCGTCAGCTTCTCCACCGATCCCGAGGCGCGTGCCGACTACGGTCCCTACATGCCGGGCTTCGACATCGTCCCCTACGGCGACCTGGAGGCGATGCGGGCCGCGCTCGACGAGAACCCGGACGACACCGTCGCCGTGCTGCTGGAGCCGATCCAGGGCGAGGCGGGCGTGCTGGTGCCGCCGCCTGGCTATCTGGCGGGGGTGCGCGAGCTGACCCGTGAGCGGAACGTGCTGCTTGTCGCGGACGAGATCCAGTCGGGCCTGGGCCGCACGGGCCGGACGTTCGCCTGCGAGCACGAGGGCGTGGTGCCGGACGTGTACGTGCTGGGCAAGGCGCTCGGCGGCGGCATCGTGCCGGTCTCGGCGGTGGTCTCCTCGGCTGATGTGCTGGGCGTCTTCCGGCCCGGCGAGCACGGCTCCACGTTCGGCGGCAACCCGCTGGCCTGCGCGGTGGCGCTGGAGGTGGTCGCGATGCTGCGGACCGGCGAGTTCCAGCAGCGGGCGGCCGAGCTGGGCGAGCACCTCCACCACGAGCTGGGCCTGCTGGCGGGCGGCGGCGCGGTCGAGGCGGTGCGCGGGCGCGGTCTGTGGGCGGGCGTGGACGTCGTCCCGTCCCTGGGCACGGGCCGGGAGATCTCCGAGCGGCTGATGGGGCGGGGCGTCCTGGTCAAGGACACCCACGGCTCGACGATCCGCATCGCCCCGCCGCTGGTGATCTCCAAGGAGGACCTGGACTGGGGGCTGGAGCGGCTCGGCGCGGTGCTGGGCGCCTGAGTACGGGCGCGGGGTTCGCGCGGCGCCCCCGGCAAGCGCCCCCGGCGGGTCATCCGAGGGTGCCGCGCAGCACCGCGCACAGCGCCTCCACCGCCGGGGAGAGGCCGTGCTCGGGCGGGGTGCCGTAGCCGACGACGAGCGCGTCGCGGCCGGGACCGGGACCGGACCCGGAGCATCCGGGCCCGGGCTCCGGGGCGGCCGGGTGACGGAAGCGCGCCAGCCCCTCCAGGGCCACCCCCGCCCGCCGTGCCGCCTCCAGCACCGGCTCCCCGGTGCCGGGCGGCAGTTCCAGCACGGCGTGCAGTCCGGCCGCGATGCCGGTGACGTGTACCGCGGGGGCGTGCTCGGCGAGCGCGGCCACGAGCTGGTCGCGCCGGCGCCGGTAGCGCAGCCGCATGGCGCGCACATGCCGGTCGTACGCCCCCGAGTCCACGAAGTCGGCGAGGGTGAGCTGGTCGAGGACGCCGCAGGTCTCGGCCGTCTCGCGGCGGACGGCCAGGACGGGACCGAGCAGCGCCTCGGGCACCACCATCCAGCCCAGCCGCAGCCCCGGCGCCAGGCTCTTGCTGGTGGTGCCGAGGTAGACCACCCGCTCCGGATCGAGGTCCTGGAGCGCGCCGACGGGCTGGCGGTCGTAGCGGAACTCGCCGTCGTAGTCGTCCTCCAGGATCACTCCCCCGGTGGCCCGCGCCCAGTCGACGGCGGCCGTACGCCGGTCGGGGTGGAGGGGGACGCCGGTGGGGTACTGGTGGGCGGGAGTGAGGAGGGCGGCACGCGCCCCGGCGGTGTACAGGGCGGACACGTCGGCGCCGCGGTCGTCCACCGGCAGCGGCACGGTGCGCGCCCCGGCGCGGGTCAGCAGGTCGCGGTGGATCCACAGGCCGTACGACTCCACCGCCACCGTGGTGCCCAGCACCTCCCCCAGCAGCGCCAGCCCGCGCGCGAACCCGGCGCAGACCACGATCCGTTCGGGGTCGGCGCGCACGCCCCGCGCGCGGGAGAGGTATCCGGCCAGCGCGCGGCGCAGTTCGGGCCGGCCGCGCGGGTCGTCGTAGCCGAGGGCCGCGCTGGGCGCGGCGGTCAGGGCGCGGCGGGCGGAGGTGAGCCAGGCGGCGCGGGGGAAGGCGGAGACGTCCGGCCGCCCGGAGCGCAGGTCGTGGAGGATCCGCGGGGGCCTGCGGGCGGGGGCCGCTGGGCGCGGGGGCCGGCGCGGGACGGCGGGGCGTGCGCCCGGCGGGCCGGCCGGCGCGGCCGGTTCGGCGCGCGGCGCGACGCGGGTGCCCGAGCCCTGGCGGGCCGTCAGCCATCCCTCGGCGACGAGCTCGGCGTACGCGTCGGCCACGGTGTTGCGGGCGACGCCCAGGTCGGCGGCGAGCGAACGGGAGGAGGGCAGCCGGGTGCCGGGGGCGAGGCGGCCGGTACGGACGGCGTCGCGCAGGGCTCGCATCAGACAGGCGCGCAGGCCCCCCGGTCCCCCGAGGTCCAGATGGAGGTCGCTGCCGGAGCCGACGGCCCCTCCGACAGCCCCGTCGGCCGGATTGGCCCAGGATTCCCGCATGGAAGTGGACCATACCCCTGGGCTACCGCCCGCCTAGGGTCGTCACCATGACGACAGTTCACGAACACGGCCCGCGCATGAACCTCTGGAAGCTCGTCCCCGAGGTGTACAAGGGGATGGCCTCCTTCGAGGCAGCGGCGTCGAAGGGGCTGGACCCGGTCATCGCCGAACTGGTCAAGATCCGCGCCTCGCAGCTCAACAAGTGCGCCTTCTGCATCGACATGCACCTGACCGACGCCCGCAAGCTGGACATCGACCACCTCAAACTGGACCTGCTCGACGCCTGGGAGGAGGCCCAGGGCCTCTACACCGACAAGGAGCAGGCCGCACTCGCCCTCACCGAGGCGGTCACCCGGCTGGACGGCGGCACACCGCAGGGGCACTACGTTCCGGACGAGGTCTACGAGCGGGCGGCGAAGAACTTCGAGGAGACCGAACTGGCCCATCTGATCTCGCAGATCGTCTCCATCAACGCCTGGAACCGCTTCCAGGTGGCCACCCGCGCCGTCCCGGGCTCGCTCAGGGACAAGAGCCAGGGGTGACCGACGGCAGCCGGGGCGCGGTGGACGCCTTCCGCGCCCTCCACCTCCACCACGGCGACGCGCCCCTGGTCCTGCCCAATGTCTGGGACGCGGTGAGCGCCCGCGCCTTCGCCGGCGCGGGCTTCCCCGCGCTGGCCACCTCCAGCAGCGCTGTGGCCGCCACCCTGGGGTACGCCGACGGCGAGGGCACCCCGCCCGGCGAGATGTTCGCGGCCGTCGCCCGGATCGTCCGCGCGGTGGACGTCCCCGTCACCGCCGACATCGAGCGGGGCTACGGGCTGGCCCCGCGGGAGATCGCCGAGCGGCTGCTGGAGGCCGGGGCGGTCGGCTGCAACCTGGAGGACTCCGGACCGGCCGCACGGGGGTTGGCCGATCCGGGGCGCCAGGCGGAGCGGCTGGCCGCGGTGTGCGCGGCGTCGGGCGGACGGCTGCTGGTCAACGCCCGGATCGACACCTATCTGCGCGGCGCGGACGACCCGCTGACGGCCGCGGTGGAGCGCGGGCGGCTGTACGCGGCGGCGGGCGCCGAGTGCGTCTTCCCCATCGCCGCGCCCCCGGACCATCTGCCGGTACTGGCCGCGCGGATCGGCGCCCCGGTCAACGCCCTGTGCCGCCCCGGCTCCCCCTCCCCCGCCGAACTGGGCGCCCTGGGCGCCTCCCGCGTCACCTTCGGCGGCTCCCTCCACGCCCGCGCCTCCGCCGCCGTCGCGGAACTGGCGGCCGGACTGCACGGCGGCCGGGGTCGTCTTTGAGCCAACTTGCCGGCGGCCGTGCCGCAATCGCGGCGGTGGGTTGCGCACGCCCCGGCGGATGGTGACGATCTCTCAGGAGGCGCCGAGAACCGACACCCGCCGACCGCCCCACGGCGCCGTCCCCTCCAGGACCCCGAAGGCGACGCCGCGCGATGCGGGAGACGCCGGAAAGGACACATCGGTGGCAGCGTCCCCCCTGCGCTTACCGGGCCGCCGCCGTGCCCGGTTCCGGGAGATGCAGCGCGCCTGCGAAAGACGCCTCGCCGAGATCGGCATCGTCCCCGGCCACGACAACGCCGCGGACACCGCGGGCTTCGTGAACGCCGAGGGCATCACGGCCGTCTGCGAACAGGTGGGCCGCCGGCGCGGGCGCACCATCCGCCTCGTCCCGATGGAGCTGGAGGAGCCGCTGCTCCACGGCCTGTGGATCGCCCTGCCGGACACGGACGTCATCGTCTACCGGGCGAACACCAGCAGGCCCCACCAGGAGCACATCATCGCCCACGAGCTCTCCCACATCATCTGCGAGCACGACTTCGGCGCGCTCCCCGGGCCGGCCGTGCCGGCGCACCTCTTCCCGGAGGCCGATCCGGACCTCGTCCGCAGGTCGCTGAAGCGCTCCGCCTACGACGACAGGGCCGAGCAGGAGGCCGAGATGATGGCGTCGCTCATCCTGGCGCACGCCCGCCGCAAGGCCGCCCCCGACCCGGAGGACGCCGACGCCCTGCCGCCCGAGGAGGCCACCGTGATGGCCCGCGTGGAAAGCGTCGTCGGCCGCGGATGATCTACGACGTCCTGTCCCATCTGTGCGCCCTCGTCGGGCTCGCCGCGTTCTGCTACAAGCTCCCCGAACTCCTGCGGCGCAGGGGCGACCCGGCCCTGTGGGCCCTGGAGATCTACTTCCTGTGCTCCGGGATCAGCTTCCTCATCGACCTCAACTGGCTGCGTGACGACGTCTCCCGCCTGTTCGGCTACCCGAACCTCACCACGCTCCTGACCCAGGCCGCGGTGGTCGTGCTGACGGCCGCCCAGCAGGTCGTACTGGTCCACTGGTCGCATCCGCCCGAGCGGGCGGCGGCCCTGGCCCGGCGGCGCGTGCTGGCGTTCTCCGCCGCGCTGGCGGTCCTGGTGGTGCTGTTCTTCGTCGTGGAGCCCTACCGGCAGACCGCCTCCGCCGAGGGCACCCTGCTGAGCAACATGCAGGACCGCGACTACGCGGGATACCTGCTCCTCTACATCACCGTCTGCGCGGTGGGACAGGTCGGGGCCGTACGGCTGTCCTACCGCTACGCGCGCATCGCCCGCCGCACCTGGCTGCGCGCGGGCATGTGGACGGTCACCGCCGGCGCCTCGCTCATCCTGCTCTACTGCGCCATCCGCTACACCCAGATCACCGGCACCCAGCTCGGCCACGACATGAGCGCCTGGGAGCCCGCGTACTGGCTGGCCGGGAGCGTGGGGGCGCTGCTGCAGGTGTTCGGCTGGACGGTGCCGTCCTGGGGGCCCGCCCTCTCCGGCCGGCTGCGCGGCTACCGCTCCTACCTGCGGCTGCGCCCCCTGTGGTGGGCCCTGTACGAGGCGGTGCCGGCGATCGCGCTCGAACCGCCGCCCAGACGGCCGCTGGACCTGCTCCCGCCGGCCGGCCTCGACTACCGGCTCCACCGGCGCGTCATCGAGATCCTCGACGGCTGCCACGCCCTGGGCCCGTATCTGCCGCGCGGCGCGGAACGGGGCTCTCCGGCCTACGAGGCCCGGCTGCTGAGGTCCGCCCTCGACGCGCGGGCCGGGACCCCGGAGGGCCCCGCGCCCTCCTTACCCGCCGCACCGCCCCCGTCGGCCGAACACCGGGGCGGCTCCGGCGACTCGGGTGGCTCGGGAGACTTCGCGCAGGAGGTCGCCTGGCTGTCCGAGGTGGCCAGGGCCTTCGCCCGGCTCCCCGCCGCCCGCCCGGCCGCCTCACGGGCCGCGGCCGAACGGGCGGCCTCCGAACAGGCGGCCTCCGAACGGGCCGCAGCGCCGCAGGGAAGCGATCACCCCTGATCCCTGACTCCTGCCCCTGCCTCCCGATCCCCGCCTCCTGACTCCTGGCTCCGCCAGGACCGAACCCGCCAGGAAACCGATGGAACCCCGCCCGCCCTCCCCGCCGGACGTCCGCGCCATGACGGCCGAACTCCTCGCGCTCGACCGGACGCTGGGAGCACGCCACGCCGCCCCCCTGGCGCTGCGGTCCGTGCGGGCGGTCGAGGCGGCCGAGGCGGCTTACGGGGCGGACACGGCGATCTCGGGCCTCGCCGACCCGGCGGACCTCGCGGAGTTCTTCGAGGTCGCCGCCTGGATCCTGTTCGACGCCGAGCGGCACGGGCCGTCGTACCGCCTCAACCGGCGGGCGCTCGCCCTGACCCGCCGCCTGCCCGAGGAGGAGCGCTCCATCGAACTGTTGGTGCTCTCCGTGCTGAGCATGCAGCAGGCCCACCTCATGCGCCCCCGCGCGTCCCTGCGCACCTCCTCCGCCGTCCTGGCCGGGCGGGACCTGCCGCCGCGGGTGGCCGCCCTGTTCCATGTGCGCCAGGCACGCGCGTACGCCCAGCTCGGCGCGCGGGCGCGGGCGATGCGCTCCCTGGACGCCGCCCGGGAGATGTCCGCGGACGGCCCCTCGGAGCGGGACCCCGCCTGGAGCTGGTGGTTCGACCGCGCCGAACTCGACGGCCACCACGGGCTCGTCCTGGCCGACCTGGGAGACGCGGAGGGGGCCGCGGCCCTGCTCCACGCGGCCGTCGCGTCCGACGGCGGCCCCGCCTACCGCGCCCTGTTCGCCGCCGACCTCGCCCGCGTCCTGGCCCGCGCGGGCGCGTGGCGCGAGACGGACGCCCTGCTGTCCGCCCTGGCGGAGAGCGCTCCCCGCATGGGGTCCGTACGCGCCCTGAACTCCCTGCGGCAGGCGGTCGCCGCCGTCGGGGAGGGCCGCCGGGTGCCGCGCGCGCTGCGCGGCACCACCGAAGACCTGGCCGTGCTGCTCACACGGGAACTCCCGCGCGAGCGGACCGGCGAAGGAGAAGCCCACCCCCCGCCCACCGAGCCGACGGAGTCCCGATGACACCGCACACCTCCCGCCCCGCCCGCCGCACCCGCCTCGCCGTTCTGCTGGCGGCCCTGCTCTGCGCGGCGGGCGCGTCCACCGCGTTCACCACCACGCTCCAGGCGGGGGACGCCAGACCCGCCGCCGCCCGCGCCGAGGTGTCCGGGACGTCCGGGACGTCCGGGACGTACCAGTCCCCCCACACCAAGCCGTACGTGCGCACCCAGCTCTTCTTCGGCACCGGCCGCCACGGCGGCGAGCCGCCGATCACCGAGGAGCAGTTCATGGACTTCCTGAACGAGTACGTCACCCCGCGCTTCCCCGACGGCCTCACCCTCCAGGAGGGCTACGGCCAGTGGCGCGACAGGACCGGCTCCATCAACGGCGAGCGCTCCTACGAGCTGATCCTGCTCTACCCCCGCGAGCAGGCCGAGGCCCGCGACGCCGACATCGAGTACCTCCGCGACCGGTACACCGAGATGTACGAGCTGGAGTCCGTCGGCCGGGTGGACGAGCAGGTTCGCGCCGACTTCTGAGGCCCTCCGCCTCCCCATCCCGCCCCGCCCGTGTCCCGTCCCCCGCCGGATCGTTGTCCCGGCGGGGGACGGGTTCCGGCATCGAGGCCCTCGTCTGGCGCATGATGGTGGCGTCCCCCGTGAGGCAGGCAGTCCGGCACGAACGTGCACAGCCACAGAGAGGGGGCCCACCATGGGAGGTCTCGTGATGACGGCGCCGCTGCCCGACCAGGAGTCGCACGACATG
This sequence comes from Streptomyces barkulensis, assembly GCF_002843305.1. Classification (GTDB taxonomy): domain Bacteria; phylum Actinomycetota; class Actinomycetes; order Streptomycetales; family Streptomycetaceae; genus Streptomyces; species Streptomyces barkulensis. The sequence goes on from NZ_PGSG01000030.1 coordinate 36,272, forward strand.
CTCCGGACCTATGCGCAGATCGAACTGCCCGAGGGTCAGCGAGCCGAGCTCATCGGGGGGGAGATCGTCATCTCACCGACGCCCACGAACTACCACAACTGGATCTACAGCGAGCTGCACTATCTTCTCGCCCATCACTCCAGGGAACGCGGCTGGTCCGTCACCAACACCACCACCGTCGCCCTCCCGGCGACCGGCGAGCGCTACGTCCCCGATCTGCTGATCTGCGAGTCGGCCGTGCTGCGCGACGCCCGGGAGTGGCAGGTCCCCGCCGAGGACGTGCTGCTCGTCGGTGAGATCACCTCGATGTCCACGGTCCTGCGCGACCGCAAGAACAAGGCGCAGGGCTACGGCCGGTCGCGCGTACCGCTCTACCTGCTGGTGGACCCGCTGGACGGGGAGGGGAGCGCGACGGTGTTCGCCGAGCCGGACGGTTCCGGCCGCTACCGGGTGGAGCACCGCGTGCTGTTCGGGGAGAAGTTCACGCTCCCCGAGCCGTTCGGCCTGGAGATCGACACCTCCATCCTCCGCCCGGAGTGACCTCGCGCGCCGGCGCCGTCCCGGTCGCGGATGGCGCCGGCGACCGTACGGCCGTCGGCCGCTCCCACAGCCGGCCCACGGCGCCTGCGCGCCCTCTTCCCAGTGACGGAAGGCCGCTTCCAACGGGGTGTCACGGAAGTCCGGCAACCCCGACCCGTGTTCCTGGAGCTTCCGGTACGCCTTCGCCAGTTCCTCCACGGTCCGGAAGCATCCCGCATGGACCGCCGGCACCAGTACGTCCTCGATCGTGGCGCAGGTCAGGTCCCAGTCCGCCGCCATGGCCGGACCGCCTCTGTCGTCCATCAGGAGCGCGACCTGATGCCCGTGCTCCTGCAGCCGCACCCCGTGCGCGACCACCACGCATTCGCCCAGATCCTTGGGCTGACGTATCGCCTGCTCGAACTCCGCGTCCCGTAGCGCCTCAAGCACCTGTACAGCCCGGGCTTGTGACGCCTCACCGATCACCAGCCTCGGCAGCACCCTGACGTACCGACTGCTCTCGAGAGCCGCCCAGCGCTTCTCCAGCCCGGGGTACTTGCGACCCTTGCCACGGATCTCGTCGCAGACCTCCTGCGGCACCAGAACCGTCCACTCGGCGTATTCGAGGGCAGCTGTCAGCACCCGATTGAGGTTCGCCCCGGCGAAGTGCACGCACACCACCGCGTCCAGCACACAGACCGGGTCCCTCATCGAAGCGCCCCCAGCGCTTCCCTCCTCCGGTGCATCGCTCACCGCCGGTCGTTCCCGTCCTCACCCGGGTGCACCGGTCGCACCCTTTCCGCCGCTGCGACGGGCGATCAGGGCCGCCACGTCGAGCCGCTTCGGAGCAGGCGGCGGAGGCGGCGTGATCCCGGCCTCGGCCAGTTCCCGCTCGGTCGTACGCGGATCGTCGCCACCGAGTGCGGCCACGGCCCGTACACCGGTCTTTCCCGACCTGTACACCTTGACCGCCCGCTCCAGGATGCGCCGGGGCGGACGCACCCGTGACGCCGCCTCGCAGGCGGCCTGGTACTCGGGGCCCCAGCCGTAGGACCAGGCGAGCTGGCGCCCGGTCGGCCCTTCCAGTTCCCGGCTCTCCCCGGAAGTGAGCAGACCGAGCTGCTCGCACTGGGTGAGGACGACCTTCAGGCTGACCTCGTAGTGACGGGCGGCCATGGCGCACTCCTTGCGCCCGGGCCGGCCTGCGGCGTGCTCCGCCATCCACCGCCTGACCCCCTCCGCCGGCGCGAGCAGATGGCGGGCGAAGGCATCGCAACGGCGTTCCTCGAAGGTCCGCTCACCGTCGACCAGATGGGCCTCCATCCCGTCACCGAACAGGACGTGCCCCAGCTCGTGCGCGAGGGTGAACCGCTGGCGCTCCGGAACGTGGGCCGCGTTGACCAGCACCAGGGTGACTCCGCGGTCCGGGTCGAGCGCGGTGAACCCGGACACCTCCTCCGGGAGGTCGATGACGGCGGTGTCGACGCCGAGCGCGGTCTCGGCGGGCTCGGTCAGATCCAGTACGGGGCCCAGCCCGAGGGCCAGCTCCTTCCTGACCGCTTCGGCCAGAAGCCTGCCCTGGTCCTCCGCCGGGAGCGCGGCGGGCGGCAGAGCACACTCCGAACCCGACTGCCTGCCGCTCCCGCGCCGCTCCCCCACCGGCTCCATCGGCTCGAACGCGTCCATGCGGTCGTCCAGGGCCAGGATGTCCTCCGCGCGGCGGGTGGCCCGGCGAAGGCTCTCCTCCGCGTCCCGCACTGCTCGCGCGGCCACCTTCATGCGTTCGCGCACCGGGTTCCCCCGGGTGAGCAGCGTCAGGGGCACATCGAGCGCCCGGGCGATCCGGTCCACCTCCGCGAGCGTGAGAACCGGCCGCCCGCCCTGTTCGATACGGGCCAGCGTCGGCTGACTCAGCTCCGCGCGGGCGGCCAGTTCCCGCTGGCTCATTCCCGCATGACCGCGCTCATGGGCGATCCGCCGCCCGATCTCCCTCAGGTCCGTTCCCTCATCCATCCCCGCACCTCCTTGAATCAAGGATGCCTTCCTGATTCACGGACTGCTCCGGCTCCCACCCACCAGATCGCGCCGTACGTGCGTCTCGCCGCGCCGGAACCGTGACAGGGGCCCGTTCCGGAACGGCGGGCAAGTCCCTTTGACGCATCGGCTCCGGCTCGCCCCCCGCCGTACGGCACGGCGGCGGCCGCATGGGGCCCCCTCCCGTCAACGTTCCTGTCGCCAAATAAAGTTGAGCGGAGGGGACACCTTGCTTACGGTTGCCCGATGGCATCGGTCAGACAGCTCCAGATCACCTTCGACTGCGCGGAACCCGAGCGCCTCGCCCGCTTCTGGTGCGAGGTGCTGGGGTACGTCGTACCGCCGCCCCCGGAGGGGTTCGCCACCTGGGACGACTACAGCGGCTCGCTGCCGCCCGAGGAGCGGGATTCGTGGTTCGCCTGCGTCGACCCCTCCGGTGCGGGCCCGCGGCTGTTCTTCCAGCGCGTCCCCGAGGGCAAGACCGCCAAGAACCGGGTACACCTCGACGTGCGGGTCGGCACCGGTCTCGTGGGTGACGAGCGCCTGGCCGCGCTCGAGGCCGAGTGCACGCGGCTGGTCCCGCTCGGCGCGGTACGCGTACGGCTCCTGTACGACGGCCACGACTCGTGCATCGTGATGCAGGACATCGAGGGCAACGAGTTCTGCCTCGACTGACCCCCTCCGCGAACGGATCCACAAGGCCCCGGGGTCCCCATGGAACCCTCCGGCCGGTGTCAGTCCTGCGGGTTCGCTCGCCCGTGCGCGATGTCGACGACGATCCGGTTCTCGTCGGCCTTCACCCGGAACCCCGCCCGGCCGTCGCCCTCGGGGTCCACCCCGATCCCCACGCCCATCTCTCCCTCGAAGACCCCCAGATCGCGTATCTCGCGGACGACGGAGGTGCCTTCCCGGTCCTCGAAGGTGCTCCGCGGCGTGACTCCGACGAAGACGATCTTCAGCCGGTGCTCGCCGGTGATGCGGACCTCCTCGCCGAGCCCGCCGTGGCGCAGTGTGTCCACGTACTCGGCGAAGTAGTCCGGCACTCCGTCCGCGAACTCGAAGCTGACCCGGTCGTAAGCGTCGTGGCCGCTCACCCGTACATCCTTGAGCACCGGAGCAGCGGACGCGCCCGTCCACCGGCCCTCTCCCGACTTCCCGGACGTGTCCTGCGGGGCTCCCACCGGCCGGTCGCCCGCCTCCGGGGACGGTGAGGGGGCGTCGGAGCCGGAGACGGCCATGAGCAGGACGGCCGCGAGGGCGGTCGCGGACAGGACGGAACGGCACGGCATGGTGAACTCCCTGACGTGGGCGGCCGGATGAGAACGGGCGGGGAACCCGCAGGTAAACGGTCGCACAGGCACGGACCTTCTTCTCGGTGCGGACGACCGTTCCAGAAACCCGCCCAGCGTGGGGGGCTGGGTGGAGTCCGGCCCAAGCCGCCGCACGCTCCGGTCCACCAGGGTCCGGCGGGGAGGGCGTCCCCTCTCCCAGGACGGCGCTCAGGAGCCATCCGATTCGAGCCGCTTCAGCCAGGCGTCGAGGTGCGGACAGGCGGCGCGCAGCGCGTCGAGGCCGAGGAGTTCGATCGCGTCGGGGCCGTCCACGACCTTGTGGTACTCCGGGCACGCCTTGAGGATCCGCTTCGACGGAGCCGTGTCGGGACCGTCGTTGACGAGTTCGGGGCCACCCGCGGCCTTGACCTGTGCCGCCAGTTCGTCTCCCAGCTTCGGTGATTCGAGCAGCTCCGCGAGCTCGCGGGCCGCCGCGAGCACCCACGCCTCCGTCTCGTGCAGAACGAGGAACGGCAGGAAGCGGGCATCACCGATGCTCCGTGCCATGGCCTTCTCCACGTGCGCCACCCGCGCGTACGCGTCTCCGGCAGGCATGTCGGAATATCCCGGGGTGTCGGAGGGCAATCCGTAGAAGTCGAGCAGGGTGGTCACCGTGTCGACAGCCGAGTTCCGCAGCAGCGCCCGGATGTCACGCTCGATCCTCGACCACGTACTCACCCCACCGCGGTTGTGGGGCTGCCCGGCCGCGCGGCGCGTCTTGAGCACCACCGGGGTGAGCCACACACCGCGCTCGCTCAGTTCGGGCTGGAGGAGCCTCGCGACGACGTTCTCCTCCGTCTGGCCCTCCACCAGCACACAGGCCTGCCGCACCCCGGTCACCCCCGCCGCTTCCGCTCGGGCCTGGGGCGCCCGCCCAGGAGGTTCTTCAGCCAGAGGTCGCCCAGCGAGTAGTCGTCGAGCCATGCGGCCAGTTCCTCCGGGGCCGGACGCCGCAGTTCCGTCGCGCCGTCGGTGCGTTCGGCGACGACGAGTTCGTCGAGCGTGAACTCGTCGAGCAGCGTGACGGACTGGGTGGCCAGGAGGACCTGGCTGCGCACCGAGGCCGTCCGGAGCGATTCCGCCAGGACTCTGATCGCGGCGGGGTGCAGGCCGAGTTCCGGTTCGTCCAGGACCAGCAGCGCCGGGGGCTGCGGCTGGAGCAGGAGCGTGGTCAGGCAGACGAACCGCAGGGTGCCGTCGGACAGGGCCTCCGCCGGGAGGACGGTGTCGGAGCCGAACTGCTTCCACCGCAGGCGCACCCGTTCGCCGGAGTCCTCGGCGAGCACGAAGTCGCGGAAGAACGGCGCGACGGAACGGACCGTGCGCACGATCTTCCGGTACTCCGCCGAGTGCTCCTTCTTCAGTCTCATCAGGAAGGCCGCGAGGTTGCCGGCGTCCGGGTGCAGGGCCTCCGAGTCGGAGGCGTAACCCGCCTGCTTCACCGGCGCGTTGCGGGTCGTGTCGTGGAAGTGGTAGACGCGGCAGCCGCGCAGTATCGAGAGCGTGTGCCGGGCGACTCCCCCGACTCCGTGTGGACCGGACTCGGCCGCTTCCGGCAGCCGGGACTCCCGGTTGCCTCTGCCGATCTCCTCTCTCCACGGCTGTTCGTAGCTGATGGAGTCGTGGAACTCCACCACCTCGCGTTCGAAGACCAGCTCCCCCTGCGCGGCAGGCACCAAAACCGCCTCGTAGGCGTTGCCCAGGTGCCCGTCCTTGGCCTGCACTCGCAGCCCGATGCGTGCGGCGGTCCCTTTCGCGCCGTCATGCAGCATGGCCTCCGCCCCGCCGCGCAGGCCGACCTCCATCCGCAGGTCCCCGTCGGCGATGCGTCCGAGCAGTTCGACCGCGTCGATGAAGTTGCTCTTGCCCGCGCCGTTGGGGCCGACGAGGACGGTGATCGGTCCCAGGGTCAGCTCGGTCGCCCTGATCGACTTGTAACCGGTGACGGCGATGCTCTCGACCCTGCGTGACATGTGCTCAATCTATCGGCGTACGACTGCTCCGACGGCTCGGACATGCGTCCTCGCCTCCCGCTCCATGCCGGGTGGGGAGGGAGCGCCCTCCCCACCCGGCGGGGTGTACGTGGGGCCGTGCGGGTCAGCCGCGGTGGGCGGCCTGGGCCAGGAGGACCACGGCCACGGTGGAGACGGCCACCAGGAGGGTGGTCCAGGTGCACGACTCCAGGCGCCTACGGCGCGTGCGGTGTGACATCACTCCCGGCACCCCCTCCGGTCCGGGCAGCCGAACGGGGCTGTGTGGTCGGCGGGTTCGGCGGGTCGGGCCGGTTCGGCGATACGGCGGGCGTGGATGGTGAGGGCGGCGGTCTCGTACCTCCAGCCGCGCCCGGTGTCCGCCTCGGCCCGGACACGGGCCGGGTCGTGGAACGCCGGCGGGGCCAGGCAGCCGCGCATCCCGCGCAGTATCGCGGGCACGTCCTGCCCGAGCAGTACGCCGTGGAGCACGCGCGACAGGAGCCGGTACGGGTCCTGCTCCGGCCGTACGGTCCAGCACAGCCGGTACCAGTGCCCGGCGCCGGGAGGTGGCGCGGCGGCGGGTTCTGGCGCCTCCGGCGCGGGGTGGCACGGGCAGGCGCACACCAGGTGGCGGACGCCGGGGACACCGCTGTCGCGCGGTTCGCCGTCGGCGCAGTGCCCGTGTCGGCCGATCACACAGGACGGGGAGCGGTACTCCGTCTCGTTCACCACCGGGCGCCCCCGGCCGTCGCGTGGATGTTCCGGGTGTCCAGGTCCAGGCCCATGGTCGCCAGCCACAGCACCCGCCGTCGCCGCCGCGCCGCCTGCTCGTGGGCCGTCCGCTCATGGGCCGCCCAGTACGGTCGCACCAGCGCCGGGTCCGCCCCGGCCGGCGGCCGGGCCTGCTCGCGGCTGTACGGCGAACGCGGCGCCGGGATCCGGGCGACGGCCCTCGTGCCGGTCGGCGCGGGCCGGGCGGAGGCCGTCCGGCGCAGGGGCGCCGGGGCCTGGACGGGGGTCCTGCGGTGCCGGCCGCTGGCCGGAAGCAGCCGGGCGAACAGCGCTGCGAGGACGGGACGGCGTGCCCGTCCGAGGGCACGCGCGATAAGGTCGCGCACGTCATCAACTCCTGTGTAGTTGGTGGCCACGCCCCCGGACCGGTTGCGTCGGTCGCGGGGGTCTTTCCGTTCCGGCGTGAAGCAAATCACACCGTGATGCATCTAGATGTATCACGATATAGATAGAGCTAGCCATGCGAACTGTTGTATGGCTAGCTAGCTTCAAGGCATGAGCCTTGATCCGGAGTCGGGACGCCCGCTGTACATGCAACTGGCGGATGTGATCGAAGCGAAGATCGCGAGCGGTGAGTACGCGCCGGACCGGATGATCCCGACTCCGGCCCGCCTCTCCGAGGAGTACGGGATCGCCCAGATGACCGCGCGCCGCGCCATGCGCGAACTGCGGGAGCGCGAGCTCGTCTACACAGTGCCCGGCAAGGGTTCCTACGTCGTTCCCGAGCCCAAGACCTCAGACGGCTGACCCCTTGATCGACTTCGCCTCCGACGTACCCCGGTGGATGCAGGTGGCCGACGTGATCCGGCAGCGGATCGCCGACGGCACCTACCCGCCGCGCACCCGCGTGCCCTCGGTGATCCAGTTGCAGGCCGAGTTCGGCATCGCACAGGCCACCGCGCAGAAGGTGCTCACCCGGCTGCGCACGGAGGGCGCCACGTACACCGTGCCGGGGCTCGGCAGCTTCGTGGCCGAGACCGAGGAATAGGTCCGTAGACGAACGGCGGGCCCGGAACGCACCTCGCGTTCCGGGCCCGTGGCCGTGGGGGGCTGCCCCTCGCGGGGCGGCCGGCTCCTTACGGGAGCCACTTCTCCCAGGTGGACTTGTTCTCCTTGACCCACTTGGCCGCCGCGTCCTCCGAGGACATGCCGTCGCCGGCGATCCACTTGGCGACCTGGTTCTGCTGCTCGGTCGACCAGTTGAAGTTCTTCAGGAACTGCGCGGCGTCGCCGCCGTCCTTGACGAAGTCGGCGTTGAGGTACTTCTGCAGCGGGGTGTTGGGGTAGGCGCAGGCGACCTTCTCCGGGTCGGCGTCGCAGCCCTCGGTGTACTCGGGCAGCTTCACCTCGACGAAGTCGATCTCGGCGTTCAGCCACTGCGGCGTCCACCAGTACGTCAGGAAGGGCTTCTTCTCCTTGACGTACTTCTTGATCTGGGTGATCTGGGCGGCCTCGCTGCCCGCGTAGACCGTCTTGAGGTCCAGGTCGAGGTTCTTGATGATCGCGTCGTCGTTGGTGGTGTACGACGGCGAGCCCTCCAGGAGCTGGCCCTTGCCGCCGCTCTCGGTGGTCTTGAGCTCGTCGGCGTACTTGTTGAGGTTCTTCCAGTCGGTGACGTCGGGGTTCTCGTCCGCGAAGTACTTGGGCACGAACCAGCCGATGTGGCCGGTGACGCCGAGGTCGCCGGCCGCCACGACCGTCTCGCGCTCCTCGACGTAGCGCTTCTCCTTCTTGGGGACGCCGCCCCAGTCCTCCAGGATCGCGTCGACCTTGCCGCTGTCGAGCGCGTCCCAGGCGACCGGCTCGTCCATCTGCTGGAGCTTGACCTTGGCGCCCAGCTCCTCCTCCAGGATGTGCTTGGCGACGGCCGCGTTGGCCTCGGCGCCGACCCAGGAGGGGACGGCGATGGTGACGGTGTCGCCGCCGCCGGAGGAGGAGGCGCCGGTGTCCGCGGCGCCGCAGGCGCTGAGCGCGACCATGCCGAGGACGGCCGATCCGGCGGCCAGGGTGGTGCGTATCCGCTTGCTGTGCATGGGGAACGGTTCCTTCTGTCGTACGGAAAGGGGGGTGGGTTTCGGGGGTCTCGGGTCAGCTCCGGTCTCGGTTCAGCGCCGGTCGCGGGTGGCGGCGGGCTGGGTGACGCGGTCCAGGAGCACGCCGAGGCAGACGATCGCCGCGCCGGCGGTCAGGCCGATGCCCAGTTCGCTCTTCTGCAGGCCGTAGACGACGTCGTAGCCGAGCGCGCCGCCGCCCACCAGGCCGCCGATGACGACGATGGCCAGGACGAGGACGACCCCCTGGTTGACGGCCAGCAGCAGGGCGGGCCGGGCCAGCGGGAGCTGGACGTGGCGCAGTTGCTGGCCGGTGGAGGCGCCCATGGAGCGGGCGGCCTCCAGCGCGCCGGGGTCGGTCTCCCGGACGCCCTGGGCGGTGATGCGGATGACCGCGGGCAGCGCGTAGACCACGGCGGCGATGATCGCGGCGGTGCGGCCGACGTTGAACAGCGCCACCACCGGGATGAGGTAGATGAACTGCGGCATCGTCTGCATCACGTCGAGCACCGGCCGGATGGCCCGGTCCACCCAGGGCACCCGGGCGGCCAGGACGCCGATCGCGACGCCCGGCAGCAGGGTGACCACCAGTGCGGCGAGCACCTGGGAGAGGGTGTTGAGCGAGGTGGGCCACAGGCCCATCGCGCCGATCGCCGCCAGCGCGGCCACGGCGGTCGCGGCGGTGCGCCAGGTGCCGGTCAGCAGGGCGAGGGCGGCGGCGGCCAGGAGCAGCAGCCACCAGGGGGCGCCCTGGAGTCCGTCGCGCAGCGGGTTGAGCACCCAGCGGGCGAAGTTCTCCGACCAGGTGACGGTGCCGCCGATCAGGGGGATGCCGGAGCCGAGGTTGTCGGTGATCCAGTCGACGGCGGTGTTGACCGGGGCGGAGACGCTGACGGTCCACTGCTCGGGCCACTGCCGTCCCAGGGCGGCCGAGCCGGCCGCCGAGGCGGCGGCGACGAGGGCCGCGGCGGCGGCCCGTACCGTCCAGGCGCGCCCGCGGCTCGCGGGGGCCGAGGTGTCGTCCAGGCGCGCGCCCGCGGCGGCGGTGGTGCGGTCCAGCCAGATCGCGATGAGCACGATGGCGACGCCGGGGCCGAGCGCCTGGCCGACGTCCACCCGCGACAGGGCGGTGAAGACCTCGTCGCCCAGGCCGCCCGCGCCGATGACCGAGGCGAGGACGACCATCGACAGGCACATCATGATGGTCTGGTTCAGCCCCAGCAGCATCTGGCGGCGGGCCAGCGGCAGCCGGGCCGTGAGCAGCCGCTGCCAGGCGTTCGCGCCAAGCGAGGCGGAGGCCTCCAGCGCGGCCGGGTCGGCGCCGCGCAGGCCGAGCGAGGTGAGGCGGGCCATGGGGGGCGCCGCGTAGATGACGGTGGCGATCAGTGCCGAGGGCGTGCCGATGCCGAAGAGGAGCACGAACGGCAGCAGGTAGGCGAACGCCGGCATCACCTGCATGGTGTCGAACACCGGGCGCAGCAGCCGCTCGCAGCGGTCGGAGAGTCCGGCGGCCAGGCCGAGCGCCGCGCCGATCAGTGCGGCGGCGGCGACGGCGACGGCCATCAGAGCCAGGGTCTCCATGGCGGGCGCCCACAGGTCCAGCAGGCCGATCACGGCGAAGGTGCCCAGGGCGGTCGCGGCGGTGCGCAGGGCGCGGCGGCCGAGGTCCGCGCCGCCGGCGAACCAGGCGAGGGCGGCTGCGCCGGCCGTCACACCCGTCCAGCCGAGTCCCTGGAGGAGGGCGAGGACGCCGTCGACGGCCAGGACCGCGTTGTTGCTGACGTGCAGCAGGAAGTACAGGAACAGCCAGTGCGACTCGCGGTTGTCGACCAGCCAGGCGTCGAGTTCGTCCAGTGGTGGGCGGACGTCGTAGGTCAGGGCGTCCGGCCAGCTTCCGCTGCCCCACGCGGAGGCGGCCAGGGGTATCGCCACGAGGGCGAGGAGGGCGAGGACGAGGAGCCTGCGGGCGGCCGGGCGGGCGGCCGGACCGGGGCGGCCCGGCGGTCCTTCCCGGTCCGGCCCGGAGCCGGAGGCGGTGGCGGTGGGCGCGGTCCTGCCGGACTCCTCCGGCTTCCCGGTCTTCCTGAGCTTCCCCGGTTCCGGGGCCGGGGAGGAGGGGGCGGGGGTGGCGGTCGTCATACGGCGGCCACCTCCCCGCCGGCGGTATGGGATCCGCCGGGGTCCGGTGCGGTGCCCGGGTCCGTGCCCGCGTCCGCGTCCGTGCCCGGGTCCGCGTCCGCGTCCGCGTCCAGTCCGGCGACGACGGCCAGCAGCCGGGCGTGGTCGACGACGCCGAGGGTGCGGCCGTCCTCCACCACTCGGACGTGCTCGCCGCTGCGCGCCACGGCCTCGATCGCCTCGGCGACGACCGTGCCGGGGGCGAGGGCCACACCGGTGTCGGCCTCGCCCGCCAGCGCCGGGCGCATCGCGCGGCGCACGGAGATGACCTGCTCGCGCGGCACGTCGCGGACGAAGTCGCGCACGTAGTCGTCGGCCGGTGCGGCGACGATCTCCTCGGGGGTGCCGAGCTGGACGATCTCGCCGTCGCGCATCAGCGCGATGCGGTCGCCGACGCGCAGCGCCTCGGACAGGTCGTGGGTGATGAAGACCATCGTGCGGCCCTCCTCGCGGTGGAGCCGGATGACCTCCTCCTGCATGTCGCGGCGGATCAGCGGGTCGAGTGCGCTGAACGGCTCGTCGAACAGCAGGACCTCGGGGTCGACGGCGAGCGCGCGGGCCAGGCCGACGCGCTGCTGCTGGCCGCCGGAGAGCTGGCCGGGGCGGCGCTCGCCGAGTCCGGCGAGGCCGACCTTCTCGATCATCCCGGCGGCGCGGGCGCGGCGTTCGGCCCTGCCCACGCCCTGGATCTCCAGGCCGTAGGCGACGTTGTCGGTGACGGTGCGGTGCGGCAGCAGGCCGAAGTGCTGGAAGACCATGGCGGCGCGGGTGCGGCGCAGTTGCCGCAGCCGGGCCCGGTCCATGGCCAGGACGTCCTCGCCGTCGATGTGGAGGGTGCCGGCGGTGGGCTCGATCAGCCGGGTCAGGCAGCGCACCAGGGTGGACTTGCCGGAGCCGGACAGGCCCATGACGACGAAGACCTCGCCGCGGGCGACGTCGAAGGAGACGTCGCGGACGGCGGCGGTGCAGCCGGTGCGCTCGCGTACCTCGGCGGCGGACAGCCCGGTCAGGGAGGTGTCGCCGGGGACGCGGCCGGCCTTGGGGCCGAAGACCTTCCACAGGTTCCGGACGGAGAACACCGGGTCGCCGGCCTGCGGCGTCGCGGTGTCCGGCGCCGAGGGGGCGCCGGAGGGGTTGGCTGGGGCTGCGGTCACGCGGCACCTCCCGGTGTCGTGGTCTCGTCGGACTCGTCGCGGGACTCGTCGCCGGTCCCGCCGGGCTGGTCGCCGGGCTCGGGGCGGTCGTCGCGGAGCAGTTCGGCGGCCTTCTCGCCGACCATCAGCACTCCGATCATGGGGTTGACGGCGGGGATGGTGGGGAAGACCGAGGCGTCGGCGATGCGGACGCCGTCCAGGCCGCGGATGCGCAGCTTCGGGTCCACGACGGCCAGTTCGTCGTCGGCCGCGCCCATCCGGCAGGTGCCGGCGGGGTGGTAGACGGTGTGGGCGACCTTGCGGGCGTACTCGCTCAGCTCCTCGTCGGAGGTGATGTCCGGGCCGGGGCAGACCTCCCGCCTGAGCCAGGAGTCCAGCGGCGCGGTCCTCGCTATCTCGCGGGCGATGCGGATGCCGTCGACGAGGGTGCGGGCGTCGTAGTCCTCGGCGTCGGTGAAGTAGCGGAAGTCCAGGGCCGGTTTGACCGAGGGGTCGGCGCTGGTGAGGTGGAGCCGGCCGCGGCTGCGGGGCTTGGGGATGTTGGGGGTCATCGACACGCCGTGGGCGGGGCGTTCGTAGCCCAGCCGCTCGGGGTTGTCGGTGAAGGGGATCTGGTAGAAGTGGAACATCAGGTCGGGACCGGGCGAGTCCGGGTCCCGGCGGACGAACAGGCCCGCGTCGGAGTCCATCGCCGAGTTCTCGGGGATGGGGCCGTCGGTCTCCCAGACGATGACCGACTCGGGGTGGTCCAGCAGGTTCTCGCCGACGCCCGGCAGGTCGTGGACGACCGGGATGCCCAGGGCTTCCAGATCGCCGGCCGGTCCGACGCCGGAGTGCAGCAGCAGCCGCGGGGTGTCCACCGCTCCCGCGCACAGCACGACCTCGCACCGGGCGGTCACCAGCTTCTCCTCGCCGTCGGCGGTGCGGACGTGGACGCCGGTGACGCGGCGGCCCTCCTCCCCGCCGAACTGGAGGCGGTACGCCCAGGTCTCCAGCCACAGCTCCAGGTTGGGCCGGTCGCCGGCCTCCATGTGGGGGTGGAGGTAGGCGACGGAGGCGGAGGAGCGCTTGTTGGTCTCCGGGTGGTAGGCGAGGTCGAAGAAGCCGGCGCCCTCGGTGAACGGCCTGGCGTTGAAGCCCTCCACGCGCGGTACGCCGAGGGCCGCCTGAGCGGCGTCGACGAAGTCGCGGGCGATGGCGTTGCGGTCCTTCTCGTCGACGGCGACGATGTTGTTGCGCAGCCGGTGGTAGTAGGGCTCCATCGCGATGGCGTTCCAGCCGCTCGCCCCGGCGTCCTCCCACTCCTGCCAGTCCGAGGGCAGCGGCTTGAAGGAGATCAGGGTGTTGTGCGAGGAGCAGCCGCCGAGCACGCGCGCCCGGCTGTGCCGGATGTGGGAGTTGCCGCGTGGCTGCTCGGTGGTGGGGTAGTCGTAGTCGAGGTCGCCGCCGAGCAGGCCGAGCCAGCGGCGCAGGGTCAGTACGTCGGGGCGGTCGACGTCGGAGGGGCCGCCCTCGATGAGGGCGACGGTGGTGCCGGGGTCCTCGGCGAGCCGGGAGGCGATCACCGAGCCGGCCGTACCGCCGCCGATCACCACGTAGTCGTAGGTGGTCTTGCTGGGCATGAAGGTGGTGCTCCTACAGGGGTTGCGTCAGGGATGCGCGGGAGTGGGCCGGAGCGCCCGGAAGTGGGCGGGGCGCGGTCAGCCGGCGAACCAGCGCACCGGCGCGGGGCGCAGGTTCTCGTAGACGTGCTTGGTCTCGCGGTACTCGTCCAGCCCGGAGGGGCCGAGCTCGCGGCCGGTGCCGGAGCGGCCGAAGCCGCCCCACTCCGCCTGCGGCAGGTAGGGGTGGTAGTCGTTGATCCACACGGTGCCGTGGCGCAGCCGGGCGGCGACCCGGCGGGCGCGGGCGGTGTCGGCGGAGAAGACGGCGCCGGCCAGGCCGTACTCGGTGTCGTTGGCCAGGGCCACGGCCTCGTCCTCGGTGCGGAAGGTCTCCACCGTCAGAACCGGGCCGAAGACCTCCTCGCGCACCACGCGCATCGTGCGGTCGCAGCGGTCCAGGATGGTCGGCGGGTAGAAGTAGCCGGTGGCCGGGAGGGTGTCTGAGGGCCCCGGGCGCTCTCCGCCGCAGCGTACGACGGCGCCCTCGGCGACCGCGGATGCGACGTACTCCTCGGCCTTGTCGAGCTGCTGCTGGGAGACGAGCGGGCCGCACTCGACGCCGGGCTCGGTGCCGCGGCCGAGCCGGATACGGCGGGCGCGGCGGGCGAGTTCGGTGACGAAGCGGTCGTGGACGGTCTCCTCCAGGATGAGGCGTCCGCCGGCCGAGCAGACCTGGCCGCTGTGGATGAAGGCGGCGTTGAGGGCCTGGTCGACGGCGGTGTCGAAGCCCTCCTCGGTGGCGCAGGCGTCGGCGAAGACGATGTTGGGGTTCTTGCCGCCCAGTTCCAGGGCGACCTTCTTGACCGTGGCGGCCGCGGCGGCGGCCACCTTGGTGCCGCTGGCCAGGCCGCCGGTGAAGGAGACCAGGTCCACGCCGGGGTGCTCCGACAGGCGGGCGCCGACCGGGTCGCCCGCGCCGGTGACCAGGCCCGCCACGCCCGCGGGCAGGCCCGCCTCGGTCAGCAGCCGGATCAGGTGGACGGTGGACAGCGGGGTGATCTCGCTGGGCTTGACGACGAAGGTGTTGCCCGCGGCCAGCGCCGGGGCGATCTTCCAGCTCGCCTGGAGCAGCGGGTAGTTCCAGGGGGTGATCAGCGCGCAGACGCCGACCGGTTCGTGGACGACGACGCTGTGCACGTCCGGGCTGCCCGCGTCCACCACGCGTCCGCCGGAGGTGCTCACGGCCTGGTCGGCGAAGTAGCGGAAGGCGGCGGTGACGTCGTCGACGTCCACGCGGCCCTCCTCGATGGTCTTGCCGGTGTCCATGGACTCGGTGAGCGCGATCTGCTCGCGGTCCCGCTGGAGGAGGTCGGCGGTGCGCCGCAGCAGTGCCGCCCGCTCGGCTACGGGGGTGCGCGGCCAGACGCCGGTGTCGAAGGCGCGGCGGGCGGCCTCGACGGCGGCGTCGACGTCCTCGGCGCCGCCCTCGGAGACGACCGCGAGCACCGTCGCGTCGGCGGGGTCGAGGACCTCCCTGGTTCTTCCGGAGAGGGAGGGGCGCCACTCCCCGTCGATGTGCATGGTCTCGATTGCCGACACGTTCCGTACTGCCTTCCTCGCATGGTGCTCTTGCCGCCCGGCGGGCCGAGCGACCCGGTCCCATGCCCCATACCGAGGAGTTCAATCTTTTAATCCATGTCAAGTGGCATGCTTCACACATGGAACCATGATCATCAGGGTCCTATGTGAATGAATTTAAGGTAATGAACGGATATGGAGGACATTGCGGGCACTACATGACGCACCCGGATGAGTACGGGGAGCGGCCCGGCGCCGGAACGCCGAAGGCCCCGGCTCTCCGAGCCGGGGCCTTCGGTGCGCGGGTGTCCCGAAGCGGGATCGGCGCGGGGCCGGATCAGATGAGGCCGAGACCGCGGACGGCCTCGCGCTCCTCCTCCAGCTCCTTCACGGAGGCGTCGATGCGCGCCCGCGAGAACTCGTTGATCTCCAGGCCCTGGACGATCTCGTACTTCCCGCCGGAGCAGGTGACCGGGAAGGAGGAGATCAGGCCCTCGGGGACGCCGTAGGAGCCGTCCGAGGGGATGCCCATGGAGGTCCAGTCGCCCTCCGGGGTGCCGTTGACCCAGGTGTGGACGTGGTCGATGGCGGCGTTGGCGGCGGAGGCGGCCGAGGAGGCGCCGCGGGCCTCGATGATGGCGGCGCCGCGCTTGGCGACGGTCGGGATGAAGTCCTCGGCCAGCCACTTCTCGTCGTTCACGGCCTCGGCGGCGTTCTTGCCGGCGACCTCGGCGTGGAAGACGTCCGGGTACTGGGTGGCCGAGTGGTTGCCCCAGATGGTGAGGCGGCGGATCTCCGACACCGGGGTGCCGGTCTTCTTCGCGAGCTGCGACAGGGCCCGGTTGTGGTCCAGGCGGGTCATGGCGGTGAAGCGCTCGGCCGGTACGTCCGGGGCGGCGGCCTGGGCGATCAGGGCGTTGGTGTTGGCCGGGTTGCCCACGACCAGGACCTTGATGTCGTCCGCGGCGTGGTCGTTGATGGCCTTGCCCTGCGGCTTGAAGATGCCGCCGTTGGCCTCCAGCAGGTCGCCGCGCTCCATGCCCTTGGTGCGCGGGCGGGCGCCGACCAGGAGCGCGACGCTGGCGCCGTCGAACGCCTTGTTCGGGTCGTCGGTGATCTCGATACCGCTGAGCAGCGGGAAGGCGCAGTCGTCCAGCTCCATCGCGGTGCCCTCGGCGGCCTTGAGACCCTGCGGGATCTCCAGGAGGCGCAGCGCGACCGGCACGTCCGGGCCCAGCAGCTGGCCGGAGGCGATGCGGAACAGCAGCGCGTAGCCGATCTGGCCGGCGGCGCCGGTGACGGTGACATTGACGGGAGTGCGGGTCATGGCGGTCTCCGTTTACCTGACAGTGGCGGCTGGGTCTCCAACGTATCTCTACATCAAGAGACCTGGCGTCAGGCTATCCGACGGCCCGGCCCCGGAGGCAGCCGCCCGCCGGAGGGGGGAGCGGCGGGCGGCTGCGGAGGGGGACGTACCGCACCCGTGGGGGGTACGGGAATTCGCCTGCCCCGGATCCCCGCCGTCATACCGTCCGGAATCGGCCAACCTCCGCCCCGCGCGGGCGTCCGCGTCCGCTGCGACGGCCCGGCCGCGGTTCCGGCCGCGGTACGGCGACGGCCCGGCGTCGGCGCCTGCCCGGTCAGCGGATCGTGAAGTGGACGATGTCCTCCAGGAAGGGGATCTCCAGCACCGGGGCGGGCTGCGCCATCAGCGCCAGCAGCACGATCGCCGTGCCCAGCACGCCGTAGGTCACCACGTCCGTGAAGCGGGAGCGCACCGCGAGCATCCCCACCGACGGCACGGCCCAGCGCAGCACGGCGCCGGTGAGCAGGGACAGGCCGACGGTCAGCAGACCCGCGCGGAAGTGGCCGAGCGTCACCAGCAGGCCGGCGGCCGTCCCGGCCAGCACGCACAGCAGCGGCCACTGCCGCGCGGGCGCGGGGGCGTCCCCGGGGGCCGCCCGCCCGCCCCCCTCGGGGCGGGCGGTGTCACGGGTGATCAGCGGGAACCGCCGGGACCGGCGCCGGCCGGCGCCGGCACGCCCCCCGGCCTCCCGGCTCTGCTCGGCCTCCCGGCTCTGCTCGGTCTCCCGGCTCTGCTCGGTCTCCCCGGCCTCCCCGGTCTCTCGGGTCTCCCCGGTCCGCTCGGCCCCCGTCTCAGCCGACACGGTCCGCACCCGCGGCGCGCTCCGCCGCCTCCACCACGTTGGCCAGCAGCATCGCCCGTGTCATCGGGCCGACGCCGCCCGGGTTCGGCGAGAGCCACCCCGCGACCTCCGCGACGTCCGGGTGCACGTCACCGGCGATCTTCCCCGTCGCCGCGTCCCGGCTGACGCCCACGTCCAGCACGGCCGCGCCCGGCTTGATGTACTCGGGGCGGACCAGATGCGCCGCACCGGCCGCCGCCACCACGATGTCCGCCCGGCGCAGGTGCTCCCCCAGGTCCCGGGTGCCGGTGTGGCACAGGGTCACCGTCGCGTTCTCCGAGCGGCGGGTGAGCAGCAGTCCGATGGAGCGGCCGACGGTGATGCCGCGGCCGACGACGGCCACGTCCGCCCCGTCGATCTCCACCTTGTGGCGGCGCAGCAGCTCGACGATGCCGTTGGGGGTGCACGGCAGCGGGGCCCGCTCGTTGAGCACCAGGCGGCCGAGGTTCGTCGGGTGGAGCCCGTCGGCGTCCTTGGCCGGGTCCATCAGCTCCAGGACGCGGTTGGTGTCGATCCCGCGCGGCAGCGGGAGCTGCACGATGTAGCCGGTGCAGGACGGGTCCTCGTTGAGTTCGCGGACGACCGCCTCGATGTCCTCCTGGGAGGCGGTGCCGGGCAGCTCGCGCTGGATGGAGGCGATGCCCACCTGGGCGCAGTCGCGGTGCTTGCCCGCCACGTACTTCTGGCTGCCGACGTCGTCGCCGACCAGGAGCGTGCCCAGGCCGGGCTGGATGCCGCGCGCCTTCAGGGCTTCTACGCGGGCGGCGAGTTCGGTCTTGATCGCGGCTGCGGTGGCCTTGCCGTCGAGAATCTGGGCGGTCATGGGTGCCATCCTCCCGGATACGGGGGCCCGGTCTCCAATCGCGTCCGCACCACTCGGCTCCTTCGGCACGGAGAGTGAGAGGAGTGTCGCGGAACGCCTCGTTCCACGTCGCCGGCCGGGCCGGAGCGTTGCGGATTCGCCACAGCTCCCCGTCTTGTCTGGACAGCGTCATCCATCCCCACCAGCATGGTCGCGGGTGCCGTGCCCGCGGGGGCCGACGGGTGCGGCGCACGGGGGAGGCACGCTCTTGTACGACCCGTTCCTCACGCAGCGGAGCTGCGGGGGCGCCGCGGTGTTCCTTCGGACGTCCCCCTGGACATCCCATCGGCCCCGACCGTCCCCGTTTCCCGTCCGCTCGTAAGGAAGACGCTCATGAGCCACCCGCAGGACCCCTACGGCCCGCCGCAGCCCGGTTACGGCCACCCGCAGCAGGGGGCCGCCCCGCAGGGCGCGTACCCCCAGCAGCCCCAGAACCCGCAGTACCAGGACCCGCAGTACCCCCAGCAGCCCGGCGGAGCGTACGCCTCCTACTACCCCCAGCAGCCCCACGGCGGCGGCATGCCGCCGTACGCGGGCTGGGGCGCCCGGGTCGGCGCGACCCTGCTGGACGGCCTGATCATCGGCCTGATCCCCGGAATCCTGATATCCATCGGATACGCGCAGTTCCTCGGAGCGATCATCGACGCGGCCGACAGCTGCCCGATCGGTGACACGATCTGCGCGCAGAACGCGGCCGATGTGCCCGGCAGCGCCTGGCCGCTGATCGCCGTCGGCGCCCTGCTCTCCCTGGCCGGCCAGCTGTGGCTGGTCCACCAGGAGGGCAGGACCGGGCAGACCCCGGGCAAGAAGGCCCTGAAGATCAGCGTGCTGCGGGAGGCCGACGGGCAGCCGCTCGGCTTCGGCATGGCCTTCGTGCGCAAGCTGGCGCACTTCCTGGACGGCGCGGCCTGCTACATCGGCTACCTGTGGCCGCTGTGGGACGACAAGAAGCAGACCTTCGCCGACAAGGTGATCAAGAGCGTCGTCGTGAAGCGTCAGCAGTAGTCCCGTCCGCCGGTTCCTCCCCCGTTCCGGCGCGTCCGCGCATCTGCCGGGGATGCGCGGGCCGGTACGGGGAAGGGTGCTCCCTGAGGGAGTGGCGCGGCCCGCCCGGCGGGCGCCGCGCGAGGGCGCGGACATCGGGGGCCGTACCGCGGGGGGATCGCGGTACGGCCCCTCGGCGTCCGGTCACCGCACAGGCCGCCCCGAGGAACCGGAGGAACCGGAGGAGAACGCCATGAGCAGCTCCGACCCGAACACCCCGAACGACCCCTACCGGAAGAACCCGTACGACCGGCCGCCCGGCGGGCCGGGCGGCCCGCCGGGCGGGCACCACAGCCCCTACGGCGGCCCCGGGGACCAGCCGCTGGCTCCGCCGCCCGGCCCGATGGGCTCCCCCGGCGGGCCACCCGGCGGGCCGCCCGGAGCGATGCCGGGCAAGGTCAACTCGTCCCGCATGATCTTCTTCATCACCGGCGGGCTCCAGGCCCTCTTCTCACTGCTGGCGATCGTCACCTTCGCCGCGGCCGAGGACGACCTGGAGGAGACCTACGGCGACCTGGGCGTGGGCACCGGGATCTACTACACGCTGTTCGTCTTCTTCCTGCTCCACGCGATCGCCGGCATCGTGCTGGCCGTGAAGTTCCCGCAGGGCGGAGGCGGACTGCGGATCTGGGGCATCGCCTGGTCGGCCGTCCTGGTGCTGGTCGGCCTGCTCACGCTGCCGCTCGGGCTGCTGTGGCTGGCGCTCGGCATCGTCTGCATCGTGCTGCTGTCCTCCGCCGAGTCGGCGGCCTGGTTCAACCGTCCGCGGGCCTGAGACCCGCGGACCCGAGGCCGCTGCGGCGGCCCGGACACACCGCAGGCCGCGCCCCCGCCGGGGCGCGGCCTGACGTGCGTCCACCTCAGTGGAAGAAGTGCCGGGTGCCCGTGAAGTACATCGTCACACCCGCCGCCTTCGCAGCCTCGACCACCTGCTCGTCACGGACCGAACCGCCCGGCTGGACGACCGCCCGCACGCCCGCTTCCGCCAGGACCTGGAAGCCGTCGGGGAAGGGGAAGAAGGCGTCGGAGGCCGCGTAGGAGCCGCGCGCCCGCTCCTCGCCGGCGCGCTGGACGGCGAGTTTGGCGGAGTCCACCCGGTTGACCTGGCCCATGCCGACGCCGACGGTGGCACCGCCCTTGGCCAGCAGGATCGCGTTGGACTTCACCGCCCGGCAGGCACGCCAGGCGAAGGCCAGCTCGGCCAGCTCCGCCTCGTCCAGCGCCTCGCCGGTGGCGAGCGTCCAGGCGGCGGGGTCGTCGCCGTCGGCCTGGAGGCGGTCGGCGACCTGGAGCAGCGCGCCGCCGTCGACCGGCTTGTGCTCCAGGTGGGCGGCCGGGGCCTGGGGGCAGCGCAGCACGCGGATGTTCTTCTTGCGGGCCAGCACCTCCACCGCGCCGTCCTCGTAGTCCGGCGCCACGATGACCTCGGTGAAGATCTCGGCGACCTGCTCGGCCATGGCGACCGTCACCGGGCGGTTGACGGCGATCACACCGCCGAAGGCGGACAGCGGGTCACAGGCGTGCGCCTTGCGGTGGGCCTCGGCGACGTCCGCGCCGACGGCGATGCCGCAGGGGTTGGCGTGCTTGATGATCGCCACGCACGGCTCGGCGTGGTCGTGGGCGGCCCGGCGCGCGGCCTCGGTGTCCGTGTAGTTGTTGTAGGACATCTCCTTGCCGTGCAGCTGCTCGGCGCCGGCCAGCCCGCCGGTGCCGTCGCTGTAGAGGGCGGCGGCCTGGTGCGGGTTCTCGCCGTAGCGCAGCACGTTCGAGCGCCGGTAGGCGGTGCCGAAGAACTCAGGGAAGCCGGAGTCGTCGGCCGGGGCGTAGTCGGCCGCGAACCAGGAGGCGACGGCCACGTCGTAGGCCGCGGTGTGCGCGAACGCCTCGGCGGCCAGCCGCCTGCGCGTCGCGAGGTCGAAGCCGCCGCCCGTGACGGCCTCCAGCACCTCGCCGTAGCGGCCGGGGTTGACGACGACGGCGACGGACGGGTGGTTCTTGGCCGCGGCGCGGACCATCGACGGGCCGCCGATGTCGATCTGCTCCACGCACTCGTCCGGGGAGGCGCCGGAGGCGACGGTCTCCCGGAAGGGGTAGAGGTTGACGACGACGAGGTCGAAGGGCTCCACGTCCAGTTCGCCGAGCTGCCGGCGGTGGTCCTCCAGACGCAGGTCGGCCAGGATGCCGGCGTGCACCCGCGGGTGGAGGGTCTTCACCCGGCCGTCCAGGCACTCGGGGAAGCCGGTCAGCTCCTCGACCCGGGTGACCTCCACGCCCGCGGCGGCGATCCGCGCGGCCGTCGAGCCGGTCGAGACGAGCTTGACGCCCGCCGCGTCCAGGCCGCGGGCCAGCTCCTCCAGGCCCGTCTTGTCGTAGACGCTGACCAGCGCGCGGCGGACGGGCCGCCTGGTGGCCCCGGTGGTCTGGGGGGTCTCGGGGGTCTCGGAGCCTTCAGTCATGACCGAGAATGACCTTTCTTGCCTCGATGCGGTAGCCGTGGCGGGCGATGCGTCGCACCGTGTCGACGAGCAGCCGCCGCTCGACTTCCTTGATCCGCTCGTGGAGCGTGGATTCGTCGTCCTCCTCCCGCACCTCGACCACGCCCTGGGCGATGATCGGGCCGGTGTCGACGCCGTCGTCGACGAAGTGGACGGTGCACCCGGTGACCTTCACGCCGTACGCGAGCGCGTCGCGCACGCCGTGGGCGCCGGGAAAGCTGGGGAGCAGGGCGGGGTGGGTGTTGACGAAGCGCCCGCCGAACCGGGCGAGGAACTCCTTGCCCACGATCTTCATGAAGCCGGCGGAGACCACCAGGTCGGGCTCGTGGGCCGCCACCGCCTCGGCCAGCGCGCGGTCCCAGGCGTCCCGGCCGGCGTGGTCGCGCACGCGGCAGACGAAGGTGGGCAGCCCGGCGCGCTCGGCGCGCTCCAGCCCGGCGACGCCGTCGCGGTCGGCCCCGACGGCGACGATCTCGGCGCCGAAGGCGTCCGGCCGCTCCTCGGCGATGGCGTCGAGGAGCGCCTGGAGGTTCGTGCCCGAGCCCGATACGAGGACCACGACGCGGGCCGGGGAGTGGGCGGCGAAGGAACGGGAAGCGGAAGCCACGACGAGGCTCTTCTCGGATCTCTCGGTGGGACGGTGCGGCTTTGTACGGTCGTACGAATCCGTGGGGCGGACGAATCCGGGGAACCCTACGAAGCGGCCGACCGTCAGCAACGATACCGGCACACCGGGCGGCCCCCTCGGGACGGGGGGACGGCCGCCCGGTAGCGTCAGGGCCACACATCGGCGAACGGCCCGGGGCCGGGACGACATCTAGGGGAAGACACAGAGCACATGACGGACCGACGACGCCGCGCGGCCCCTGAGACCTCGACCGGGATCCCGACCGTTACCGCCCCGGGCCCGCTCCGGCTGCGGCCCCCCACCGGCCCGTCCCCCTCCGGCCCGCCTCCCTCCGGCCCGCCTCCCTTCGGCTCCTTCGGCGGCCCGCTCTCCGGCGGCCGGCTCTCCCGCGACCGGCTCCCCGGTGACCGGGAGGAGGACAACCCCTTCGCCGCGCCGCCCGAGGGCCGCCCCGAGCAGCCCTGGCGCCCGCGCGGATCCCAGGGGGCCGACCCGTCCGGCTCCTCCGGGTCGTCCGGGTCGTCCGATTCACCGGACTCCCCGCGAGGCGACGGGGACGGCGACGGCGACGGCCGGGGCGGCGACCGGCCGGAGGGCTCCTCACCCGACTGGGGCCGCAGGTGGAGCAGCCGCCAGCCGGGCCGCCAGAACGGCGGCTTCGGCAGCGGCGGCCGTCCGGAGCAGAACGGCGGGCAGAACGGCGGGCAGGGCGGCGCGCCCGGCGGCATGCGCTGGGACCCGACCGACCCCGTCCAGCGCCGGGCCCGGTACGCACTGGTCATCGGCGGCTGGGGGCTGATCTTCGCCTTCTTCGGCCTCCCCTGGCTGGCGGTGCCGCTGGGCGCGCTGGCCGTGTACTGGGGCGTCGGCGCCATCCGCGGCAAGCCGGGCACCGGCGGCGGTACGGGCGTCGGCGCGGACGGCGGTGCGGACGTCGGCACCGGCGGCGGTACCGGGACCGGCCGGGCGGCGGCCCGGCCCGAGGACGTGGCCGGCACCGACCGCTCCACCGCGCCGGAGTCCGGCGCGGGCCGGGCGCCCGCCCCCGCCGGCCCGGAGGCCGGCCGTTCGGGCCGGCCTCAACTGGCGGCGGCGGTGACCGGGCTGGTCACCGGGATCCTCGCACTGGTGATCATCGCCGCGCAGTTCACCGTCCAGCTCGTCTACCGCGACTACTTCGTCTGCGTCGAGGACGCCCTCACCAACTCCTCGCGCGAGGCGTGCGAACGGCATCTGCCCGAGCAGCTGCGCCCGCTGTTCGGTGAACCCGAACGCGGGGAGTGAGGCGGGGCGCGGTCACGACGGGCGCGACGGGCGCGGGGAGCAGCCGGGAGCCTCGCGGCCGCCGAACGTCAGTGTCCGCGGGCCGGGCGCAGCCGCCAGGACCGCATGGCCAGGGCCGCCGGCACCCCCAGGGCGGCCGTCCAGCCCAGCGCCGCGGCCCCGGTGAGCCGCCAGTCCGGGCCGACATGGACCAGCGCCCCCGTGCCCAGCGGACCGCCCGCGCAGGCGGCCAGCACCGCCATCGCCGCGCCGCAGCCGCAGGCGGCCAGCGCGGCCGCGCCGGCGGTCGCCCGTCCGTCCAGCGCCGCGGGCCCTCCCCCGGCGGGCACGGCCGCGCGCGCCACGCACCACGCCGCGAGCAGCCCGCCCGCCAGGGGGACCGCAAGCGCCGCGGCCCAGGTCACGGGCGTGCCCGGCCCCTCGACCGGTACGGCCGCCAGCAGCGGGAAGTCCGGCAGCGGCGGCAGGCCGGTCACGGCCGCGGGCCGCACCGTGCTGCCTCCCCCGAGCGTGAACCCGGGGCCGAGGCCGTACGCCGCGCCCCAGACGGCCGCGTTGGGCGTCAGGGCCAGGGCCAGCAGCAGGACCGCCGCCAGCCCCGGCCACTCCGGGGTCGGCTGTTCCTGCGAGGGGAACGCGGCCCGCTGGGCGGTGGCCACATGCCACAGCAGGGCGCCCGCCGCCAGCAGTGCGCCCCCGGCGCACAGCGCCGCGGCCGACGCGGCGGCGCCGCGCAGGGCGGCGGACGCCCCGGCGCGGGTGAGCGCGGGCCGCTCCGCCCGCCGCCGCATCCGCCGCATCCGGCGCAGGAGCCGCGGCGGGGCATCGGGCAGCGGCCGCCCCAGGCCCGTCCACGTTCCCGCCGCCGCGGCGGCGGCCGCGACGGCGGGCAGGCGCAGCGCGGCGCCCAGCGGATCGACCCGGATGGGGCCGGAGGCCGCGTAGCCGGTGACGGCCGCCGCGACCAGCAGGTATCCGGCGACGATCCAGCACGTGGCGCGCCATGCCGCACCTGTGTCCCCCGCGCCGGGATCAGTACCGGGGCCCGTACCGGGACCCCCGCCGGGGACTCGTGCGGGCACCGGTCCCCGGGCCGCGCCGCGGGCCGTGCGGTGGAGCAGCCACACCGGCACGGCGCACAGCAGCAGGGGCACCAGCCCGACCGGCGCGGGGGAACCGCTGAGGGTTTCGGTACGGACGAGAGGGGCACCGTGTGCCACCAGCCAGAGGTCGGCGGCGATGCGCAGCGCGCCGCCGGGACCGTCGTCGGGGTGGGGCGAGGTGATCCACAGCAGTATGACGAGGACTGCGATTCCGCCCAGGCCCAGGCCCGCGGCCATCACACCGTCGAGAAGGCGGTCGCGGGGAGGGACCGGCGCATGACGGATGAGCGCGAGGGCATGCGGGGGCGGTGAGGAGGGCGAGGCGTCGCGGCGGGTCATGGGATACACGCCGACATGCTGCCAACAACGCCCGATTCGCCCGGGGAGCAGGGAAAAAGTCGATGTGTCGCACACAGTGCGCTATGCAGTTTTTTCATACAGTGCGGCGGTATGGCATCCATACCGCCGCAATCATGACGACCCGTAGGGGGCGGCCAGCATGACCGAGACACTCTCCATCCCCGCGCCCGCCGAGGACGCGGCCCCGGAAGCCTCCGAGCGCGAGGAGCCCGCCGCCGGGCCGTCGTCCGGGCTCACGGAGACCGCGGACCTCCCCCGCCCGGCGGCGGCGGACGGGCCGGCCGAGGCGTTCGATCTGCTGTACGCGCGCCTGGCCCGGCCGCTGCTGCGCCAGACGTATCTGCTCACCGGCGACCCGGCGCCGGCCGGGCAGGCCGTACGCCATGCCTTCCGGCAGGCGTGGGAGCGGTGGCCCGAGGTCGCAGTGGACCGGGATCCGGCCGGCTGGGTGCGGACGGCGGCGTACGACCACGCGCTCTCGCCCTGGCACCGGCTGGACCCCCGCCGCCGCGCGGCCCGGAGGGACGGGACGGGGAACGGGGCGGGGAACGGGACGGGGAACGGGACGGAGAGCGGCGGAAGGCTGCCGCCGGAAGCCCTGCTGGACCTGCCGCCCTCCTACCGCCGCACGCTGCTCCTGCACGACGGCCTCGGACTGGGACTGTCGGAGACGGCCGCCGAGAGCGAGGCGAGCACCGCCGCCACGGCCGCACGGCTGATGCACGCGCGCGAGGCGCTGGCCGAGTACGTGCCCGGTCTGCGCCGTGTCGCGCCGGACCGGCGCAGGGAGATCATCCGCTCGATGCTGGAGGAGCTGGCGGACGCCGGCTCCCTGCCCGGACTTCCGTCCGCCCGCACGGCGCGCGACGGCAGCGAGCGGACGGTGCGGCTGCGGACGGGCGCCTCGTTCGGGGCGGCCGCGCTGGTGGCCGCGGCGGCGCTGCTGGCGTCCCTGGCCGGGCCGCAGGCACACGACTCCGCCCGGCAGGCGCCGCGGGGGGCCGGGGCTCCGGCCGTGTCAGGCTCCTCCCCGGACGGGCAGGAGAACCGGGCGGCCGGCTGAGGATGGCCCCGGGGCCCGCCGCGACTCCGCCGGGCCCCCCGCACGGCGCGGGCCCGCACCCCTCGGGGTGCGGGCCCGCGCCGTGCGGTACCGGCCGTGTCAGCCGTGTCAGCCGTGTCAGCCGTGTCAGCCGGCGAGCAGCTCGCGCGCCAGGCGGGCGGTCTCGGACGGCGTCTTGCCGACCTTCACACCCGCGGCCTCCAGGGCCTCCTTCTTCGCCTGGGCGGTGCCGGAGGAGCCGGAGACGATGGCGCCGGCGTGGCCCATGGTCTTGCCCTCGGGGGCGGTGAAGCCCGCGACGTAGCCGACGACCGGCTTGGTGACGTTGGCCTTGATGAAGTCCGCGGCCCGCTCCTCGGCGTCGCCGCCGATCTCGCCGATCATCACGATCAGGTCGGTGTCGGGGTCGGCCTCGAACGCCTTGAGGGCGTCGATGTGGGTGGTGCCGATGATCGGGTCGCCGCCGATGCCGACGCAGGTCGAGAAGCCGAGGTCGCGCAGCTCGTACATCATCTGGTACGTCAGCGTGCCGGACTTCGAGACCAGGCCGATGCGGCCCGGCTTGGTGATGTCGGCCGGGATGATGCCCGCGTTGGACTGGCCGGGGGTGATCAGGCCGGGGCAGTTCGGGCCGACGATACGGGTCTTGTCGCCCTTGGAGCCCGCGTAGGCCCAGAACTCGGCGGTGTCGTGGACGGCGATGCCCTCGGTGATCACCACGGCGAGCGGGATCTCGGCGTCGATCGCCTCGATGACCGCGCTCTTGGTGAACTTCTCCGGGACGAAGACGACGGTGACGTCGGCGCCGGTGGCCTCCATGGCCTCCTTGACCGTGCCGAAGACGGGCACTTCGGTCCCGTCGAAGTCGACGGTCGTGCCCGCCTTGCGCGGGTTGACGCCGCCGACGATGTTGGTGCCGGAGGCCAGCATGCGCCGGGTGTGCTTCTGGCCCTCGGAGCCGGTCATCCCCTGGACGATGACCTTGCTTTCCTTGGTGAGGAAGATAGCCATTGTTGTCGGTGTCCTCGTCCTTCGTTACTTCGCGGCCAGCTCGGCGGCACGCTCGGCCGCGCCGTCCATGGTGTCCACCTGCTGCACCAGCGGGTGGTCGGCGTCGTTCAGGATCTTGCGGCCCAGCTCCGCGTTGTTGCCGTCGAGGCGCACCACCAGCGGCTTGGAGACGTCCTCGCCCTTGGACTTCAGCAGCTCCAGGGCCTGCACGATGCCGTTGGCGACGGCGTCGCAGGCGGTGATGCCGCCGAAGACGTTGACGAAGACGGACTTGACGTCCGGGTCGCCGAGGATGATCTCCAGGCCGTTGGCCATGACCTCGGCGGAGGCGCCGCCGCCGATGTCGAGGAAGTTGGCGGGCTTGACGCCGCCGTGGTTCTCACCGGCGTAGGCCACGACGTCCAGGGTGCTCATGACCAGGCCCGCGCCGTTGCCGATGATGCCGACCTGGCCGTCGAGCTTGACGTAGTTCAGTCCCTTGGCCTTGGCGGCGGCCTCCAGCGGGTTGGCCGCGGCCTTGTCCTCCAGGGCGGCGTGGTCCGGCTGGCGGAACTCGGCGTTGGCGTCCAGGGACACCTTGCCGTCCAGCGCGATGATCCGGCCGTCACCGGTCTTGACCAGCGGGTTCACCTCGACGAGGAGGGCGTCCTCCTTGACGAAGACGGTCCACAGCTTCTGCACGGCGTCGACGATTCCGTCGGCGACGTCGGCCGGGAACTTCGCGGCCTCGACGATCTCGCGGGCCTTGGCCTCGGTGACACCCTCGACGGCGTCCACCGGGATCTTGGCCAGGGCCTCGGGCTTGGTGGCCGCGACCTCCTCGATGTCCATGCCGCCCTCGACGGACGCCATCGCGAGGAAGGTGCGGTTGGCGCGGTCCAGCAGGAAGGAGACGTAGTACTCCTCCGCGATGTCCGCGGTCTGGGCCAGCATCACCTTGTGGACGGTGTGGCCCTTGATGTCCATGCCCAGGATCTGGCCGGCCTTCTCGACGGCGTCGTCCGGGTCGGAGGCCAGCTTCACACCGCCGGCCTTGCCCCGGCCACCGGTCTTGACCTGCGCCTTGACGACCGCGCGACCGCCGAGTCGCTCGGTCACCTCGCGCGCCGCCTCGGGCGTGTCGATGACTTCACCGGCCAGCACCGGTACGTCATGCTTGGCGAAGAGATCCCTCGCCTGGTACTCGAACAGGTCCACGCGCGTCCGTCCCTAGTTGTGGTGTCGCGGTTCGTTGTCAGCGTGGGCGTGCCGCGTGGCCGCGGCGTCTGCGGAGCGCGCGGCATGTCCGCCTTGCAGGTTAGCCCTGTCGGTGTGCCCGGCATAAATCGCAGCTCACACCCGTGCGGTGACAACCGTCACAGACACCGCCCTCCCGACCTGGGTGGCAGGCGCCGCGGCGGGACGGGATCCGGCCGGCCGCCGGGACCGTCCGGGCGGGTCTCCGGGTGGATCCCCGGCAGGGGCCAGGCCGGAGACCGGCGCGGTGGCCGGTCAGCCGAGCTGGCGGCGGACCAGCTCGTGGAAGAGGCCGCCGGTGTCGGCGAGCAGGTCCGCGGGGGCCCCCTGCTGCACCACCCGGCCGTCCGACATGACGATCACCCGGTCGGCGTCCATGACGGTCGACAGCCGGTGGGCGATGACGACGCGGGTGCAGCGCAGGGCGCGGGTGGAGGCCATGACCACGCTCTGGGCCTCGTTGTCCAGCGCGCTGGTGGCCTCGTCCAGGAAGAGGATGCGCGGCCTGCGGATCAGCGCCTGGGCGATCATCAGCCGCTGGCGCTGGCCGCCGGAGATGGTGCCGCCGCCGTCCGACAGCATGGTGTGCATGCCCATGGGCATGGCCTTGATGTCCTCGGCCAGACCGGCCATCGCGGCCGCCTCCCACGCCTCCTCCGGGGAGAACGGCTCGGCGCCGCGGATGCACTCCAGGATCGAGCCGGTCAGCGGCTGGGCGTTCTGCAGGACGACCCCGCACTGGCGGCGCACGGCAGTGCGGTCCAGGGCCGCCAGGTCCTGGCCGTCGTAGAGCACGCTGCCGGAGACCGGCCGGTCGAAGCCGATGAGCAGCCGCAGCAGCGTCGACTTGCCGCAGCCGCTGGCCCCGACGATCGCGACGAACTCGCCCGGTCCGATCCTCAGGTCCACGCCGTCCAGGGCCGGCGGGCCGTCGTCGCCGTAGCGGTAGGTCAGCCGCCGGGCCTCGACGGCGCCGCTCAGCTCGCCCGGCGGCACACTGCCGCCGTCCACCTCCGGCAGCTCGTTCAGGATCGGCCTGACCTGCTCGAACATCGGCAGCACCGCGGCGGCCGAGATCAGCGCGCCGGTCAGCTGGGTGGCCGAGGACAGCATCAGTGTCACGGCGGTGTTGAAGGTGAGGAACTCGGCGGCGGACATGCTGCCGCGGGCCGGTCCGGCCAGCAGCATGAACATCGCCAGCGTGCACAGCGGCAGGTAGACCGCGTTGAGGACGGAGACGGCGTTCCTGATCCGGCCGATGCGCCGCTGGAGCCCGCGGGTGCGGGCGAACTCCCGCGCCCAGGCGGCGTAGGCGAAGCTCTCGGCCGCGGCGACGCGCAGCTTGGGCAGCCCGCGCAGGGTCTGGAAGGCCCGGTTGTCCAGCTTGAGCCCGAGCCTGACCAGCTGCCGCTGGTAGCGCAGCTGCCACAGCCCCAGCACCAGGAAGACCGCGGCGACGACCAGCAGCAGGGCGATCGCCGCCAGCGCCAGCGGCACGCTGTGGACCAGCAGCAGGACGAGGTTGACCGCGCCCACGGTGGTCGCCTGGAGGGCCACCGTGCTGATGCCGGAGAGCACCCGGCGGATGGCGCCGACGCCCATGGCCGCGCCGGCCAGCTCGCCGGTGGAGCGGCCCGCGAAGAACGTCGTCGGCAGCCGCAGCAGCCGGTCCCACACGGCGGGCTGGAGCGTCGCCTCGATACGGCCCTCCAGACGCAGGACGGCGGTGTTCTGCATCAGCATGAAGGCGGCCGAGACGACGCCGGCGGCGATGAGCGCCAGGGCCGTCTGCACGATGAGCCCGGTCTCGCCACCGGGCACGTACTCGCCGAGCACCTTGCCGGTGGCGATGGGCACCAGCGCGCCCAGGCCGACGGCGACCAGGCCGCTCAGGGCCAGGTCGCGCAGCTCGGCACGGGTGCCGCGCAGGCCGAAGCGCAGCAGTCCGGGCAGGCCCAGCGGACGGTCGGGCAGCGGACGGTAGAACATCACGGCGCGCGGCTCGAAGCGGGCCGCGCCAAAGGCGCCGACGCGTTCGCGTTCGCCGGTGGCCGGGTCCACCGCCTCGTAGCCGCCGCGCCGCCACAGCAGCGCCACGGGCGCGCCCTCCCCGGACTCCGGTCCGGCCGGGCCCCGGGTGCGGCGGCCGACCAGGGGGCCGCTGTCCTCGCGCCACCAGCGTCCGGTGAGCCTGACGGTGCGGGTGCGCACGCCGGAGGCGATCGCGATGCGCTCCACCGGGTCCGTGCGCTCGGGAACCGTGCCCGCGCCGCCCGGCTCGGTCAGGGTGATGCCGGCCCGCCCGGCCACCAGCCGGCAGACGGCGAGGACCGCGTCGTCGCCCGCGCCGCGCCCGGGGGTGCGTCCAAGGCGGCCGATGGAGGCCAGCAGCGCCCGGTCCGCCTGGGTACGGGCGGCCTCGCCGGCCTCGATGCCGGCCGCGGTGCGGTCCTCGTGGGTGCGTTCCAGCTCCTCGATCCAGCGGTCCAGGGCGTACAGCAGCCGGTACTGCTGGTCGACCATGCCCTGCCACATCGCCGTGTCGACCAGCAGCGTGCCCACGGCCTCAGCCCGGTAGGCGGCGCCGTACAGCACGCTGCCGGGGGCGACGTGCATCCACAGCACGTCGTCGTCGGCCGGACTCCCGTGCCCGTCGGTGGGGGCGGGGCCGGCCGACGGCGCCTCGTAGAGCACCCGCAGGCCGCGGCCGATGCCGAGCGCGAACGCCTGTTCCAGCGGGCTGGGCCGATCGGCGGCCCTGTCCCACGGGCCGGCCGCGCCGTCCCCCCGGCCGTCGGCCGGGGAGGCTCCGGTGGCCGCCCCGTCCCACTGGCCCGTGTCCCACCGGCCCGCCGTCCACTGCCCGGTGTCCCAGCCGTCCCCGGCCCATGCGGAGGCGGCACGGGCGGGGTGGGGCAGCTCCCGCAGCTCGACGCGGTGCAGTCGGCAGCCCTCCAGGGGGCGGCCGACCAGGGTGTGCTCGGGGCCCTCGACCGGGCCCAGCAGCAGCGTGCCCGCCTCCAGCCGGCCCAGGAAGTGCCAGTGACCCGAGCTCGCCGAGCCGACGGCGAACAGGTCCAGGGCCCCGTCCGCCACGAGCCACAGTACGTGCGGGCCCTCCAGGGACAGGCTGCGCACCCCGGCGCAGTCGACCGCCGTGCCCAGCCCGCCCAGGGCCGCGACGACGGGATCGGTGTGCCGGGCGTACGGAGTGTGCGGCGCCTGGTCCGTGCAGGAGGGGTGGGGGGCGTACGGGACGTGGGGGGTCGTCAACTCAGCGCTCCCTGACCAGTTCGGCGTACGGCCCGCGAGCCGCGACCAGGTCCTCGTGGCGTCCGCGCTCCACGACCGCGCCCCGGTCGAGCACCACGATCTCGTCGCTGTCGCGCACCGTGCTCAGGCGGTGGGCGATCACCACGCAGGCGCAGCCGCGCCGCCGCAGGTTGTCGATGATGGTCTGCTCGGTCACCGCGTCCAGCGCGCTGGTCACCTCGTCCAGGACCAGGACGCTGGGGCGGCGCACCAGCGCCCGGGCGATCTCCAGCCGCTGGCGCTGGCCGCCGGAGAGGTTGCGGCCGCCCTGCTCGACCCGGCTGTGGATGCCGCCGGGGCGGCGGGCGACCACGTCGTACACGGCGGCGTCCCTCAGTGCCGCGACGACGGCCTCGTCCGGGATGGAGGGGTCCCACAGCGCGACGTTGTCGCGGACGGTGCCCTCGAAGAGGAAGACGTCCTGGTCGACGAAGGACACCGACGCCGCCAGCGCGCCGCGCGGGATGTCCTCCAGCCGCATCCCGTCGATGCGGACGGTCCCCTCCCAGGGGGTGTGCAGGCCGGAGATCAGCCGGGAGACGGTGGACTTGCCGCTGCCGGAGCCGCCGACGAGCGCGACCTGACGGCCGGGGCCGACGGTGAGCGAGAAGCCCTTCAGCAGCGGCGGGTCCAGGGGGCTGTATCCGAAGGTGATGTCCTCCAGCTCCACGTGGCCCGTCAGGCGCCGGGTGCTGGGGACCGGCTCGCGCCGCGTGTAGAGCGGGTCGACCGGAAAGTTCTCCACGTCCCGCAGGCGGGCGACGTCGGCCGCGAAGTCCTGGATCCGGCCCGCCACCCCGTTGAGGCGGGTGATCGGCGCGGTGAAGCTGGTCATCAGGGTCTGGAAGGCGACGAGCAGACCGACCGTCAGATGCCCCTCGACCGCCCGCAGACCGCCGATCATCAGGATCAGCGCGCTGTTGAGCGTGGCCAGCACGGGTGCGGCGACCGCCAGCCACGCGCTGGGCACGCCCAGCCGCTGCTGCACGTCGAGGGTGACCGCGTGCTGACCGGCCCAGCGGCGGAAGAAGCCCTGCTCACCGCCGGTGGCCTTCATCGTCTCGATGAGCTGGAGGCCGCTGTAGGAGGTGTTGGTCAGCCGGGCGAGGTCGGCGCGCAGCTTCTGGGTGCCGGTGGAGCGCAGGTGGAGCACGACACGCATGGCCACCACGTTGAGCAGTGCCACGCCGACCCCGACGACGGTCAGCTGCGGATCGTAGGTCCACAGCAGCGCCGCGTAGAGCACGACCACCACGGCGTCCACGCCCGCGGCGGCCAGGTCGCGGGCGAGGGTCTCGGCGACCGTGTCGTTGGACTGCAGCCGCTGGACGAGGTCGGCCGGGTTCCGCTGGGTGAAGAAGGAGACCGGCAGGCGCAGCAGGTGCCGGAAGAAGCGGGCACTGGCCAGGGTGGAGGAGATGATGTGCCCGCGCAGCAGATTGGCCTGCTGGACCCCGGTGAGGACGGCGGTGAGCACCAGGGCGGCCGCCATCGACGCGAAGAGCACGCCCAGCAGCGAGGACTGCCCCCCGATGAGGAACATGTCGATGTAGGTGCGGCTCAGCGCGGGCACCGTCGCACCGACGGCCACCAGCAGCAGGCTGGCGAGCACGGCCGCCAGCAGGGTGCCGCGGGTGCCGCGCAGCCGGGCGGGCATGGCGCCCAGGACTCCGGGCCTGCGGCCGCCGCCGCGGAAGCCCGCCTCGGGCTCGAAGGTGAGGACGACGCCGGTGAAGCTGGTGTCGAACTCCTCCAGGGGGACGAACCGCCGCCCCTTGCCGGGGTCGTTGACGTACACGCCGCGGCGGCCCAGGCGGCGGCCCATGCCGTCGTAGACGACGTAGTGGTTGAACTCCCAGAACAGGATGGCCGGTCCGCGCAGTTCGGCGAGTGCCGCGAGGTCCATCTGCATGCCCTTGGCCCGCAGCCCGTAGCCGCGGGCGGCCTTGAGGATGTTGCCGGCCCGGGAGCCGTCGCGGGAGACGCCGCAGGCGATGCGCAGCTCCTCCAGGGGGACGAAGCGGCCGTGGTGGCCGAGCACCATGGCCAGCGCGGCGGCGCCGCACTCGACCGCCTCCATCTGGAGCACGGTGGGGGTGCGTACGGCCCTGGGGGTCCTGCCGCGTACGGCCGCGCCCGGTGCGGCGGTCCGGCCGCGCGGGGCGCGGCGGGAGCCGCCCCCGCCGCGGGCGTTCCCGCCGCCGCCACGGCCGTTGCCGCGGTGGCCGCCGTTTCCGCGGCGGTGGCCGGGGGGCGGGAGCCGGCCGGGCTGCCGTGCCGCCGGTGCGGCCGGGGCGGGGTCGTACGGGGCGGGGTCGTACGGGGCGGGGTCGTACGGGGCGGGGTCGTACGGGGCGGTCAAGGAAGGAACCAATCGACGGGGCGCTGCGCCGGGAGGCGGATGGCGCCGGTGACCGGTGTCCTGGATTCGAGGGCGTGCGCAGGACCGTCGCCCGAGGACCAGAGGTAGCCGGACCCGGTGGTGGAGGATCGCTCCAGCTCCACCAGCACCGCCACAGGGCTGCCCTGCCGGGCGAACCGGGCGGCGAGTTCGGTGTCGCCCAGGAAGGCGGCGATCCGCCGCTCCGTCTGGGGCACCCGCCCGACCTGCCCGACCCGGCCGCGCAGTACACCGAACTCCTCCTGGGGAGCGGACTGGACCTCCAGCTCCACCCGGGCGCCCTCGGTGATCGCCGCACCGCTGTCGCCGGGGACGTACAGCACGGCCACCAGCGGGTCGTCCGGGTCGTCCACGCGTTCCACGGTCGCCACGTCCGCGCCGGTCCCGACGACCGAGCCCACTCCGGCGACCAGGGCCGTCAGCCGGCCGCCGGCCACCGCGCGTACGGCCCGGTCGCCCTGTGCCGTGCGGACCCTGAGCAGGGGCGCGTCCGGGCGCAGCAGTTCGCCCTCCTCGGCGAGGACCTCGGTGACCTGGCCGGAGACCGGGCTCTGCAGCGTGTAACTGCCCCCGGGGCGGGCGAGGAGGCCGGGAGCGTCCAGCTTGGCGGACACCGAGCCGTTGACGGCCCACAGGCCGGCGACGGCCATGACGGCGACCGTGACGGCCAGGGCGAGCCGGCCCTGTGGGCGCGCGAAGCGCACGGGCAGGTCGAGTTCCTCCGGCGACTGCAGCTTGGAGAGCGCCTTCTTCCGGAACTGCACGGGCTACTCCTTGGACCGCTTTCCTCGGGGGCGGGCACCGCGGCGGCCCCGGCACACGGCGCGGACGCGGGCACGGAGGCGGGCGGACGGCGGCACGGGGGCGACGGCGCGGGGTGGTGCGGGGTGGTGCGGGGCTGTGCGGGGTGCCTCTGGCGGGGCCCGGGCGGACAGCCGTGAACCCCGGAACCAGGGGGAGCTCCGGGGTTCGGTGTGGCCTCACGGCGCGCACGCACACCTGCGGGGCCGTACGGCGCACGGGCCGACGGTCCGCGCGGACGCCGCTGTCAGGGACCGGCTGTCACAGACCGGCGATGTTGGCGTCGGCCTGGACGCCGGAGACGCCGGAGACGCTGCCCGGGAGCGAGCCGGCGATGCCGGTCGCGGCCTGGACGGTGTTGAGGGAGGACACGGCGCCCACGACGCCGGAGACGTCGCTGATGACGGCGCCGGCCACGCCGCCGGAGATGCTGACGACGCCGCCGGAGACGGCGTCCAGCTCGGCGTCGTCGATCTCGCGGGTCTCGAGGTGCTCGCGCATGACGCGTTTTCCCTTCGTTCGTGGAGGAGTTTCCGGGTGGCGTGGGGCGGGCCGGCGGAAAACGCGACCCGGCCACCCCCACGACGGTCCGGCAGCCGAAAACCGGCCACCGTTCATATGGCCGCCGTGGTGCGGACGATGAAAACACGCGATCGGCTGACCTGGCCAATTCCTCCGGAACATCTTTCCGCGCAGCATCGCCGACCTGGCGATCGGCGTACCTTTTCGGCCACCGGACGGTTTCAAGCTCTCCACGAGACGGAGAGAATTCGCTGCACGGATCACAGTTTCCGCAGGATGCACCGGGACATTCCGACCCCTGCACCGGATGAGGCAATCCGGACATCTCAAGCGACGGCGACATGAAGGAATCACCGTCCGCCCACCGTGTGAAAGTTCTACGGGCGCGGTGCGGGACTCCGCCCCCGGCCGCGCCGGAAGCCGCTCCCCCCTGATTCCCGCTGCGGAACGGAAGGGCCCGGAAGGACGGGGAATCGCTTTCCCCGGGACGGAAGACCCTTTCGCCGCGCACCTGTCCGCGAATTCCCCTCCGTTCCGTCACGGGAGAACCACGGAATCCCCCGCTCGGTCACTTCTCCGGTATCGGCAGGGGGCGCCTCTCGATCGCCGCCGCCATCACCTCCGGGAAGTGGTCGGGGGTACAGGCGAAGGCGGGCACGCCGAGCGCGGCCAGCGCCGCGGCGTGCTCCCGGTCGTAGGCGGGGGCGCCCTCGTCCGAGAGGGCCAGGAGCGTCACGACCTCCACGCCCGCGCTCCTCATCGCGGCGACGCGCTTGAGCATCTCGCCGCGGATGCCGCCTTCGTGGAGGTCGCTGACGAGGACGAGGACCGTCTCGGCGGGCCGGGTGATGCGCGACTGGCAGTAGGCGAGCGCGCGGTTGATGTCGGTGCCGCCGCCGAGCCTGGTCCCGAACAGGACGTCGACGGGGTCGTCGAGCAGGTCGGTGAGGTCCACGACGGAGGTGTCGAAGACGACCAGCCGGGTGGAGACCGACCGCATCGAGGCGAGCACGGCCCCGAAGACGGAGGCGTGAACGACCGAGGCGGCCATCGAGCCGGACTGGTCGACGCACAGGACGACGTCCTTGCGCACCGCCCGGGAGGCGCGGCCGTGGCCGACCAGCCGTTCGGGCACGACCGTGCGGTACTCGGGCAGGTAGTTCCCCAGGTTGGCCCGGACGGTGCGGTTCCAGTCGATGTCCCGGTGGCGGGGGCGGCGTGTCTTCGCCGACCGGTCCAGGGCGCCCGTCAGCGCCGCCCTGGTGCGGGCCGCGAGCCGGCGCTCCAGTTCCCCGACGACCTTGCGGACGACCGCGCGTGCGGCCTCCCGGCTCGCCTCGGGCATCGCCCTGCCCAGGGAGAGCAGTGTGCCGGCGAGATGGACGTCCGCCTCGACGGCCCCCAGCAGCTCCGGTTCGGTCAGCAGGGCCGACAGGCCGAGCCGGTCGATAGCGTCCCGCTGCATCACCTGGACGACGGAGGCCGGGAAGCAGTCGCGGACGTCGCCCAGCCAGCGGGCCACGCCCGGCGCCGAGGCGCCCAGCCCGGCGGACCGCGGCCCCGGCCGGACGCCGGCGCCCTCCTCGTCCCCGTAGAGGGCGGCGAGAGCGCGGTCCATGGCCGCGTCCCGGCCGGTCAGGGCTTCTCCGGTGCCGTCGGCGTCCCGGCCGCCGCCCAGGACCAGCCGCCAGCGCCGCAGCCGCTCGCCGGCGTCCCGCCCGTCCGTGCCCGTGTCCGTGGTCCCGGTGGGGCTCCCCGCCGTACCGGACGCCGCTGTCGGTTCGTTCACCGTGCGGTCACCTCCTCTCCCTCCGCGCCGCACCGCCCGGCGCCCTCCGTCCGATCTCCCAGCAGCAGCCGCAGGGTGGGCAGTACGGCACCGGCGCGCTCCTGATCCGGCTCCTCCCCGAAGCCGGGGACGGTCTCCCATTCGGCCGCCGCACC
This sequence comes from Streptomyces barkulensis, assembly GCF_002843305.1. GTDB lineage: Bacteria > Actinomycetota > Actinomycetes > Streptomycetales > Streptomycetaceae > Streptomyces > Streptomyces barkulensis. The sequence goes on from NZ_PGSG01000030.1 coordinate 73,759, forward strand.
GCCCGGCGCCCGCGTACCGCGCCGGACCAGTTCGCCGACGGTGCGCCGCACCCCCGGCTCGTACGCGGCGAACGTCCGCCGCAGCAGCGGCAGTACTGCGGTGAACGCCTCCCCGGATATCCCCGTGAGCCAGCCGTCCACCAGGGCCAGCAGCCGCTCGTCGTGGACGAGCAGCATCCCGCCGTCCGACAGGAACCCCTCGATCCACCCCGCCGCGTCCACCGGCGGGGCCCCCGGGGAGAGCGCCGGGCCCATCAGCCCGGCCGCCTCCTCCCCGGAGAGCCGGCCGTCGTCCAGCAGCAGCCGGACGCAGCGGCCCCGGAGCAGCCCGGGGACCGCGGGGGCGCGGTCACGCCCGGCGAGGGTGCGCAGCACCGACCGCCAGCGCGTGAGCAGCCCCTCCCCCGCCAGCAGGACGACCGCTCGGTGGGCGGCGTCCACATGGCCGCGCATCTCGGCCGCGGCGGCGCCGCCGAGACCGGCGCAGGCGGGCGGCAGCCCGACGCACACCCGCTCGGCGATCCCCTCGGCGACCTCGCGCAGCGCGGCGGCGTCCGTGCCGCGCACGTCGCCGTAGCGCACGGAGCGCACCAGCGCGGGCAGAGCCCGGGCCAGGTGGCCGACGTCGGTGTCCAGGGCCGCGCGGTCGGCGAGGGCGCGCATCACCGCGGGCAGGGCCTCGCCGAGCCCGGCGAGCAGGCAGCGTTCGGCCAGTTCGGTGGTCTCGGCCAGCGAGGCGGCGTCGCGGGCCAGCGCCTCGGCCCTGGCGCCGGCCGCGGCGGCCACGGTGGTGCCCCACACCCCGGCCTCGGCGATCCGCACCGACAGCTCCGGCCGCCAGCGCAGCCGCCAGGTCTCGCGGAAGGTGCCCGTGCCGCCGGCGCGGCCGTGCACCGGCTCGCCCCAGTCGACGCCGAGCAGCCGCAGCCGGTGCAGCAGCCTGCTGCGCGCCGCTGCGTTCTCCTCCCGCAGATCGAGGTCGAGTTCACGCTCGCGCGCCTCGGGTCTGAGGCGCAGCGATCTCTGCAGGCGGGTGAGGTCGCGCTGGAGCGGGACGGCGGGGGCGTCCGGCGGCACCGTGCCGAGCGCGTCCCCGACGACCAGCCGGTCGTGGACGAGGGCGAGCGGCACCTCCGAGCCCTCGCACAGCACGGCCCGCACCGCGTCGAGCGTCTCGGCGAGCCCCGGCAGGGGGCGCCCGCGCAGGGCCGCCAGGGCGTCGGCGAGCCGTACCGCCTCGATGACGTGCGCCGGGGACACCGAGGACACCGCGGGCGGCGAGGACGGCGAAGCCCCGGTACGGCCCTCCTCGCGCAGCAGCCGGGCGGCCTCGGCCATCCACCGCTCGACGGGCCGGTCGGGCGCGGCGAACAGATGGCCGTACCAGCCGGGTGAGGTGATCCCGGCGCCGTATCCGCTGCGCCGTGCCAGCCGCTCGTTGGTCCACGGCACCCAGGTGACCTCCGTCCTCACCTTCGGCAGGCCCTTCAACAGCCTCCGGTCGGCGGCGGCTGTCGCCCGCACGGCGAGGGCCGGTACGTGCCAGGCGCCGCAGACCACGGCGACCCGGTCGTCGCCGAACCGACCGCACGCCTCCCGCAGCCGCAGCCGCATATGGGCCTCGCGCACCGCGTCGCGCCGCCGGCCCGCGCCTCCTTCGGAGGAGGTGCCCGCGGGAGTGCCGGGGGCGCCCTCGTGCGCCTCGCGCAGGGCGGTCATGGCGTCGGCGAGGGCGGTGAAGGCCGCGTACGGGTCGGCGGGGCGGGCTCCGGCGGGGCCGGCCGGCGGCACGCCGCGGTGCTCGACGACGTCCTCCCACCAGCGTTCGGGATCGTCGTGGCCGGCCGTCTCGGCGAGCACCCGCAGCGGGTCGAGGCGCAGCTCCCCGGCCGGCCCCTCCTCCTTCTCCTCCCCGCTCCCGTCTCCCAGGGCCAGGGTGTGGGCCGCGGGCAGGTCGAAGAACCGCACCGGCACCCCGTGCTCCAGCGCCCAGCGGACGGCGACCCACTCCGGGGAGAATCCGGCCAGCGGCCAGAACGCGGCGCGGCCCGGGTCGTCCACCGCATGGGCCAGCAGTGCGACCGGCGGGCGCATCTCCTCGTGCGCCGCGAGCGCCACCACCGCGTCGGCCTCCGGCGGCCCCTCCAGCAGCAGCACCGCCGGCCGGTGGGCGTCCAGCGCCGCCAGGACGGCCCGCGCCGAGCCGGGACCGTGGTGGCGTACGCCCAGCAGCAGCGGCCCCGGCGGCGGTGCGTCGCCCGCCGCCCCCGGGGCACCCGCGACGCCGCCCGCCGCGGCGACCGCCGCCCCCGTCCCGGGCACGCTCATGCGCCCGCCTCCCGGCAGGCCCGGTAGAAGTCCTTCCAGCCCTCCCTCTCCCGGACGACCGCCTCCAGGTACTCCCGCCACACCACCCGGTCGGCGGCCGGGTCGCGGACGACCGCGCCGAGGACGCCGGCGGCCACGTCGTCCGCGCGCAGCACCCCGTCGCCGAAGTGGGCGGCCAGGGCCAGTCCTCCGGTGACCACCGAGATGGCCTCGGCCGTCGACAGGGTGCCCGAGGGCGACTTGACCCTGGTGCGGCCGTCGAGGGTGACGCCGTCGCGCAGCTCGCGGAAGACGGTGACCACCCGCCGGATCTCGTCGGCGCCGTCGGGGACGGCCGGCAGGTCCAGGGAGCGGCCGATCTGCTCCACGCGCCGGGCCACGATGTCCACCTCCTCCTCGGGTGTCCCGGGCAGCGGCAGGACGACGGTGTTGAAGCGGCGGCGCAGTGCGCTGGACAGTTCGTTGACGCCCCTGTCGCGGTCGTTGGCCGTGGCGATCAGGTTGAAGCCGCGGACGGCCTGGACCTCCTCGCCCAGCTCCGGTATCGGCAGCGTCTTCTCCGACAGGATCGTGATCAGGGTGTCCTGCACATCGGCCGGCATACGGGTCAGCTCCTCGACCCGCGCGACCGCGCCGCCGGACATGGCCCGCATGACGGGGCTGGGCACCAGGGCCCCGCGGCTGGGCCCCTCGGCCAGCAGCCGCGCGTAGTTCCAGCCGTAGCGGACCGCCTCCTCGGCGGTGCCCGCCGTGCCCTGGACCAGCAGCGTGGAGTCGCCGCTGACGGCCGCCGCCAGATGCTCCGACACCCAGGTCTTGGCGGTGCCGGGCACCCCGAGCAGCAGCAGGGCCCGGTCGGTGGCCAGCGTGGCGACGGCCACCTCGACGATCCGGCGCGGGCCGACGTACTTGGGGCTGATGACCGTGCCGTCCGGCAGGGTGCCGCCGAGCAGGTAGGTGGCGACGGCCCACGGCGACAGTCTCCACCGCTGCGGGCGCGGCCGGTCGTCCGCAGCGGCCAGGGCGCCCAGCTCCTCGGCGAAGGCCTCCTCGGCGTGGGGCCGCAGAGCGGCCGGTGCGCTGGTGGCGGTCACGTTTCCCCCTCGCATGCGGCTTTCGCGTGTCGGTCCCACGATGCACGGGCCCACTGACAATCCCCCGCGGCGATCACGCGGTCGCCCTCCCCGTCCGGCCCGTCCGGCCTGCCCGGCCACTGCGCGGAGACACCGGCAACGGAGACGCCGGAAACGGTCGGGGCAGTCGAAGACGGTCGAAGGTGATCGAGAGCTGTCGCGGACGGTCGGAGACGGATTGTCAGTGGCCGCTCGTACGGTCGTCCACATGGTTCACCGCACAGAGAGCGAGCTTGTGTTTCCGGTCGGTGAGAGCTGCGGCATCGGTGGCGACGACAATCACGCGTCCGTACGGGGAGAGCGAGGGGCACATGAGCACAGGGGGATCGCGGCGGCCCGCGAAGCGGGCGCAGGCGCCGGCGTCTGACGCCGCTCCCACGAGAAGAGGGGAGGCCGCCGCCCGCGCCGGGGAGCGGGCGGCGGCCCCCGCCGGCCCCGAGGCGGCGCGGCGGCGGGCCGAACGGCGGGCCGAACGGATCTCGGCGGGCGCCACCGAGCTGGAGCACCGGCTGGCGGACCTGCTGCGCGGCGGTCTGGCGGACATGGAGAGGCCGGCGGGGGAGGCGGGCCGCGGCGTCTGGGAGGAGACGGCCGCCCGCATGGTGGACGCCCAGGCGCCCGGGCTGGCCGCCCGGGTCCGGGAGCTGGGGACCGTCCCCGGCTCCGGCCCCGGCTGGCCGTCCCGGCTGCTGGAGGAGTGCGCCCTGCTGCACCTGCTGGACCAGGGGTTCCTGAACATCGGCGGGCTGCCGGAGCCGCTGGCCGCGACCGTGCGGTCCCGGGTGGGGATCACCACTCGGGCGGCCGAGGTGCTGGCCGACCGCGACGCGGTGGTGCGCGACCACTGGCTGGTGCTGGGCCGGCACGACACCGAGGAGGGAAGGGTCGTGGCACGCCGGGTCTGGCTGCACGGGCGGCGGACCGGGCGCACGGCGCTGGTGCTGTCGTTCGCCGCCGGCCGGCCGTCGGAGCCGCCCCTCCCGGTGGGGGTCTCGGTGGACGCCGACCTCGCCTACTACCCCGGCGCCCCGGCACTGCGCGCCGCCCTCGGCGAGCGGCACGCGGAGCCCGGGCCGGGCGGGCGGCCGCCGGGGGCCGGTGTGCACGAGGCGCCGGCCTCCTACGGCGCCGCGCTGTGCGGCGACCCGTGGCTGGAGAGCCTGCCGGTGGTTCTGGCCGGCGTGGTGCCCGTGCCGGTCGGGGACGGCTGGCAGCTGGCCGACGAGGGCGGCTCCGCGCTGCCGGTGGCGGGGACGGCGGGGGTGCGTTCCCGGATGTGGCGGCTCGCCGCCGTCTCGGGCGGCGAGCCGGTCACGGTGTTCGGCGAGTGCGGCCACCGGGGCTTCACCCCGTACACCGTCTGGCCGGGGCCGGGAACTGGGTCGGAGCCGGCCGTGGCCGTGCCGCTCACCTCGCCGGACGTGCCGGGCGGTACGTGGTGAGCTGGGGCGAACTGGTCGGCGCCGCACTGCTGGGCGCGGAGCGGCGCACACCGCCCGGCGGCTCGGTCGAGGCGCTGCTGGACGCCGCCGCGGTGGAGACGGTGCGGCGGCGGGCCGGGCTGCGGCCCGCCCCCGCCGCGCCCCGGCCGGAGCCGGCGCCGCCGGACCCGCGCCCGCCGCTGCCGCCGGCCGCCGCCCGGCGGCTGTCCCTGCTGCTCGCCGACCGCCCCGGCGCGGGCGGCGGACGCCGGGGCACCGCGCCCGACCTCGCCGAGCTGCTGCCGCAGTGGCTGGCCGCCGCGGGCGCCCACGGCTACCGCGCCCCGGCCGAGCAGCTGCCCGCCCTGCTGGACGCGGCCCGCGCGCGCACGGACCTGCGCGCGGGCGCGCTCGCCCTGGGCGGACCGCGGGCCCTGTGGCTGGCGCGGCTCAACCCGGACTGGCGGTTCGCCCTGCGCGGCCGCTCCGGGCGCGGCCTCGGCCCGCCCGAGGACGGCGGCGCCGTACGGCGGTTGTGGGAGGAGGGCCTGTTCGCCGAGCGGTCGGCACTGCTGCTGTCCCTGCGGCGCCGTGATCCGGCGGCGGCCCGCGAGCTGCTGGCCGGCACCTGGGCCGCGGAGCGGGCCGAGGACCGGCTGATGTTCCTGGACTCGCTGCGCGAGGGCCTGTCGGCGGCGGACGAGGAGTTCCTGGAACGTGCGCTGGCGGACCGCAGCCGCAACGTCCGGGCCACCGCCGCCGAGCTGCTGTCCGCGCTGCCCTCCTCCGCGCTCGCGGCGCGGATGGCGGCCCGGGCCCGCTCCTGCGTCGCGCTGGACCGCACCGGATGTCCGGGCCGTCTGGTGGTCGAGGCGCCGTACGAGTGCGACCCGGGCATGCGGCGCGACGGTGTGGTGTCCGGGGCGCCGCCGGGCCGCGGCGAGCGGTCGTGGTGGCTGGTGCAGGTGGTGGAGGCCGCGCCGCTGGACACCTGGCCGGAGCATCTGGGCGGCCGTACGCCCGCCCGGATCACGGCGCTGCCGGTGGCCGACGGCTGGGAGGCGGACCTGCACGCCGCCTGGGCGCGGGCCGCCGTGCGCCAGCGGAACACCGTGTGGGCGCGGGCGCTGCTGCGGGGACCGTCCGCCCCGATGGCGGCGGCCCCGGGCGACCCGGCGAAACTGCTGGCGCTGCTGCCGCCCCGGGAGCGGGCGCGGTGGGCGGCGGAGTTCATAGCCGCCCACGGCCTGTCCGAGGCGTTCCGGGTGCTGGGCGTCTGCGCGGTCCCCTGGGCCGAGCCGCTGGGGCGGGCCGTGGTGGACGCGCTGGAGATCGCCCGGGACGCGGGCAGTTATCCGTGGAGCTTCAGCGGGGTGCTGGGTCTGGCCGAACGCTGCCTGGACCCGGGCGAGGCCGACCGCCTCGCCCCACTGGCCGCGGTCCCGGACGAGCCCGAGGACGGCTCACCGGGCGCGGGCGGCTACTGGGCGGAGGCGTTCCAGCGGCTGGTGGCCACGCTCCGCCTCCGCGCCACGATGCTCGCGGAGCTCGAGCCGCCGGGGGACGGCGACCCCGCGCCCCGGCCGGGGAGCCGGGACCGGTAGGCCGGGACCGGACCGGGGTCAGGCCGCCACGGAACGTACGTGGGAGCGCACCCACTCCACCACCTCGCCGGTGGGCGCACCGGGGGTGAAGATCGCGGCCACCCCCTGCTCCTTGAGCGGGGGGATGTCGTCCTCGGGGATGATGCCCCCGCCGAAGACCTTGATGTCCGCCGCGTCGCGCTCCCGCAGCAACTCCAGGACCTTGGCGAAGAGCGTGTTGTGGGCACCGGAGAGGATGGACAGGCCGATCGCGTCGGCGTCCTCCTGGATCGCGGTGTCCACGATCTGCTCGGGCGTCTGGTGCAGGCCGGTGTAGATGACCTCCATACCGGCATCGCGCAGCGCCCGTGCGATCACCTTGGCTCCGCGGTCGTGGCCGTCGAGACCCGGCTTGGCGACCACCACGCGGATCGGACCCGACACACCCATCACTGCCTCCCATAACGACTGCGGCCCGGCCGGCCCGTCCGACCATCTGCCGGTGGGCGGTTACCCGGTGAACGAACGTTATCGCCAGCATCCCCCACCCGGCAGTTCCGCGGTAAGGAGGGAGGGGGAAATCACACGGGACGCCGGCCGTCACGGCCGGTCTCCCCGCGGGGACCCGCGGTGATTCCCCGGGCGGTCCGCCGCCCCGCCCTCCCCCGATTCGCCTCCGCCCTGCATCAGTCCCCCGTTCAGAGGGCATACGACCACATATACCCGGCGCGTGCCACCGGGAGGAGGTCGACGGCATGAGGGTCACCAGGGCGCTGCCCATCCCGTCCGGCTCGTTCCTCGGCACCCTGCCGCTGTCCCTGATCCCCTTCGCCCCGCGTGAGCTGCGGGCCGCCGCGCTGGAGGCCGCCTCCCTGGCGAGCCGCACCCTGCTCTACCCCGCGGGCATGGCACAGGAACGGTGCGTGCCGGCTCCGCCGGCGGGCGCGGGCGAGGAGGACGAGCGGGTGCGCCCGGGGTCCCCGCCCGGGGGGAGGCGGGAGAAGGGGTGCTCCGGCGACACGGGAAGCCGTGAAGGGGAGAAGTGCCCTCCCGTTCTGCTGCTGCACGGCTTCATCGACAACCGCTCGGTGTTCACCCTGCTGCGCCGCTCACTGGTGCGCAACGGCTGGCGCGACATCCGCGCCTTCAACTACTCCCCTCTCACCTGCGATGTCCGCTGCGCCGCGGAGCGCCTGGCGGAGTACGTCGAGGAGGTCTGCGAGAGCACCGGCCGCCGCCGCATCGACGTGGTCGGACACAGTCTGGGCGGCCTGATCGCCCGCCACTACGCCCAGCGGATGGGCGGCGACGCCCGTGTCCGCACTCTGGTGACCCTCGGCACCCCGCACTCCGGCACCCGGGTGGCACCGCTGATGTCGGCCCATCCGATCGTGCGCCAGCTGCGGCCGGAGTCCGACGTGATCGAGGAGCTGGCCGGTCCCGCACCGGGCTGCCGCACCCGTTTCGTGGCCTTCTGGAGCGATCTGGACCAGCTCATGGTCCCCGTGGAGACCGCCCGGATCGACCACCCCGATCTGGATTCCCGCAGCGTGCGCGTGAGCGGCCTGGGGCATCTGACGCTTCCCGCGCACTGGGAGGTCGCCGCCGGGATCCGGCGGGAACTGGCCGCGGGGACGTCGCACCGCGGGGAACGGGCGGCGCGTGCGGAACGGGGATCCGCCGGGGCCGCCTGACCGGCCCCGGCGGATCCCCGCCACTCCTCCCCGCCGCCGCTTCCCGGGACGCCCGCCCTTCTGCCGGATTTCCCGCATACCCGCGTCTCCGCGTCCCCGCACGGGAATTCCCGGGCCTGCGACGCCGATTCGGTGCCTTCCGACTCCTTCCGGCACTCAATTTATTCGAACTTATTTCGAACGTGCGGCCAAGTACTGATCCGTAGTCCACCGAAAGGCGACCGAATGCCCGTTTCCCGGCCGCCCGAAACCTGCCGAAGATTGTCGCCGTCGCATACCGCCGGGTACAGTCGCCGCACTGCTCCGCCCCTGTCGTCGAGGCGAAAGAGAAGTTGGTGGTGAACGACCGTCACCTGTCGGGAGTCTCGACCCCCGCCGATTCCCCCGCCGACTCCTCGTACGGCCCCTACGGCTCCCCGTACGACCGGTCCGCATACGGCTACCAGGGCTCGCAGGACACCCCGTACGGCTACGTCACCGGCACCTCCGACGCCCTCGGCGCCGCGTACGGCGACGGCGACCCCCTCTTCGGCGCGATGCCGGGCGACACCTCCCAGGCCTCCGCCGACCAGCGGTTCCCCTCGGGCGACGGCTGGACCGGGGACACCGGGCAGCACGCCGTGTACGACAACCACCCGGCCGGCTCCTGGACGCAAGCCCCGGCGCAGCCCGCCGAGTCCCCGGACGGCGGCGGCCACGGCTGGGCGGAGACCGGCTACGGCACCGGCGTCCACACCGGCCCGGCGGCCTCCTCCGAAGCCTCCTGGACCGGGGACACCGGGCAGCACGCCGTGTACGACAACTACCCGGCCGGCTCCTGGGACGACTCCGGGTCCTACCCCGCGGTGGAGCCCGAGGCCGGCGACGGACAGGCTCACGGCGAGCACGGCGAGCACACCCGGCACAGCGAGTACACCGACTACGGCCGGCACAGCGAGTACGGCGAGTACACCGAGTACGGCGAGTACACCGGATACGCCGGGTACGACGCCCACTCCTCCGCCGACACGGACGGGACCGGTGCCTTCCCCGCGCCCGAACCCGAACCCGGCCACGGACCGGCCGAGTCCGCCGACTCCACCGAGCGGCCCGGCGCCTCCGATCCCCTCGACCTCCCCGGCCCGGCCGGGCCGGAGGAGCACGGGGAGGATCCGCGGAGGTCCGGGCCGCCGGCACGTCCGGCGGGTTCGCGCCGCCGCCGCTCCGCGCGGCCGAAGCGCTCGGCGCTGCTCACCGTCGCCGTGCCGTCCGTCTGCGTCATGGGCGTGACCGCCGTGGCCGCCGCCTCCGTCAGCGGTGTCGGCGACGAGGCCGAGGACACCACCGCGCAGGCCGCCCCCGACGCCGCCTCCGCGGTCAAGTCCAAGGCGGCCAACAGCAAGCTCGACACCCAGCTCGCCGGGCTCTCCGACGAGGCCGAGGGTTTCGCCGACCGCGCCAGCCGCACCCAGGAGCGCATCGACCTCAAGGAACGCCAGGAGGCCGAGCGCAAGCGCAAGGAGGCCGAGGCGGCGCGCAAGGAGGCGATGCGCCCCAAGTTCGCGCTCCCGGTGGCCCAGCAGGGGCTCAGCGCGTACTACGGGCAGGCCGGCATCAACTGGATGTCGCTGCACACGGGCCTGGACTTCCCCGTCGCCTACGGCACCCCGGTCATGGCCGCCACCGACGGCACGGTCAGGACCCAGTGGAACAGCGCCTACGGGAACATGGCGATAGTGACCGCGCCCGACGGGACCGAGACCTGGTACTGCCATCTGAGCAGCACCCGGATCCGCTCCGGCTACGTCAAGGCCGGTGACACCATCGCCTACTCCGGCAACTCCGGGAACTCCACCGGCCCTCATCTGCACTTCGAGGTGCGGCCGGCCGGCGGCGCGGCCATCGACCCGCTGCCCTGGTTCCGCGCCAAGGGCCTCGATCCCACCTGATCCAGCCCGGTCCCGACCGATCCCGCCCGGTTCCGGCCGATCCCGACCGATTCCGTCCGCCCCGGCCGACGCGCCGTCAGCGCCGCCGACCGGGGCCCGGAGATCTCCCGGAGTTCCCTGAGGGCTCCCTCAGAGCTTCTCCACCGGGGCGTACCGCAGCAGCAGCCGCTTCGGCTTGTCGCCGCCGAAGTCGATCGTCGCCTCCGCGTTGTCCCCGCTGCCCTTCACGGCCACGACCCTGCCCAGCCCGAAGCTGTCGTGCGTCACCCGGTCCCCCACCTCCAGTGCGACGGCCGGCCGGTCCTTGGCCCGGCCCGTGGCGAAGCCGCTCGGACCGCGCCGCCTCGTTCCCGCCGGGCCCGGCGGGAACGAGGCGGACAGCGACGACGACAGGGAGGACGCCGTCGACGACAGCCCCCCGGCGCCGCCCCTCGCCCCTGCGCCCGGCGCGGCCATCGGCCCCGTGCGCTTCCACACCAGGTACTGCTCCGGGATCTCCTCCAGGAAGCGGGAGGGCGGGTTGTACGCGGGCTGCCCCCATGCGCTGCGCATCGCCGAGCGCGTGAGGTAGAGCCGCTCGCGCGCCCGCGTGATGCCGACGTACGCCAGCCGCCGCTCCTCCTCCAGCTCCTTGGTCTTGCCCAGGGTCCGCATGTGCGGGAAGACGCCGTCCTCCATCCCGGTCAGGAAGACGACCGGGAACTCCAGGCCCTTGGCGGTGTGCAGCGTCATCAGCGTCACCACGCCCGAGCCCTCGGTGTCCTCGTCCGGGATCTGGTCGGAGTCGGCGACGAGGGCCACCTGCTCCAGGAACTCCGCGAGCGTGCCCGGGTTCTCGCCGCGCTCCTGCTCGAACTCCAGGGCCACGGCGGCCAGTTCCTGGAGGTTCTCCACCCGGGTCTCGTCCTGCGGATCGGTGGAGGCCTGAAGCTCCGCCAGATATCCGGTGCGCTCCAGCACCGCCTCCACCACGGTCGCCGGCCCGGCGCCGGACTCCACGACCGTGCGCAGGTCCTCCATCAGCGCGTTGAAGCGTTTGACGGCGTTGGCCGAGCGGGCCGCCATGCCGTACGCCTCGTCGACCCGGCGCAGCGCCTGGGGGAAGGTGATCCGCTCGCGCAGCGCCAGCGCCTCGATCATCGCCTCGGCCCGGTCGCCGATGCCGCGCTTGGGGACGTTGAGGATGCGGCGCAGCGGCACCGCGTCCTCGGGGTTGGCCAGTACCCGCAGGTACGCCAGGACGTCGCGGACCTCCTTGCGCTCGTAGAAGCGCACCCCGCCGACGACCTTGTACGGCAGGCCGACCCGGATGAAGACCTCCTCGAAGACACGGGACTGGGCGTTGGTGCGGTAGAAGACGGCGACGTCGCCCGCCTTCGCCTCGCCCGCGTCCGTCAGCCGGTCGATCTCCTCGGCGACGAACTGCGCCTCGTCGTGCTCGGTGTCGGCCACATAGCCCGTGATGCGCGAACCCGCCCCGGCGTCGGTCCACAGGTTCTTCGGGCGGCGGTTCTCGTTCCGCTCGATGACGGCGTTGGCGGCCGAGAGGATGGTCTGGGTGGAGCGGTAGTTCTGCTCCAGCAGGATGGTGGTCGCGTCCGGGTAGTCCTCCTCGAACTGGAGGATGTTGCGGATGGTGGCGCCGCGGAACGCGTAGATCGACTGGTCGGCGTCGCCGACCACGCACAGCTCGGCGCGCCCGCCGCCGGCCGCGCCCCCTTCCGCGCCGGTCGCCTCCCCCGCGCCGCCGGTCTTCCCGTCCACCCCCACCAGTTCCCTGATCAGGGTGTACTGGGCGTGGTTGGTGTCCTGGTACTCGTCGACCAGCACATGGCGGAAGCGGCGGCGGTAGTGCTCGGCGACCTCGGGGAACGCCTGGAGCAGGTGGACGGTCGTCATGATGATGTCGTCGAAGTCCAGGGCGTTGGCCTCGCGCAGCCGCGCCTGGTACATCGTGTACGCCTCGGCCAGCGTCTTCTCGAAGCCTCCCCCGGAGCCTCCGGCCGCCCGGGCCGCGAAGTCCTCGTCGTCGACCAGCTCGTTCTTCAGGTTCGACACCTGGGCGCTGAACGACTTGGGCGGGAAGCGCTTGGGGTCCAGCTCCAGGTCCCGGCAGACCAGCGCCATCAGACGGCGGGAGTCGGCGGCGTCGTAGATCGAGAAACTGGAGGTGAAGCCGAGCTTCTTGCTCTCGCGCCGCAGGATGCGCACACACGCGCTGTGGAAGGTGGAGACCCACATCGACTGCGCGCGCGGGCCGACCAGCTCCGCCACGCGCTCCTTCATCTCGCCCGCGGCCTTGTTGGTGAAGGTGATCGCGAGGATCTCCCCGGGGTGGACGCCGCGCGCGCCCAGCAGGTGCGCGATGCGGTGGGTGAGTACCCGCGTCTTGCCGGATCCGGCGCCCGCGACGATCAGCAGGGGCGAGCCGGTGTGCACCACGGCCGCGCGCTGCTGGTCGTTGAGCCCCTCCAGCAGGGCGGCCGGATCGACGACGGGACGGGCCGCGCCGTTGCCGTAGTAGGCGTCGCGCGCCCCGCCGGTGCCGAAGGCGCCCGCGAAGAGGTCGTCGGGGACGCCGTCCTCCGGCGGCGCGGACGCCTCCTCCGGCGGGGGCGGCGGCTCCTCGTCCCCGGAGGGCTCGAGGTCGGCCAGGAAGCTGTCGTCGAAGAGGCTGCTCATCGCCGTCGAGTCTAGGACGCCGTGCCGCCGGCCGGGGCGGCGCTCCTAAGATGGCGGGCATGACCGACGTCCCCGCGCCCCGTCCCCGTCCCGGCTCGGAACTGCGCGCCGGACACACCGACCGCGAGGCGGTGGCCGAGCGGCTGCGCGAGGCCGCCGGCGACGGCCGCATCGACCTGGAGGAGCTGGACGAGCGGCTGGAGAGGGCGTTCGCCGCCAAGACCTACGGCGATCTGGAGGCCCTGGTCGCGGACCTGCCCGGCCAGGACTCCGCGGGCCTGGCCCCGAGCCCTCGGGAGCCGCTGGCGCTCAGGACGGTCGCCGGGGACATCCGGCAGGACGGCCACTGGGTGGTGCCGGAGCGGATCACCGCCAGGACCACGCTGGGGCGGATCGTGATCGACTTCACGCGGGCGGAGTGCCGTCACCGCGAGGTCCACCTGGAGCTCGACGCGGGGATGGGCGAGATCAGGGTCGTCGTGCCGCGCGGCTGGACGGTGCGGGCCGAGGGGGTCACCTCCGGGATGGGCTCCGTACGCAACCGGGCCACCGAACCGCCCGTGCCCGGCATGCCGGTGCTGCGGGTCAGCGGCGGCTCCAAGGTGGGGTCGATCGTCGTGCGCCACCCGTACCGCTGGCCCGGGCGCCGCTCCCGCGACTGAGCGTCGCCGTCCCCGCCGCGGCCCGGTCTCCCGAAACGGACGATAACCGACCGATAACGAATCGGTTTCGGGATATACCGAACACCAGTCTTCACAGGAGCCCCACCGGTGCTCTACGGTCCAGCGTCAGGCGGCCCGGACCCCTCGCCGGCGACAGCGTCGGCACGGGCGGCCTCCGCCGAGCCCGGCCGTGCGGCCGGGGCCGGGGACCCACTCCCCCACGGGGTGAATCGGGCCCGCGGGCCCGTAGGGCGAACTTCCGACGCCCGAACCCGTCAGCTAACCCGGTAGGCGGTGTTCCACGGAAGGAGCGCTCGCCTTGGCGTCGCACCGCAGACCGCGTACCCCTCTGCTGTCCCCCGCCTCCCGGCGCGGAGCGGTCGGATTCACCACCGCGGCCATCGCCTCCGCGACCCTCCTGTCCCAGGGCCCGGCCCAGGCCTCGCCCGAGGACGACCGGCCCTCGATCGAGGAGGTCCGCGAGCGGGTGGACGCGCTGTACCGGGAGGCGGGCAGCGCGACCCAGAAGTACAACGCGGCCAAGGAGAAGACGGACGAGCAGCGCGAGAAGGTCGACCGGCTCCTCGACGAGGCCGCCGAGCGCGCGGACAAGCTCAACGACGCCCGCCGGAAGCTGGGCGGCTACGCCACCGCGCAGTACCGCACCGGAGGGGTCTCCGGCACCGCGGTGCTGCTCCTGTCCGACAACCCGCAGGACTTCTTCGGCCAGAAGCACCTGATGGACCGGATCACCGACCGCCAGCGCCAGGCCGTCGACGACTACCGGGACGAGCAGCGCGCCGCCCGGAAGAAGCGCTCGGAGGCCTCGGCGAGCCTGGCCGAACTCACCGACGCCCAGAAGGATCTGGCGGACAGCAAGAAGACCGTCCAGGGCAAGCTGGCGCAGGCCCGCGAACTGCTGTCGGAGCTGACCGCCGAGGAGAAGGCGCGGCTGGCCGCCGCCGAGCGCAAGCGGCGGGAGGAGGCCCGCCGCAAGGCGGCCGCCGCCGCTGCCGAGCGGGAGAGGCAGGCCGCGGAGGCCGAGCGCGAGGAGCAGGCCGAGGCGCCCGCGGACAGCGGCACGGACACGGGAACCGGCGGCACGGACACCGGTACCGGCGGCGGCACCGGGGACGACTCGTACGCCGCGAAGGCCGACAAGGTGCTCGCCTTCGCCGAGGCCCAGCTCGGCAAGCCGTACGTCTGGGGCGCCACCGGCCCCAACTCCTACGACTGCTCGGGCCTGACCCAGGCCGCCTGGCTCAGCGCCGGCGTCTCACTGCCGCGCACCACCTACGACCAGGTGGAGGCGGGCACCCGGATCGCCAAGGCCGACATGCGGCCGGGCGATCTGGTCTTCTTCTACGACGACATCAGCCACGTGGGCATCTACGCGGGCGGCGGCCAGATGATCCACGCGCCGAAGCCGGGCGCCGAGGTGCGCTACGAGTCCGTCGACTACATGCCCTTCCACAGCGCGGTCCGGCCGGCCTGAGGCGAACGGCCCGAGCCGGGCGGCCCGAGACGACCGGAGGGCGGCGGTGCCTCGCACCGCCGCCCTCCGTCCTCCGCCCGCGGTACGTGCGGCCGCGGTACGTGCGGCCGCGGTACGTGCGGCCGCGGTACGTGCGGCCGCGGTACGTGCGGCCGCGGTACGTGCGGCCGGCTACACCCACATGACGGCGATGAAGACGTTGGCGACGGTGAGCAGGCCGATGGTGCCGAACAGCGGCGCGGGCAGCCGCTCCTCGTCCCGCTTGACGTAGACCAGGGCGAGGATCACCACCAGCAGGGTGAGCTTCACACCGATCTTTATGTGGTCGACAGTCCGGCCGTCCGCCTCGTTCAGGCCGACCAGGGCGATGCCCGTCACCAGCATGGTGAGGGCTCCGTGCAGCATCGCCGGGACGATGCGGGCCTCGCCGGCCCCCATGGCCTTCATCTGGGTCATGAAGCCGCCGAGCAGGGCGCCGATGCCGACGATGTGCAGGCCGACGAAGAAGTGTGTGAGTGCCTCCATGGCACGCGAGCGTATCCGGGACTCCCCTGCCGCCCTCGGCCAGGGCGCTCACCGGCTCCCGCCGCCACGGCCGAGGGGGACCGGGACGGACCGCCTCACCCTCGGGAGGCACACCGCCCGCCGGGGCGGCTCACTCGTCCGGGTGGTGAACGCGCGGCGCTCCCGGAGGCGTCCCCTCCTCCCCGCCGCCACCGCGAACCGGCCTCCGCGCCCGGGGAGACAAGGCCGGGACGGGCCGGGACGGGCCGGGACGGGCCGCGGAACAGCCGGGGACAGCCGGGGGACAGCCGGGAACACCGCCCCGGCCCCCTTCCCCGTAGGGCACAATTCCCTCCCGTTGCCGGAGAGTCGGCGGCTCGGGGAGAGCCGGGGAGAGGTGGGTCGACAGTGGCCGTGGACACGGCGCGGGGCGGCGGTACGGCGAGCGTGCCCCCGAAGGGGACGGCGAGGCCGGCCGGTGCGGCGGGCGGCGCTCCGCCGGCCGGGGACGGCGGCTGCGCCTGCGCGGACTGCCCGCACGGGGTGCGGGAGGGCCGCCGCCGCGCACTGGCCGGGTTCCGGCGGCGGCGCGACGAACTCGCGGCCGGCATCGGAGTGCCCGCCGCCCTCGCACACTCACCCGGCGCCTCCCGCCAGTGGGTCTCAGACGAGCTGACCCAGGCGGCCCGCACCGTCGCCGAACACACCCGCGCCGAGGCCGCCTTCCGGCTGGGCGGGCTGTGGCGGCGCACCGCCGCCGCCGTCTGGGGCGCGGTCGCACTGCTGCTGGCCGGCCAGGCCGTCACCGCGGTGCTCGGCGCGGGCTGGACGACCGGGCGCACCGCCTCACTGGCCGCCGCGCTGGTCTGCGCGGCCGTGCTGACCGCCGCCGCCCGGCTGCACCGGGAGCGCGGCGGGGTGCTGGCGCCGGTGACCGGGGAGGACGGGCGGCTGTCCACCTCGCGCACGGTCGCCGCCGTCTGGGTGCTGCTGGCCTCGTACTCCGTGCTGGTCGTCGCCGTCGGACTGGCCGTCGCGCCCGGCGCGGACGCGCCCGCCCGGCTGCTCGCCGGCCTGGATCCGGGGCGCGGCGCCGGGCTGCTGACCGTCCTCGCCCTGTGCTGCGCGGTCGCCGTCACCGTGCACCGGACCGTCGCGCTGCGGGTGCGGGCGCAGCGCCTGCAGAAGGTGCGCGCCGACCGGCCGCGCGCCGCCGACCTGCTCACCGACGACGGCGGGCGCGGCGCCTTCACGGATGTGCAGTACGTGGCGGTGTGCTCGGTGGCGGCGGTCCTCGCGGCGGTACGGCTGGCCCGCCGGCCCGGCGAACTGCCGGATCTGCCCTGGGGGTTGGCGTTGCTGGTGGCGATCTCGGCGCTGACGTACCTGGCCGGGAAGTACTCCGAGGGCGGCCGGCCCGTCATCCTGTCCGTCGTCCGCTCCCGCGAGGTGGGCGACCTGGACTCGCCGATCCGCACCGGGGACGACATCGAGATCCGGGGCTCGGGCTTCGTGCCGCCCGGCGCGGAGGCGCCGGACCGGCTGGCCCGGACGACGGTGCGCATCGGCGCCGTCCACGTCCACGTCCCCCTGGTCCCGGTGGCCGGGGGCTTCGCCAACCCGGCCGACACGGTGCTGACCGTCCCCGTGCCGGTGGACGTCGAGCCCGGCCGGGTGGAGGTGCGGGTGATCACCGCGGCGGGCGTGGAGACCAACCGCTACTCCATCGACGTCCTGGACTGACGGACCGCCCGGAGGCCGGACCGCCGGAAGGCCGGTGGGAAGAGAGCGCTGAATCGATGGACCCCCTGCACGAGCTGCTGCGGGAAGAGGCCGGCTCCTACCGGCCGGACCGGGCGCGCATGTACGCGCGGGTGAGCCGGGCCGTCTCCGCCGGGCCGGACGGCGGAGACGGCCGCTCCCGCGTCCGGGCGCGCGGGGTGCCGTGGCCCCGCGTCGCCCTCGTCGCCGTGGCCTCGACCGCGGCGCTCCTGGCCGGCGCCCACGTCCTCACCTCCCCGGTGCGCGGGGACGGTCCGGCGCGGGAGGTGGCCACCGGCCCGCTCCCGGCGGCGCCCGGCCCAAACGCCGCACGGCCCTCCCCCGCCGGCCGGGCCCCGGACGCGCCGAGCAGCGGGCCGCTGCGCTCCGAGGGCGCCGTCGCCCCCCACAGCAACGCCTACCGGGCGCAGAGCAACGTCACACTCACCACCCGCGAGCCCCTCACCTCGCTCGTGCTGGAGGTGCGGATCGCCCGGACCGGCGGCGTACGGCACACCGGAAGCCGGCGGACCCTGCCCGAGGGCGACTTCACCGTCACCGCGCGCGAGACCGGCGGCGCGCTGGTCTACCGCTGGACGCTGAAGGAGGGCCGGACCGTTCCCGCCGGGCGGCACGTCTTCGCGGCCCGGTACGACCACGCGGCCGGTGCGCGGGAGACGGCGGGCGACGGCTACACCGCGACCGCCTCGGCGGCAAACGGCGAGCACACGGTCCGGGGCTCCTTCCCCGACCCGTCCGGCTGACGGCCGCCCGGCGGCCGGGCGCACACCGCCTCACCGCTCGCGGCCCCCGCCGGCTCCCTGCCCGATCCTTCCCCCGGCTTCCCGGGGCCGTCCCCCTCCCCGGCCGCCTCGTCCGGCAGATGCTGCACGATCACGGCCTCGCCCACCCCGACGCGGACGGTCAGCCGCAGCGTGCCCCCCGGCGCGCCGTCCTCGGCCGGGGGCAGTGTGCGCCGCTCGGCGATCCCGATGCCGCCTCCCTGCGCGGTCCCCCAGCCGCCGTCCCCGGGCAGCCCGGCGAGCCGGTAGCCGCCGACGCCCACGTCGACGGTCAGCTTCACCTCGACGTCGTGGGGGACGGTGATCCGCGCCTCGCCCGCGCCCAGATCGAGCACCGTGCTCAGCGTCCGGCCCTCGCCCGGGCTCACTCCCGAGAGGTCGAGCAGGGCCGAGCCGGTGCCCAGTTCGTACCGCTCCTCGACCGCCGCCGCGCTCGCCGGGCTCCACGACCTCTCGGCCCAGTCGGTGGTGATGTCCCTCGGCAGCAGCATCGAACCCGCCAGCAGCAGGCCGGTGCACATGATCGCGAAGAACGTCCCCCCGCCGATCCGCCCGTAGAAGACGGTGACCAGCGCGCCCAGGACGAAGACGCCCAGCGCCGCGCCGAGGCCCACGGACAGCGCGACGCCCAGCGGCTGCGTGTGCCAGACGGCGGCGGCGCCGATCACCGCCGCGGCCAGGGCCAGCAGGAGGAGCGGACCGCCGATGGGCCGGCGCCGGCGCGGCGCGCCGGGCCGACCGGGGCCGGACCCGTCCCCGCCCGGCGCCTCCTTCCCGCCCGGCGCCTCCTTCCCGTACGGGGGCGCACTCGCGTACGGGGGTGTCCCCGCGTACGGGCCGGCGGACGGCTCGTCCTCCGGCCCCCACAGGTACCCGGTGTCCGCCGGCGTCTGCGGCGGCCCGTCCTTCGTCAGCGGCTCGCGCCACCACGACGGCCCGGCCGGCGCGGGCGGGGCCTGGGCCTCGGGGGGCGCGTCGGCGACGGCGTGCGCCGTCATCGGGTCCGCCGGGCTCCCCTGCTCCTCCGCGGCCGCGGTGCGGCGCCGGTGCCGGGACCAGTAGGCCGCCCCGGCGACGGCCCCGGCCAGCAGTACGGAGAACGTCTGCGTCCCGCCGTCGCCGCTGCCCAGCGAGTTCAGCAGCAGTCCGCTGCCGACGAGCGCGCACAGCACCGCGCCCAGCGTGGTCCCCTCCACCCGGCCCGTCAGCAGCCGCCGCCCCTCGTTCTCCTCCTCGCCCTCCAGCGGGACGAGCAGCCAGGCGAAGCCGTAGAAGAGCAGGCCGATACCGCCGACGACCGACAGCACGGCCAGCGTCACACGGAAGATCACCGGATCGAGGTCGTAGTGGCGGCCCAGGCCGCCGCACACCCCGGCGACGACCTTGTGCCGGCGGCTGCGGGTGAGCCGCGCCCCGGCGTCCGGGGCCTGAGGGGTTTCCGGGGCTTCCGGCGCGTCCGGCCGGGGCTCGCCGGAGGGCGGCTGGGCGTCTGTCATGGGGACCATGGTGGCGTGCCGCCCGCCCCCGGACATCAGGGGGCGTCCCGGAGGCGACCCTGAGTTCTCCGGGCCGGATCAGGGACCGACCCTGATGTCCCGCGCCACCCGTCCGTGTGACGATCGTGGCGTGACCACCACCGCTCCGCCGCCCGCCGCCGACTCCCCACCCCTGCGCAGGCTCTACCGCAGCTCCGAGGGGCGGCTGCTCGGCGGTGTCGCACGCGGGCTGGCCGGGCATCTGGGCGTGCCGGTCTCCTGGGTGCGGATCGTCTTCCTCGTGCTGTTCATGACCAACGGGCTGGGCGCCCTGCTGTACGCCGCCTTCTGGTTCTTCGTGCCGCTGGGCGCGGGCGGCGTCGGGGCCGCGCCGAGGAAGGCGGACGGGCCGCGGCAGGTCCGCAGGCCCGACAAGGGCCAGCTCCTGGCGGTCCTGGTGCTGGTCGTGGCGCTGGCCTCGCTGGGCTCCAACCTCCAGTTCGGCGAGGCGAACGCCTACCTATGGCCGCTGCTGCTGGCCGGGATCGGCGTGGCCGTCGTCTGGCGGCAGGCGGACAACTCCCGGCGGGCCCACTGGGCGGAGGTCAGCCGCCGCAGGCGGCTGCTGCCCATCGCCCGCAGCGCCGCGGGCGCCCTCCTGGTCGGTGTGGGCATCACCGGCTTCGCCGTCACCCGGGGTCTGGGACCGCATCTGGGCACGGTGCTCCAGGCGTCGCTGGCGCTGCTGGTCGGCACGGCGCTGCTGGCCGGCCCGTACCTGGTCCGCCTCACGCAGGACCTGTCCGAGGAGCGGCTGATGCGCATCCGGGCGCAGGAGCGGGCCGAGGTGGCCGCCCACGTCCACGACTCCGTCCTGCACACCCTCACCCTGATCCAGCGCAACGCGGACAACCCCCGCGAGGTGGCCCGTCTCGCCCGCGCCCAGGAACGCGAGCTGCGGGCCTGGCTCTACAGGCCGAGCGGCACGGGCCGGGACGAGGAGGAGGAGCCGGACACCCTGGCCGACGCGGTGCGGGCGGCGGCCGCCGCGGTGGAGGACCACCACGGGGTGCCGGTGGAGGTGGTCTGCGTCGGCGACTGCCCGCTGAACCAGGGGCTGGCCGCACAGCTCCAGGCCGCCAGGGAGGCGATGGTCAACGCCGCCAAGTACGGTGGCGAGGGCGGCCCGGTGCAGGTCTTCGCGGAGGTCGAGGGGCGTACGGTCTTCGTCTCCGTGCGCGACCACGGCCCCGGGTTCGACCTGGACTCGGTGCCGCCGGACCGGATGGGCGTGCGGGAGTCGATCATCGGCCGGATGCGGCGCAACGGCGGTACGGCGGTACTGCGTTCCGCCCCCGAGGGCGGCACGGTGGTGGAGCTGGAGATGGAGAGGGCGGAAGCATGAACGAGGAGCAGCGCCGGGAACAGCGCCGGGCCCGGGTGGTCCTGGTGGACGACCACCGGATGTTCCGCACGGGCGTCCAGGCGGAGATCGGCAACACCGCCGAGACCGGGGTCGAGGTCGTCGGCGAGGCCGCCGACGTGGACCAGGCGGTCACCGTCATCACCGCGACCCGCCCCGACGTCGTCCTGCTCGACGTCCATCTGCCCGGCGGCGGCGGGGTGGAGGTGCTGCGCCGCAGCGCCACGCTGATGGCCGACCCCGAGCACCCGGTGCGCTTCCTGGCCCTGTCGGTCTCCGACGCGGCCGAGGACGTCATCGGCGTCATCCGCGGCGGCGCGCGCGGCTACGTCACCAAGACGATCACCGGCGCGGACCTGGTCCGGGCCGTCTTCCGGGTCGCCGAGGGCGACGCGGTGTTCTCCCCGCGCCTGGCGGGCTTCGTCCTGGACGCCTTCGCCTCCACCGACGCCCCGCCGGTGGACGAGGACCTGGACCGCCTCACCCAGCGCGAGCGCGAGGTGCTGCGCCTGATCGCGCGCGGCTACGCCTACAAGGAGATCGCCAAGCAGCTGTTCATCTCGGTCAAGACCGTCGAGAGCCACGTCTCGGCGGTGCTGCGCAAGCTCCAGCTCTCCAACCGCCACGAACTCACCCGCTGGGCCACCGCCCGCCGCCTGGTGTGAGAGGCCCTCCCGTTTAAACGATTGACCGGCATGGGCATGCGATAAAATCGCATCATGCCTGAGAAGAAGCCCAAGAAGCCGATCTCCGTCACTCTCGACTCAGACGTCCTCGAAGGGCTTCAACGCCTCATCCACCAGGGCGAGGCCTCCTCCATCTCCTCCGTGGTCAACGAAACCCTGCGCCATCGGCTGGAGCGCCGGCTGCAGGCGGAACGCGCCCGTGCCTACATCGAGGAGAACTTCCTCGGCGGACAGGAGTTCGCCGAGGAGGAACTCGTCGAGGCCCGCGGCATGCTGGCGGCCAGCAAGGCCAGGACGGCCGCCCGGCGCGGCTCCGGGGCATCCGCGGCGTGAACGAGGGCATCGTCTTCGACCACCATGCGCTGCTCGCCGCCGGAGGCGGCAACCGCCGGCTTTCGGGGTTCATCGTGGCAGCGCACGAGGACCCGCTCTACAGCGTCAGCGTGCCCGCACTCTGCCTGGCGGAGGCCACACGGCAGCGTCCGGGGATCTCCGCACACTTCGCGCAGCTCCCCGCGGTGGAGGTCTCGAATGTCGACAGACTCTCCGCCGATGTGATGGGCCGTATCGCCTCAACGCTCTTCCCCGAACAGGGATGGCCCGCGCTCCACGCGGTCGCCACCGGCATCACCACGGGCTGGGAGATCGCGACCACGGAGCCGGAGGAGTACAAGGGGTTCGGCGTTCCACTCCTTGCCGTACCCCGCTGACGCCCCGGCGGAAGTGCGCCGGTTCGCGCCCCGCCGTCAATCACTCCGCGTCCGCCCCAGGCCGATCTCGGCCCAGACGGTCTTGCCGACCGTGCGCGGGGTGACGCCCCAGCGCGCGGCAAGGGCGTCCACGATCAGCAGGCCCCGGCCGAACTGCTCGTCGTCGGCCGGACTCCTGGGCTCGGGGCACTGCTCCCCGCGTGCATCGCTGACCTCGATACGTAGCGCCGACGCCGTCAGCATCAAGTGGACCCGGAACAGCCGCCCCAGCACGCGGCCGTGCAGCAGTGCGTTGCCGGCCAGTTCGCTGACGATCAGCGATGCGTCCCCGGCCACGCCGGGGTGCCCCCACTCGTCCACCAGCCGTGCCGTCCGGCGCCGGGCAAGGCTCACGCTGCTGGGGAACGGGGTGTAGTCGAGCCTGTCCTCACGGAGGACGGCAGCGGAAACAGGGGAATGCGGCGTAGCCATGAAGGCCCCCTTCAGAGCACAGCGAGGCACCTGCGCGGCCTGTGCACCACGCAGCTCGGTCACGGTGAGTTGTCCATCCGCAACCATCAGCAGCATGACCGCATGGACTGCAAGTTGCAAGTGATACAACTAGTTTGATGGACCGTTCGTTTCCTCAACGTGAAGTAGTCGTGGCAGCATGCTGCTGACCACACAAGAAGGAGACCGCTATGTCTGGTGAGCTGCGGCCGACCGTGCGTCGCCGGGTCCTGGGGACGAACCTGCGGCGGCTACGTGAGGAGAAGGGCCTGCATCTGGAAGATGCGGCCCGCGAGCTGAGTTGTCACGCGGCGAAGGTCAGCCGCATCGAGTCGGGTCGCAGCGGCATCCGTCAACTGGACCTGCGCGTACTGCTCGACCTGTACGGCGTCCAGGAACCGGCGACGCGCGAGGGATGGCTGGCTCTGGCACGCGAGAGCCGTCGACGGCGGTGGTGGCGCGTCCTGGAGGACAAGCTGCCGCAGGAGTTCCAGGATCTGGTGGGGCTGGAGGACGAGGTCGCCGAGTGCCGTGGGTTCCAACCCGGCATCATCCCGGGCCTGTTCCAGACCGAGGCGTATGCCACAGCAGTGATCAAGGAAGGTTCGCCGGGACCTCTCGACGAGGAGCAGCAGACCAAGCTTCAGGTACGGCTGGAGAGGCAGAGGGCTCTCACTCGTACTGAGCCCGCTCCACTCAATGTCTGGATGATCCTCGGTGAGGCGGCTCTGCGTCAGCAGATCGGTGGTCCGGCCGTACTGCGCGAGCAACTGCTCCACGTGGTCAAAACCGCGCAGCTTCCGAACGTAACCGTGCAAGTACTACCCTTCACTGCAGGGGCTTGTCACGGTGGGCCGTATCCCTTCCTGATCTACGCCTTCCCTCCCCCGGCAAGCCTGGAAGTAGTGCTGCTGGAGAACTTCGCGAGTCACGCGTACCTGGAGACCAAGGAGGACACCGAGCGTCTTGGGCACGCGTTCGATCACCTCCGTGCCAGTGCTCTCAGCCCGCTGGACTCCGAGAAGTTGATCACCGAGATCGCAAACCAACTACCACGGACCTAAGGAAGAACAAGCAGATGGCGGCTCAGCACTCCGGATGGTTCAAGAGCAGCTACAGCGGCGCGAACGGCGAGTGTGTGGAGACCCTCCACACCGAGGTCGGCATGGCTGTACGCGACTCCAAGGAGCCCGGCGGCCCCTGCATACGCCTGTCCCCCACAGCCTGGTCCGCGTTCCTCTCCACACTGCGCGGCGGGGACGAGCGAGCCGCGTAACTCCGTCGCCCCCTGCACAGGGCGGTGTGACAGCACCGGCGACGCGAGGTAGGGGCACGAGCGGCGGTGCCGGGCTGATGGCACCGCACCGGACGGCACCGCACCGGACGGTCCTCCTGCTCCCCGAAGCCGCCGCCGGAAGGGCTGAGCGTGTGCGCCGCGCGGACCCCCGTCCCGCGCGGCGCGTGGTGGGTTCCCGCGCCGGTCAGGAGCGCTTCGGCTCGTAGTGCAGCGCGGTGATCCCGCAGTCGAACGGCCGGGCGGCGACGAGGCTGAGCCGGTGGTGGGCGCCGGTGTCGGGGAAGACGGGCATCCCGGCGCCGAGCGCGACGGGGTTGACGAACAGGTGGAGTTCGTCGAGCAGGCCCCGGGCGATCAGGTTCCGCACGAGGGTGGCGCCCCCGTAGGTGATGATGTCCCCGCCCGGCCGCTCCTTCAGCCGGTTGACGGCCTCGGTGAGATCACCGCCGGCGACCTCGGCGTTCTCCCAGGGCGACTCGGTCAGGGAGTCGGAGATCACGGTCTTGGGCGTGTCGTTCATCCAGGCAATGGACTCCTCGGTCTCGCCCTCGGGCCCGGCCGCCCAGGTCGGGATGAACCCCTCGGCGAGGCGGCGGCCCAGCACGATGTGGTCGACCGGCTTGGTGATCGCGTCGATGTGGGCGCCGATGTCGTCGGTCCAGGGGAACGTCATCCAGTCCATCTCACCGTTCGGCCCGGCCATGTAGCCGTCGACGCTGACCTGGACCTGGAGCTTGAACCTGCGCATGACTGCTTCCCCTCGGATCCGCTCGGGCTGATTCCGTGTCAGGGGAGAAGCTAACCGCGGCCACTGACAACGCCCCCGGAGCGGCTCGCGGGCGGGCCGTGCCCGGATCACATCCGGTCGATCGCGGTGAGGTCGATGTCGATGCCGAAGGGCTCGGAGAGCGTCAGCCGCCCCTCGTGGACGCCGGTGAGGGCGTACGCCCCCGCACCCGGGTCGAGCCGGTGGACGTGGACCACCGGGCGGCGTCCCGTGCCCTCCTCCACCAGCCAGAAGTGCGGGATGCCCGCCCGCGCGTAGAGCTGGGGTTTGCGTTCGCGGTCGCGGATCGCCGAGTCGGGGGCGACGGTCTCCACGGCCAGCACGACGTCCCGGGCGTCGTAGCGGTTGGCCTCCAGCCCGCGCACGGCCTCGGCGCGGAGCACGGACACGTCCGGCTCGGGCGCCTGCCCGGGGCCGAGCACCACGATCATCTCCCGCCGCACCCGCAGATGTGCCGGGCAGGTGCGGCGCAGGCCTTCCACCAGCAGGGAATTGGCCAGCGAGTGGTACGCGCTCTGCCGGGCGCGGAAGACCAGCGCGCCGTCGACGAGCTGGGTGTGGGACGGGAGGTCGGTCAGGCGGAAGAGGTCGTCGACGGTGAAGCCCCGGTGCGGGGGCCGCAGCCACTCGGGGAACGGCTCGTCGTCGACTCCGTTTGCGGTCGCCACATCGTCCATGCCGCCATGGTGATCACCCCTCCGGTACGACTTGCCGCAAACCCCCGCGCCGCCGCTCGAAGGGGTGAGTAGTAGCACCGGAGTTGACGGGGTTCGGGCGGCCCCCACAGGAAGGCCGGAGTTCTACAGCCGGTCGATCGCGGTGAGATCGATGTCGATGTCGAAGGGGACGGTGAGCTTCAGCCGGTCGTGGTGGATGCCGGTGGGCACGTAGCCGCGCGTCGCGGGCTCCAGTTCGAAGACGTAGACGACCGGGCGGCGTCCCGTCCCCTTCTCGATCCGCCAGAAGTGCGGGATGCCCGCCTCCGCGTAGAGCTGCGGCTTGCGCTTGCGGTCCCGCTCCTCCGAGTCCGGCGAGACGACCTCGGCGGCGAGCACGACGTCCTCGGCCCGGAAGCCGGTCTCCTCGGCCTCCTCGGTGACGCCTTCCGCCCTCAGCACCGAGAGGTCCGGTTCGACGCGGTTGCGCCTGTCCAGCACGACGGCCATCTCCCGGCACACCCGCAGCTCGCCGGGAACGGTCTCGTGGAGCCCCCTCTCCAGCAGGAACATCGCCAGCGAGTGGAAGTACTTCCGCGGGCTCACGAAGACCAGGCTCCCGTCGATCAACTCCGTGTGGGGCGGGAGGTCCGGGATGCGGTCGAGATCGTCCGCGGTGTAGCCGTCCGGCGGCGGCACGGGCCACGAAGAGGTGGGCAGCGGCTCGGCGGTCATGGTTCCTCCCATGCGCGGGATTCTCGGCCTCAGCCCAGCGTAACGACCCGCGAACGCCCGCGCCGCCGCTCAAAGGAGTGAGCGGCGGCGCGGGCGTTGACGTTCAGGAGGGCGCGGGGGGCGTCACTCCCACTCGATGGTCCCCGGCGGCTTGCTGGTGACGTCCAGCACCACGCGGTTGACCTCGGCGACCTCGTTGGTGATGCGGGTCGAGATACGGGCCAGCGTCTCGTACGGCAGGCGCGTCCAGTCGGCCGTCATCGCGTCCTCCGAGGAGACCGGGCGCAGCACGATCGGGTGTCCGTAGGTACGGCCGTCGCCCTGGACGCCGACGGAGCGGACATCGGCGAGCAGCACCACCGGGCACTGCCAGATGTCGCGGTCCAGCCCGGCCGCCGTCAGCTCCTCGCGGGCGATGGCGTCGGCCTCGCGCAGCAGGTCCAGACGCTCCTTCGTCACCTCGCCGACGATGCGGATGCCCAGGCCGGGGCCGGGGAACGGCTGGCGGTGGACGATCTCCTCGGGCAGCCCCAGCTCCTGCCCGACCATCCGGACCTCGTCCTTGAACAGCTTGCGCAGCGGCTCCACGAGCTGGAACTGGAGGTCCTCGGGCAGTCCGCCGACGTTGTGGTGGGATTTGATGTTGGCGGTGCCGGTGCCGCCGCCGGACTCCACCACGTCCGGGTAGAGGGTGCCCTGCACCAGGAACTCCACGGCCTCCTCGCCGGAGCCGGCCTCGGCGACGATCTCGCTCGCGGCCTGCTCGAAGACGCGGATGAACTCCCGGCCGATGATCTTGCGCTTCTCCTCCGGGTCGGAGACGCCGACCAGTGCGTCCAGGAAGCGCTTCTCGGCGTCCACCACCTTGAGCTGGACGCCGGTGGCGGCCACGAAGTCCTTCTCGACCTGCTCGGACTCGCCCTTGCGCATCAGCCCGTGGTCCACGTACACGCAGGTCAGACGCTCGCCGATGGCCTTGTTGACCAGGGCTGCGGCCACCGCGGAGTCCACGCCGCCGGACAGGCCGCAGATGGCGCGCTTGGTGCCGACCTGGGCGCGGATGGCCGCGACCTGCTCCTCGACGACGCTTGCCGCCGTCCAGGTCGGCTTCAGACCCGCGCCCCGGTAGAGGAAGTGCTCCAGCACCTGCTGGCCGTGCGTGGAGTGCATCACCTCGGGGTGGTACTGCACGCCGTACAGCCTGCGCTCGTCGTCCTCGAAGGCCGCCACGGGGACGCCGTCGGTGGAGGCGGTGACGGTGAAGCCCTCGGGGGCGGCCGAGCAGGCGTCGCCGTGCGACATCCACACCGACTGCTCGGCGGGGGTGCCCTCGAAGAGGGTGGAGCCGGGACGGGTCACGGCCAGGGCCGTGCCGCCGTACTCGCGGCGGCCGGTGTTGTCGACAGTGCCGCCCAGCGTCTGGGCCATCAGCTGGAAGCCGTAGCACATGCCGAAGACGGGCACCCCGGCCTCGAACAGCGCGCGGTCGATGCCGGGCGCGTCCTCGGCGTACACGGACGAGGGACCGCCGGAGAGGATGATCGCCTTCGGGTTCCTGGCGAGCATCTCCGCCACCGGCATGGTGGAGGGGACGACCTCGCTGTAGACCCGGGCCTCGCGGACGCGGCGGGCGATGAGCTGGGCGTACTGCGCGCCGAAGTCGACGACGAGGACGGTGTCCGGAGCGTCGGGCGCGGTGGGCTCTGATGCCACGGGGCTGGCTGCCTTTCGGCGTGGATCTGGGCTGGGAAAGCCCAGTCTACCGGGGGTGTGCACCCGGTCGGCCGTCTCACCGTCCGGACCCCCGCACGCCCCGCTCCGCCTCCGGGTGCATACTGGACCGCATGTTCGCGCGGACCTTCTGGTTTACCTATGGCACCGGCCCGGCCGGCTGCCACGGGATCCCGCACGCTGCGTGAACGACTGACGAGCGACTTCCCCAGGCGCCCCGGGCCGGTCAAGGCCCGGGGCGCCTGCCGTGTCCCCGGGACGCGAACGGCACCGGGCGCTACGACCCCAGGAGGGACGTACGGCCATGGCCACCACCACCCCTGCCCCGACCGAAGCCGGTACCGCATCCGCAGCCGCACCCGGAGCCGACGAGCCGATCGCGCGGGACCGCGAGCGGATCGACGAGCTGGACCGCCGGATCATCGATCTGGTTCGGGAGCGCATGGAGGTCTCCGCCCGCATCCAGCGGGCCCGGATCGGCGCGGGCGGGCGCCGGGTGAACCTCTCGCGCGAGATGGAGATCCTCACCCGCTACCGCGAGCGGCTGGGCAGGCCGGGCACCTCCCTGGCCATGACCCTGCTGGAGCTGTGCCGCGGACGTGTCTGAGCCCGCCGGGCCCGTGCCCCGCCGGACGTCCCCGCGACCGCTTTGCGCCTCACCGGGGAACGACCACCCGTACGGCGCATTACCGCGGCGGGGCACGGTCGTTGGACCTGGCGACCCCAGAGCCGGCCGGGCGCCCGGAGGCGTGGGGAGCGCATCGGAGCGATGAGACGCCGTCCTCCCTCGGGAGGTGAGGACCGGGCGTCGTGGGACCTCGTTCCGGTGCAGTGGCCGGACGGCAGGGGACAGCGGTCCGGCCACGACCCAAGCGGTCGGTCCCCGGGACGCCGGGGACCGACCGCTCCGCGGTTGAACGCCGCGACGGCGTGAACGTGCGGACGCGCCATACGCGCCGGGAGGGGGAGCGGCCGGGCCGCTCCCCCCTCTCACGTGTCCGCTCAGGCCTCGGCGGACCCGGCGGCCCCGGCGGACCCGGCGGATTCCGCCGCCTCCACCGCCTCCGCGTCCACCGTCTCCATCTCCGTCTCCGGCGCCGTCCGCTTCGGCGGAACGGCCGGGACCGGCAGCACCACCGGCAGCCGCAGCGCCGCGAACGCCTCCTCGGGCACCGCCGGGGCCCTGGGCGGCACCACGGGCACACGTACGTAGTCGGCGCCCTGCTCGGGGCGGGGGTCGGCCTCGCCCTTGTTGGGCCACAGGGACATCGCCCGCTCGGCCTGGGCGGTGATGGTCAGCGACGGGTTGACGCCGAGGTTGGCGGAGACGGCCGCGCCGTCCACCACCGAGATGCCCGGGTGGCCGTAGAGCCGGTGGTAGGGGTCGATGACGCCCTCCTCGGGCGAGGCGCCGATCGGGCAGCCGCCCAGGAAGTGCGCGGTCAGCGGGGTGCCCATCAGCTCGCCGACGTTCGTCCCCGGAAAGCCGCCGATCTCCTCGGCTACGAGCCGCGCGGCCTCGGCGCCCTCGGGGATGTGGTCGGGGTTGGGCGCCCCGTGGCCCTGCTTCGCCGTCAGCAGGCCCTTGCCCGGCCCCTTGGGCTTGCGGTAGGTGGTCAGGGAGTTGTCCAGGGACTGCATCACCAGGCCGATGATCGTCCGCTCCGACCACCGGTAGTTGGACAGCGTCCGCGCGGCCTGCACGGGGTGGCGCAGGCAGTGCGCCAGGAAGGCCAGCGGCCTCGGCGCGCGGCCGTAGGGCACCTGGAGGACGGAGAGGGCGCCCATGGCGTTGGAGCCCTTGCCGTAGCGCACCGGCTCGATGTGGGTGTTGTCATCGGGGTGGACGGAGGAGGTGATGGCCACCCCCTTGGTGAAGTCCGGCTCCGCGTGTGGCCCGTGCTTCTTCCGGTAGCGGCGCGGGGAGGTCATCGCGCCGACCAGGGCCTCGGAGTTGGTGCGGGTCAGCTCGCCCAGCTTCGGGGAGATGTGCGGCAGCAGACCGGCGTCGCGCATCCGGTGCAGCAGCGTCTGGGTGCCGTAGGTGCCGGCGGCGATCACCACCTTCCGCGCGCGCAGCACCGTGCGCCTCCCGCGGCGCTTCCCGGTGCGCGCCGTGGTCACCCGGAAGCCCCCGGCGCCGTCCTCGGTCACCTCGGTGACGGTGGTCATCGGGTGGATGACCGCGCCGGCCTTCTCGGCGAGGTAGAGGTAGTTCTCGGTGAGGGTGTTCTTGGCCCCGTGCCGGCAGCCGGTCATGCACTCGCCGCACTCGGTGCACGCCCGGCGGGCCGGGCCCGCGCCGCCGAAGTAGGGGTCGGGCACCTCCGCGCCCGGGGCGGCCCTCACCTCGCCCGAGGCGTCCTCGCCGTCGCCGAAGAAGACGCCCACCGGCGCCAGGTGGAAGGTGTCGCCCACGCCCATCTTCCCGGCCGCCGCCTTCAGATGGACGTCCGAGGGCGTCACCGTGGGGTTCAGCCGTACGCCCAGCATCCGCCTGGCCTGGTCGTAGTACGGCTTCAGCTCCTCCTGCCAGTCGGTGATGTGCCCCCACTGGCGGTCGGCGAAGAAGGCCGGCGGCGGCACGTAGAGGGTGTTGGCGTAGTTCAGCGAACCGCCGCCCACCCCGGCGCCGGCCAGGATCATCACCTTGTCCATCAGATGGATGCGCTGGATGCCGTACAGGCCCAGCGCCGGGGCCCACAGGTAGTTCCGCAGGTCCCAGGAGTTCCTCGGCAGCGTCTCGCGGGTGAAGCGCCGCCCCGCCTCCAGCACCCCGACCCGGTAGCCCTTCTCCGTCAGCCGCAGCGCGGACACCGAACCGCCGAAACCGGAACCGACCACGATCACGTCGTAGTCGTA
>NZ_PGSG01000031.1 GCF_002843305.1 Streptomyces barkulensis
GGATCTGCACTGTTCACCTCGGCCCGGGTCAGAGCGGCCGGTTCTGCTGCTCGATGTACTGCTTCACGATGCTGAGCGGCGCGCCGCCGACGGACCCGGCGAAGTACGAGCCGGACCACAGGCGCTGTGCCCGCCAGTAGTGGCGGACGAGGTCGGGGAACTCCTGGCGGAGCCTGCGGGAGGACACGCCTTTGAGGGAGTTCACCAGCCTGGACACGGCAACCTTCGGCGGGAAGTTCACGAGGAGATGGACGTGGTTGTTCTCGCCGTTGAACTCGACCAGCTCGGCCTCGAAGTCCTCGCACACGGCCCGCATGATCTCCTCGCACCGCGTCAAGTGCCGGTCAACGAAGACGGAGTGCCGGTACTTCGTCACGAAAACCAAGTGGACATGCATGCGGAAGACGCAGTGACGACCAGTACGAACGTTCTCATCGATACCCATAAACCAACTGTGTACCATGATCCGCATGCAGCTTCGGTACAGCTTCCGCTTGTACCCGAGCGTCGGTCAGCGCATGGCGTTGGCGAGGGCGTTCGGGTGTGCGCGGGTGGTCTACAACGACGCGCTTCGCGCTCGGGAGACCGCCCGCAGCGAGGGGCTGCCGTTCCCGAAGACCGGCGACCTGTCGAAGGCGCTGATCACCGAGGCGAAGAGCACCCCGGAGCGGGCGTGGCTCGGCGAGGTGTCGGCGGTCGTTCTCCAGCAGTCGCTGCGCGACCTGGAGGCCGCGTACCGGAACTTCTTCGACGGCCTGAAGGGCAAGCGCCCGCGCATGGGCGCGCCCCGGTACAAGTCGAAGAGGGACACCCGGCAGTCGGTCCGGTTCACGGCGAACGCCCGCTGGTCGATCACCCCGGGCGGCAGGCTGCGTCTGCCGAAGATCGGCGACGTCAAGGTGAAGTGGTCCCGCTCCCTGCCGTCGACGCCGTCCACGGTGACCGTGGTCAAGGACGCGGCAGGCCGGTACTTCGCGTCCTTCGTCGTGGAGACCGGCCCGGAGGAAGTCCTGCCCCAGGTCGCGCCCGAGGTGGGCATCGATCTCGGGCTCGGACACTTCGCGGTCCTCTCCGACGGGACGAAGATCGACAGCCCGCGCTTCCTGCGCCGGGCCGAAAAACGCCTGAAGAAGGCGCAGCGCTCCCTCTCCCGCAAGGAGAAGGGCAGCAAGAACCGGGACAAGGCCAGGATCCGCGTCGCACGGGCACACGCCCGTGTCGCGGACGCGCGCCGCGAGTTCCACCACCAGCTCTCCACACAGCTGATCCGCGACAACCAAGCGGTCGCCGTGGAGGACCTGGCGGTGAAGGGACTCGCGCGCACGCGCCTGGCCAAGTCCGTGCACGACGCCGGATGGTCGGCGTTCGTGAGCATGCTGGAGTACAAGGCCGCCCGGTACGGACGTACCTTCGTGAAGATCGGCCGGTTCGAGCCGACCTCCCGGGTGTGCTCCGTGTGCGGCGTCAAGGACGGCCCCAAGCCCCTCCACATCCGAGAGTGGACCTGCCAGGCGTGCGGGGCGGTCCTGGACCGGGACATCAACGCGGCGGTCAACGTCGCCAAGGCCGCCGGACTGGCGGCATCAGCCTGTGGAGCGCAGGTAAGACCGGGACTCGTCCCGGCACCGCGCGGCGAAGCAGGAACCCACTCGACACCGCAGCCACAGGCGGCGCGGTAGGCGGGAATCGCCGTCCTTCAGGGCGGCGAGGATGTCAATGTTGGCCATAGCCATGGATCGAGTTCCGTTCGATCTGGATGGTCAGACCCTCGCCCGGTGTTCCCGCACCGGCGGGGGTCGTTCTCTTGTCGTCCCGCACGCTACACCGCCGACGCGGTGTGTGGCGACCCGGTCGCTGAGAGTGGAAAACCGCAGGGTGGGAGGGTGGGAGGAGACCTCCCACCCATTCCTTGGAGAAGGCGCTCGAATCCCGGATCCCGACCCTCGGCACCCGAGCTCCGGGCCGGATTCCCGGCCCTCCGGAGCGGTCGGCGCACTCCCCGGCGGCCCGTGGGCCGAGGAACCGGCGGCCCACGCCGCGCACCCCGCGTCGGCTCGCCGGCGTGCTCATCCCCGACCGGGCGGCCTCACGGAGTGGGCCGAAGCCCCCACGTCTGGAGGATGTAGGGCCGCCCCTTCTCCTCACCCTCGATCAGCGGCACGTCGAGCAGGCCGAAGCCCGCCTTGGCGGCCACGGCGACGCTGGCGGCGTTCTCCGCCTCCAGCTCCAGGATCACCTGATCCGCTCCCAACCGCTCGAAGGCGTACGCGGCCATCACCCGCACCGCCCGTACGGCCAGCCCCCGGCCCCGGTGCGCCGGGCCGACCGCGTAACCGAGCTCCGTGCCCTCGGGGGCGCGGCGCAGCATCGCCTCGCCGAGCGGCGCGCGGCCGTCGGTGGTGATCGCGAGCAGGATGGCCGTGCCGTCCGCCCGTAGCTGCCGGGCCCGTTCGAGCCGCGTGCGGGCGGCCGCCTCGTCGAAGGGCGAGACGATCGGCGTCCAGTACGCGATGTCGGGGTGGTCGAACAGATCCGGCATCGCGGCCACGTCCGCCTCCGTCCAGTCACGCAGGACGAGCCCCTCCCCGCTGAGCTCGATCCGGTCGGGAAACGGCGGATTGCTGCTGCTCACGGTGAACCCCCTGGCTCCGTAGGACGAGGCAGCATAGCCGGGGCCGCGGCCGTGGGTTCGTGGCCCCGAAATCGTCCTGCGCGGTATCACCGAGGAGACCCGCCTTCCAGCGGCTGGGGCGTGGCGGGACCTGTCGGCCCGCCGTGCGAGGCTGGGGGGCGTGGGGCGGGGTTACAGGTTTTTCGGCGGGACGGCGGCCGTTCTGGGGGCGGCGTCGCTGGTGTGCGCGCTGCTGACGCTCCTTCCGGGGCTCCTGCTGCCGGAGTCCGGGTGGCTGACCGGGGTGAGCGTGGGGTCGGCCTTCCTGTTCCTCTTCGCCGCGGCGCTGTGGGGGTTCTCGTCCGTCAGCGACCGGCGCATGCTGTGGACGGCCTTCCGATGTCTGCCCGGCAAGGCGCAGACGGAGCTGGGCATGCTGGTCGCCGGGGGCGTGGCGCTGACCGCCGCGACCATGCTCCAGGGGCTCGGCCGGCCGTCTTCCCCGAAGGTCGAGGGGGGTCGCCACTACGCGCACGAGACGGCGCCGCGAGGCTGGGTGGAGATCCTCTCGCGCGCCGAGTACGAGGCGCTGGTGGAGCTGGAGCAGCGCCTGTCCCACGGGATTTCGAGCCTCGTGCTCGGCATCGCGGCGGCCCTTTTCCTGAGCATGGGGGAGCTGCGGAAGCGGTGACCCGCGCCCGGGCGGCCCCGGGGCTCAGGGGCGGGCGAGGTAGGCGGCCAGCGCGTCGCGGCTGCGCGTCAGTTCGCCGATGCGCTCGTCCAGCGCCGCCAGCTCCCGCTCCAGCGCGCCCCGCAGATCCGCGCACCAGTCGAAGCCCGGCTCCGAGCCCCGGGCGCACGGCAGCACCGAGCGGATCACCTCGGTGGTCAGGCCCGCGTCCAGCAGGGCGCGGATCTGCCGCACGGTGAGCACCGCGTCCTCGCCGTAGGTGCGGTAGCCGTTCGGGCCGCGCTCGGGGGTGAGCAGCCCCTGCTCCCCGTAGTACCGCAGCAGTCGCGTGCTGACCCCCGTGCGCCGGGACAGCTCCCCGATCAGCATGTGCCGTACCCCTCCCGGGAGTTGACCTTCACACCGGTGTGAAGCCCTAACGTCGCCCCGCGAGCGGGCATTCCGCGCCCGCCGCCCCTTTTCCTGAAACCCATGAAACCCATGAATTCCCTGAAACCCATGAACTCCCGGGACCCGAGCTTCGGAGCGACGCACATGACCTCATCGACCTCCTACGCCGTCCACCGCGACGGCCGTACGGCCACCGCCGGAGAGCTGGCGCCGCTCGCCTTCGCGGGCCACGCCCACTTCACCGCCATGCAGGTGCGCGGCGGCCGGGTCCGGGGGCTCGACCTGCATCTGGCGCGGCTGCGCTCGGCCTCGCTGGAGCTGTACGGCCGGGCGCTGCCCGACGACCGGGTGCGGTCCCGCCTGCGGACGGCGCTGGAGGGCGGCCCGCAGGACGTGTCGCTGACGGCCGTGGTGTACTCCCCGGCGGGCGAGTTCACGGCGGCGGACGCCGAACCGGAGATGCTGGTCCGCACCGGACCGCCCGCCTCCGGGCCCGAGGGGCCGCTGGCGCTGGCGGCGTTCGAGCACGAGCGGTTCCTGCCGTCGGTCAAGCTCGTCGGCGAGGCGGCCAAGACGTACCTGCTGCGCCGGGCCGCCGCGCAGGGCTTCGACGACGCCGCCTTCACCGACCGCCGGGGCCGGATCGGCGAGGCGACGATCTGGAACCTGGCCTTCTGGGACGGCTCGGCGGTGGTGTGGCCCGAGGCCGAGGTACTGACCGGGGTCACGATGGGCGTTCTGCGCCGGCGGCTCGACCGCCTCGGCGTCCCCCAGCGCGTCCGGGAGATCACCCTCGCCGACCTGCCGGAACTGGCCGGGGCCGCCGTCATGAACTCCTGGACGCCGGGGGTCGCCGTACACCGGATCGGCTCCGCCTCCCTGCCCGCCGCCCCGGCCTTCACGGACCTGCTCCACCGCGCCTACCGGGCCGAACCACCCGCCGCGCCGTGAGAGCGCCTCCGGCCGCGCCCGGCCGCCTGCACCGGAACCGGACCGCCGGGGCGTGCCATACGCTGCCGGAAGTTCCCCGGAAAAAATTCGGCGACCGTGTTGATCCGCGCCGTTCCCGTTCGACCTATGGGTGAGAGGGTCCGAGAGAGGCCCGGAACCGCCAGGGAGACAGAACCATGAAGTACATGCTGATCATGCGCGCCACCGACGAGGCCCTCGCGGGGATGGCGGACGTCGACTTCGGCCAGATGCTGGAGACCGTCGGCAGGTACAACGACGAGCTGATCCGGGCCGGTGTGCTGGTCGCCGCGGAGGGCCTGGACGACGCAGCCGAGGGCGTGGTCGTCGACCACTCCTCCGAGCCGCCCGTGGTCACCGACGGCCCCTACGGCGAGACCAAGGAGCTGTTCGGCGGCTTCTACATCCTCAACGTGGCGTCCAAGGAGGAGGCCGTCGAGTGGGCCAGGCGGGCGCCGTTCAGCGGCCCGGGCCTGAAGACCGAGATCCGCCGGGTCACCACGATCGACGAGTTCCCCCAGGACAACGAGTGGATCCAGAAGGAGCGGGCGTGGCGCGAGGCCACCGGCCAGCTCTGAGGGGGATCGCGGAAGATGGCCGACCCCACCGGCCGTGAGGCCGTCGCCGCCGTCTGGCGGATCGAGTCCGCGCGGATCACCGGCGCGCTCGCGCGGTACACCGGCGACTTCGCGCTGGCCGAGGACTGCGCCCAGGAGGCGCTGGCCGAGGCGCTGGTGAACTGGCCGCGCGAGGGCGCGCCCCGCGACCCGGCGGGGTGGCTGCTGACCGTCGGCCGGCGCCGCGCGATCGACGCGTTCCGCCGGCGCTCCGCCCTCGACGAGAGGTACGCCGCCCTCGCCCACGGCCTGGGCGAGGGCGGCATCGTCGCAGGCGGCGCCTCGGCGGGTACGTCCCCCGACCCGGCCCGGGAGGGCTGTGACGTGCTGTGGGACCCGGACCGCATCGACGACGACACCCTCGCGCTGATGTTCCTCGCCTGCCACCCCGTGCTGCCGCGCGAGGGGCGGGTGGCGCTCACCCTGCGGGTGGTCGGCGGTCTGACGAGCGACGAGATCGCCAGGGCGTTCCTGGTGCCGACCGCCACGGTGCAGGCCCGGATCACCCGGGCGAAGAAGACCCTGAAGGCGGCCCGGGTGCCGTTCGGGACGCCGACGGCCGCCGAGCGGGCCGAACGGCTCGGCTCGGTCCTCAGCGTCGTCTACCTGATCTTCACCGAGGGGTCCTCGGCCAGTTCGGGCGGGGACCTGATCCGGCTCGACCTCGCGGGCGAGGCGCAGCGCCTGGCGCGGGTGCTGAGCCGGCTGATGCCGGACGAGGGCGAGGTCCACGGCCTGCTGGCGCTGCTGGAGTTGACCGCCGCGCGCTTCCCGGCCCGTACCGGGCCGGACGGCGAGCCGGTGCTGCTGGAGCACCAGGACCGCCGCCGCTGGGACCGCTCCGCGATCCGCCGGGGGCGGGCCGCCCTGGCCCGCGCCGAGCGGACCGGCCGGGGCCTGGGCGCCTACGGCCTGCAGGCGGCGATCGCCGAGTGCCACGCCACCGCCCCCTCGGTCGAGGCCACGGACTGGGAGCGGATCGTGCTCCTCTACGAGGCGCTCGGCCGGCTCGCGCCCTCACCGGTGGTCGACCTCAACCGGGCGGTGGCCGTCTGCATGGCGCGGGGGCCGGCGGCGGCCCTGGCCATCGTGGACGGGCTGGCCGGAGCCAAGGCGCTGTCCGGCTCCCACCTGCTGCCGAACGTCCGCGGGGAACTCCTCGCCCGCCTCGGGCGCACCGACGAGGCGCGCACCGAACTGGAGCACGCGATCCGGCTGTGCGGCAACGAACGCGAACGGACGGTGCTACGACGCAAACTCGCCGACCTCGGCTGACCGCCCACCGGATGAGCCCGGCCGCCGAGTTCATCCGGCGGGCGGGCAGCCGGTCACGCGCGGGCGGCGTACGCGACGAAGTCGGCCCAGGCGGCGGGCGGGAGCACGAGTTGCGGCCCGTCCGTCGCCTTGGAGTCGCGCACATGCACGGCGTCGGCGCACGCGGC
Organism: Streptomyces barkulensis; assembly: GCF_002843305.1. GTDB lineage: Bacteria > Actinomycetota > Actinomycetes > Streptomycetales > Streptomycetaceae > Streptomyces > Streptomyces barkulensis. Next base: position 6,721 of record NZ_PGSG01000031.1, read on the forward strand.
CACCTCGACGCAGTTGCCGCCGCCCGAGTCGCTGTGGCTGGACTTCCGCCAGGCGAAGGCGACTTCGACGCAGGCGCCGCCATCCGAGTCGCTGTGGCTGGACTTGAACCAGACCAGGCCGTCCCTCATAGCTCCTCCGCCACCTTCCTGATGAAGCGCGCCGATTCCTCGGTGCTGAGAGCCTGCATGCGGATCATTCCATGGCGCTGGGTGAGCACGCTGATCTTCTCCGGGTCGGAGTAGAGCGCACCTGTCTCCTGCCCCTCCGCATAGGCGTAGTACTCGTGTTCGGCCGTTTCCAGCAGCACCATGGGTCCGCTGAGGCCACCGAAGACCCCGCGCTCGACGGGGAGCACCTGGACGGAGACATTTCGCAACCCGCCCATCTCCAGCAGGTGGTGGGACTGTTCCCGCATCACCTCGTCGCCGCCGACGCGGGTGCGCAGGGCGGCCTCGTAGATCACGAAGCCGAACGCCACGGTCGGCCTGCGCGTGAGCTTCTCCTGCCGCTCCAGCCGGGCCGCGACCCGCTCCTGGACGGTCTCGTCGTCGAGCGGCGGGTGGTGGTTGCCGATCAGCGCTTGCGAGTACGCCTTGGTCTGGAGCAGTCCGGGGATGAGCAGCGCCTCGTACGAATGCAGGGCGATGGCGCGGTCCTCGGCGTCCACGAACTCCTGCGCGTACGACTGGAACCTGTCCGGCTTCAGATACTCCTGGGCCGCCACCAGCAGGCCCCGCGCGTCGCACATCTCGTCGGCGACCTCCGGCAGCCGGACCGTCGGCTTGCGGCGGCCCTGCTCCATGGACTTGATCGTCTCGTAGCCGTAGCCCGCCTCGTCGCCCAGCGCCTCGCGGCTGATCCCCGCGCGGGTGCGCCAGCGCTTGATCTGGTTGCCGCAGTACCGCCAGGCCATCGGCGGCTGCTGGGTGGTCCCCTCGGTCATCGTCTCCCGCCTTCCCCCTTGTGCGCCATGAGTACGGCACGCTCCGTACCCGGCCGGTCACTGGAGACGCTAGGCAGAGGTCGGCACCGTGTGAGGCCCGATCAGCGAAGACCACCCGTACGAGGGCACGATGACCGCACACCGATCCGATGCACCCGAGACTCCGCTCCCCACCGGAGCGAACCTGCCGGAGCAGGCGGAGTGGCGCCTGCCGAGCCACCCGCGCAGCGCGGGACGCGCGCGGGCCCTGCTGCGCGACGGGCTGAGCGCCTGGAAGGTGCCGGAAGCGGCGGCGGAGACGGCCGTACTGCTGCTGAGCGAGCTGGTGGCCAACGCCTGCCGCCACGCCCGCACCCCGCCCGGCCGGGAGATCGCCCTGCGCTGCGTGCTCGGCGACCGGGGGCTGCGGGTGGAGGTCTGCGACGCGGGCAACGGCATGCCGCGCCCGCGCGGCACGTCGCCGGAGGACGAGTCGGGCCGGGGCCTGGCCCTGGTCGCCGCCCTCTCCGACGCCTGGGGCGCGTACCCGCGCCCCTGCGGGATCGGCAAGACCGTCTGGTTCGAGCTGCACTGCCGCTGGGAGGCGTGCGGCGTACAGGGGGCTCGGGCGCACCGGTCGGCGGTGTTCCCGACCCGGTGGGGATCAGCGGGCGGGGATTTCGGCCGCGAGGTCGCGCAGGGTGCGGTAGGCGGTGCGGATGAAGGTGCCGCGCAGGGTGGGGGAGCTGTTGGTCACCGCCGCCAGGCCGACGCGGGCGGCCGGGCAGAAGCCGGCGAAGGACGTGAAGCCGCGGGTGCCGCCGGAGTGGAACAGCAGGTCGAACTCGCCGCCGTCGCGGGCGGTGTGGGTGCGCGCCTTCCAGGCCAGGCACATCCGGTCGCCGCCGGGCGTGGTCGCCCGGGGGCGGGTGACGTCGTGGAGGGCGGTGCGCAGGGTCTCGTCCGCCTCCGGTGGCGGGGAGAGCAGGACCTCCAGGTAGCGCTGGAGGTCGCGGGCGCTGGAACGCAGCGCGCCCGCGCCCGGCAGGCCCGGGATGCGCCAGGGCGGGCGGGGGCGGCCGTGCCAGTGGCCGGTGGCCTGGGGCAGCTCGGGGTCGCAGGTGCTGTCGGCCAGGCCCAGCGGCGTGAGGATCCGGGTGGCGAGCGCCTCGCCGTACGGGGCGCCGGCCGCGTCCGACAGCAGCCGGCCCAGCAGCCCGACGCCGAAGTTGGAGTAGCGCACCCGCTGCCCGGGAGGGTGGCGCACCCGGGTCTGGGAGAGGGCGTGCAGCAGGTGGTCGGGGGTGAAGCCCTCGTAGGGGTTGGTGTAGAAGCGGGGCACGGCCCGTGCCAGCAGCCCCGGCGGGAGAACGGGCAGCCCGGCGGTGTGCGAGGCCAGATGGGCGAGGGTGATCCGGTCGCCGTAGCCCTCGGGCACGGCGGCCGCGGGTAGGCGTCCGGTGATCGGGTCGTCGTGGTCCAGCTCGCCCCGGGCCACCGCCTCGGCCAGCAGCAGGGCGGTGAACGTCTTGGTCACCGAGCCGAGTTCGAAGCGGGTGGCGGCGGACGCGCCCCGGCACAGCGTCCTGGACTCGCCCGCCCGTACCGCCACGACCGCCACCGCGGGGCCGGGCGCGGCGGCGGCGACCGTCTCCAGGGGGAGGGAGAGCGCGGACTCGGGCCGTGCGGTGGGGGCGGTGGCGGCTTCGGGGCGGGCGGTGCCGGTGGTGGCGGTGTCCGGCCCGGTGTCGGTGGCGGCTTCGGTGACGGTGTCGGGGGAGGCGTCGGGGGAGGTGTCGGGGCCGGGTTCCCGCTCGGGGCCGGGGCGGGAGGCCGTTTCGGAGGACACCGGGCTCACCGCCGCGCGGCGCGGGAGAGCGCCAGGGTGCCGGCGACGGCCGCGACGACGGTGGGGTGGTGGTGGTCCCGGAAGCGCTGGGCGGCGTCCCCCTCGACCTCCTTGCCGTCCCGCGGCATCAGCCCGTCCTCGTGCTGCACCGAGGCCAGCTCCTCCCACAGCGCGGGGTCGGCGTAGGGCTCGCGCAGGCAGCTTCCGACGATCAGCAGCTCGGTGACGAGGTCCCACTCCTGGACCTCCCGCCAGATGTCCAGCCACACCGGCAGCCAGAGCTGGAGGTACTCCTCCAGGTGCGGCGGCAGGTCGCCGGGGCGGGCGCCCCAGTCGGTGATGTGGAAGACGGTGTGCGTCACGCAGTAGGCCGTCATCCAGTCGATCACCCACGGCTCGGGGGTGTTGCCGAGCCAGGTGGCGTCGGTCAGCCGCTTCCAGTCGGTCTCGCGCGCCAGGCCCGTCAGACGGGCGGCGTTGGCGACGGCGAGGCGGCGGTTGGGCACCTGCTCGACGGCGTCCATCGTGACCAGGCCGCCGAGGTGGTCCAGCAGCGCCTCCAGACGACGGTGGCGGTAGCCGGCGCGGACGAAGTGCGCGTACAGCTCCAGCGGGTCGACCATCATCATGTAGCGCAGCTGCCGCTCGTAGAGCATGTCGCCGCCGCGCAGCTCCCACCAGGCGAAGTCGAGCAGTTCGCGGGCGGTGCGCTCCTCGCTCGCGGAGGCCAGCCCCTCGCGCAGCACCAGGGAGGCGGCCAGGGCCGTCTCGCCCAGCGGCTTGTAGATGCTGTCGGGGTCGGCCATGTCGGAGGTGGTGCCGGGCGGCAGGGTGCCCAGCTCGCAGTGGCGGCGCAGCCAGCCGAGGGCGCGGGTGGCCACCCGGTGCGCCGACCGCCCCACGGGGGCGGGGGCCGCGGCGGTGGTGCGGGGCGTGCTCATGCGGTCGGTCCTCCCGGCCTCTGCGGCTGCGTACGGTCCAGCAGGCCGCGGGCGACGGCGGTGTCCAGCGCGGTGCGCCCGCCTCCCCCGCAGTGCAGTTCGAGGTGCCGCACCAGGGCGGCCGTGTCCAGGTCCGGGCGTGCGCCGTGGTGCGGTGCGCGGGCGAGCCAGCGGGCCAGGCGGGCCGCGGTGGGGTAGTCGCGGCGGAGCATCGCGCGGGCGGCGCCCCGGCTCAGGTCGCGCAGCCGGTCCAGGGCGGTCTTGTGGACGGGGCCGTCGACGTCCGGCAGGGCGAGCGGGGAGAGCTGCGCCATGCTCAGGGACAGCTCGCGCCAGGAGGAGCCGGCGCCGCCGGGGGGCGCCGGCTCGCGTACGCCCAGGGTGTCCTCGGGGATGTCGGTGGGGGTGTCGGTGTCGGTGAGGGTTTCGCCGGGGGAGCCACCGCCGTACCGCGCGAGGAGCCGCACGGTCGTCCAGTCGCGCCACGCGGCCTCGGGCGCGGCGTCCGGAGCGGGCGGAAAGATTCGCAGGGACTCGGCCACCGCCCGGGCGTCGCCGGGCCCGAAGGGCACTCCGGCCAGCAGCGCGGGGGCGAACACGTCGGGTCCCAGCACCCGTACGGCCGCCAGGGCGACCTTGGGGTCGGGGGCTTCGTCCACCTGGGAGGCCACCACCGCCGGATCCCCGGCGCCCCGCAGGGCGCCGAGGACGCGGTCGGCCAGACTCTCCACCGCCGCGGCGTAGTCCGTGCGCGATGGGGTGTCCGGATTCGGCATCAGTGACCCACCTCTCTTGTTCGGTGTGTCATGTTATGCCGGTTCTGTTCGTTCCTGTCGCATCATGCCGCTTCCTGTCGCATCCCGCTGTGGAGCGGTCGCGTCACTTCTCCCGCGGCTCCCTGGGGGAGAGCAGGAGCGCGAGCAGCAGCAGGCCGATCGCCTCCGGCGCCCACACGGGCGCGTCGCTGACCGGGGCCTCGCGCGTGGTCATCAGGTCGGCGACCATGTCCCGCTCGGCCGGAGCGGCGGGGGCAAGGGTGGTTCCCGTGGTGTGGGTGAGCATCTGGGTCCTCCTCGGTGGGATGCCAGGTGGATGTCGCCGCCCGATGTGGGCGGCTTCACATACGACGTTACGGACGCACCGTTTGATGTGCATATGCGGCCCTGATCCGCTTTGCGGGGTTCCGTGTTCCGTGTATGGGGCGGGAGGGGGCGGCTGACCACGGGAGACGAGTCGGGGCGCGCCGGCGTCCCGGGAGGCGCGGGCCCGGAAGGGCTGTCGAGTATTCACCCGTACGGAGTAGGTGGACGAGGTGCGGAGCGGTCCGCGGCCCGCCGCCCGCACCCGCCGCCCGGGAGCGACCGGGGGCCGGACGCGCCTGCCGACCGGGCCGTGCGCGCCGTCGGCGCGGGAGTGGTCGGGCGCGCCTGCGGCGGCTGTCCGCTCCCGTGTCAGGGACCCGCGGCGGATGTCCGGTATCCGGGCACCGGTCGGTGCGAATTCACCGGATGTCCGACGGGCCGTCACGGAGGCGATCCGACGGCTGCATCCGGGCTTTTCCGGACGTACACCCCCCGTTCCCCGCGCCGTGGGCCGGCCGGCGGCGGACCGGGGAGGGGACGCAAGGGTTTTCCCCGTATCGGGGCCCGCCGGGGCGTTCCTATGGTCAGCGGCACCGGAGTTCCGGGCGGAACCGACGTCATGCCCCACCCCGCCCGGAACCCCGGCGCAACCCCCGCACCAGGCACCCCCACTGCCCGGCACGCCCGGGCAGCTTCGAAAGGAACCCCCCCCGTGAAGGCCCCTAGGCGAAGACTGATATCAGTGCTGGCGGCGACCGCCACCCTCATGACCGGAGCAGCCACCGCATCCGTCGCGACCGCGGCCCCGCAGGCGGGGGAGAAGGCCCCCAAGGCCGGCGAGCAGCGCACCGAACTCCCCGACGCACCCGCGGACGGCGTCATCGTCGCCTACCGCAACCGCACCGAGACCAAGGCCGCGAACGCCTCCCCGAGCGCGGCCGAGTCCGACTCCGAGGCGAGGGCCGAGGCCCGGGCCAAGGGCAAGAAGACCGGGCAGAAGCTGAAGTTCGAGCGCCGCCTGGCCACGGGCGCGGCCCTGTACGAGGTGGAGGGCAAGACCTCGAAGGCCGAGATCAACAAGATCGTCAAGGCCTTCGAGAGCGACCCGGACGTCGCCTACGCCGAGCCCAACACCCGCATGTACGCGATGGCGACCCCCAACGACACGCAGTACGGCAGCCAGTGGGACCTCTTCGAGTCCACCGCCGGCATGCGCGTGCCCGGAGCCTGGGACAGGTCCACCGGCCAGGGCACGGTCGTCGCCGTCCTGGACACCGGTTACGTCGCCCACTCCGACCTCGCCGCCAACATCGTCTCCGGCTACGACTTCGTCTCCAACTCCACCAACGCGCGGGACGGCGACGGCCGCGACAGCGACCCCGCCGACGAGGGCGACTGGTTCTACGCCGGCGAGTGCGGCGCCACCTACGACAGCGCCTCCTCCTGGCACGGCACCCACGTCGCGGGCACCATCGCCGCGTCGACCAACAACGGCAAGGGCATCGCGGGCATCGCCCACGGCGCGAAGATCCAGCCCGTCCGCGTGCTCGCCAAGTGCGGCGGCACCACGGCCGACATCGCCGACGCCATCATCTGGGCCTCCGGCGGCACCGTCTACGGCGTCCCGTCCAACCCCACCCCGGCCGACGTGATCAACATGAGCCTGGGCGGTGGCGGCACCTGCTCCAGCACCTACCAGAACGCGATCAACGGCGCGGTCAACCGCGGCACCACGGTCGTCGTCGCGGCGGGCAACAGCAACACCAACGCCTCCGGCTTCGTCCCGGCGAACTGCTCCAACGTCATCACCGTCGCCGCCGGCGACCGCGAGGGCAACCGGGCCTCCTACTCCAACTACGGCTCGGTCGTCGACATCACCGCCCCCGGCGGCGAGACCGCGGTCCGGACCAACGGCATCCTCTCCACGGTGGACTCCGGTTCCACCCGGCCCGCCGGTGAGAGCTACGCCTACTACCAGGGCACCAGCATGGCCGCCCCGCACATCGCCGGCCTGGCCGCGCTGATGAAGTCGGAGAACTCCTCGCTGAGCCCGTCCCAGATCGAGGGACTGATCAGGTCCAACGCCCGCACCCTGCCCGGCACCTGCAGCGGCGGCTGCGGCGCCGGCCTGGCCGACGCCGCCGCGACCGTCGCGGCCGCGGGCGGCGACAGCGGCGGCGGTGAGGACCCGGTCGGCGACACCTACACCAACAGCGCCAACGTCTCCATCACGGACAACAGCGACACCGGTGTCACCTCCCCGATCGCGGTGAGCGGCCGCAGCGGCTACGCGCCGGCCGACCTCCAGGTCGCCGTCGACATCAAGCACACCTACCGCGGTGACCTGGTCATCGAGCTGGTCGCCCCCGACGGCCGCTACGCCACCCTCAAGGAAGCCGCCTACGACAGCGCCGACAACGTGATCGCCACGTACACCGTCGACGCCTCCTCGGTGCTCGCCAACGGCACCTGGAAGCTGCGGGTCAAGGACGTCTACGCTGGGGACACCGGCTACATCGACTCCTGGAGCCTGACCTTCTGAGCGAACCGCCCGCCACCGGACGGGAGCGACCGGAACCGGCCCCAGCGGGCCGTGACCGGCCGGCCCGGCCGGCCACCGGACCGGGGCCCGTCCACCTGACGGGGCGGGCCCCGCACGGTTCCCACCGACGGTCCCCGCCCCCACCGGGGATCTCCGGCCGCTGATCCGGACCGCCACCGAGACGGTCCGCACCGGCCGGCAAACCAGGGCCTGCCGGCGCTGCACCCGCCGGCAGGCCCTGACGGCTTCCCGGCTCGTCGGCGCCCGATCCGCCGCACCCGCACGGGAATCCACCGGAACCCGCGCCGGAACCTCCGTCGAAAAACCGTCGAACGTCCACGCCGAAGACCATCGACCGGTAGCCCGTCTCCTCCGTATCCTCGCGGAGCACGGGCATGAACACGACCGGAGGCGGTGTATGGGTCTGGATCGGGAGACCCCCCGTCCGGCGCTGGTCGGTCGCGGCGATCTGCTGGACCACCTGGAGCGGATCCTGCGCGACCACGGCAGGGCCGCCCTCACCGGCCCGCCGGGCATCGGCAAGACGGCCCTGGTAGCCGCCGTGGCCAGGCCGCAGGAACGCCGGGCGCGGGGAGAGACCGTCCTGTGGCTGGCCCCGGAGGAGGAGGACCGGGACATCCCCGGCGCCGGCGCGGCCGGACTGCTGGACGACATGCCCGAGGAGGCCCTGCGGCAACTGCCCCGGCCGCAGCGCGCGGCCGTCGCCGTGGCCCGCCGCGAGACGGAGGCGCCCGCCGCCGGACAGGACCGCGTCGCCCTGCGGCTGGCCGTGGCCCAGGTACTGCGCCTGATCGCCGCCGGGGGGCCGGTGCTGCTGGTGGTGGACAACGCCCAGTGGCTGGACCCCGACAGCTCCGCCCTGCTCCGCTTCGCCCTGCACAAGGCGCCGCCCGCGGTGCGGGCCCTGGTGGCCGAGAGGCAGCACACCAGCCCGCTGCACGCGGAGACCCTCTTCGGCCACACCGGCCCCCGCGTCGTCCCCGTCCCGCCGCTCGGCGCCGACCACATCGCCGCGCTGCTGGCCGACCACGAACTCCCCGCCCGGCTGGCCGGCCGCATCCACCGGGCCAGCGGCGGCAACCCCAGGCTCGCCCTGGCCATCGGCCGCTCCCTGGCGGGCGCCCGCACCTTCGTCCACCACGCCGACGAACTGCCGCCGGGCGGCGAGGCCCGCGCCGCCGCCCGCCGCATGCTGGCCGAGGCGCCCGCCGAGGCGCACCCCACCCTGCTGCTCGCCGCGCTGGCCACCGGGCCGACCACGACCGTGCTGCGCAGGGCGGGCCGGACCTCGGCCGAGGCGGACCTCGCGGCCGCCGAACGGGCCGGGCTGGTCACCGTCGGCGAGGACGGCGCGGTCGCCTTCACCGCCGAAGTGGTGCCCGCGACCCTGGCCGCCGAGGCGGACTGGGACGAGCGGGCCGCCTGCCACACCGCCCTGGCCGGAGCCGTGGGCGACCCCGTGCAGGCCGTACGCCACCGTGCCCTGGCCTCCGATCCCCGCGACGCCGGCGCCCAGATGGCCGGGGAACTCGACCGGGCCCTGGAAGCCTGCCGCCGCCGCGGGGACCGCGCCCTGGCCGCCGAACTCGGCCTGCTCGCCGCCGAACGCACCCCCGCCGGCCACCCGGAGGAGGAGGTGGCCCGGCTGCTGGGGGCCGCCGCCGACGCGGCCCGCGCCGCCCGGCCCGACCTGTCCAAACGGGCCGCCGACGCCATCCTCGCCCGCGACGTGCCGCCCGCCGCCCGGCTGAGCGCCCGGCTCGCCATCCTGGACACCGCCTTCCAGAGCCTGGGCGACCTGGACGAGACCTTCTCCCACGCCCTGGCCGACGCCGGCGACGACCCGTCGATGCGCGCGGCCGTGCTGGTCCGGCTGGTGTGGAAGCAGCAACTGGCCGACGGCGACAGCGTCGCGGCCCGCGCCACCGCCGAGGAGGCGTACCGTCTGGCCCTGGCCGCCGGGGACCGGGAGACCGCCGTACTGGCGGCCACCGCCCGCGCCCGCATCAGCCGCGCTCTGGGCGAGCCCGAGGCCGGGGCGCACACCGAGGAGGCCCTGACCGTGTGGCGGGAGGGGCTCCCGCCCGCGCTGCGCAACGGGCCGCGGCTGCTCGCCTACCGCCACGCCCTGTTCGACGACCGGCTCACCGAGGCGCGCGAGGGACTGCTCGCCCTGCTGCCCGAGCTCGAACGGCTGGGAACCACCGAGGACCTGGTGGTGGCGCTGCGCTCGCTGGCCGAGGTCGAGGCCCGTCAGGGGCAGTGCGCCGCGGCCCTCGCCCACGCCCGCCGCGCGGTGTCCATCGCGCTGGAGGCCGGCTTCTCCCCGGGACCGCTGTGGTACAGCGCGGCGATGGCCGAGACCGCCGGCGGCAGCTTCCGGCGCGCGGCCGACTACGCCCGCCGCAGTCTGCGCGCCTCCCAGGAGGAGGGCGACCAGGTCTTCGTGCACTGCTCCCTGTACGCGCTCGGGCGCGTACAGCTCGCCATGGGCGAGACCGCCCTGGCCCTGGAGACGCTCGGCGGCATCCGCGACCTGCCGATCGCCGCCCTGGCCATCGACCCGTCCGTCCTGCGCTGGCACGAGGAGCTGGCCGAGGCGTACGTGGCCGGCGGGGAGCCCGAGAGGGCCGCCGATCTGCTGGCGGAGGTCACCCCGGTGGCGCGGCGGCTGGGGCGCACCACCGTGCTGACGGCGCTGGACCGGGTCCGCGGCCAGTACCTGGCGGCCACCGGCGATCCGGACGCGGGGGCGGAGCTGCTGCGGGAGACCGCCGCCCGCTTCACCGCGCACGGACTGCCCATCGAGGCCGGACGCACCCTGCTGGCGCTGGCGCGCACCGAGCGACGCCGCAGGCGCCGGGCGGCCGCACAGGCCGTACTGCGCGAGGCGGCCGGGGTGTTCGACCGGGTCGGGGCCCGGCCCTGGGCGCGGCTGGCCGGCGGCGCCCCGCCGCGCGGCGGGGCCGATCCGTTCCCCGGCGAGCAGGCCGGGTTCACCGAGCGGCTCACCGAGGCGGAGCGGCGCCTGGCCCTGCTCGTCGGGCAGGGGGCGAGCAACCAGGAGGCGGCGGCCAGGCTCTTCCTCAGCGTCAAGACCGTCGAGGCCCGGCTGACCCGCATCTACCGCAAGCTCGGCGTCCGCGGCCGGGCGCAGCTCGCCGTGGTGGTGCGCGACGAGTGACCCGCCCGGCCACCCGGTCCCCGCCCGGCCCGTGCGAGCCGGTCCGTGCGAGCCGGTAAGTGTGAGCCGGTAAGTGTGAGCCGGGCGTCCGTGCGAGCCGGTCTCCAGCGGTGCTGAAGCCGGGCGCGGCAGCGTGGTGGCGATCGCGCCGCCGGCCTTCGGCGGCGCAGGCCGTCATCGAAGGGAGTCGCCGTGTCTCAGGCGGTCCAGGCAACCAGGAGCAAGGTCACCGGGGACCTCTACGCGGAGGTGCAGACGTTCTACGCGCGGCAGATGCGCCGCGTGGACGCCCTGGACATCGAGGGTTTCGCGGACACCTTCACCGACGACGGCGTGGTGGTGCACGCCAACGGTGAGCGGGCGCAGGGCCGGGAGCGGATGGTCGCGGGCATGCGGGCGAACCTGCCGCGCTACCGGGACATCGCCGTCCGGCACTGGTTCGACCACCTGCTGATCGAGACCGACCCGGGGGACGAGGACACCCTGCGGGTGTCGTACTACACGCTCGTCACCCAGACCGACCGCGAGGGGAAGGTCTCCTTCCAGCCGACCTTCACCGTCGACGACGTGCTGGTGCGGCGCGACGGCGAGCTGCTCACGCGGTCGCGGGTCATCCACCGCGACACCCCCGTGGAGCTCCCCGCCTCCTGAGGCGCGGCGTTCCGCGCCGGGCACGGCAGCACGGCGGTGGCCCCCCGATGGGATCCGGGGGGCCACCGCCGTGCTGCCGTACGGCGCCCGTACCGCGGTCGGCGCCGCTCGCGCACCCTTTCGCTCCGGGGTTCCGCGGGGCCCGTCAGTCGATGCCCCGCCAGATGTGCGGCTCGGATGCGTCCTCCTCCTCTCCGGCCAGCAGGGGAACGGGGATGTCCCAGAAGTCGTGGTTCAGGGGCTCACGCTCCGGCGCATCGGTGATCATCCTCATCTCCTCCCCACCGGATCCGGCACGCCGCCTCAGGCGTGGCAGTCCGGCAGTCCTCCGTGGTACGCGACCATCTCCCCGAAGGGGCCGGCCACGTCCATCCGCGCCCCCGGCGGCAGCCCCTCCAGCTCCGCGCGGGCGCGGTGCAGGTTCCCGACCAGGCGCTCGGGGTCGAGCAGTCCGGCGAAGCCGCCCAGGTCCGCGCGGCGCGCCGCCTCCAGCGGGGGGAGCCCGTCGCGCACGGACTCCTCCGCGGTCCGCAGCAGCCACCGCAGATACGCCTCGGTGGAGTCCAGCAGCTCCGGTCCGCCCACCGGTCCGTGGCCGGGGACCACCACGCGCGGTGCGAGGGCCCGCATCCGCTCCAGCGCCCGCAGCGAACCGGTCACCGAGCCCATCAGCACGAACGGCGTCACCCCCGACCAGACCAGGTCGCCGGTGAACAGCACCCCGCGCTCCGGCACCCACGCCACCGTGTCGTCGGCGGTGTGCGCGGGGCCCAGGTGCAGCAGCTCCACGCGCAGGCCTCCGGCGTGGAGGGTGAGCCCGTCGCGGAAGGTCAGCGTCGGCAGGGTCAGCGGGATCTCGCCCCACTCCACCCCCGGCCACAGCCCGCACAGCCCCAGCCCCGCCTCGGCGCTGTCGGCGCGGGTCCCCTCGTGCGCGACGACCACCGCCCTTGGCGTGAACAGGCTGTTGCCGAAGGTGTGGTCGCCGTGGAAGTGGGTGTTGACGACGATGCCCGGCCCGCCCGGAGCGACCCGTTCCGCCTCCCGGCGCAGCAGCCGGGCGCGGGACTCGGTGGCCGCGGTGTCGATCAGGACGGGCGGGCCCTCGCCGCCGGGGCGGCCCGTCACCAGGCCCGCGTTGTTCAGACACCAGCCGCCGGGCGGCTGGACGAAGGCGTGGACACCGTCGGCGACCTCCTCCAGGACGGGCGCGCCGGCGGTGGGGGAGCCTGCGGCGGGAGAGGCCGCGGTGGGGTGGGCGGCGGCCGGGGAGGCCGCGGTCGGGTGGGCGGCGATCGGGGAGGCGGTGCTCCCGATCGCCGCCGTGGGCGTGGCCATCGGTTCTCCGTCCGTGTGTCGGGGGCGTGTGTCGGGGGGCGTGCGTCGGGGGGGGGCGTGCGTCGAGGGGCGTGTGCCGAGGGGCGTGTGCCGGGGGCGCTCAGACGAGCGAGGCGTACCGGCCCCGATGGAACAGCAGGGGACGGGCGCCGGGCTCGGAGCTCAGCGCCACCACCTGCCCGACGAGCAGCACATGGTCGCCCGCCTCGTGCTCGGCGTGCAGCAGACACTCGAAGGAGGCCGACGCCGAGGGGACGACCGCGTTGCCCGTGATCCCCTCCACCGCGCCGATGCGCCGCATGGCCTCCTCGCCCGCGGGCCGGTCCGGCCGGGCGAACTCCCCCGAGAGCAGGCGGTGTTCCTCGGCCAGCACGTTCACGGCGAAGCCGCCGCCGGCCGCCACCCGCGGCCGCATCCTGCCGTCCCGCTTCACCGAGACCAGCAGCAGCATCGGATCGAGGGACACGGAGGTCAGACTGTTGAGGGTCATCACGGAGAGGGTGTCCCCGCTGCCCTGGGTCAGCAGCGTGACACCGGTGGGGAAGCACCCCATCGCCGTGCGGAAGGAGCTGATGTCGGGCTCGGGCCCGGCAAGCAGTGTGGTGCCCGTGTCGGTCATGGTCCCGGCTCCGTCTCTGCGCGCCCGTCCCCGGTCCGCGCTGTCGTTGGCTGGTGGGGCCGCCGGCCGGTCGTCGGCCGGCCGGCTGGTCGCGGCGGGTGGGCGGGTCAGTAGTTGCCGAGGCCGCCGCAGACGTTGAGCGCCTGCGCGGTGATGGAGGCGGCGATGTCGGAGGCCAGGTAGCCGACCAGGCCGGCGACCTCCTCCGGGGTGGAGTAGCGGCCCAGCGGGATCTTCGCCCGGAACTTCTCCAGGACGTCCTCCTCCGTCACGCCCCAGTGGCCCGCGTAGCCCTGGCGCACGCGCTGGGCCATGGGGGTCTCGACGTAGCCGGGGCAGACGGCGTTCACGGTGATGCCGGTCTTCGCCAGCTCCTTGCCGGCGGCCTTGGTGAAGCCGATGACCCCGTGCTTGGAGGCGGAGTACGGCGCGGCGAGCTCCACGCCCTGCTTGCCGCCGGTGGAGGCGATGTTGATGATCCGGCCCCAGTCCCCCTCGCGCATCCGGCCGGTGCTCAGCACCTCGCGGGTGACGCGGAAGGTGCCGTTGAGGTTGGTGTCGATCACGTCCAGCCAGAGGTCGTCGGGCATCTCGGCGGTGACGCCGCCGCCGCCCCGGCCGGCGTTGTTGACCAGGATGTCGACACGGCCGTACTCGGCCACCGCCGCGGTCACCGCCTGGCGCACCTGCTCGGTCGAGGAGACGTCGCAGACCGTGCCGGACACCTCCAGACCCTCCGCGCGCAGCCGCTTCACCAGGGCCTTCACGCTCTCCTCGGCACGCGCCACGCCGAACACCGCGACGCCCTGCCGGGCCAGCAGCTCGGTCACGGCGAGTCCGATGCCGCTGGTGGCGCCGGTGACGAAAGCGACCCGGCGTCCCGTGCCTGTCCCCGCGTCTGTCATCGTGCTCTCCCGTATCCGTAGGGGCTTGGGTGACGACGACCGTGACCGGCGCACCTTGCGGGTCTCTCGACTTCTCCTGGAGACCGTGCGGGAGGCAGTGGTTCCAGCGGTGCTCGACACCCGGTCGAGCACCGCCCGTGAGGGTGGGCCCGTCCGTTGTGCGCGACCAGGCGCCACCCCAGGCGCCGTCCCAGGAGCGAGGAGGAGCCCATGCCCGAGCAGACGATCCCGGACGTGCGGAAGTCGGTGACCGTGGCGGCCACGGCCGAGGAGAGCTTCAAGGTCTTCACCGGGCGCCCCGCCGACTGGTGGCCCCCGTCCCACGTCCTGCTGAAGAAGGAGCGCGCCGGCCTCGCCTTCGAGCCGCGCGTCGGCGGCCGCTACTACGAGTGGGACGTGGAGGGCAACGAGATCGCCTGGGGCCGCGTCCTGGAGTGGGACCCGCCGCGCCGGCTGGTGATGACCTGGCGGATCGACGGCAACTGGCAGTCCATCACCGACGACGAGCGCGCCAGCGAGATCGAGGTCGACTTCACGCCGGTCGACGCGGGCACCACGAAGGTGGAGCTGGCCCATGTGAAGCTGCACAAGCACGGCGAGGGCGCGCGGCGCATCTTCCAGGCGCTGGACGGCCCGAGCCCGGGCGAGACCCTGGAGCGCTTCGGAAAGCTGTTCTGACCTCGGGTCCCGGGCGCTCCGGGCGCGCCTGTCCGGCGGTGTGCGCCCGGGCGCGCCGGGCCCGGGCCGGGGTCCAGTGACGGTGCAGCGGCCTTCGAGGCGGGGTGCGCAAGCTGGCCCGGCCAACGAAGGCCCTTCACCACAGGAGGTCACCAGGATGCCTGCCGACACAATGCCGGACACCCTGCCGGACGTACGGCCGGACGCACTGCCGGACGCACTGCCGGACGTACCGCCGGACGCACTGTCGGACGCCGGACTGGCGGTGGCCGCGGAGAAGCTGCGGATCCTCGCGGCCCGGGACGCGGCCGTGGCCGACACCTCCCGTGCGCTGACGCCCGAGGTCGTGGCGGCGCTGCGGGAGTCCGGCTTCGCCCGCCACTTCGTGTCCTCCCGGTGGGGCGGCTCCGAGGGGTCGTTCGCCGAGCTGACCCGTGCCGTGATGACGGTCGGCGAGGGGTGCGCGGCCACCGCCTGGTGCGCCTCGCTGAGCGCCTACTCGGCCCGCTTCGCCTCGCACCTGCCCGAGGAGGGCCACCGCGCCCTGTGGGGCGCCACGCCCGACACCGTCATCGCCACCGCCCTGATGCCCGCCGGCCGGGCCACCCCCACCGAGGGCGGCTGGCGGCTGGGCGGCCGGTGGGGCTACGTCAGCGGCGTCGACTTCGCCGACTGGGCGCTGGTGTGCGCCGCGGTGGCCGGCGGCGAGGGCCCGCCGAGGATGCGCTTCTTCGCGCTGCCCGCCGGTGACTACACGGTCGTGGAGAGCTGGGACAGCGTCGGGATGCGGGCCACCGGCAGTCACACCGTGGTGGTCGAGGACGCGTTCGTGCCCGCGCACCTGTCCTTCGACCGCACCGACATGCTCACCGGCCGCAACGCCGGCTCGCACCTGCCCTCCCACAACGTGCCCTTCCAGGCGGTGGGCGGCCTGACGTTCATCGCCCCCGTGGCCGGGGCGGCGGCCGGGGCGCTGGAGGCGTGCGCGGCGACCGTCACCGGGCGCCGGCGCAACCCGTCCAACGAGATCAAGGTGGTGCGCGCCTCCGGCCGCGTCGACGCCGCCCGGCACCTGGTGGAGCAGAACGCCGAGGTCATCGACGAGCGGGCGTTCACCCCCGCGCTGATGGCCCGCAACGAGCGGAACGCCACGTTCGCCGCGGAGATCGTCAACGAGGCCGTCACCCTGCTGATCCGCGCCGCCGGCACCGGCGGACTGGACGAGGGGCGCCCGCTGCAGCGGTTCTGGCGGGACATCACCTCGGCGACCAGCCATGTCGCGCTCCAGTACGACACCGCCGCCCGCAAGAACTACTCGGCCGTCCTGCTCGGCCCCGAGGAGGAGTGAGACGGGCGGGGCCCGTGCGGGGGCGGAGCCTCCGCGGCCCCGCCGTCGCGCGCTCCGCCACACCCGCCCGCGCCCGCCGGCGCGGTCTTCCGCCCGCTCCAACGGAGGTGCCACCTTGTCCGTCTCACCCGTCGAATCCCCCGCCGAGCCCCTCTCCGCTCCCCTCTCCGCTCCCCTCGGGGAGTCCTCCCCCGCGGTTGCCGGGGACGCTGCCGCGGCCGGCTGCCCGGTCGCCCACGGGGGGATGGAGACCTACCCCTTCCCCGGATCGTCGTACCGGGGCCCCGACCCGCGCTACGCGGAGCTGCGCACCGAGCGGCCGGTGGTGAAGGTCCACACCGCCGGAGGCGTGGACGCCTGGCTGGTCACCCGCTACGAGGACGTGCGCGAGCTGTCGGCCGACCCCCGGCTCAGCCGCGCCCTGGCCTGCGGGCCGGGCGCGCCACGCATCGGCGGGACGATGCACACCACCCCCGAGATGATCATCTCGCTGGACTCGCCCGAGCACTCCCGGCTCCGCAAGCTGGTGGCCGGAGCGTTCACCCTGCGCCGCGTCCAGCGGATGCGGGACGGCGTCCAGCGCGTCGCCGACGAACTGCTCGACGACATGCTGGCCAAGGGCGGCACGGTCGACCTGGTCCAGCAGCTGGCGCTGCCGCTGCCGCTGACCGTCATCGGCGAGCTGCTGGGCGTGCCCTCGAAGGACCTGCGCGACTTCGAGAAGTGGGCCCGCGCGTTCGCCACCGTCGACGACCGCGCCGGCGGCGAGGAGTCGCTCAACGGCCTGGCCAAGCTGAGCGAGTACATCGTCGGGCTGATCGCCGACAAGCGGGCGGACCCGGCCGACGACATGCTCTCCGAACTGATCGCGGCCCGCGACGACGGCGACCGGCTCAGCGAGGAGGAGCTGGTCACCTTCGGCTTCACCCTGATCGGCGCCGGCTTCGACACCACCGCCAACCAGCTCGCCAACTCCGTGCTGGCCCTGCTGGCGCACCACCGCGAGCAGTGGCTGTGGCTGGCGGAGGACCCCGGGCGCATCCCCGTGGCGGTCGACGAACTGCTGCGCCACGTCAACCTGTTCGCCACCGACACCACCGGCTTCCCGCGCATCGCCGCCGCCGACGTCGAGGTCGGCGGGGTGACGATCGCCAAGGGCGACGCGGTGCTGCTGGCGCTGGCGTCGGCCAACCGCGACGAGGCCGTCTTCGACGACCCCGACCGGCTCGACCTGGCCCGCTCCCACAACCCGCACATCTCCTTCGGCCACGGCGTCCACCACTGCCTGGGCAAGCACCTGGGCCGGATGGAGATGGAGATCGCGATCGAGGGCCTGGTGCGCCGCTTCCCCGGCCTGCGGCTGGCCGTGCCCGAGGAGGAACTGCCCTGGCACACCGGCGAGATCAACCACACCCTCACCTCCCTGCCGGTCACCTGGGGGGAGTGAGCCCCCACGGCCGTACGGCTGCCACGGCGGCCACGGCGGATGTGACGGAGCCGGGCCCGGACGCTGGGATCAGCGTCCGGGCCCGGCTCGTCGAATCGCCGCACGGGAGCCGTGTCAGCCGGCGTCGGCCACCGGGCCCATCACGGCGAAGCGCGCGCCCTGGTCGTCCGAGAGCAGGGCGGAACGGCCGAACGGGCTGTCCATGGGCTCGCGCCGGACCTCCCCGCCCAGGGAGCGGACCGTCTCCGCGGCCTTGTCGCAGTCCTCGACGGAGAAGTACACCAGCATGTGCGCCGGGAGGTCGGCGGGCTGGTACGGCCCCATCTGGAGGCGGGCCGCGACCGGCTGCGGGCTGCCGGGCAGCGAGAAGAGCTTGAAGTCGAACTCCGTGCCCTCCGAGACCTGCTGCCCCTGATAGCCCAGGACGGTCTCGTAGAAGGGGTCGACGCGCTCCTTGTCGCGCGTGTAGACCTCGGGCCAGAAGAAGGAGCCGGGCGCGCCGTGGAGGTCGAAGCCCGCGTGGCCGTCCGCCTGCCACAGGCCGAAGACGGTGCCGCCCGGGTCGGTGGCCAGCAGGCTGGTGCCCATGCCGGGCACCACCGACGGCCCGGCGACGACCCGGCCGCCGGCCTCCCCGATCCGGTCTGCGGCGCCGGCCGCGTCCGCCGAGGAGAAGTACAGGTTCCACGCGCCCGAGGCGCCCTCCGGGTCCGCGGCCAGCGCCCCCACGGTCTTCCCGTCGCGCAGCGCCACCACGGAGGCACCGTGGCCGGTGTCGTGGTACGTCCAGCCGAACAGCTCGCCGTAGAAGCGCTTCGCCGCCTCCAGGTCGGGCACCGTCGCGTCCACCCAGCAGGGGAACCCTGCCTCGAAAGCGGTCACGTCCCGCTCCTCTCCATCACGTCGTGTCCTCGCCGTGCACGGCACGTACTGCGGTCGTCCGGACGCTATCCGCGGGCGCTCGAGCGGCGGACGAGAAGTGCCCGTGCCCGGCTCGCGGGGAGCCGGGCACGGGCGGTGCGGTGCGGTGCGCGGTGCGCGGGGTGCGGGGTGCGGACGGTACGTGGGGCGGGGCGGCGGGCTCAGCCGAGCCGGGTGCCCCGCGCCGAGACCGTGACGGGGCCGAAGACGGTGCCGTCCTGCTCCAGCACGGTGAAGGCGGTGGCGGTCGTGGTGAAGGTGTCGCCCGACAGCCGGCCCAGGTGGACGGCGTGCACGGTGCCGGGGAAGACGCCCTCGGCGGGCTCCGAGGGACCGGGGTGGGTCACGTAGAAGGAGAAGGTGCTCTTGCCGCGGGCCGTCCAGTAGCCGGTTCCCGGGTACTGCGGCACACCGTTCTCGTCGGGGGTGCCGTCGGTCGTCACGGTGCGGTCGTCGTGGAAGACGAAGCGCGAGACGGCGGTGGTGGCGTCCGGGCCGGTGCCGACGGTGACGGACACCTCCCAGGCGCCGGTGATCGCCGGGCCCCGGCCGTGCGCCCGGGCCTGGTCGGAGTCGGCGGCCGTGACCAGCAGGCCGGTGAGCACCGTCAGGACCGCGAACCAGACGGCGAGTACGCGCGGCGGGACGCGCCGCCGTGTGCCGGGGGCGGAGGCGGAGTGGGCGGCGGTGGCGGGCGGGATGGTCGCTGTGTCAGGCATGGACTGGCCTCTCTGCGTGCTGTGCGTGCTGTGCGTGCTGTGCCGGTGGTGCGTGCTGTGCCGGTGGTGAGGGCCGCTGCTGTGCGCGGGCCCTGAGATCGAAGCCGGGGCGGGCGACGTCCTGCGGCGTCAGGTCCGTGCCCGAGGCGAGCAGGCGGCGCGAGATGCCGTGGTCGGCGGGCCGGTTGACGGACTCCACGCCGGTCAGGCGCCCGGCGCGGAAACAGAACACCGAGAAACGCCCGGCGTCCGGGTCGCCGGCGACCACCGCCTCGTCGTGGCCCGCGGTGAGTCCGGCCATCTGCAGACGCAGCCCGTACTGCTCCGACCAGAACCACGGGACCGCGGTGTACGGGCCGGTCTCGCCCAGGATGTCGGCCGCCACGCGGCGGGCCTGGTCGGAGGCGTTCTGCACCGACTCCAGGCGGATGTGCCGCCCGGTCCACGGACTGGGGAAGCGTGCGCAGTCGCCGACGGCGTACACGTCCGGATCGCTGGTGCGCAGCCGCGGGTCGACGATGACGCCGTCGCCCACCAGCAGTCCGGCGGCGGTGGCGAGTTCGACGTTGGGCAGTGCGCCGATGCCGGCCACGACCAGATCGGCCGCCAGGCGCTCGCCGCCGTCCAGCTCCACCACCCGTACGTGCCCGGGGTCCTCGGAGCCGGCGCCGCCGTGCAGCGCCACCACCTCGCGGCGCGTCAGGACGCGGACGCCCTGCCCGCGGTGCTCGGCCGCGACGTGTTCCGAGACGGCCTCGGTGACCGCCCGGGACATGACCCGCGCGGCCGCCTCGACGACCGTGACCCGGTGGCCGAGCGTGCGGGCGGTGGCGGCCAGCTCCAGGCCGAGGAAGCCCGCGCCGACCACCACCACGTCCAGCTCCCGGCCATCGGTGAGCCGGTGGCGCAGCGCGTCGGCGTCGGCCAGGGAGCGCAGGGTCCGCACGCCCTCCAGGTCCGCCCCGGCCACGGGCAGGCGCCGCGGCCGCGAGCCGGTCGCCAGGACCAGTCGCCCGTAGGGCAGTTCACGGCCGGAGTCCAGCTCCACGGCCTTGCGGTCCCGGTCGATCCCGGCCGCCCGGTCGCCGCGGACCAGATCGATGTCGAGAGCGGAGAAGAAGTCGTCGGGCCGCAGTTCGAGGCCGGCCCGGTCCACCGTCCCCAGCAGATAGCCCTTCGACAGCGGCGGGCGCTGGTAGGGCAGCGCGGTCTCCTCCGCGACCAGCGTGATGCGGCCGGGGAAGCCGCGGGCGCGCAGCGCCGCGACGGTCTCCACGCCGCCCTGTCCCGCGCCGACGACGACCACGTCCGGCGTGCCGGGCTCCCCGGCGGTTCCTCCCGCCGTGCTCCGCGCCGTCTCCCCTGTCGCCCCGGCCATCAGCTCTGCGCCTCCGGCAGGTGCACCACCAGGCCGTCGATCTCCTCGGAGACCGGGAGCTGGCAGCTGAGGCGGCTGTTGTCGCGGCGGGGGCAGGCGGTGCCGTACAGCACCTCGTCCTCGGACTCGTGAACCTCCGGCAGCGGCAGCGTGTTGGCCTCGTCGACGTAGACGTGGCAGGTTCCGCACTGGGCGGAGCCGCCGCACTGGGCCTCGATGCCGTCGATGTTGTTGATCTTGGCGCCGCGCATGACCGTGTTGGGCGCCGCCACGTCGACGATGGTCTCGGTGCCGTTGGGGTGCTTGTAAGTGATCTTGGCCATGGCGCTCTCCTCGGCGAAATCGGCCGGCCGCACATCGGTAGGCAGCGAACGGTGGCAGCGGTGTCTGGGGGCGCACTGGGAGCGCGCTGGAGCGCTTCTGGAGCACGGCGTCCGAGCACGGCGGCCGGGGACCGGGCGCACGGACGGGCTCGACCGGGCCGCTACCGGCCGTCCACCCCGCCGCCGCAGCGTCGCCGCATGACCACCTGGACACCGCGCGCATCGGGCACCACCGGCAGGGACACCAGAGCGGACGGCGGGAGGGGCGGACGGCTCGGCCTCGTGCTGTTCGCCTGCTGCCTGGGGCAGTTCATGAACGTGCTCGACGCCTCGGTGGTGAACGTGGCCCTGCCCGTCATCGCGGAGGAACTGGGCTTCGAAAGACACACCCTGCAGTGGGTCAACAACGCCTACACCATCGCCGTCTGCGGCTTCCTGCTGCTCGGCGGCCGGCTCGCCGACCTGTTCGGACAGCGCCGGGTCTTCCTCTTCGGCGTCTCCCTGTTCACGCTGGCCAGCAGTGTCGGCGGGGCGGCGGACGACCCGGTCACGCTCGTGCTCGCCCGCGCCTTCCAGGGACTGGGCGCGGCCGTCATGGCCCCGGCCACCCTCACGGTGCTGGGCACCACGTTCACCGAACCCGCCGCCCGCGCCAGGGCGTTCGGGATGTGGAGCGCGGTCTCCGGAGCCGCCGGGGCGGCCGGGGTGCTGGTCGGAGGCGTGGTCACCCAGTGGTTCTCCTGGCGCTGGGTGCTGCTGATCAACGTGCCCCTGGGCCTGCTGCTGCTGGCCGCCGTGTACTGGGCCGTCCCCGGGACCGGGACGCGGCGGGACGGGCCGGGCGGAAGGAAGGGCCTGGACCTGCCGGGCGCGCTGGCCGTCACCTGCGGTCTGATGGCCACCGTCCACGGCGTCGCCGCCTCCGGCGCCCACGGCTGGGACTCACCGCGGGTCTGGGGGACGACGGCGGCCGGTGCGGCGCTGCTGGGCCTGTTCGTGCTCCACCAGGCCCGGTTCGCCCGGCACCCCCTGGTGCCGCTCGGCGTCTTCCGCAACCGGTCGCTGACCGCCGCCAACCTCGTCGCCTTCTTCGGCATCGCGGCCCTCTTCAGCACCTTCTACTTCTTCACCCTGGTCCTCCAGCAGGTGCTCGGCTACAGCCCGCTGCGCACCGGGCTGAGCTATCTGCCGATGTCCCTGGGCATCGCCCTCGGCGGCTGGGGCATCGCCCGGACGGTGCCCCGCACCGGCCCCCGGCCGGTGCTGCTGGGCGGACTGTCGCTGTCGTGCGCCGGGCTGCTGTGGCTGTCGGGGGTGGACGCCGGCTCCACCTACGCGGCCGACGTCCTCGGCCCCGCCCTGCTGCTGGGCTTCGGCATGGGCGCCGTCCTCAACGCGACGACGAACGCCGCCACCGCCGGCGTGCCCGCCCGCGACGCCGGACTGGCCTCGGGCCTGCTGAACACCACCCGCCAGCTCGGCAGCGCCGCCGGACTGGTGACCCTGGCCGCCCTCTCCACCGCCCGCGCGGACCGCGAACTCGCCGGCGGGGCGGCCCTGGAGGACGCGCTCGCCTCCGGCTACGGACTGGCCCTGACCGGCGCCGCGCTGTTCACCGCCGCGGGACTGCTGGCGGCCCTCGCCGTACCGGGCCGGGGGGCTCCGCTCCAAAGGGGCTCCGGTCCAAGGGCGCTCCAGCCGTCTTCGAGACGGTGACGGGACGCTGGCGCCCTGACGAGAACGGAGGTTTCCGATGGCGACCAATCCGCCCGTAACGGCGGGCGCCGACGCGCTGCGCGCGTTCGGTTCCCAGCGGCCGCAGTGGACGGTCCGCACGCCCGGCGGCACCGACGGACCCGACGACCCCGAAGGCACCGGCGAGGGGAGCGGGGGGAGCGGCACCGGGACCCGGGTGGAGTACGCGACCATCGAGGTCCCCCGCGACTACGCCGACCCGGAGGGCGAGCGCGTCACCCTCGCCCTCAGCCGCCGCCGGGCCACCGACCCCGCCCGCCGACGCGGCGTCCTGCTGGCCGTCAACGGCGGGCCCGGCGGGGACTGGGGCCTGGGCCGCGAGCTGCCGGGCGAGTACGAGGGCGGCCCCGTCCACGAGGTCTACGACCTCATCGGCTTCGACCCGCGCGGCACCGGGGACTCCACCCGCCTGTACGCCGAGGTCACCGTCCCCGCCGCCCCCTTCGACTCCCGGCCCCCCGACTCCGCGTTCGGGGCCCTGGCCGAGGACATGCGGCTGCGCGAGCTGGCCTGCGAGCGGGCCGGCGGCGAACTGCGCCGCCACATCAGCACCCGCAACACCGCCCGCGACATGGACGTCATCCGCGCCGTCCTCGGCGAGGAGCGGATCAGCTTCGTGGGCTACGCCTACGGCGCGTACGTCGGCGCCGTCTTCGGCAGCATGTTCCCCGACCGCCTGGACCGCAGTGTGCTCGACTCCTGCGTCCACCCCGGGTGGACCTGGCGCGAGCAGTTCCTGTGGCAGGGCGACGCCGTCCGGCGCAACGTCGACCGATGGGCCGAGTGGACCGGCGAACGCGACGGGCACTTCGGCCTGGGCACCGGACCCGAGCAGGTGCTCGCCGCGGTGGAGGAGGTCGTCGCACGCCTGGACGAGCAGTGCGACACCCCGCGGCTGCGCACCCTCCTCGACGGCGCGGTGGGCAACCGCGCGACCGACCGGAGCAGATGGGAGGAGCTGGGCCTGCTGGTGGCGGGACTGCGGGAGGCGACCGCCGCCGGCGACCTGGACCGCTGCCACGGGCTCCTGGCCGAGCAGGGCACCTGGCGGCCCGAGGACAGCGAGGGCGACCTGCGCGTCGGCGTTCTGGAGGCCATCACCCTGGAACACGCCTGGCCCGCCGACCTGGAGGTCTACCACCAGGACATGCGCGACTTCCGCGAGCGCTTCCCCTACGGCTACGGCGTGCTGCGCGCCCAGCCGTGGGTCGGCGCGTTCCGCACCTTCACGGCACCGGAGGAGCCCACCCGCATCACGCGCGACGGCTACCCGGCGGGCCTGGTCGTCCAGGCCGACGGCGATCCGCTGGACCACTACGAGGGCGGCGTCGCCATGGCCGGGCTGCTCGGCCACACCCTGCTCACCGTGGAGGACTCCGGCGACCACGAGGTCTACGCCCTGGCCGGCAACCCCGGTGTCGACGCCCATGTCGAGCGCTATCTGACCGACGGCGTCCTCCCGCCCCCGGGCACCACCTGCCCGGGCACGGTCTCCCGCCCGGACGTCCCGGCGGATGCCCCGGCGGACGTCCCGGCGGATGTCCCGGCGGGCGTCTGACCCGTCCGGGGCGGCGCTACGGTGGGGCTCCGTTCTCGGAGGGAGAGGGGGACCGACCGTGAAGTACCCGTATCCGTACCCGTGTTCGCGCGGTCCGGAAGCCGGGCCGCGCGGATGGGCGCGGCCCGGCGGAAGGGCCCGGAGGGCCGCAAGGGGGACCGCACGGGGGACCGCCCGGTGAGCCGGCCGCGGATCCTGCTGACCGGAGCGACGGGGTTCATCGGCTCCAGGGTGCTGCGCACGCTGCTGGGGGAGGGAACGGCCGGCGGACCGGCGGCCTCCGTGCGGGCCCTGGCGCGCACCGTGCCGTCCGGCGCGCCGGACGTCCCCGGGCTCTCGTGGACGCGGGCGGATCTGGGCGATCCCTCCTCGCTGCGGGGAGCGGCCCGCGGGCAGGACGTACTGGTCCACCTCGCCTCGCGGATCACCGGGAGCGAGGCGGAGTGCGCGGCGGTCAACGTGCGCGGCACCGCGGCCCTCGTGGAGGAGGCGCGCGAGGCCGGGGTGAGGAGGATCGTCCACCTGTCCACCGCCGCGGTCTACGGGCCGGGCCCGCACCGGGGCATCGGCGTGGGCGGGACCGAGCCCGCCCCGGTGTCCGCCGCGAGCGTCACCCGGCTGGCCGGGGAGGAGCCCGTCCTCGCGGCGGGCGGTGTCGTGCTCCGCCCCAACCTGGTGCTCGGGGCGGGCGACCGGTGGGTGGTGCCGGCCCTCGCCGAACTGCTGGAGCGCGTGCCGGCCCGCTGGGACGGCGGCGCCGCGCTGGTGTCGATGGTGGACGCCGGCGACCTGGCCCGGCTGGTGACCGCCCTGGCGTGCTCACCCGGGGAGCCGCCGGCCGGCGTGTACCACGCCGGCCATCCGCGGCCGGTGCGCCTGCGCGACCTCATGGACCGCCTGGCGTCGCTGGGCGTGCTGCCCGGGGTCTTCGAGGACCTGCCCTGGGAGGACTGCCTGCGGCGGCTGCGGGAGACACCGGGCACGGTGGACGAGCGCCGGTTCGCCCTGCTGGGGCTCGACCACTGGTACCGCAGCGACGAGGTCTGGCGGGTCGCGGGCTGCCCCGCCGGCCCGGGACCGCTGGCGCGGCTGGAGGAGGCCGCGCCCTGGTACCGCGACCTGCTCGCCGGACGGCGGGCGGACCGGGACGGCCGCTGAACGGGCACCGCGACGAGCGCCGCCCGGCCGGTCCGCCCGGCCCCTGTCGGAGGGGCCGGCCAGACCGGCCGGGACCGTGTACGGGGCGAGGCCTCGGGAGGGGCCTCGGGCGAGCCTCGGGAGGGGCCTCGGGAGGGGCCGGTCAGGCGGGCTGAAGGGCCGGCACGCGCGACATGGCCGTGACCGTGGTGGTGAAGACCGCCTCACCGTCCTGGTGCGCGGTGACGCGGACCGTGTCGCCGGGGATGCCGGGGGCCGACGGCACGGGCTCGGCCTCGATCCAGCACGGCCGGTCGAATTCCACGTACTTCTCGAAGGTGCTGTCCAGGCTGGTGAGCAGCAGCGGGCGCCCCGTGCCGTCGAGCGCGTGGACCGCCTGGCGGGCGGCCTCCAGCAGGACCATGCCGGGCACGTGGTCCACCGGGTGGTCGAAGAGGACGGGGTGGCTGAGGTCGTTCCTCAGCGACCAGCGCCCCGGCTCGCCGGTGGGGGAGAGGACGACGTCGAAGGGCGAGGAGCGGCCCACGAGGCCGGGGGTGACGGGAAGGCCGGGGGCCGGCGGACGGGACACCTGCGTGCGGCCGGCGCGCAGTCTGCGGTAGACGGCCGGGGAGGTGCAGGTGAAACGGGCCCCGCCGGTGGCGACGACCTCGCCGTCGACCCGGACGGTGGCGGTGTACCGCATTCCGGCCAGCCGCTTTCCGCGGTGGCTGACGTCCGCGCAGGTGATGTCCAGCCGGAGGTCCGCGGGGGACCCCCCGATCTCGAGACTGCCGGGCAGGACCGAGAAGTTGAGGTTCCACATCAGGAAGGGGTGGCCGAGGGGCACGCCGAAGCAGGCGTGCGACATCAGCGTTCCGGCCTGGCGGATCGTCTCGGCCATCAGCATGGAGTCGTAGTGGCGTCCACCGTCCACGGGGACCGGCGCGAAGAAGCTGTGCCCCCGGGGCCACTGGGCGGTCACGGTGCAGCGGTCGCCGTCGAGCGGTGACCAGCCGGTCAGGAAGACCTCGGCCAGGGCGGCCCGGTGGACGTACTCCCGGGGGACCGTCGTGGTCAGTCCCCCGGGGAGGCGGGGGCGAGGAACGGCGGGCACGAAAGGTGCACCGGAACCGGCGGAGCCGGCGGAACCGGCGGAACCGGCGGAACCGGCGACGAAGGCTTCGATCATGAGATCCCCCAAGCACTGCTTACGACCGGATGGGCGGGCGTCTTGCTGTGTCGTGCTTCGAGGAAAAGATACCTGGTGCTCGGTTTTTTTCTAAGGAGGTCTTTGTCAAATCTTGGTGAATCGCTGACATTGGGAAATCAGATTCCGGAAGTGACCATTCCGTTGGCCTGCCGCCACACGTCCCGTCCCCGCTCCGGGCGGAGGTCGAGCGTGGACAGGACGGCCGGCAGCGTGATGCTCGGCATGAGATGGCGGTAGAGGGACGCGGCGGAGTTCTCCAGGGAGTCGCGGCGTCCCAGTATCTGCGCCACCAGGTTGATACCGGTGTAGGCGCCGACGAACAGCTCGCCGCTCTCCACCGGGTCGACGTGCGACAGGAGTTCGCCGTTCACCCGCGCCTCCCGCAGCGTGCCGACGCAGATGTCCATCCACTCCTGGTAGGGGCGGCTGCGGTACGGCACGTGCCCGGCTCCCTGGTCGAGGGCGAGCCTTATGCTGCCCCGCAGCAGGGGGTCGGTGGTGAGGCGGTAGGCGAAGACCATCCCGAGGTCGACGAACTCCTGCGTCTTGCTCGGCTGGGCCAGCGAGACCGTGCCCTCCCTGGTCTGCGCGTCCAGGACGGCCTGCGCCAGCTCCTCCTTGGAGGCGAAGTGGAAGTACAGGGCGCCCTTGGTGACCTGTGCGCGTTCGAGGATCTCCGTCAGCTTCGCGGCGTCGTACCCCTTCTCCTCGAAGACGGACGCGGCGGCCTCCAGGATCGCTCGACGTGTCCGGAGGGCGCGGTCCTGTCTGGCCATATGGGCATCCGTCCTCTGGTGAGACTCTGTTCGCCGTACGCGGTCAAGTATAGACCGTCCGGTATGTTTCCGCCGAGGTGGCGGCACCGGACGGCACTGGACGGCGCCGGACGGCACCGGACGGCGCCGGGGAACGGGTGGCGGCCGGAAGCCCGCACGGGCGCCGTCAGGGGCGGCCGCCCCCGACGCCCAGGGGCAGGTGGATGTCGATCCGCGTGCCCCGGCCGGGCGCGCTGTCGAAGGCCACCCGGCCGCCGAGGTCCTCGATCCGGTCGGAGACGGTGCGCAGGCCGGGCGTGCCGTCCCCGTCGCCCCGGACGCTGATGTGGACCCAGCGGCGGGTCACCCTGCCGACGACCGCGATCCGGGTGGCCCGGGCACGGCGGATGCCGTCGTGCAGGCACTGCCGCACGGCGAGGAGGAGTTCGCGCCGCAGGGCCTGCGGCAGGCCCTGCTCGTCACCGGTCATGCGGGCGGTGACGCGGACCTCCGTGCCCGGTGAGGCCTGCGCGGCGAAGGAGCGCACCGCCTCCTCCAGCGGCGGTACGTCGCTCGCCTCGGCCAGGCCGGTCACGAGCTCCCGGGTGCGGCCGAGCGCCGAGCGCAGGCAGTCCCCGGCGGTGGCCAGGTGCCCTTCGGGGTCCTCGGCCCGAGAGGTGTGCAGTTCCAGCCGGTGCAGTGCCACGGAGAGCTGGGTGCCGATCTCGTCGTGCAGGGTGCGGGCGGCCCGGCGGCACTCGCGCCACGGCTCGTCGTGATCCCCTCCGGCCGGCCGGCCGGAGGCCGCCGGCCGGTCCCGCAGCGACCGGCCCAGCGTGCCGACGAGCGCGGCCGCGCGGGGCAGCGCGTCCTCGGCCGCCGAGACCGCCATGACGTGCAGCAGCGCGCACTCGACGAGCAGGACGCCCGCGTCGGCGGCCAGCCCCCGGTCCAGGGCGGGACGGCGGCCCTCCGTTCCGGAGCGGTCCGGCCCGGTGCGGTCCGTTCCGGCGCCGTCCTCGTCGGTGGGGGGCCGTCCGGTGCCGGGGATCCCCGCCGCGTCGCCGAGCAGCCGCCGGGCGTGGGCGACCAGGGCGGGGCGCAGGGCGAGCGGGTCGCCGGTTCCCCGGGAGCCGAGCAGGACGGGCAGCCGCTCCTCGAAGCGGCGCAGGATCGCCCGTGTCTCACCGGGCAGCAGCAGGGGGCCCCTGGGCGCCGCGCCGGGCCGTCCGCCGGGGCGCGGGCGGTCCGGCGCCGGCGGCGCGGTCCTGCCGACCGCCGCCGGCGCCGGAGGGAAGGACCTGCTGAGGCCGTCCTGCAGGGCGGCGGCGAAGCCGCGGCCCACCAGGGCCTCCAGGAGGTCCGTCCCGGAGCCGCTTCCGAATGGAGCGTCAGTCCTCACGTCGTCCCCCGATCGACTGTGCCGCGGGCCGTCACGCACCGGCGCGGTGGCGGAAGGAGCGGCCACCGCCTCTCACGTTCGCCCGAGAAGCAGGACATGTGGACGCTAACAAACCGGGCTCCCTGTTTGTCAAGGGAGGTTGTCGGCCGCCTGTCTGTCGCTCCCCTTCCGGCCCGGCGGCGCGGGAGGAGAGGCGGGAGGAGAGGCGGGAGGAGAGGCGGGGGGATGCGCGGGAGGAGGTGCGGCGGAGGCCACCACGGACTCCGTCCCCGCGGGGTCCACCGACTCCAGGGCGTGCGGGGCCGCGATGGCCGGGAGCATCACCTCCCAGAAGCGGGTGAGTCCGCCGCGCGACAGCCACCGCTCGTTCCTCTTCCCGAGGGATTCCAGTCCGGTGGTCGCGGCGACGACCGTGGCGGCCACGGCCTGGCGGGACGCGGCTCCCCGCAGGGCGCCCTCGTCGGCCGCCCGGGCCAGGATGCCGTGGACGCAGGAGTGCCACTCCTGGCGCAGGTCGGGCCCGGAGGGCCGGGCGGGGTCGCGGTTGAGCCGGTAGCCGGCGCGCACCACCACGTCCTCACGGATCATCCTGGCGAAGACGTGGGTGTGGTCGGTGAGTTGCTGCAGGGCGCTGGCGCCGGACCCCAGGACGTGCCGGGAGGCCCGGTGGAGGGCCCGCGACGCCGCGTGCTCGACGGCGTCGGCCACGGCGGCCTTGTTCTCGAAGTGGAAGTGCAGGGCGCCGGGGCTCACGCCCGCGCCCGAGCTGATCTCGGTCAGGCGGGCCTGGACGTAACCGTGCCGCTCGAACAGCTCGGCCGCGGACCGGATGAGCGCGTGGCGGGTGCGTACGGCCCGTTCCTGTCTGGTCACGAGTACCTCCGGGGGAGGTGGGGACGTCGTGCCGGCCGCCCGTGGCGGAGGACGGGGACGGGGAGCACCCGAGCGGGGGAAGTTGGAGGCTCCATCATGGCAACAATAAAACCAACTGGATGGTTTACATGCCAGTCACTCACATGAAAACGGCCGGTCCCTTACCCGCGTGAACCCGTGTGCTCTGGCCTGCGGTAATGGCTTCCCGGATATGCCGGAAGGCTTCATTCCCCTCGACTTCACCTGTGACCTGCGGCGACGGAAGGTCGTAGGGTTCCGCCGGAGAGGTCCGGCGCTCGCGCGGAGGCGGTGCGGGACTTGAGGGGAAGTTGACAAACCAGCGGCCCGGTTTGTAATGTCCGGCGCGACGGTCCACTCGTGATGCGCCAACCGCCTCGAGCAGGAGCAGCAGATGACACTGCAGACCATCGAATCCCTGGACCCCGGGATAACCGGGGAAGATCGAGAAGCGCAGCCACTGTCGCCCTCGGCGGGCGCACCGCAGACCGGGACACCCGTCCGCACCGACCGGAACGCACTGCGGGTGCTTGTGGTGGAGAGTGAGCCGCGGGCCGCCCAGTCCCTGGTGCAGGGGCTGCGAAGACACGGCTACCTGGCGGACAGCGTGGCCACCGGGGCCAAGGCCCTGCACGCCCATCACAGTGCCGACCTGGTTCTGCTCGACCTCGACCTGCCGGACCTCGACGGTCTGGAGGTGTGCCGGAGCATCCGCTCCTCCTGCGAGACGCCGGTCATCGCCATCACGGCACGGGACACCGAACTCGACAGGGTGCTGGGACTGCAGGCCGGCGCGGACGACTACATGTCCAAGCCCTATGGCTTCCGGGAGCTGCTCGCCCGGATCCAGGCGATCATGCGCAGGGTCAGGCCCCGGGAACCGCAGGAGCGGATCATCGTCCGGGGGCCGCTGCGCATCGACCTGGACAACTGGGAGGTCCGGCTCGACGGGAAGCCCGTCGAGCTGACCCGTAAGGAGTTCGGGCTCCTGCGGATGCTCGCCTCGCGCCCCAACAGCGTCGTCTCCCGGCGGCAGTTGATGGCCCAGGTGTGGGACGACTCGTGGTCCCGGCCGGGCCGCACCATTGACACGCACGTCAGCAGCCTGCGCAACAAGCTCGGTTCCAGCAGCTGGATCATCACGGTCCGCGGGGTCGGGTTCCGGCTGGGCCACCCCTGACGGCCGTTCGCCCGGACCACCGGCCCCGGCGGGCCGCCCGTCCGGGAAGCCCGACGGAAGGCCCGGCCGACCCCGGCCCGGGTCGTCCGACACCGGCGCGTCCACTCCGCGAGGCGCGCGGGAAGCAGCATTCCGGACGAGGACGAAGGAGAACCCATCGTGCGCAAGGTGCTCATCGCCAATCGCGGTGAAATCGCTGTCCGGGTCGCCCGGGCCTGCCGGGACGCCGGGATCGCGAGCGTGGCCGTCTACGCCGACCCGGACCGGGACGCGCTCCACGTGCGGGCGGCGGACGAGGCCTTCGCGCTCGGTGGCGACACCCCCGCCACCAGCTACCTGGACATGGACAAGGTGCTCAGGGCCGCCGCCGACTCCGGCGCCGACGCGGTCCACCCCGGCTACGGCTTCCTGTCGGAGAACGCCGACTTCGCCCAGGCCGTCCTCGACGCCGGGCTGACCTGGATCGGCCCGCCTCCGCAGGCCATCCGCGACCTGGGCGACAAGGTCGCCGCCCGCCACATCGCCCAGCGCGCCGGCGCCCCGCTGGTGGCCGGCACCCCCGACCCGGTCTCCGGCGCGGACGAGGTCGTCGCCTTCGCCACCGAGCACGGCCTGCCCATCGCGATCAAGGCCGCCTTCGGCGGCGGCGGACGCGGCCTGAAGGTCGCCCGCACCCTTGAGGAGGTCCCCGAGCTGTACGACTCCGCGGTGCGCGAGGCGGTGGCCGCCTTCGGCCGCGGCGAGTGCTTCGTGGAGCGCTACCTGGACCGGCCCCGGCACGTGGAGACCCAGTGCCTGGCCGACACCCACGGCAACGTGGTGGTCGTCTCCACCCGGGACTGCTCGCTGCAGCGCCGCCACCAGAAACTGGTCGAGGAGGCCCCCGCCCCGTTCCTGACCGACGCGCAGAACGCCGAGCTGTACCGCGCCTCCAAGGCCATCCTGAAGGAGGCCGGCTACGTCGGCGCCGGCACCTGCGAGTTCCTGGTCGGCCAGGACGGCACCATCTCCTTCCTGGAGGTCAACACCCGCCTGCAGGTCGAGCACCCGGTCACCGAGGAGGTCACCGGCCTGGACCTGGTGCGCGAGATGTTCCGCATCGCCGACGGCGAACCGCTGGGCTACGACGACCCGCCGGTGCGCGGCCACTCGCTGGAGTTCCGCATCAACGGCGAGGACCCCGGCCGGGGCTTCCTGCCCGCCCCGGGCACCGTCACCCGCTTCGATCCGCCCGCCGGCCCGGGCGTGCGCCTGGACGCCGGGGTGGAGTCCGGCTCGGTCATCGGCCCGGCCTGGGACTCGCTGCTGGCCAAGCTGATCGTCACCGGCGCCACCCGGGCCCAGGCGCTGCAGCGGGCCGCCCGGGCGCTGGCGGAGTTCACCGTGGAGGGCATGGCCACCGCCCTGCCCTTCCACCGCACGGTGGTCGCCGACCCGGCCTTCGCCCCCGAGGTCAACGGCCGGCCCGCCGGCCCCTTCGAGGTCCACACCCGGTGGATCGAGACCGAGTTCGTCAACGAGATCAGCCCGTTCACCGCGCCCGGCGCGGACGCCGAGGACGACGACGAGCCCGGCCGCGAGACGGTGGTCGTCGAGGTCGGCGGCAAGCGCCTGGAGGTCTCCCTGCCCGCCGCGCTGGGCATGTCCCTGGCCCGTACCGCCGCGGCCGGCGGCGCCCGCCCCAAACGCCGCGCGGCCAGGAAGTCCGGTCCGGCCGCCTCCGGTGACGCGCTGGCCTCCCCGATGCAGGGCACCATCGTCAAGATCGCCGTCGAGGAGGGCCAGACGGTGGCCGAGGGCGAGCTGATCGTGGTGCTGGAGGCGATGAAGATGGAACAGCCCATCAACGCCCACCGCGCCGGCACCGTCAAGGGCCTGACCGCCGCCGTCGGCACCGGTGTCAGCGCCGGCGCCGTCATCTGCGAGATCAAGGACTGAACCCGAACCGGCCCG
>NZ_PGSG01000032.1 GCF_002843305.1 Streptomyces barkulensis
TTGACATCCTCGCCGCCCTGAAGGACGGCGATTCCCGCCTACCGCGCCGCCTGTGGCTGCGGTGTCGAGTGGGTTCCTGCTTCGCCGCGCGGTGCCGGGACGAGTCCCGGTCTTACCTGCGCTCCACAGGCTGATGCCGCCAGTCCGGCGGCCTTGGCGACGTTGACCGCCGCGTTGATGTCCCGGTCCAGGACCGCCCCGCACGCCTGGCAGGTCCACTCTCGGATGTGGAGGGGCTTGGGGCCGTCCTTGACGCCGCACACGGAGCACACCCGGGAGGTCGGCTCGAACCGGCCGATCTTCACGAAGGTACGTCCGTACCGGGCGGCCTTGTACTCCAGCATGCTCACGAACGCCGACCATCCGGCGTCGTGCACGGACTTGGCCAGGCGCGTGCGCGCGAGTCCCTTCACCGCCAGGTCCTCCACGGCGACCGCTTGGTTGTCGCGGATCAGCTGTGTGGAGAGCTGGTGGTGGAACTCGCGGCGCGCGTCCGCGACACGGGCGTGTGCCCGTGCGACGCGGATCCTGGCCTTGTCCCGGTTCTTGCTGCCCTTCTCCTTGCGGGAGAGGGAGCGCTGCGCCTTCTTCAGGCGTTTTTCGGCCCGGCGCAGGAAGCGCGGGCTGTCGATCTTCGTCCCGTCGGAGAGGACCGCGAAGTGTCCGAGCCCGAGATCGATGCCCACCTCGGGCGCGACCTGGGGCAGGACTTCCTCCGGGCCGGTCTCCACGACGAAGGACGCGAAGTACCGGCCTGCCGCGTCCTTGACCACGGTCACCGTGGACGGCGTCGACGGCAGGGAGCGGGACCACTTCACCTTGACGTCGCCGATCTTCGGCAGACGCAGCCTGCCGCCCGGGGTGATCGACCAGCGGGCGTTCGCCGTGAACCGGACCGACTGCCGGGTGTCCCTCTTCGACTTGTACCGGGGCGCGCCCATGCGCGGGCGCTTGCCCTTCAGGCCGTCGAAGAAGTTCCGGTACGCGGCCTCCAGGTCGCGCAGCGACTGCTGGAGAACGACCGCCGACACCTCGCCGAGCCACGCCCGCTCCGGGGTGCTCTTCGCCTCGGTGATCAGCGCCTTCGACAGGTCGCCGGTCTTCGGGAACGGCAGCCCCTCGCTGCGGGCGGTCTCCCGAGCGCGAAGCGCGTCGTTGTAGACCACCCGCGCACACCCGAACGCCCTCGCCAACGCCATGCGCTGACCGACGCTCGGGTACAAGCGGAAGCTGTACCGAAGCTGCATGCGGATCATGGTACACAGTTGGTTTATGGGTATCGATGAGAACGTTCGTACTGGTCGTCACTGCGTCTTCCGCATGCATGTCCACTTGGTTTTCGTGACGAAGTACCGGCACTCCGTCTTCGTTGACCGGCACTTGACGCGGTGCGAGGAGATCATGCGGGCCGTGTGCGAGGACTTCGAGGCCGAGCTGGTCGAGTTCAACGGCGAGAACAACCACGTCCATCTCCTCGTGAACTTCCCGCCGAAGGTTGCCGTGTCCAGGCTGGTGAACTCCCTCAAAGGCGTGTCCTCCCGCAGGCTCCGCCAGGAGTTCCCCGACCTCGTCCGCCACTACTGGCGGGCACAGCGCCTGTGGTCCGGCTCGTACTTCGCCGGGTCCGTCGGCGGCGCGCCGCTCAGCATCGTGAAGCAGTACATCGAGCAGCAGAACCGGCCGCTCTGACCCGGGCCGAGGTGAACAGTGCAGATCCGTGCCCACAGCTGAGGTCAGAGCAGCTCTCAGATTCGCTTCACCACCGGGCCGAAGCCCGGTGCACTGCCAATAGTCCCGGTAGCCGGGCCGTCTCCGGTGAGGCGGTGCCGTGTGCGTCCAGCCGTTCCACGAGCCGGCCGACGGCCTCCCAGGTCTCGTCATCCATGCGTATGCCGTTTCTATCGGGTCAGGGTCAGGCGCCAGCCGTCGGCGGGGTCGTCCCGGTCCAGGGTGGGGGTGTAGATCTCGGGGGCGGGGCGTCCGGCGTTCTCCCAGTCGGCGAGCCAGCCTCGGAGCGCGGCCAGGGACGGGGAGTCGGGGGCGTCGGCGAGGATCGTGCCGTCCTCACGGATGACGGCGGCCGTGGTGGCGGTGGAATGCCCCAGTGCCCAGGCGTCCGGGGCGAGACCGGTCATGGTCAGGTGCGGGTCACCGATGGCAGCGGCGTAGGCGTACCAACTGTTCCAGCCGATCGGCTCTCCGCGGTAGGGCTCGGTGTGGGCGTCCTTCAGCAGCCGCTCCAGGACGGTGCGGGCGCCGGTGTGGAGCCAGTCGTCCTGCTCGCGCCAGGCGACGGAGATCCAGGACGGGGCGGGGGTGCGGTTCTCCCAGTCCACCCAGCGCAGCGGGACACCGAAGTCGGGGGCCGGGGAGGAGCCGGTTTCGATGTAGCGGCCGTGGAAGACCTCCTCGACGCGGGGGCCGCCCACCCCGACGGTGAGCTTGGCGATGACGGTCAGCTTGGGGACGTCGGCGATCGGCAGGGCGGTCACGATGACGGAGCCGACGGCGAGCTGGTCCACCCACGCCCGGGGCAGCAGCGGCGGGGTGCACCAGGCCACCAGCCGGTCGTACGGGGCGCGCTCGGGGTACCCGGCGGTGCCGTCGGTGGTGTGGCAGCGGATGTTGGTGCGGCCGCGCTGGTGGTGCAGAAGGTTCGCCCACCGGGTGAGGTACCCGTCGATGTCGAGACTGGTGACCTGTCCACTGTCGCCGACGAGGTGGGACAGCAGCGCGCCGGAATAGCCGGAGCCGGTGCCGATCTCCAGCACGCTCATACCTTCGGCGACACCGAGGGCGGTCAGCTCTCGGTGGATCACGACCGGGTTGGACCGGTTGTCGGTGGGGCCGCGGTCGGGGTTGTGGGTGTAGTACCGCTCGGGGACGGTGGCGGCGGCATCGGCGACGGGGATCACGGCAAGACTCCTTGCACAGGGCGGACTTGTGTTCTGTCAACTGCTCCGGGCGGGTGAAGGACACGGGCCGGGTGGCGGGGCGAACCGTGCGCCCAGGCACCAGTGCAGGCGCCGGCCGAGGAGAGCGGCGGGCGGGGCTCTCGGCGGCGGCACCGTCTCGCCGGCCAGAGCGCGGCGGGGCGGGGGAGGAGGATCTGCGGCCCGGCCGCCGGGTCGCGGTCCAGGTCGGTTGAGGGGGCGGTCGTGGTCGTCACCGTGCCTTTGCAAGGGGGAGGAAGCGGGGATTGGCGTTACGCCGACCGCCCTGTGGCCCCTGTTGAACGCGGCCACCCCGTGATCCGTTACAGCCCGTGCCCGCGCGAGTGTGGCCCGGCCCCTGTGACGGTAGGGGCCGGGCCACAGAGGAACCGCCGAGCGGGTGTCCTCATCCCTGGGGTTGGTCGGCCAGGAGAAGGGCGAGTGGCCCGGCGGGGAGCAGGAAGCGGCCCTCACGGGCGGCGTCGAGGGCGTCCTGCATGGGCCACCACGACAGCTTGTAGTCGACTTCGGCGAGGGTCAGTTCTTGCGGACCGAGGGCAAGGTCGCGGGCTTCGAACAGATGGACGCGGGCGGTGGAACCGAGTGTCATGGCGTATGCGCCGAGCGGTCTCCACCGGCCGGCGGTGACACCGGCTTCCTCCCGCAGCTCGCGGCGCGCGCACGCCAGGGCATCCTCCCCCTCCTCGAAGCGGCCACCGGGCAGGAACAGGTACTCGCCGCCGTGGCGGGGGAAGTTGGCGCTCAGCAGGGCGACAAGGCCCTGCTCATCGCGCGCCACGACCACCGAGGCATCGCGCATCGCTTCGCTCATGGCCCGTGAGCGTATCGCTCACGGGTGTATCCACGCGGCATACGGCACGGTGAAGACCGCCCGGTGCGCGATGCCTCGGCCGTGGAAGCCGTCGTCCCCGTAGGCGTCGCCGTGGTCTGCGCACAGGATGACCAGCCATCGGCCCTTCTCGGCGAGTCCGTCGAGCAGGCGCCCCAGATGTGCGTCGGCGTAGGCGAGGGCGGCGGCCTGGGAGGCGGTGGTGTCGCTGCTGGAGCCGATGTAGTGGCCGTGGGGAACATGCGTGGCGGAGACGTTGACGAACAGGTACAACGGCTGCCGCCCGTGGTAGAACTCGGCCAGTTCGAGGGCCTGATCGACCTGGTGGCGTGTGGAGTCCGGCTCCGGGGAGCAGAACTCGGGGCGCCAGTGGTCCTCGTCGAACAGGTCGGGCAGGACCGAGCCCAGCGGTGTCTCCCGGGAGAAGTAGGTGACGCCGCCGACGCACACGGTGCGGTAGCCGTGCTGCCTCAACCCTTGGAGAAGGTTGGCCGCATCGAACAGGAACGTCTCGGGCGGCACCTGTTTGAAAGCGGGCGGCCGGCACTCCCACAGGCGGGGTGGTTGTACGGGCTGGGGCAGCTTGGGCAGGAACCCGGAGAAGAACGCCATGTGGGCGGGCAGCGTGAACGTCCCCGGGGTTTCGCGCCGCTCCCAGTGGTCGTCCGGAAGCAGGCCGGCCAGGCGGGGCGTCATCTCGGCCCCCAGCGCGGCCTGGGCCACGTCGTAGCGCAGCGAGTCGAGGGTGACGAACAGGATGCCGTCACCGGACTCGATGATCTCGGCAGCGTTGATCACGGGCGGTCCCCCTGGGTGAGCGGGTGGTGCCACAGTTCAATGGAGCCTTTCGCGCTGTCGCTGACGGGGATGGGGACGCGGTCGGCGTCGATCAGAGCCCGGATCTGGGCGAGTCCGCCCGCGTCGTCCAGGACGGCGCCCTGGCGGGCGTACAACCGGACACGTACCTCGGTGGCGTCGCCGTGGTCGGTGCCGGACAGCCACGCGCCAGGCGTGTCGGGCAGTTCGCCGAGGCCGGCGTGGAACGTCTCCTCGGTCTGCCGGCCCATGTAGTGGACGGTGCAGCCGTAGTGCCGGGCGTTGGTGGCGCCGCGGCACAACCGGTGCGCGAACTCGGTGATCGCCGGGTGGCCGTTGTGGGCGACCACGAGTTGCCGCGCCTGCTGCGTCACGACCAGGCAGGCGCCCAGCCACCAGGTGACGCCTTCATGGATCTGGCCGGGGAAGCGGCCGGTGGCGCCGCCGTCGCGGATGACGGCGGCGGTGTCGATGGAGTTAAGCACCAGAGACCTCCATTTGGGCGGTGATCCAGTCGGCGAGGTCGTCCGGGGTCTGGTCGTCGGTGTCCACCCACACCGCTGAGGGGTCGGTCGCGGCGACCCGCTCGAAGTTTTCCAGCAGCCGCGCGAGCCGGTCGGGCACATTGAGCAGGTCGGTGTCGTCGCGTTTGGTGTCCTGCTTGGTCGCCAGCCGGGCACGGAGTTGTTCTTCGGAGCAGCGCAGATAGAAGGTGCGGTTGGGCTGCTCCAGGTAAGGGCGGAACGGCTCGATCAGCCGTGTCACGGCGCCGGTGTCCACGTGGTGCACGGCGGCGTGGCAGGCGATCACGGAGGACAGGTAGCGGTCGGCGATGACGGGACCGGCCGCGCGGCCTCGGCGCACCACGTCCGAGGCGTGCAGGAGGCCGGACAGGTAGAACCCGAACTGGGGCAGCGGTCGCAGATCCTCGTTCACGGTCTTCGACAGGCGGTGTGAGGGACAGGGAGGGTGTGCAGCCCGGTCGCTGCGAGCCGTTCGGTCAGGAGCCGGGCGAGGGTGGACTTGCCGATGCCGGAGACTCCTTCCAGCACGATGAACGGGCCGATGGCACCCCCACAGTCTTCGGGCTGGTAAGGGGCTGGAAGACTGATGGTCACAGGGTTCCCTCCGTGAAGGCGGCGACGTGACCGGCTGCGCTGTCCGCCAGCCGTTCCGGAACGCCCAGGTGCGGGCGCACGTCCAGGCGCAGGTCGTCGCGTAGCACGCACGGCTGGATGCCGCCGTTGTGATCCAGGCGCAGCGCCCAGAACCCCTCGACGCAGTCGTCGCGCCGCAGGCATGTGCCGCACTGGCCGACGTGGTGACGGCCGAGGCCGCGATGGATGACATCGACCTCGACGCCGTCGATGCGGAAGACGCGGCGGCCTTGGCCGA
Source organism: Streptomyces barkulensis (assembly GCF_002843305.1). Lineage (GTDB taxonomy): Bacteria > Actinomycetota > Actinomycetes > Streptomycetales > Streptomycetaceae > Streptomyces > Streptomyces barkulensis. The sequence continues at coordinate 5,995 of NZ_PGSG01000032.1, forward strand.
CGCCGACCACTTCGGTGTGCTCGTCGCTGGTGAGGGTCCGCAAGTGGGCGATGATGCCGTCGGCGGAGACCGCGGAGTCGGCGTGGGCCGCGTTGAAGTCGGTGCCGACCAGCTCGATGAACTGCACGGGCAGACGCCGCTCCAGAGCGAATTCCAAGATTGCCTCTACCTCGTGGGCGTTCTCCTTCTGGAGCAGGCAGTTGAGTTCGACGCGCGGAAAGATGTCGCGCGACACCTCGATCCCGTCGAGAACCGCGTTGATGCCGATGGACGTGTGAGCGATCGTCCGCAGTGACTCGTCCGAAAAGTAGTGCAGCGACACTTTCACCTTGTCCAGGCGTGTGTCGGCCAGCCACGACCGGTGTGCCCGTACGCGGGTGCCGTTGGTGATCAAGGTGTAGGTGCCCTCGGGGCCCTGCTCGGGCAGACCCTCCAGCACGGGACGGGCGAAAGGCGAGGTGAGCGGTTCACCGCCAGTGAAGTACACCCGCTTCAGACCGCGGTCCACGAGCGTGCGGATGACGGTCAGATAGTCGTCGGCGCCGAGCTTCCGTTCCCGCGGCTGCCGGGTGCGATCCGCCCGGGTCAGAGGCGGAGGGACATCACCCTCGTTGTGGCAGAACCAGCAGGCGATGTTGCAGCGCGGTGTGAGGGAGACCCGGAGCTGGCCGCGTAAGGCGGCGAAGTTGTGCAGGGCCGTGTAGTCGGTGGTGGACGAGGCGAGCGGGAGATGCATCGTTGGCCTCCAGAGAATGAGGGCTCGGGAATGCAAAGGGACACCTCAGAAGGACGCTGCCGCGTTCTCCTGTGAGGGTGGTGCGATCGGCCAGGCCCCGAGGGCAGCGGCTCTATGTGCGGGCGGGCGCGGCCAGGTGGGCGCGGACCCGCTTGACCAGTTGGGCCATCTCGTAGCCGACCACGGCCGGGTCGGTGTCGTCGTCGGCGAGGACGACCAGGTGGGCGCGGTCGCCGGCGGCGCAGACGAACAGCAGGGTGTGCCTCAGTTCCACGATGGTCTGCCGTACTCCGCCCGGGTGTCCGTCGGGTCCGGTGTCGATGCGGGCGGCGGCGCCCCTGGCCAGGGAGTACAGGCCGGAGACGGTGGCCGCCAGGACGTCGGCGGTGTCGGCGTCCAGGCCGTGGGCGGCCTGGACCATCCCGTCGGAGGTGACCAGGGCCGCGCTGCGGATGCGGGCGTTGCGCTCGACCAGGCCCTGAAGCAGCCACGCCTTCGGGCTGGTGCTGTCGGTGCTCTGCGTGCCGGTCATGGGGTTGCCTTCCTCGCAAGGGGGTTCGGGGTCGGGTGCTTCCCCGCCCGGCGGCTCAGGGGCGGCAGGCCGCCGGGCGGGGAAGCGGTCCTGCCTGCCCCCGGCAGCGGGCCGCAGGGGAGTGGGAACGTCCGTCGCCGGGGGCAGGGGTCATGCGGCGGCCGTGAGGGGGCCGGCTGGGCGATGCGGGAGGATGACCTGGCCGTCGGCGAGGAGCAGACCAGTGTCCTCGAACAACAGCGCGCCGTCGGACCGCAGCGCCCAGCCCTGTTCGGGGTGGTGCGCGATGAGGTGGGCGGCCTCCTGGCCGGGGGAGGTGGCGGGCGGGCATGGAGGCGTGTGCCGGCACACGGGCGGTCATCCCTTTCGCGCGGGGTCGGTGAGTTCGGCAGGTTCCAGAAGCGTGCAGTCGTGCAGAGCGGCGACCGCCTGGCTCGCCAGCACTCAGCGCAGAGCGGGCAGGTCGTCATAGCGCACGGTCTCCCTGCCGGCCGGGACGAGTTCGCCTCGGGTGAGCTGGTAGACGGTGCCGTAGACACCGACGATCTCGGGGTTGCTGACCCGCAGCGCCACCCACGTGGTTCGGGCCAGGTAGTGGCACTCCCGGACGGCTCTCGGCGCGCACCGCAGGCACAGCGGGGGGTGCACCGTCGGAACGCCTTCCGGCCAGTCCTCCCAGTCGCCGCGGCGGTCCTCGATCACCCACAGCACGCCCCGGTCGTCGCGGTCGGCCGGTCCGTTGCAGACATGGCACCGCAGGCGGCGCATCACGTCCCGCTGCCGCTGCGTGTGCGCGGTGCCGTAGACCGGCTTGCCCTGACCGCGCCTGAGCGCGCGGCGGACCCACAGCACCCCCCACCTGTCGCGGTCCAAGGGGACTTCGTCCGGGAAGGCGATGCCGTGCGGGGTTGCGATGACATCGGGGGTGAGAAGTCCCTCCTCCGACCAGCAGTCGGTGTACGGAGGAGCGCCCGGCTTCGGCAGAGGGCGGGGCGCGGTCTCCTGTCCGGCGCTCATCGGGCGGCCTCCTGCGCTGCGGCGCGGGCGGTGGTGTAGGCGTCGCGCAGGTTGGGGCCGTCGGTGAGTTGAGTGCCGGTGGGGCGCACGATCCAGGACCGGCCGCCCAGGTGGAGCGGTTCGGTGTAGTCCGGGTGCGGCAGCAGCATCAGCGTGTGGTCGGGCAGGCGCGTGCTGCCGGGGGCACTCCAGCCGTCCGCCGAGCCGGGCGCGAGGAGGAAGTCCGCGCCCAGCGGGGTGGCCAGGACCGGCCCGAGCGGTGCGCGGGCCGCTCGCAGCCGCCGCACCGTCGCGTGCGCGGTCCCGGTGGGCAGGCGTACCACGTCCCAGGCGGGTCCGGTCGGTGCCTCGCCCAGCGCGCCGTGCTCCCAGGCGCGCAGCACGTCCGGGACGCGGCCGGTGGGCCGCAGCCATTCCAGTTCCAGGGGGCCGAGGATCAGGTCCGACAGGTTCGCGGCGGGATGCGCCAGAGCCATGGGCGGGGTCGGGTTCACGGGGCGTGGTGCCTTCCGATCAGGTGGTACGGGGGTCGGCCTGCCGACCGCGGGGCGGTTCGAGGGAGGGGCCGGTTGCTACCGGCCAAGTACGAAGGTGGCGAGCGGCCACAGCCACCAGGCGGCGCAGCCGAGAATCGCCAGCACGATGAAGAGGGCGCCGGGGTTGGCCTTGGCGGTCCGGTACGCGCCGCCCAGCCGGCCGGGCTGCCCGGTCCTCGCCCCGCCGGCCCTCCGGGGCGCGTCAGCGGGCACGGTCGGCCCTGTCGGCCGGCAGCAGGCGCGGCCGGTGCCGACGGCCGCACGGGGGGCGGCCGTTGACCTCCGCCAGGTGCAGGAACCGCACCGGGCGGGCCTGCCAGGTCAGGTGCTGGATGCCGGGGTAGAGGGTCAGTGAGCAGGGTTCGCCCCGGCGCAGCCGGGCGCATGCCCGTGCCGAGCCGGGTCCGTCCACCCAGTGGTCCAGCACGTACTCGGCCTGGTGCGGGCCGAGCACGCAGGCCACGGTGCGTGCCCCGGCCCGGATCCACCGGATCGCCGCCTCCGGGCTGAGGGCGGCGTATCCGTCCCGGCGCGTGGCCGTTCCCGGCAGACCGGTGAGGGTGCTGACCGCCTCGCACCACACCCCCGGACGGACCAGCGGGGCAGGAAAGGCGGTCTGCTTGCGGGTCTTAACCGGCAAGGCAGCCGGCGGGTTGTGCGGTGTTGCACTCTCCATACTCGGCTCCACGTGATGCAGCGCGTGCTGATAGTCACTAAGGCTGCCGATGTGGAAGGGGTGGAGGTTGCACAAGCTGTGCAACCTCCACCCCTTGACAACCCGCCTCTATACGCCCATCCAACGGGCGAAGCCAGTGACGCTTTCACGGCTGCCCCGTTCTGCGCGCACCAGCGATGCCACTGTCTCCTTCACCGACGGATGGAATCGGGTCTGCTGAGGAGCTACCTTGCGTGCCTTTTGCAGCGATGCAAAGGCCGCTTGCCGCTGCCCCGTCTCCAACTGAGCCCGAGCCAGGTCGATGTAGTGGTGCCCTACCCGGTCCGGGAACTTCTCGGCGAACGGCTTCGGCAAGTGCACCCCCCTAGAAGCCTTGACGGCCTTTCCGAACTCCCCCAGCTCCACTTCTAGAGCCACTGAGTGGATCAGCGTGTTGGACGGTCCGAAGCTCATCACGTAGTTCTCCGTATCGTCTCCCAGCCGTCCAGCTACCTCCCATGCCTCCGCCCACTGGGCGCGGGCTTCCTGACCGGCGTGGCTGCGGGCAGCCAGCATCGCCGCGCGTAGCCGCAAGTTGCCCTGGACGCACAACGCTGACCGTTCCCCACGCCGGGCGTCTTCCTCTACGTCCGCCAAGGAGCGCTCCATCAACCGCAGCCCTACATCGTGCCGACCGGTGTTGAAGCACGATTGCCCGCGCAGGTAGGAAGTCAGGATGACCATGTACGGGTCGCCTGATCGCTCCGCGCTGTACTGCATGCGGAACAGCACCGAGCGGCTGAGGTCTACGTGGCCCAGTCCATACGCCACATCGTGCACACACCGGTACACGTATGCCAGCAGCCGGTGAGCCCGCTCCTGCTGACGGCCCTCGTTTTCGGCGGAGGTTTCTACCAGCTCGTCAATAAGCCCGGGGGCATCGGTGGCCACAGCCAGGTAGTTCGCCCGGCGCCGCTTCTCACCGAGGTTCTTCACATCGGTGGCCAGCTCATCCAACGGCCGTGGCGGGGTGCCGGTGCCCAATTGCAGGTCCCAGTTCTCCATGCTGGCTCGGATCGCGGCCAGCGGCGCGTCGAAGCGTTCGGTGCGCTGAACATCGGCGTACGGCTGCCCGGCCAACACACTTGCCTCGATGCCCAAGGCGCGAGCGCACGCGGCTATCAGGGCAGGTGAGGCGGGCCGTTGCCCGATCTCCACCTTGGTGAGCAGGCTGTGGGAGATATGAGCGCGATCGGCTAGACCGCGTTGCGTGAGGTGTGCCAGTTTGCGCTGTTCGGCGATCCGTGCGCCGATGTGCATGCTCCTGTCACGAGGCATACTGACTCTCCGTTCTGACCTCGACACTCAGAACAGTACCCATCGGGTAACCCGTAGGGTGCAACGCTCAGGCCCCCGTCTTGAAAGCGGGGGCCGATGCGTTTGCTTCATGGGACCGTCCGGTTCCGGTGCCCGCCGGTCGGGACACGGGTGAACGGGGCGCGGGCTCCCTCGCCGACGGCCGGGGGACGTCCCCGTGTGCGCGGTGCGCGCGCCGGGGGCGCCTTACAGCAGGCCGAGCCCGGTGACGATTACGGAGACCAGCACGGTGAGCGTCCAGCCGAGCGCCTGCTCGACCAGCTTCTCGCGGTCCTCCTCGGAGGGGCCGCCGGTACGGAGCCGGAGTGCCGGGATGGTCGCCGCCGTCGTGTGGCCCATGGTGGTCCCCTCGTCTCGCCTCGTGGCGCGCCGGTGCGCGGGGCGCCGGTGCGCCTTTGGTGTGCCTGTGTCCGTGATCGCCGCGAATGGGCGTCGCGGATCTCCAGCATGAGGGGGCCCGCGCCGTTTAAACAGAGACGCAGATCACCCCGCGGCCGCGCACCGGTGGCTCAGCCGTGCCCAACACACCGTCCACCCTGCGGTGATGGGCCCGCCGGGGCCCGGGCGGCCGTACGGCTGTGACGAACGACACGGGTCGCGCAGGCCGTACGGGGCCTGGTGAGGGCCCCTGCGCGGACCCCCGTACGAACCCCCGCGCCGGTGCCCGGAAGGACGCCTTCCGCACGGTCCGCTCACCGGCGAGCCCTCCGACCCAGCGCGCGGGCCCGCCGCGCCGCACGCCGTACGGCCGGGCTGCGGACGACCGGCCCCAGCCCGGCGGGGAGCCCGCCGGGCAGGGCGAGGGAGGCCAGCAGACGGCGCGGGAACCAGCGCCGGACCTGCTCCTCGGGATGGGCGGACAGGAAGTGCTCGGTCTCGCCGCGCAGCCCCGGGTTGACCCGCGGCTGCGCGCAGAACGCCAGCGCCCGCACCAGCCCGGCGAGTTCGGCCGGTTCGGCCGGTTCGGCCGGTTCGGTGGTGTCGGCGGGTTCGGTGGTGCCGGCGGGAGCGGTCCCGCCCGGCAGCAGCGCGTCCGCGATCACCGCCGGAACCGGCCCGCCCCCTTCGTATGCGCCCGCGCGGGCTGAGGGGGCGGCCGTACCGCCGTGGGAGGCGGGCAGGCCGTGGACCGTGCTCGCGGCCAGCAGCGCTCCGAAGGAGCACCCGGTCACCAGCGCCGGGCGCAGCCGCTCGTACAGCGCCTCCACCGGCTGCGCACCCTGCGGCTCGTACAGCTCCAGACCCAGCTCCGCCGCCCGCCGCGCGATCCCCGGCACCCGGTGCGCGGGGTCGGCGGGGTGGGGCGCGAGGACCACCGCGCGGTGGCCGGCCTCCCGCAGACCGCGCAGCAGCCGCTCGTACGCCCGCTCCTCCTCACCCGGAGGGAGCGCGCCGGGAGCGTGCGGGTCCTGTCCGAGCAGCACCACCGCGCCCTCGGGCGCGCCCGGGTCCGGCAGCTCCCGCGCCGCCCGGGCGGCGACGGCCCGCAGCGCCTCGCCGGGCACCGCCTCGGCCGCGACGCCGAACTCCGCCAGCAGCAGCGGCCGCAGACCGGGCACCAGGCCGGGGTGGAGCAGCCGCCGCACCCGCGTGCCCACCAGCGGGTCCAGCCTGCCGGGGGTGGGCCCGTAGGCCGACAGCCCGGTGGCGTACACCGTCAGGGGCGCGTCGGGGAAGATCCGGGCCAGCGCCTGCCCGGGGCCGGCCTCGACGCGCTCCACCACCAGCTCGACCGCCGCGTCGCCCAGCCCCCAAAGGGAGCGCAGCTGCCTCTCCCACAGGGGTGCGTCGTCGGGGCGCGGCGCCCAGGCGGCGGGGTGGAGCGGGGCGAGGGCGGCGTTCCAGGACAGCACCCGGCCGAAGCGGTCGCGCAGCGGCCGGAAGCCGGGCAGGGCGTCCGGGGCGGGGACGGTCTCGGGGACCGGGGCGGTGTTCGCGACCAGCAGCAGCCGCTCGCGGGCCGTCCCCAGCAGGCCCGCGTCCGCCGCGGCGGCCAGCAGCGCCGCGCCGTGCGGGGTGGAGGCCACCAGCAGCCGCACGGGGGAGGTGTTCGGGCGGGGCGCGGTCATCGGGCGGCCTCCGCCGGGGACGCGGCGGGCGACGCGGCGGAGGCCGCGGTGAGAGGCGCGACGGGACGGCGGCGCAGCCGGCGCAGCGGCGCGGCGCGCTCGGTGTCCATGGAGTCCAGCGCCTGCGACACCAGATCGCCGGGCATCCGGCGCAGGGCCGCCGCGCAGCGGGCGCGCAGCGTGCGGCGCAGCCGCGGCTCGAAGCGGTCGCCGGTCAGATGGTGGTGGATGACCGCGCAGTAGGTGCGCACGGCCTTCGGCAGCAGCGCGGCGGCCTCCCGGTCCCGGGAGGTCTCCTCCACCAGCAGGTCGTAGGCGCGCAGGAAGTCGAGCTGCCGCTCGTCGCCGACCCGGGTGAGCGAGGTCGCCACCCCGCGCCGGTAGAAGACGCCGGTCAGGCCGACCACGGCGAAGGAGGCCGCCTCGCGGTGCAGCCGCCAGATCCAGGGCCGGTCCTCGGCGGTGTGCAGACCGTCGTCGAAGCGCAGCAGGCCGGAGTCCAGCAGCCGCCGGTGGTAGACGCCGGCCCAGGCGTAGGCGTAGTCGACGGCGGTGGTGCGGTGCGCGGGGAGAATGGCGTCGCGCGGGTTCAGCACCGTGCCCCGGCGGCCCTCGGGCGCCCGGGCCAGGGTGCGCCGGCGACCGGTGCTGCGCACATGGTCGGTGCGGAGGAAGTCGCAGCCCAGCGCCTCGGCGGCGGCGAGCAGCTCGCGGTAGTGGCCGGGGGCGGCCCAGTCGTCGCCGTCGAGGAAGGTGACATACCGTCCGCGCGCCGCGTCCAGGCCAGTGTTGCGGGCGCGGGCCACGCCGCCCTGCGTCCGGTGGCGCACGACGACCGAGCCGGGGATTTCCTTTTCCGCGCGTTCCAGGAGTTCCGAGGTGCCGTCGGTCGAGAAGTCGTCGACCAGAATGAATTCGATGTCCCCCTTTCCGAAGTCCGCCGAGTTGGCGCGCAGACTCCGGAGGGTGTCGGGGGCGTACGGCCGAACATTGCGGAACGGCACGATGACGGAGAGCTTGACCACTCCGGAGAGGTTAGGGGCCCGATCGTCATCGGCGCTGTCCAGGGGTGTACGGGCGGGTGAAATCGAGGTGGCGGAACGGTGAACCCCGTTTTCCGGAAGGCCGGTTGGCCTTCCGTCGGTGTGCTGTTAACCGTCTGTTGTGTTCGCGTTGGGCCGAGAATCGGAATGTCTTTCTAGCGTCTTCGACGTGCCATCACGTACCGCTTCGGATTCCCCGGACAGCGCTCCGGACAACGCAACGCGCATTGCCGTCCTCGCCGATTCCGACACCCGCTGGAAATGGGGTGCGCTCACCGCGCACCGCATCGTCCCCGGCGCGCGCATCGACGGACTGCTGCTGCGCGGCCGGGCCACCCCGACCGCCCGCCAGCTCGACGAGGTGGGCGTGCACGCCGCCTCGCTGCGCGAGGTGACGGCCGAACAGTTCCTGGCGGAGGCCGACCGCGACACCTACGACGTGGTGGTGCTCTCCTGTGTCGGCGGCACCGTCCAGGCGATGCTGCACGGGCTGTCCCACCGCCTGGACGGAAGCGGGCGCCGCCCGGTCACCGTCACCGGCTACGTCGGCGTCGTCTACGAGAAGCTCGCCGACGGACTGCTGCTGCGGCACGGCGCGGACGTCGTCCTGGCCAACTCCACCCACGACGCCGAGCGCTTCCGCGCGGTCTACGAGGGGGTCGGCGCGGACGCCGGCGCCGTCGTGGAGTGCGCGCTGCCCTTCCTGGGGGGCGAGCCGTACCGGGAGCCCGACGAGCGGCCGTACACGGTCGTCTTCGCCGTCCAGCCCTCCGTCCCCGCCTCCCGCGCCGACCGCGAGTACCTGCTGCGCCGCGCCGCCGGGCACGCCCGCCGCCACCCCGACCGCGAGGTGCTGGTGAAGCTGCGCAGCAGGCCGGGCGAGCACACCACGCACATCGAGGAGCAGCCCTACCAGAAGCTCGCCGCACGGATCCCCGGCGGGCTGCCGGACAACTGCCGCCTGGTCTACGGCCACATGGGCGAGGTGCTGGACCGCACCGACCTGCTGGTCACCGTCAGCTCCACCGCCGCCCTGGAGTCGCTGCACCGGGGCATCCCCACCGCGATCCTCACCGACCTCGGCGTCCGCGAGGCGCTGGGCAACCACCACTTCACCGGCTCGGGCTGCCTGACCTCCTGGGACCGGCTCGACTCCGGGCTGCTGCCCGAGGCCGACCCGGCGTGGACGGCCCGGCAGGGCGTCGTCGCCGACGGCTCCTACGAGGCGGCCTTCGACGCCGCCCGCGAGCGCGTCGCGGATCTCCTGGCCCGCCCCGACCTGCCGCCGGTCGCCCCCTACTACACGCTCGCCACCGCCCCCGGCTACCTCCCCGGCATCCTCGCCCGCCACGGGCTCGACCCCTCGGGCGCGCCCCGGCCGGGAGCGCAGGCCGGGCGGCCCGCCTCCGGGCTGCGCCGGGCCGTCCGGGCGGCCGTGCGGGACGCGGCGCGCGGGGCGTACCGCCACGGCGTCCAGCGCGTGGCGCCGGTCATCCGCCGGATGGGGGAGCTGTGAGCGCACCCGACACCCCTCAGACCGCAGACCGGCAAGGAGCCCCTCCCATGTCCCCCAGCGCCCCCGGCGCCCCCGGCAGTCCCGTCGTCCTGGCCGTGATCCCCGCCCGCGGCGGATCCAAGGGCGTGCCCGCGAAGAACCTCGCCACCGTCGGGGGAGTGCCGCTGGTGGTGCGCGCGGTGCGGGAGTGCCTGGCGGCGCGGGGCGTGACGCACACGGTCGTCTCCACCGACGACGAGGCCATCGCCGAGGCCGCCCGCGGCGCGGGCGCCGAGGTGGTGCGGCGGCCCGCCGGCATCGCGGGCGACACCGCCACCAGCGAGGCCGCCGTCCTGCACGCCATGGACGTCCACGCCGAGCGGCACGGGCGGGCGGCCGAGGTGGTGCTGCTGGTGCAGTGCACCAGCCCCTTCCTCACCCGCGAGGACGTGGAGGGCGTGGCCGCCGCGGTGGCCGGCGGCGCCGACAGCGCGCTGACCGTCGCCCCCTTCCACGGTTTCGTCTGGCGCGACGGGGACACCGGGGACCTCGGCGGGGACTTTGACGGCGCCGCGGACGGCGGGAACGGCGTCAACCACGACAAGGCGTACCGCCCGCGCCGCCAGGACCGGCCGCAGGACCTGCTGGAGACCGGCGCCGCGTACGCGATGCGCGCCGGCGGCTTCCGCGAGGCCGGGCACCGCTTCTTCGGCCGCACCGAACTGGTGCGCACCGACCCGGCGCGCGTGCTGGAGATCGACGACCCCCACGACCTCGCCCGCGCCCGCGCACTCGCACCGCTGCTCGACGGCGGGACGGACGGGCGCCCCGGCGCGCTTCCGGCCCGCGACGACGTCGACGCGGTCGTACTCGACTTCGACGGCACCCAGACCGACGACCGGGTGTACGTCGACTCCGACGGACGGGAGACGGTCGCGGTCCACCGCGGCGACGGGCTCGGCATCGCCGCCCTGCGCCGCGCCGGACTGCCGCTGCTGATCCTGTCCACGGAGGAGAACCCGGTGGTCGCCGCACGGGCCCGCAAGCTGCGGATCCCCGTGCTCCACGGCGTCGACCGGAAGGACCTCGCCCTCAAGCAGTGGTGCGAGGAGCAGGGCATCGCGCCGGAGCGCGTGCTCTACGTCGGAAACGACGTCAACGACCTGCCGTGCTTCGGCCTGGTCGGCTGGCCCGTTGCCGTGGCCAGTGCCCACGACGTCGTACGCGGCGCAGCCCGCGCGGTCACCTCCACTCCCGGAGGGGCCGGTGCGATCCGCGAGATCGCCTCGTGGATCCTCGGAAAGGAACTGTCTTGAGCATGACCAGCCCCCGCCTCCGTACCCTCGGCGCCAAGACCGTGGGCCCGGGCCACCCGGTCTACGTCACCGGCGAGATCGGCATCAACCACAACGGCGACCTGGAGAACGCGTTCGCCCTGATCGACGCCGCCGCCGACGCCGGCTGCGACGCCGTGAAGTTCCAGAAGCGCACCCCGGAGGTCTGCACCCCGCGCGACCAGTGGGAGATCGAGCGCGACACCCCCTGGGGCCGGATGACCTACATCGACTACCGCCACCGCGTCGAGTTCGACGAGGAGGGCTACCGGGCCATCGACGCCTACTGCAAGAAGAAGGGCGTCGACTGGTTCGCCTCCCCGTGGGACGTGGAGTCCGTCGCCTTCCTGGAGAAGTTCGACGTGCCCTGCTACAAGGTCGCCTCCGCCTCCCTGACCGACGACGAGCTGCTGCGCGCCATGCGCGCCACCGGCCGCACCGTCATCCTCTCCACCGGCATGTCCACGCCGAAGCAGATCCGGCACGCGGTGGAGGTGCTGGGCAGCGAGAACATCGTGCTCTGCCACGCCACCAGCACCTACCCGGCCAAGGCCGAGGAGCTCAACCTGCGGATGATCCACACCCTGCAGGCCGAGTACCCCAACGTGCCGATCGGCTACTCCGGCCACGAGACGGGCCTGCAGACCACGCTGGCCGCCGTCGCGCTGGGCGCCGCCTTCGTCGAGCGCCACATCACCCTGGACCGCGCGATGTGGGGCTCCGACCAGGCCGCCTCCGTCGAGCCGCAGGGGCTGCAGCGCCTGGTGCGCGACATCCGCACCATCGAGGAGTCCCTCGGCGACGGCGTGAAGAAGGTCTACGACAGCGAGATCGGGCCGATGAAGAAGCTGCGCCGGGTCAAGGGCGTCGTGGCCGAGGCCGAGGAGTCCGCCACCGGCCGCGAGCCGGCAGCGGTCTGACGGGAACGACGGGCTGACGGGGCGATCCAAGGTGAGCGCAGGCGCAGTCCCCGGCGGGACCCCGGGCGGGGTCCCGCCGCAGCCGGCCCGCAGGCCGGGCACGCCGGGCACGGCCGAGGCGCGTCGGGGGGCGCGCGTCGGCCGCCTCCCAGGGCGTGCCGGCCGTCCGGGGCGCGCCGGCCGTCCGGCGCGTGCCGGTCATCCGGGGCGTACCGGCCGTCCCGGGCGCCGCTCGGGCACCCTCGCCTTCGTCGAGAGCCCGGTGCAGCTCCTCAACGTCCTGGAGTGGGCCCACACCGCACGGGGCGCGGAGGAGGGGGGCGGCGACCTCACCGTGGTCGTCCTGCCGCCGCGCGAGGCGATGACGCGCGGCCAGCTGCGGCGGATGGCCGAGCTGGCGCGCGACGAGGGGGTCACGGTCCGCTGGGAGGAGGCGCGCGGCGGCGCGGGCGCGCCGCTGAGGACGGTCGCCTCCCTGCTGGGCCCGCTGCGCCGCGCCGCGCGGATCGTGGTGGGCGACCCGTTCTCGCGGTACGTGCAGCTGCTGCTCTCCCTCGCCCGCACCGAGGGAGCCGCACCGGGGGGACAGGCCGCGCCGGGGGGCCCGGGAGGCGTGGTGGTGGTCGACGACGGGACGGCCACCATGGAGTTCGTCACCCAGCTCGCCCGCGGCGAGCGCCTGGTGCGGTGGCACCGCAAGGGCGCGCAGGGAGCGCGCGCCGCGCTCTTCGCGCCCGTCTCCGCCTCCGCCCGCCGCCGGATGACGCCGTCGGCGCACCGGCGGGTCGAGGTGTTCAGTTCGATGCCGGTCGAGGCGCCCGAACACGTGTCGGTCACCCGCAACGACTTCTCCTGGACCCGCGCCCGCTTCGGCCCGCCCGCGCTCACCGGTGGCACCGATCTGGTCGGCACCTCGCTGGTCGAGACCGGTGTGGTGGACCCCGAACGCTATCTGGAGGCCGTCGCCTCCCTGACCCGGGAGCACGGCGCCACCCGCTACTTCGCCCACCGCCGCGAGAGCGCTGAGAAGCTGCACCGGATAGCGGCCGGGACGGGGCTGGAGATCGTACGGCCGGACCTCCCGCTGGAACTGGTGGCCCGCCGCGGCCCCATCGGCCGCACCATCGTGAGCTTCCCCTCCACCGTCGTCCACACCCTCCCGCTCGCCCTGGCCGGCACCGGGGTGACGGTCGCGGTCTGCGACGTGGACCCGGCCTGGCTGACGGAGGGCGCCTCGCCGCGCGCCCGGGGGTTCCTCTCGGGTGTCACCGGCACCGCGCGGGGGGTGCGGCGGCTGCCGTCGGCCCCGCCCGCCTCGTGAACGCGGCGACCGTGTCCCGTCCCACACAGCGGGACGGGGCGAGATGAGCGGAATCGGAGGTCATACCCATTCGCACCAGGCCGTATGCGACCGCTGATTCGTTTTTTCTCCCCTACGGAGGGTGAACTTTCACCGTTCTCTCTGCACACGGCTGTCACCTGGGCTTACCCTCGACAGGGTGAGCCAGTTGTTGTCGCCAGAGTCCAGTATCCGGACCACCGGTGAGACGCCGCTGCCCGGCGCCCTGCCGGAGGCCCTCCGTGCCGAGCTCATCGCCTTCCGCCGGGACCTGCACATGCACCCCGAGCTGGGCCACCAGGAGTTCCGGACCACCGCCGCCATCAGGGAGCGGCTGGAGAAGGCCGGGCTCGCCCCCCGGGTGCTTCCCGGCGGCACGGGACTGATCTGCGACATCCACCCCGGCGGGGCGGACGCCAAGCGCGGTGTGCGCCCGATGCTGGCGCTGCGCGCCGACATCGACGCGCTCCCCATCCCCGACACCAAGACCGTCCCGTACCGCTCGACGGTCCCCGACCGGGCGCACGCCTGCGGCCACGACGTGCACACCACCGCCGTGCTCGGCGCCGGGCTCGTCCTGGCCGGCCTGGCGCGCCGGGGCGAGCTGCCGCACTCGGTGCGGCTGCTGTTCCAGCCCGCCGAGGAGGTGCTGCCGGGCGGCGCGACCGACGCCATCGAGGCCGGGGTGCTGGAGGGGGTGGGCCGGATCGTCGCCGTCCACTGCGACCCCAAGGTCGAGGCCGGGCGCATCGGCCTGCGCGCCGGACCCATCACCTCCGCCTGCGACCGGCTGGAGCTCTCCCTCGACGGCCCCGGCGGCCACACCGCGCGCCCGCACCTGACCACCGACCTGGTCACGGCGGCGGCCAAGATCGTCACCGAGGTCCCGGCGGTGCTCTCCCGCCGCGTGGACACCCGCGCCGGACTCGCCCTGACCTGGGGACGGCTGGAGGCGGGCCACGCCCCCAACGTCATCCCGCAGCACGCCGAGCTGTCCGGCACCATCCGCTGCCTGGACCTGCCCGCCTGGCGGATCGCGCCCGACCTGGTGCACGCGGCGATCGACGAGGTCGCGACGCTGCACCGCGCCAAGTTCGAGCTCGACTACATCCGTGGCGTCCCCCCGGTGGTCAACGAGCGGACCACCGCCGAGCTGCTGCGCGACGCCATGGTCTCCCGGCGCGGCCACGACTCGGTCGAGGACACCGAACAGAGCCTGGGCGGCGAGGACTTCTCCTGGTACCTGGAGCACGTCCCCGGCGCGATGGCCCGCCTCGGAGTGCGCCCGCCGGGCGACCGCTCGCCGCGCGACCTGCACCAGGGCGACTTCGACGTCGACGAGAGCGCCATCACGGCGGGCGTGGAGCTGTTCACGGCCGCCGCCCTGCTGGACGCCGAGCGCGAGTAGGGAACGGGCGCGCAGGGCCGCACGGCGAGGGCCGCACGGCGGGTGCCGGGCGAGGACGTACGCCCAGGGACCGCGGCCCCGCGGGCGGTTACCCGGCCCGGGCCACGTGACCAGTCTCACGCCGCGCCCCGGGCGGCGGCCGCCGGGGCGCACCCGCGCCCCGGCCCTCGCGCTCCAGGGCTCGCCGCCCCCGCCGTCCGGCCTCCGCGACAGGCGGGAAAGCGCAGGTGGGAGACGGCGGGGGCGGAAGGGCGCGGGCCCTTCCGCCCCCGCCTGCGGCCCCGTCCGGCGTCCGGCGCACGCGGTGCCCGCCGCCCCGCGGGACGCCTCCGCGTCACCCTCCACAAGGGTGCGGGCACCACCCGTTAACACCGAACTGATAACGGCTCCGCAAGAGCCCTTTTCCTGGCATCTACGCGCGTTACGATGCGGCGGAAGCCAGCGCCAACGGAGGCGCTTCGAGCGAAGGGAAGTCCTCTTGCGCCGGGTAAGCAAGCTCGCTGCCGCGGTCGGCACCGCCGCGGCCCTCGCCCTCAGCGCCACCGCGTGTGGCAGCACATCCACGGAGTCCGCTTCCTCGGACTCCTCCGACTCCGCCAAGAAGGGCAAGGGCATAGCCCTCGCCTACGACGTCGGCGGCCGCGGCGACCAGTCGTTCAACGACGCCGCCTACAAGGGTTTCGAGAAGGCGAAGAAGGACTTCGGCATCGGCGGCGAGGACGTCGAGCCCTCCGACGGCGAGTCGGACGCCGACAAGGTCCAGCGCCTCACCGACCTGGCCCGCCAGGGCTACAACCCCGTGATCGGTGTGGGCTTCGCCTACGCCAAGCCGATCGAGGAGGTCGCCGAGAAGTTCCCGAAGACCACCTTCGGCCTGATCGACGACAACACCGTCCAGGCGGACAACGTCGCCAACCTCGTCTTCAGCGAGGAGGAGGGCTCCTACCTGGCGGGCGTGGCCGCGGCCAAGGCCACCGAGTCCAAGGTCGTCGGCTTCGTCGGCGGCGTCGAGGTCCCGCTGATCAAGAAGTTCGAGGCGGGCTTCGTCCAGGGCGTGAAGGACACCGACAAGTCCATCGAGGTCAAGACCCAGTACCTGACCCAGCCGCCGAACATGGACGGCTTCTCCAAGCCGGACCTCGGCAAGGAGGCCGCGCGCGGCCAGCTCGACGCCAAGGCCGACGTGATCTACCACGCCGCCGGCCTCGCGGGCCAGGGCGTCATCGAGGCGGTCGCCGCCAAGGACAAGTGGGTCATCGGCGTCGACTCCGACCAGTACTCCCAGAAGACGCTGGCCAAGTACAAGGACAACATCCTGACCTCCATGACCAAGGATGTCTCCGGCGCGGTCTACAACCTGGTCGAGTCCGTCCAGAACGGCGAGCCGATGAGCGGCGAGAGCCGCTTCGACCTGGAGTCCGGCGGTGTGAACCTGTCCGACTCCAACCCGGCCTTCACCGAGATGACCGAACTCCAGGAGGCCGTGAAGAAGGCCAGGGAGGGCATCGTCGGCGGCGAGATCAAGGTCAGCACCGAGTCCTGACCTCCGCCCGACCGATCCGGCCCGGCGCCGGAGCGGAAGCGGGGCCGGACGTCTCCCGGACGTCCGGCCGCCGCCCGCACGGCCCGGCACGGGCCCGGCCGGAGGAGGACCGCACCGCCCGCGGCGGCGGCTCCCCTCCGGCCGGGCCCACCGCACGGAAAACGCTCTACGCGCGTAGTCAACCGTCGAGGCGGTAGCGTCGCCCTCACCCGCACGGCCCGGCGGCCCACCTCCCGGCCACTTCCCCGGTCATCAGCCTCCGCCGTGCTCCCTACGAGCCACTCCTTAGCCCGAGGAGAGTGCACCATCAACGCGTCCAGCAGTCCTCCCGCCGTCGAACTGACCGGGATCACCAAGCGCTTCCCCGGTGTCGTCGCCAACCACGACATCCACATGTCCGTCCGCAAGGGGACCGTGCACGCCATCGTCGGCGAGAACGGCGCGGGCAAGTCGACCCTGATGAAGATCCTCTACGGCATGCAGAAGCCGGACGAGGGCACCATCGCCGTCGACGGCCAGGAGGTCGCCTTCTCCGACCCCGGCGACGCCATCGCCCGCGGCATCGGCATGGTCCACCAGCACTTCATGCTGGCCGACAACCTCACCGTCGCCGAGAACACCGTCCTGGGCAGCGAGAAGCTGTACGGGATCGGCGCGAAGGCCCGCGCCCGGATCAGGGAGATCTCCGAGGCCTACGGCCTGGGCATCCGCCCCGACGCCATGGTGGAGGACCTCGGGGTCGCCGACCGGCAGCGCGTGGAGATCCTCAAGGTCCTCTACCGCGGCGCCCGCATCCTCATCCTCGACGAGCCGACCGCCGTGCTCGTGCCGCAGGAGGTGGACGCGCTCTTCGCCAACCTCCGCGAGCTGAAGGCGGAGGGACTGACCGTCATCTTCATCTCGCACAAGCTGGGCGAGGTGCTCTCGGTCGCCGACGACATCACCGTCATCCGGCGCGGCACCACCGTCGCCTCCGTCACCCCCGGCGACGTCACCGTCAAGCAGCTCGCCGAGCTGATGGTCGGCGCCGAGCTGCCCTCCCCGGAGACCCGCGAGTCCACCGTCACCGAGACCCCCATGCTGAGGGTGAACGACCTCACCCTCACCGGCTACGACCCGGTCGACGGCGCCCGCACCATCCTGGACGGCGTCTCCTTCACCATCCACAAGGGCGAGGTGCTGGGCCTGGCCGGTGTGGAGGGCAACGGCCAGACCGAGCTGATCGAGGCGCTGGTCGGCATGCGCCAGGCCGACGGCGGGACCATCGTCCTCGGCGAGCAGGACGTCACCGGCTGGCCCACCCGCCGCCGCCGCGAGGGCGGCGTCGGCTACATCCCCGAGGACCGCCACCGCCACGGGCTGCTGCTGGAATCCCCCCTGTGGGAGAACCGCATACTCGGGCACGTCACCGAATCCCCCAACAGCAAGGGGCCCTGGCTGGACATCAAGGCCGCCCGCGCCGACACCGAGCGGATCGTCGCCGAGTACGACGTGCGCACCCCCGGCATCGACGTCACCGCGGCCTCTCTGTCCGGCGGCAACCAGCAGAAGCTGATCGTGGGCCGCGAGATGAGCCACGAACCCCGGCTCCTGATCGCCGCCCACCCCACACGCGGCGTGGACGTCGGAGCGCAGGCGCAGATCTGGGACCAGATCCGTACCGCGCGCCGCGCCGGCCTGGCCGTCCTGCTGATCTCCGCCGACCTCGACGAGCTGATCGGCCTGTCCGACACCCTGCGCGTGATGTACCGCGGCCGACTGGTCGCCGAAGCCGACCCCGCCACGATCACCCCTGAGGCCCTGGGCTCCGCCATGACCGGCGCTGCCTCCGGCCGTCTCGACGACGGGGCGGCGCTCGAAACCGCCGCGGCCGCCGACGGGACCGCCGCCACGGGCCGGGACGGGGGAGAGGACCGATGAAGAAGTTCGACAAGGACCGGCTGGTCCTGGCCGTCGGCGGGCCGGTGCTGGCCATCGTCGTCGCCGTGCTGCTGACCTCGGTGGTGCTGGTCGCCTCCGGTCTGAACCCCGTCCAGCCGTACGTGCTGATGGC
This sequence comes from Streptomyces barkulensis, assembly GCF_002843305.1. Classification (GTDB taxonomy): domain Bacteria; phylum Actinomycetota; class Actinomycetes; order Streptomycetales; family Streptomycetaceae; genus Streptomyces; species Streptomyces barkulensis. The sequence goes on from NZ_PGSG01000032.1 coordinate 24,052, forward strand.
CGAGTACGCGGTGCACGCCGACATCCAGGTGCTCATCGTCAACCAGGCCGCCACGTACTACCTGGCGGCGCTCGCGGTGGCCGTCGGCTTCCGCATGAACCTGTTCAACATCGGGGTCGACGGGCAGTACCGGCTCGCCGCGATGGCCGCCGCCGTCGTCGGCGCCTCGGTCACCCTGCCCGGCCCCCTGCACATCGTGCTGATCCTGGTCGTCGCGATGCTGGTGGGCGGCTTCTGGGCCGGCATCGCGGGCATCCTGAAGACCACCCGCGGGGTGAGCGAGGTCGTCTCGACGATCATGCTCAACTCCATCGCCACCAGCATCATCGCCTACCTCGTCCTGCCCGCCCAGTTCGGCGAGCAGCGCGGCAACAACCTCACCACCGGGCAGATCCCCCAGTCGGGCTGGTTCCCCGGCATCGACCTGGGCGCGGCCGGCGAGATCTACGGCTTCACCGCCGTCGCCGCCCTGTGCGGCCTGCTGTACTGGCTGGTCCTCAACCGCACCCGGTTCGGCTTCGACCTGCGCGCCACCGGCGCCAGCCCCAGCGCCGCCTCCGCCAGCGGCGTCGACGCCAGACGCATGGTGCTCACCAGCATGCTGATCTCCGGCGCGGTCGCCGGCCTGGCCGGCATGCCCGTCCTGCTCGGCGACGCCCACACCTACAGCCTGGACTTCCCCGCGGGCGTGGGCTTCACCGGCATCACCATCGCCCTGCTCGGCCGCAACCACCCCCTCGGCATAGCCTTCGGAGCGCTGCTCATCGCCTTCCTCGACAAGGCCTCGCCGACGCTCGACTACAACGGCTACGAGAAGGAGATCGCCACGATCATGCAGGGCCTGATCGTGATGGCGGTCGTCATCAGCTACGAGTCCGTGCGCCGCTACGGCCTGCGCCGCCAGCAGCAGAAGGTCGGCGAGGAGCTCGCCGCCGAGGCCGCCGCCGCGGGCGAGGGCGACGGCACCGGTCCGAAGAACCGCAAGGAGGTGTCGGCATGAGCACCGTCCTCGACAAGCGGCCGGCCGCACAGCAGCCGAAGAAGTCCGCCCGCCGCCGGCTGACCCTGGCCGAGTGGATGCTCGTGATCGCGGGCCTGCTGGTGCTCGTCTCCGCCGTGCGGATGATCACCGGGGCCCACGGCATCACCTCCGTCGGACAGACCTCCGCCGCCCTGCGGCTGGCCGTCCCCATCGGACTGGCCGGACTGGGCGGCCTGTGGGCCGAGCGGGCCGGTGTGATCAACATCGGTCTGGAGGGCATGCTGATCCTGGGCACCTGGTTCGGCGCCTGGGCCGGCGTCCAGTGGGGCCCGTGGGCGGGCGTGGTCATGGGCATCGTCGGCGGCGCGCTGGGCGGTCTGCTGCACGCGATCGCCACCGTCACCTTCGGCGTCAACCACATCGTCTCCGGCGTGGCCATCAACATCCTCGCCGTCGGCGCCACCCGCTACCTGTCCAGCTTCACCTTCGCCGAGATGGAGAGCGGCACCAGCAAGCAGTCCCCGCCCATCGAGTCCATAGGCCAGATCACCGTCCCCGGGCTGTCCGACGCGATGGCGACGCTCAACGCCAAGCACTGGTTCGTCGTCTCCGACGTCGCCGGGCTGGTCGGCGGACTGGTCACCAACCTCTCCCTGCTGACGATCGTGGCCGTCGCCATGATCCCGCTCAGCCGCTGGGTGCTGTGGAACACCGGCTTCGGCCTGCGGCTGCGCTCCTGCGGCGAGAACCCGATCGCGGCCGAGAGCCTGGGCGTCAACGTCTACAAGTACAAGTACATCGCCGTGATGATCTCCGGCGGCTTCGCCGGCATGGGCGGCGCGTTCCTCGCCGAGGTCGCCTCCAACATCTACCTGGAGGGCCAGACCGGCGGACGCGGCTACATCGGCCTCGCCGCGATGATCTTCGGCAACTGGATGCCGGGCGGCCTCGCCCTGGGCGCCGGCCTGTTCGGCTACACCGACAGCCTCAACCTGCGCGGCGGCGGCCAGAACGTCCACGCCCTGCTCCTGCTGCTGGCGATCCTGCTGGTCCTGGCCACCGCCTGGGCGATCTACCGGAAGAAGTACCTGACCGGCGCGGTCGCGGCGGTCAGCGGCCTGGTGCTGTTCGTCTGGTACTCCTCGGTGGACGAGGTGCCCAGCCAGTTCGTCAGCGCCGCCCCGTACGTCGCCACGCTGCTGGTGCTGGCCATGTCCGCGCAGCGGCTGCGGATGCCCAAGGCCAACGGGCACGCCTACCGGAAGGGCGAGGGCAAGTAGTGAGCGACTCCCCCGCGACAGGCGCCGGCCGGGCCGACTGGCCGGCGCTGCGGGAACGGGCCCGGGAGCTGATGTCCCGGGCCTACGTCCCGTACTCCAAGTACCCGGTCGGCGCCGCCGCGCTGGTGGACGACGGCCGGATCGTCGGCGGCTGCAACGTGGAGAACGCCTCCTACGGCGTCGGGCTGTGCGCCGAGTGCGGCCTGGTCTCCGAGCTGGCCGCCACCGGCGGCGGCCGGCTGGTGGCCTTCACCTGCTGCGACGGCCGCGGCGAGATCCTCATGCCGTGCGGCCGCTGCCGCCAGCTGCTGTGGGAGCACGGCGGCCCGAACCTGGCGGTCGACACCGCCTCCGGCGTCCGGCCGCTGTCCGACCTCCTGCCGGACGCCTTCGGCCCCGAGCACCTCGCCGAAGCGGACGGCCCCACCGGCTCCACCGGCCCCTGACCCGCGCCCGGCGCACCCGACCCCAAGGAGCGACACCCCCCGATGGACGCCATCTCCGTCATCCGCACCAAGCGCGACCGGGGCCGCCTCGGCGACGCCCAGATCGACTGGGTCATCGACGCCTACACCCGAGGCGAGGTCGCCGACGAGCAGATGTCGGCCCTGGCCATGGCGATCCTGCTCAACGGCATGGAGCGCGAGGAGATCGCCCGCTGGACCGCCGCGATGATCAACAGTGGCGAGCGGATGGACTTCTCCGCCCTGCCCCGCCCCACCGCCGACAAGCACTCCACCGGCGGCGTCGGTGACAAGATCACCCTGCCGCTCGCCCCGCTGGTCGCCGCCTGCGGCGCGGCCGTCCCCCAGCTCTCCGGCCGCGGCCTGGGCCACACCGGTGGGACGCTGGACAAGCTGGAGTCCGTCCCCGGCTGGCGGGCGCTGCTGAGCAACGACGAGATGATGGACGTCCTGCGCTCGGTCGGCGCGGTGATCTGCGCGGCCGGCGACGGACTGGCCCCGGCCGACAAGAAGCTCTACGCCCTGCGCGACGTCACCGGCACCGTCGAGGCGATCCCCCTGATCGCCTCCTCGATCATGTCCAAGAAGATCGCCGAGGGCACCGGCTCACTCGTCCTGGACGTCAAGGTCGGCTCCGGCGCGTTCATGAAGAACCTCGGCGACGCCCGCGAACTGGCCTCCACCATGGTCGGGCTCGGCACCGACCACGGGGTGCGCACCGTCGCCCTGCTCACCGACATGTCCACCCCGCTCGGCCTGACCGCGGGCAACGCCCTGGAGGTCCGCGAGTCGGTCGAGGTCCTGGCCGGCGGCGGCCCGGCCGACGTCGTCGAACTGACGCTGGCGCTGGCCCGCGAGATGCTCGCCGCCGCCGGACTGCCGGACGCCGACCCCGCCAGGGCGCTCGCCGACGGCTCGGCCATGGACCACTGGCGCCGCATGATCGCCGCCCAGGGCGGCGACCCGGACGCGCCCCTGCCCGTCGCCCGCGAGCGGCACACCGTGACGGCCCCCGCCTCCGGCACCCTCACCAAGCTGGACGCGTACGCCGTCGGCGTCGCCGCCTGGCGCCTGGGCGCGGGCCGCGCCCGCAAGGAGGACCCGGTGCAGGCCGGGGCCGGGGTGGAACTGCACGCCAAGCCCGGCGACCGCGTCACCGCAGGCGCCCCGCTGCTGACCCTCCACACCGACACCCCCGAGCGCTTCGACTACGCCCTCGAATCGCTTACCGGCGACGCGATCGAGGTCGCCGGGGGCACCGCCTTCGAGCCCACCCCCCTGATCCTCGACCGCATCGCCTGACACCGGCCCTCACGACCGTAGGCCGTAGGCGGGGCTCACGCGGAGGTGCCCGTACCCCCGGGACGCGGGGTACGGGCACCTTGTCCGTCCGGCCGGGGCTCAGGCGCCCAGGTCGTAGAGGACGAACTCCTCCCAGGAACCGCCGATCTCGGCGGAACGGGCGCGCAGGGCGTACTGGAGCGAGCCGGTGTAGCCGTTCTCCATGGCGACGAACAGGCCGTTCAGCGTGGACTGGAGCGCCCAGCGGTCCAGCTCCGCGTTGTAGTACACGACGAACCGCTCCCAGCCGCCCACACCGGTGGAGCGGGCGCGCAGCAGGTTCTGGGAGCTGCCGGTGAAGTTCTTCTCCACCGCCACATAGAGGTCGTTGGCCAGCGACCTCAGGGCGTAGGTCTCGGTGGTCTCGTCCCACTCGAAGGCGAAGCCCTCCCAGGAGCCGCCGTACTCGGCGGAACGGGCCCGCAGCGCACCGGTGTTGGGAGCCGGGTAGGTCTTCTCGGTCGCGACGAACCGCTCGTTGCGGACCGACTGCATCGCGATGAGGGAGAGCTCGTCCGCGTCCGAGCCCTGCTCGGTGAGGTCCTGCGCGGTGAGGTTCTGCGCGGCGGGGCCCTGGAGGGCGGAGGAGCGCTTGCCGTCCGCCCCGCCGTTCAGGGCGGCCACCTCACCACCCCGGACCACCTCCCAGCCGGCCGGCACGGCGGTCTGCACGGCGGCCGGACGGCCGGTCTGCGGGGCGGCCACGGCCGCCGGGGCGGTCAGCGCGGAGGCCCCCACCAGAGCGCTCAGGGCCAGAAGAACGGAGGTCATGCGTCGCACGGGTCGTCCTCACCTTCGGTGAATCGGTGGTGATTCCGGGGCGGCGGAGAAGCGAATTCGGCGCCTTCGGGCACCTGAGTGTGCCGGAACGCGCGGTTGTCCGCGCGGCGATTTCCCCCCTGCTTTCGCTGCGCCCCCCGGAACCGCGATCGGAACGCCCTCCCCTCGGGCGCTCCCGCGGCTGCCCCGCGCTGATCCACGAGGCGGCGCCAGACTATCGGCGAGCACCTTCCCTCGGCGGGCCCATTCCGTTCATTCTCCGGATCGGAAAGGAATTCCCCCGGGACGACCGATTCCGCAACCCCGGGTTAACGTGGAGGAAGGAATCCGTTCGCCGGATGCCTAAACCGCGGAGACCTTTTGCGGAAGGCCGTCCCGGCCCGGTTCGCGGCGGGCGGCCCACGGCTCGCACAGCAGCACCACGAGCGCCCCGGTGGCGAGTGCTCCGCCGACCAGGACCGCGCCCCTCACCCCGGCCCCGGTGGGCAGCAGCAGACCGCCGGTGAAGGAGCCGCCGGCGATGCCGACGTTGAAGACCGCCGACCCGGCCGCCGAGGCGATCTCGGTGCTGCCGGGCGCCACCTGGAGGATCCTGCTCTGCAGGGAGGTGGTCATCGCGGCCATGGAGAACCCCAGCAGGGCGACCAGGCAGACGGCCGCGGGGCGTGCGCCGCCGGACAGATACAGCCCCCACATCACCGCCGCCAGCAGGGCCACGGCCAGCGCCATGGTGTGCCGGGGGCGGCGGTCCACGAGGGCGCCGGCCGCATAGGTGCCCACGATCCCGGCCACCCCCGACGCCAGCAGTACCGGGGCCACGGCAGACTGCGGGAGGCCGGCCACATCGGTGAGGAAGGCGGTGATGTAGGTGTAGCCGCTGAACACACCCCAGATCACCAGGGCGGTCGTCACCATCAGGACCGCGAACCGGCGGGCACTCGGCTCGGCCCCGACCGAGGCGTGACCGCCCCCCGGAGCCATGGGCGGCAGCAGGGCGGTGACGGTGACGAGGGCGAGCAGGCCGAAGGCGCTCATCACCGTGAAGGGGATCCGCCAGCCGGCCAGCTGGCCCAGCCAGGTGCCAGCCGGTACGCCCACCACAGCGGCCAGGGACAGCCCGGAGAACAGCCCGGCGACCACCTTGCCGCGCACCTCGGGCGGGAACAGTCCGGCGGCGGTGGCCGCGACGATCGACCAGAACACCGCGTGGGTCAGCGCGACCGTGATCCGCGCGGCGAGCAGCACCCAGTAACCCGGGGCCGCCGCCGAGACCAGGTTCGCGGCGACGAAGACGCCCAGCAGCACGATGAGCAGCGCGCGCCGCGGCACTCTGCGGACCAGATGCGTCAGGGGCACCGAGGCCACCGCCACGACCAGGCCGTAGCCGGTCACCAGCAGGCCCACCGCCGACCTCGACACGTCCAGGTCCCCGGCGATGACCGGGAGCAGGCCGACCGGCAGGGTCTCCACCGTGCTCAGGGAGAACAGGGCCACCGCCAGCGCCACGACCACCGCCACGGCGGCCGGGGTGCGCAAAGGGGGCGTGGTCGCGGGCTGCGGTACCGTCACGGGATTTCCTTTCCTGATGCCCGTCCGGGGGACGGCGGAGCCGGACACGGACTCGGGCGGCGCCATTGAACACATGTGCCAGTCCTCGGTGCAAGCGTTTTCCCGTTGAATCTCGGATATCTGCCACCGTGCTCAGGTCCAGCCAGAAAAAAATAAACCGGCCGAAAAGTTTTCGGTCTTTGGAGTGGGTTCTAGTGGTCGCGGGTGCGGGCCTCCGGTGCCGACGCGAACTTCCTCGCACCTGACTCCTGAACGGGTGCGGGTGCGTGCGGGGGTCGGGGCCGGTCCGGGGCGAACATTCCGGACGGCATGATTTACGGCCGTTCCGTGCACCGTCGCCTGGAGCGCCTATTGGCCGCAAATCACGCCCCTGGCCTCCGGCATGGGGAACCCCGGAGTGTCCGGAACGTCCGCCCCTCCCCGTCCCCTCCCGCCGTCGCCCGGCTGCGGGCGGACGGCGGTGCGGTCCGGGCCCCGAGGGCGGTATCGGCCCGTCGCCCGGCTGCGGGTGTGGCGTGGGGGCGAAGACGCTCGCCGCTTCCGTCGGCACCGCTTCCCGGCGGTCTCGTCTCCCGCTTCGCGCGATACAGTCAGCCCTCGGTCCATTGACCTCCCGGAAGCTCCGACCTCGACCAAGGACACCTGTTACCAGTGCGACGCAAGCGCGGCACGCCGGGGGCGCGTAACTCCGGCGGCGTGGCGGCCGTCCGCTGGTTCGCCGGCGTGGCGGCCCTGGCCGTCGTCGTCCTCGCCGGCCTGTATGTGCACCGGGCTGACGAGCGCGGGCAGTCGACGGCTCCCGAGCCTCAGCCGTGTGCCGACGAGACCGTCCGCTGCCACCTGCTCCCCACGGGAGTGTGGGCGGTGATCTACGCACCCCCCGGTGAGGATGGCGCGCCGACCGCTCGCACACCCGGAGAACGGGACGGACTGGTCCTCTGGGATCCGGGAGGGCCCGGGCTGCGTCCACTGGACGCCGTGTCCGCCCGATCGCTTCTTCCTTCCTGGTTGCGCCACCGGGCGGTGGCCACATTCGTCGAGCCCTGGGCTGTTCACGGGGTCAGCGCCGAATGCCTCGAAACCGTCACTGAACGCTTCTCATCCTGTGGTTCGTGGGTGATGGCGGCTGGTGGTCGGGGGGCCGTAACGCGGCAGGGCTCCTGGTCGTTGCGGCTGGTGATCTCACTCGCCAACGTCTCGACACAGGAGCCCTGTTGGTCCCGTATCGTGCCATGCTCGACGTCCCCCACGAAGTCGTGGAGCACGTTTCCTGGCTCATCTACGCCCGAAGGCGTGAGCTGAACTCCCGCTGGCGGAAGCTGGGCTGCTTCCGCCAGGCCCTGCTGGTCCTGGTGCACCTGCGCAAGAACGAGACCCTGGCCCAGGCCGCAGCGGGGTTCGGCATCTCCACCGCCACCGCCGGCCGGTACGTGAGCGAAACGGTCGACCTCCTCGCCGAGCGCGCCCCGAGCCTGCACGAGGCCCTGCGCGAGCTGCCGCCGGAGGGGTTCGTCATCCTCGACGGCACTTTGATCACTACCAACCGCATCGCGGCGGACGAGCCGTACTACTCGCAGAAGCACCGCCGCCACGGGATGAACGTGCAGGTCATCGCCCGCCCGGACGGCACCCCGCTCTGGTTCTCCCGCGCGACACCGGGCCGCACGCACGACCTGACCGCAGCCCGCGCCCACGGTGTGATCCAAGCCTGCCTGTCCCGTCAGCTCCTCGTCCTGGCCGACCGCGCCTACCAGGGCGCCGGCGCGACCGTCCGCACCCCCTACTACGGTCATCGCGACCTGCCCGAGCACTACCAGCAGTACAACCGCGACCACGCCCGGCTGCGCGCCCCGGGCGAACGCGCCTTCGCCCGCCTCAAGCAATGGCGGATCCTCCGCAAGGCCCGGTGCAGCACCAACCGCATCGGTCGCACGGTCGCCGCCGTTCACGCCATCGAGATCGCCTGGCGCTCAGGATGAGAAGCGTTCA
>NZ_PGSG01000033.1 GCF_002843305.1 Streptomyces barkulensis
TTGACATCCTCGCCGCCCTGAAGGACGGCGATTCCCGCCTACCGCGCCGCCTGTGGCTGCGGTGTCGAGTGGGTTCCTGCTTCGCCGCGCGGTGCCGGGACGAGTCCCGGTCTTACCTGCGCTCCACAGGCTGATGCCGCCAGTCCGGCGGCCTTGGCGACGTTGACCGCCGCGTTGATGTCCCGGTCCAGGACCGCCCCGCACGCCTGGCAGGTCCACTCTCGGATGTGGAGGGGCTTGGGGCCGTCCTTGACGCCGCACACGGAGCACACCCGGGAGGTCGGCTCGAACCGGCCGATCTTCACGAAGGTACGTCCGTACCGGGCGGCCTTGTACTCCAGCATGCTCACGAACGCCGACCATCCGGCGTCGTGCACGGACTTGGCCAGGCGCGTGCGCGCGAGTCCCTTCACCGCCAGGTCCTCCACGGCGACCGCTTGGTTGTCGCGGATCAGCTGTGTGGAGAGCTGGTGGTGGAACTCGCGGCGCGCGTCCGCGACACGGGCGTGTGCCCGTGCGACGCGGATCCTGGCCTTGTCCCGGTTCTTGCTGCCCTTCTCCTTGCGGGAGAGGGAGCGCTGCGCCTTCTTCAGGCGTTTTTCGGCCCGGCGCAGGAAGCGCGGGCTGTCGATCTTCGTCCCGTCGGAGAGGACCGCGAAGTGTCCGAGCCCGAGATCGATGCCCACCTCGGGCGCGACCTGGGGCAGGACTTCCTCCGGGCCGGTCTCCACGACGAAGGACGCGAAGTACCGGCCTGCCGCGTCCTTGACCACGGTCACCGTGGACGGCGTCGACGGCAGGGAGCGGGACCACTTCACCTTGACGTCGCCGATCTTCGGCAGACGCAGCCTGCCGCCCGGGGTGATCGACCAGCGGGCGTTCGCCGTGAACCGGACCGACTGCCGGGTGTCCCTCTTCGACTTGTACCGGGGCGCGCCCATGCGCGGGCGCTTGCCCTTCAGGCCGTCGAAGAAGTTCCGGTACGCGGCCTCCAGGTCGCGCAGCGACTGCTGGAGAACGACCGCCGACACCTCGCCGAGCCACGCCCGCTCCGGGGTGCTCTTCGCCTCGGTGATCAGCGCCTTCGACAGGTCGCCGGTCTTCGGGAACGGCAGCCCCTCGCTGCGGGCGGTCTCCCGAGCGCGAAGCGCGTCGTTGTAGACCACCCGCGCACACCCGAACGCCCTCGCCAACGCCATGCGCTGACCGACGCTCGGGTACAAGCGGAAGCTGTACCGAAGCTGCATGCGGATCATGGTACACAGTTGGTTTATGGGTATCGATGAGAACGTTCGTACTGGTCGTCACTGCGTCTTCCGCATGCATGTCCACTTGGTTTTCGTGACGAAGTACCGGCACTCCGTCTTCGTTGACCGGCACTTGACGCGGTGCGAGGAGATCATGCGGGCCGTGTGCGAGGACTTCGAGGCCGAGCTGGTCGAGTTCAACGGCGAGAACAACCACGTCCATCTCCTCGTGAACTTCCCGCCGAAGGTTGCCGTGTCCAGGCTGGTGAACTCCCTCAAAGGCGTGTCCTCCCGCAGGCTCCGCCAGGAGTTCCCCGACCTCGTCCGCCACTACTGGCGGGCACAGCGCCTGTGGTCCGGCTCGTACTTCGCCGGGTCCGTCGGCGGCGCGCCGCTCAGCATCGTGAAGCAGTACATCGAGCAGCAGAACCGGCCGCTCTGACCCGGGCCGAGGTGAACAGTGCAGATCCATGCCCACAGCTGAGGTCAGAGCAGCTCTCAGATTCGCCTCACCACCGGGCTGAAGCCCGGTGCACTGCCAATAGTCCCGGTAGCAAAAAGTACTCCATCAGTCTCCCCGAAGACCTCGCCGAGTCCGTACGTACCCACGTGGGCCCCGGCGGCTTCTCCGCCTATGTGGCCGAGGCGCTGGAACAGCGTGTGGCCATGGACAAGCTCCGCGAGATCGTCGCCGACTTCGAGACAGACAACGAACCGCTGTCCCGCGAGGAGATCGAAGCGGCCCGTGCCATGCTGCGCCACGGCCGGCGCGACTCGGGCGGTGCCGCGGCCTGATGCCCGGCACGCTATTCCTCGACAGCGAGGGGATGTCCAAGCTCTGCCTCAAGGACCGCACCGTCCTGGCCCTCGTCCAGGCGGCCTCGGAAGAAGGCGTCCGGGTCGCCACGACCGCCACGACCACCCTCGAGACGGACTACGAGCGCATCCACCCCGCCCGCATCCGGTGGGTGCTCTCCCGGATCGATGTCCATGACGTCACCAAGGACGTCACCGGCCAAGCGGCCGCACTGCTGCGTGGCCACCACCCCAGAGGCCGCAAGTACGCCATCGTGGCCGCCACCGCGGCCATCGCACGCTCCGCGCCGGGACCGGTCACCGTCCTCACCTCCGACCCCAGGGGCTTTGAGAAGTGATCTTGTGTCCGGGTTCGTCATGCCAGTCCGAGGGCGGTGAGGGGCCGCAGGTGGTCGCGGGCGGTACGGCGGAGGGCGGCTGCGATGTTGGTGTGACCGTCCTGGCGGTGGACGCCGATGGCGAGGTTGCTCCCCCAGCCTTCGGCCGGGAGGTGCCCCCAGGCCGGCCATGATGCGGGGCAGGTGCCGGGTGCGGATGTGCGGGGCGTCCTCGTGGAAGGTGCGGTCGCGGACGTGGTGCAGCTGGTTCTCAATGCGCCAGTGGCCGCGGATCCAGGCTGCGGGCTCGTGGCCGCCGGCCGCACCGGGCGGCAGGCTGGTGACCAGGTAGATCCGCTCGATCGTCAGCTTTCCCGTGCCAAGATCGCGTCTCCAGCGCACGACCTGGAGGGCTTGGCGGGCGTGCGGGTGGTCGAGGTGAGCGAAGGCGGCGGTCTTCAGGCGTCGGATCTCGTCGCGGTGACGGGCCCGGGTGCGCTCGACGTGGTCGAGGCGGATGTCGCGCCAGGGCAGGCGGCGGAGGCGCTCATGCAGTCCGGGGTGGTTCCGCTTCACGACGGCCAGGTAGTGCGCTCCTCGTTCGTGCAGGTAGGCGGCGTGGTCGTGCTGGGTGTGCAAGGCGTCCGCCGTGATGACGGCGTCGGTCAGGTCGACGCCGTCCAGGAGCGGGGCGAAGGCCGGGATCTCGTTGCTCCTGCCGTCGATCTGTCGTTGCGCAAGGACCTCGCCGCTGTGGGTCATCGCGGCGATCAGTGCGGTGGCCGTCCGGCGGGTGGTGCGGGAACCGCGGAGGGTCTTGCCATCGACGGCGATGACCTTCCGTTTCGAGTTCGGGGCCTTGCGTGCCCGGAGGAAGTCGCCAATGGCGCGGTCGAGGGCGTCGCCGTCCGCAGCGGCGAGGACGAGGCGGACGGTGGTGGCATGGGGCGGGCGGATCAGTCCGGTGGGGGTACCTCCCGGCCGGAGGCTGGGGGAGGGTCGGGGCGGGATCCGAGCAGGGCCAGGACGTGCTGGGGGGGCGTCGGCGATCCACTCGCCGATCGCCGTGATGGAGGCGGCACCGGCCAGAACGGCGGCAGCCGCGGCGGTGAGAAGGGCCGTCCAGGGGGAGCGGATGCCGCGACGGGCCCGCGGGTCGGGCACCGTGGCCAGAAAACCCCGCAGGTCAGCGACTGTCTGCAGCGGGATCGGGTCGGGGGTGTCCCCCAGTTGCCGAAGGCATGACGGCATGCGGGAAGATGGGTGCGCAGGCATGGACTCGCTCGGTGCTCATACGGACTCGACACCCACATGATCACCAGCGTCCATGCCTGTTCTGTGTCCAGGGTCACCGCTGGCAGAAGTCGACAAGCCGCCACATCCGGAGCTCAGCAGGCGAACCGCCCACCTCGGCACTTCTCAAAGACCCTG
>NZ_PGSG01000034.1 GCF_002843305.1 Streptomyces barkulensis
TGAACGCTTCTCATCCTGAGCGCCAGGCGATCTCGATGGCGTGAACGGCGGCGACCGTGCGACCGATGCGGTTGGTGCTGCACCGGGCCTTGCGGAGGATCCGCCATTGCTTGAGGCGGGCGAAGGCGCGTTCGCCCGGGGCGCGCAGCCGGGCGTGGTCGCGGTTGTACTGCTGGTAGTGCTCGGGCAGGTCGCGATGACCGTAGTAGGGGGTGCGGACGGTCGCGCCGGCGCCCTGGTAGGCGCGGTCGGCCAGGACGAGGAGCTGACGGGACAGGCAGGCTTGGATCACACCGTGGGCGCGGGCTGCGGTCAGGTCGTGCGTGCGGCCCGGTGTCGCGCGGGAGAACCAGAGCGGGGTGCCGTCCGGGCGGGCGATGACCTGCACGTTCATCCCGTGGCGGCGGTGCTTCTGCGAGTAGTACGGCTCGTCCGCCGCGATGCGGTTGGTAGTGATCAAAGTGCCGTCGAGGATGACGAACCCCTCCGGCGGCAGCTCGCGCAGGGCCTCGTGCAGGCTCGGGGCGCGCTCGGCGAGGAGGTCGACCGTTTCGCTCACGTACCGGCCGGCGGTGGCGGTGGAGATGCCGAACCCCGCTGCGGCCTGGGCCAGGGTCTCGTTCTTGCGCAGGTGCACCAGGACCAGCAGGGCCTGGCGGAAGCAGCCCAGCTTCCGCCAGCGGGAGTTCAGCTCACGCCTTCGGGCGTAGATGAGCCAGGAAACGTGCTCCACGACTTCGTGGGGGACGTCGAGCATGGCACGATACGGGACCAACAGGGCTCCTGTGTCGAGACGTTGGCGAGTGAGATCACCAGCCGCAACGACCAGGAGCCCTGCCGCGTTACGGCCCCCCGACCACCAGCCGCCATCACCCACGAACCACAGGATGAGAAGCGTTCAGTGCGGCCCGAGGCCGTTCAGGAAAGCAGAGCCGCGTCGAGGTATTCCTGCACCGGCTCGAACAGTCCGTACGGCACGTACTGCGGGATCTCCCCATGGGCGACCCAGGCGAGTTCGGCCAGTTCCTCGGTGTCCGCGACGTGGGCGGTGCCGCCCACCACATCGCAAGCGGTGTACGACATCAGCCGGCCCGTCTTCGGGTGGACCCGCTCGCCGAGCAGTTTCACGGCGGCCACGTCGAGGCCGGTCTCCTCCTTGGTCTCCCGCACAGCGGCGTCCTCGCGGGACTCACCGGGCTCGACCTCTCCGGCCGGGAACTGCCAGGAGAGCTGTCCCTCGCTGACCCGGCGACGCACCATGAGCACGCGTCCCTCGTGCACCACGATGGCAGCGGCGATGCCCGGCCGCTCGTCCGTGTTCTGCTGCGTCACGTCTGCTCCTCCAGGGCGGCCAGGATGGACGGGAAGACCGTATCGACGGGGATGAAGCGGGTCACCGAGTTTCTGGGGACCTTGAGGGGCCTCGCGTTTTCCGGACAGGTGATTCAACCGGCTATTTCATGTGGCGAGACGGAGTCGTTCATGCTCGGCGTGCGCTTCTTGCGGCGGACGACAACCGATCGCCGAGTGAAGACGTCAACCGCACCAGGCTGGTTGGAGAGTTACCAGGTCCAGAATGCTTCAGATTCATCTTCACAAGCTCCTGCGCTCTCGTCAGCGTCGGAAGCCGCGCCTGGGGTCCCGGACAGGCGGGTATCCGAACGGCTCGAACCACGCTGCCGCACGTAGGTCACCCATGCCCAGACGCTGGTTCACGTCACCGTCCGGGTCGTCGACGCCGTCGAAGCGTGCGTCGAACAGCATGAGGACATCATGGTCCTGGAAGAACAGATCGGAGCATGCGTTCCAGTCGTAGTCGTCGCGATGCTCGGGCAAGTGACTGTGCTCGGTGTCGCGGGAGGCCAGCACGACGCGCAGTAGCTGGACCGCCTGGTATGCGTGACGCTTGTCCTTGCAGGTCAGCACTCCGGTGAGAGAACGGGGGCCGGCGTGTGGACCGATCAAGGCCATGACGCGGCTCTTGCTGGGGCTGTGCTCGCACAGGAAGTCGAAAAGGGGGGGGCGAGTTCGGGCTCGATGGCCATGCGGGAGACTCCGGGGACCCGTTTGGTGCGCAACCTGGCGGGAGCGCATGCTAAGGAGGAGATCACCGCTGGTGAGCGCGGTACTGGCGCGCTCCCGGACGGGGAAGTGCGTGAGTTGCGGCTGGTTCCCCCGGTGCTACCGGCGGCCCGGACCGTGCGGAAGGAGAGCCTGCTTCAGTGCACCGACAGTGGGCGCCCAAATGAATGGGCAGAGGTGTGCCGATCAGCAGGGAGTCGGAGGCTGTGGCTGGGTCAGGATCGCACTGCGTCAGATCTTGATCACACGGGTGTCAGGGCCGCACAGCATCAGGAGGTCCTCGGGGTCCGAGGTCAGGACGGTCACGGGGGAGGGTGAGGCCAGTGCGGTGGCGGCCACGATGGCGTCGAGGGCGTATTTGTGGCCGTGGAGGCCGGCCGCGGCGAGGAGTTTGCTGGCGTGGCGGGCGATCGCTTCGGTGGGCGGAATGATGTTTACCCGTGAGACGGCGTAATCGAAGCGGGCCTGTTTAATCTTGGGGTCGCGGGCTTCGACGATGGTGACGGAACTGGTGATGACGCGGATGTCCTCGGCCTCGGCGGCAGCGAGCCATTCGGTGAGTTCGGGTGTGCGCCGTACGACTTTGGACAGGCCTTCGCAGTCCAGAACGAGGGTGCCGCTCACGCGGCGTCCGCCGAGCCGGCAGCACTGCTGCGCAGGAGTGCCCGCTTGGCCTCGACGGCTGCCTGGTCGACGGGACCGTGTTCGGCTTCCGCATCTTCGATGAGTTCGTGCAGCCGCTCGCGTTCGAGTTGGCGCTGGACGAGGGCTTCGACATAGGCGGACATGCCGCGCTTGCCAGTGCGTGCCTTGAGGGCGGCGATGGTGCCTTCGTGGAGGGAGACGGAGACCGGACGGACGGGGCCTTCGCCAGGAGCGGGTTCGGGGGTGATGGCCATGCAGCCACTCTAACAAAACTTTTGTTATTTGGGTGGAGGGATTATGCGGCGTGTGTCTTGTCCGCCAGGCACGGGCGGATTGCCTTGCAAGGTACAGATCCTCTGTGACCACAAAAGGCAAGGATGCGTCCTGTGGGCCTGACCCTCAGTCGGACCACGGGGTAGGACCTCGCCAAGCGCGGCCAGTGTCCGTGCACGGTCTTGCGCCTGGGCAACGCCCACCGGGTCGCCACCGCCGACCTGTTCAAGCTGTTCTGCATCGACGCACCCGAGCGCGCAGGTGGCGAAGGGGGGAGGGCGGGCTGCTTCTTGTCAAGTTGTTGTTGCTGCGCGTGCTGCCTTGCTCGGCGCCGTACGTGGCTCACCGCGCGTGCGTACGTGGCTGTCACTCGCGGGCGCTGCGTGAGCGGGCGAGGGAGCGCAACCGGGCCGGCGGCCTCCGTCCGGCCCGGCTCGTCGATTAATTCATTCCTCATCCCGCAGGGAAGAAATTTCGGGCCTCTCGTGTAGGCCGGTGGATGGGTCAGGGGCTCCGACGAGCCGGGGCCCCTGACCCGAGTGCTGTCAGTGGCGGGACTGGAGCCAGACCACGGCCAGTCCCACTGCGGCGGTTCCGATACCGGAACAGACGCCCCGCAGGAGGTGGTCGGCGGCGATGCGGCGGCCCCGGAACCCCCATCGGGCGAGGCGCCGCAGGGCAGCCCTGGCTCGCTGAGTGGCGGAGACGCCGTTGCGCTTATGCTGCATGACTGGTGTTCCTTCCAGGTTCTTCGCGGGCTTGCGAGGTCACCGCGCAGAGAGCCCCACCCGACCCAGTGGCCTAGGAAACCTGGGGTCGGGGCGCGGGCTCTCTGGCGCGTAAGGGGAGCGGAGTCTGTCTCGGCCTCCACCGCGCCGGTGCATGGTGCGCCGAAGATGACGGAGCCCTGTCGGCGGGGGGCGTGGTCCGCGCAGGTGCCGAAGAATCCGGGGCTCATCGGCGGCCGGGAGTTCGTGCGATGCGTCCGGCTCTCCGGCCGACGCGGTCGCGGGGTCTTCTCGCTCGGTCGGCCGGGTCAGCCACCGGGAGCGATGCCTCCGTCGTACAGCGCACCACCGACGGACGTGGGCGGAGGGAAATGCGCTCTCCGGGTGCGGCTGCGCCGGGCTGCCTCAGTGTGCGCCCCGAGCGCCGTACCGATGCACGCGAGGGTCATCGAGACCTCCTGCGGACATGTGGACGACTACTGGCCGATCACTCCAACTTCCCCGCACTATAGTCGAGTTCACGTGCAGCTGCATGTGCATCTGCACGTGCAGATGTATCTCGGTAAACTTTTGCGTTCCGTGTAATACGTTCGCCGTTATCCGAGGCTCCTCGACGGGAACCGGATCGGGTCGGGGAGTTCGGGCGGCAGGAAGCCGAGGCCCGACCGCTTGTCATCGCGGTGTTTGCTCGGGTGGGCGGCGAGACGGGCACGTCCGCCGCGCCTTCCGGCGCCCTTGTGGTTTGCCCGGTGCCCGTGCGGTGACCGACGGGCACCGGCCCCCTCAGCCCTTGACGACGCCCAGTGGGACCAGGCGGGCGACCAGGTGGGCCAGGCCCGCGCCCTCGGTGGCGGCGGCGACGGCGTCGACGTCCTTGTAGGCCTCCGGGGTCTCCTCGGCCAGGCCGCGCCAGGAGGAGGGGCGGACGGCGACGCCGCCGGCCTCCAGCCGGCCGCGCAGTTCCTCGCCGCGGACCCGGCGCAGCGCCTGGTGGCGGCTCCAGACCCGGCCGGCGCCGTGACAGGTGGAGTGGAAGGCGTCGTTGTCCCTCTCGCCGACCAGGACGTAGGAGGCGGTGCCCATGGTGCCGGGGATGAGCACCGGCTGCCCGGCGCCGGAGAGTTCCCCGGGCAGGTCGGGGTGGCCGGGCGGCAGCGCGCGGGTGGCGCCCTTGCGGTGGACGCACAGGCGGCGCGGTACGCCGTCCACCTGGTGGGTCTCGGTCTTCGCCATGTTGTGGGAGACGTCGTAGACCAGCTCCACCCCGGCCCCCGCCGCCGAGGTGAAGGCACGGCGCACGGCCTCGGTGAGCAACTGGCGGTTGGCGCGGCCGTAGTTGGCGGCGGCGGCCATGGCGCCCAGGTACGCCCGCCCCTCCGGGGAGACGACCGGCGCGCAGGCGAGCTGCCGGTCCGGCAGGGAGATGCCGAAGCGGCGCAGCGAGCGGTCCATGACGCGGACGTGGTCGGTGCACACCTGGTGGCCCAGGCCCCGGGAGCCGCAGTGGATCATCACGCACACCCCGCCGGGGCGCAGCCCGAAGGCGGCGGCGGTCTTCTCGTCGTGGACCCGGTCAACGGCCTGCACCTCCAGGAAGTGGTTGCCCGAGCCCAGGCTGCCGACCTGCCGGAGGCCGCGTTCCACGGCCCGCGCCCCCACCTGGGAGGGGTCGGCGTCCTCCAGGGCGCCGTAGTCCTCGCAGAAGGTCAGGTCGCGCGGCACGCCGTGGCCCTGTTCGACGGCGTACCGGGCGCCCCGGGCCAGCAGTTCGTCCATCTGCGGGCGTCCGGAGAGTTTCCACAGCCCGCCGGGTCCGGTGCCGCGCGGGACGGTGTCGCCGAGGGTGTCCATCAGTTCCCGCAGGCGGGGTGCCAGGGCGTCGCGGTCGATGCCGGCGGCCAGCAGGCGCACCCCGCAGGAGATGTCGAAGCCCACGCCGCCGGGCGAGACCACGCCGACGGCGTCGATGTCGGTGGCGGCCACCCCGCCGATCGGGAAGCCGTACCCCCAGTGGACGTCGGGCATGGCGAAGGAGGCGCGGACGATGCCGGGGAGGGTGGCCACGTTGGCCACCTGTTCCAGCGCCTGGTCGCCCGCCGCCTCGGGCAGCAGGTCGCGGGTGGCGAACACGGTTCCCGGCACGCGCATCGCGCCCCGCCGCTCGATGCGGAAGCGGAACGGGCTCTCCTCGGTCAGGGTGATGTCCACGGTCCCCTCCGGGTGCGTTCCGGTGGCCGGGCTGCCGGCACCGGTGCGAGCCGGTGCTCGCTCAGCCCGCCGGGGCCGGGACCGGCGCGGTTTCGAGGACGGCGCGGACGTCGTGCGGGAGCTGGTCGAGCGCCCGCTCCAGCTGGCCGGGCGACAGGTGGCCGCGCACGACCTCGGTGACCGCCGGGGCGATCCGGGGGACGGCCTCGGTGCTCACCAGGGCCTCCTGGGCGAAGCGGTTCACATAGGCCTCGCGGTCGTACTTGACCGGCGCGGCGCTGGGGACCCAGCCGTCGTAGTAGACGCCGCGCAGCAGTTCGGGGAGCTGGGCGGCGAAGTGGGCGGCGGCGTCGACGGTGAGCCGGTCGCGGAGGGTGTGCAGCCAGGTGCGCAGGACACGGTTGGCCAGGTGCCGGTCCTGAGTCCCCAGGGCTTCGGACACCGCCTTGAGCCAGATGTTCGCGGTGTGGATGACGTGCTCGAACTCGGCCGCGTGTGTGGCGGACATGGATCTTCCCCCCTCGGAGAAAGAGGTCGTGGCGCCCTGGGGGCGCCGCGGGACGCCGTACGGAACCGGTGGCCGGATATGGCCGTTTCGTCCCTGTCCTGAGGTCCATGGTATTGCGGCGGGCCCGCGCGGTCACCCGCTCGGAGCACCCGGCCCGTCCGGACCCGCCCGGACCCGTCCGGGCCCGTCCGGCGCGTCCGCTCAGACGTCGAGCGTCACCGAGCACTCCCAGCCGTGTTCTCCTCGGCCGAAGCTCAGCCCGTGCAGCGTGACGGCCTTGGGCGCCGCGCCCGTCTCCGCGAGCGTGCCGACGTCGGCCATGTGCAGTACGGCCCGCATCCCGCCGGGCACGGCGGCCGGTTCCGCGTCCACCGGCACCTCGCCGTCGGCGTCGAGCCGGTACACCACCTCGTCCAGCAGGGCCACCAGCAGGTCCTCGTCCGTCTCCGCCCGCACCTCGACGTCCCTGCGGCGCCGGCCGACGGCCCCCGACAGGTCCACGAACGACTCGCAGACGCCGCGCACCGCGTGCGCCAGGCATTCCTCGCGGGTCGGGGCCCACGCCTCCACCCGCAGGTCGGCGGTGTGCGGGACGGAGCGGTGCCCGCCACGCGGCCCGCCGTCCGGTTCGTCGCGCGGTCCGCCGTGTCGCGCGGCGCTCCCGTCTCGTGCCATGGTTCCGCCCTCCTCGGCTCCCGGCCCCGGCCCGTCGTCCCCATCCTCGCCCCGCGGGCGGACGTACGCGCGTCGCGGCGGCCGGTGGCCGGAGGTGTAATGGGAAGGAGGAGCGCCATCGACCGATGGGAGCGGCCCGTGTCCCGCACCGACGCCCTCCGGTACGCCAAGCCGGATACGGTCCTCGGCCGCGACGCCGAGTGGGAGGCGCTCGCCGCCTTCGCCTCCGACTCCCGCCCCGGACCCGGCCTCGGTGTCGTCTCGGGACGGCTGCGGCAGGGCAAGACGCATCTGCTGCGGGCGCTCACCGAGGCCGCCGGCGGCTTCTGGTTCGGCGCGCAGGAGGCGGTGCGGTCGGAGTCCCTGCGCATGCTGGGCGAGCGGATCGCCGAGTACGCCGAGTCCGCCGAGTCCGCCGAGTACGCCGGGGCCGCCGAGTCCGCCGGCGCACCCGCGCGAGGCCGCCCGCGCGACTGGGAGGCGGCCGTGGACGCCCTGCTGGGGCTGGGGGAGGGCCGGCCGCTGCCGGTCGTGGTCGACGAGTTCCCCCGCCTGGTGCGGCAGAGCCCTTCGCTGCCGTCCGTGATCTGCGCCGCCCTGCACCGCCGGAGCGCGGCGGTGGCGGCGGGCGGGGAGGACGGCGGGGCCCGGCCCCGGCTGCTGCTGTGCGGCAGCGACCTGCCGGTGATGCGCCGGCTGTTCAGCGGCCCCTCGCCGCTGCACGGGCTGGCGGACCTGGAGATGGAGGTGCGCCCGCCGGACTTCCGGCAGGCCGCGCGCATGTGGGACCTGGACGACCCCCGCCTGGCGTTCCTGGTGCACGCCGTGGTGGGCGGCACCCCCGCCTACCGGTACGACCACGTCCGCGGTGACACCCCCAGTGGGCCGGACGACTTCGACGCCTGGGTGTGCCGGACGGCCCTGGACCCGGGCACGCCCCTGTACCGCGAGGCGCGGCTGCTGGTGGTGGAGGAGACCGACCACCTCGACCGCGCCCTGAGCCACTCCGTGCTCGCCGCCGTCGCCTCGGGCCACTCCACGGCCGGCGAGATCGCCGAGCGCGTGGAGGTCCCGCTGCCCGACGTCTCCCGCTGCCTGGAACTGCTGCACGAGAGCGGCCTGCTGGGCGCCGAACCCGACGCGCTGCGCCCGAACGTCACCCGGCTGCGGATCGCCGAGCCGCTGCTCGCCTTCGAGTACGCGGTCGTCCGGCCGCGGCGCCCGTCGGCGGAGCGGGAGGACCCCGCCGCCCTGTGGCGCCGGGCGCTTCCCGACTTCGGGGCGCGGGTGGCGGCGCCGCACTTCGCCCAGGTGTGCCGGGACTGGGCGGTGCGGTACGCCGGCCCCGGGGTCTTCGGGGAGGAGCCCGCCACGGCGTTCCACGGTTCCCCGGCCCACCCTCCGCCGGAGGCCGCGCCCGCCGCCGAGGTGGTGGTGCGGGGGCCGGCCGGGGAGCGCCCCGGCGCGCTGCTGTCGGTCGGGCTGGCCCGCTGGGACGAGGTGCTGGACGTGACCCACCTGGAGCGGCTGCGCCGGCTGATCGCCCATCTCGCCGCCCACGGTGAGGACACCGCGCGCACCCGTCCCGCCTGCTACTCCGGGGCGGGCTTCACCCCCGCCCTGCGCGCGGCGGAGGCGGACGGCGAGGTGCTGCTCGTCGGCCTCGACCGGCTGTACGGGGGGAGGCAAGAGGGCGCTCTCGGCGGCTCGTAGGCCGACGGACCGGCCGGCCGCCGAAGGGGCGGCCGGGCGGGTCAGCCGTCCGCGCCGGGCTTGCGGAAGACCAGCAGATACCGCCAGAACAGCAGCCTGCGCAGGGTCGCGCCGGGCAGCGGTACGGCCGCCTCCCGCCGTATCTCCTCCAGCGTCGCCTCCGGCCGCCTCACCGGCGCCTTGGCGGTCGGCGGGCCGGGATCGCGGCCGCCGCGCGGACGGGCCGCCTCCCGTGCGGCGACCGCGATCCGGGCGGCCGCGTTGACGGGCACGGCGGCCAGGCTCCAGGCCCGGTCGGCCGGGGACGCCTCCCGGTAGCAGCCCAGTACGGCCAGGACGCCGCCGGGCGCCAGCGCGTCCCGCAGTGCGGCGACGGTGCCGAACGGCATGTGGTGGAGGGCGGCCAGGCAGGAGATGAAGTCGTATCGCCCGGGCGGTAGTCGGGCGCGGGTGGCGTCCATGTGGCGGAAGTCCGGCCGGTGCCGTGGCGGCAGGCCGGCCGACGCCTCGCGGGCGGTCTCGATCACCTCGGCCGATACGTCGATCCCGTCCACCTCGATGCCCCGCCCGGCGAGCAGCCGGGCGAAGCGCCCGGTCCCGCAGCCGACGTCGAGGGCGGTACGGCAGCCGGGAGGCATCTGGCGCAGCAGCAGCCGGTGGTAGTGGTCGTTGTGGTCGAAGGACACGGCGCCGACGATGCCACGGTGTCGGCGGCGTCGGCGGTGCTGGCGGTGCTGGCGGTGCTGGCGGTGCCATGGTGCGCGTGGCCGCGTCCGGTGGCCCGGAAGTTGATTTCTGTCGAATTGCTGTCGAATGTGTTTCGGTCCGGTTGCTGCGGGGGAACGCACGAATGATGACCTGGGAGCGCTCCCAGGTCACGCCCCCGCATCCCCTCACAGCATGAAAGCGAAGTGTCCGCGATGAATTGTCATGAGCGCGTCTTAGGTGGCCGCTGGACGGCCCGCCTCCTCGCCGTGCTGGCCGCCGTGCTGCTCGGCATGCTTCCGTGGGCCGGGACCGCCTCCGCCCACGGCTCGGTCATCGACCCCGCCTCCCGCAACTACGGCTGCTGGCTGCGCTGGGGCAGCGACTTCCAGAACCCGGCCATGCAGCGGGAAGACCCGATGTGCTGGCAGGCGTGGCAGACCGACACCAACGCCATGTGGAACTGGAACGGCCTCTACCGCGACAACGTCGGCGGCAACCACCAGGCGTTCGTCCCCGACGGCCAGCTGTGCAGCGCCGGGCACACCAGCGACGGCCGCTACCGCGCGATGGACGTCCCCGGCCAGTGGAAGAAGACGAACATCGGCAGCGACTTCACCGTGCACCTGCGCGACCAGGCCCGGCACGGCGCCGACTACCTGCAGATCTACGTCACCCGCCAGGGCTTCGACCCCACCACCCAGCGGCTGGGCTGGGGCGACCTGGAGCTGATCGAGACGACCGGCAGGTACGCACCCGCCTCGGACATCAGGGTGGACGTCAGCGCCCCCGGCCGCAGCGGGCACCACATCGTCTACACGATCTGGAAGGCCTCGCACGCCGACCAGGTCTACTACATCTGCAGCGACGTGGACTTCGGCTGACCCGAAGCCCCTCGCCGCATGGGCGGCGGGCGGCGGGCGGCCCAGGCCCTCATGGGTCTGGGCCGCCCGCCGTCTTCTACGGCGAACCGCCGTCCGGTCGCGGCCGGCCGCCGGCGCGTTCCCGCATCCACAGCACGCCCGACGCCGCGAGGGAACAGATCACGAGGACCGCGCCGACCGCGCGCACGGCGTCCACCGCCGGAACCTCCGGACGCCCCAGCAGCTCCAGTCCGGCTTCCACGGCCAGGCCCAGCCCCATCAGCACGAAGCCTCCGGCACGGCACCGCACCACCCATTCCGGACGGCCCCGTCCCGGCGGGGAGGCTTCGCCCGGCCTGCGCAGGCCGTCCCATCCCACCCCCAGGAACAGCAGGCCGAGCAGCAGCTGGAACACGCTCACAGTGGTCTCGATCACGGTCTCCCCCATCCGGGCGCACCCGTCCCCGCGTCCGCCGCGGCCGGGCGCATGATCAACAGGGTCAACCTATCCGGTGCAAAGACAGCGGTGAGGATCAGGCCTGCGGGCCGGGAGTGCGCAGGACGAGGACGGCCAGGTCGTCGTGGCCGTCGCTGGTGTGGTTGTCGGCCAGGATCCGGCACAGCTTGTCCGGCGGCTCCCCGGCGTGGGCGGCGGCCACCTCGGCGAGCTCGTCCATGCACACGTCCAGCGGGCGGCTCGGGTGTTCCACCAGCCCGTCCGTGAAGAGGACCACCGTGCTCCCGCCCGGCAGGGGGTGGGTGTGGTCGGGGCGGGGCTGCCGGGTGTCCACCCCGAGCGGCACGCCGGGGTCGGCGTGCAGATAGACCGTCCTCCGGTCCGGTGTGATCACCAGCGGCGGCAGATGGCCCGCGCTGCTCCAGTGCAGGCACCAGCCGTCCCCCTCCGGCTCGATACGGGCCAGGCAGGCGGTGGTGACGGAGCTCTCGGTGATCGCGTGGAGTGTTCGGTCGAGCTGGGAGAGGACCAGGCTCGGCGGGGTGCGCCGGTCGTACAGCAGCGCGCGGAGCATGTTGCGGGTCTGGGCCATGGAGGCCGCGGCCTTCAGGTCGTGCCCGACGACGTCCCCGATGACGGCCGCGCAGGACTGGTCCGGCAGCAGGATGACGTCGTACCAGTCGCCGCCGAGCTGCCCGGGGGCGGTCGCGGGCCGGTAGACGGCCGATCCGCTGAACGGGTGGAGGTCGGGGAGCCGGGGCAGCAGCAGGCGCTGGAAGTTCTCGGCGCCGGAGCGGACCTGCTCGAACAGCCGGGCGTTCTCGATCGCCACGCCCGCGGCGCCCGCCAGCGCGACGACGATGTTCTCGTCCTGGGCGTCGAAGGGGAGGCCGTCGCGCCGGTCGGTCAGGTACAGGTCGCCGTAGATCTCGCCCCGCACGCTGATCGCCACGCCGAGCAGGGTGCGCATCGGCGGATGTCCGGGCGGGAAGCCCGAGGAGTTGGGGTGGGCTCCGATGTGCTCGACCCGCAGCGGTTCGGGGTTGTGGATCAGGTGCCCGAGCAGGCCGTGGCCCCGGGGCAGCTCCACACCGGCGAGCGCGGCCTCCTCCTCGTCGCTCAGCCCGACGGGGATGAACCGCTCCAGCCTCTCGCCGCTGTCGTCCAGTACGCCGAGCGCGCCGTAGCGGGCGTCCACCAGCTCCATCGCCGTGGTGACGATGCGGCGCAGCACCACGGGCAGCTCCAGCTCGCTGCTGATGGCCAGCACGGCGTCGAGCAGGCTCTGCAGCCGCTGCTGGGCGCGGGTCAGCGACCGGATCTGCTCGGTGAACTCGGCGGCCTCGGCCTCCCGGCCGGGGTCGGTCTGCGGGGCGGGGTCGGCATGCGGGCCGGTCGGCGGGTCGGTGCGGGGCCGTTCCCCGTGCCGCTGTGCCCCCTGGCCCTGCTCCATCACGTCTCCTCGTCGCTGTGGACCGGGCACGCTACCCGGCCTGGGCGCCCGCCGGGGGAGAGCGCCTGTTTCCTCTCCGGTGACACCCCATAGGGCATATGCTAAGACCCTTTTGTCCGATGAGTGAGGTCCGACGGTCCGGTGCCGGGGGATGTGGCCGGGGGAGTGGCTGGGTAGCATGCGGCCATCGCCGTTACCGGTCAGTAGGTTCTCGTTGGGGAAGATCACGACAGGACGAGGCCGGTTCCACTCCCGCCCGAAGGAGCAGCCATGCCCGCGCTCGACCGCCAAGGCGACGTCTTCGTCCTCGACCTCGGGGACGGCGAGAACCGCTTCCACCCCGACTGGCTCACCTCCGTCAACGCCCTGCTCGACGAGGTAGAGAAGACCGAGGGGCCGCGCGCCCTGGTCACCGCGGCGACCGGCAAGTTCTTCTCCAACGGCCTCGACCTCGAATGGCTGCTGGCCAACACCGGCAAGGCCGCCGAGTACGCCGCGAGCGTCCAGGACCTCTTCGCCCGGGTGCTGACCCTGCCGCTGATCACCGTGGCCGCCCTCCAGGGCCACACCTTCGCCGCCGGCGCGATGCTCTCCCTGGCCCACGACTTCCGCGTGATGCGCGCCGACCGGGGCTTCTGGTGCCTGCCCGAGGCCGACATCCACATCCCCTTCACCCCCGGCATGTCCGCCCTCATCCAGGCCCGGCTGACCCCGCAGACGGCCCACGAGTCCATGACCACCGCCCGCCGCTACGGCGGACAGGACGCGCTGGCCGCCGGGATCGTCGACCGCGCGGTGGAGGAGGACGCCGTCCGGTCCACCGCGATCGAGATCGCCGCCTCCCTGACCGCCAAGGCGAGCCCCACCCTGGGCACCATCAAGTCCCGGATGTACGGCCCGGCCGTCGCGGAGCTGCGCGCCGAGGAGATTCCGCTCAGCCTGGGCGGCTGAGCGGTCGACCGGTCGACCGGCTGGGCGTCCGGCCGCTCAGCCGAAGACCGGGACCGGGCCCCGGTCTCGCGCGCCCCGGCTCCCGTTCTGTACCGGGGGCCTCGCCGGGCGGCGTGCCCTCCCGCAGGAACGCCCCCCACCAGGCGTCGTCCCGCGCCGTCCGCGAGAAGTACGTGCGGTACACCCACTGGGTGCGGCCCTCGCCCACGGTCTCGCGCATCCGCCGCAGATGCCCGGCCCGCGACAGCGCGTTCAGCGCGGACCGCACCGCCTGCTGCCCGTAGGCGGGCAGTTCGCGGGCGAGGGTCTTGGTGT
Source organism: Streptomyces barkulensis (assembly GCF_002843305.1). GTDB lineage: Bacteria > Actinomycetota > Actinomycetes > Streptomycetales > Streptomycetaceae > Streptomyces > Streptomyces barkulensis. Next base: position 13,577 of record NZ_PGSG01000034.1, read on the forward strand.
CGATCGCCGCGCCGTCCGGCAGGCGGTCGATGTGGGCGGCCACCGAGGCCTCACGGGGCGGCAGGTGTTCGAAGTCGCTGCGCTTACGGGGGAGTTGTCCGGGCGCGGAGCGTTTTCCGTAGCCGGGAGCGGCCATCGGAGGGGCGTACGGGCGCACGTCGGCGCTACCGGGACTATTGGCAGTGCACCGGGCTTCAGCCCGGTGGTGAGGCGAATCTGAGAGCTGCTCTGACCTCAGCTGTGGGCATGGATCTGCACTGTTCACCTCGGCCCGGGTCAGAGCGGCCGGTTCTGCTGCTCGATGTACTGCTTCACGATGCTGAGCGGCGCGCCGCCGACGGACCCGGCGAAGTACGAGCCGGACCACAGGCGCTGTGCCCGCCAGTAGTGGCGGACGAGGTCGGGGAACTCCTGGCGGAGCCTGCGGGAGGACACGCCTTTGAGGGAGTTCACCAGCCTGGACACGGCAACCTTCGGCGGGAAGTTCACGAGGAGATGGACGTGGTTGTTCTCGCCGTTGAACTCGACCAGCTCGGCCTCGAAGTCCTCGCACACGGCCCGCATGATCTCCTCGCACCGCGTCAAGTGCCGGTCAACGAAGACGGAGTGCCGGTACTTCGTCACGAAAACCAAGTGGACATGCATGCGGAAGACGCAGTGACGACCAGTACGAACGTTCTCATCGATACCCATAAACCAACTGTGTACCATGATCCGCATGCAGCTTCGGTACAGCTTCCGCTTGTACCCGAGCGTCGGTCAGCGCATGGCGTTGGCGAGGGCGTTCGGGTGTGCGCGGGTGGTCTACAACGACGCGCTTCGCGCTCGGGAGACCGCCCGCAGCGAGGGGCTGCCGTTCCCGAAGACCGGCGACCTGTCGAAGGCGCTGATCACCGAGGCGAAGAGCACCCCGGAGCGGGCGTGGCTCGGCGAGGTGTCGGCGGTCGTTCTCCAGCAGTCGCTGCGCGACCTGGAGGCCGCGTACCGGAACTTCTTCGACGGCCTGAAGGGCAAGCGCCCGCGCATGGGCGCGCCCCGGTACAAGTCGAAGAGGGACACCCGGCAGTCGGTCCGGTTCACGGCGAACGCCCGCTGGTCGATCACCCCGGGCGGCAGGCTGCGTCTGCCGAAGATCGGCGACGTCAAGGTGAAGTGGTCCCGCTCCCTGCCGTCGACGCCGTCCACGGTGACCGTGGTCAAGGACGCGGCAGGCCGGTACTTCGCGTCCTTCGTCGTGGAGACCGGCCCGGAGGAAGTCCTGCCCCAGGTCGCGCCCGAGGTGGGCATCGATCTCGGGCTCGGACACTTCGCGGTCCTCTCCGACGGGACGAAGATCGACAGCCCGCGCTTCCTGCGCCGGGCCGAAAAACGCCTGAAGAAGGCGCAGCGCTCCCTCTCCCGCAAGGAGAAGGGCAGCAAGAACCGGGACAAGGCCAGGATCCGCGTCGCACGGGCACACGCCCGTGTCGCGGACGCGCGCCGCGAGTTCCACCACCAGCTCTCCACACAGCTGATCCGCGACAACCAAGCGGTCGCCGTGGAGGACCTGGCGGTGAAGGGACTCGCGCGCACGCGCCTGGCCAAGTCCGTGCACGACGCCGGATGGTCGGCGTTCGTGAGCATGCTGGAGTACAAGGCCGCCCGGTACGGACGTACCTTCGTGAAGATCGGCCGGTTCGAGCCGACCTCCCGGGTGTGCTCCGTGTGCGGCGTCAAGGACGGCCCCAAGCCCCTCCACATCCGAGAGTGGACCTGCCAGGCGTGCGGGGCGGTCCTGGACCGGGACATCAACGCGGCGGTCAACGTCGCCAAGGCCGCCGGACTGGCGGCATCAGCCTGTGGAGCGCAGGTAAGACCGGGACTCGTCCCGGCACCGCGCGGCGAAGCAGGAACCCACTCGACACCGCAGCCACAGGCGGCGCGGTAGGCGGGAATCGCCGTCCTTCAGGGCGGCGAGGATGTCAA
>NZ_PGSG01000035.1 GCF_002843305.1 Streptomyces barkulensis
TGAACGCTTCTCATCCTGAGCGCCAGGCGATCTCGATGGCGTGAACGGCGGCGACCGTGCGACCGATGCGGTTGGTGCTGCACCGGGCCTTGCGGAGGATCCGCCATTGCTTGAGGCGGGCGAAGGCGCGTTCGCCCGGGGCGCGCAGCCGGGCGTGGTCGCGGTTGTACTGCTGGTAGTGCTCGGGCAGGTCGCGATGACCGTAGTAGGGGGTGCGGACGGTCGCGCCGGCGCCCTGGTAGGCGCGGTCGGCCAGGACGAGGAGCTGACGGGACAGGCAGGCTTGGATCACACCGTGGGCGCGGGCTGCGGTCAGGTCGTGCGTGCGGCCCGGTGTCGCGCGGGAGAACCAGAGCGGGGTGCCGTCCGGGCGGGCGATGACCTGCACGTTCATCCCGTGGCGGCGGTGCTTCTGCGAGTAGTACGGCTCGTCCGCCGCGATGCGGTTGGTAGTGATCAAAGTGCCGTCGAGGATGACGAACCCCTCCGGCGGCAGCTCGCGCAGGGCCTCGTGCAGGCTCGGGGCGCGCTCGGCGAGGAGGTCGACCGTTTCGCTCACGTACCGGCCGGCGGTGGCGGTGGAGATGCCGAACCCCGCTGCGGCCTGGGCCAGGGTCTCGTTCTTGCGCAGGTGCACCAGGACCAGCAGGGCCTGGCGGAAGCAGCCCAGCTTCCGCCAGCGGGAGTTCAGCTCACGCCTTCGGGCGTAGATGAGCCAGGAAACGTGCTCCACGACTTCGTGGGGGACGTCGAGCATGGCACGATACGGGACCAACAGGGCTCCTGTGTCGAGACGTTGGCGAGTGAGATCACCAGCCGCAACGACCAGGAGCCCTGCCGCGTTACGGCCCCCCGACCACCAGCCGCCATCACCCACGAACCACAGGATGAGAAGCGTTCAGTGGACCTTCCATACCTAATGTGACTCTTGGTGACGGCGCTCGAACGGGGAGTGGCTGTGCGGGTGCGGGCCGGGACTGTGCGGCCTGTACGGCGTGACGGCTTCGTTTCGGGCGCTGTTGGACACGGGCACGGCGAACACGGAGGGGCTGGTGCACATGGCTGTGGACGACAACAGCGCGGCACGCGGGATCCACACCACGGACGGCGCGGACGGCACGTCCTGGGAACCCGACTGGGACGACGAGTACGCGCCGGTGGTGAAGGCCGCCGGCCGCCAGATCAAGCTGTGGCGAGAAGGTGCGGGCCTGACCCAGCAGGAGCTGGGCGACGCCATCGGCTACAGCCTGGGCATGGTCTCGGCCGTCGAGCGCGCCAAGCGGCTGCCGCACCCGGACTTCCTGGGCAAGGCGGACGAGGTCGTGGGCGCGAGCGGCAAGCTCGCCGCGATGAAGAAGGACGTGGAGGAGGCCCGGTACCCGAAGAAGGTGCGGGATCTGGCCAAGCTGGAGGCCGAAGTCGTTGAGATGGGTGGTTACAACAACCACAACATCCATGGCCTGTTGCAGACGGAGGAGTACGCGCGAGCGCTGTTCAACATGAGGCGCCCGGCTCACTCCGAGGACGACCTCGAACGGTACGTGGCTGCTCGCATGGCCCGACAGGAGATCTTCAAGCGGAGGCCGACCCCGACACTGACCTTTGTCCAGGAAGAGGCGACGCTTCGACGCCCGCTCGGGGGCAGAATGGTGCTGCGCCGCCAGCTCGAACACCTGCTGGAGATCGGTCGGTTGCGGCACGTCGAGGTCCAGGTGATGCCGCTGGATCGTGAAGAGCATGCGGGGATGGGAGGTCAGCTCCAGGTGCTGAAGCTCAGGGACGGCACGGCGGTGGGCTACTGCGAGTCCCAGCTCAACACCCGTGTGGTCTCCGACCCCAAGGAAGTCCAGGTGCTTGAGCTGCGGTATGGCATCATCCGCGCCCAGGCTCTCAGCCCACGGGAGTCGCTGGCCTTCATCGAGAAACTGCTGGGAGAGATCACATGACGCTCAAGCCCTCCGCCGGAGACGGTTCCGCGCCGAACTGGGTCAAGAGCAGCTACAGCGGCAGCAACGACAACGACTGCGTCGAGGTTGCGGCCACCCCTGGCACCATCCACGTCCGCGACTCCAAGGACATACAGGGCCCGCGGCTCGCCTTCGCGCCTGGCGCGTGGGCCGACTTCCTGTCGCGCACAGCGGGTCACTGACCTCCAGCGGCCCGCACTCCCGCGCCCGGCCCCGGCTGGGCGCGGGACGCGTCGCCGTGCGGCGGCTGGAAGAGTCTGCCCTGCCTTGTTCAGGCATCCGCCCAGGCGCCGAAGGCGCGGGCGGCGGCCGACACGGCCGCACCGGCGGTGCCGACGGACGCCCCGGGGCCGGCGGCCAGATCGAGTGCGAGGGGCGCGGCGTCCGCCGAGCCGTCCACGCGGATCCGGCAGTCGACCGAGGCCAGGGGCATCGCCGTGTCCGGCGGTGGGAGTACCAGGACGGCGAGTTCCGCCCCGCGCAGGGCGGCCCCGCTCTTCTCCAGAGAGCCGGAGACCTCCCGCGCCAGGAGACCGGCGTTCTCCTCCAGCGAGGTGGGGTGCAGATCGAACCGCTCCTCGAAGGCCACGGCCCCGAAGCCGCGCAGCGCCGTGACGCGGACGCCCAGCGTCCTGGCGCTGCGGACGCCGTCGCGGTGCAGGACGTAGACGGCGGTCATGGCCACTCGCAGTGACCCGGCCACCGGGCCGTCCCCGTCGCGGGGAATTCGCCACCGCCATCGGCGGCTCTCCAGGCGGTGCGGCGCATGCCCGTGCGCCAGCGCTTCGAGCCCGGCACCCGGAGAGTCGCCCAGCAGCCACCATCCGCCGTGGTCCACGGCGAACAGGCGGCCCGCCTCGTCCACGGCGAGCAGCGAGTCGCCGTCCGTGCGGCCGAAGGGGAAGAGCCGTACGCCGAGCGCCTCGGCCAGTTCACCGAACACCTGGTGGGCGTGCCGGGCCAGAGCCGGATCGACGGTGGCCCCGGTGGCCGCGCACTCCCTCCCCGCCCCGGCGGGCGGTATGCGCAGGCCGTGGAACTCCCGGAGCGCCCGCTCCGCCGCGGGGAAGAGCTCCCACCGGGCCGGGTGCGGGCCCGAAACCGGGGAGACCGCGCTCAGCACTTCCAGCAGCGCCGTCATCGCCTGCTCCCGTACGTCCCGGCCGGGGCTCCAGCCACCGGCCCGCAGCGCCGGGTGCTCCTCCACGGGTTCCATGGCGTCCACGAGATCCACGGAGGCTGCCCTCACGCGCTCAGGATCCGCACGGACAGCCTCTCCAGGAGGGCCGTGCACGAACGGCATGGCGGGGTCGGCTGCCCGTGCTCGGGGTCGCCCTGCTCGCGGATCTTCCGGCACATGATCGCCGATTCCTCGAAGTGCGGGCGCGCCTCGTCGAGGGTGGCTGTACGGCCGTCCGTACGCTCCTGGTCCAGACGCCACAGCTGGTCGGAGACGAGCGCGGACTCGGCGCAGTAGCCGATGAACGGCTCCCAGTGTTCAGGAGGGAGCGCGTCGAAGAACTCCCGTACCGCCGGATGCAGTTCGGGCCGCCCGTCCCCGGTCAGGTTCGTCTGGCTCACGACCGTGCCCCGGATGAGCAGGGAGGCGGCGACGCCGGGAACGCCGTCAGACATAGAAATCCTCCGCGTCCTCCATGTCCGCCGTCATGAAGTTGGTGACGGCTTGCAGCGCATCATCGCCCAGGTAGTAGTTGCCCGTGTGGTGCATGAGGAAGAAGCGCCCTCTGCCGTCCACCAGCATGACGGCACCGTCATAGGTGTCGAAGCCCAACGGGAAAAGACTTTCTCCCAGCTCCCCGGAGAACTCCTCGATTCCCTCGGCGTCCCCCTTGTATGCAAAACCCGGCTTCGTCACGAAGTGGTTCTCGGGACTGTCGTCAAAGAGGATCCTGAGCCCCCCGAAGCTCCGGATGAAGTCACGCGCATACTCGGAGACAACATAGGAGACGCCGTACTCGGCGGCCTGTTCCCGAGCCTTCTGGATGAGTGCGTCCGCTTCGGCGCCGATGTCGCGCTCGGGACTCCAACCGTACTGGCGGAACCATGCCTCGGCCTCTTGCCGAGACGAAGGAAATCTCATCGCCTCTCCGTCTTTCTCTTTCCTCACTTGTGGGCCGTCACCCCGAGGACGGGAAGCATGTGCTCACAGGAACGACACGGTTTCTTGTAGTCGCCATGAGCGAGGTTTTCCTCGGAGGTCACGGACTCGCCGATCTGCCGGGTGTGGACTATGGCTCCCGACAACGCTTCACGCGCGTCCTCCACCGTGCGGATCCTCGTCCCGTCAGGATCAATCTGGTGCAGCCGGTCGGAAATAAGGGACACCTCCGCACACTTGCCATGCCCGGCTCCTGTTCTCTTCCCCTTTTCGGTGAGTTCGGTTTCCACCTGCTTCAACGCGTCCGCGACGGCGGGGTGGGTTTCGGGGATCCTCATGCCGTGCTTCTTGGTGGTGCTGGTGTGCGAGGTGATGACACCGTCATGCAGGAGGGCTACCCGAGCGTGCCGCCGATGCGTTCGCGTATGCCCTCAGGCAGCGGGTACGGGATCTCCCGTGGGAGTCCGGCCGATGCCTGGTCCAGGCGATCGGCTGTGACATCACGGTGAATCGCCCGAGCGGAGTTGGTGATATCCGAGATCCGGACGACCCACTTCTCCACATACCGTTCCACGGCTTCGCCCGACAGACCGATCTGAATGGCGCGGTACGGCAGGGGTTGAAGCGTGATCGAACGTTCCGGATCCCACTGGACCCTCACGGGACTGGCCCTCAGCTGCTCCTTCCACGCCCCCACATCGGCGTGGACCTTCGGTGCGTAGTGGCTGAGACTCGCATGAGAGAGTGCCCACTCGAACCCCTCCCTCGTCATCTCGATGGCGAGGACCCTTTCCTGGCCCGGCTTGGTGGCCCAACCGGAGCGGTACATCATCCACAGGAACGACGGCTTGATCCACGTCATCCGCTCACGTTTGAAAGGGGCCACAAACGTGCCGGCGGCGAGCGCGGCATCGGCTATCGCCGGCGCGTACGCCTGGTACACCGTGATGGTCTCCTCCGTGAAACGCGCTCTCACCTGCCGGTCCGCCACGGGCAGCGGTGCGTTCGTGGCTCCTCCCCCGGACGTCATGCCGGCGTCCCCTCCGCCCAGGCACTGGAACGCCGGACGACGGGCCCGTCGACGCGCAGGGCGCCGGCCGTGTACGCGGCCCAGCGCAACTCCTGGCATCCGAAGAAGGACTCGCCCCAGCTGTCGACCCAGATGTGCACGCGTGAGGGACCGGCCCGTGTGACGTCCCACCACTGCCACCCCCTGGAGTCGTCATCGGGGTCGAACCGGTAGAGCCAGTTCTGGAGCGACCACGGCCTGCTCCGGGTGTGGGACTCGTACGCGCCACGACCATCCCCGGCGAAGTCCGGGACCTCTTCACCGCCCGGTGCGCAGACCGCCGCGAACCAGCCCGGTACGCCCTCGGTGGGGAGTTCCTCCTGCTCGAAGTCGGCGGCGATCCCCAGGCTCACCGCGGCCGACAGGACCGAGCGAAGACGCTCGGCGTACCGGCCCGGATCACCGGGGAGGTCCACCGTGAACTCGGAGAGGACGGGGGGAGCCGATTCGGCGGCAGGGCGGCGTCGAAGACGCTCCGCCTCCGCCTCCAGACTTTCCTCGCTGTGCATCATCGGGTGAGAATCATCCTTCTTGAATTACGCGCCCCGAGCCGGGGACAACGGAATTCCTGAGTTGGCCGAGGAGATTGTTCGGAATTCCGTAGAGATCCGGCCCCTTGGTGGGATCGGAGATCTCGGGGTACTCCTTGAGGAGTTGCTTCCACTCCTGCCGGGTGAACGCGGAGCCGTCCGGGTGCTCGTCCTTGTCCTGGGGCAGGGCGTCGGCTCTGACGGCATCACGGTACGCACGGGGAACGTCGAAGGCGACGATCTGTCCCCCGTCACCGCGGAACTCGGTGGTGTGCCTGATGTCTCCGCTCATGTTCACGTAGAGCTTTCCGTTCCCTGTGATCGTCACCTCGCCGTTGTCTCCGATGTGTACTCGCTGACTCAGCGGGTGATCGGTCTGTTTACGGTAGACGGTCACGACGTCCCCGTTCTCGCAGTCGGGTGCGAGGCCGAGGGGGTCGGTCCAGGTGTGGGGGTTGTGGACGTAGGTGGCGGGGTTGGGGGCGGGGGCCAGGCCGAGGGGGTCGGGGGTGGTGTAGCGGCCGGTGTCGGGGTCGTAGTGGCGGAAGTGGTTGTAGTGCAGGCCGGTCTCGGGGTCGGCGTACTGGCCGGGGAACCGCAGGGGGGTGTAGGCGGTGGCGTCGCGGTTCCAGGTGGTGGTGCCCCACAGGGTGGTGCGGGTGTGCCAGGCGATCTCGCCCGTCTCGTCGACGAGTTCGGTGGGGGTACCGGCCAGGTCGGTGACGATGGCGAAGAACCGCCGGTCGATCTCGCTCTGGTCGCCGGGGTCGAGGAGGCGCTCGGTCTGGGCCAGGGGACGGTGGCCGTCGTGATCCCAGGTCAGCACCGTGTGGGTGGCGGTGTTGGACTCCTCGGCCAGGCGGGTGCCGTCCCAGGTGAACAGGGTCTCCTCGGCGACCTCGCCGTCGGCGGTCAGGCGCTGCTTGGCGGTGCGGCGGCCCAGTGGGTCGTAGCGGTAGCGCCAGACGGTGCCGTCGGGGGTGGTGCAGGAGACCAGGCGGTCCTCGGCGTCCCACGCGTAGCGCCAGGTTTCGGGTTTGCGGGACAGTCGGGTCTTCTGGCGCAGGACGGTGCGGCCGGCCGCGTCGTGGGTGTATCGGATACGGCCGGCCTGGGTGATGCGGGTGCCGTCGTAGGTGCGTTCGCCGCGGGCCTCGGGGTGCGGGGCGGCGTCGGGCCAGGAGGCGGAGGTCTGGTTGCCCGCCGTGTCGTAGGCGTAGGTCTCGGTCCAGTCCTCGGCGGTGACGGTCAGGGGCCGGCCGACCGGGTCGAGGCCGTAGTGGCGGGTGGTGCCGGTGAGGTGATCGGTGACGGCGGTGAGGTGGCCGTCGGGACGGTAGGCGTAGCCGCGGGAGCGCAGGGTGCGGCCCTGGGCGGCCAGGGTCTGTTCGGTGGGGCGGCCCAGGGCGTCGAAGGCGGTGGCCAGGGTGACGGGCCGGTCGGTGGCGCCGAAGGAGCGTTCCAGCTCACGTCCGAGTGCGTCGTGGGTGAAGGCGAGGGGGTGGCCGGAGGCGGTCAGGGCGGTGCGGTTGCCCGCCGTGTCGTAGGCCAGTTCGGTGACCGCGCCGGTGGGGGTGGTGCGGGAGGTGCGGCGGCCCAGGACGTCGTAGGTGTAGCGGGTGGTGCGGCCGTCGACCGTCTCGGCCAGGACCCGACCGAGGATGTCGCGCTCCACGGTGAGGCTGGAGGTGGGCGAGGCGGCGCCTGCGGGGCGTCCTGCGGCGTCGTAGGAGTACTCGGTGCGGGCGCCGTCGGCGTCCTTGGCCACCAGGCGGCCGAGGACGTCGTGTTCGTAGCGGATCTCGTGGCCGAGCGGAGTGGTACGGGCCGTCAGGCGCCCGGCCGCGTCGTGGGCGTAGGCGACGGTGCGGCCGTCGAAGTCGGTCTCGGACACCAGCCGGCCGGCCCGGTCGTAGGTGTAATTCCAGTTCAGTCCCTGGGGGTTGGTGACCTGAGTGAGGCGCAGCTCGGTGTCGTGGGCGAACTCGTAGCGTGCCCCGTCCGGGCCGGTGCGGGCGGCGAGCCGGTCGAAGTGGGTGTGCTCGAAGCGGGTGGTGCCGCCGTTCGGATCGGTGTGGGAGGTGCAGTTGCCCTCGCCGTCCCAGGTCCACGACTCGGTGGTGCCGTCCGGGGCGGTGCGGCGGGCCGGTTTCCCCTCGACCGTCCACTCCAGGCGGGTGACCGCGCCGAGTGGGTCGGTGACGGCGACGGGTCGGCCGAACGCGTCGCGGGTGACGGTGGTGGTGTGACCGGCCGCATCGGTGACCGTCAGCGGCAGTCCGGCGGAGTCGTTCGTCACGTGCTGAGCGGCGCCCGCCGGGTCGGTGACGGTCACCGGAGCACCGGTGCTGTCGTGGGTGAAGGCCGTGGTCGCGCCGTCGGGCGCGGTGAGGGAGATGTGGTTGCCGCGCTCGTCCCATCCCTGACGCCAGATGCCGCCGTCGGGGCCGGTGATCTCGACGGGGAGGTTGAGGTCGTTGTGGCGGGCGGTGGCGGTGCTGCCGTCGGGCAGGGTGATCGCGGTGACGTTGCCCGCCTCGTCGTACGCCCAGGTCGTGGTGCGGCCCAGTCCGTCGGTGCGGGTCAGCAGGTTGTCCCGGTCGTCCCAGGTCTGGCGGACGGTGTGGCCGGCCGGGTCGGTACGGGCGGTGACCTGGCGCAGGCCGTTGATCTCCAGGGCGGTGACGGCGCCGGTGGAGTCGGTGTAGCGGGTGACCTGGTTCCCGGCCCCGTCCGTGCCGTACGTGCCGTACTCGAAGGTGGAGGAGAGGAAGCCGTCGGGGCCGGTGGTGCGCACCACGCGGCCGGCGTCGTCGTAGGCGTATTCGAAGGCGGAGTCGTTGCGGTCGGTCCAGGAGGTGATCCGTGCGTCCCGGTCGTAGGTGAAGCGCAGGGCCCGGCCGGAGGAGTTGACCACCGCGTCCAGGTTCCCGGCCGCATCGAAGCCGTAGGAGAGGACCGTCACCGGCCCGTTCGGGGTGCGCAGGGCCAGGCCCGTCACCCGCACCGGACCGCCTCTGTCCGGGCGGGTGGTGGTGACCTGGACCTGGTAGCCGCCGGAGTGGACCACCGCCTCGGGTGTGCCGTCGGCGTCGCGGGCGATCTCCACGCGGTTGCCGTTGCGGTCCTCGACCGCGGCCAGGTGGCAGAAGGCCGGGGCGTCGAAGACGCTCTCCGGCAGTTCGGCCCGGGCGAAGCACCGGGTGATGCCGGTGTGCGGGTCGGTGACCGCGAAGAGGATGCCCGGCTCGCCGGCGGTGCGGGCCAGCGGCAGCCGCGGACCCTCCATCGGCCACACCGGCTCCCCGCCGGCCTCCGGCACCCGCGGATACGTCAGCGCCGAGCCGTCCTCACGCGCCCACACCACCGTGCCGTCGCCGTCGACGTGCAGCCGCTCGTCCAGCGTGGAGGCCCAGGAGCGGCCGAACCACCGGCCCCACCGGTAGTTCGACAGATGGGTGCGGCGCAGCACCAGCGGCAGGACGCCCGGCAGCTCCAGGTCGGTCTGGGCCAGGATCATCTCGCCGGTGGCCACGTCGACGGGATCGTTCAGACAGGTCTTCCTGTCCAGCGGGATGCCGTTGGTGCGCGGATCGGACTTCACCGTGCGCAGCGAGTCGGGCCGGGTGCGGGCGGCGGGGGTGTCGCCGTCGCGGCGCGGCCCGCCTCCTCCCGGGCTGCCGCCCCTCCTGCCGCCGTCGTCGGTGCCGTCGCCGGTCTTGATCCTGTCGAAGGAGTCCTTGGTGCGGCGGTCGTTCTCCTTGTGGGAGTCGGCGATGCCGCGCACGCCCTTGGGCAGGGCGCCGCCGAGGTGGTCGCCGAGCTGCTTGGTGGCCTTCTCCAGGGCGTCCATGCCCCGGTCGGCGACCTCGTTGACGAGGTTGGCGATCTCGTCCCGGCCGCGGGTGCGGCCCTGGTGCCCGCGCGCCTTGCCCAGCTTGCCGGAGGTACGGCCGTTGAGGGAGCCGGCGGCGGTGTTGAGCTTGGTCGCGGCCCGGTCGTGCTCGTCCTCGTCGATGTCCAGGGTGCCGATCAGCCCGCCCAGGCGCGGCGGGGCCAGCGGTCCGCCGTCGGCGGAGGCCAGGTTCCACCCCTGCTGGAGTCCCTCCTTGCCCGCGTCGCCGACCTTGTCCATGTCGACGCCGTCCTGGGTGCCCAGTCCGTTGGCGGCCAGCTGAACCACCAGCTCGGCGGCCATGTTCTCCAGCGCGGCCACCGCCGGCTCGGACATCGCGGTGACGATCTCCTCCACCGCCAGGTCGGCGGCCTCCTTCAGCGCGCGTTTGACCGCGATGCGGCACGCCTGGATCGCACCCGCGCTCAGCAGGGTGGACAGTCCGGCGGTGAACGGGGCGGCGGCCAGTCCGATGCCGATGGAGGCGGCCAGCGCGATCAGCTCGCCGACCGCCACGGCCTTGCGGCCCGCGATCAGACCGGCCGCCCCGTCCAGCGCGTCGGCCAGCACCCGGGCGGCATCGCCCAGATCCTTCATGTGCTTGCCGTTGACCTTGCCCCAGTAGCCGTTCAGCGCGCTCAGCGCCTCGCTCTGCCCGGAGGAGATCAGCCGCTCCATGCCCTTGTGCGCGGCCTGGGCGTCCTCGTCGACGTCGTCGGCGAAGTCCCGCAGGTCCGTGGCCATGTCGCGGTAGTCGTCCTCGTCGACGTTGGGCCAGCCCACGCCGATGATGTCGAGCATCGCGTCGGCGCCCTCGGGCAGCACATACCCCATGACCCAACTCCCCCCGCAAACCGACCAGTTCACACTGTGGTCGTACGGTCATCATGCCGCAGAGGGGTGACACGGAGCATCCGGGAAACCTCCGGGAGGCTCCCGGGCGCAACGCTCCGGCCACACACCGACGACCGGGGTGACCGGTTGTGGTACGGCAGGGGCCGGTGGGGCCACCGGGGCGGACCCGCCGGGGGCCGGGCCGCGCGATCGGGCCCTGTCGGCCGGCGGATCATGGCCGGTTCCGGCGTACGCCGGGGCGCGCGCGGGCGGGTCCCGCGGGCCGCCGGACGAGGGGAGCGCACGCCGGGGCGCGCAACGTCTCACGTCATCGCGCCGCCGGTCCGCCCGGAGCGCCCCGGCGGGGGCCGTCGGGGGCCGGTGCCTTCCCGGGCGCAAGCTCCTGTTGTCGCCAGTGAGGGGAGTCCGGATTCCGCCCGGCGTCCTTGTGGACGGAGTGTGAGTACCTGAGCCTTGGCCTTCACACTTCCCACCACTCTGGAGGTTTGTCATGCCCCAGGCAACTCTGACGCGGGCCGACGAGATCGTCGCCGCCTGGCTCGACGGCGCGGAGAACTCCCACGGCGAACCCAACCCGGCCGGCCCGCTGTACGTGGGCGGCGCCGCCACCGAGGCCGCGCTGGTGGACGCCACCGACGCCCTGTTCACCGCCTGCAGCAGCTGCACCGGCTCGTTGACCACCTTCTGCTGCTGACCGGCGCCACCACCGCCCCGGACGGCGCCGTGCCGCCGCCCGGGGCACCACCGGAGGACCCCGCCGCGGCACGGCCGCGGACACCGACAGGAGCGAGCAGGCCATGACAGACGTCACCGGCAGGCAGGACACCCCGGCCGAGACCGGCCACTTCGAGGCGCCGGTGGCCGCCTGGACCGCCGGATTCCCCGCCGAGCTGCGCCGCCGACTGGCGGCCGTACCCGGCCTGAGCGACGCGGAGCGGACCCTGATCGCGGCCACCGCGCGCACCGCCCAGCTCGCCTCCCTGCAACGCAAGCTCAACCGGCTCCTGCTGCTGGAACTGCGGGCCCAGAGCCTCACGGGCGCCCTCCCCGGCGCGGACGGCCGCGAACGCTGGGCGGCCTTCCAGGACCGGGCCCGGACCCCGGAGTTCCGCGAGCGACTGGAGAGGCGGTACCCCGGACTCGGCGAGCGCGTGGCACGCGCCACCGCCCCCCTGGCCGACGCGGCCGCCGAACTCGCCCGGCGCCTGGCCGGCGACCGCGACCGGCTCCCCGCACTCCTGGGCCGCCCCGCCGGGCGGCTGACGGCCCTCCACCTCGGGGCGGGCGACCCCCACCAGGGCGGGCGCACCGTCGCCCACCTCACCTTCGAGGGCGGCAGCGTGATGTACAAGCCGCGCCCCCTGGACACCGACACCGCGCTGGAGCACCTGCTCGTCCGCCTCTGGTCGCACCCCGGCGCGCCCGGCGGCCCCCGCCCGCGCACCCCCCGCGCACTCCTGCGCGACGGCTACGGCTGGACCGCCCACGTTCCCCACCGCTACTGCGCCGACGAGGCCGAACTCGCGCAGTACTACCGCACCCTGGGCCACTGGCTGGCCCTGATGCGCCTGACCGGCGGCACCGACCTGCACGCCGAGAACCTCATCGCCCACGGCCCCGAACCCGTCGTGGTGGACGCCGAATGCCTGTTCACCCAGGACGTCCCGCCCGCCGAGGACAGCGGGCGCGGGGCCGCCGTGGACGCCGCCGCCGCCGTCATCCGGCGCACCGTGCTGCGCACCGGCATCCTGCCGACCCGGATGGGCGGTTACGCCATGGGCGGCACCGACCTCTCGGCGGCCGGGGCGATCCCCGGACAGCAGCCCCTGATACCGGTGCCCGTCATCACCGGCGGCGGCACCGACGGCGCCCGGATGGACACCGAACTCATCGCACCGCCGCCCTCGGCGAACCTGCCCGCCGCCGAACCCGCCCTGTTCCGGCACTGGGACCAGGTGCTCGACGGATTCCGCGAACTGACCGCCCATCTGCACCGGATGGACTCCGAGGGCGGCGGACTGCCCGAGCTGCTGCGGCCGTTCACCGGCTGCCGGGTCCGGAACCTGCGCCGCGGCACCCAGGCGTACGTCGACATCGGCCGGATGCTGTGGCACCCGGCCTCCCTGCACCGGCCACAGGAGGCCCGGCGGCGGGCCCGGGAGGTACTGCTCGGCAACGCCCGGGCACTGCCCGGCGCACCGGACTCCCCCGAGATCATCGAATCGGAGATCGAGGACCTGCTCACCGGCGACATCCCGGTGTTCACCGCCGTGGTGGACGCGGAGACGATCCGGCACGCGGTGGCGGACTGGCGCGGCGCGGACCTCCGGATGGAGGAGTCCGTCATCCAGGGCGCCCTGGTGGGCGCCTACCTCAACGAACGCACCCTGCCGCCCCGCGTGCGGGCGGATCTGCCCGTCCCCCGGCACGACGGGCTGGAACAGCGCCGGCGCGCCATGGCGGCGGCGCTCGTGCGGACCCTGTGCGAGGAGGCCGTCACCGGCGAGGACTCCACCGTCACCTGGGTGAGCCCGGTGCTCACCGGCGTCGGCTGGGCCATCCGCCCGCTGTCGGCCGAGCTGTACACCGGGCAGGGAGGCGTCGCGGTCGCCCTGGCCGGATACCTGCGGGAGGCGCGGCGCGGCCGGGCCGACCCCGTACCCGGGCTCGAAGGCGTCCTGGAGGGCGCGCTGCGCGTGCTGGCCGCCACCGAGGACACCACGGCCACCGCCTTCATCGGCGGCTACACCGGCATCGCCTCCCAGGTGTGGACGTGGACCGAACTGCACGGGCTGCTCGGCGACGAGGCCCACCTGGCCCGCGCCCGGCTCCGCGCCGCCGCGCTCACCCCCGAACTGCTCGACGAGGACACCGACCTCGACATCCTCGGCGGCGCCGCCGGGGTGATCGTCCCGCTGCTGAACCTCGCGCACCTCACCGGCGAGGAACGGTGGCTGGCCACCGCCGCCCGCGCGGCCCGCCGTCTGGAACGCACCGCCGTCCGCGACGACCGCGGAGCCCGCTGGTCCACCGCGCTCTTCGCCGAGGGCATCGGCGGCTTCGCCCACGGGGCCACCGGCATGGGCTGGGCGCTGCACCGCCTCGCCCTCGGCGGGGCCGGCGCCGACGCCGACCGCCGCCGCTGGCGCGAGCTGGCCGGGGCCGCCCTGTCCTACGAGGAGTCGCTGTGGGACCCGGAGGCCGGCAACTGGCACGACGCCCGCATCGGCAGCCGGCAGGACCACGCCACCGCCTGGTGCCACGGCAGCGCCGGCATCGGCCTGGCCGCCGTGGACCTCTACCACCGCACCGGGGACCGGGCCCACCTGGTCAACGCCCACCGCGCGGCGGCGGCCGGCCTGGCCGACGGCTTCGGCTGGAGCCACACCCTGTGCCACGGCGATCTGGGGCTCATCGAGCTGCTCACCCATCTGCGCGCCCTGCCCGCGCCCGACCCCGGTCCCGGTCCCGGCGCCGCGTCCGTCCCGCCCCCGGTCCGCGTCCCCGGCACCCGGGATCTGCTGGCCGGGCTGCTCACCGACCTCGAACACCGCGGCCCGGTCGGCGGACTGGCCCGGGAGTCCTTCTCCCCGGGCCTGATGCCCGGCCTCAGCGGGGTCCTGCACCTGCTGCTCCGCCTCACCCCGGACGCCACCGGCCCCGGACGCCCCCGCACCCCGCTGCTCCTCACCGCTCCCGAGGGCCTGAGCCCGCGCTAGGGAACGGCGTCCAGGGGGTGCCGCGGGCGGGTGCGCAGGATTCGACGGCCGGGCAGCGGGGTAACGTGATGGGTCCGATTGGCATCGGCGATGCCCCGTGTGGCAGACTGTCCGGGTTGCTCGGTTGAGTGCCGATGCTGCGCGCCTCCCGCCGGGAGGACTGGAAGCGAGTCCCAATGTATTCGTCGCCCCTCGTCAGGGGCGGAAGTACGGGAATCTTCCGGGAAGCGTGGGCGGGGCACCGACCAGGCGCCCGGTGGGTTTCCTCCCCCGGTTCCGCGGTCTCGCGCACCGCATCCCCAGGCAGGGAAATTCAAGGATTTCCATGGTGGCGGGAATGCGACACGCCCGACCGCGTGGGTCGGAGGAGAGCGTGGTCCCACCGGGTCCCGGAGCGTGACGAGAGACAGGACTACGAAGTAGCCATGGCGGGACAGAAGATCCGCATCCGGCTCAAGGCCTACGACCACGAGGTCATCGACACCTCGGCGAAGAAGATCGTCGAGACGGTGACCCGTACTGGTGCGTCGGTCGCGGGCCCGGTGCCGCTGCCCACAGAGAAGAACGTGTACTGCGTCATCAAGTCGCCGCACAAGTACAAGGACTCGCGCGAGCACTTCGAGATGCGTACCCACAAGCGCCTGATCGACATCCTCGACCCGACGCCCAAGACCGTTGACTCGCTGATGCGCCTGGACCTGCCGGCCGGCGTCGACATCGAGATCAAGCTCTGAGAGGCGCGGTAGAGATGACCACCAAGCAGATCAAGGGTGTCCTGGGCGAGAAGCTCGGCATGACCCAGGTCTGGGACGAGAACAACCGTGTCGTCCCGGTCACCGTCGTCAAGGCCGGCCCCTGCATCGTCACCCAGGTGCGCACCGCAGACAAGGACGGCTACGAGGCCGTCCAGATCGCCTTCGGCGAGATCGACCCGCGCAAGGTGAACAAGCCCCTCAAGGGCCACTTCGCCAAGGCCGACGTCACCCCGCGCCGCCACCTGGTGGAGCTGCGTACCGCCGACGCCGGCGAGTACACGCTCGGCCAGGAGGTCACCGCCGAGGTGTTCGAGTCGGGCGTGAAGGTCGACGTCACCGGCAAGAGCAAGGGCAAGGGCACCGCCGGTGTCATGAAGCGCCACGGCTTCGGCGGCCTCGGCGCCGGCCACGGCACGCAGCGCAAGCACCGCTCTCCCGGCTCCATCGGTGGCTGCGCCACCCCGGGCCGCGTGTTCAAGGGCCTGCGCATGGCCGGCCGCATGGGCAACGAGCGGGTCACCACCCAGAACCTGACCGTCCACGCCGTTGACGCGGAGAAGGGTCTGCTGCTCATCAAGGGCGCGGTTCCCGGTCCGAACGGCGGCCTCGTCCTGGTCCGTACCGCGGCCAAGGGGGCCTGAGGTAACCGATGAGCACCAGTACCGTTGACATCCTTTCGCCGGCGGGCGACAAGGCCGGGACCGTCGAACTCCCCGCGGAGATCTTCGACACGCAGGTCAGCGTTCCGCTGATCCACCAGGTCGTCGTCGCACAGCTGGCCGCTGCCCGCCAGGGCACGCACAAGACCAAGACCCGCGGCGAGGTCCGCGGCGGCGGCAAGAAGCCGTACCGCCAGAAGGGCACCGGCCGCGCCCGCCAGGGCTCGACCCGCGCCCCGCAGTTCGCCGGCGGTGGCGTCGTGCACGGCCCCGTGCCGCGCGACTACTCGCAGCGGACCCCGAAGAAGATGAAGGCCGCCGCCCTGCGCGGTGCCCTCTCCGACCGGGCGCGCCACGGCCGCGTCCACGTCGTGACCGGCGTGGTCGAGGGCGAGATCTCCACCAAGGCCGCCAAGGCCCTGTTCGGGAAGATCAGCGAGCGCAAGAACGTGCTCCTGGTCGCCGAGCGGAGCGACGAGGCCGCGTGGCTGTCCGCCCGCAACCTGCCCCAGGTCCACATCCTGGAGCCGGGCCAGCTGAACACCTACGACGTGCTCGTCTCCGACGACGTGGTCTTCACCAAGGCCGCCCTCGACAGCTTCGTGGCCGGCCGCAAGGCCGCCCAGCACGAAGGGAGCGAGGCCTGATGGCCGAGACCACCGTCACCAGCAAGACCTTCTCCGACCCCCGCGACATCCTCGTGAAGCCGGTGGTCTCCGAGAAGAGCTACGCGCTGCTGGACGAGAACAAGTACACGTTCGTCGTCGACCCGCGTGCCAACAAGACCCAGATCAAGCAGGCCGTCGAGGCGGTCTTCTCGGTCAAGGTCACCGGGGTCAACACGATCAACCGCCAGGGCAAGCGCAAGCGCACCCGCACCGGTTACGGCAAGCGCGCCGACTCCAAGCGCGCCATCGTGACCCTCGCCGAGGGCGACCGTATCGACATCTTCGGCGGTCCGGTCTCCTAACGGAGGTCGTACCGTCCGATATCGGACGAGGACTGAGAAATGGGTATCCGCAAGTACAAGCCGACGACCCCGGGCCGTCGTGGCTCCAGCGTCGCCGACTTCGTCGAGATCACGCGGTCCACGCCGGAGAAGTCGCTGGTCCGCCCCCTGCACAGCAAGGGCGGCCGTAACAACACCGGTCGTGTGACCGTCCGTCACCAGGGCGGCGGCCACAAGCGCGCCTACCGCGTGATCGACTTCCGTCGTCACGACAAGGACGGCGTGCCGGCCAAGGTCGCGCACATCGAGTACGACCCCAACCGCACCGCGCGCATCGCGCTGCTGCACTACGTCGACGGCGAGAAGCGCTACATCCTCGCGCCGGCCGGCATGAAGCAGGGCGACCGCGTCGAGAACGGCCCCGGCGCCGACATCAAGCCGGGCAACAACCTCGCGCTGCGCAACATCCCGGTCGGTACGACCATCCACGCCATCGAGCTGCGGCCCGGCGGCGGCGCGAAGTTCGCCCGTTCCGCGGGCGCCTCCGTGCAGCTGCTGGCGAAGGAGGGCCGCATGGCCCACCTGCGCATGCCGTCCGGTGAGATCCGCCTGGTCGACGTCCGCTGCCGCGCCACCGTCGGCGAGGTCGGCAACGCCGAGCAGTCGAACATCAACTGGGGCAAGGCCGGCCGCATGCGCTGGAAGGGCGTCCGCCCGACCGTCCGCGGTGTGGTCATGAACCCGGTCGACCACCCGCACGGTGGTGGTGAGGGCAAGACCTCCGGTGGTCGTCACCCGGTCTCGCCGTGGGGCAAGAAGGAAGGACGTACTCGCTCGCCGAAGAAGGCCAGCAACAAGTACATCGTCCGCCGCCGCAAGACGAACAAGAAGCGCTAGGAGGCGGGTTTTCGATGCCGCGCAGTCTCAAGAAGGGGCCTTTCGTCGACGACCACCTGATGAAGAAGGTGGACGTACAGAACGACGCAGGCACCAAGAACGTCATCAAGACCTGGTCCCGCCGCTCGATGATCGTCCCGGCCATGCTGGGCCACACGATCGCGGTGCACGACGGCCGCAAGCACGTCCCGGTGTTCGTCACCGAGTCGATGGTCGGCCACAAGCTCGGCGAGTTCGCGCCGACCCGCACCTTCCGCGGCCACGAGAAGGACGACCGCAAGTCGCGTCGTCGCTGATCTGCGGAAGTAGCGAAGACCTATGACTGACACCGAAGGGACAACCATGGAAGCCAGGGCCCAGGCGCGGTACATCCGCGTCACGCCCATGAAGGCCCGCCGCGTGGTGGACCTCATCCGTGGCATGGACGCCACGGAGGCTCAGGCGGTCCTGCGTTTCGCCCCGCAGGCCGCGAGCGTGCCCGTCGGCAAGGTGCTCGACAGCGCCATCGCCAACGCCGCGCACAACTACGACCACACGGACGTCGACAGCCTCTTCATCTCCGAGGCCTACGTCGACGAGGGCCCGACCCTGAAGCGGTTCCGGCCGCGCGCCCAGGGCCGCGCCTACCGGATCCGTAAGCGGACCAGCCACATCACGGTGGTCGTCAGCAGCAAGGAAGGAACCCGGTAATGGGGCAGAAGGTCAACCCGCACGGGTTCCGGCTCGGCATCACCACGGACTTCAAGTCCCGCTGGTACGCCGACAAGCTGTACAAGGACTACATCAAGGAAGACGTCGAGATCCGCCGCCTGCTCACGCAGGGCATGGAGCGGGCCGGCATCTCCAAGGTGGAGATCGAGCGCACCCGTGACCGCGTCCGCGTCGACGTTCACACCGCCCGCCCGGGCATCGTGATCGGCCGCCGCGGCGCCGAGGCGGAGCGCATCCGCGGTCGGCTGGAGAAGCTGACCGGCAAGCAGATCCAGTTCAACATCCTCGAGGTGAAGAACCCGGAGACGGACGCTCAGCTGGTGGCCCAGGCCGTCGCCGAGCAGCTGTCCTCCCGCGTCTCCTTCCGCCGTGCGATGCGCAAGTCGATGCAGAGCACGATGAAGGCCGGCGCCAAGGGCATCAAGATCCAGTGCGGTGGCCGCCTCGGCGGCGCCGAGATGTCCCGCTCGGAGTTCTACCGCGAGGGCCGGGTTCCCCTGCACACCCTGCGCGCCAACGTCGACTACGGCTTCTTCGAGGCCAAGACGACCTTCGGCCGGATCGGTGTGAAGGTCTGGATCTACAAGGGCGACGTCAAGAACATCGCCGAGGTCCGCGCCGAGAACGCCGCCGCCCGCGCCGGCAACCGCCCGTCGCGCGGTGGCAGCGACCGCCCGCGCCGCGGTGGCGAGCGCGGCGGCCGCGGCCGCAAGCCGCAGCAGGAGCGGACCGAGGCGCCCAAGGCCGCCGAGGGCGCCGCTGCCGCTCCGGCCGCCGAGAGCACCGGCTCTGCCGGGAAGGAGGCCTGACCGTCATGCTGATCCCCCGCAGGGTCAAGCACCGCAAGCAGCACCACCCGAAGCGCAAGGGCATGGCCAAGGGCGGCACCGAGGTTGCTTTCGGCGAGTACGGCATCCAGGCCGTGACCGCTGCCTATGTGACGAACCGGCAGATCGAGGCAGCTCGTATCTCCATGACCCGTCACATCAAGCGTGGCGGCAAGGTGTGGATCAACATCTACCCGGACCGTCCGCTGACCAAGAAGCCCGCCGAGACCCGCATGGGTTCCGGTAAGGGTTCGCCGGAGTGGTGGGTCGCGAACGTCAAGCCCGGCCGGGTGATGTTCGAGCTGTCCTACCCGAACGAGAAGATTGCTCGTGAGGCGCTCACCCGCGCTGCTCACAAGCTTCCGATGAAGTGCCGGATCGTGCGGCGCGAGGCAGGTGAGTCGTGATGGCGGCCGGTACCAAGGCGAGCGAGCTGCGCGAGCTCGGCGACGAGGAACTCGTCGTGAAGCTGCGCGAGGCCAAGGAGGAGCTGTTCAAGCTCCGTTTCCAGGCGGCGACCGGACAGCTGGAGAACAACGGCCGGCTGAAGGCCGTCCGCAAGGACATCGCCCGGATCTACACCCTGATGCGTGAGCGCGAGCTCGGCATCGAGACGGTGGAGAGCGCCTGATGAGCGAGACGAATGTGACTGAGACTGCAGAGCAGAACCGCGGCTTCCGCAAGACCCGTGAGGGTCTGGTCGTCAGCGACAAGATGGACAAGACCGTTGTCGTCGCCGTCGAGGACCGCGTCAAGCACGCCCTGTACGGCAAGGTCATCCGCCGTACGAACAAGCTCAAGGCGCACGACGAGCAGAACGCCGCGGGTGTCGGCGACCGCGTCCTCCTGATGGAGACCCGGCCGCTGTCCGCGACGAAGCGCTGGCGCGTCGTCGAGATCCTCGAGAAGGCCAAGTAATTCCCGAGATCCCTTCTCGGGACGAGTTCCGCCAGGCTCGGCGAGGTGCGCGCGGTGAGCGCGCACCCGCCGGGAACCGGCAGACGATCAGGAGATAGACGTGATCCAGCAGGAGTCGCGGCTGCGTGTCGCCGACAACACGGGCGCGAAGGAGATCCTTTGCATCCGTGTTCTCGGTGGCTCCGGCCGCCGCTACGCGGGTATCGGGGATGTCATCGTCGCCACCGTCAAGGACGCGATCCCCGGTGGCAACGTGAAGAAGGGCGACGTCGTCAAGGCCGTCGTCGTGCGCACCGTCAAGGAGCGCCGCCGCCCCGACGGCTCGTACATCCGCTTCGACGAGAACGCCGCCGTCATCCTCAAGAACGACGGCGACCCCCGCGGCACCCGTATCTTCGGCCCCGTCGGCCGTGAGCTGCGCGAGAAGAAGTTCATGAAGATCATCTCGCTCGCGCCGGAGGTGCTGTAACCGATGAAGATCAAGAAGGGCGACCTGGTCCAGGTCATCACCGGCAAGGACAGGGGCAAGCAGGGCAAGGTCATCGAGGCCTACCCCCGCGAGGACCGTGTCCTGGTCGAGGGTGTCAACCGGGTCAAGAAGCACACCAAGGCCGGCCAGACCGCTCGCGGTTCGAAGACCGGCGGCATCGTGACGACCGAGGCCCCGATCCACGTGAGCAACGTTCAGCTCGTCGTGGAGAAGGACGGCAAGAAGGTCGTCACCCGCGTCGGTTACCGCTTCGACGAGGACGGCAACAAGATCCGCGTTGCCAAGCGGACCGGTGAGGACATCTGATGACTACCGCCACGAACGTGCAGCCGCGTCTGAAGGCGCGCTACCGCGAGGAGATCGCGGGCAAGCTGCGTGACGAGTTCAAGTACGAGAACGTCATGCAGACCCCCGGTCTCACCAAGATCGTGGTCAACATGGGTGTGGGCGAGGCCGCCCGCGACTCCAAGCTGATCGAGGGCGCCATCCGCGACCTCGCCACGATCACCGGCCAGAAGCCGGCCGTGACCAAGGCCCGGAAGTCCATCGCGCAGTTCAAGCTGCGCGAGGGTCAGCCGATCGGTGCCCACGTCACCCTCCGGGGCGACCGGATGTGGGAGTTCCTGGACCGCCTGCTGTCGCTCGCGCTGCCGCGCATCCGCGACTTCCGCGGTCTGTCGCCGAAGCAGTTCGACGGCAGGGGCAACTACACCTTCGGTCTCACGGAGCAGGTCATGTTCCACGAGATCGACCAGGACAAGATCGACCGGGTCCGAGGCATGGACATCACCGTGGTCACCACGGCGAACACCGACGAGGAGGGTCGCGCCCTGCTGCGTCACCTCGGATTCCCCTTCAAGGAGGCGTGAGCCGTGGCGAAGAAGGCTCTGATTGCCAAGGCCGCCCGCAAGCCGAAGTTCGCGGTCCGCGCGTACACGCGGTGCCAGCGCTGCGGCCGACCCCACTCCGTCTACCGCAAGTTCGGCCTGTGCCGCGTGTGCCTTCGTGAGATGGCCCACCGCGGCGAGCTGCCGGGCGTCACCAAGAGCTCCTGGTAGGTCCGCGCAAGCGGACCTCAGGGACTCTCGGTAAGAGCATCCTGGCCGGCGAACGCCCTCCCCGCGTGCCCTAGGCTTGTGGGTTGGGCGTCGCCGCCCATGACCGTCTTACTACGCCGTAGGTCCCCGCACCGCACCCGTCCCGTCGCGTCCCGCGTACGGGGAGAGGGACGGAGCAGACAGGAAACCCCGGCGAGAGAGGCCGAAGGCCATCACATGACCATGACCGATCCGATCGCAGACATGCTGACGCGTCTGCGAAACGCGAACTCGGCTTACCACGACACCGTCGTGATGCCGCACAGCAAGATCAAGTCGCACATCGCGGAGATCCTCCAGCAGGAGGGTTACATCACCGGATGGAAGGTCGAGGACGCCCCGGTGGGCAAGAACCTCGTCCTGGAGCTCAAGTTCGGTCCGAACCGCGAGCGTTCGATCGCCGGCATCAAGCGGATCAGCAAGCCGGGTCTGCGGGTCTACGCAAAGTCCACCAACCTGCCGAAGGTGCTCGGCGGCCTGGGCGTGGCGATCATCTCCACGTCCCACGGGCTCCTCACCGACAAGCAGGCTCAGAAGAAGGGCGTGGGTGGGGAAGTCCTCGCCTACGTCTGGTAACGGAAGGGAACGGAGGTAAAGCTCATGTCGCGTATCGGCAAGCTCCCCATCCAGGTTCCCGCCGGTGTGGACGTCACCATCGATGGCCGGACGGTCAACGTGAAGGGGCCCAAGGGCAACCTTTCGCACACCGTCGCCGCGCCCATCGAGGTCGCCAAGGGTGAGGACGGCGTCATCAACGTCACCCGCCCGAACGACGAGAGCCGGAACAAGGCCCTGCACGGTCTGTCCCGCACGCTGGTGGCGAACATGATCACTGGCGTGACCCAGGGGTACACCAAGCAGCTCGAGATCAGCGGTGTCGGTTACCGCGTCCAGGCGAAGGGCTCCGACCTGGAGTTCTCCCTGGGCTACAGCCACCCGATCACGGTGAAGGCTCCCGAGGGCATCTCCTTCAAGGTGGAGTCCCCGACCAAGCTGAGCGTCGAGGGCATCGACAAGCAGAAGGTCGGCGAGGTCGCCGCGAACATCCGCAAGCTGCGCAAGCCCGACCCGTACAAGGCCAAGGGCGTGAAGTACGCGGGCGAGGTCATCCGCCGCAAGGTCGGAAAGGCTGGTAAGTAAGCCATGGCATACGGTGTGAAGATCGCGAAGGGCAGCGCGCGCAAGGCCGCCGCTGTCAAGCGGCGCCACATCCGCGTCCGCAAGAAGGTGTCGGGCACCCCCGAGCGTCCGCGCCTGGTGGTGACGCGCTCCAACCGCCACATGGTGGCCCAGGTCATCGACGACATCGCGGGCCACACACTGGCCTCGGCGTCGACGCTGGACGGCTCGATCCGCGGCGGTGAGGGCGACAAGACCGCCCTGGCCAAGCAGGTCGGGTCCCTGGTCGCCGAGCGCGCCAAGGCCGCGGGCATCGAGGCCGTCGTGTTCGACCGCGGCGGCAACAAGTACGCCGGGCGGATCGCCGCCCTGGCCGACGCCGCCCGCGAGGCCGGGCTCAGGTTCTGAGCCGGTCCCCACGCAAGCGGACGCATAGAGAGAGGTAATTCCAATGGCTGGACCCCAGCGCCGCGGTGGCGGCGCCGGTGGCGGCGAGCGGCGGGACCGACGGGACCGGCGGGACGGTGGCGCGGCCGCCGAGAAGACCGCGTACGTCGAGCGGGTCGTCGCGATCAACCGCGTCGCCAAGGTTGTGAAGGGTGGTCGTCGCTTCAGCTTCACCGCGCTGGTCGTGGTGGGCGACGGTGACGGCACCGTGGGTGTCGGTTACGGCAAGGCCAAGGAGGTGCCGGCCGCCATCGCCAAGGGTGTGGAGGAGGCCAAGAAGCACTTCTTCAAGGTCCCCCGGATCCAGGGCACCATCCCCCACCCGATCCAGGGTGAGGAGGCCGCGGGTGTCGTGCTGCTCAAGCCGGCCTCGCCCGGTACCGGTGTGATCGCCGGTGGCCCGGTGCGCGCCGTGCTGGAGTGCGCGGGCATCCACGACGTGCTGAGCAAGTCCCTCGGCTCGTCGAACCCGATCAACATCGTGCACGCCACGGTGGCCGCTCTGCGGGGCCTGCAGCGCCCCGAGGAGATCGCCGCCCGCCGCGGCCTGCCGCTGGAGGACGTTGCTCCCGCCGCTCTGCTGCGGGCGCGGGCTGGGGTGAGCGCCTGATGGCACGCCTGAAGGTCACCCAGACCAAGTCCTACATCGGCAGCAAGCAGAACCACCGCGACACCCTGCGTTCCCTCGGCCTCAGGCGAGTGAACGACTCGGTCGTCAAGGAGGACCGTCCCGAGATCCGCGGCATGGTGCAGACCGTCCGCCACCTCGTGACGGTCGAGGAGGTCGACTGACATGGCGGAGCAGAAGCCGCTGAAGGTCCACAACCTCCGGCCCGCCCCGGGCGCCAAGACTGCCAAGACCCGCGTCGGTCGTGGTGAGGCGTCCAAGGGCAAGACCGCCGGTCGTGGCACCAAGGGCACCAAGGCCCGCTACCAGGTTCCGGAGCGCTTCGAGGGTGGGCAGATGCCGCTGCACATGCGGCTGCCCAAGCTCAAGGGCTTCAAGAACCCCTTCCGCACCGAGTACCAGGTCGTGAACCTGGACAAGCTGGCGGACCTGTACCCCGAGGGTGGCGAGGTCACCGTCGAGGGCCTGGTCGCCAAGGGTGCGGTTCGCAAGAACCAGCTCGTGAAGGTGCTGGGCAACGGAGAGATCTCCGTGGCGCTGCAGGTGACCGTGGACAAGGTCTCCGGCTCCGCCAAGGAGAAGATCACCGCTGCCGGAGGCACCGTCACCGAGCTCGTCTGAGCACGGTGAAGTGACCAACCGGGGGCGCCCAGGAACGGGCGTCCCCGGTTGGTCGTTCCATGGGGGGCACGGTCGCCGGTAAGGTGTCGTGCGTTATTGACCTCCGCAGGACCCCTCCTGCGGAATCTGAACCGTTTTATCCGTTGATCCTCACGACCGTAACCTCTCGCGTGTGACGCGGGGGGCGCAGGAGGCACCGTGCTCACCGCGTTCGCCCGGGCGTTCAAGACGCCCGACCTGCGCAAGAAGCTGCTGTTCACCCTTGGCATCATGGTGCTCTTCCGCCTCGGAGCACACATCCCCGTCCCGGGTGTCAGCTTCGAGAACGTCAACCAGTGCGTGAAGGAGGCCGAGGGCGCCGGCGCCGGCCTCTTCGGCCTGGTCAACATGTTCAGTGGTGGCGCGCTGCTGCAGCTGACCATCTTCGCGCTCGGGATCATGCCCTACATCACGGCGAGCATCATCCTGCAGCTGCTGGTGGTGGTGATCCCGAGGCTGGAGGCCCTCAAGAAGGAGGGGCAGTCCGGCCAGGCGAAGATCACGCAGTACACCCGCTACCTGACGGTGGCGCTCGGCGTGCTCCAGGCCACCGGCCTGGTGGCAACGGCCCGCAGCGGCAGCCTCTTCGCGCAGTGCACCGTCCGCGACCAGATCATCCCGGACGACTCGATCTTCACCACGATCACCATGGTGATCGTCATGACCGCCGGCACCGCGCTGATCATGTGGCTGGGTGAGCTGATCACCGACCGCGGCATCGGCAACGGCATGTCGATCCTGATGTTCGTCTCGATCGCCGCCGGCTTCCCGGGGCTGCTGTGGGCCATCAAGGTGCAGGGCAACCTGGCGGACGGCTGGATCGAGTTCGGCGTGGTGGTCCTCGCGGGTCTGGCGATGGTCGCCCTGGTGGTCTTCGTCGAGCAGGCGCAGCGCCGCATCCCCGTGCAGTACGCCAAGCGGATGATCGGCCGCCGCTCCTACGGCGGCACCTCCACCTACATCCCCCTGAAGGTGAACCAGGCGGGTGTGATCCCCGTCATCTTCGCCTCCTCCCTGCTCTACATCCCGGCACTGATCGTTCAGTTCAGCGGGTCGCAGGCGGGCTGGGCCGACTGGATCAACCGGCACCTCGTCACGGGTGACCACCCGTACTACATCATCACGTACTTCGTGCTGATCGTGTTCTTCGCCTTCTTCTACGTCGCCATCTCCTTCAACCCCGAAGAAGTTGCCGACAACATGAAGAAGTATGGTGGTTTCATCCCGGGCATCCGGGCCGGACGTCCCACCGCGGAGTACCTGAGCTACGTGCTGAACCGCATCACGTGGCCGGGTTCGCTGTACCTGGGTCTGATCGCTCTGGTGCCCACCGTCGCGCTGGTGTTGTTCAACGCGAATCAGAACTTCCCGTTCGGCGGGACCAGCATCCTGATCATCGTGGGTGTCGGTCTGGAGACCGTGAAGCAGATCGAGAGCCAGCTTCAGCAGCGCCATTACGAAGGGTTCCTCCGCTGATGCGAATCGTCCTCGTCGGACCGCCTGGCGCGGGCAAGGGCACGCAGGCCGCGTACCTGGCCGAGAACCTGTCCATTCCGCACATCTCCACGGGCGACCTGTTCCGCGCCAACATCAGCCAGGGCACCCAGCTCGGGCAGAAGGCGCAGGAGTACATGCGGGCCGGCAAGCTCGTACCCGACGAGGTCACCATCGGAATGGCCCGGGACCGGATGGAGCAGCCCGACGCCGCCGACGGCTTCCTGCTCGACGGCTTCCCGCGGAACATCGGCCAGGCCGAGGCCCTGGACGGCATCCTGCGCGAGTCCGGCACCCGGCTGAACGCCGTGCTGGACCTGGAGGTCCCCGAGGACGAGGTCGTCAAGCGGATCGCGGGACGGCGGATGTGCCGCAACGACAGCGGCCACATCTTCCACGTCGTGTACACCCCGCCGAAGACCGAGGGCGTCTGCGACATCTGCGGCGGTGAGCTCTACCAGCGCGAGGACGACCACGAGGACACCGTCCGCAAGCGCCTGGAGGTCTACCACACCGAGACCGAGCCGATCATCGACTACTACAAGGCCCAGGGCCTGGTGGTGACGATCTCGGCGCTCGGCAAGGTCTCCGAGGTCACCCGGCGCGCGATGGAGGCGCTCGGCCAGGCAGCCGGGCAGTCCGGGGCCTGACCCCGGAGGAGGAACGGCGAGAAGGCCGCGGTGCCCGGGGCGGGCACCGCGGCCGTATCGTGTAGTGAACGGCCCCGGCGGCAGCGCGCCGGGCCGGATGTGCCACAGACAACCGCGAGCTGGAAGGCGTCAGCCGTCATGGTGGAGATCAAGACCCCCGAGCAGATCGCGAAGATGCGTGCGGCCGGGCTGGTCGTCGCCGCGATGCACGCGGCCTGCCGCAGGGCCGCGGTGCCGGGCGCGACCACCAAGGACCTGGACGAGGTCGCCGCCAAGGTGCTCGCCGACCACGGGGCCAAGCCGAACTTCCTCGGCTACGGCGGCTTCCCCGGCAACATCTGCACCTCGGTGAACGACGTCGTCGTCCACGGCATCCCCGACCGGGAGACGGTGCTGGAGTCGGGCGACATCATCTCCATCGACGCGGGCGCGATCGTCGACGGCTGGCACGGGGACGCGGCGATCACCGTCTTCGTCGGCGAGGGCCACGCGCCCGAGCTGCACGAGCTGAGCCGGGTCACCGAGGAGTCGATGTGGGCCGGCATCGCGGCGATGCGCAGGGGCAACCGGCTGGTGGACATCTCCAAGGCGATCGAGGGCTACATCCGCCGCCAGCCCCGCCCGGCCTCCGGCCGCTACGGGATCATCGAGGACTACGGCGGCCACGGCATCGGCAGCCAGATGCACATGGACCCGCACCTGCTGAACTACGTCGAGCGCCGGCGCGGCAAGGGCCCGAAGCTGGTGCCGGGCATGTGCCTGGCGATCGAGCCGATGGTCAGCCTGGGCACGGCCAGGACGCACGTCCTGGAGGACGAGTGGACGGTCAAGACGGACGACGGCAGCTGGTCCTGCCACTGGGAGCACTCCGTCGCGCTGACCGAGCAGGGCCCGCTGGTGCTGACGGCCCCGGACGGCGGCCGGGCGAAGCTGGCGGAGTACGGCGTCACCACCGCACCCGACCCGCTGGACTGACGACCGGGCCTCCCGGTCGGAGGCCCCTCCCGGTCGGCGGCCTCTCCCGGAGGGCCGGGCCGTACGGCTCACCGGGCCGTACGGGGCGCGCGACCCCGGCCGCACCACCGCCTCCTCCGCGGTGAGCCGGCTGCGGATCGGCTGCGAGCCGGGTGAAGTCCCTCAGACCCGCATAAAGATCTCCCCCGATGGGCATACATCCCCGATTCGTCTTTCCCGGAGCCGTGCCGTAGACTGGCTCGTCGGTCCATGTGTGCCTGCGCGCACCCACGGGCTGACCCAGGTAGCCGATCCCGGAAGGTGAAGCGCTCAAGCATGGCCAAAAAACAAGGGGCCATCGAGATCGAGGGCACCGTCGTCGAGTCTCTCCCGAACGCGATGTTCAAGGTGGAGCTCCAGAACGGGCACCAGGTCCTCGCGCACATCAGCGGCAAGATGCGGATGCACTACATCCGTATCCTTCCCGACGACCGTGTCGTGGTGGAGCTGTCTCCCTACGACCTGACGCGCGGGCGGATCGTCTACCGCTACAAGTAGATCTCGCCCTCACTCCGCCCCGCGCGGGGTGGTGGCCTGACCCGGAGAACCTCACATCCCATGAAGGTCAAGCCGAGCGTCAAGAAGATCTGCGACAAGTGCAAGGTGATCCGCCGCCACGGCCGGGTCATGGTCATCTGCGACAACCTGCGCCACAAGCAGCGCCAGGGCTGACGCAAGACCTCCACGCCTCGCACCTCTCGCGGTTCTTCGCGCGACGCAAGCGACATACAGATACGCAGACACCCGACCCCCCGCCGTGACATCCGTTAACGCCGGTGGGGACGACACCCCCGGACGGAGGCCGGGGACCCGGCTCGTACTCGCTACGGGAACGGTGCTGCGGAAGACCTCCAACGAAACCAGGAGCCACGTTCATGGCACGCCTCGAAGGCGTCGACCTCCCGCGCGACAAGCGCGTGGAGGTCGCTCTCACCTATGTCTTCGGCATCGGCCGCACGCTCTCCCAGCAGACGCTGGCGAGCACCGGTGTGAACCCGGACACCCGCGTCCGCGACCTGACCGAGGAAGAGCTCGTCAGGATCCGTGAGTACGTCGAGGCCAACATCCGCACCGAGGGTGACCTCCGCCGCGAGATCCAGGCCGACATCCGCCGCAAGGTCGAGATCGGCAGCTACCAGGGTCTGCGCCACCGCCGCGGCCTGCCCGTCCACGGCCAGCGCACCAGCACCAACGCCCGCACCCGCAAGGGCCCGCGTCGCGCGATCGCCGGCAAGAAGAAGCCGGGCAAGAAGTAGTCCTCACCGGACACCGCCAGTGGTCCGGATCGCAGGACCGACCACCTCCATAGGAGTATTTTTCTATGCCTCCGAAGGGCCGTACGGCCGGCGCCAAGAAGGTGCGCCGCAAGGAGAAGAAGAACGTCGCCCACGGGCACGCTCACATCAAGAGCACGTTCAACAACACCATCGTTTCCATCACCGACCCCACCGGCAACGTGATTTCCTGGGCTTCCGCCGGTCACGTGGGCTTCAAGGGTTCGCGCAAGTCGACGCCGTTCGCCGCGCAGATGGCCGCCGAGTCGGCCGCCCGCCGCGCGCAGGAGCACGGCATGCGCAAGGTCGACGTGTTCGTCAAGGGTCCCGGCTCCGGCCGTGAGACCGCGATCCGCTCCCTCCAGGCCACCGGCCTCGAGGTGGGTTCGATCCAGGACGTCACCCCGACCCCGCACAACGGCTGCCGCCCGCCGAAGCGTCGCCGCGTCTGATCCGGCAGAAGTAGGAGATACACGAACATGGCGCGTTACACCGGGGCCGACTGCAAGCGTTGCCGTCGGGAGAAGCAGAAGCTCTTCCTCAAGGGAGCCAAGTGCGAGAGCGCGAAGTGCCCGATCGAGATCCGTCCTTACCCCCCGGGTGAGCACGGACGCGGGCGCACCAAGGACAGCGAGTACCTGCTGCAGAAGCGTGAGAAGCAGAAGGCCGCCCGCATCTACGGTGTCCTCGAGAAGCAGTTCCGCGGTTACTTCAACGAGGCCAACCGCAAGCAGGGCAAGACGGGTGAGAACCTGCTCCGCATTCTGGAGTCCCGTCTGGACAACGTGGTCTACCGGGCCGGCTTCGCCAAGTCCCGCGACCACGCCCGCCAGCTCGTCCGCCACGGACACATCATGGTGAACGGCCGCAAGACCGACATCCCGTCGGCCCGCGTCGCTCCCAACGACATCGTCGAGGTCCGTCCCTCCTCCCGTAACCTGACCCCCTTCCAGGTGGCGCAGGCGGAGGCCGGCGACAAGACGGTGCCCGCGTGGCTCGAGGCCATCCCGTCGAAGATGCGGATCCTCGTCCACTCGCTGCCCGAGCGCCAGGTGATCGACACCCAGGTGCAGGAGCAGCTGATCGTCGAGCTGTACTCCAAGTAATCCGGAGTACCGGCTCACGGTCACGGGCGGTGCGGCCCGCAAGGGTCGCACCGCCCGTACCCTTGCAGTAGGCAACCGGGCTCCCGCCCGGTGCTCGGCATCAAATAGCGGTTGCCGAAGACTGGAGGCACATCCCCATGCTGATCGCTCAGCGCCCCTCACTGACCGAAGAGGTCGTGGACGAGTTCCGTTCCCGGTTCGTGATCGAACCGCTGGAGCCGGGCTTCGGCTACACCCTCGGAAACTCCCTGCGTCGCACGCTCCTGTCCTCGATCCCCGGTGCTGCCGTGACCAGCATCCGGATCGACGGCGTCCTGCACGAGTTCACCACCGTGCCGGGCGTCAAGGAGGACGTCACCGACCTGATCCTCAACATCAAGAGCCTGGTCGTCTCCTCGGAGCACGACGAGCCGGTCGTGATGTACCTGCGCAAGCAGGGCCCGGGTCTGGTCACCGCCGCCGACATCGCCCCGCCGGCCGGTGTCGAGGTGCACAACCCCGACCTGGTCCTCGCCACGCTGAACGGCAAGGGGAAGCTGGAGATGGAGCTGACCGTCGAGCGCGGTCGCGGCTACGTCTCCGCCGTGCAGAACAAGCAGGCCGGCCAGGAGATCGGCCGCATCCCGGTCGACTCCATCTACTCGCCGGTCCTCAAGGTCACCTACAAGGTCGAGGCGACCCGTGTCGAGCAGCGCACCGACTTCGACAAGCTGATCGTCGACGTCGAGACCAAGGAGTCCATGCGTCCGCGTGACGCCATGGCCTCCGCCGGCAAGACCCTGGTCGAGCTGTTCGGCCTGGCCCGCGAGCTGAACGTCGACGCCGAGGGCATCGACATGGGCCCGTCCCCGACGGACGCCGCGCTCGCCGCCGACCTGGCCCTGCCGATCGAGGAGCTGGAGCTGACCGTCCGCTCCTACAACTGCCTCAAGCGCGAGGGCATCCACTCGGTGGGCGAGCTGGTGGCCCGCTCCGAGGCGGACCTGCTCGACATCCGCAACTTCGGCGCCAAGTCGATCGACGAGGTCAAGGCGAAGCTGGCCGGCATGGGCCTGACCCTCAAGGACAGCCCGCCCGGATTCGACCCGACCGCCGCCGCCGACGCCTTCGGCGCCGACGACGACGCGGACTCCGGTTTCGTCGAGACCGAGCAGTACTGACCGTCCGCCGAACGGTACTGACGTCGGCCCCGCCGGCATCCCGACCGGGCGCGGCACCCGCCGCGCCCGGTCGGCCCACGTTCTCCGGAGCGTACGACCGAGCCCGTGGCCGCGGTCGCACGCCCCGGCTCCGGCGGGCACAAGCCCGTACGGACACTGACACCGGTACCTGATACGGCCGGTGCAGACATCGAGGAGAGACAACCATGCCGAAGCCCACCAAGGGCGCCCGCCTCGGCGGCGGCGCCGCGCACGAGAAGGCCATGCTGGCGAACCTCGCCACCGCCCTCTTCGAGCACGGTCGCATCACCACCACCGAGGCCAAGGCCCGCCGCCTGCGCCCGGTGGCCGAGCGTCTGATCACCAAGGCGAAGAAGGGCGACCTTCATAACCGCCGCCAGGTGATGCGCACGATCCTCGACAAGAGCGTCGTGCACACGCTCTTCACCGAGATCGGCCCGCGCTACGAGAACCGCCCCGGCGGTTACACCCGCATCACCAAGATCGGCAACCGCCGCGGCGACAACGCGCCCATGGCGGTCATCGAGCTGGTGGAGGCCCTGACCGTGCAGCAGGAGGCCGTCGGCGAGGCCGAGGCCGCCACGAAGCGCACGGCCAAGGACGCCGCGGGCGACGAGGCCGTGAAGGACCTCAAGAAGGACGCCGCGAAGGACGAGGCAGCCGAGGCCCCGGCCGAGGAGACCGAGGCCGCGGCCGAGGCACCCGCGGAGGAGAAGTCCGAGGAGAAGAAGGACGCCTGAGGCGTTCTCCGCTCCGGGGCATCCCGAGCACACCGCGGCGGACCCGCCTCCCCCTTTCCGGGAGCGGGTCCGCCGCCGTTTACGCGCTTCACGCGCTGTACGTGCTGTACGCGCTTTTCGAGAGGATCACGGTGTGAGCGACGAGGTGGAGCCCGGACACGTACGGGTCCGGCTGGACCTGTCGTACGACGGCAGGGAGTTCTCCGGCTGGGCGCGGCAGCGCGGGCGGCGCACCGTGCAGGGTGAGCTGGAGGACGCGCTGCGGGTGGTGACCCGCTCGGAGGAGGTCTTCGAGCTGACGGTCGCCGGCCGCACCGACGCGGGCGTCCACGCCCGCGGCCAGGTGGCGCACGCCGACCTGCCCGCCGACCTGTGGGAGGCGCACCGGGAGCGGCTGCTGCGCCGGCTGGCCGGGCGGCTGCCGCACGACGTACGGGTGCACCGGATCGGCGAGGCCCCGCCCCACTTCAACGCGCGCTTCTCGGCGATCTGGCGCCGCTACGCCTACCGCGTCTGCGACCACCCGGGAGGGGTGGACCCGCTCCGGCGCGGCCATGTGCTGTGGCACGACTGGCCGCTGGACGTGGACGCCATGAACGAGGCGGCCGGGCGCCTGCTGGGGGAGCACGACTTCGCCGCCTACTGCAAGCGGCGCGAGGGCGCGACGACCATACGGACGCTCAGGGAGCTGAGCTGGCGGCGGCGCCCCGACGGCACCGTGGAGGCCCGGGTGGTCGCCGACGCCTTCTGCCACAACATGGTGCGCTCGCTGGTGGGCGCCCTGCTCTTCGTCGGCGACGGACACCGCCCTCCGACGTGGCCGGGGCAGGTGCTGGCGGCCGGGGTGCGGGACTCGGCGGTGCACGTGGTGCGGCCGCACGGGCTCATCATGGAGGAGGTCGGCTACCCGGCCGACGAGCTGCTGGCCGCGCGCAACGCCGAGGCACGCAACCGCCGCACTCTCCCGGGCGCCGACCCGACGGCGGGCGCGGTGGCCGGCTGCTGCTGAGCGGCCGCCGCCAAGGGGTCGCCGGCACCGGTGCCCCCGCCGGTTCCGTCCCGTACCCGCACCGCGCGTCCCGCCCTGCCCGCCGACCGGGTGGGGCGGTGGCGTTCGGAGCCGTTTCCGTCGGGTGAGCCTCCGGTGGCCAGCCCCTCACCGTGCGTTTCCAGCCATTCCTTTGTCAGGTCCTTGACCAGTGAACATGTGAAAAGAAAGATCCACCGGGATTTCATTCGCTTCAAAGGATCTTCACAAAGTGGGGGCGGGACGTGCGCACACGCACAGGCATGTTCGGACTGGCCCTGGTGGCCGCACTGACCTTGTCGGGCGGTGCGCCGCCCCTTGTCAGCCGGGCGGTGGCCGCGGGGTGCACCGCGGGCACCGCGTCGGACTTCAACGGCGACGGTGTCCGCGACATCGCGATCGCCGACCCCGAGGCCACGGTCTCCGGACACTCCGAAGCCGGGGCCGTCCACATCGTCTACGGCGGCGGTCAGGGAGCGGAGGAGATCTCCCAGGACACCGAGGGGATCCCGGGGGTGGCCGAGCCGGGAGACCGCTACGGCCACGCCCTGGCGACCTTCGACCAAAACGACGACGGCTGCGCAGACCTGGTCGTCGGCTCCCCTTACGAGGACATCGAGGACCAGTCCGACGCGGGATCGGCGCAGATCCTCTACGGCTCGCCCGCCGGCCTGGGCAAGGGGCCCGCCGCCCTCGACCTCCGCCAGGGCAAGGGCTCCGGCAGCATCGCCGCCTCGGCGGCCGAGGCCGGGGACTGGTTCGGATACTCCCTGGCGGCGGGCCACACCGGGCCCGGCCGTCCCTACCTGATCATCGGAGTGCCCGGCGAGGACCTGAGCGGCGGGCTGCGCGACGCCGGCAGCGTCCACTACCTGCGGGACAGCGTCAACGTCGCCTTCAACCAGAACGATGAGGGGGCGTCCG
Source organism: Streptomyces barkulensis (assembly GCF_002843305.1). Lineage (GTDB taxonomy): Bacteria > Actinomycetota > Actinomycetes > Streptomycetales > Streptomycetaceae > Streptomyces > Streptomyces barkulensis. The sequence goes on from NZ_PGSG01000035.1 coordinate 33,722, forward strand.
GCCCCCCGGAGAACGACGACCGGTTCGGCTATTCGATCGCCGCCTCGCCCTACCACATCGCCGTCGGCGTCCCCGGCGAGGCGATCGGCGACCGCACCTTCTCCGGCGGAGTGCAGATGCTCAGGCACGCGATCAACTCCGACGGCAACCCCACGCCGGTGGGCGGAACCCACCAGGACACACCCGGGATCAACGGAGTGGCCGAGACCGGCGACCAGTACGGAGCGGCGCTGGCCGCCGTGCAGTACCGGCCTTCGGGCTCCTCCTCGACGACCGACACCCTGGTCGTGGTGGGCATCCCCGGCGAGGACACCTCCACCGGCGAGGACGCCGGGCGGGTCGTCACTCTGAGGGTCACCCTATCCGGAGGCGTGACCCAGGTCGCCGACATCCACCAGGGCATCGCCGGCGTCACCGGCGCCGGGGAGGACGGCGACTACTTCGGGCAGCAGCTCACCGCCGTGAACACCGCACCCGGCTCGACCAGCACCGCACAGAACCTGCTGCTGGCCGTCGGCATCCCCGGTGAGGACCTCGAGACCGCCGGCGGCAAGGACTCGGGCAGTGTGCAGATCTTCCCGCTGGCCGGACCGCCCGGTGACGGCGACGTGTGGCTGGAGCAGGGCCTGCACGGGCTCCCCGGGCAGCCCGGGGTCAGGGAGTACCTGGGCACCAGCCTGTCGGCCACACCGCAGACGCTCCACGTTGGCATGCCCTATGGCCCGGAAGCCGACCGAGGTGTTCACGGCATCCTCTGGGCCAACCTGATCTCCGGCGGCACCGGCGCGGTGAGCGCCTGGCGGCCCGGCGAGGGCGGCATCCCCACCGGCGGACGCGCCTTCGGATCGGTGGTCCGGTGAGCGCGCGGCGCGGCACGGACCACGCACAGGGAAGACCCGGCGACTTCGACGGCTCCGAGGGCGAGAACGTGAACGACAGACGAACGCGGCGCCGTACGCGCCGCACCGCGACCGTCATCGGAGCGCTCACCGCGCTCCTGGCCACCGGGTGCGCGGCACTGCCCGGAGCGGGTACGGACACCGGGGCCACGGTGAGCAACGCACCGGCCGCCCCGGCGGGGAAGTCCTCCAACCGGTACGCCGACGTCCAGCAGACCGAGGAACTGGCCCAGGCCGCCGCCGAGGCGAACGGGGAGGCCGTCGAGGTGGCCGGACTTCGGCAGGAACGCCGCGAGGTCTTCGCCAACCCCGACGGCTCCTTCACCGCCTACGAGTACACCGAGCCGGTCCGCGCCTTCCGCGGTGGCGAGTGGGTGGACGTCGACGGCACCCTGGTGCGGCGTGAGGACGGCGACTGGTCGCCGAAGGCCGCCACCGTCGAGCTGGAGTTCTCCGACGGCGGGGACGGGCCGTTCGCACGGATGCGCAAGGCGGGTCGCGAGTACGCCCTGACCTGGCCCGAGGGTGAACTGCCCGCCCCGCGGATCGAGGGCGACTCCGCCACCTACCCCGACGTCCTGCCCGGCGTGGACCTGGTGGCGCGCGCCGAGGTGGACGGCCTGGGCCACCTGCTGGTCGTCAGGACGGCCGAGGCCGCGGCCAACCCCGAGCTGGCGAGCATCGACTTCGGGATGCGGACCGAGGGGCTGGAGGTCCGCGAGACCGCGGACGGATCGCTGGTGGCGGTCGACGCGGCGGTTGGCGGCACGGTCTTCGAGGCCGGGAAGCCGGTGATGTGGGACTCGGCGGACGCGGGAACCGGCACGGAGGCGGAACAGCCCGCCGCCGGCCAGACGGACCAGGCGTCCTTCACCGTCAACACCGAGGGCCCCGGCGCCCGGACGCCCGCCGAAGGCCCCGGCGGGGGCGGCCGCACCGCGCCGGTGGACGTGGAGGTGAGCGGCGACACCCTCACCCTCGTCCCGGACCAGGAGCTGCTCACCGGCGAGGACACCGTCTACCCGGTGGTCATCGACCCGATCCAGCGCACCACCTCGCGCTCGGCCTGGACATCGGTGATGTCCGGCATGCCGGGGGAGCAGGACTGGAAGTACTCCGGCAGTGCCGGCATGGGCAAGTGCCCGCTCAACTACAACCCCAGCACCTGTGACGGCATCGGTGTACGGCGCCTGCTGTTCACGATGCCCATGTCGTTCTACCGCGGCAAGCAGATCCTGAAGGCGTCCTTCTCCGCCCGGGTCAACCACGTCTACTGGGCCGACGCCCGCGCCGAACCCGTCCAGCTCTACCGGATCGGCGGCAAGAACCACACCATCACCTCCTCCAGCGACTGGTCGAACACCCAGGACGACTGGGACGACTACCTGATGACGGTGGACAAGAAGATCTCCCCCACCTCCTGCTCCAGCCAGGCCAACCTGCACTTCGAGGGCGGCGAGCTGACCAGCGAGGTGAGCGCGGCGGCCTCCGGGAGCTGGACGTCGATGTCCCTGGGGCTGAAGGCCGGGGACGAGAGCACCTACGGCGGCTGGAAGCGGATCTGCGGCAACGCATACCTGAAGATCGGCTACAACAACCCGCCCGAGCAGATCAGCACCGCGCACATGTCCTCCGACCCCGGCGGCAAGTGCGTCTGGGGCGCGGACCGCCCGTACACCAACGTGCGGCCCCAGTTCCGCACCGAGGCACGCGACCCCGACCACACCTCCTCGCGTACCGACAAGGTGAAGGTGCGCTTCAAGGTGGACTGGACGGGGGCGGACGGCACATCACGCTCCTACACCCACGACACCGTCTACAAGGCGCCCAGCGCCGGGACGGTCTTCAGCCACACCATGAGCACCCAGGTCACCGACGACCTCCAGCCGAACTCGGTGATCTACTGGTCCGCCAACGCCTACGACGGCGACGCCTGGGGCGGCTGGAGCTACGACGGCGACCCGCAGCGCTGCGAGATCGTCTACGACTCGAGCCGGCCCGGCGCCCCGGCGGTCACCTCGCAGGAGTACCCGGAGGGCGAGGTGTGGCACGACGGGGTGGGCACGGCCGGCACCTTCACCTTCGCGCCGAACACCGACGACGCGATCGACGACGGCGACGTCGTCGAGTATCGCTACACCTTCGACGGTGAAGTGCCGCGGACCGTCGCCGCCGAAATCGCGGGCGGCCCCGCCTCGGTGACCTGGACCCCGATGTCCCCCGGGCGTCGCTGGGTGACCGTCGAGGCGTTCGACCAGGCGGGCAACCCCAGCGCCTCCGCCCAGCACGAGTTCCTGGTCACCGACGGCCGCCCGGTCGCCGCGCAGTGGAACCTGGCGGACGAGGCGGACGCCGACGGCGTCCACGACGAGTCGGGCCGCTACCCGGCCACGGCGGGCAGCGCGGTGCAGTTCGGGGTGACCGGCCCCGGCGGCGAGGCCGACAGCGCCGCCAGATTCGACGGCAGCGCCGATGCCTACCTCGACTCCGAGGCCACGGTGCTGGACACCAGGGACAGCTTCAGCGTCAGTGCCTGGGTTCGCCCCACCGCGCTCGACCGGGACATGGCCGTGGTCAGCCAGGACGGCAGCGGTGAACCCGGCTTCACCCTCGGGTATGACGCCACGGCCGGCTCCTGGGCCTTCTCGATGCCGGTCAGAGATGTCTCCACACTCGGCCACTGGAAGGCCTCGGCCGGCGTCACGGTCGTCCCGGACCAGTGGGTGCTGCTCACCGGCGTCTACGACGCCCACGCCACCGGCGGTCCGCAACTGAGCGTCTATGTCAACCAGCAGCTCAAGGGGACCGCCCGGCGCGGCTCGGAGTGGACCTCCCACGGCAACCTCCAGATCGGGCGGGCCGTGGCCAAGTCCGGCTACCGCGACCACTTCACCGGCGACCTCGCCGAGGTCCGGGTCTTCGACCGGGTGCTGCCCGCGGCCCAGGTCGCCGAGCTGATGACGGTCAAGCCCGAGCGCAGGGGCTACTGGATGCTGGACACCGCCACCGACGGTGCCTCCGCCAACGTCCAGGACGGCGGCGAGCCGCTGGCACTGAACGGGAACGCGTCGGTCTACCAGCCCGCCGATCCGCTGTTCGGCGACATCGCACTGGTCGGCGACGGTCATCTGGCCCTGGACGGCGAAGGCGACTGGGCGGCCACGGCCGCGCCGCCGGTGAGCGGCGACGGCAGCTTCACCATCACCGCCCGCGCCCGGCTCACCACCGACTCCCCGGCGCAGTCGCAGACCGTGTTCTCACTGCCGGGGCAGAACACAGACCGGGTGGCGGTGCGCTACCAGGCGGCCACCGGGCAGTGGGAGATGGAGGTCTCCGAGACCGACGCGGCCGACGCGCCGACCACCGCGGTCACCGACGCGGAGCAGCTGCCGGTCAGCGGAGGCTCCGGCCAGCACCTGGCCGTGGTCTACGACGCCTTCGTCAACGAACTGCGCCTCTATGTGGAGGGCCAGCTGACCGCCACCGCACGCGATCAGGACGACACCCTGTGGCCCGCGACCGGCGGACTCCAGGTCGGCCGCTCCGCACAGGGCGGCGGCAGCGAGTACTTCGCCGGTGCGCTGGACGAGGTGCGCGTCTACGCCGGTGCGGTGGACCCCACCGGCATCAAGAGGATGCGGCAGCCCACCGCAGTGCCCGATCTGTGACCGCCCCCGGGGCACCGGCCACCGCCGGTGCCCCGCCATCCGTGCCGCCTGCCCCAATCCCCGCCTTCGGACTCGCGGAGAAGAGAATCCCCTTGAATCCCTTCAGAGGCCGCCTGCTCAGCCGCCGCATACCCAAACGCGTCGTCGGCGCCATCGTCCTGGGCCTGAACCTGGCCCTCGTCGGCACCACGGCCCAGGCCGTACCGCTCGACAAGGACACCGGTAAAGGCCTGCCCGGCGTTCAGGACTCCGCCGACCCGGCCGAGGGCCGGGACGCCAAGGCCGCGCCCCGGCCGGCCGACCCCGCGGAGAAGGCAGCGGCCACCCGGCTGGACAAGGCCGAGTGGCCGAAACCCGGCAGCGCCGAGATCGCGGTCGCCGCCGACGTGAAGACCGCCGAGCGCACCGATGTCGGCGGTCTACCGGTGACGGTCACGGCGGCCGCACAGGAGAAGCCCGGAAAGAAGGCCGCGGAGAACAAGAAGACCGGAAAGGCGGGAGCCTCCCCGGCCGAGGTCCGCATCACATCCCTGGACCGCGAGCGCGCCGCCGAACTCGACAGCGCCGTGGTGCTGGAGGTCAGCCGGACCGACGGCTCCGAGCAGCCCGGACCGGTCGAACTTTCTCTGGACTACTCGAAGTTCGCCGAGGCATACGGCGGCGGCTACGGTTCCCGGCTGCGTCTGGTGAAGCTGCCCGACTGTGCTGCGACCGCTGCCCCGGGCACCGCGGATTGCCCCGAACTGCCCGTCCCTCTGGCGTCGGACAACGACACCTCGAAGCGGACGGTCACCGCGCGCGTGGAGGCACAGCCGGTGAAGCCGGGCCTGTCCACCCAGGCGGGAGAGTCGTCCACTCTGGTCGCCCTGACCTCGGGCACCTCCTCGGACAAGGGCGACTACAAGGCGACCCCCCTGTCGCCCTCGGCGAGCTGGTCGGTGGCCAACTCCTCCGGCGGGTTCTCCTGGAACTATCCCTTCCGCACCGTCCCGACCCCCGGTGGGCTGACCCCGACCATCGGACTGGGCTACTCCTCGCAGTCCGTGGACGGGCGCACCTCGGTCACCAACAACCAGGGCTCCTGGATCGGCGACGGCTTCAGCTACGAACCCGGCTACATCGAGCGCAGCTACAAGCCCTGCGCCGACGACGGCCACAAGACCTCCGCCGAGCAGTGCTGGGCGTTCGACAACGCCACCATCATGCTCGAAGGCAGTTCCAGCCGGCTCATCAAGGACGACGACACCGGTGAGTGGCACTTCACCGGCGAGAGCGGCACCCGGGTCGAGAAACTCACCGGTGCCACCAACGGCGACGACAATGGCGAGCACTGGCGGGTCACCACCACCGACGGCACCGAGTACTACTTCGGTCTGAACCGGCTGCCGGGCTGGACCTCCGGCAAGGAGGAGACCGATTCAGCCTGGACCGTTCCCGTCTTCGGCGACGACTCCGGTGAGCCCTGCCACGACGCCACCTTCTCCAAGGCGCACTGCAAGCAGGCATGGCGGTGGAACCTCGACCACGTCAAGGACACCCACGGCAACGTCATGTCGTACTTCTACGGGGCGGAGACCAACCACTACGCCCTGAACGGCAAGACGGACACCGACGGCACCGCGTACCACCGCGGCGGCTATCTCAAGCGCATCGACTACGGACAGCGCCACGGCCAGGTGTACGCGGCCAAGGCCCCGGCCCGGGTGAAGTTCACCGTCGCCGAGCGCTGCCTGCCCACCGACACCTTCAACTGCGCCGCGAGCAAGCGCACCCCGGCCAACGCCGCCCACTGGCCCGACACCCCGGTCGACCTGGAGTGCAAGGCCGGCACCCACTGCGAGGCCGGTCAGGTCTCGCCCTCGTTCTGGACCACCAAGCGGTTGACCGGCGTCACCACCCAGATGCGCACCGGCGCCGACACCTACGAGGACGTCGACGCCTGGACGCTCACCCACCGTTTCCTCGACAACGGCGACGACTCCAAGACGCTGTGGCTGTCGAAGATCGGCCACGAGGGCCGGGTCGGCGACGACCACATCGCGATGCCCTCGGTGGACCTGCACGGCATCCAGCTGGAGAACCGGGTGGACGCCGACGGCGACAACATCGACGCCTTCCACCGCCACCGCCTGGCCTCCGTGCTGAGCGAGACCGGCGCCCAGCTCGAAGTCAACTACGCCCCCACCGACTGCACCGCCGGAGCCCTGCCCACTCCGGGGAAGTCCACCAAGCGCTGCTACCCGGTCAAATGGGCGCCGCCGGGCCACATCGAGCCGATCACCGACTGGTTCCACAAGTACGTCGTCGCCGAGATCGTCGAGACCGACCGCACCGGCGGCGGCGACGACCTCGTCACCCGTTACGCCTACCAGGGCCCGGCCGCCTGGCGGCACGCCGAGCCCGACGGCATCACCGACGAGAAGTTCCTCACCTGGGGCCAGTGGCAGGGCTACGGCAAGGTCGCCGTCACCAGCGGTGACGGCGAGACCACCTCGACGCGGATCGACTACACGTACCTGCGGGGCATGCACGGTGACAAGGACCCCGACGGCGGCACCCGCTCGGTGACGGTCACCGACTCCACCGGCAAGAGCTACACCGACCACAAGGAGTACACCGGCTTCGAGCTGGAGGCGGCGACCTACGACGGGGACACGGTCGTCTCCAAGGTCGTCAACGAGCCCTGGAAGCACGACACCGCCGTCCAGACCAAGCCTTGGGCCACCACCAAGGCCACCATCACCAAGCCGGTCACCACCCGCGGCTACAGCCTGCTGTCCGACGGCACCTGGCGGAAGACCAAGTCCGTCTCCACCTACGACACCGACACCGACACCGGTCGCCTGATCAAGACCGACGACTCCGGGGACCTGGCCACCACCGACGACGACCGCTGCACCCGTCTGTGGTACGCCGACAACTCCGCGAAGAACATCTACGAGCTGCCCTCACGCAGCGAGGCCGTCTCCATCGCCTGCTCGGCCACTCCCGACCGGACCACCCAGGTCATCGCTGATGAGCGCACCCACTACGATGGCGGCGACTTCGGTGAAGCGCCCACCAAGGGCGACGCCACCAGGACCGAACGGCTGACCTCGCACGACGGCACCACCGGCACCTACCAGGTCACCGGCACCACCACCTACGACGCCTTCGGACGCCCCACCGCACAGACCGACGCGGTCGGCGCGACCGTGCGCACCGAGTACACCGACGTCAACGGTCTGATCTCGCAGACCGAGGTCACCAACGCGCTCGGTCACGTCACCACCACTGACTACGCCCCAGCCTGGGGGCAGTCGACGGGTCAGACCGACCCCAACGGCAAGCGCACCGACCTGGCCCACGACGCTCTGGGACGGCTGACCTCGGTCTGGATGCCGGACCGGAGCAAGACCCAGACACCGAGCATCAAGTACTCCTATACCGTCCGCAAGGACAAGGTCGTCGCGGTCAAGACAGAGAAGGTCGAGATCAGCGGTGAGTACGGCACGGAGTACGAGCTGTATGACAGCCTGCTGCGCCCGCGCCAGAAGCAGACCGAGGGACCGGACGGCTCCCGCATGGTTGCCGACACCTTCTACGACGGCACCGGGAAGATCAAGAAGGCCAACGCCACCTACAACGCGATCGGCGCGCCCTCGGACGAACTGCTGATCGTCAGCGATCGCCAGGTCGGGGCACAGACCCTGACCGAGTACGACGGCCTGGGCCGCGCCACGGCACAGATCCTCGCGGTCACGGGCGTCGAACAATGGCGGACGACCACCGCCTACGACGGCGAGCGCACCCATGTCGACCCGCCCAAGGGTGGAGTGCCCACCACTACCACCACCGACGCCGCCGGGCAGATGACGGAGCTGCGCCATTACCACGGCGACGCCCCGAACCCCGACGGCACTGCCGGTCCCGGCAACGGCTACGACGCGACGAAGTACACCTACACCCCGGCCGGACAGCTGAAGACGGTCACCGATGCCCAGGGCAACACCTGGCGGTACGAGTACGACCAGATGGGCCGCAAGGTCAAGAGCATCGACCCCGACAGCGGTGCCTCCACCACCACCTACGACGCCGCCGACCGGCCGGTGTCAACGATGGACGCGCGCGGCAAGGTCGTCTCCACCGTCTACGACAAGCTGGGGCGGGCCACCTCCACCTGGGAGGGGCAGCCCGGGTTGGGCACCAAGCTCACCGAGACCCGGTACGACAAAACGGGCTGGCTGGGCCACGCCTATGCCTCGCTCCGCTATGTGAACGGCGGCAGCCAGTACTTCGCCATGGTCACTCAGGACATGGACGAGTACTACCGTCCGCTGCGCACGGCCTACTCGGTGCCGTCCTCCGAAGGCGCGCTGGCGGGCATCTACACCTTCACCTCCACCTACAACCGGGACGGCACACTCGACGGTCAGGGACTACCCGCCGCGGGCGGCCTCGGTTCGGAGTCGATCACCTTCGGCTACGACGAACTGCAGCGTCCGGTGTCCATGACAAGTGACACCCCCTACGTCACCAGCGCCGTCTATTCCGCCACCAGCCTGCTCCAGCAGCTCCACCTGTCCAATGGCAGCGGCAAGCACGTCCGGCAGGCCTTCCAGTACGAGAAGGGGACCGACCGGCTGACCCGCTCGGTGGTCGACATCGAGGGCGCCGCGGGACCGGCCAAGGCGTCCAACTACTCCTACGACCAGGCGGGCAACGTCCTGTCGATCTCCGACACCTCGGGCGCCTCTCCTGACGTGCAGTGCTTTGCCTACGACACCGGGCAGCGCCTGGCCGAGGCCTGGACCCCGGCGGCGAGCCCCGAGCAGGCGGTCGCCGCCGGCACGGTCGGCGGCACCCAGAACGGCTCGTCCCCGGAGGCGTGCAACACCTCTCCAGGGCAGAGCGCGCTGGGCGGCCCGGCACCGTACTGGAAGTCGTACACCGTCGACGCCATCGGCAACCGCACCAAGGAGGTCATCCACGACACCGGCCTGGACGAGGCCAAGGACGTCACCCGCACCTACACCTACGGCGAGGGCGACGCCGGATCGCACGCGGTCACCAAGGTCGTGGAGAACACCCCGACCGGCGACCGCCGGTCCACCTACGCCTACGACGCTTCCGGCAACACCACCGAGCGCGTCCTGGGCGGTGACACCCAGACCCTGCACTGGGACGCCGAGGGTCAGCTGACCAGGACCGTCGAGGCGGACGGCAAGGAGGCCACCTATCTCTACGACGCCGGCGGCAACCGCGTCATCCGGCGCGACGCCACCGCCACCACGGTCTACCTGCCGGGCATGGAACTGCGCCTGCCCAAGGGCGGCAGCGAGGTGGAGGCCACCCGCTACTACTCCTTCGCCGGTCAGACCATCGCCGTCCGCACCGACGACGGCAAGTTGTCCTTCCTCGCCTCCGATCACCACGGCACCGGCGAGCTGGCCATCGACGCCGCCACCGGCACGGTCGCCCAGCGCCGCTTCGACCCCTACGGCGTTGAGCGCGGCCAGGCGAGCGGCACCTGGCCGGGCGAGAAGGGCTTCGTCGGCGGCACGATCGACGCCCAGACCGGGCTGACGAGCATCGGGGCGCGCGAGTACGACTCGTCGCTGGGCAAGTTCATCTCGGTCGATCCGATCATCGACTACACCCAGCCCCAGCAGATCAACGGCTACGCCTACGCCAACAACAGCCCGGTCACGTTTTCCGATCCAAGCGGCCTGTATCTCGGTCCGCCTCCCAACCTGGTCATCCGCCAAGCGCAGCTCAGGCTCCAGGACCAAGGAGCCACCGAGGCCCAGAACAATCTCAGCCAGGCGCAGGGAAATTACAACTCAGCTAAACAACAGATCAAGAAGGCGGTCGGTCAGCTTATAGAGATCGCCCGGGTTGAGTTGGGTGTCGATGCGGCGCTGGACTGTTTCGCCAGCGGGGATGTAGGCGCATGCGGCGAGACGGCTCTGAACGTCGCCAGCACATTTGCGGGAGGGCTGGCCGGCAAGCTCATCACCAAGTACGCCTGGAAGCCGATAAAGGGTTACGAGCTGGCCAAGCGGACCTGGGGGCTGCTGGGAGACCTGGTCAGCGGCGCCAAGGGAATGTGGAAGTACTCCAAGGCCGTCAGAAAGGCCGAGGACGCCCTCGCCGCTGCCAGGAAGAAGGCGGCGAACTTCAAGAAAAAGAAAAAGGAAGACGAGTGCCATAGCTTCCTGCCCGGAACGGGCGTGCTGCTTGCCGATGGTACGAGAAAGCCGATTGAGGACGTTGAGATCGGTGACAAGGTAGCCGTCACTGATCCGGAGACCGGCGAGACGGTTGCTCGTGAGGTCGTCGGCACCATCGTCACCGAGGACGACAAGCACTTCGCTGACCTGGCCATCACTGTCGGCGGCAGCGGGGAGCCCGCAGCTCTTGTCTCCACCACCACCCACCCCTTCTGGGTGGAGTCCGAGCAGGAGTGGATCGAGGCCGGTGACCTCAAGCCGGGCATGAAGCTCCGCACCCCGGACGGCGACACCGTCACGCTCACCGGTACCCGCCACTTCGAGAAGCGCCAGCGCACCCACGACCTCACGATCAGCGGCATCCACACCTACTATGTGCTGGCGGGGGCTACGCCGGTCCTCGTTCACAATTGCGGCGAGGTGGCAGTCGACACGAATGCGGTGACGGATGCCCTCTCGGGTGCAAAGACCGCTGAAGTGGATGCCGCTTTGGCGGGACGCGCCCCGGTGCTTTCGCCAACTGCTCATCGTGAACTACTCGAAGGTGGACATTCGGAAGGTGCTATTGGTAGTTGGTTGTCGGAGCGGGGAGGGCGCATTGGGCCAGCTTCCACCAGCGAAGGCGTTGCTTCACTCCAAGCTCGCCTCAGGGGCATGTGGAAGGGGAAATCCTTCAGGCCGATGATTGCCGACGACGACGCTTCGGTCTTGCACTCTGCAATACAGGATGGATTGCCGATCATTACAAATGACAAGAGATTCTATAAGAATATCGAAAGGCTTGGGTATTCGAGTGAGCGATATTAGTTGATCACATTTTTCGAGGTGCCCCGCGCTTTCTTTCTTGCGGGGCACCCGGGCGAGTTAATCGGGTTGGTGGAAGGTGGCTATGGGTGAGGACGAGCTTGGGGAGATCGAGGAGTTGTGCTCCGCCGCTACTCCGGCGCCTTGGTTCGTTAGGACCTTGGATGATGACTCCGCCATGAATCTTGTGGCGGTGAGCACGGTTCCTGACACTGGCACTGCCGAGAGGTGGCCGAATTTTGATCATCGAGACATGATTGCCGCAACTTTGGTTCAGCATCCGCGATATGTCGATTCCGGTGATGAACGCTGGGACGAGAACGCGGCCTTCATTGCAATGGCGCGGGAGGCTGTGCCGCGCCTTGTGGAAGAGGTTAGGCGTCTCCAGGGCCTGCTTGAAGGCGAGGGGAGTAGTCAATAATGGAATATTCGGGCTGCCTGGTTACTGAACGCTTCTCATCCTGAGCGCCAGGCGATCTCGATGGCGTGAACGGCGGCGACCGTGCGACCGATGCGGTTGGTGCTGCACCGGGCCTTGCGGAGGATCCGCCATTGCTTGAGGCGGGCGAAGGCGCGTTCGCCCGGGGCGCGCAGCCGGGCGTGGTCGCGGTTGTACTGCTGGTAGTGCTCGGGCAGGTCGCGATGACCGTAGTAGGGGGTGCGGACGGTCGCGCCGGCGCCCTGGTAGGCGCGGTCGGCCAGGACGAGGAGCTGACGGGACAGGCAGGCTTGGATCACACCGTGGGCGCGGGCTGCGGTCAGGTCGTGCGTGCGGCCCGGTGTCGCGCGGGAGAACCAGAGCGGGGTGCCGTCCGGGCGGGCGATGACCTGCACGTTCATCCCGTGGCGGCGGTGCTTCTGCGAGTAGTACGGCTCGTCCGCCGCGATGCGGTTGGTAGTGATCAAAGTGCCGTCGAGGATGACGAACCCCTCCGGCGGCAGCTCGCGCAGGGCCTCGTGCAGGCTCGGGGCGCGCTCGGCGAGGAGGTCGACCGTTTCGCTCACGTACCGGCCGGCGGTGGCGGTGGAGATGCCGAACCCCGCTGCGGCCTGGGCCAGGGTCTCGTTCTTGCGCAGGTGCACCAGGACCAGCAGGGCCTGGCGGAAGCAGCCCAGCTTCCGCCAGCGGGAGTTCAGCTCACGCCTTCGGGCGTAGATGAGCCAGGAAACGTGCTCCACGACTTCGTGGGGGACGTCGAGCATGGCACGATACGGGACCAACAGGGCTCCTGTGTCGAGACGTTGGCGAGTGAGATCACCAGCCGCAACGACCAGGAGCCCTGCCGCGTTACGGCCCCCCGACCACCAGCCGCCATCACCCACGAACCACAGGATGAGAAGCGTTCA
>NZ_PGSG01000036.1 GCF_002843305.1 Streptomyces barkulensis
TGAACGCTTCTCATCCTGAGCGCCAGGCGATCTCGATGGCGTGAACGGCGGCGACCGTGCGACCGATGCGGTTGGTGCTGCACCGGGCCTTGCGGAGGATCCGCCATTGCTTGAGGCGGGCGAAGGCGCGTTCGCCCGGGGCGCGCAGCCGGGCGTGGTCGCGGTTGTACTGCTGGTAGTGCTCGGGCAGGTCGCGATGACCGTAGTAGGGGGTGCGGACGGTCGCGCCGGCGCCCTGGTAGGCGCGGTCGGCCAGGACGAGGAGCTGACGGGACAGGCAGGCTTGGATCACACCGTGGGCGCGGGCTGCGGTCAGGTCGTGCGTGCGGCCCGGTGTCGCGCGGGAGAACCAGAGCGGGGTGCCGTCCGGGCGGGCGATGACCTGCACGTTCATCCCGTGGCGGCGGTGCTTCTGCGAGTAGTACGGCTCGTCCGCCGCGATGCGGTTGGTAGTGATCAAAGTGCCGTCGAGGATGACGAACCCCTCCGGCGGCAGCTCGCGCAGGGCCTCGTGCAGGCTCGGGGCGCGCTCGGCGAGGAGGTCGACCGTTTCGCTCACGTACCGGCCGGCGGTGGCGGTGGAGATGCCGAACCCCGCTGCGGCCTGGGCCAGGGTCTCGTTCTTGCGCAGGTGCACCAGGACCAGCAGGGCCTGGCGGAAGCAGCCCAGCTTCCGCCAGCGGGAGTTCAGCTCACGCCTTCGGGCGTAGATGAGCCAGGAAACGTGCTCCACGACTTCGTGGGGGACGTCGAGCATGGCACGATACGGGACCAACAGGGCTCCTGTGTCGAGACGTTGGCGAGTGAGATCACCAGCCGCAACGACCAGGAGCCCTGCCGCGTTACGGCCCCCCGACCACCAGCCGCCATCACCCACGAACCACAGGATGAGAAGCGTTCACTGAGGTTGAACTCGTGATGTCGTAAGGGTTCATCCGGGTCTGGTGGTCAGGCCGGTCTCGGCCAGGCAGCCGTCGATGAGGTCGCTGCGGTATTGGATGTGCCGCAGGCCCCGCCGGATGCGCTGGATGAGGTGTTCGGGCAGGGCTCCGTCGTTCTCGCGATCGGCCGGGAATGATCATGTGAGTCCGAGGAGCGCCAGCGGTCGGGTCATATCCCGGCCGTGATGGCGCAGACCCTCGGCGATGTTGTCCCGACCCGCCAGGCGGAGTGCGCCGATGGCCAGGTTCCGCAAGGAGGCCATCGCCCGAGGGGCACTGCCGGCCCACACCCGCGAGGCATCCTCCCCGAACGTCACATCCCTGACATGGTGCTTCCGAATCTCGATGGCCCAGTGCCCACGAACATGTTGTGCCAGGTCAGCGGCTGTCACCTGGTGCGTGGTCAGGCTGGTGAGCGCGTAGACGCGTTCAAGGGTCACTTTCCCGGTGCGCCTGGTGTGCCGCGGCGGACGATCTGCAGCGCCTGGCCGACATGGGAGAACGGCAGCCTAGGCACGGTGACGGCCTTCAGACGACGGATCTCGTGGCGGCCGTGGGCGGCGGTGCGGGTGCGGTCAATCAGCGGCACCTTCTTCCAGGGAAGGCCCTTCACCAGCGCGTGTGGGGTCGCGGGTGGTTGCTCTTGAGTAGGGCGATGTAGTGCGCGCCCTTCTCCTCGACGAGGAACTTCGCGTGGTCGGTCTGGGTCAGCAGGGCGGCGGAGGTCACCACCGCGCCGGTCAGGTCGAGGTCGAGGGGGTCCAACAGTGGCCGGAACGCAGTGATCTCGTTGCTCTTGGCGTCGACCTCGCGCTGGGCGAGCACGATGCCGGCGCCGCGCAGCGCGGAGATCAGGTGGACGCGGCGGCCGTCGGCGCGGACCGCGCCGTGCAGGGATTTGCCGTCCACCGCGATGGCCGCCCGCACCGGGCGGGACGGCCGGTGCCCGTCCTGGGCGGTGGCGCGGGCGGCGTCCGCGCGGGTGGTGAGCCAGCCGCCGATCGCGGCGTCGAGGGCGTCGCCGTCGACGCGCTGCCGTACCCAGCGCACGGTCGCTTCGCTGGGCGCCCGGTAGGGCCGGTCCGGATCGCGAAGCGTGGCCCCGCAGTGGAGAAGGAGATGGTCAGGGGCATCGGCGGCCCACTCGGCGATGGCGGTGAGGGATGTGGCTCCGGTCAGGACCGCGCAGGCGGCCAGGGCCAGGATGTACGACAGCCGGTAACGTCGGCCCCGCGGGCGGCGTGGGTCGGGCAGGCGGGACAGCAGGTCTAGCAGGCCGGGTAGTTCGTCGGGGCGGGCCGGATCGGATCCGGCGAGTTGGCCCAGCGCGGCTGGAATGGGCGATGATGGTGCGGCAGGCACGGTTTTCCATTGTGGTGATCAGCGAACTCGACATTCCATGATCACCGGGAGTCGTGCCTGCGCGTCTACCTACCGATCCATCACCGTCACAGCCGAATCAGGGCATCAGACCCATGCCGGTTCTTCCGGGCCGACCGCGAGAACAACGGAACCCTGGTCCCCCGGCCATGGCGGGTCGGTACGCCGTGCGGTGCCCGATGGGAGCAGCGCAACCGGTACGTCGCGGAACTTGACGATCGCCCGGAGGCTTTCCGGGCCGTCGGTGGGCGCGCCCGCCTCGGCTGTACGAGAACCCCGGCGCGTCGGCGGAACTCCCGTAGACGGGTTGGCCGGATCCGGTGGGCAACCGCCGGTGCCGCTCGGTCGTCCAGTAGTCGGGCCCGCGTCGTGTGGGCCCGTCGACCACGATGACGGAGCGTCCATTGAGACTTCGTACAAGGGGGATCCGCAGGGCGGGCGTGGTGCTGGCGGCCGCCTGCGCCGTACTCCTGGCGGGCCCGACGGCGGCACCCGCCCAGGCGGCCGGGGGACCGTCCGGGATAGCGGCCAAGGGTGCCTTCCTGCTGGACAGCGGGCCCGACAAGCCCCTGTGGGGCAAGGGCGCCGACACCCGGAGGGAGATGGCCAGCACCACCAAGATCATGGCCGCGGCGGTCGTGGTGACCACCAAGGGCGTCGACCTGAACCGCAAGGTCACGGTGAAGAAGGCCTACCGCGACTACGTGACCAAGTACGGGGCCAGCACCGCGGACCTGAAGACGGGCGACAAGCTCACGGTGCGCCAGCTGCTGTACGGGATGATGCTGCCCTCCGGCTGCGACGCGGCGTACGCGCTGGCCGACACCTTCGGCAGCGGGAGCACGACGGCCGCCCGCACCAAGTCGTTCATCTCCAAGATGAACAAGAAGGCCGCCGGTCTGGGGATGAAGAACACGAAGTTCGACTCCTTCGACGGCATCCCCAAGAGTGGCAAGAACTACTCGACCCCCCGCGACATGGCGAAGCTGGCGCGGCACGCGCTGGGGAACTCCACATTCAGGGCGGTGGTCAAGGCGACCAGGACCGTCCAGAAGGCGACCAACGGCCGCACCTACACCTGGTACAACACCAACAAGCTGCTCGGTTCGTACAAGGGCGTGATCGGCATCAAGACCGGTACGGGCTCCAAGGCCGGGCCCTGCCTGGTCTTCGCGGCGACGCGTGACAAGCGCACGGTCGTCGGAGTGATCCTGAACAGCTCCGACCGCTACCGGGACGCGACGAGGATGCTCGACTGGTCCTTCGAGCGGAAGACGGCCACGAAGGTGACGCTGCGCACGCTCCCGGCGGGAGCACAGCGGGACTGATCCCGAGATGCCCGTGGCCCTGGACCGGCTCGCCCGGTCCAGGGCCACGGGTCAGCCGGTGACCGAGGCCGCCGCCTGCTCCTGGCCGCGCTTGAGGATGCGGGCGAAGGCGAAGTCGGCCGCGTCCAGGCCGGCCTGGCGGGCGGCGGTCTCGGAGGCGGTGACGTCCTTGCCGCTGGTGTAGCCGGAGATGGTGAAGTACGCGTAGCGGCCCAGCGCGTTGGCGGAGGTGCGGCAGGTCACGCCGCCCCGGCAGAAGGTGGGCACGCCCGAGCCGGGCAGTGAGGCGACGTTGGGCCGGGACTGCTCC
Source organism: Streptomyces barkulensis (assembly GCF_002843305.1). Taxonomy (GTDB): domain Bacteria; phylum Actinomycetota; class Actinomycetes; order Streptomycetales; family Streptomycetaceae; genus Streptomyces; species Streptomyces barkulensis. The sequence goes on from NZ_PGSG01000036.1 coordinate 3,960, forward strand.
TTGGCCTTGCGCGCGGCCTCGGCGTCGTCGAAGACCGCGACGCCGACGGTGACCGCCACCCCCTCGCGCACGTACGTCACCCGGATCAGCTCGCGGCAGCCGTTGTTCGTCAGCACCGCGCCGAGCGCGCCCTGGGTGCCGGACGCACAGCTCTTGGTGGAGGCCGTGGCGCCCTTGTCGTAGGTGCGGCCGTTGGCCTTCATCGAGTCACCGGGGAAGAGCGTGCGCGCGCCGAGCGGGGCGGTGTCCTTCTCGGCGCTGGAGAGGAAGTCCCGCGGGTCCGGCGGCGGGGGAGGCGGCTCGGAGGAGAAGGTGGGCTCCGGCTGCTCCGGGCCGGGCGGCGGGGTCTCGGAGGCCGACGGCGCCGGGGAGTCCGAGGCGGCGGCGGGGCCGGAGCCCGATCCGTTCTCGTTGACGACGGCGACCGCGACGATCGCGGCGACGACGGCGGTGGCCACCGCCCCGCCGCCGATCATCAGCCAGCGGCGGCGCCGGGCGCGGGTGCGCTCGCTGCGCTCGGCGAGTGCCGCCCAGTCCGGTGTGGACGGCTCCGGCGGCCCGGACTGCCCAGGCTGCCCGAACGGCCCCGGCGGTCCTGGCCGTCCCGGCGGCCCCGGCTGTCCGGACGGTCCTCCCGGGCCCCAGCCCGGCCCCCCCTGCCCAAAGCTCATGCCCCGCATCTTATTCGCTTGCCGCGGGGCCGCCGGCGCGTTCACAGTCGGGGGATGGGACACGTCGAGGCCGCGCACCTGGAGTACTACCTGCCCGACGGGAGGGTGCTGCTCGGCGACGTCTCGTTCCGGGTGGGGGAGGGCTCGGTGGTGGCCCTGGTGGGCGCCAACGGAGCCGGGAAGACGACGCTGCTGCGGCTGATCGCCGGGGAGCTGAAGCCGCACGGCGGCACGGTGACCGTCGGCGGCGGGCTCGGGGTGATGCCGCAGTTCGTGGGCTCGGTCCGGGACGAACGCACGGTGCGCGACCTGCTGGTCTCGGTGGCCCGGCCGCGGGTGCGCCAGGCGGCGGAGGCGGTGGACGCCGCCGAGCTGAGGATCATGGAGGTCGACGACGAGGCCGCCCAGATGAGCTATGCGCAGGCACTGGCGGACTGGGCCGAGGCCGGCGGCTACGAGGCCGAGACAGCCTGGGACGTGTGCACCACCGCAGCCCTCGGCGTCCCCTACGACAAGGCGCAGTGGCGGCAGGTGCGCACCCTGTCGGGCGGCGAGCAGAAGCGGCTGGTGCTGGAGGCGCTGCTGCGCGGCCCGGACGAGGTGCTGCTGCTGGACGAGCCGGACAACTACCTCGACGTCCCCGGCAAGCGCTGGCTGGAAGAGCGGCTGGCCGAGACCCGCAAGACGGTCCTGTTCGTCTCCCACGACCGCGAGCTGCTGGCCCGGGCCGCGCGGAGGATCGTCAGCGTGGAGCCGGGCCCGGCCGGGTCGGATGTGTGGGTGCACGGCGGCGGCTTCGCCACCTACCACCAGGCCCGCAAGGAGCGCTTCGCCCGCTTCGAGGAACTGCGGCGGCGCTGGGACGAGCAGCACGCGCAGCTCAAGAAACTGGTGAACACCCTCAAGCAGAAGGCCGCCTACAACGACGGGCTCGCCTCCCGGCTCCAGGCGGCCCGCACCCGGCTGCGGAAGTTCGAGGAGGCCGGCCCGCCGCAGGAGCCGCCGCGCGAGCAGGACATCCGGATGCGGCTGCGCGGCGGGCGCACCGGGGTGCGGGCGGTCACCTGTGCCGGTCTGGAGCTGACCGGGCTGATGAAGCCGTTCGATCTGGAGGTCTTCTACGGCGAGCGGGTCGCGGTGCTGGGCTCCAACGGCTCGGGCAAGTCGCACTTCCTGCGGCTGCTGGCCGGGGGCGACGTCGCCCACACCGGCGAGTGGAAGCTGGGCGCCCGGGTGGTCCCCGGCCACTTCGCCCAGACCCACGCCCATCCCGAGCTGGAGGGGCGCACCCTGCTCGACGTCCTGTGGACCGAGCACGCGAAGGACCGGGGCGCGGCGATGTCCGCGCTGCGCCGCTACGAGCTGGACCGCCAGGCCGAGCAGCCCTTCGGGAAGCTCTCGGGCGGCCAGCAGGCCCGCTTCCAGATCCTGCTGCTGGAACTGGCCGGATCGACGGCGCTGCTGCTGGACGAGCCGACCGACAACCTGGACCTGGAGAGCGCCGAGGCGCTCCAGCAGGGGCTGGAGGCGTACGAGGGGACGGTGCTGGCGGTGACGCACGACCGTTGGTTCGCCCGCTCCTTCGACCGTTTCCTGGTCTTCGGCGCGGACGGCAGGGTGCGCGAGGCGCCGGAGCCGGTCTGGGACGAGGGGCGGGTGGCGCGGGCGCGCTGAGGGGCGTGCGGGAGGGCTTCGGCGCATCCGCCGGGAGGGGGCGTTTTGACCCGTGCGGAGGACGGCCGGTATCCTGCTGGTTCGTTGTGCGTATTGGCTTGCTCGTTCTCACGTGAGAGGCCGCTACGCCTGGTCCACCAGGACGATGACCAGCGACCCGCACCGGCTTGCGTCACCGGAGTGCGGTCAGGGCTGTCGTGATCTCCGGTGACCTTGTCAGGAAACACTCACTGAAGAAGCGAAGGCTACGACCGTGCGTACGTACAGCCCCAAGCCCGGCGACGTCCAGCGCCAGTGGCACGTCATCGACGCCACCGACGTCGTCCTGGGCCGTCTGGCCACCCAGGCCGCCACCCTTCTGAGGGGCAAGCACAAGCCGGTGTACGCGCCGCACGTTGACGCTGGTGACTTCGTCATCATCATCAACGCCGACAAGGTGCACCTCTCCGGCAACAAGCGGACCCAGAAGCTGGCCTACCGCCACTCCGGCTACCCCGGCGGTCTGCGGTCCGTCCGCTACGACGACCTGCTGAGGAACAACCCGGAGAAGGCCGTGGAGAAGGCCATCAAGGGCATGCTCCCGAAGAACTCCCTGGGCCGCCAGATGCTCTCGAAGCTGAAGGTCTACGCGGGCGAGAACCACCCGCACGGCGCCCAGCAGCCGGTCCCGTTCGAGATCACCCAGGTCGCGCAGTAGTCCGGCCACAACCAAGACTGAAGAGAGCTGAGGAGAACCGTGGCCGAGACCACCGCCGAGACCCCGATCGAAGAGGTCGAGCAGTACACCACCGAGACCCCCGAGGGCGTCGAGGAGTACACCACCGAGTCCCTCGCGTCCCGTTTCGGTGAGCCCCAGCCGGGCGCCGGCACCGGGCGCCGGAAGAACGCCATCGCCCGCGTGCGCATCGTGCCGGGCAGCGGCCAGTGGAAGATCAACGGCCGCACCCTGGAGGCCTACTTCCCGAACAAGGTGCACCAGCAGGAAGTCAACGAGCCGTTCAAGGTTCTGGAGCTGGACAACCGCTACGACGTCATCGCCCGCATCAGCGGCGGCGGCGTCTCCGGCCAGGCCGGCGCGCTGCGCCTGGGCGTGGCCCGCGCCCTGAACGAGGCGGACGTGGAGAACAACCGCGGCCCGCTGAAGAAGGCCGGCTTCCTGACCCGCGACGCCCGCGCGGTCGAGCGGAAGAAGGCCGGTCTGAAGAAGGCCCGCAAGGGCACCCAGTACAGCAAGCGCTGATCAGCGCCTCGCTGTCCGCTGGACCCCCTGGGATCCGCTGATGAGCGCCCCGACAGCACCGTCACGGTGCGTCGGGGCGCTCGTCTTCGGGCCCCCGCCCGCCTCCGGACCGGCGGGTCCGGTGGGGCGACCGTCGGCACGCCGCGGTCACGGCCGTGCCGCATCCGCCGCCAAGGGGCGTATATCTGGATCGACCGGGCCTCGGCGCGCCCGGAGCTCAGCTCGGAACTCGGAGGAACCACGGTGGGACGACTCTTCGGTACGGACGGTGTGCGCGGAGTCGCCAACGCCGACCTGACCGCCGAAATGGCGCTCGGTCTGTCGGTCGCGGCGGCGCACGTGCTCGCCGAGGCGGGTACGTTCAAGGGCCATCGCCCGGTGGCGGTGGTCGGACGTGATCCGCGCGCGTCCGGGGAGTTCCTGGAGGCCGCCGTGGTGGCCGGGCTGGCCAGCGCGGGCGTGGACGTGCTGCGGGTGGGCGTGCTGCCGACCCCGGCCGTGGCGTACCTGACCGGCGCGCTCGGCGCCGACCTGGGCGTGATGCTGTCCGCCAGCCACAACCCCATGCCCGACAACGGCGTCAAGTTCTTCGCCCGCGGCGGCCACAAGCTCGCCGACGAGCTGGAGGACCGCATCGAGAGCACCTACCGCGAGCACGCCTCCGGCGAGCCCTGGGACCGCCCGACGGGCGCCGGGGTGGGCCGGGTGAAGGAGTACGACGAGGGCTTCGACAAGTACGTCGCCCACCTCGTCGGCGTCCTGCCCAACCGGCTCGACGGGCTCAAGGTCGTCATCGACGGCGCGCACGGCGCGGCGGCGCGGGTCTCCCCGGAGGCGTTCGCGCGGGCGGGCGCCGAGGTGGTCACCATCGCCACCGAGCCCGACGGGCTCAACATCAACGACGGCTGCGGCTCCACCCACCTCGACGGGCTGCGCGCGGCCGTCGTCGAGCACGGCGCCGACCTGGGCGTGGCCCACGACGGCGACGCCGACCGCTGCCTGGCCGTGGACGCGGCCGGCGAGGAGATCGACGGCGACCAGATCCTCAGCGTGCTGGCCCTGGGCATGAAGGAGGCCGGCACGCTGCGGGGCAACACCGTGGTGGCCACGGTGATGTCCAACCTCGGCTTCAAGCTCGCCATGGAGCGCGAGGGCGTCGAGCTGCTCCAGACGGCGGTCGGCGACCGCTATGTGCTGGAGGAGATGAAGCGCGGCGGCTACTCGCTGGGCGGCGAGCAGTCCGGGCACGTGATCGTGCTGGACCACGCCACCACCGGCGACGGCACCCTGACCGGTCTGATGCTGGCCGCGCGGGTGGCCGCCACCGGCCGGCCCCTGGCGGAGCTGGCGGGCGTCATGCGGCGCCTGCCGCAGGTGCTGGTCAACGTGCGGGACGTGGACAAGACCCGGGTCTCCTCCTCGGCCCGGCTGGCCACGGCCGTGAACGAGGCCGAGAAGGAGCTGGGCGAGACCGGCCGGGTGCTGCTGCGCTCCTCCGGCACCGAGCCGCTGGTGCGGGTGATGGTGGAGGCGGCCGATCTGGAGCAGGCCCGTGCGGTGGCGCAGCGGCTGGCGGACGAGGTCAAGTCGGCGCTGGGCTGACGTTGCGCGTCCGGCGCGCTCCGCGTGGGCGCGCGGTCCGGCACGACGGAAGGCGGGGCGGGGGCGGCCGAGGGCCGCCTCCCCGCCGACGTGCGGGCGTCCCGCGTCAGAGTTTGCGCAGCGACAGGCGCTGGACCTTGTGGTCCGGGCCCTTGCGCAGGATCAGGCCGGCGCGGCCCCGGGTAGGGGCGATGTTCTCCTGGAGGTTCGGACGGTTGATCGTCCGCCAGATGCCGCGTGCGTAGTCCAGCGCCTCCTCCTGCGACACCTGCGTGTACCTGCGGAAGTAGGAGAACGGGTTCTGGAAGGCCGTCTCGCGCAGCTTGCGGAAACGGTCCAGGTACCACCGCTCGATGTCCTCGGTGCGCGCGTCCACGTAGACGGAGAAGTCGAAGTAGTCGGCGACGGCCAGCCGGGTGCGGCCGTCCTTGCCCGGCAGGGCCGGCTGGAGGACGTTGAGGCCCTCGACGATCAGGATGTCGGGGCGGCGCACCGTCAGCACCTCGCCGGGGACGATGTCGTAGATCAGGTGCGAGTAGACGGGCGCGGTGACCTCCTCCCGGCCCGACTTGACGTCCGCGACGAACCGGGTGAGGGCGCGGCGGTCGTAGGACTCGGGGAAGCCCTTGCGCGACATCAGCCCGCGCCGGTGCAGCTCCGCGTTGGGCAGCAGGAAGCCGTCGGTGGTCACCAGCTCCACCCGCGGGTGCTCGGGCCAGCGGGCCAGCAGCGCCCGCAGCAGCCGGGCCACCGTGGACTTGCCGACCGCGACGCTGCCCGCGACCCCGATGACGAACGGGGTGCCGCGCTGGGCGCCGTGCCCGCCGCCCGCGTCGCCCAGGAAGGTGTTGAGCGCGCCGCGCAGCCCGTGGGTGGCGCCGACGTAGAGGTTGAGCAGCCGGGACAGCGGCAGGTAGACGTCCCGCACCTCGTCGAGGTCGATGACGTCGCCCAGACCGCGCAGCTCCTCCACCTCCGCGGCGGTCAGCGGCAGCGGGGTCTTCTCCCGCAGGGCGCTCCACTCGGCCCGTCCGAGGTCGACGAACGGGCTCGTGTCGGACGGCCGGCCGCGGCGCTGCTGCGGCAGGGCGCCGGACGCGGCGGAGGGTCCGGGGGCGGTGACGGGGGTGGACACGGGCCCATTGTCGGGCCGTACGCGTCCGGTCTCACGGCCGTTCGAGTGTGATCAGCAGCACAGATGTGCGCACGAGGGGGTGTACGCGGAGGTCCGGCGCGGATACGTTGACCGCGTTCGCGCACTTGCTCCATGTGTGTGAAGCCGCCGTGCGAACCCCTGCCCGCTCCCGGCGGGGTTCGCGTACCACCGCCCCGGAGGGGATCCGTATGCCGATTCCGTTCCAGCGCTCCCGCGCAGCCCGACGCCGCCTGGTCGCGCGCAGGTCTGCCGAGGCACGCGACGCCCGGGCGTGGGAGGAACTCCTGGAGGAACTGCCCGACGAGGACCTGGGGGAGCACCCCGGCGACGTGCTGGAGACGTACCGGCCGGGCGGCCGGCCGCGGTGCGAGGAGGCCGAGTACCTGGAGATCGTCAGGCGGGCGGTCGGACGAATAGGGCGAGGGCGCTGACAGCCCTCGCCCCCGGCTGCCCTTAGGCTGCATCGCATGTGCGGAATCGTTGGTTATGTGGGAGGGCAGTCCGCCCTCGACGTCGTCATCGCGGGACTGAAGCGGTTGGAGTACCGCGGTTATGACTCGGCGGGCGTTGCCGTCCTCGCCGACGGCGGGCTGGCCGCCGCGAAGAAGGCCGGGAAGCTGGGCAACCTCGGCAAGCTGCTGGACGAGCGCCCGCTGCCGGCCGGAGCCACCGGCATCGGCCACACCCGGTGGGCCACCCACGGCGGGCCGACCGACGCCAACGCGCACCCGCACCTGGACAACTCCGGGCGGGTCGCGGTCGTCCACAACGGCATCATCGAGAACTTCGCCGCGCTCCGCGCCGAGCTGGCCGAGCGCGGCCACGAGCTGACCTCCGAGACCGACACCGAGGTCGTGGCCCACCTGCTCGCCGAGAACTTCTCCTCCTGCGGCGACCTGGCCGAGGCCATGCGGCAGGTGTGCCGCCGGCTGGAGGGCGCCTTCACCCTCGTGGCCGTCCACGCCGACGAGCCCGACACCGTCGTCGGCGCCCGGCGCAACTCGCCGCTGGTGGTCGGCGTCGGCGAGGGCGAGAACTTCCTCGCCTCCGACGTCGCCGCGTTCATCGCCCACACGCGCGAGGCCATCGAGCTGGGCCAGGACCAGGTCGTGGAGCTGAGGCGGGACCGGGTCACCGTCACCGACTTCGACGGCGCCCCCGCCGACACCCGCGCCTACCACGTGGACTGGGACGCCTCGGCCGCCGAGAAGGGCGGCTACGACTACTTCATGCTCAAGGAGATCGCCGAGCAGCCCAAGGCGGTCGCCGACACCCTCCTGGGCCGCATCGACGAGGCCGGCCGGCTGGCCCTGGACGAGGTGCGCATCCCCGACCACGTGCTGCGCGAGGTGGACAAGGTCGTCATCGTGGCGTGCGGCACGGCCTACCACGCCGGGATGATCGCCAAGTACGCCATCGAGCACTGGACGCGCGTCCCCTGCGAGACCGAGCTGGCCAGCGAGTTCCGCTACCGGGACCCGATCATGGACCAGCGCACGCTCGTCATCGCCATCAGCCAGTCCGGCGAGACCATGGACACCCTGATGGCGCTGCGCCACGCCCGCGAGCAGGGCGCCAAGGTGCTGGCCATCTGCAACACCAACGGCTCCACCATCCCGCGCGAGTCCGACGCGGTGCTCTACACCCACGCCGGGCCCGAGGTCGCGGTCGCCTCCACCAAGGCGTTCCTGACCCAGCTGGTGGCCTGCTACCTGGTGGCCCTCTACCTGGGCCAGGTGCGCGGCACCAAGTGGGGCGACGAGATCGGCTCGGTGATCCGGGAGCTGTCGCAGATCTCCACGGAGGTCGAGAAGGTCCTGGCCACCATGGAGCCGGTGCGGGAGCTGGCCCGCTCCCTGGCGGACAAGAACACCGTGCTCTTCCTCGGCCGCCACGTGGGCTTCCCCGTCGCCCTGGAGGGCGCGCTCAAGCTCAAGGAGCTGGCGTACATGCACGCCGAGGGCTTCGCGGCCGGCGAGCTCAAGCACGGCCCGATCGCGCTGATCGAGGAGGACCTGCCGGTGGTGGTGGTCGTGCCGTCGCCGCGCGGCCGGTCCGTGCTGCACGACAAGATCGTCTCCAACATCCAGGAGATCCGGGCCCGGGGCGCGCGGACCATCGTCATCGCCGAGGAGGGCGACGAGACGGTCGTGCCGTACGCCGACCACCTGGTGAGCATCCCCGCCACGCCCACCCTGCTCCAGCCGCTGGTGGCCACCGTGCCGCTGCAGGTCTTCGCCTGCGAGCTGGCCACGGCCCGCGGCAACGAGGTGGACCAGCCACGTAACCTGGCCAAGTCGGTGACGGTGGAATGAGTTCGCGCAGCGGACGGACGGGGCGCTCCCGGCGGACGGGGCGCTCCCGGCGGACGGGGGGCCGCGGGTGATCGTCGGGGTGGGGATCGACGTCGCCTCCGTCGACCGCTTCGCCGGCGCGCTGGCCCGCACCCCCGCCCTGGCCGAGCGGCTGTTCACCCCCGCCGAGCAGACCCTGCCCGGCGGGGAGCGGCGCTCGGTGGCCTCGCTGGCGGCGCGGTTCGCCGCCAAGGAGGCCCTGGCCAAGGCGCTGGGCGCGCCCGGCGGGCTGGTGTGGACGGACGCGGAGGTGCACGCCTCCGAGCACGGGCAGCCGCTGCTGCGGGTGACCGGCACCGTCGCCGCCCGCGCCGCCGAGCTGGGGGTGCGCCACTGGCACGTCTCCCTCAGCCATGACGCGGGGGTGGCGACGGCCGTCGTGATCGCCGAGAGCTGATCGCCGGGAGCCGGGAGCCGATCGCCGAAGACGCCGGAGGACGGCCGGAGGCGGGTGGACCCGGCGGCGGGCGGTCAGACTGAGGGCATGAGAGATGCCTACAGCGTGCAGACCGTACGGGCCGCCGAGCGGGAGCTGATGGCGCGCCTGCCCGCCGGGGCGCTGATGCGCCGTGCCGCCGCCGGGCTGGCCGCCGCCTGCGCCGGGATGCTGGGGCGCGTCTACGGCACCCGGGTCGCCCTGCTGGTGGGCAGCGGCGACAACGGCGGGGACGCGCTCTTCGCCGGGGCGTACCTGGCCCGGCGCGGCGCCGGGGTGACCGCCGTGCTGCTCAGCCCGGAGAAGGTCCACACCGGCGGGCTCGCCGCGCTGCGGGCGGCCGGCGGCCGGGCCGTCGCGGCCCCGGCCGCCCACACCGTGCTGGAGGGCGTGCCCGCAGACGTGCCCGCGCTCGTGCGGCGGGCCGACCTGGTGGTGGACGGCATCGTCGGCATCGGCGGCCGGGGCGGCCTGCGGCCGGGCGCGGTGGAGATCGCCGACGCCGTCGCGGAGGCCGGAGTGCCCGTCGTCGCCGTGGACCTGCCCAGCGGTGTGGACGCCGGCACCGGCGAGGTGCGCGGTGTGGCGGTACGGGCGGCGGCGACGGTGACCTTCGGGGCGTACAAGCCGGGCCTGCTGGTCGATCCGGCGCGCGAGCACGCCGGGGCGCTGCGGCTGGTCGACATCGGCCTGGGCCCGTATCTGGAGGCGGCCGAGCCGGTGGTGCGCGCCGCGCAGCACGCGGACGTGGCCGCCCTGCTGCCCCGCCCGTCGGCCGAGAGCGACAAGTACCGGCGCGGTGTGGTCGGGATCGCGGCCGGCTCCGCCCGCTACCCGGGCGCGGCGGTGCTGGCGGTGGCCGGGGCGCTGCGCGGCGGCGCGGGCGCCGTGCGCTACGCCGGGCCCGCGGCCGAGGAGGTGATCGCCCGCTTCCCCGAGACGCTGGTCTCCTCCGGCCCGCCCTCGCGGGCCGGCCGGGTGCAGGCGTGGGTCGTCGGGCCGGGGCTCGGCGACGGGGACGAGGCGCGCGGAATCGTCCGGGACGTGCTGGCCTCGGACGTACCGGTGCTGGTGGACGCCGACGGGCTGCGGCTGATGGACGCCGGGCCGCTGCGGGAGCGCACGGCCCCCGTCCTGCTCACCCCGCACGCCGGCGAGGCGGCGGCGCTGCTGGGCGCCGAGCGGGAGGAGGTCGAGTCGGCGCGGCTGGCCTCGGCGCGGGAACTGGCGCGGCGGTACGGGGCGGCGGTGCTGCTCAAGGGCTCGACCACGGTGGTCGCCCCGCCCGGCGGCCACGGCCCGCTGCGGGTCAACCCCACCGGCACCGGCTGGCTGGCGACGGCCGGGAGCGGCGATGTGCTCTCCGGGCTGGCCGGCTCGCTGCTCGCCTGCGGCCTGGCGCCCGTGGACGCGGCGGTGGCGGGCGCCTACCTCCACGGCCTGGCAGGCCGCCGCGCGGCGCCGCTGACCAGTGCGCTCGACGTGGCCAAGGCGCTGCGCCCGGCCTGGCGGGACGTGGTGGAGGCCGCGGGCGCCGGGTGAGCCGGGAGCCGTGGCGGTCGCGGTGGACGAGTGCCGGGGTACGTCGCGGGCCTCGCGGCGGGGACACGGGCCGGGTCCGTCCTCGCTGGTCCACCCTCGCCGGTCCGTCGTGCGGGCGTACCGCCCGGTGCGCCCCGGCGGTGCGGCGCCGGGGCGCCTGTGCCGGGCCCGTCCCCGGGGCGCCCGCCCGCCTCGGCCCACCGGCCGTCTTCCCCCGGCTGCCGGGGCGGCGGGCTCCGGGACCCGCGGCGGGACACGGGCCGCGCATGCCGGGCCGCGCATGCCGGGAGGCGGCCGGAGGCGGACCTGAGACACTGGTGGGCGATGGACGTCGTAAGTGAGCCCCTCGCCACCGGCGCGGCAGCGCGGCCCCGCCCGGACGCGCACCGGGTCCGCGCCGAGATCGACCTGGCCGCGCTGCGCGCCAACGTGCGCGCCCTGCGCGAGCGCGCGGCCGGGACCGGGGCCGGGCTGATGGCCGTGGTCAAGGCCGACGCGTACGGCCACGGCATGGTCCCCTGCGCCCGCGCCGCGCGGCAGGCGGGTGCGGCCTGGCTGGGCACGGCCACCCCCGAGGAGGCGCTGGCGCTGCGCGCCGCCGGGGACCGGGGCCGGCTGCTGTGCTGGCTGTGGACGCCCGGCGGTCCCTGGCGGGAGGCGATCGAGGCGGACGTCGACGTGTCGGCGAGCGACCCGTGGGCGCTGCGGGAGGTCACGGCCGCCGCCCGCGCCTGCGGCCGTACCGCCCGCGTCCACCTGAAGATCGACACCGGGCTGGGCCGCAACGGCTGCCAGCCCGCCGGCTGGGAGGCGCTGACCGCCGCCGCCCGTGCCGCCGAGGCCGAGGGCACGGTGAAGGTCGCCGGGGTGTGGTCGCACTTCGCCTGCGCCGACGAGCCCGGCCACCCCTCCATCGCCGCCCAGCTCGCCGTCTTCCGTGAGGCACTGGCCGCGGCGTCCCGCGCCGGGCTCGACCCGGAGGTGCGGCACATCGCCAACTCGCCCGCCACCCTCACGCTCCCCGAGGCGCACTTCGACCTGGTGCGCACCGGGGTGTCGGTCTACGGCCTCGCGCCCTCGCCCGAGGTCGGCGTGCCGGCGGACTTCGGGCTGCGGCCGGTGATGACCCTGCGCGCCCGGCTCGCCCTGGTCAAGCGGGTGCCCGCCGGGCACGGGGTGAGCTACGGCCACCACTACACCACCCCCGGCGAGACGACCCTGGCCCTGGTCCCGGCCGGCTACGCCGACGGCATCCCCCGGCACGCCTCGGGGAGCGGGCCGGTGCTGGTGGCGGGCAAGTGGCGGACGGTCGCCGGACGGGTGGCCATGGACCAGTTCGTGGTGGACCTGGGCGGCGACGCGGCCGCGGAGGGCGACGAGGCCGTCCTGTTCGGGCCGGGCGACGCGGGTGAGCCGACGGCCGAGGACTGGGCGCGCGCGGTGGGCACCATCGGGTACGAGATCGTCACCCGGATCGGCGCCCGGGTGCCGCGCGTCCATCTCAACGCGGAGGCGTGACGCGGGCATGAGGGACGCAGGCGGCAGGGGGTGGGCGCGCCGCGCGGGGGTGGCCGGCGCGGTGCTGGGACTGGCCGCGGCCGGCGTGGCGGCGGGAGTGGCCGTCGAGCGGCTGACCGTGCACCGGGCGGTGCGCCACCGGGCGCGCCTGGCCCTGGACGCGGCCGGCCCGTACGGCTCGCTGCGCGGCACCCCGGGCCGGGCCGTGGCCGACGACGGCACCGAGCTGTACTACGAGACCGACGAACCGGAGGGCGCGATACCCGAGGGAGCGCCCACGGTCGTCTTCAGCCACGGCTACTGCCTGGCCCAGGACGTCTGGCACTTCCAGCGCGCCGCCCTGCGCGGCGTCACGCCCACCGCGCCGGCCACCCCCGCCCTGCGCGCCGTCTACTGGGACCAGCGCGGCCACGGCCGCTCCGGGCGCGGGCGGGCCGGCGAGACGGTCACCATCGACCGGCTCGGACGCGATCTGAAGGCGGTGCTCGACGCGGCCGTCCCCACCGGTCCGGTCGTCCTCGTCGGCCACTCGATGGGCGGGATGACGGTGATGGCCCTCGCCCACCACCACCCCGGGTACGTCGCCGAGCGCGTCGCCGCGGTGGCCCTGCTGGGCACCTCGGCGGGCAACCTCACGGAGGTGACCTTCGGGCTGCCCGCCGCCGGGGCCCGGGCGCTGCGGCGGATGGCGCCCGGGGTGCTCAGGACGCTGGCCGCACGGGCCGACCTGGTGGAACGCGGCCGGCGGGCGACCGCCGACCTCTTCACCGGGCTGGTCAAGCGGTACTCGTTCGGCAGCCGCGACGTGGACCCGGGGGTGGCGCGCTTCGCGGAGCGGCTGATCGAGTCGGTGCCGGTCGACGTGGTCGCCGACTTCTACCCCGCCTTCGCCGAGCACGACAAGACCGCCGCGCTGGCAGCCTTCGGCGAGGGGCGGCCCGCGCTGATCCTCACCGGCGACCGCGATCTGCTCACCCCGCGCGAGCACAGCGAGGCGATGGCCGGGGCGCTGCCGCACGCGGAGCTGGTGGTCGTGGAGGGCGCGGGACACCTGGTGATGCTGGAGCACCCCGAGGCGGTCGGCGACCGCCTGGCCGAGCTGCTGACGCGTACCATCCACACCCATGGACACACCGCACCACCGGGCCGCGGGGACCGCCCCCGGGGCCGTTCCGGAGAGCCGGCGGAACCCCCGGCAGAACCCCCGGCAGAACCCCCGGCAGAGCCCCCCGGGTCCTGACGGGCCCCAGGGCCCCCAGGGTTTCGAACGGACCGTGGGGATCCGCGTCGCGACCCCCGACCGGATGCGGGAGCTGGGCCGGCGGCTGGCCCGGCTGCTGCGGCCCGGCGATCTCGTCCTGCTCACCGGCGAGCTGGGCGCGGGCAAGACCACCCTCACCCGCGGACTGGGCGAGGGGCTGGACGTGCGCGGCGCGGTCACCTCGCCCACCTTCGTCATCGCCCGGGTCCACCCCCCGCTCGGCGGCGGGCCCGCGCTGGTGCACGTGGACGCCTACCGGCTCGGCGGCGGCCTGGAGGAGATGGAGGATCTGGACCTCGACGTCTCGCTGCCGGAGTCGGTGGTGGTCGTGGAGTGGGGCGAGGGGAAGGTCGAGGAACTGTCGGAGGACCGGCTGCACGTGGTCATCGAGCGGTCCGTGGGGGCGGAGCCGGCCGGCGGCTCCGGGAACGGCGTGGAGGACGGCTCCGGGGAGGACGGTTCCGGGGAGGACGTGCGGACGGTGACGGTGACCGGCGTCGGCGGGCGCTGGTCGGACCAGGACCTGTCCGTCCTCGCGGAGCCGGAGCAGGGCGCGTAGGGCCGCAGCCCGCACGTACCGCGCCCCGTACCGCGCCGGGACCGGGTTCCGACACCGTGTCGGCAAGATGTTGCGCACGGTGCCTCCGGCGTGTTCACATGGAGGCCGGAAGGGTGGTTAGGTACGCCTTACCACTCCCGCCCCATGAGCCACGGGAGGACCCATGGAGGCAGAGAGGCGAGAGCCCGACACGCCCGCGCAGGACACGACCGCGCAGGACACGACCGCGCGGAACACGTCCGCCGGTGCGTCCGGGCGCCTGCCGGGCGCCGCGGCGGTGCCGATGCGCGACCTGCTGGCCTCGTGCGCCGCGGCCGACGCGGTCTCCACACCGCCGGCCCCCGAGCGCCGTACCGCTCCCGGAGAGCGTCCGGACGACGAGGGCCCCCGGGCTGAGGCGGCCTGAGGGCCCCCGGGCCGAGGCGGCCTGAGGGCCCGTACGGAGCGGGAGGCGTCAGGAGCGCTGCTCCTGCCCTTCCCGCTCTTTCCGCCCCGGCCCGACGCGGCGCGCCCAGGCCGGCAGCAGGAACCAGGCGCCCACGAACCACATGAACAGCGCGCCGACGATCCACCAGGCCATGCCGTTGTCCAGCACCACACGCAGGATCAGCAGCAGTGCGCAGGTGACCGTGCACAGCAGCAGGACCAGCCCGGTGATGGTCAGGCGGGCGGCCCACTCCACCGTCTGCGGCTTCATCCGGTGGCCGGTGACGAAGCGGTGCAGGGCCACCGGGGCGATCAGCGTGCCGGTCGCGGCCGAGCCGAGGACGACGGTGACGACGTAGATGTTGCGGTCCACGGGCCCCAGGTCGGTGAACCGCTCGGTGAAGGCGACGCTCAGCAGGAAGCCGAGCAGGATCTGGATGCCCATCTGGGCGACCCTGACCTCCTGGAGCAGTTCCGTCCACCGCCGGTCGGCCCGCTCCTTCTCGCTCTCCCGGCGCTCCTCCCGCGCCGCCCGGGCCGACTCGTCGGCCCGCCGGGCGGCCCGCACCGTCCGGTCGCCGGTGTCCCCGGCGTCCGCGGGCCGCTGCCCGCTCCCGCCCCCACCGGGCGTCCTGTCCGTCCCGAGAGCCATGTTCCGCCCCACTTCCAGCCGCTTGCCTGCCTGTCCACCGTTTGTTCGAACAGGGGGAGAGCAAACACAGGCCGGCGAGGCTCGCGGCTCAGCGGCTCAGGGGACGACGACGACCTTCGTGCCCGCCGTGGCGAACCGCCACATCGCCTCGCCGTCCGCGGTCCTGGAGCGGATGCCGCCCGTGCCCTCCTTCGGCCGCCCCTCGGGCAGGGAGCCGTCCACGGCGGCGCTGAAGCCCACCACGACCCCCTCCACCTGCGTGAACAGCACCACATGGGCGACGGGCACTCCGTCGGACCCGGTGACGCGCTCGGTACGGCCGCTCTCGCTCACGGTGTACTCGCCCGGCAGCGGGTCCACCGCACCGGGGACGACGCGGTAGGTCCGGGTGACCTGCTCGTTCGCGCCCACCAGCCAGACCCGGTCGCCGCGCAGGGAGTACACGACGCGCTCGCCGGTGCCGGAGTCGGCCGGCAGTGCGGCCTCCTCGCGTTCCCCGGACTTCTCGCGGTCCTCGCGGGCCCGGGCATCCTTCCGCGCGGCGTCGGAGGAGGGAGAAGGGGAGGCCGAGGCGGCGGCCCCGCGTTCGCCGGCGGGGCCGTGCCGGTCCTGCGCGGCGGACGCCTGGTAGGCCAGGAAGCCGACGACGGCCAGCGCCGCCGCGGTCAGCCCGGCCACGAACGTACCCGCGCTGTTCCGTGCCACCGTCTCGCCCGCCTCCGGTACTCGCCGCTTCCCCCGCCGGTACGTACCCGGAACCCCGTCGGAGCCCCGGAAGACCGGTGTGATCGTAAGTCCGACGGTAGCAGTCGGTAGCGGTCGCCGTGCTGCGGGCGGGCACCGGCGGTCCGCTGCGCGCCGTAGGCTGAGAGCGTGCTCCTGCTCGCTCTGGATACCGCAACCCCCGCCGTCACCGTCGCCCTGCACGACGGGACGAGGACCCTCGCAGCCGCCGACGAGGTGGACGCCCGCCGCCACGGCGAACTGCTGCTCCCCGCCGTCGACCGCGTCCTGGCCGAGGCCGGCGCCGCGCTCGGCGACGTGACCGGCATCGTCGTCGGCGTCGGCCCCGGCCCGTACACCGGCCTGCGGGTCGGACTGATGACGGCGACGACCATCGGAGCCGCCCGCGGCATCCCCGTCCACGGCCTGTGCACGCTGGACGGCATCGCCCACGCCGCCGGGGAGGCCGGACTGGAGGGCCCCTTCGTCGTCGCCACCGACGCCCGCCGCAAGGAGGTGTACTGGGCGCGCTACGCCGACGCCCGCACCCGTCTCGGGGACCCGGCCGTGGACCGCCCGGCCGACATCGCCGAACTGGTTGCCGGCGTTCCCGCGGTGGGCATGGGGGCACGGCTGTACGCGGACACCTTCACCGGCGTACGCGAGGACCTGCCCGAGCATGTCTCGGCGGCCGCGCTGGCGGCGCTTGCCACCGAGCGGCTCGCGGCCGGCTCCGGTGGGGAGACCGAAGGGGAAGCGGACGGGGAGGCGGGGGGCTTCCTGCCGCCGCTGCCGCTGTACCTGCGGCGCCCGGACGCAAGGGTGCCCGCCAACTACAAGGTGGTCACGCCCCGGTGACCGCCCCCGCCGAGCAGCCACCCGGGCAGCCCGCCGGGCAGGCCGCCGAGCAGCCACCCGGGCAGGTCCCCGAACAGCCCGCCCTGCGCGAGATGCGCTGGTGGGACATCGAACCGGTGCTGGAGCTGGAACGGGAGCTGTTCCCGTACGACGCCTGGTCGCCCGCCCTGTTCTGGTCCGAACTCGCCCACGCGCGCGGCCCGCACGCCACCCGCCGCTACCTCGTCGCCGAGGACGGCGCGGGCCGCGTCGTCGGCTACGGCGGGCTCGCCGTCGCGGGCGGCACCGGGGACGTCCAGACCATCGCCGCCGCCCGCGACCACTGGGGCACCGGACTGGGCGCCCGGCTGCTCACCGCGCTGCTCACCGCCGCCACCGACTTCGAGTGCCACGAGGTCCTGCTGGAGGTCCGGGTGGACAACGACCGCGCCCGGCGCCTGTACGAGCGCTTCGGCTTCGAGGTCGTCGGCCTGCGGCGCGGCTACTACCAGCCCGGGAACGTGGACGCCCTCGTGATGCGCCGCCCGGCCGACACCGCACCGGACACCGCACCGGACACCGCACCGGACACCGCACCGGACACCGCACCGGACACCGCACCGGACACCGCACCGGACACCGCACCGGATCCGGCCCCCGACCCCGCAACGGAACACCAAGGAACGACCACCCATGGCTGACGAACCCCTGGTCCTCGGCATCGAGACCTCCTGCGACGAGACCGGCGTGGGCATCGTGCGCGGGCACACGCTGCTCGCCGACGCGGTGGCCTCCAGCGTGGACGAGCACGCCCGGTACGGCGGCGTGGTGCCCGAGGTCGCCAGCCGCGCCCATCTGGAGGCGATGGTCCCCACCGTCCAGCGCGCCCTGAAGGACGCCGGCGTCGCCGCGAGCGACCTCGACGGGATCGCCGTCACCGCCGGCCCCGGTCTGGCCGGCGCGCTGCTGGTGGGCGTCTCGGCGGCCAAGGCGTACGCGTACGCGCTGGGCAAGCCGCTGTACGGCGTCAACCACCTCGCCTCGCACATCTGCGTCGACCAGCTCGAACACGGCGCGCTGCCCGAGCCGACCATGGCGCTGCTGGTGTCCGGCGGCCACTCCTCGCTGCTGCTGTCCTCCGACATCACCTCCGACGTGCGCCCGCTGGGCGCCACCATCGACGACGCGGCGGGCGAGGCGTTCGACAAGGTGGCCCGGGTGCTGAACCTCGGCTTCCCCGGCGGACCCGTCATCGACCGCTACGCCCGCGAGGGCGACCCGGACGCCATCGCCTTCCCGCGCGGGCTGACCGGCCCGCGCGACGCTCCCTACGACTTCTCCTTCTCCGGCCTGAAGACCGCCGTCGCCCGCTGGATCGAGGCGAAGCGGAGCGCGGGCGAGGAGGTGCCGGTCGCCGACGTCGCCGCGTCCTTCCAGGAGGCGGTCACCGACGTGCTGACACGCAAGGCGGTGCGCGCCTGCCGGGACGAGGGGGTGGAGCACCTGATGATCGGCGGCGGCGTCGCGGCCAACTCACGGCTGCGCGCGATGGCCCAGGCGCGCTGCGAGGCGGCCGGGATCACCCTGCGGGTGCCGCGCCCGAAGCTGTGCACCGACAACGGCGCGATGGTCGCGGCCCTGGGCGCCGAGATGGTCGCCCGCGACCGGGCCCCCTCCGACTGGGACCTGTCGGCGGACTCCTCCCTGCCGGTCACCGAACCGCACGTCCCCGGCGCCTCGCACAGCGACGCGCACGGCCACAGCCACGACCACGTGCACGAGACGAGCGCGGAGAACCTCTACTCATGACCGTCGCCCTGATGTGGGAGGCCCGCGCGGCGGACGGCCGCGGCGCCGAGCTGCTGGAGTGGGCCCGCGGCCAGGCGCTCGACCCCGCGCCCCCGCGCCGCGAGACCTTCACCGCCCCGGCCGACCGCGTCCTGGTCATCACCTGGTGGGAGGCGCCCTACGACGCCGAACTCCCCGAACTCCCCTCGCCACCGCAGGAGTTGCTCCACCGCCCGGTCCACCGCTGGCGCTTCGAGAGCGCGGACGCCGACGTGCCGTGACCGGTCGCGCGGTCTCAGTCCTCCAGCAGCGGAGCCGTGTCCAGCGCCGGGTAGGGGCCGGGCAGGGGGAGGGGGCGGCCGAGGTCCACCTCGACCCGTGTCGCGTAGTGGGCTTTGGCCGGGTCCTCCTCCCGCACCGGGTCGGAGAAGGCGTACGCCTTCTTCTCCTGCCGGTGGACGAGCACGTAGACGGGCACCCCGGCGGCGGCGTGGCCGCGGTACTTCGGTCCGGTGTCGGTCTCGTGGTTGGTGGAGGTGATCTCCCCGGCCAGCGCGAGCAGTTCGATGGAGTACCAGCCCCGGTGCGCCCTGCGGTACGCCTCGTCGAGTTCGGTGGGTTCACGGCGCATGACATAGAAGTCCGGGATCACGAGGGTTCTTACGGCTCCACCTCGTGTATCGGCGCAGTAGCCGTTGCCAATGCCCGCGAAGTGCGCTCCAGCAGAGGAGAGCTGGACGGCGATCCGGAAGGCACCCGCGTTGTGCCTGTGGTCGGCCGGTGGCGTCAAGACGGGGATTCCTTCGATGTACTCGGCCCGCAGCGGCACATCGGATGCCCCTTCGAGCGCGGCCAACAGATCGATGGGGTCATGCGGCTCGTTCATCGGCTCGTTCATCGGCTCGGTGATGGGATCGGCGGCCATGGCTGTCCTCCCCGTGTCGCTGATGTCAGGCTACGCCGCACCGGGTGCCCCGCGAGCGGTTGTTCGGCAGCCCGTGCGGCACTCGGACCGGAACGCGTGACCATCACCCGTACGGGTGTCCTCGTCAGCGGAGCGGGTGGCCCAGGAGCATCGTCGGGGCGCCCGCGACGCGGGTGAGGAAGACGGTGGCCGAGTGCGGGCCGGACGGCTTCACCTTCCGGCGCAGTTCCTCCGGTTCGACCGCCGAGCCGCGCTTCTTGACCGTCAGCGTCCCGACACCGCGCTCGCGCAGCAGCGCCTTGAGCCGCTTGACGTTGAAGAGGAGGGTGTCGGTGATCTCGTACGCGGTCGCGTACGGCGTCGGGCGGTGCTCGCCGGAGGTGACGTAGGCGATCGTCGGGTCGATCAGGCGTCCGCCGACCAGTTCGGCCACCTCCGCGACCAGGTGTGCGCGGATCACCGCGCCGTCCGGCTCGTACAGATAGCGGCCGACGGGGCCGGAGGGGGGATCCGGCAGGCCGGCGGAGTCCAGGGTCCGGGGGCCGGGCAGCAGGGTGGCGCGTATCCGGGGCGCCTCGCGCGAGGCGGCGCCGAACCACAGCACGGCCTCCTTCACGTCTCCGCCGTCGGAGATCCACTCCGCCGCCGCGCCGTCCGGCACCGCCTCGTGCGGGATGCCGGGGGCCACCTTCAGCGCGGCGAGCGGGGCGCGCCGGGCGGCCTCCACCGCCCAGGACAGCGGCGGCGAGTACGCCTCGGGGTCGAAGATCCGGCCGCGTCCGCCGCGGCGGGCCGGGTCGGCGAAGACGGCGTCGAAGCCGGCCGTGTCCACCTCCGTCACGTCCGCGCAGCGCACCTCGATCAGGTCGGACAGGCCCAGCGCCCCGGCGTTGGCGCGGGCGACGGCGCAGGCCAGCGGGGAGCGGTCGACGGCCAGGACCTCGATCCCGGCGCGGGCCAGCGCGACGGCGTCGCCGCCGTTGCCGCAGCACAGGTCGGCCAGGGACCGCACCCCCAGGGCGGCGAAGCGGCCGGCGCGGTACGCGGCCACGCTCGCGCGGGTGGCCTGCTCCACGCCGTCGGGGGTGAAGTACATCCGCGCCGCGTCATCGGCCCCGAACTTCGCCGCCGCCCGCTGCCGCAGCCGGGCCTGGGCGATGGCCGCCGAGACCAGTTCGGCCGGGTGGTCGCGGCGCAGCCGGGTGGCGACGGCCAGCTCCCGCCCGGGGTCGTAGGACCGCAGCTTCGCCAGCAGGGCCTGCCCCTCGTCGGTCAGCAGGCGGTGGAAGACGGAGACGGGGTCGCTGAGATCGTCGTCGGTCGGCGCGTGCACCGGCCCATCATCGCAGCGGCGGCCGCCCTCAGCGGGTGAACAGCGTGGTGAGGTCGATCTCCATGGGGAAGGGCACGGGGACGACGAGCTTGTCGCGGTGAATACCGGTGGCCACGTACGCGCCGGTGGTGTCATCCAGTTCATAGACGTGCACGACCGGATCGCCGTTCTCCTCCTCCACCCGCCAGAAGTGCCGGATGCCCGCCCCGGCGTACTTCAGCGGCTTGCTCTCCCGGTCCCGCACCACCGACTCGTCCGAGACGATCTCCACGACGAGCACGACATCCCCATCCCCGGGGAGGTGGCAGGTGCCTTCCGCGCGGGGCGGGGCGTCCACCACCAGGATGTCCGGCTCGGGGCGCTGGCGCTCGCCCAGCCGGACCGACATCCGCGTCGACACCCACAGCGGTGGAGGTGCCCAGTCCTCGACCGCGTTCGCCAGCCGCCGTGTCACCCGGCTGTGGAAGCACGTCTGCGGCGGTGGCACCACGAGCGCGCCGTCGATCAGCTCGACATGGGTGGGAGCGCAGGCGGGAAGGCGGTCCAGGTCGTCGGCCGTCCATCCGCCCGGCGGGCCGGGGTGGAACCACCGGGGCAGTGGTGCTTCGTCCATGGCGGGCTGTCCTCGGGGATGCGGCCCTCAAAGGGGTGGTGGGGTCCGGGCGCAGCCCCGGACTAGGCCGCCAACATACCGGCGCACCGGCGCGCAACGCGCCGTGCGTTGGCACTCCGGTTGACTGAGTGCTAACGCCGTCATAGTCTCAGCATTGGCACTCCCCCATGGAGAGTGCCAACTCAAGCGACGGGCAGATCCGGCACCCGCGACGACGGATCTACCAGGTCGCCACCCCAGACATCCAAACCCCGCCGAGATCTCCGAAGGGGGAGGTCGGATCGTGACGACCGCCACCAGCTCCAAGGTTGCCATCAAGCCGCTCGAGGACCGCATCGTGGTCCAGCCGCTCGACGCCGAGCAGACCACGGCTTCCGGCCTGGTCATCCCGGACACCGCGAAGGAGAAGCCCCAGGAGGGCACCGTCCTCGCCGTCGGTCCGGGCCGCTTCGAGGACGGCAACCGCCTGCCGCTCGACGTCAAGGTCGGCGACATCGTGCTGTACAGCAAGTACGGCGGCACCGAGGTGAAGTACAACAACGAGGAGTACCTCGTCCTCTCGGCGCGCGACGTTCTCGCGATCATCGAGAAGTAAGCACCGCGAAGACTGCCTGTGATCCGCGCCCTGGTACCCGCGTCCGAGACGTCCGGGGCCGGGGCGCGGTTCCTTTGACGAGGACTCCGAGAGGACCCAAGCAACCATGGCGAAGATCCTGAAGTTCGACGAGGACGCCCGTCGCGCCCTCGAGCGCGGCGTCAACAAGCTCGCCGACACCGTGAAGGTGACGATCGGCCCCAAGGGCCGCAACGTCGTCATCGACAAGAAGTTCGGCGCCCCGACCATCACCAACGACGGTGTCACCATCGCCCGCGAGGTCGAGGTCGAGGACCCGTACGAGAACCTGGGCGCCCAGCTCGTGAAGGAGGTGGCGACCAAGACCAACGACATCGCGGGTGACGGCACCACCACCGCCACCGTGCTGGCCCAGGCGCTGGTCCGCGAGGGCCTGCGCAACGTCGCCGCCGGAGCCTCCCCGGCCGCCCTGAAGAAGGGCATCGACGCCGCGGTCAAGGCCGTCTCCGACGACCTGCACGCCACCGCCCGCCCGATCGACTCCAAGTCCGACATCGCCGCCGTGGCCGCGCTGTCCGCCCAGGACAAGCAGGTCGGCGAGCTGATCGCCGAGGCGATGGACAAGGTCGGCAAGGACGGCGTCATCACCGTCGAGGAGTCCAACACCTTCGGTCTGGAGCTGGACTTCACCGAGGGCATGGCCTTCGACAAGGGTTACCTGTCGCCCTACATGGTCACCGACCAGGAGCGCATGGAGGCCGTCCTCGACGACCCCTACATCCTGATCCACCAGGGCAAGATCTCCTCCATCCAGGATCTGCTGCCCCTGCTGGAGAAGATCATCCAGACCAACAGCTCCAAGCCGCTGCTGATCATCGCCGAGGACGTCGAGGGCGAGGCCCTGTCCACCCTGGTGGTCAACAAGATCCGCGGCACCTTCAACGCGGTGGCCGTCAAGGCCCCGGGCTTCGGCGACCGCCGCAAGGCGATGCTCGGCGACATGGCGACGCTGACCGGCGCCACCGTCATCGCCGAGGAGGTCGGCCTCAAGCTCGACCAGGCCGGTCTGGACGTGCTGGGCACCGCCCGCCGCGTGACCGTCACCAAGGACGACACCACCATCGTCGACGGCGGCGGCAAGGCCGAGGACGTGCAGGGCCGCGTCGCCCAGATCAAGGCCGAGATCGAGACCACCGACTCCGACTGGGACCGCGAGAAGCTCCAGGAGCGTCTCGCGAAGCTGGCCGGCGGCGTGTGCGTGATCCGTGTGGGTGCGGCCACCGAGGTCGAGCTCAAGGAGAAGAAGCACCGTCTGGAGGACGCCATCTCCGCGACCCGCGCCGCGGTCGAGGAGGGCATCGTCTCCGGTGGCGGCTCCGCGCTGGTCCACGCCTCCAAGGTGCTGGGCGACAGCCTGGGCAAGGACGGCGACGAGGCCACCGGTGTCGCGGTCGTCCGCCGGGCCCTGGTCGAGCCGATGCGCTGGATCGCCGAGAACGCCGGCCTGGAGGGCTACGTCATCACCTCCAAGGTCGCCGAGCTGGAGAAGGGCCACGGCTTCAACGCCGCGACCGGCGAGTACGTCGACCTGGTCAAGGCCGGCGTGATCGACCCGGTCAAGGTCACCCGCTCCGCCCTGGAGAACGCCGCCTCCATCGCGTCGCTGCTGCTGACGACCGAGACCCTGGTCGTCGAGAAGCCGGCCGAGGAGGAGCCGGAGGCCGCCGGTCACGGCCACGCCCACTGAGGCACGGCTCCCGCGGTACGTCCGCCGCTGCGGCGAGGCCCGGTCCCCTGACGCAGGGGGCCGGGCCTCGCCGTGCCGTGTCGCGTCGTGTCGCGGGACGGGGTCGGGGCGGCCGTAAGAGCGGCGGTGCGTTCCTCACCTCGGGCTGAAGCGCCCGGTGGTGGAGGAGGCGCGCGAGACCAGGCCGCGCGGTGCCAGCCGGGCCAGGCCCAGCAGCGCCTTGTAGCGCGGGTCCGGGACGGACAGCGTCTTCCCCCTGGCCAGATCCTCCAGGGCCGCGTCCACCACCCGGTCGGCGTTCAGCCACATCCAGCCCGGCACGCTCTGTGCCGACATCCCCGCGCGCCGGTGGAACTCGGTGCGCACGAACCCCGGGCACAGCGCCATCAGCCGCACCCCCGACGGCCCCAGGTCCCGCGCCGCGCCCTGGGTGAACTGCACGACCCACGCCTTGGACGCGCCGTAGGTGCCGCGCGGCACGAAGGCCGCGACCGAGGCCACGTTGACGACGCCGCCGCGGCCCCGCTCGCGCATGCTCTCCGCGGCGGCCGAGGTCAGCCGCAGCACGGCCTCGCAGTGCACCTTGAGCATCCGCAGCTCGTCCGCCATCGGCACCTCCAGATAGCGGCCCCTGTTGCCGAATCCGGCGTTGTTGACCAGCAGGTCCACCGGGTGCTTCCGGTCGCCGAGCCGCTCCTCGACCGCCGCGATGCCCTCGTCGGTGGCCAGGTCGGCGGTGATTATGGACGCCTCGACGCCGTGCCGGTCGTGCAGTTCGGTGGCGTGCCGCCGCAGCCGCTCGGTGTCCCGGGCGACCAGCACCACGTTGTGCCCGTCGCGTGCCAGCCGCCGGGCGAAGGCGGCGCCGATACCGGCCGTGGCCCCTGTGATCAGTGCAGTCGTCATACGGGCACGCTATCCGGCCGGGGCCGGCGGACCGCTTTCCGGATACGTCAGGAGGCGTACTTCGCGGTGTACTCCAGCGCCTCTCGCCGCGCGGCGGCGGCCAGCGCGTCGCCGGCGGCCAGGACGCGGGGGAGCAGGGCCCGCTCGGTGGTCAGGGCACGGAAGAGCAGGGAGACGGTCACCCCGTGGCCGGGCCGGTGCAGAATCTCGATCCGGTCCCCGGCGCGGATCTCACCGGGCTCGGCCACCCGCAGGTACGCCCCGGGCGCGGCGGCCCGGGTGAACGCCTTCATCCACCCCGCCCCCCGCTCCGACGGCAGGACCCCCGTCTCCCCCAGCCGGCCGGCGAAGGTGCGGCAGGGGGTGCGGGCGCAGGAGACCTCCAGCACCGCGTCCGGTCCGATCCGCCAGCGCTCGCCGATCAGCGCCCCGTTCACGTCGGCGCCGGCGGTGGTGAGGTTCTCGCCGAAGACCCCGCCCGGCAGTTCGCGGCCGAGGACCTTCTCCCAGCCGTCCAGGTCCTCCCGGGCGAAGGCGTACACCGCCTGGTCGTCACCGCCGTGGAAGACCGGGTCGCCGATGACGTCCCCGGCCAGTCCGCTGCCGCCACCGGAGCCGGGGGCGGCCACGGCGACCGGGCCGTCGGCCGGGCGCTTGTCGATGCCGGTGAGACCGCCCGGGGCGTTGGTGTAGCCGACGGATCTGGGGCGGGCGAGGTTCACGGAGAGAAGCCGCATGCCGCGCAGGGTAGAAGGACGCCTTCGAAGAGCGCGAACGGACAGCGGGCCGCGCGCGGTGGGCCGCTTATGGTGGGGGAGTGATCGAGGCACGCCATCTCCGTGTGCTGCGCGCGGTGGCCCGTACCGGTTCCCTCTCGGCCGCCGCCCGTGCGCTGGGCTGCACGCAGCCCGCCGTCAGTCAGCAGATGAAGGCCCTGGAGCAGACCGCGGGCACCGCGCTGCTGGTGCGGGCCGGCCGTGAGACGCGACTGACCGAGGCGGGCGAGGCGCTGGTGCGGCACGCGGCGGGGATCCTGGCCGGGCTGGCCGCCGCCGAGGAGGAGGTGGCCGCCATCGCCGGGCTGCGGGCGGGCCGGGTCCGGCTGGTGTCCTTCCCCAGTGCCAGCTCCGCGATCGTGCCCGCGGCCGTCGCCGCGATGCGCGCGGAGTATCCCGGGGCCCGGGTGTCGCTGACCGAGGCGCAGCCGCCGCGCTCGGCGGAGGCGCTCCGCGAGGGCGAGTGCGACATCGCCCTCGCCTACCGCTACCCGGACGCCGCCGGGCCGGTGGAGAGCGATCCGGAGTGGGCGGACCTGGTGGTGCGGCCGCTGCTGACCGAGCGGCTGGTGGGGCTGGTCCCCGAGGACCACCGCCTGGCGCGTGCGGCGGAGGCGGGGGACGGCGTCGGGCTCGCGGAACTGGCCGGGGAGTCCTGGATCGCGGGCTGCCCGCGCTGCCGCGGCCATCTGGTGGAGGTGTGCGAGAGGGCGGGCTTCACTCCGCGGATCGACTTCGCCACCGACGACTACCCGGCCGTGGTGGGGCTGGTGGGGGCGGGGCTGGGCGTGGCCGTGCTGCCGGGGCTGGCGGTGGAGTCGGTGCGGCCCCGCGGTGTGCGGACCGTGGGCATCAGTCCGCGGGTGCGGCGCGAGGTGGTGGCGCTGACGCTGCCGGACCTCGCCCGGGTGCCGGCGGTCGCCGCCATGCTGGACCGGCTGTCGGACGCGGCCCGCCGCTGACGCGGACCGCGTCCGGCGTCCGGTACCCGGCCCGTCCGGCGCCCGCGTCCACGGGGCGTCCGGGCCCGCCGGGCGCCGGGGGAGCACCCGGAGGGCGCGCGGGGAGCGGCGTTACGCCCCGGCCGCGCCGACCAGCCTGGTGCGGGCCCGGCCCATGAGTTCCTCGCGTTCGTCCTCGGTCAGTCCGCCCCACACCCCGTACGGCTCACGCACGGTGAGCGCGTGGGCGGCGCACTCCGCCCGGACCGGGCAGCGCATGCACACCTCCTTCGCGGACGCCTCGCGTGCGCTGCGGGCCGCTCCGCGCTCCCCTTCGGGGTGGAAGAACAGCGAGCTGTCGACTCCTCGACAGGCGGCCAGCAGCTGCCAGTCCCACAGATCGGCGTTGGGACCCGGAAGGCGGGAGAAATCTGCCATGGCTTGTCCTCTCGAAGCGAACTGATGCTGGTGAACCAGTCGAGAACAGTCACGACCGTACATCCACGGTATGAGTAGATGTAAATATGCATCTTCGAGATTTTCGGGACATACGCGAGTAATAAAAAGAAAACCCGCCAAACAGGGCAAATGACGACACGGCTGTTGATCAGCGCGGGATACCCCCTCCGTGTCGACGCCATCACGTAGGGTGTTGAAAGCGGGCGCCGAAGACCGTAACTCTTTCGGGTGACCGTCGTTGAGTGTGCGGAGGCGGTTGACACAGACAAGTGCCGGACGGATGTCCGGGGCGGTCAACCGCACAGGTGACGATTCGTACCAGCCCTGGAGGCCTAAGGTGATGCGCATGAGCTGCGGAGGGCGATCATGACTTCCGTCCTCGTCTGCGACGACTCCCCGCTTGCCCGAGAGGCGCTGCGCCGCGCGGTCGCGACCGTGCCCGGCGTGGAACGTGTGACGACCGCGGCCAACGGCGAGGAAGTCCTCCGCCGCTGGGGCGCCGACCGTTCCGACCTCATCCTCATGGACGTCCGGATGCCCGGCCTGGGCGGTGTCGAGACCGTACGGCGCCTGCTGTCGGCCGACCCCGGCGCCCGCATCATCATGCTGACCGTGGCGGAGGACCTGGACGGCGTCGCGCTCGCCGTCGCCGCCGGCGCCCGCGGCTATCTGCACAAGGACGCCTCGCGCGCCGAGCTGCGGGCCACGGTCACCCAGGCGCTGGCCGACCCCACCTGGAGGCTCGCGCCGCGGCGGCTTCGCTCGGCCGAGATGGGCGCCGCGCCGACGCTCACCGCCCGCGAGATCCAGGTGCTGGAGGGCATGAGCCACGGCCGCTCCAACGCCGAGATCGGACGCGAGCTGTTCCTTTCCGAGGACACGGTGAAGACCCATGCGCGGCGGCTGTTCAAGAAGCTCGGGGCTTCCGACCGGGCGCACGCAGTGGCGCTCGGCTTCCGCTGGGGCCTCGTCCGCTAGCGCCGGCGCCGGAGCGGTGGAGCCGCCGTGCTCCCCGCCCGCGGCCGGCCGTACACACCGTGCACACCGCGTGCGCCGTGGGCGCGGTGCGCCCCGAAGACGCCCCGTCGGTCCCGGAGCACCGGGAGGCGGGGCCTTCGGGATGCGGGGGCCGGTGCCGTAATCTCCGGCGTGCCGCATCCTGGATGCATGGAGTTCCTCGGGGACGTGACGGCCGGGCGTGAGGGGAGGGCGCGGGACGTGACAGCGAGTGCGCCTGCCCATAACGCTTCAGTGCACAACCACGGACGGGGTGCGGCGGAACGGCCGCGCCGGGTGCACCATGGACCGATGCGTGACGACGAGACGCCATCCCCGGCCGACGGCCGCGGTGAGATCGGTGCCCTCGTCCGGCGCGCTGTGGAGGGCGACGAGCGGGCCACCCACGACCTGCTCGCCCGTGTCCACCCCCTCGCCCTGCGGTACTGCAGGACGCGGCTGACCCGGCTGCCCGGAGACGCCCGGCACTTCGTGGACGACCTGGCCCAGGAGGTCTGTCTGGCGGTGCTGTGCGCACTGCCGCGCTACCGCGACACCGGAAAACCCTTCGAGGCGTTCGTGGTCGCCATCGCCCAGCACAAGGTCGCCGATCTGCAGCGGGCCGCCATGCGCGGGCCGGGCAGTACGGCGGTGCCCTCGGACGAGATGCCCGAGCGGCCCGACGACTCGCTCGGCCCGGAGGAGAGGGCCCTGCTGAGCAGTGACGCGGAGTGGGCGAGGAAGCTGCTGGCCAACCTTCCCGAGCACCAGCGCGAGCTGGTGCTGCTGCGGGTGGCGGTCGGGCTCACCGCCGAGGAGACCGGGCAGATGCTCGGAATGTCCCCGGGGGCCGTGCGCGTTGCCCAGCATCGAGCCCTGTCGCGGCTGCGCGCCCTCGCGGAGCAGTGATCCGGGGCCGATCACAGTCATCCGGCCATCCGGCCATCCGGTGAGCGGCCCGGCGGCTGTCCCGCCGGCCTCGGCCGCGGGCGGTCCCGCGGCGGTACGGGGCTCCTTCCGAGCCCGTTAGCATGGACGTCCGCGCCGGGCAAGAGTATTGGGGAAGGTGCCATGGAAGGCGTCATGACGGACAACGTCGGCAGTGCGGGCAGTGCCGGCGGTGCCAGCGAGGTTCCCGCGAAGTTCGCCGCACTCGGGCTGACCTACGACGACGTGCTGCTGCTGCCGGGCGAGTCGGACATGGCCCCGCAGGACATCGACACCTCCTCGTACGTCTCGCGCAACGTGAAGGTGAACGTCCCGCTGATCTCCGCGGCGATGGACAAGGTCACCGAGGCCCGCATGGCGATCGCCATGGCCCGGCAGGGCGGCGTCGGCGTGCTGCACCGCAACCTCTCGATCGAGGACCAGGCCGACCAGGTCGACCAGGTCAAACGGTCGGAGTCCGGCATGGTCACCGATCCGATCACCATCCGCCCCGACGCCACGCTGCGCGAGGCCGACGAGCTGTGCGGCCGCTTCCGCATCAGCGGGGTGCCGGTCACCGACGCCTCCGGCAAGCTGCTGGGCATCGTCACCAACCGCGACATGGCCTTCGAGACCGACCGCAGCCGCGAGGTCCGCGAGGTCATGACGCCGATGCCGCTGGTCACCGGCAAGGTGGGCATCTCGCGCGCGGACGCCATGGAGCTGCTGCGCCGCCACAAGATCGAGAAGCTGCCGCTGGTCGACGGCGAGGGCGTGCTCAAGGGCCTGATCACCGTCAAGGACTTCGTCAAGGCGGAGAAGTACCCGCACGCCGCCAAGGACGCCGAGGGCCGCCTCATCGTCGGCGCGGCGGTCGGCGTGGCCGGTGACGCCTTCGAGCGGGCCCAGGCGCTGATCGAGGCGGGTGCCGACTTCATCGTCGTGGACACCGCGCACGGCCACTCGAGGCTGGTCGGCGAGATGGTCGCCAAGATCAAGTCCAACTCCTCGGTCGACGTGGTCGGCGGCAACGTCGCCACCCGCGACGGCGCCAGGGCGCTGATCGACTCCGGCGCCGACGGCGTCAAGGTCGGCGTCGGGCCGGGCTCGATCTGCACCACCCGCGTCGTCGCCGGCATCGGCGTCCCGCAGGTCACCGCGATCTACGAGGCCGCGCTCGCCGCGCGGGAGAGCGGCGTCCCGGTCATCGGCGACGGCGGGTTGCAGTACAGCGGCGACATCGCCAAGGCCCTGGTCGCCGGCGCCGACACCGTGATGCTCGGCAGCCTGCTGGCGGGCTGCGAGGAGTCGCCGGGCGAGCTGCTGTTCATCAACGGCAAGCAGTTCAAGTCCTACCGCGGCATGGGCTCGCTGGGCGCGATGCAGTCGCGCGGCCAGGCCAAGTCCTACTCCAAGGACCGCTACTTCCAGGAGGCGGTCGCCGCCGACGACAAGCTCGTCCCCGAGGGCGTCGAGGGCCAGGTCCCCTACCGCG
Organism: Streptomyces barkulensis; assembly: GCF_002843305.1. Classification (GTDB taxonomy): domain Bacteria; phylum Actinomycetota; class Actinomycetes; order Streptomycetales; family Streptomycetaceae; genus Streptomyces; species Streptomyces barkulensis. The sequence continues at coordinate 34,091 of NZ_PGSG01000036.1, forward strand.
GCCCGCTGGGCGCGGTGGTGCACCAGCTCGTCGGTGGTCTGCGCCAGTCGATGTTCTACGTCGGCGGCCGGACGGTGCCGGAGCTGAAGGCGAACGGCCGCTTCGTGCGCATCACCGCGGCCGGGCTCAAGGAGAGCCACCCGCACGACGTCCAGATGACCACCGAGGCGCCGAACTACTCCCGGCGCTGAGACGGGCCGGCCGGCGGCGGTCACGGCCCGCCCGGGCCGTGACCGCCGCCGGCTCACCCGGTGCGCGTCCCCGGTGCCCCGCTCGGGGATACTGGGGGCGTAGACCGTAGGAAGGGCACAGCACGTGACTGAGATCGAGATCGGCCGCGGCAAGCGCGGGAGGCGGGCGTACGCCTTCGACGACATCGCGGTGGTGCCCAGTCGCCGCACGCGGGACCCGAAGGAGGTCTCGATCGCCTGGCAGATCGACGCCTACCGCTTCGAGCTGCCGTTCCTGGCCGCACCGATGGACTCGGTCGTCTCGCCGCGCACCGCGATCCGCATCGGCGAGCTGGGCGGTCTGGGGGTGCTCAACCTCGAAGGCCTGTGGACGCGCTACGAGGACCCCGAGCCGCTGCTCCACGAGATCGCCGAGATGGACGAGGCCGTGGCGACCCGCCGGCTCCAGGAGATCTACTCCGCCCCCATCCGGGAGGAGCTGATCGGGCAGCGGATCAAGGAGGTGCGCGACTCCGGCGTGGTGACGGCCGCCGCGCTGTCGCCGCAGCGCACCGCGCAGTTCTCCAAGGCGGTCGTGGACGCGGGTGTGGACATCTTCGTCATCCGCGGCACCACCGTCTCCGCCGAGCACGTCTCCTCGGCGGCCGAACCGCTCAACCTCAAGCAGTTCATCTACGAGCTCGACGTCCCCGTCATCGTCGGCGGCTGCGCCACGTACACCGCCGCGCTGCACCTGATGCGCACCGGCGCCGCGGGTGTGCTGGTCGGCTTCGGCGGCGGCGCCGCGCACACCACCCGCAACGTGCTGGGCATCCAGGTGCCGATGGCCACCGCCGTCGCCGACGTGGCGGCGGCCCGCCGCGACTACCTGGACGAGTCCGGCGGCCGGTACGTCCACGTCATCGCCGACGGCGGCGTGGGCTGGTCCGGCGACCTGCCCAAGGCCGTCGCCTGCGGCGCGGACGCGGTGATGATGGGCTCCCCGCTGGCCCGTGCCACCGACGCGCCCGGCCACGGGCACCACTGGGGCATGGAGGCCGTCCACGAGGACGTGCCGCGCGGCAGGCGCGTCAACCTCGGCACCGTCGGCACCACCGAGGAGATCCTGCTCGGCCCCTCGCACAGCCCCGAGGGCCACATGAACTTCTTCGGCGCCCTGCGCCGGGCCATGGCCACCACCGGCTACTCGGAGCTCAAGGAGTTCCAGCGCGTGGAGGTCACCGTCTCCCGCTGAGCGCGGGCGGCCCGTAAGGCGGAACTCGTACGGCGGAACTCGTACGGCGGAACTCGTACGGCCGAAGGGGCTGGGCCCGGTGGACGCACCACCGGGCCCGGCCCCTTTGCTGTGTTCCCCTGTTCCCCGTGTGCGCGCCGACCGTGACGGGCGCCCGCGTCACAGCCGGTGGGCCGCCCCCGTCGGGCTGGCGCCGCGGGTGTCCAGTAGGAGCTGGGCCTTGGCCGACAGGCTCTGCAGGTCGTAGACGCGGTGGTGCTGGAGGAGCAGGGTGAGGTCGGCCGCGGCGGCGGCCTCGTGGAGGGAGTCGGCGCGCGGGACGGGACGGCCGGCCACCCGCCACTGCGGCACATGCGGGTCGTGGTAGCCGATCTGCGCCCCCAGTTCCATCAGCCGCAGGGCGATCTCGGGGGCGGGGGAGCCGGTCCGGTCGGCCAGGTCGGGCTTGTAGGTGACGCCCAGCAGCAGGACGCGGGCGCCGCGGGCCGACTTGCCGTGCTCGTTGAGCAGGGCCGCCGCGCGCTGGGCCACATAGCGCGGCATCCGGGCGTTGGCCTCCTGGGCGACCTCGACCAGGCGCAGCGGATAGCCCGGGGTGCGCCCCGCGCGGTCCAGGCAGGCGGGGTCGACGGGGACGCCGTGGCCGCCCACGCCCGGGCCCGGCCGGAAGGCGTGGAAGCCGAACGGCTTGGTCTCAGCGCAGCGGATCACGTCCCACAGGTCCACGCCGAGGTCGTGGCAGAGCACGGCCATCTCGTTGACCAGGGCGATGTTCACATGCCGGAAGTTGGTCTCCAGTACCGCCGTCGTCTCGGCCTCGCGCAGGCCGCGGGCCCGCACCACCTTCTCGACCAGCCGCCCGTAGAAGGCGGCGGCGGCCTCCGTGCAGGCCGGGGTCAACCCGCCGATCACCCGAGGGGTGTTGGCGTAGCCGTGGGAGCGGTTGCCGGGGTCGAGGCGGGAGGGGGCGCAGGCGAGGTGGAAGTCGTGCCCGGCCCGCAGCCCCGAGGCCTTCTCCAGCAGCGGGGCGACGTACTCCTCGGTGCCGCCGGGGTGGACGGCGGACTCCACCACGACCGTGGTCCGCGGGCGCAGCCGCTCACCGAGCGTGAGGGCCGCCGCCCGTACCGCGCCCAGGTCCGGGGCGCGGCCCTCGCCCTGCGGGGTGGGTGCGCAGATCAGGGCGGTGCGGACCCGGCCCAGCACGGACGGGTCCGAGGTGGCGCGGAAGCCGGCCGAGGCCATCTTGCGCACCTCGGCCGCCGACAGCCCGCCGCCCGCCGGCGGACGCCCGGCGCCCAGCTCGCGCACGGCGTGCTCGTCGGGGTCGTAGCCGATGGTGCGGATACCGGCGGCCGCGGCGGCCTGGGCCGCGGGAAGACCCAGATGACCCAGACCGAGGACGGCGAGATCTGCGGGCATGAGGCGGCGTCCCTTCCCCCGTCGGCGGAATCGTGGGGCTGGCTGGCTTGTGGGGCGATGTCAGGTTAAGCGCATATATGACAGATATGGTGGATTGCGTGCGGAGCGGTGTCCGCCCGGGTCGAAGTCGTGGGATCGGCGGACGAACGGGTAGGTGCCAGGGCGGGTACGGACAGGCGTACGGACAGCTGTACGGACGGGCGATCGACCGGGGTATCGGCATATCAGGGAGGCAGTGGTGAGGACAGCGGCACTGGGACCGGCCGAGCGGGCCGAGGCGCTCGCCCGCATGTCGGAGCGCGAGCTGGACATACTGGTCGTCGGTGGCGGGGTGGTCGGCGCCGGCACCGTCCTGGACGCGGCGACCCGCGGCCTGTCGACGGGCATCGTCGAGGCGCGCGACTGGGCCTCGGGCACCTCCAGCCGCTCCAGCAAGCTCATCCACGGCGGGCTGCGCTATCTGGAGATGCTGGACTTCGCGCTGGTGCGCGAGGCGCTCAAGGAACGCGGGCTGCTGCTCCAGCGGATCGCCCCCCACCTGGTCAGGCCCGTCCCCTTCCTCTACCCGCTGCGGCACCGGGGCTGGGAGCGGCTGTACGCGGGCTCCGGCGTGGCGCTGTACGACGTGCTCGCCACGGCCTCCGGGCGCAGCCGCGGCCTGCCCCACCACCGGCATCTGACGCGCCGCCAGGCCCTGCGGGTGGCACCCGCCCTGCGCAAGGACGCGCTGGTGGGCGCCCTGCAGTACTACGACGCGCAGATGGACGACGCCCGCTACGTCGCCGCCCTGGTGCGCACCGCGGCCGCCTACGGCGCCCACGCCGCCAACCGGGCCCGCGTGGTGGGCTTCCTGCGCGAGGGCGAGCGCGTGGTCGGCGCCCGGGTGGAGGACCTGGAACAGGGCGGCGAGTACGAGATCCGGGCCAAACAGGTCGTCAACGCCACCGGCGTGTGGACCGACGACACCCAGCGGCTGACCGCCGAACGCGGGCAGTTCCACGTCCGCGCCTCCAAGGGCATCCACCTGGTGGTGCCCCGCGACCGCATCCACTCCACCACCGGGCTGATCCTGCGCACCGAGAAGAGCGTGCTGTTCGTCATCCCCTGGGGCCGGCACTGGATCATCGGCACCACCGACACCGGATGGGATCTGGACAAGGCCCACCCGGCGGCCTCCAGCGCCGACATCGACTACCTGCTCGACCACGTCAACTCGGTGCTGGCCGTGCCGCTCACCCGCGACGACGTGGAGGGCGTGTACGCCGGACTGCGCCCGCTGCTGGCCGGGGAGTCGGACGCCACCAGCAAGCTCTCGCGCGAGCACACCGTCGCCCACCCGGTGCCGGGCCTGGTGGTCGTCGCGGGCGGCAAGTACACGACGTACCGGGTGATGGCCAAGGACGCGGTCGACGAGGCCGTCCACGGGCTCGACCACCGCGTCGCAGAGTGCACCACGGAGGAGGTGCCGCTGGTCGGCGCCGAGGGCTACCACGCGATGTGGAACGCCCGCGCCCGCATCGCCGCCCGCACCGGGCTGCACGTGGCGCGCGTGGAGCATCTGCTGGGCCGGTACGGCTCGCTGACCGACGAGGTGCTGGAGCTGGTCGCCGCCGACCCGAGCCTGGGCGAGCCGCTGCCGTGCGCGGACGACTACCTCAGGGCGGAGGTGGTGTACGCCTGCACCCACGAGGGGGCGCGCCACCTGGACGACGTCCTCACCCGCCGCACCCGCATCTCCATCGAGACCTTCGACCGCGGCACGCGCAGCGCGCGGGAGTGCGCCGAGCTGATGGCGCCGGTGCTCGGCTGGGACGCCGGGCAGATCGACCGCGAGGTGGAGCACTACCACAAGCGGGTCGAGGCCGAGCGGGAGTCCCAGCGCCAGCCCGACGACCAGACCGCCGACGCCGCGCGCCTGGGCGCCCCGGACATCGTGCCGCTCCAGCCGCTGTGACGCACCGTCCGCCGGTGACGGACCGTCCGCCGGTGACGGGCCGTCCGCCGGCGGACGCCGGAAGGCCGGTCCGCCCGCGGTCCGCGGCCGGTCCGCGGGCGCGGCCGGCGCGCCCGCGGACGCCGGGGCGTCAGCCCCCGCCCCGCGCACCGCCGTTCCGGTTGTGTGTCCCCGGCCGCGTGCGCCGCGGTCCGCCCCGTGGGGGAGAATGGGGCCACTGCTGGGGCGGGCTGAGTGTGAGGGGACGCATGAGCGACGTGGACGGCCGCGGCAAGAAGGCCGGACGGCTGCTGGGCGGGCGTTACCGGTTGGGCGACGTCCTGGGCCGCGGCGGAATGGGCACCGTGTGGCGGGCCGAGGACGAGGTCCTGGGCCGTACCGTCGCGGTGAAGGAACTGCGCTTCCCCTCCAGCATCGACGAGGAGGAGAAGCGACGCCTGATCACCCGCACACTGCGCGAGGCCAAGGCCATCGCGCGCATCCGCAGCAACAGCGCCGTCACCGTCTACGACGTGGTCGACGAGGACGACCGCCCCTGGATCGTCATGGAGTTGATCGACGGCCGCTCCCTGGCCGACGTGCTGCGCGAGGACGGCCCGCTGGAGCCGCGACGGGCGGCCGAGGTGGGCCTGGCGATCCTCGACGTGCTGCGCGCCGCGCACCGCGAGGGCATCCTGCACCGTGACGTGAAGCCCTCCAACGTCCTGATCGCCGACGAGGACGGCCGGGTCGTCCTCACCGACTTCGGCATCGCCCAGATCGAGGGCGACCCCTCCCTCACCTCCACCGGCATGCTGGTCGGCGCGCCCTCCTACATAGCGCCGGAGCGGGCGCGCGGTCAGCGCCCCGGCCCGCCCTCCGACCTGTGGTCGCTGGGCGGGCTGCTGTACGCGGCGGTGGAGGGCCACCCGCCGTACGACAAGGGGTCGGCGATCGCCACCCTGACCGCGGTGATGACCGAGCCGCTGGAGCCCCCCAAGCGCGCCGGGGCGCTGGAGGCGGTCATCCACGGCCTGCTGGACAAGGACGCGGACAAGCGGCTGGACGAGCCGGGCGCGCGGGCGCTGCTGGAGCGCGCGGCCCGCGGGCCGCGCGCCGGGGACGAGAAGGAGAAGAAGAAGGAGGAGCCGGAGGGCACTCGTACGACCGTGCTCCCGGTGGCCGAGGCCGGGGCGGCCGACGCGGGCGGCCCGGCTGCCACGGCTGCCACGGCCGGCGCGGGCGGTGAGCGGCTGCGTGGGGCGCTGCGGTCCGTACGCGCCGCCTCGGCCGCCTCGGCCGGGCGCGGCGAGGAAGGGAAGGCCGGGGAGGCCGGGGAGAAGACCGGTGGGAAGGGCGCCGCGGGCGCCCCCGGAGCGGCCGGCGGCGCCGCGGCCACCACCGCCGTCCCGGCCGGTGTGGCCCGCGCGGCCCGTACGGCACGGCAGCCCGCCGGGCTCGCGGTGGTCGCCGTCGTGGTGCTGGCCCTGCTCGGCACCGTCCTGGCCTTCGCGTTCGCGGGCGATGACGAGGAGGCCGGCGGGCGGGCCGGAACCGGCACGTCCGCGGCTCCGACCGACGGGCAGGACGCCGACGGGGACGGGCGGGACGACAAGGACGGCGGACCGGGCGCGTCCTCCGCCGAGCCGTCCACCGAGCCGTCCACCGAGCCGTCCGCCGACGAGGACGGCCGGGAGGGGCGGGAAGACGGCGAGGACGGCGGCAAGGGCGGACAGGGCGGCGAGGGACTGCCCGAGGGCTACGAGACGGTCACCGACGACCGCTTCCACTTCTCGATGGCCATGCCCGAGGGCTACGAGCGCACCCGTATAGCGGGAAAGAACTCCGGCGGCGAGTACACCCCGCCCGGCGGCGGCTACCCCAAGATCCAGGTCGACTTCAACGGCAGCCCCGGGGACAGCGCGGCGGGCGCCTGGCGCTCCCTGGAACCCGCCGTGCGAGGAGACAGCACCGGCTACTCCCGGGTGGACATCGAGCCCGTGAAGTGGCGGGACTACCCGACCGTCGCGGACTGGACGTTCGAACGCCTGGAGAGCGGGAAGCGGGTGCGCGTCCTCAACCGCGGCTTCCGGGTCGACGACACCCACGGCTACGCCATCATGATCACCTGTGAGGTGGACAGGTGGGACGGCGAGAAGTGCCGCACGGCGCGGGAGACCGCGTTCCGGACGTTCCGCCCCCGGGACTGAGACGGACAACCGGCCGGCGGGCGACGCGAGGCCGCCCGGGCACGTATCGTGATAGTACGCAGACCCTGTGCGTCCGCTATCCGGCCGCCGCGAACGGGTCTTGACGGACCGTAGGGCACCAGGTCGTGTGGGGAGGGCGCCGTGGACGAGTACTCGGGCCGGCTGCTGGCCGAGCGGTACCGCTTGCCGCGTCCGCCGTCGGACGAGTACGAGCTGGTGGAGTCCCGCGCGTACGACACGGCCAGCGGGCAGGAGGTGCTGGTCCGCCAGGTGCCGCTGCCGGAGGTCGTCGAGGCCGAGTTCCTCGGCGGGGGCGGCTACGGGCACGACCGCGCGGGCCGTGCCACGCGGCGTCCGGCCGACCCCGCCGTGCGGCGCGCGGTGGAGGCGGCGCTGGCCGCCTCCCGGATACCCGACCACCCCCGGCTCGACCAGGTCTTCGACGTCTTCGTCGAGGGCGACGGCCTGTGGATCGTCAGCGAGCTGGTCGCGGCCCGGCCGCTGGCCGCCCTGCTCGCCGAGCGCCCGCTGAGCCCCCACCGGGCGGCGGAGCTGGCGGCCGACCTGCTCGCGGCCCTGCGCGCGGTCCACGCGCACGGCTGGGTCCACCGCAACATCACCCCCCGTACCGTCCTCGTCTGCGACGACGGCCGCGCCGTGCTCACCGGGCTGGCCGCCGGCGCGGCGGAGGAGGCGCTGTGCGGGTACGACCCCCTCCCGGCGCCGCCGAGCGTGCTGCCGCGCGGCCATGTGGACGACCCCGCGGACGGTCCGGCGGACGATGTGCCCGGGGCCGGCGTCCCCGGCCTGCCGCCCGGCTACCGGGGGGCGGACCAGGGCCCGGCGGGCGGTGTGCCCCGCCAGCTGGCCGGTCCCGGCGCCGACGAGGGCCCTGAGGCGGAGGAGTACGGGGCGCACGGCCACCCCACGCCCCACGACGACGGCGGCGGGCGCCCGGAGCCCGGCGGCCCGGCGGCCGAGCGCGCCGCGCGCAGCGGCGCCATCGCCGCGTACCGGGCCGGTACGCGCGCCGCCGCCGCCCGGGCCGAGGTCGAGGCGCGCAGGGACGCGGACGGCGGACAGGCCGGGGACCTGCGCCCGGTGCCCCCCGGCGGCTCGACCCCGTACGGCGAGGCGTACGGCGAGGAGCCGCACGGCGAGCGGACGCCGCCGGCGCGGAGCTGGGGCGATGAGGACGGTGACCGCTACCGCGGCCCCACCACCGCGCTCGCCGCCGAACGCGCCCGCCAGACCAGGACGGCGATCGTCGGCGCCGTCACCGAGCGCTGGGCCCCCGAGCAGGCCGGGCCCGTCTACGAGAACTGGCGGCTGGCCCCGCCGGTCGGCCCGGCGGCCGATCTGTGGGCTCTGGGCGCGCTGCTGTTCCGGGCCGTCCAGGGGCACGCGCCCTACCCCGAGGAGTCGGTGGCCGAGCTGGTGCAGATGGTGTGCGCGGAGCCGCCCGCGTTCGCCGAGGAGTGCGGTGCGCTGCGGCCCGTCGTGGAGTCGCTGCTGCGCCAGGACCCGACCGAGCGGCCCGACTTCGAGGAGCTGGGCGGCTGGCTGCGCTCCCTGATCCGTTCCGCGCCCGAGCCCGAGGTCGGACTGCACACGGTCACCGCGCCGCTTTCGCTGGAGGCCGGCCGGCCCGCCGACCCCAGGCGGCTGCCGATCATAAGGCGCCGTGGCGAGCTGGTGCGCAGGAAGCGGGCGGAGCGTTCTCCGGTGGCCACCCACGCCCGGCACCGGCGTGCCCGGAAACAGAGGTCACCGCGCCGGCTGGGCATGGTCCTGGTCGGGCTGGTCCTCCTGCTGCTGACCGGGACGCTGGTGTACGCGGCCGTGTACATGCCCGGCGGCGGCGCCGGTTCCTCCGGGAACAGCGCCGACCAGCGGCCCGGCAGCGTGGGCGCGCAGCCGGAGCAGCCGGGGGAGCCCGGTGAGGAAGCCCCGCCCCGGGAGGCCGAGGCCGGGGAACCGGACGGGCCCGGGGGCTCGAAGGCGCCCGGCACCGAGCGGCCGCAGGCCGGCGATCCGGTGGAGGGGCTCGACGGCTACGCGCTGCACGAGGACGCGGCCGGCTTCCGGATCGCGCTCCCCGAGGACGCCCGGCGGGCGGGGCCGGACGGCCGGGGACGGACGGTCTTCACACACGGGGACCTGGAGATCGTCGTGGTGCCCGGCCGGGACACCACCGAGGAGTACGGCTCGGACCCGATGGCGTACCTCACCGACGACCAGCGGGAGCTGGACGCGTACCGCGCGGCGGACTGGGCGACCAGTTCCGGGATGCGGCGGATACAGGTGGGCCGGACGGTGATGGCCGAGGGCCGGTTCAGCTGGCGCGAGGGCGCGGACAGCACCTACATGTGCGACCGGGCGGTCGTCGTGGACGGCCGCTACCACTCGTTGCTGGTGAGGGGGCCGGAGAGCCGGAAGGACGACATCAACCGCCTCTTCGACACGATCGCCGACACCTACCGCGCCACCGGCTGAGCCGTCCCCGGCCGCCCGGCCGCCCGCCCGGCCGACGCTCAAGACCGTTTTCCGGTCGCATCCCGGACCGCCGTCCGGACCGCCGTCCGGAGGCGCACGAGTTCTGTGCCAGTGTTCACTGGCAGATTCCGTGAAAAGTGGTTACCGCCGGGTACACAGAAGGTTTTCCACGCCGTACCCTCCCCGGTATGACGGATTCGCCAGGTACCGCCGCCACCGGGGCGGCGCAGACGACGGGCACCGGCCCCGAAGCTCCCGAGGCTCCCGCGGCCCCTGAGGCTCCCGCGGCCCCTGAGGCCCCTGCGGTCACCGCCGCCCCCGCCGCGCCCACGGCGGCCGGCAACCCGGTCGCCGCCGCCCCCGCCGCCGCCCGCACCGCCGCCGACGTGGTGACCGGCGAGCTGGTCGCCCGGCTGACCCGCGGTCTGACGGGCAGCGGCCGCACCGCGTGCCACACCCCCTTCACCGGCGAGAAGCTGGCCGACCTGCCCGAATCCACCCCCGCGGACGTCGCCGAGGCCTACGCCCGGGCCCGCGAGGCGCAGCGGACGTGGGCGGCGCGGCCGGTGCGCGAGCGCGCCGCCGTCCTGCTGCGCTTCCACGACCTGCTGCTGGCCCGCCAGTCGGAGGTGCTGGACCTGGTCCAGCTGGAGACCGGCAAGGCGCGGCTGCACGCACACGAGGAGGTGCAGGCGGTCGCCGTCGCCGCACGCCACTACGGCCGCAAGGCCCCGGCGTACCTGCGCCCCCGGAACCACACCGGCGCCATCCCGGTGCTCACCCGGGTGCGGGAGCTGCGCCACCCCAAGGGCGTGGTCGGGCAGATCGCCCCGTGGAACTACCCGCTGGAGCTGTCGGTCGGCGACGCGCTGCCCGCCTTCGCCGCCGGCAACGCCGTCGTCATGAAGCCCGACACCGAGACCGCGCTGACCGCCCTGTGGGCACGCGACCTGCTGATCGAGGCCGGGCTGCCCGCCGAGGTCTGGCAGATCGTGATCGGCGAGGGACCGGTCGTCGGCCCGGCCGTCGTCGACCACGCCGACTACGTCTCCTTCACCGGTTCCACCCGCACCGGCCGCGAGGTCGCCCAGCGGGCCGCGTTCCGCCTGGTGGGGACCTCGCTGGAGCTGGGCGGCAAGAACGCCATGCTGGTGCTGGAGGACGCCGACCTCGACCGCGCGGCCGAGGGCGCGGTGCGAGCGGCCTTCTCCTCGGCCGGGCAGCTGTGCATCTCCATCGAGCGGCTCTACGTGCACGCCTCGGTCGCCGACGCCTTCCTGGAACGGTTCACCGCACGCACCGGGGCGCTGCGCCTGGGCTCGGCGCTGGCCTACGGCGCCGACATGGGGTCGCTCGTCTCGCGGCGGCAGCTGGAGAACGTGGTGCGGCACGTGGACGACGCCGTGGCCAAGGGCGCGAAGGTCCTGGCCGGAGGCAGGGCACGCCCCGACGTCGGTCCGCTGTTCTACGAGCCGACCGTCCTGGAGGGCGTCACCGCACCCATGGCCGTCTGCGGCGAGGAGACCTTCGGCCCCGTCGTCTCCGTCTACCGCTTCTCCGACGAGGACGAGGCGGTCGCGCTGGCCAACGCCACCCCCTACGGCCTCAACTCCAGCGTCTGGACGAAGAACACCCGCCGGGGCCGCGAGATCGCCGCCCGGCTGCGCACCGGCACGGTCAACGTCAACGAGGGCTACGCCGCCGCGTACGGCAGCGTCCAGTCGCCGATGGGCGGCATGGGCGAGTCCGGGGTGGGCCGCCGGCACGGTTCGGAGGGCATCCTCAAGTACACCGAGGCGCAGACCGTCGCCACCCAGCGGCTGCTGCCCATGGCCCCGTCGCTCGGTATGGACGACGAGAGGTACGCGGCCTTCATGAGTGCCTCCCTGCGCGCGATGAAGGCGTTCCGCTTCCGCTGACGCCCCGCCCTCCCGCCGCCCCGCTCCCGCCCCTCTTCCGCCTCCTTCCCAGGAACCGATACGCACCACCGGAGGTCCCCCGTGTCCCGACCGCAGGACGAAGCAGCGCAGCAGCCGTCCGGCCCGCCGCAGCCGTACGACTACGACGTGATCGTGGTCGGTTCCGGTTTCGGCGGTTCGGTGTCCGCGCTGCGGCTGACGGAGAAGGGCTACCGGGTCGGGGTGCTGGAGGCGGGGCGGCGCTTCACCCGCGAGACGCTGCCGAGGAACTCCTGGGACCTGCGGAACTACCTGTGGGCCCCGGCGCTGGGCCTGTACGGCATCCAGCGCATCCATCTGATGGACAAGGTGATGATCCTGGCCGGCGCCGGGGTGGGCGGCGGTTCGCTGAACTACGCCAACACCCTCTACGTGCCGCCGCCGGCCTTCTTCGCCGACCGCCAGTGGGGGCACATCACCGACTGGCAGGAGGAGCTGAAGCCGTACTACGACCAGGCCAGGCGGATGCTGGGCGT
>NZ_PGSG01000037.1 GCF_002843305.1 Streptomyces barkulensis
TGAACGCTTCTCATCCTGAGCGCCAGGCGATCTCGATGGCGTGAACGGCGGCGACCGTGCGACCGATGCGGTTGGTGCTGCACCGGGCCTTGCGGAGGATCCGCCATTGCTTGAGGCGGGCGAAGGCGCGTTCGCCCGGGGCGCGCAGCCGGGCGTGGTCGCGGTTGTACTGCTGGTAGTGCTCGGGCAGGTCGCGATGACCGTAGTAGGGGGTGCGGACGGTCGCGCCGGCGCCCTGGTAGGCGCGGTCGGCCAGGACGAGGAGCTGACGGGACAGGCAGGCTTGGATCACACCGTGGGCGCGGGCTGCGGTCAGGTCGTGCGTGCGGCCCGGTGTCGCGCGGGAGAACCAGAGCGGGGTGCCGTCCGGGCGGGCGATGACCTGCACGTTCATCCCGTGGCGGCGGTGCTTCTGCGAGTAGTACGGCTCGTCCGCCGCGATGCGGTTGGTAGTGATCAAAGTGCCGTCGAGGATGACGAACCCCTCCGGCGGCAGCTCGCGCAGGGCCTCGTGCAGGCTCGGGGCGCGCTCGGCGAGGAGGTCGACCGTTTCGCTCACGTACCGGCCGGCGGTGGCGGTGGAGATGCCGAACCCCGCTGCGGCCTGGGCCAGGGTCTCGTTCTTGCGCAGGTGCACCAGGACCAGCAGGGCCTGGCGGAAGCAGCCCAGCTTCCGCCAGCGGGAGTTCAGCTCACGCCTTCGGGCGTAGATGAGCCAGGAAACGTGCTCCACGACTTCGTGGGGGACGTCGAGCATGGCACGATACGGGACCAACAGGGCTCCTGTGTCGAGACGTTGGCGAGTGAGATCACCAGCCGCAACGACCAGGAGCCCTGCCGCGTTACGGCCCCCCGACCACCAGCCGCCATCACCCACGAACCACAGGATGAGAAGCGTTCAGTGACAGAAGGACTACTGATTGAGCGTGTGTGACAAGTCGGGTGCCTTGACTGTGACAGCCAGGATGCTTCGTCCGTTCCCTTTTCCAGCTCGTCCGACCCTGCTGGTGACAACTAACGTGCTTCGGCTCAGCGCTTCGGCCCGACTATCCCGGGTGCGGGTCCGTCGCCAGCCGTGCGTGCAACTCGACGTCGTAGCGGACGCCGTCGTAGGCGAGCTTCTGCCGTTGCAGGCCCTCGGGTGCGAACCCTGCCGCGCGGGCCACGTGGCAGGAGGCCGGGTTGTCGGTGCGGTGCCCCAGCTCCAGGCGGAACAGGCCCAGGTCGGTGAAGCACCAGTCGGCCAGCGCCCGGCAGCCGTGGGCCGCCACGCCCCTGCCACGGGCGGCGGCGGTGGTCCAGTACGAGACCCAGCCGGTGCCGTGCTGCGCGTTGACGCCGCTCACCGCGACACCGCCCAGAGCCGTGTCGCCGCCGTCGGCGACGGCGAAGCCGTAGGCCACTCCACGGTGCCACTGGTCCCGTCGCCGCCGGATCCACTGCTCGGCCTCCGCCGCCGTGGTGACGGGCGCGTCGGCCTGCCGCCCCATCACCGGTTCCGCGAACGCCTCCAGTACGGCGGAGACATCGGACAGCGCCCACGGGCGCAGGCACAACCCGGCCGGTAACCACAGTCGATCACGCATTCCACGGATTCTTCCGCCGGACCGGGCGAGGCGGCAACGCCGTCAGCCCCGGGAGGCGCCCTCGGGCCACAGAACCCGGACGGGGACGCCGGTGCGACGGGCGTAGGCCACCACATCCGCCGTGCCGCCGTAGCCGCGCGCCGGTTTCCCGTCCCAGACGGCGAGCAGAAGGTCCACCAGGCCGACGAGGATCTCGCTGCCCGCCTGGTGGGCGTGGGAGCCGGACTCGACCAGCCCGGTGCGGTGCACCTCGGCCGCGCTCCCCAGCAGTCCGTCGTACGCCGGGTGGTGCCACTGGGGCAGGTCGTCGCGGTACCGCTCGGCGGGCAGGACGGCCTCGACGAGCCCGCCGTGGTCGAGCACGTACTCTCGGCGAACCATGCGTCCGGCCCGTCCGCCAGGCACGACACTGCCACCAGCTCACCCGGCGGGCACTGCCGCACCTCCGCCTCCAGCATGGCCCGAACCCGCTCGGCGACCGGCTCGGGCAGTCCGCGGTGCCCGGTGATTCCCACGTGCATGGGTCTCCTCCGCAGGATGTGGCTTCAGCGCAGGTAGGTGCGCTGCCACTCGGTGATGGACATTCCTTCCGCCGCCTCGGCGAGTGCCTGCGCGGAGGGCGTCCTCAGCTTCGTCCGGGTGGTGTCCACCCACTCCCGTGCGTTGGGATAGCCCTGTTCCAGGTACTCCAGCCCCTGAATCACGCATTCCAACTTGTCGGCGTCGCGCGCGACGAGCACTCTTTCCCCGGTGTGACGGGAAGGGGCGGATACGGCATCAGAGTATGTTCCAGCGCAGCTGGCTATCCGATTCCCGCAGTCCCACGATGCGGCGTTCCACCTCCGCCAGGGAGCCGGGGGTGTGGGCCGCCTTGCGGGCGTTGGTGGTGACCATCCTCAGCTCCCGGATGTCGCGCAGGACCGGATAACCGGACCAGCCCGTGACGTCGTATCCGTAGGCCCGGGCGAACCGCTCGTAGTGTTCGGCGCCGTGGCCGAAGCGGCGGCAGTGGATCTCGATGGTCGTCAGATCCCACTCCGGCTGACCCCAGGCCACGGTGTCCCAGTCGCACAGCACGGTGTGCTTGCCGTCGTACAGGGCGTTGCGGTGCTGAGGGTCACCCTGGAGAACGGCCTCGGGCAGTTCGTACGTGAGGTCGGTGAGTTGCTTCTCCAGCCTGTCCACCCGCCGGGAGAGGAAGCGGACGGATTCCTGCGGCAGCGAGGTGATTGCCGCGAGGGAGGCCCGGATCGCCGACACGTTGTCCAGCGGCCTGAGCCGGAACGGCGGGGCGGGCAATCGGTGCAGGGCGCGCAGCGGCCCGGCGATGCGGCCTGCGGTCACCGGCTTGTCGGGCTGGGGAAGGTACGTCCAGAAGGTGACCGGGTGGCCGTCGATGACGGTCGGCTGATCCGGGCCCGGATACAGCGGGACGGTCGGGAAGTCCCGCTCCATCAGCCACCGGACGAAGCGGATGGTGCGCTCGACCCCGGTCGGGTGCGAGCCCCGTCGTGCGATCTTGACGACGACAGGCGCGTGGGCGAGGCGTACGACGGCATTGGTGTGGCCGCGCAGCAGCACCGCGCCGGTGCTGTCCAGCCCGGCCGTCTCACAGGCGCGTTCCAGCACATGTCGCAGTTCGGACTCGGAGAACCCACCGTGGCGGGGCAGCGGTGCAGTCATGGACCAAGGCTGGCCGAGGGTGCGCATGCCTGTCACACCGTCCCCGGAGGAAGCGCCAGGATCTCGCCCAGTTCCCGTACGGCTCGGGCGGACCTCATCGAGGGTGGCAGCGCCTCGATGACGTGTCGTACCCGTGCTCCCAGGATCGTCGTCCGATGGGCCGGGGATGCCTGAAGGTAGGCCGCGCCCGCCAGTCTGCACGCTTCGGTCAGGTTCCTTTCCCGGGCGAGACAGATGGCCTGCTCCAGTCTGAGCAGTGCGGGGTCGATGCCGCTGTGGCTCGGATACAGGGACAGCGCCCGCTGCTGGACCTCACGGGCCTGGCGGCTGCGGCCGAGGAAGGTGTGCACACCGCTGAGGTAGAGCAGTAGTCGGCGCTCGGGGAAGGCGAAGGCGTCCTCCGCCGACCCGTGCCCGCACTTCTCGAACACGTTGTGCGTGTGGCGAAGCGCCTCTTCCGCTCCCGGGGCATCGCCCTGTCTGGCGAGTGCGCGTGCCTCGGCGGCTGCGGCGAAGGCCCCCGTGGCGCTGAAGCGGTGGCGCAGCAGCAGACGGGCTTCCCGGGCCAGCGAGATCGCGGACTCCAACGGGCCGTAGTAGTAGGGCAGCATCGCCGCCTGAGCACGCACCCTGGCGCGGATCTCGACGTTCCCGCTGTCGTCCGCCGCCGTACGGGCCGTGGCGTACCACGCGCGGGACTGCCTGAGGCGGCCGAGCTTCATCAGGCAGTCGGCGACGAGGGTCGCCAGGAGCGCGATCGTCTCCGACAGCCGCACCTGCGCCGCGGCCGGCTGCCGCTCGGCCGCCAGCGTCCGGACTTCTTCGAGGTCCGCGAGCAGCACCCCCAGCATCGCCTCCGGCGGCGTGGAGATGTACTGCGTACGCAGCCACAACAACCGCTCGTCCAACAGGTCGAGTTGGCCGGCGCTCACGCTGGTGGACGCCAGCGTCCTGTCGACGGACCGGCGTACCGATCCCGCCATGCGTTCGATGGGATCGGCCGGGAGATCGGTGATCGTGCCGCCCTCCGAACGGGCGGCGGAGGAAGGCCCCATCACCGAGTTCTCCTGAACGTACCCCGATGGTGAACGGGGAGTCGGAGCTTCCAACCGAGAGGAGTCGCGGTAATCCCCGACCAGACCGATGCCCTGGGAGTCGGTCCGGTACAGACGGCAGAGAAGATCCACCGTCGCTGCTCTGGGGCGGCGGTCCGGGCGTTTCTCCCACAGGGCGAGCTGGTCCTCGTCCACTTTCGGCGGCGAGGTCACGCCCGATTCGGAGCACATGCGGTGGAACTCGGCCACGGCGGTGCCCAGCGTCCAGCCACGGGCCAGCCGGTGCGCCCGCAGCCTGCTCACTCCGCAGCAACCGTGGATGGCGTCCACCGTCCGCTCGACAGACCACTGTTCGGTGGTCGCGTGCTCCCGCCAGCGCTTGGCACAGGAGGGGCGGTGCTGTCCCTGCATGCTCCTACCTCCGTTTCACCCGGGCAGTCATCGAGCGTAGTGATCGCCTCCACGTTCCGTGACGGAAATCCGTGACTTCTCACGGGTTTGCCCCGGCCGACCGAGAAAAGCCACGGGGTGGGCACCATCCGTGATTTCTCCAGGTTGTTCGTCCCCTGCCGTCATGGCGAACCTGACGAACCTCGCCTCGCCGGGAAACGGAGGCTTCGCCCCGGGCGATGCACTTTCTCCCAGGGGAGGCGAGCAGGAGTGCGGTTTTCCGACGAAGGCAGGAAACAGTGCGTCCACACCTCGACATCGCTCGCCCGGCGGTTTGGAGTAGGTCCAAAACGCGGCGCCTCTTCGTCTGTTCCTCCGCGCAGATGCGGGAGGCGTTGCCCCGTGCCGCTCTCGTCCGGCCGGGTGTGTGGTGCGAGGCGGTCGTCGCCGCCGAGAGCGACCCGGGCGCGGAGAAGTGGTACGACGGGTACGCCGCCGCGTCGCCGGAGACGGCGATCCGGTGGCTGCGGACCGGGGCGCGGACGGTGGCGCCGTCGCTGGGGCCGTTGCAGGCCGGGTACGTGCTGGAACACTGGGTGCACGGGCCCGGCTCGCTCCAGGACTACGTCCGGCTGCGCCGGGGCCGCCCCTGCGCGCTGACCGTCTACCGGGACGGGCACCGGCTGACCTGGAGAGCCCGCCAGGTGCGGTTCCTGCACCTGGCGGCGGTCAACGGCAGGCGGCCGTGTACCGCCGCCGTGCGGGCAGGGGAGGTGCGGTGGCCGTGAACGCACAACCCCTGGACCGGCCGGATGTGGTGCCGTACATCACCGCCTGGAGCGGCGAGCAGCGCCTCACACCTGCGGTGATCGCCACCGCACGAGGCATCGCCTACTCCGACGAGGTACCCCACGACCGCGACGCCGACGGCGCGCTGTGGGTGCGCCGCGCCCTGCACCCGGGCCGGGGCAGGCCGCGCTACTCCCGCGTTCATCCCCAGCGGCAGCGCCGGGCGATGGCCCGGCTGCTGTGCCAGATCTGCGGCTCTCCGGCCGACCGCGACGGGCACGGGGTGCTGTGGCTGCTGGAGGACGACCGCACCGATTGGACCGGCTGGCCGGAGGGCCTGGTCACCGTCCATCCGCCCGTCTGCCTGCCCTGCGCATCGAAGGCCGCCGGGCTCTGCCCCCACTTGCGCGGCACCGGAGCGGTGGCGGTCCGCGTCCGTGACTCCGTACTCGACGGCGTCCACGGCCAGACCTACCGCCTCCACAACGGCCGTCTCGTTCCCGACCTGCAGGCCATCGTCCTGTACGAACAGCCCGAGATCCGCTGGACACTGGCCGCCCAGGCCGCCCGCACTCTCAACGGCTGCACTCTGGTCGACCTCCACACCGGGCGGCCCCTGTGAACCGGCCCCGATCCTTCCGCGAGACGTACGTATCCGGGCCGTTCTGCCACCAGGACGTACGCCGACCACCGCGAGACGCCACGGCCGCCACCGGACTCCGCTCCCTCGGGCCTGCCACCCGTCTCTACCGGTGCCAGGCCATCGCCTCCACCCCCGACGACGGCCGCACCTTCCCCCTCGGCGCCCATACGGCCGGCTCACCCCGCCTGGCCCTGCGCTGGCTCCGACAACGGGCCCGCCACATCGCCGACCAGCTCGACCCGTCGGCCGCACGGCCCCTCCTGGCCTGGCTCCATGACGACCAGGCCCACGAACACGCGTTAGCCGTCCTCGCCTCCGGCATGCCCTACACCCACACCATCCGCGACGACACCGTCCGCTACCAGCTCACCGCCCACCCGACCCCAAGGCGCTACCCGTGACCTTCGACCGTGCTGCCCAGACCGAGCAGTTGTACCGCTACGAGATCACCGCCGCCCTGAACGCCGTCGTCCGCGCCTGCCAGGACATCGTCACCGAACACAGCCACCGCGGCTTCTGGACACCCCACACCAGCACCGAGCCGACCCCCACGCATCAAGACCTGATCGAGGCCGCCCGCCGCGATGTCCTCAACCGTCTCCAGATGGTCATCCACTGCGCCGAGACGGTCGCCTACACCATCGAGCACGACCGCCAACGCCGGCCCAACCGGCTCTCCGGGTAACGACCTTCGCTGAGCGGACGGATCGGCGAGGAAGCCTGGAGGCTCGGCGAACCGGCAGCGCATCGGGCGACGGGCTCAGTATGGTCGGCTCATGGCGGTCGACATCGAGGATCTGGCGACGCTGATCCGTGATCTGCATGCCGCTTACGACAGCAACGAGTGGGAGCCGAGTCCGGCGGAACGGGTCTGCGCTGTCCGGATTCTGGAGGTCGTCGCCTCACGCCCCCTCAGCGAGGCGATCGTCCAGGGTCTGCGGTGGGCGACTCCTCTGTCCGAGGACTCACGCCTTGCGTCCGTCGCGGTCTCGTACGCCGTGCACTTTCGGCGCTCGATGGCCCCGCCTCCCGGTCCCGGTCAGCGGGTCGAGGACGCTTTCCTCGACCTGCTCCGGAAGATCACAGGTCACCCGGGAGAGGGTGCGGCGGTCGCGGTGGGAACGAGTGGGCCGTAGCCCTTAACCGGAAACTCGACGCCGACGATGCGAGCCGTCGGCGGTCCGGTAGGAGACCTGCCCGGTGTCGTGTCGCCGTAGCCGCACGCCGGTTTCCCGTGCCGGACGGGAATCGACCGAGATACCTCCCAAGTGATGCGAAAGAGAAATCAATCCCCTATTGCGAAATTTTTGTTTTAATGATATCATTTGCCAGTTGTTGGCTATGGTGAGTGCTGTGACACCACAGAGCCCAAGCAGTACTGCCCTGACGGCCGCAGCCTCACGCGCCGCCCATCTCGTCGTCGACAGCCCGCCGTCGATCTTTGCCGACACGCTCGCCGAAGCCCTGCTGGGTGCCCAGGCCGAAGAGCTTCTGGGCTACCACCGCGCTTACGGGGACCATCTCGTCCTGTCCGCCGCCCGAGCCCAGACCGTCTGCCGCAGCCGCTACGCCGAAGAGTGCGTCAGCCGCGCGATCCACTCGGGCATACGCCAGTACGTCATCCTCGGCGCCGGTCTCGACACCTTCGCCCACCGCTCCGAACTCGCCGGGCACGTCCGTGTCTTCGAGGTTGACCATCCCGCCACCCAGCAGGACAAGAGGGAGCGGCTGGCTGCCGCGGGAGTTCCGGTCCCCGGCAACCTCACCTATGTGCCGCTGGACTTCGAGCGCGAGCCCCTGGCCGGCGGGCTCGGCGCCCACGGCTTCGATCCGAGCCGGCCGTCGGTCGTCGCCTGGCTGGGCGTGAGCATGTACCTCACCGCCGACTCCGTCGCCGAAACTCTCGGCGCGATAGGAAGCTTCGCTCCCGGTACTCAACTCGTCATGGACTACATGCTCCCCGGGGAACTGCGCGATGCCACCGCGCGGCGATACGCCGACGCCGTCGCGTCCTTCGCCGCCGAACGCGGTGAGCCGTGGCGGACCTTCTTCGCTCCGGACGAACTGACCGCTGTGCTGTCCGGCTGCGGTTTCGAGTCCGTCAGGCATGTCCGCCAGCGCGAGATGCTCGACGCCGCCCTGTGGGACCGTCAGGACGTACTGGTACCGCTCGACCTGTCTCGCATAGCCCACGCCCGGACACGCGGGTAGGAGCGGACGCACTGCATCGCCCGGGAGGTGCTCCTTCGGAGACAACGGCCGTGCACCAGGGATACGGGGCGTCCCGGGGGGCGGCGGAAGGGGAGTCGTGAGCCGGGGCGTCGGAGTGGACTACAGGCTGTCGCGTCTGGTCAGTGAGCCGTCGGGATTCATGGTGTAGAAGCGCGGTGGGCCCATGGCCTCCACGGCCCGCCTCAGTTCCGCTTCCCGCTCGGCTGAGCCGGGTCCGCATGCGTCCCGCACGCGGAAACCGTGGAGTTCGACGGCTCCCGCGTCGATGTCGCCGGGCTCGGGGCGTCCCTCCAGGACGAATCCGCACAGTGCGCGCAGCGCGTCTTCGCCGAGCTCAAGAGGATGGAAGGGCAGCGGGTACGGTTCCTCCTCTTCCTCCTCTTCCTCCTCTTCCCCTTCCTCCTCGTCCGGCCAGGGGATGACGTCGGCGGGACGGTTCCCGGCCCAGTAGGGCAGTTCGAAGGGGAGTGGTTTGCCGATGTTCTCGATGATCCCGTCGTCCGGCGACAGGCTCAGGGAACGGACGAGGCGCCCGTCCTCCCACACGGCGAACGCGAACCAGTCGACCACGCTGTGCATGGCGTGCAGGACGAGCCGTCGATCGGCGCTCGCCGCGACGAGGTGCTCCGGAAGCTGCGACGGGAAGTCGACCATCACCTCCCGGTCGCAGACGATCTCCAGGCCCGGCCGACAGGCCGCGTACACCCTCCCGTCCGGCGGGTACACGCCGTCCCGCAGGTTTGAGCCCGTGCCTTCCTCGATCTTCCGGTCCGGATACAGGCGACGCAGCAGGGCGGATGTCCGTGCCGGGTCCGGATCTCCTGCCTGCCGCAGGAGATCCGGCACGTCCCCGTCGGCGTATACGAGCAGCCCCGTTTTCGCTCCCAAAACCCCTCCCGAGATCGTCCCCGTTCGTCGTCGCACGGTAGCCGCCCGCACCGACATCAGGGCGAACCTCGGAGAGGGGTGAGGGGGGTGGGTACGGAGCCATTCGGCGTCCCGGGCCCGTGCGGGCCGGGGACGCCTATCCGGCCCCCCCCCTTGGCCGCCGCACTCCTTGCCGAGAGCGTCGAACCGGCTCATTTCTGCGCATGAAGCTAGCAGTCACCACCGACAGCGCCGCTCGGAAGGCAGAGGGGGCAGGCAGGACGCGGCCTGTGTGCGCCCGCTTTCAGGGAGGGCGACCGCCCAGTCAAAGCTGCGCAAGGCGGTTGAAGCCGGCGAGGCGGGGCGAGACGGTGAAGGGGAAGGACTCACCGCCGGGGGTCTTGAGGGCGGCGATGATGTCGTGGTCCGGTTCGCCGAACACCTCGAAGTGCTGAACAGCGCAGTGCTCCATGACCTCGCGGATGTACGGGTCCGACAGCCGCCAGTGGGCGCGGATGGCCTCGGAGTCGCGGTAGAGCTGGAAGCTGTGCGCCAGCATCCGCTCCTCGTCGATGAAGACCTCCACCATCAGCTGGGGGCCGTGATCCTGAGTGAACGCCACCGCCTGCGAGATGGCGCGGCGGAAGCCGTCGAGGTGGCCTTCGGCGATGCGCATGGTGTTGCGGAAGAGGATGGTGCCGCTGCTCGTGGTGTCCATGCGCTTGAGTGTCTTACTTCAAGCGAGGTTGAGGTCAAGGGTGGAGCCTGACCGGAGACACCGGCCAGGTGAGGAGCGTCATCCACCGGCCCGGCATGTCGCCGGCTGCCAGACTCGTTCCATGCGGGCGATCATCGAGGACATGGCCGGCCGCCTGGCCGAGGTGCCGGGCGTGGTCGGGGTAATGCTCGGCGGCAGCCGGGCGCGCGGCGAGCACCGGCCCGGATCGGACTGGGATCTCGGCGTCTACTACCGGGGCGAACTCGATCTCGCCGCACTGCGCGCGCTGGCCGGTCCCGGGGTGGAGGTGGTCGGCCCGGGCGGCTGGGGGCCCTGGGTGAACGGCGGTGCGTGGCTGCGCGTCGACGGTGTGGCGGTGGACTGGATCCTGCGGGACCTGGACCGGGTCGAGCGGGTGTGGGCGGACTGCCGGGAGGGCCGGTACGAGGTGGGCGTACAGGCCGGGCATCCACTCGGATTCTGGTCGCCGTGCTACGCGGGCGAGGTGGCGCTCGGCCGGGTACTGGCCGACCCGTCCGGCGAGTTGGCGGACCTCCGGTGCAGGACCGCGGTCTACCCCGAGCCGCTGCGGGAGGCGTTGACCGCGGCGGCCTGGGAGGCGGAGTTCCTGGTCGGTGCCGCGGCGAAGGGCGCGGCAGGGGCGGACACGCTCTACGTCTCGCTCTGCCTGTCCCGGGCGGTCGGTGTGCTGGTGCAGGCGGTGTTCGCCGAGGACCGGCGCTGGTGCCTCAACGAGAAGGGCGCGCTGGCCGTCGCCGGGACACTGCCGGCCGCGCCGGCCGGCTTCGGCCCGCGAGTCCGCCGCCTGCTGGGGGCTCCCGGCGAGACCTCCGAGTCGCTGGCGGCGACGGTGGCCGAGGCGCGGGCACTGGTCGGGGAGACCGTCGCCGCACTGGGGAACCGCACCGGGTGACAGCGCCTGCCCCGAGCGCGGGGCCCGCGCGTGCCGCGGGCCACCCGCCGAAGTCCCGGCGGGTTGCCGCACCGTTCAGGCGTACAGGTCGTCCAGGCCGATGAGCAGTACGTCGCCGTCGCGTGCCGCCTCGGCGCGCAGGGCGTCGCTGAAGCCCGCGCCGCTGAAGCAGGCCAGCCGGCACCCATCGGTGTCCGCCGCGCCCCGCTCGGTGAGGATCTCCCGGGCCCGCCTGAGCCTCTCCAGGTGCTTCACGCCCATGACCGTGCCCCACTTGGCCTCGCCGAGCAGGGCCACCGACGGTCTGCCCGCCCCCGATCCCGGTTCGACCGCTGCCACGTCGATCTCGATCTGCCTGCGCGCCGCCGGGTCGGTGACGACGCCGCTGCCCACCTGCCCGGGGAAGGAGTCGAGCAGGGCCTGCCCCGGGCCGAGTACGTACTCGCGGCACACCGCCTCGAAGTGCGGTCCGGCCACCTGGGAGGCGAAGCGTTCGGCCGACCGCTCCCACACCTGTGCCGCCTGGCCGCTCTCCAGCCGCGCCCAGGAGGGGCGCATCACGGCCTCGTAGAAGGTGATCAGCGGCTCGCTGATGCGGTAGTGCGACTTCCCGGCCCGGAAGACGTCCGCCTCGCGGACCAGCAGATGGCTGTCCTCCAGGACGTGGAGGGGGTGGGAGATGTCCACCGACTTGCGGCCGATGTAGCCCGCGATCGCGCCCCGGGAGGTGTTGCCCTGGGCCACCGCGGCGAGGACCGAGTGGTAGAGCGCGGTGTCGCGGATGTCCGCCTCCTCGGCCAGCAGGTACCGGGCCTCCCGGAAGAGCGGGCTGAGGGGGGAGAGGACGGTACGGCAGAGCCAGTCGTCGAACTCCTCCAGGCTGCCGGGAACGTCGTCCGCCAGGAACTGCCGCCGGTACGCGGGCGTGCCGCCTAGGACGGCGTGGAGCCGGGCCGCGAGAGCGGGCTCGTCCGCCACGCCCCAGAAGTCCGCCGCCTCCCGGTATCCGAAGGGCCTCACGACCAGCTCCAGTTGGGCCCGGCCGCGCAGGGGGGCGGTGCTCGCCAGCAGCCCGCCCATGACGGACATCGCCGAGCCGCACAGCAGCAGCCGCATCCGGCTCTCCCGCACCTGGAAGCGGTCGATCTCCCGCTGGATCAAGGAGGGGAGCTCCGGAGCCGTCTTCACCAGATAGGGG
Organism: Streptomyces barkulensis; assembly: GCF_002843305.1. Classification (GTDB taxonomy): domain Bacteria; phylum Actinomycetota; class Actinomycetes; order Streptomycetales; family Streptomycetaceae; genus Streptomyces; species Streptomyces barkulensis. The sequence goes on from NZ_PGSG01000037.1 coordinate 12,096, forward strand.
AACTCGTCGATCACCACGAGCACCGGCCCCTCGCCGCGCTCGGGCAGGGCCAGGGCGAACAGGTAGGAGATCGCGTCGTCCCAGGTGGCGAAGGAGAACGGGGCCGGGGAGCCGGTGTACTCGGCCAGGGCGGCGCCGAACTGGCGCAGCGACTCGGCGGCGGTCGCGGTCGTGGCCCCGAAGTAGAAACCGCCCCGCCGCTCCACGAGGGCGCGCAGCAGATAGGTCTTGCCCATGCGCCGCCGGCCGCTGACGACTCCGAGCATGGCGTGCGGCAGCGGGCGGGCCGCGAAGGCCGCGAGGCCGTCCCATTCGGCGTCCCGGCCGAAGACGTGGGGTGGTTTGGCGGGGAGACTCGGGCGGGGCATCTCGCTCCAGGTGTTAGGACTACACTCCTTAGGAGTGTAGTCCTAACACCTTCGCGCGCCCTCCGGGCGCGGGGCCTCAGGACTGAGCGGGCGCGAAGCGCTTCAGCTCGCGGCGGGCCAGGGAGCGCTGGTGGACCTCGTCCGGGCCGTCGGCGAGCTGGAGGGTGCGGGCGCCGGCCCACAGCTCGGCCAGCGGGAAGTCCTGGCTGACGCCGCCCGCGCCGTGCAGCTGCACCGCGCGGTCCAGGATGCCCACGACCGTGCGCGGCACCGCGATCTTGATGGCCTGGATCTCGGTGTGAGCGCCCCGGTTGCCGACGGTGTCCATCAGCCAGGCCGTCTTGAGCACCAGCAGCCGCAGCTGCTCCACCGACACCCGCGCGTCGGCGATCCACTGCTGGACGACGCCCTGCGCGGCCAGCGGTCTGCCGAAGGCGGTACGGGTGCCGGCGCGGCGGCACATCAGCTCGATCGCCCGCTCGGCCATGCCGATCAGCCGCATGCAGTGGTGGATGCGGCCAGGTCCGAGCCGGGCCTGGGCGATGGCGAAGCCGCCGCCCTCCTCGCCGATCAGGTTGGCCACCGGCACCCGCACGTCGTGGAAGAGGACCTCGGCGTGGCCGCCGTGCCAGTGGTCCTCGTAACCGTAGACCGTCATCGCGCGGCGCACCTCGACGCCCGGGGTGTCGCGCGGCACCAGCACCATCGACTGCTGGCGGCGGATGTCCTCGCCGTCCGGGTCGGTCTTGCCCATCACGATGAAGACCGCGCAGTCGGGGTTCATCGCCCCGGAGATGTACCACTTGCGGCCGGTGATGACGTACTCGTCGCCCTCGCGCCGGATGCGGGTCTCGATGTTGGTGGCGTCGGAGGAGGCGACCTCGGGCTCGGTCATGGCGAAGGCCGACCGGATCTCCCCGGCCAGCAGCGGCTTCAGCCACCGCTCGCGCTGCTCGGCGCTGCCGAACTGGGCCAGCACCTCCATGTTGCCGGTGTCGGGCGCGGCGCAGTTGGTGGCGGTCGGGGCGAGCTGCGGGCTGCGGCCGGTGATCTCGGCCAGCGGCGCGTACTGGAGGTTGGTCAGTCCGGCGCCGTGCTCGGCGTCGGGCAGGAAGAGGTTCCACAGCCCGCGCTCGCGGGCGGCGGCCTTCAGCTCCGCCACCACCGGCGGGGTGCGCCACGGCGAGTCCAGCGCCGCCCGCTGCTGGCCGGCCACGGCCTCCGCGGGGTGGACGTGTTCGTCCATGAAGGCCAGCAGCTTCTCGCGGAGCTCCTCGGTGCGTGCGTCGAATCCGAAGTCCATGGCGGATCAGCCTTCCTGCAGGGTGGTGAGGCCTTCTGAGACGAAGAGGGGGACGAGCGCGCCGATGCGGTCGAAGCCCGCGCCGACGGTCTGCCCGAGGGTGTAGCGGTAGTGGATGCCCTCCAGGATCACGGCGAGCTTGAAGTAGGCGAACGCCGTGTACCAGGCGATGCCGGAGACGTCGCGGCCCGATGAGGAGGCGTACCGCTCGATCAGCTCCCGCGCGTCGGGGTGGCCGGGGGCCTCGCGGGTGGTGGCGATGGGGGCGCCGGGGATGCGCTGCTGGCTGCTGTACATCACCAGCAGTCCCAGGTCGGTCAGCGGGTCGCCGAGGGTGGACATCTCCCAGTCGAGGATGGCCGCGATCTCGTCGTCCGCGCCGACGAGTACGTTGTCCAGCCGGTAGTCGCCGTGGACGATCGCGGGGGCGGGGGAGGCGGGCAGCCGGCTGCCGAGCAGGGCGTGGAGTTCGTCGATGCCGGGCAGTTCGCGGCTGCGGGAGGCGTCCAGCTGCTTGCCCCAGCGCCGCAGCTGCCGCTCCAGGAAGCCCTCGGGACGTCCGAAGTCGCCCAGGCCGACGGAGTCCGGGTCCACCGAGTGCAGCTTCACCAGGGCGTCGGACAGGCCGAGGACCAGTTCGCGGGTGCGCTCGGGGCCGAGCGGGGCGAGCTGCTCGGCGGTGCGGTAGGGGGTGCCCTCCACGTACTCCATCACGTAGAAGGGCGCGCCGAGGACGGCGGTGTCCTCGCACAGCAGTACCGCGCCGGGCACGGGCACGTCGGTGGGGCCCAGGGCGTTGATCACCCGGTGCTCGCGGGTCATGTCGTGCGCGGTGGCCAGGACGTGGCCCAGCGGAGGGCGCCGCACCACCCAGCGCGAGGTCCCGTCGCTCACCTTGTAGGTCAGGTTCGAGCGGCCGCCCTCGATCAGCTCCGCGCTCAGGGGCCCCTGGACGAGCCCCGGGCGCTCGCCGTCCAGGTACGCGCGCAGCCGCGCGGGATCGAGGCCCGGTGGGTGGTGCTCGGTCATCGGCAGGCTCCTCGGCGGGAAGAGGGTGGTCGTACGTACCGGGCAATGATGCCGACCAGTCGGTATGGAGTCCAGAGAGGGGCCCGAAAAGAGAGCCCCGACACCGCGCGGAGACGGTGCCGGGGGCGATGCGAAGGGGAGTACGTGAACCGGATCAGCGGGGGACGGCGGCGACGGCCAGCTCCGTGACCTCCTGCGGCGTCCCGTCGATGGGAACGACCGCGCCCGCCTCGTCCGCGTCCAGCGCCTCCAGCGTCTCGAACTGGGACTTGAGCAGCGCGGACGGCATGAAGTGCCCGGTGCGGCCCGTCAGCCGCTCGCCGATCAGCTCGGGCGAGCCGTCCAGGTGGAGGAAGAACAGCTGCGGCGCGGCCCGGCGCAGCCGGTCGCGGTAGACGCGCTTGAGGGCGGAGCAGGTGACCACACCGCCGTCGGCACCCTGGACCTTGAGCCAGGCGGCGATCGCGTCCAGCCAGGGCGCGCGGTCGGTATCCGTCAGCGGTACGCCCGAGGCCATCTTCGCCACGTTCTCCGGCGGGTGGAAGTCGTCGGCCTCCGCGTACGGCACCCCCAGCCGCTCCGCCAGGGCCGTGCCCACCGTCGTCTTCCCGGACCCGGACACACCCATCACCACGACGAGCGGACTCACCACAGCCACACCACCACTCCAAAGATCGGCACGGACAGCGTACAGACGGCCGCCGCGTACGCCGTGCGTGTACCCAGCGTCCCCGGCCGGGGCACATCCAGCGCGCGGATACGGCGGTGGGCCAGCGCCAGGAACACCAGCCACACCAGCGCCCCCAGCGCGGCCGGGGCGTACTGCCGCGGCGGCCCGCCGTCGTGCAGCGTCCCGCGGGCCAGCAGCGCCACCACCGCCGCGAAGGCCAGGGTGGTGCGCCGCCACGCCATCCGGGTGCGCTCCGGCTGCGCGGCCGGATCGCGTACCGCCTCCTCGTCCCCGCGCGGCCGGCGGTCCGCGCTCACCGGCCCAGCTCTCCCAGCAGCACCCCGGCGACCACCACCAGCGCGGCCACCGCCGTGCCCAGTGCCAGCAGCACGGGGAAGCGGGACAGCGGCAGATCGTCGCCGTGCCGCATGGCCCGCTCGGTACGCAGCCAGTGGTTGACCGCCCGCACCGCGCACAGCGCGCCGCCGGCCAGGAGCACCACGGCGATCGCCGCCCGGGGGCCGGGGCGGAGCCCGGTCAGGAACTGGTCCACCGCCAGACCACCCGCCACCAGCGCCAGCGCGGTGCGGATCCACGCAAGGAAAGTCCGCTCGTTGGCCAGCGAGAAGCGGTAGTCGGGAGTGGTGCCCTCGGCCCGCATCCGCTCCGGCGCCAGCCACAGCCGCAGCGAGTCCCGCAGTCCATGCCAGAGCCGTTCGATCATGCTTCCGACACTACGTGGGACCCCCGCCCCGCTTCCGGTGCCACTCCTGCAGCCGCCGGTGGCACTCCAGGCCGTCGGGCACCACGTCCCACTCCTCCAGCCGCCGCTCCACCTCGTCCTCCGGCAGGAAGTCCCACCAGGCGACCTCCTCGGCCTGCGGGCGCACCGGCAGCTCGCACCGCACCTCGTAGACGGCCAGGAACCAGGTGTGCTCCGGCGACTCGTACAGGAACGTCAGCCGGTGCTCCGGATGCGGCAGCCCGCTCACCCCCAGCTCCTCCCCGGCCTCGCGCAGCGCCGCCTCGTCGTAGCTCTCGCCCGCGCCGACCACGCCTCCGACGACCAGGTCGTACATCGAGGGGAAGATCAGCTTTTCGGGGGTGCGGCGGTGCACGAAGATCCGGCCCCCGGCGTCCCGCACCTGCACCGACACGCTCCGGTGCCGCATCCGCCGGGCGGTGGCCGTACCGCGCCGGGCCCGGCCGATCACACGGTCGTACTCGTCCACGATGTCCAGCAGTTCGTCCGCGGATCTACCCGCCGCCTCCTCATTTGTCATCCGATCATCAAAGCAGCCCGCAAGGGTGCCGCGCCTCCGGGCGACGGGTTACTCTCCGGTCACCAGCGGGACGGACCGAGGAACGGATGGGCCGATGGCGTACGACGCCGATGTGATCGTGATCGGGGCGGGCCTGGCCGGGCTCGCGGCCACCGCCGAACTGGCCGACGCCGGGCGGAAGGTGATCCTGCTCGACCAGGAACCCGAAGCGTCCCTGGGCGGCCAGGCGCACTGGTCCTTCGGCGGGCTGTTCCTCGTCGACTCGCCCGAGCAGCGCCGTATGCGGGTGCGCGACAGCCGCGAGCTGGCCTGGCAGGACTGGCTGGGCACGGCCGGCTTCGACCGCGAGGAGGACGCCTGGCCGCGCCGCTGGGCCGAGGCGTACGTCGACTTCGCCGCCGGGGAGAAGCGCGCCTGGCTGCGCGCCCGGGGGGTGCGGCTGTTCCCCGTCGTCGGCTGGGCCGAGCGGGGCGGCTACGACGCCCGCGGCCACGGCAACTCGGTGCCGCGCTTCCACATCACCTGGGGCACCGGACCGGGTCTGGTCGAACCCTTCGAGCGGCGGGTGCGCCAGGGCGCCGAGCGGGGCCTGGTGGACCTGCGCTTCCGGCACCGCGTCACGGGGCTGGCCCGCAGCGCCGGAGCGGTGGACACCGTCACCGGCGAGGTGCTCGCCCCCAGCGGTGCCGCACGCGGCACTGCCAGTGGCCGGGAGGTGACCGGCCTCTTCGAACTGCGCGCCCAGGCGGTGATCGTGGCCTCCGGCGGCATCGGCGGCAACCACGACCTGGTGCGCGCCAACTGGCCGGAGCGCCTGGGCACTCCGCCCAGGCGGATGCTCTCCGGAGTGCCCGCCCACGTCGACGGCGCGATGCTGGGCATCGCCGAGGAGGCCGGCGGCCGGGTCGTCAACCGCGACCGGATGTGGCACTACACCGAGGGCATCGAGAACTGGGACCCCGTCTGGGCGCGGCACGGCATCCGCATCCTGCCGGGCCCCTCCTCCCTGTGGCTGGACGCCACCGGCCGCCGGCTGCCGGTGCCGCTCTTCCCCGGCTTCGACACGCTCGGCACCCTCGAACACATCATGGGCACGGGGTACGAGTACACCTGGTTCGTCCTCACACAGAAGATCATCGAGAAGGAGTTCGCGCTCTCCGGCTCCGAGCAGAACCCCGACCTCACCGGCCGCAGCGTCCGCCAGGTCCTCGGCCGGGCCCGCTCCGGAGCGCCCGGCCCGGTGCGCGCGTTCATGGACAAGGGCGCCGACTTCGTCGTCGAGCGCGACCTGTCCGCCCTGGTGCGCGGGATGAACGCGATCACCGGCGACGGTCTGATCGACGAGGCCGCCCTGCGCCGCGAGATCACCGCCCGCGACCGCGAGATCGCCAACCCCTTCACCAAGGACCTCCAGATCACCGCCGTCCGGGGCGCCCGCACCTACCTCGGCGACAAGCTGATCCGCGTCGCCCCGCCCCATCGGCTGCTGGACCCGGAGGCGGGCCCGCTGATCGCCGTGCGCCTGAACATCCTCACCCGCAAGACCCTCGGTGGCCTGGAGACCGATCTGTCCTCCCGCGTCCTCACCACCGAAGGCGAGGTGCTGCCCGGCCTCTACGCGGCGGGCGAGGCCGCCGGCTTCGGCGGCGGGGGCATGCACGGCTACCGTTCCCTGGAGGGAACCTTCCTGGGCGGCTGCCTGTTCTCGGGCCGCACCGCCGGCCGCGCGGCGGCGAAGGCGGTGGGCTGAGGTGGCGGGCTGAGGTGGCGGGCTGAGGTGGTGGGCTGAGGTGGTGGGCTGAGGCGAGCGGGCCGACAGGCCGGGGACGGCCCCGGGCCGGGGGCGGGCGACCGCGCCCGGCCCCGGCCCGCCGCCCCCACCGGTGGACCGGAAACGGCGAAGGTCCCGCGGACATCCGCGGGACCTTCGCCTTCTTCTGTGTCCGGAGGGGGACTTGAACCCCCACGCCCGATAAAGGGCACTAGCACCTCAAGCTAGCGCGTCTGCCATTCCGCCACCCGGACAGGTGCGTGCCGCCGACCGTGGTCACGGCGACGTGTAAACCATAGCACTGGAGCGGAGCCGGGCGATCACCCCGGCTCCTGTGCCCCGGGCCCCGGAGACGGGAGGATGGGCGCGGATCCCCGCAACACGAGGAGGCAGTGTGAGCGAGCCGAACGCGACCACCACCGCGGCCGACGCGGTCAGGGGCGAGGACGAGGTCGTCGACCTGTGCCGCGATCTCATCCGGATCGACACCAGCAACTACGGCGACCACTCGGGGCCGGGCGAGCGGGCCGCGGCCGAGTACGTGGCGGAGAAGCTCGCGGAGGTGGGACTGGAGCCGGAGATCTTCGAGTCGCACCCGGGCCGCGCGTCGACCGTCGCCCGGATCGAGGGCGAGGACCCCTCCCGGCCCGCGCTGCTCATCCACGGGCACACCGACGTCGTCCCGGCCAACGCCGAGGACTGGACCCACCATCCGTTCTCCGGCGAGATCGCCGACGGCTGCGTGTGGGGCCGCGGAGCGGTCGACATGAAGGACATGGACGCGATGACGCTGGCGGTCGTGCGCGACCGGCTGCGCAGCGGCCGCAGGCCCCCGCGCGACATCGTGCTGGCCTTCCTCGCCGACGAGGAGGCGGGCGGCACCTGGGGGGCGAAGCACCTGGTCAAACGCCACCCGGAGCTGTTCGAGGGCGTGACCGAGGCGATCGGCGAGGTCGGCGGCTTCTCCTTCACCGTCAACGAGAAGCTGCGGCTGTACCTGGTGGAGACCGCCGAGAAGGGCATGCACTGGATGCGGCTCACCGTGGACGGCACCGCCGGACACGGCTCGATGACCAACACCGACAACGCGATCACCGAGCTGTGCGAGGCGGTCGGCCGGCTGGGCCGGCACCGGTTCCCGGTCCGGGTCACCAAGACGGTGCGCTCCTTCCTCGACGAGCTCTCCGACGCCCTCGGCGTGGAGCTGGACCCGGAGGACATGGACGCGACCCTGGAGAAGCTGGGCGGCATCGCCAAGCTGATCGGGGCGACGCTGCGCAACACCGCGGCCCCGACGATGCTGGGCGCCGGCTACAAGGTCAACGTCATCCCCGGCCAGGCCACCGCCCATGTCGACGGCCGCTTCCTGCCCGGCCACGAGGAGGAGTTCCTGGCCGACCTCGACCGGATCCTGGGCCCGCGCGTGAGGCGCGAGGACGTGCACGCCGACAAGGCGCTGGAGACCGGCTTCGACGGCGCCCTGGTGGACGCCATGCAGTCCGCGCTGAAGGCCGAGGACCCGATCGCGCGGGCCGTGCCGTACATGCTCTCCGGCGGCACCGACGCCAAGTCCTTCGACGACCTGGGCATCCGCTGCTTCGGGTTCGCCCCGCTGAAGCTGCCGCCGGAGCTGGACTTCGCCGGGATGTTCCACGGGGTGGACGAGCGGGTGCCGGTGGAGGGGCTGAAGTTCGGCGTGCGGGTGCTGGACCGCTTCCTCGACCAGTGCTGACCGGCCCGGCGCCGTACGCCCGGCCTCCTCGGTAATCGTCCATGTGTGCGCGTGTGACCAGGACGGGTGAATGCGCCCCCGGGCCGTAGCCCGCCTCCTCCGGTGTCGTTACAGGGAGTGCGGTCCGCGGCTGGGATCGCATTGCCAACAAGGAGGAAGAATGATCAAGAAGGTCGTCGCCGTCGCGGCTGCCACCGGTGGTCTCGTGCTCGCGGGCGCGGGTGTGGCCGCCGCCGACTCCGGTGCCCAGGGCGCTGCCATCGGCTCCCCCGGTGTCATCTCCGGCAACGTCATCCAGGCGCCGATCCACGTCCCGGTGAACGTCTGCGGCAACACGGTCAGCGTGATCGGGCTGCTGAACCCCGCCTTCGGCAACTTCTGCGTCAACGACTGACGTCGCGCCCGGGCCCGTGAAGGGCCTGTGCGCGGCGGCCCCGGAGCGCGCGCCATGCGCTCCGGGGCCGCTGTTTCGGCGGGCGGGGAGTCGAGGAGTGCCTCCTGCCCGCGCACAACCCGTAGACCGCAAGCCACCCGCACATCAGAGGGCAAGGGGAAGTACACATGCGACAGGTCACAAGGAAGGGCCTGATCACCATCGCCGCTGCCGGCGGCGTGCTGGCCATGACGGGCGGCCACGCCGCCCACGCGGACGCCGAGGCCCGGGGCGTGGCCGCGGGCTCGCCGGGCGTGCTGTCCGGCAACACCGTCCAGGCCCCGGTGCACGCGCCGGTGAACGCCTGCGGCAACACCGCGACCGTCGGCGGCGGCCTCAACCCGGCTTTCGGCAACAAGTGCGCCAACGTGGACGACCACCGAGGCGGCCACCAGCAGGGCGGCCACCGGCAGGGCGACCGCGACGGCGGCCGGCACCGGGGCGGCCACGAGGGCGGCCACCAGCAGGGCGGCCACCAGGAGGACCGCGGCGGGCAGAACTGGGAGCAGGGCAGGGAGCACGGCAAGAGCCACGACCGCAAGCAGCACGGGAAGCACGCCGGCGACGGCGGCGCCAGGGCCGAGGGTGTGGCCGCGGGCTCGCCGGGCGTGCTGTCCGGCAACACCGTCCAGGCCCCGGTGCACGCGCCGGTCAACGTCTGCGGCAACTCCGTGAACGTGGTGGGCGCGCTCAACCCGGCCGCCGGCAACGAGTGCGCCAACGTCAGCGACCACAGGCCGTCCCCGGAGAAGCCCGGGCCCGAGCACCCGGAGAAGCCGAAGCCGGAGGAGCCCAAGCAGCCGGAGAAGCCGAAGCCGGAGGAGCCCAAGCAGCCGGAGAAGAGGGACGAGCCCCGTGCCGAGGCCCCCGAGAAGCCCGCTCCCCAGGTCATGGGCGGCGAGCTGGCCCAGACCGGCAGCAGCGGGCTGGGCACGGTCGTCCCGGTCGGCGCCGGAGTGCTGCTCGGCGGCGCCCTGCTCTACCGGCGCGCCCGCGCCATGCGGGGCTGACCGGCGCCGGGAGTCACGGACAAAAGCACGACGAGGAGCGGGCTCCGCCCCTTACCGGGGTCGGGGCCCGCTCCTTCCGCCTGCCGCGTCACCAGGTGGCGCGCAGCTGGCGGATGATCCGCCGCCGCAGCCGCACCTGGCGGCTGCCGTCGGAGTTGAGCCTGAGGCGGTCCAGTTCCCAGTGTCCGTACTCGGCGTGTTCGGTCAGCAGACGTGTGGCGGCCTTGCGGGAGACCCCGCGCGGGACGTACACATCACGAAATTCGTATTCCGGCATCACATCTATTGTGCGTGCGGGGCCCCGGTACGGATAGCGTCTGCACTATGTCTGATGCTGCGCAGCCCGGTGCTGCCGAGGTACGAGCCGCCGCCGAAGCGTTGAAGACCGCGCTGGACCGTCACCTCGAAGCCGTCGAACGACGGTCCGCCGAGGGGGGCTCGGGTGCCGGGGCCGCCCGGGCCGAGGCCGCCGTCCACGCCGCCTTCGACGAACTCGCCGCGGCGGGCGAGGCGTACGACGAGCTGTTGTACGACGTCTACGACGAGGTCACACCCTTCGAGATCCCGGGCGGCGACAGCATGCCCGCCTACGCCGGGCCGGAGGAGCCCAGCACCATCGGCGTCCTCATCCGCCGCGACTACACCGTGGTGGAGCCGCAGCGGCTGATGGCCCAGGCGCAGCGCGTCACCGCGCTCGACCCGGACTCGGCGGACGCGGACGAGGAGGCGCTGGAGGGCCCCTTCGCCGGGAGCGGGGTGCACGCCGCCCTCAGCGTGCTGTTCGGCGAGTACGAACCCGACGAGATCGCCACCCGGCACGAGGAGTTCGGTCTGGAGGAGGGCGACTCCACGCTCTGGGTGATCGCGGGCGACGAGCCGGCCGAGCCGGGGGAGTGGCTGGGCTCGCCCTTCGACGGGGCCGACCCCGAGCAGGTCGTGTGCCGTTTCGACGTCAGCGCCGTCTTCGACGAGGAGGAGGACCTCTACGGCGAGGACGGGGACCGCGGGCCGGTGCTCCGGGCCGCGGACTGACCCGGGCCCGCCCCTGCCGCCGGGGGGCCGCCGGGGGGCCGCCGGCCCCCGTCCCTGCCTCCGGTGGCAGGAGCGCGCCGCCGGGAGGTCAGCCCGCGGCCTCCGGAGGCGGGGCCGCCTGCGCCGCCTGCGCGCGCAGCAGCGTGCGCAGACGTGTCGTGCGCTCCGGGGCCGGGATCCGCTCCACCGCCCGCGGCAGCGCCTGATCCACACCGTGCACCACGGACAGATGCCGCTCGCCGCGGCCGAACGCCGTGTAGACCCAGGCGCGGTTGAGGGCCGGGACCGCGTCGCCCGGAAGCACCACCACGGCCGCCGGCCAGCGCGTCCCGACGGCCTGGTGGGCGGTGATCGCCCAGCCGTGCCGCACCGTCCGCGCCACTCGCCCGCGCGGGACGGTGACGGCGCGGCCGGAGCAGTCCAGACGCAGCCCCTCCTCGTCCCCCGACACCACCGTGCCCAGCGCGGTGTGGCCGGGGGCGGGGGAGTGGGCCACCCGGTCGCCCGGGTCGAAGCCGCCGAACCGGCCGGGTCCGGGGTTGAGCCGCTCCTTGAGCGCGGCGTTGAGCACCCGGGTGCCCGCGGCGCCGCCGTGGCCGGGCGTGATCACCTGCGTCAGTCCGGCGGGCACCCCCAGCGCGCGCGGCACCGAGTCGGCGACGAGCTGCACGGTGCGGTGCACCGCCTCCCCGGCGTCGCGCACCGGGACGATCACCACCTCCCGGCCGGGCGCCTCCACCTGGTTCAGCTCGCCGATCCCGATGCCCGAGACCAGTTCGCCGACCGGCCCGGGATCCGGGGTGCGGGAGACCACCTGCGGGCAGACGCGCGCCGCCAGCAGATCGGCCAGCACCTGGCCGGCACCCGCCGAGCCGAGCAGGTGCGGATCGCCGCTGAGGACCAGCCGCGCACCGTCCGGCACCGCCTCGACCAGCATCGCCGCGCGTTCGGCGTTGAGCTGGGGGGCGTCCAGCACGGCGAGCAGATCCAGCGCGTACGCGCCCTCCTCGTCGCGCCCGGGGCCCTCCCGGCCGGCCAGCAGCCCGTCGACGGTGACGGCCGCCGGGCCCATGCCGCCGTCCGGGCCGTCCCCGTCCGGGCCGTCGCTCCGGCCGCCCCCGCCACCGCCTCCGGCATCCAGCAACGCCGCCAGCCGCCGCCTGCCGTCCTCGCTGTGTGCGGCGGCGTACGCCCGCAGTCCCAGCGCCCGGGCCGCGGCCACCAGCGCCGCCGGCTCGGCACGGGCGGCCTCGCCGCCGGTGTGCGCCACCAGGCCGCCGCGGGCGGCGGTGCGCACCAGCTCGGCCGCGGAGGGGCCGGGCGCCCTGCCCGCGGCCTCCTCCCAGCGGGCCGCCTCCTCCTCGCCGGGCGGGGCGAAGGTACTGCTCAGCCGGGCCAGACCCTCGGCCAGGCTCTCCTCGGCCAGCGCGTGGCGCTCCAGGCCGACGAGCAGCCGTACGGGCCGCCCGCCCTCCTCTTCCTCCTCGCCCGCCACGGTGTTCCCGGCCCCGGCTGCCCCGGCCCCGGCCTCCCCGGCTGCGGGGCCCTCCTCGACGGCGTCCTCGAAGGCCAGCACCGCGCCCGCGTCGACCGCCTCGCCCACCGCCGTCTCCGCGTCCGGTACGCCGTACCGGGCCAGGCCCTCGGCCAGCTTCCCGGGGGCGAGCACCGTGTGCCCGGACAGCGCCGCCCGCTCCAGCAGCCACACCGCCAGGGCCCGGCAGCGCCGCTCGTCGCCCGGGCCGCCCTCCGGCCCCAGCAGCGCCCGCGCGAAGCCGTCCGCCTGCTCCGGCGCCACGCCCGGAACGGCCAGCAGCTCCCACGGATCGGCGCGCAGCACCTCCTCGGCGCCCTCGCCGAAGGCCTCCACCACGGCCGTGCCCAGCGCCGCGGGCGCGCCGCCCTCGGCCAGCAGCGCGGTGACGCCCTCGGGCACGGCCACCGGGCCGCCGCCCGGTACGGCCTGGGGACCGCCGGGGCCGCCGGGCCGGGCGGCCGGGGCGGCGCGCCGGGGCCGGGGCGCGGGCCTCGGCTCGGCGAAGAACTCGGTGGCCGAACGCTCGCCGCTCTCCACGGCGCGTACGGCGGCCATGAGCTCGGCGGCCTTGTCCGGGGCGCCCGGGGCGGGGGTCTGGCGGGCCTGATCGGCGTTGTCGGCGCCGGACGCGGTCACAGCGTGCTCCAGTCGTGATCGGGATAGCGGTGCACCGGGGCCGACACATCGTCCAGCGCCCGGCAGATCTCGTCGGGAAGCGTAAGGCCCTCCACTGACAGAGCCTCGCCGAGCTGCTGCGAGGTGCGCGGGCCGATGACCGGCGCGGCCACCCCGGGCCGGTCGCGTACCCAGGCCAGTGCCACCTGGAGCGGGGTGACGGCCAGCCCGTCGGCGGCCGTGGCGACCGCGTCGACGATCCGCGCCGCCGCGTCGTCCAGGTAGGGCTCCACGAAGGGCGCCAGATGCTCCGACGCCCCGCGCGAGCCCGGCGGGGTGGAGTGCCGGTACTTGCCCGTGAGCACGCCCCGGCCCAGCGGCGAGGACGCCAGCAGCCCCACCTCCAGGTCCAGCGCGGCCGGCAGCACCTCCCGCTCCACACCGCGCTGGAGCAGGGAGTACTCCATCTGGACGCCGGCCAGCCGGGTGCGCGCCCCCGGGGCGGCGAGCTGCCAGGTGGCGGCCTTGGCCAGCTGCCAGCCGCAGAAGCCCGCCACCCCCGCGTAGCGGGCGCGGCCGCTGGCCACCGCGGTGTCGAGGGCCTGGAGGGTCTCCTCCAGGGGGGTGAAGGGGTCGTAGGCGTGGACCTGCCACAGATCGACGTAGTCGGTGCCCAGCCGCTCCAGGGAGGCGTCCAGCGCGGCCAGCAGATGACCGCGCGAGCAGTCGAAGTGACGCTCGGGGTCGGGTACGCCGCCCGCCTTGGTGGCGATCACCAGATCCCGGCGGGGCACCAGATCCTGCACCAGCCGGCCCAGGAGGTACTCGGCGCCGCCGTCGGCGTACACGTCGGCGGTGTCCACCAGCGTCCCGCCGGCCTCCCAGAAGGACTTCAGCAGGTCGGCCGCCTCCCGCTCCCCGGTGTCCCTCGCCCAGGTGAGAGTACCGAGCCCGATCCGGGATACGCGGAGGCCGGTGCGGCCCACGTGCCTGTGCTCCATGGGCGTTGAGAGTACTTGCGGCCGCGCGCTAGAGTCCCGGCGACGGGCACGTTACCGATCGGTAAGGGGACGCGGATGAGGCTCGGGATCAACCTCGGCTACTGGGGCGCCGGGATGGACGCCGACAATCTCGCGGTCGCCCAGGAGGCCGACCGGCTGGGCTACTCCGTGTGCTGGGCCGCCGAGGCCTACGGATCGGACGCCCCCACCGTCCTGGCCTGGGTGGCGGCCCAGACCGAGCGGATCGACGTCGGCTCGGCCATCTTCCAGATCCCCGCCCGCACCCCCGCCATGACGGCCATGACCGCCGCCACCCTCGACACCCTCTCGAAGGGACGCTTCCGTCTGGGCCTGGGCGTCTCCGGGCCGCAGGTGTCCGAGGGCTGGTACGGGGTGCGGTTCGACAAGCCGCTCGCCCGCACCCGCGAGTACGTGGAGATCGTCCGCAAGGCGATGTCCCGCGAGCGGCTGACCCACTCCGGCGAGCACTGGACGCTGCCGCTGCCCGACGGCCCCGGCAAGCCGCTGAAGCTGACCGTCCACCCCGTCCGCGAGCGGATCCCGCTGTACATCGCCGCCATCGGCCCGAAGAACCTGGAGCAGACCGGCGAGATCGCCGACGGCGCCCTGCTGATCTTCTTCGCCCCCGAGCACGCCGAGGAGACCACGCTCGGCGCGCTGCGGGCCGGACGCGAGAAGGCGGGCCTGACCATGGAGGGCTTCGACGTGGCGCCCACCGTGCCGCTGGCCCTCGGCGACGACATCGACGCCCTGGCCGACACCTTCCGCCCGTACACCGCGCTGTACGTCGGCGGCATGGGCAGCCGCAAGCAGAACTTCTACAACCGGCTCGCCCGGCGCATGGGGTACGAGAAGGAGGCCGCCGAGATCCAGGACAGGTACCTGTCCGGCGACAAGGAGGGTGCCGCGGCCGCCGTGCCCCGGCAGCTCATCGACTCCACCACGCTGCTCGGCTCCGTCGAGCGGATCGCCGACCGGATGCGGGCCTACGCCGCGGCCGGGGTGACCACCCTGTCGCTGGCGCCGGCCGGCTTCACCCTGGAGGAGCGGATCGCCGCGCTGCGGGCCGGGGTGGAGGCCCTGGAGCGGTCCGGGGCCGCCTCCTGAGGAGCCGCCGCCCCCGGCTCTCCGCCTCCGGCACTCCGCCCCCGGTTTCTCCGCCTCCGCCGTGAACGCCGCGCGGGGTGCGACCGGACCGAACCGTCCGGCCGCACCCCGCGCCGAGGTGTGTCCACGGCCGTGGTGGGGGCTCGGGGGTCCTCCCCGCCACGGCCGTCTCCCGGCACAACGGCGCGCAGCCTCCGGGGTTACGCCGGGCACGGCGGACACGCCCGTTCGGCGCAGGGGCGGGGGTGAGCTGTTGCCGCGGCCCGCCCGCGCCGGTTGACTCGGGTTTCTGCGGATACGTCCACGGAAGGTGTCGGGCCATGCTGCGCAGAAGGGACCTGGTGCGGGAGGTCCTCGACGACGACGCCTCCTTCCGGCTGCTGTGCTCGCTGGCCGCCGCGGCCCAGGCGCGCAACGGCCGGGAGAACCGCCGGATCGCCGCCCTCGTCCCCCAGGGCCGGCGCGGTCTCGCACCCGCGATGGCCCGGTACGGCGAGATTCAGGAGCGGCACGCCCGGCTGCTGACCGGGCTGCTCGCCGACTGCGGTCTGGAACCGGCCGAGGTGCCCCCCGAGGCGGACCACGCCGCCCTCCTGGAGCGGCGGGGGAACTGCCCGGCGCACGTCCGGATGAGGTGCGGGCAGCCGCTGAGCGAGCGGGACGTCCTCGCCCACCTCGCCCACGGGTACGCGGCCTCGTCCCGCGCCGCCGCATGGCTCGCCCGCCTGGCCGGGCAGGCATCCGTCCGCACCGGGACCGGCGAGGCGGTCCGGGAGGTCCTCCGCGCCGAACGGGAGTACCGGGCCTGGTGCCGCGAGGGGATGCTGGGCTTCGCCCGCGCCGGCCACGTCGCCGCCGTCGAGCTGGTGCTCAGGGAGAACGCGCTGGCGGAGGCCCGTGCCCACCGCGACGCCGCCCTCGCCGTACTGGCCCGCACCGGCCATCTGCTGGGCTGGAGCATGGCCAGGTCGGTGGTGCTGGAGGGGCGTGTCCAGGCCCGGTACGCCTACGAGCGGCTGGCCGGCCGGCACCGTGCCGTGTGCCTGGATCCACCGCCCGCACCGCCCGCACCGCCCGCACCGCCTGCACTGCCCGCACTGCCCGAACCCGGGCGCGGGCCCGACCCCGAGGCGGAGCCCGGGGCCGGGGCGGCGGCCCGGCCCGGGGACGCGGCTACAGCCAGCCCCGGCGCTTGAAGAACCGGTACAGGCCGGCGCTCACGGCGACCATCACCACCACCACCCCCGGGTACCCCAGCGGGTGGGCCAGTTCGGGCATGTGGTCGAAGTTCATGCCGTACACCCCGGCGATCATGGTGGGTACCGCCGCCATGGCCGCCCACGCCGAGATCTTGCGCATGTCGTCGTTCTGCCGGACGCCCACCTGCGCCAGATAGGCCGACAGGATGTCCGACAGCAGCCGGTCCAATGCCTCCACCTGCTCGTTCGCCCTGGTCAGATGGTCGCTGACGTCGCGGAAGAACGGACGCGAGTCGTCGTGCACGAACGGTACGCCGATGCCCGCCAGCCGCTCCATCGGCTCCGCCAGCGGACCGGTGGCCCGGCGGAACTCCAGCACCTGGCGTTTGAAGGCGTAGATGCGGCTCGCCACGGTGCCGCGCGCCGTTCCGCCGGGGGTGAAGACCTCCTCCTCCAGCTCCTCCAGATCGATCTGCAGCTCGGCGGCCACCTCCATGTAGTGGTCGACCACCGCGTCGCTCACCGCGTACAGCACGGCCGTCGGACCGTGCTGCAGCACCCGCGGGTCGCGTTCCAGCCGTTCGCGCACCGAGCCCAGCGGGTTGGTCGTGCCGTGCCGCACCGACACCACGAAGGAGTCGCCGAGGAACAGCATCAGCTCCCCGGTGCGCACCGTGTCGGCCGCCTCGTCGTAGTCCACCGGCTTGAGCACCAGGAACAGCGAGTCCTCGTAGACCTCCAGTTTGGGCCGCTGGTGGGCCGACAGGGCGTCCTCCACCGCCAGCGGGTGCAGCCCGAACTCCCGGGAGACCTGACCGAACTCCTCCTCGGTGGGCTCGTGCAGTCCGATCCACACGAAGGCCTCGCGGTCCGCGCGGGCCGCCCGGAAGGCCTCGGCGAGGCCGGAGGGGTCCTCGGCGCGGCGCCCGTCCCGGTAGATCGCACAGTCCACAATCACACCCACGATTCTCCCCCGCCGGCCCGGCGGCGTGTGCGGCGGCCGTCCGCCCGGCCTCCGCCCCCGCCCCTACTCGGCCCCGCCGCCCTCGCCTACGCTGGCTGCCATGCCCACGCTGCTCCTCGTCCGGCACGGCCGGTCCACCGCCAACACCTCCGGACTGCTGGCCGGACGAACCCCCGGGGTCGAGCTGGACGAGCTCGGCGCCGCCCAGGCCGCCGCCCTCCCCGCGCGCCTGGCCGCGCTCCCGCTGACCGCCGCCGTCCACAGCCCGCTGGAGCGCTGCCGCCAGACCCTGGCGCCGCTGGCCGCCGCCAGGCCGGACCTGCCGCTGCACACCGAGGAGCGCGTCGGCGAGTGCGACTACGGCGACTGGACCGGCCGCAAGCTCGCCGAGCTGAACGAGGAGCCGCTGATGGCCACCGTCCAGCAGCACCCCTCGGCCGCGGCCTTCCCCGGCGGCGAGACGATGCGCGGTATGCAGGCCCGGGCGGTGGAGGCCGTACGGGAGTGGAACGAGCGGATCGAGCGGGAGCACGGGCCGGACGCCACCTATCTGGTGTGCTCGCACGGCGACATCATCAAGTCGCTGGTCGCCGACGCCCTCGGCATGCACCTGGACCTCTTCCAGCGCGTCCACGTCGAGCCCTGCTCGGTCACCGCCATCCGCTACACCCCGCTGCGTCCCTTCCTGCTGCGGCTGGGCGACACCGGTGACCTCGCCTCGCTCGCTCCGCGCGAGGCGGACGCCGCGCACGGCACGCCTCGGGCCGGCGGCGACGGGGACGCGGTCGTCGGGGGCGGCGCCTGACAGCGCCACCCGGAGAGCACCCGGAAGCCGCCCGCACCGTACGGGCGTCCGCCCGGCACGGCACCCGGCGCGGCGGCGGACACCGCGGCGGACACGGTGGCGGGTGCGGTGGTCGGCACGGTGATCGCCGGGCGCAGTAGGGTGCCAGTGTCCCAGCAGTCGACCGATGGAGCAGGAACGTGTCCCGTCAGGTGTTCCTCTACGACCCCCCGGAACGCTTCGTGGCCGGCACGGTCGGGCTGCCTGGCCGCCGGACGTTCTTCCTCCAGGCGTCCGCGGCCGGCCGCACCACCAGCGTCGCCCTGGAGAAGGCACAGGTCGAGGCGCTCGCCGAGCGCATAGACGAACTGCTGGACGAGGTCGTGCGGCGCACCGGCGGCAGCGCCCCGGTCCCGGCCGTCGCGCCCGCCGAGACGGCCGACAACGCCCCCCTGCGGGCTCCGGTGGAGGAGGAGTTCCGGGTCGGCACCATGGCGCTGGCCTGGGACGGCGAGGACGAGTGCGTGATCGTGGAGGCGCAGGCCCTCGTCGAGATCGAGGCCGATTCCGACGAGGATCTGGCCGAGGCCGAGGAGAGGCTGCTGAGGGACGACGAGAACGGCCCGCCGGTGCTGCGCGTGAGGATCAGCGGCACCACGGCCCGGGCCTTCGCCAAGCGCGCCATGGAGGTCGTCAAGGCCGGCCGGCCGCCGTGCCCGCTGTGCAGTCTGCCGCTCGACCCGGAGGGACACGTATGCCCGCGCCAGAACGGATACCGCCGCGGCCTGTGAGGCCGGAGGCGGACCACGACGGCTCACCGCCGGCCGAACTGCTGGCCGACGGTGAGCTGACGGTGCGCGGACGCCTCGGCGGCGCCTCCAACACGGTGCTGTACTGCACGGTCGCCGGGGCGGGCGCGGAAGGCGGGGACGGCGGGCGGGAGGTGCCCTGCGTCTACAAGCCGGTACGCGGGGAGCGCCCGCTGTGGGACTTCCCCGACGGCTGTCTCGCCCGGCGCGAGGTGGCCGCCTACGAGGTCTCCGAGGCCCTGGGCTGGCGTCTGGTGCCGCCGACCGTGCTGCGCGACGGCCCGTACGGCGAGGGCATGTGCCAGCTGTGGATCGGCCCCCGGCCGGACGGTACGGAGGAGCCGGGGGAGGACGGCGGGCCCGCCGCGGCGGAACTGCTCGCGCTGGTGGAGGAGGGGGAGCCGGGACCGGGCTGGAAGCCCGTCGTCCCGGTCGGCGTGGGCGGGGACCGCACCGCGCTGCTGGTGCACGCCGACGATCCCCGCCTGCGCCGGCTGGCCGTGCTCGACGCGGTGATCAACAACGCCGACCGCAAGGGCGGGCACCTGCTGACCGCCCCGGACGGAAAGCTGTACGGCATCGACCACGGTGTGACCTTCCACACCGACGACAAGCTGCGCACCCTGCTGTGGGGCTGGGCGGGCGAGCCGCTGCCCGGGGAGGCGCTGGAAGCGCTGCGCGGCCTGTCCGCCGCGCTGGCCGACGGCGGGCCGCTCGCCACCCGGCTGGCCGGGCTGATCACCTCCGCCGAGCTGGACGCCCTGCGCAAGCGGACCGACGCCCTGATCGCCGCCGGCCGCCACCCGCTGCCCGGCGGCGACTGGCCCGCGATCCCCTGGCCCCCCGTCTGAGCCGCCGGATCCGTCCGCCCGCCCCGTCCTGCACGCCCCGCCCCGCACGTCCCGCCCGCCCAGCCCGGGCGGACGGACCCGGCCGGCGGCGGTCCGTCAAGTGGGCCACATCGGCCGCGGTGCCTCGGTTCAGGCCATTGCGCGCATCCCGTTCGTGGACGGCACAGCGTGCCGGTTACGCTCATGACCATGCATGCCTGGCCCGCTTCCGAGGTGCCCGCCCTGCCAGGTCAGGGCCGAGACCTCAGCCTCCACGACACCGCGACCGGCGGACGGGTGACCCTCGCCCCCGGTCCCGTCGCCCGCCTCTACGTCTGCGGCATCACGCCGTACGACGCGACCCACATCGGGCACGCGGCGACCTACAACGCGTTCGACCTCGTGCAGCGCGTGTGGCTCGACACCAAGCGGCAGGTCCACTACGTGCAGAACGTCACCGACGTCGACGACCCGCTGCTGGAGCGGGCCGCCGCCACCGGTGAGGACTGGACGGCGCTGGCCGAGCGCGAGACGGCGCTCTTCCGCGAGGACATGACCGCCCTGCGGATGCTCCCGCCCAGGCACTACATCGGGGCCGTGGAGTCCATACCCGGGATCGTCCCCGTCATCGAGCGGCTGCGGGAGACCGGCGCCGCCTACGACCTCGACGGCGACGTCTACTTCTCCGTCGCCTCCGACCCCCACTTCGGCGAGGTCTCCGGTCTGGACGCCGAGACGATGCGGCACCTGTCGGCCGAGCGCGGCGGCGACCCGGACCGCCCCGGCAAGAAGAACCCGCTCGACCCGCTGCTGTGGATGGCCGCCCGAGAGGGCGAGCCCTCCTGGGACGGCGGCTCGCTCGGCCCCGGCCGCCCCGGCTGGCACGTCGAGTGCGTCGCCATCGCCCTGGACCACCTGGGCATGGGCTTCGACGTCCAGGGCGGCGGCTCCGACCTGGCCTTCCCCCACCACGAGATGGGCGCCTCGCACGCGCAGGCGCTCACCGGCCAGTACCCCTTCGCCCGCGCCTACGTCCACGCCGGGATGGTCGCCCTCCACGGCGAGAAGATGTCCAAGTCCAAGGGGAACCTGGTCTTCGTCAGCGCGCTGCGCCGCGACGGCACCGACCCGGCCGCCGTCCGCCTGGCCCTGCTGGCCCACCACTACCGCGCCGACTGGGAGTGGACCGACGCCGTTCTCGACGAGGCGGTGGCCCGGCTCGGGCGCTGGCGGGCCGCAGTCTCCCGCCCCGACGGCCCGCCGGCCGACGCGCTGGTGGAGGAGATCCGCGCCGCCCTCGCCGACGACCTCGACGCCCCCGCCGCGCTGGCCGCGGTCGACCGCTGGGCCGAGCGCCAGAACGCGGACGGCGGTACGGACACCGGCGCGCCCGGCCTGGTGTCGCGGGCCGTGGACGCCCTGCTGGGCGTCGCGCTCTGAGCGTCCGAGCACGCGACGGAAGACGCCCGGGGCGCCCGCCGAACGGCGGGCGCCCCGGGCGTCTCGCGTCGTCTCGCTGTGGGCTCAGTCGCCCTTCTCCGGGCCCTGAGGGCCGCTGTCCGTGCCGTCCGTGCCGTCCGTATCATCCGTGCCGTCCCCGCCTTCCGCGCCCTGAGGGCCGGCGCCCCCGCCTCCGGCGCCCCGCGCGCCGCGCTCCGGCCCGTCCTCCGGCGGCCTCGCCGGACGCGTACGCCCCCCGGCCGAGGTGTCGCGCAGGTACGAGCCGCCCTCGGCGGCCGTACCGCCCCCGGCGTGGCCGCCGGGCTGGCCGTCCCGCCGCCGCAGATAGCGCTCGAACTCCTTGGCGATCGCCTCGCCCGACGCCTCCGGCAGCTCCGCGGTGTCCCGGGCCTCCTCCAGCGACTGCACGTACTCGGCCACCTCGTTGTCCTCGGCGGCGAGCTGGTCCACGCCCAGCTGCCAGGCCCGGGCGTCCTCCGGCAGTTCGCCCAGCGGGATCCGCACGTCCAGCAGGTCCTCCAGGCGGTTGAGCAGGGCGAGGGTCGCCTTCGGGTTGGGCGGCTGCGAGACGTAGTGCGGCACCGCGGCCCACAGGCTCACCGCGGGCACGCCCGCGTGGCCGCACGCCTCCTGGAGGATGCCGACGATGCCGGTGGGGCCCTCGTACCGGGACTCCTCCAGGTCCATTGTGCGGGCCAGGTCCGGGTCGGAGGTGACACCCGTGACCGGGACCGGCCGGGTGTGCGGGGTGTCCCCGAGCAGTGCGCCGAGCACGACGACCATCTCCACACCCAGCTCGTGGGCGAACCCCAGGATCTCGTTGCAGAAGGACCTCCAGCGCATGCTCGGCTCGATACCGCGCACCAGCACCAGATCGCGGGCGCGGCCCCGGCCGTCGGCGTCACCGATCCGCACCACCGACAGGCGGGTCGTCGGCCAGGTGATCCTGCGCACACCGCCCTCCAGCCACACCTGGGGACGGTTGACCTGGAAGTCGTAGTAGTCCTCGGCGTCCAGCGCCGCGAACACCTCGCCCTTCCACTCCCGCTCCAGATGCGCGACCGCGGCGGAGGCGGCGTCACCGGCGTCGTTCCAGCCTTCGAACGCGGCCACCATGACCGGGTCGACCAGCTCGGGAACCCCCTCGAGCTCGATCACCCAGTGCCTCCTTCCGGCCGACCGGAGCACACGCTCCGTACCGGCTGACGTTCCATTACCGTGCGGGCCCAGCCTACGGCGTGACCGTGCCCGCGCCGCAGCCATCACACTCCTTCCCGGGCCGTGCGGCGGTGATCCGTCCGGATACCGCCGCAGCCGCCCACGGCGCGCGGGCCCGTACGGCGGGCGGGAAGCCGCCGTACGGGCCCGCGGAGCACCGGGGCGGGGGCGTCAGGGCCGCCGTGCGTCCAGCACCTTCGCGACCTCGGCGCGGACCTCCTCGGTGTCCAGGCCGCGGACGGTCAGCGTGGTGCGGCGGCGCAGCACGTCGTCCGCCGTCGCGGCCCACTCACGGTCGCGGGCGTAGACGACCTGCGCCCAGATCTCCGGGGCGTCCGGGTGGACGCGCTCGCCCAGCGCCGGGTCCTCGTGCACCAGGCGGGCGATGTCGAACGCCAGCGCCCCGTAGTGGGTCGCCAGGTGCCTGGCGGTCAGCGGGTCGAGCCGGGTGCCCGGCCCACGGTCCACCAGCAGCCGGTGGGCGACCGCGTCCGGGTTGGCCACCCCCGGCAGCGGCACCCGCCGCACCAGCTCGGAGACCGGCACGGCGTCCTCGGCGAAGCCGGTCCGCGCGGTGCCCGGCAGCGTCGCCAGCTTCCTCAGGACGGTGCGGCCGATGTGCCGGTAGGTGGTCCACTTGCCGCCCGCGACCGAGAGCATCCCGCCGCGGCCCTCGGTGAGAACCGTCTCCCGCCTGGCCGACTCCACACCGCCCGGGCCGCCGGGCAGCACCCGCAGGCCCGCGAAGGCGTAGGTCACCAGATCCGGCGAGAGCTGCTCGTCGCGCACGGAGAAGGCGGCCTCGTCCAGGATCTGCCGGACGTCGGCGTCGGTGGCCGACACCTCGGCCGGATCGCCCTCGTAGGCCTCGTCGGTGGTGCCCAGCAGCAGGTGGTCCTCCCAGGGGAGGGCGAAGGTGATGCGGTACCTGTCGACGGGCGTGGCCAGCGCCGCCCGCCACGGCGCCGTCCGCCTCAGCACCAGGTGCGCGCCCTTGGACAGCCGGACGCTGGGCGCCGCGCCCGCGTACTCCATCCGCCGCATGCGGTCCACCCACGGTCCGGTGGCGTTGAGCACCAGCCGGGCGTCCACCTTGAACTCCGTGCCGTCCAGCCGGTCCCTCAGCTCCGCGCCGGTGACCCGGCCGTGGGTGAAGCGCAGACCGGTGACCTCGGCGTGGTTGAGGACGACCGAGCCGGAGTCCACGGCGGCGCGGACGGTCATCACCGCGACCCGGGAGTCGTTCATCTGGTGGTCGCCGTAGACCGCGACCGCCTTGAGGCCCTCGGTGCGCAGGGCCGGGTTGTCGGCGGCGGCCTTCGCCGGGGAGATCAGCCGGCCCACCCCGTCGCCGAAGGCGGACAGGGCGGAGTAGGCGAAGACGCCCGCGCCGAGCTTGGCCGCGCCGTGCGGACCGCTCCGGTAGACCGGCAGGTGGAAGGTGAGCGGGTTGACCAGGTGCGGCGCCACGTCCCGGGCCAGCACCCGCCGCTCGTGGTGGTTCTCGGCGACCAGCCTCACCGCACCGGTCTGCAGGTAGCGCAGCCCGCCGTGGACCAGTTTGGAGGAGGCGGAGGAGGTGGCGCCGGCGAAGTCGCCGGCGTCCACCATCGCCACCCGCAACCCCGACTGCGCCGCGTGCCAGGCGACCGAGGTGCCCAGGATGCCGCCGCCGACGACCAGTAGGTCGAAGACCGCGCCCTCCAGCACCTCCCGTGTCTCGGCACGGCCCGGGTCCGGGCCGGCGGCCGGGCGCGCCCCGAGGGTGGGGGCGCTTTCGAGGGTGTTCATGTGGATCAGTTCTCCTCTTCGAGCCAGCCCATGGTCCGCTCCACGGCCTTGAGCCAGTTCTTGTACTCGCGTTCGCGCACGTCGGCCTCCATCCGGGGCGTCCACTCCGCGGCCCGACGCCAGTTGGCTCGCAGGGCGTCGGTGTCCGGCCAGAAGCCGACGGCCAGGCCGGCCGCGTAGGCGGCGCCCAGACAGGTGGTCTCGGCGACCATCGGCCGGACGACCGGAGCGTCCAGGACATCGGAGATGCACTGCATCAGCAGGTTGTTGCTGGTCATGCCGCCGTCCACTCTCAGGGCGGTCAGCTCGACGCGGGAGTCCTTCTCCATCGCGTCGACGATCTCGCGGGTCTGCCAGGCCGTCGCCTCCAGCACCGCGCGGGCGATGTGCGCCTTGGTGACGTAACGGGTCAGGCCGGCTATGACGCCCCGGGCGTCGGAGCGCCAGTAGGGGGCGAACAGCCCGGAGAAGGCGGGGACGAAGTAGGCGCCGCCGTTGTCCTCCACCGAGCTGGCCAGCGTCTCGATCTCGGCGGCGCTGTTGATCAGACCCATCTGGTCGCGCATCCACTGTACCAACGAGCCGGTGACCGCGATCGATCCCTCCAGCGCGTACACCGGGTCCTGGTCGCCGATGCGGTACCCGACGGTGGTCAGCAGGCCGTTGTAGGAGTTGACGGCCTCGGAACCGGTGTTGAGCAGCAGGAACGTACCGGTTCCGTACGTCGACTTGGCCTCGCCCGGCGAGAAGCAGGTCTGGCCGAACAGCGCGGCCTGCTGGTCGCCCAGCGCGGAGGCCACCGGCACGCCCTCCAGTGCCCCGCGGGCCTCGCCGTAGACCTCGGCGGAGGAGCGGATCCCGGGCAGCACCGCCATGGGCACGCCCATGGACTCGCAGATGCGCGGATCCCAGTCCAGGGTGCGCAGGTTCATCAGCAGGGTGCGGGAGGCGTTGGTGACGTCGGTGACGTGCACGCCGCCCTCCGTGCCGCCGGTGAGGTTCCAGATCACCCAGGAGTCCATCGTGCCGAAGAGGATCTCGCCGGCCTCGGCGCGCTCGCGCAGTCCTTCGACGTTGTCCAGCAGCCAGCGGATCTTCGGGCCCGCGAAGTAGGAGGCGAGCGGCAGGCCGGTCTCGCGGCGGAAGCGGTCCTGTCCGACGTTGCGGCCCAGCTCCCGGCAGAGCGCGTCGGTGCGGGTGTCCTGCCAGACGATGGCGTTGTGGACCGGCTCGCCGGTGGCCCTGTCCCACAGCAGCGTCGTCTCGCGCTGGTTGGTGATGCCCAGCGCCCGTACGTCCTCGCGCGTGATGCCCGCCCTGTCCAGGGCCTCGGCGATCACCTCCTGGACGTTGGCCCAGATCTCGTTGGCGTCGTGCTCGACCCGGCCGGGCTCGGGGAAGATCTGCTCGTGTTCCTTCTGGCCGACCGAGACGATACGGCCGTCCCGGTCGAAGACGATGCAGCGGCTGGAGGTGGTGCCCTGGTCGATGGCGGCGATGAACTCGCGGCGGGTGTCGCTCATGTCGGGGTGCTCCATGGGTGGGCGGCGGGATGGCGCCGGGGGATCGGGGGAGGGGTGGGGAGAGCGGGAGCCGGTCAGGCGAACGCGAGCCGGTAGAGGACGCCCGCGAACGCTCCGCCCAGCAGGGGGCCCGCCACCGGGACCCAGGCGTAGCCCCAGTCCGATCCGCCCTTGTTGGGCAGTGGGAGCAGGGCGTGCACGATGCGCGGCCCGAGGTCGCGGGCGGGGTTGATCGCGTACCCGGTCGGGCCGCCCAGCGAGAGGCCGATCCCGACGACGACCAGGGCGGTGACGAGGACGCCGGTGCCGGACAGGGCCAGTCCCTCGGTGAGGCCCTGGGTGAGGATGGCCAGGACCAGCACGGCGGTGGCGATGGTCTCGGTGGCCATGTTCTGCACGGGGCTGCGGATCTCGGGGGCGGTTGAGAAGACGCCGAGCACCGGGCCGGGGGCGTCGGAGCGCTGCCGGTCGGCGGCGGCCGTCGTCTGGGCACCGGGGCCGCCGACGACCTCGCGGTCGGTCAGGTGCGCCAGGAACTGGCCGTAGTAGGAGACCCACACCAGGGCGGCGCCGGCCATGGCGCCGAGCAGCTGGCCGGCGAAGTAGACGGGCACCTTGTCCCACTCCCCGCTCTGCACGGCGATGCCCACGGTGACCGCCGGGTTGAGGTGGGCGCCGGAGAGGCCCAGGGAGATGTAGGCGGCGGTGAGGACGGCGAATCCCCAGCCGAAGGTGATGGCGACCCAGCCGGCGCCGGCGGCCTTGGATCGTCTGAGCGTGACGGCGGCGCAGACGCCGCCGCCCAGCAGGATCAGGACGGCGGTGCCGATGACCTCGCCCAGGAATATGTCGGAGCTGGACACCCGCGACTCCTTTGCTCTTGTCCGGAGGGAGCCAGATGGAAGAAGTGGGGGAGGCGGACCGAGTCCCGTTCACTGTTCGACATTGTCGACCGCCGAACGGCAGTTTCGCCTCAGTCGAACATCTCGTCAAGGGTGCGAGCGGCGGATCGTGACGGCGAACACGGGCCGCACGGCCGAAACCGTGCGAAAGCGATCGGGTGAGGCCGGGGTGAGCGGGGTGCCCCCGGACACTGCCCAGGGGCGACTGCCCCGAACCGGACGGCGGCCTGAATCGAACAAATAATGTGCCAAGCAGATGAATAGACTCACAAGGGCGGGACAACGAGCCGGCAGGTCGGCGGCTCGGCGAGCCGACGCGGGCGGAGCGGCGTGGAACGCGGTGGCTCAGAAACGGCCCGCGCCCAGGTCGCGCGACACCGCCCGCGCGCAGTCCCGTACGGCCGCCACCAGCCGCGGCTGTATCTCCCCGTCCGCGCACACCCGCTCCACCGCGCCGGTGACGGCCACGGCGCCCACCGGCATCCGGCGCCGGTCGTGCACGGGGGCGGCGATGGAGGCGACCCCCTCCCAGGTCTCCTCGACGTCGGCCGCCCAGCCGCGGGACCGGGTCAGTTCCAGGACCTCCTCGAACGACTCCGGATCGGTGATCGTCCGGGCGGTCAGCGCCTCGCGTTCGGAGTCCATCGCCTCGCTGTGGGCCACCGGGTCGTACGCCGCCAGCACCTTGCCCAGCGCGGTGCTGTGCAGTGGCTGCATCGCACCCACCTCCAGTACCTGCCGGCTGTCGTCGGGGCGGAAGACATGGTGCACGATCAGCACGCCCTGCTGGTGGAGCACGCCCAGGTAGACGCTCTCCCCGCTGGAACGGGCCAGGTCGTCTGTCCATACCAGGGCGCGGGCCCGCAGCTCGTGGACGTCCAGATAGCTGTTGCCCAGCCGCAGCAGCTCCGCACCCAGCTGGTACCTGCCCGAGGCGGGATCCTGCTCGACGAAGCCCTCCTGCTGGAGGGTGCGCAGCAGACCGTGGGCGGTGCCCTTGGCCAGGCCCAGGGTGGAGGCGATGTCGGACAGCCCGAGGCGCCGCTCACCCCCGGCGAGCAGCCGCAGCACCGCCGCCGCCCGCTCCAGCGACTGGATGGTCCGGGCCATCGCGCACCTCTCCTCTGTTGGCTTCTCTCGGTGGGCCGGAAGACGGCATTCGACAATGTCGAACGCTATCGGATCATGCCGATACCGCGGTAGCCGTCCGGCGTCCACGCCTCGGAACACCTGCGGCTCCCACGGCGCCGACAGATACCCTGGCCGGGTGCGCTTCCCGATGGAAGACGCAAAGCCGACAGCCGTCGCATCTCTGGGAGCCCTTCCATGGCAGCTTCGCCGACTTCGCACGACCTCGACCCGACGCCGACCGCCGGACCCGCCTCCGCCGGGACGTCGAAGACCCCCCGCGCCGATGCCCTGCGTGAGGCGTTGTCCTCGCGGGTGGTGGTGGCGGACGGGGCGATGGGCACGATGCTGCAGGCGGCCGATCCGTCGCTGGAGGACTTCCAGCAGTTGGAGGGCTGTAACGAGGTTCTCAACGTCACCCGCCCCGACATCGTGGCCTCGGTGCACGAGGCGTATCTGGCGGTGGGGGTGGACTGTGTGGAGACCAACACCTTCGGTGCCAACTTCGCGGCGCTGGCGGAGTACGACATCGCCGGCCGGGTGGAGGAGTTGTCCGAGGCCGGGGCGCGGGTGGCGCGGGAGGTGGCCGACGCCTTCACGCGGGACACGGGGCGGCAGCGGTGGGTGCTGGGGGCGATGGGGCCGGGTACCAAGCTGCCCACCCTGGGCCATGTCGAGTACCGCACGCTGCGGGACGCCTATCAGGCCAATGCCGAGGGTTTGCTGGCGGGGGGTGCGGACGCGCTGCTGGTGGAGACGACCCAGGACCTGCTGCAGACCAAGGCGGCGGTGCTGGGGGCGCGGCGGGCGCTGGATGCGGCCGGGTGGTCGGTGCCGGTGATCTGCTCGGTGACGGTGGAGACGACCGGCACGATGCTGCTGGGCAGTGAGATCGGTGCGGCTCTGACGGCGCTGGAGCCGCTGGGCATCGACATGATCGGGCTCAACTGTGCCACCGGTCCGGCGGAGATGAGCGAGCATCTGCGCTACCTCGCGCGGCACTCCCGCATCCCGCTGTCCTGTATGCCGAACGCGGGGCTGCCGGAGCTGACCGCCGACGGTGCGCGCTATCCGCTCACGCCGGGTGAGCTGGCGGATGCGCAGGAGTCGTTCGTGGCCGAGTACGGGCTGTCGCTGGTGGGTGGGTGCTGCGGGACGACGCCGGAGCATCTGCGGCAGGTGGTCGAGCGGGTGCGGGGAGTGGTGCCGGCGGGGCGGGAGGTGCGGCCGGAGCCGGGGGCGGCGTCGCTGTACCAGGCGGTGCCGTTTAGGCAGGACACCTCGTATCTGGCGATCGGGGAGCGCACCAACGCCAACGGGTCGAAGAAGTTCCGCACCGCCATGCTGGAAGGGCGGTGGGAGGACTGCGTGGAGATCGCGCGGGAGCAGATCCGCGAGGGCGCGCACCTGCTGGATCTGTGTGTGGACTATGTGGGCCGTGACGGGGTGGCGGACATGGCCGAGCTGGCCGGGCGGCTGGCGACGGCCTCCACGCTGCCGGTGGTGCTGGACTCCACCGAGCCGGCCGTGATCGCGGCGGGGCTGGAGAAGCTGGGCGGCCGGGCGGTGATCAACAGTGTGAACTACGAGGACGGTGACGGGCCCGGCTCCCGGTTCGCGCGGATCACGGCGCTGGCGGCCGAGCACGGGGCGGCGCTGATCGCGTTGACCATCGATGAGGAGGGGCAGGCGCGTACGGCCGGGCAGAAGGTGGCCGTGGCCGAGCGGCTGATCGCGGATCTGACGGGCAGGTGGGGTATCCGGGAGGAGGACATCCTCATCGACTGCCTGACGTTCACCATCTGTACCGGTACCGAGGAGTCCCGCCGGGACGGGGTGGCCACGATCGAGGCGATCGGTGAGCTCAAGCGGCGGCATCCGCGGGTGCAGACCACGCTGGGGCTGTCGAACATCTCCTTCGGTCTGAATCCGGCCGCGCGGATGGTGCTCAACTCCGTGTTCCTGGACGAGTGCGTCAAGGCCGGGCTGGACTCGGCGATCGTGCACGCGGCCAAGATCCTGCCCATCGCGCGGATTCCCGCCGAGCAGGTGCGGGTGGCGCTGGATCTGATCTATGACCGGCGGGCGGAGGGCTATGACCCGCTGCAGCGGTTCCTGGAACTGTTCGAGGGCGTGGACACCAGGAGTGTGCAGGCCTCCCGGGCCGAGGAGCTGGCGGCGCTGCCGCTGGAGGAGCGGCTCAAGCGGCGGATCATCGACGGGGAGCGGGGCGGTCTGGAGGCCGATCTGGATGAGGCCCTCACCGAGCGTCCGGCGCTGGACATCGTCAACGACACCCTGCTGGCGGGCATGAAGGTGGTCGGGGAGCTGTTCGGCTCCGGGCAGATGCAGCTGCCGTTCGTGCTGCAGTCGGCGGAGGTGATGAAGACGGCCGTGGCCCATCTGGAGCCGCACATGGAGCGGGTCGAGGGCGCGGCGGGCAAGGGCACCATCGTGTTGGCCACGGTGCGCGGAGACGTGCACGACATCGGCAAGAACCTGGTGGACATCATCTTGTCCAACAACGGCTACACGGTGGTCAACCTCGGGATCAAGCAGCCGGTGTCGGCGATCGTGGAGGCGGCCGAGGAGCACGCCGCGGATGTGATCGGCATGTCCGGGCTGCTGGTGAAGTCCACCGTGATCATGAAGGAGAATCTGCAGGAGCTCAACGCCCGTTCCCTGGCCGGGAAGTATCCGGTGATCCTGGGCGGGGCCGCGCTGACCCGCGCCTACGTCGAGCAGGACCTGCACGCCCTCTACGACGGGGAGGTCCGCTACGCCCGGGACGCCTTCGAGGGGCTGCGGCTGATGGACGCGCTGATGGGTGTCAAGCGTGGTGTGCCGGGGGCGAAGCTGCCCGAGCTGCGGCAGCGGCGGGTCAAGGCGGCGGCCGCCCAGGTGGCCGAGCCGGAGCCGGGCGGGCCGGTGCGCTCGGACGTGGCCACCGACCATCCGGTGCCCACCCCGCCCTTCTACGGCACGCGGGTGGTCAAGGGCATTCCGCTCAAGGAGTACGCGTCCTGGCTGGACGAGGACGCGTTGTTCAAGGGGCAGTGGGGGCTGAAGGCGCCGCGCACCGGGGACGGGCCCTCCTACCGGGAGCTGGTCGAGGCCGAGGGCCGGCCGCGGCTGCGGGGCTGGCTGGAGCGGCTGCACACCGACAGCCTGCTGGAGGCCGCGGTGGTCTACGGCTACTTCCCCTGCCACGCCGAGGGCGACGACCTGGTGGTCCTCGGTGAGGACGGTGCCGAGCGGTGCCGGTTCACCTTCCCCCGCCAGCGCCGCGGGCGCCGGCTGTGCCTGGCGGACTTCTTCCGCCCCAAGGAGTCCGGTCAGACGGACGTGGTGGGCCTGCAGGTGGTCACCGTCGGCTCCCGCATCGGCCAGGCCACCGCCGAGCTGTTCGCCGCCAACGCCTACCGCGACTATCTGGAGCTGCACGGCCTGTCGGTGCAGCTGGCCGAGGCGCTGGCCGAGTACTGGCACGCCCGGGTCCGTGCCGAGCTCGGTTTCGCCGGCGACGACCCCGACGCGATCGAGGACATGTTCGCCCTCAAATACCGCGGGGCGCGGTTCTCGCTGGGGTACGGGGCGTGTCCGGAGCTGGCCGACCGCGCCAAGATCGCCGAGCTGCTCCGGCCCGAGCGGATCGGGGTGAAGCTGTCCGAGGAGTTCCAGCTCCATCCCGAACAGTCCACCGACGCCATCGTCGTCCACCACCCCGAGGCCAAATACTTCAA
>NZ_PGSG01000038.1 GCF_002843305.1 Streptomyces barkulensis
TGAACGCTTCTCATCCTGAGCGCCAGGCGATCTCGATGGCGTGAACGGCGGCGACCGTGCGACCGATGCGGTTGGTGCTGCACCGGGCCTTGCGGAGGATCCGCCATTGCTTGAGGCGGGCGAAGGCGCGTTCGCCCGGGGCGCGCAGCCGGGCGTGGTCGCGGTTGTACTGCTGGTAGTGCTCGGGCAGGTCGCGATGACCGTAGTAGGGGGTGCGGACGGTCGCGCCGGCGCCCTGGTAGGCGCGGTCGGCCAGGACGAGGAGCTGACGGGACAGGCAGGCTTGGATCACACCGTGGGCGCGGGCTGCGGTCAGGTCGTGCGTGCGGCCCGGTGTCGCGCGGGAGAACCAGAGCGGGGTGCCGTCCGGGCGGGCGATGACCTGCACGTTCATCCCGTGGCGGCGGTGCTTCTGCGAGTAGTACGGCTCGTCCGCCGCGATGCGGTTGGTAGTGATCAAAGTGCCGTCGAGGATGACGAACCCCTCCGGCGGCAGCTCGCGCAGGGCCTCGTGCAGGCTCGGGGCGCGCTCGGCGAGGAGGTCGACCGTTTCGCTCACGTACCGGCCGGCGGTGGCGGTGGAGATGCCGAACCCCGCTGCGGCCTGGGCCAGGGTCTCGTTCTTGCGCAGGTGCACCAGGACCAGCAGGGCCTGGCGGAAGCAGCCCAGCTTCCGCCAGCGGGAGTTCAGCTCACGCCTTCGGGCGTAGATGAGCCAGGAAACGTGCTCCACGACTTCGTGGGGGACGTCGAGCATGGCACGATACGGGACCAACAGGGCTCCTGTGTCGAGACGTTGGCGAGTGAGATCACCAGCCGCAACGACCAGGAGCCCTGCCGCGTTACGGCCCCCCGACCACCAGCCGCCATCACCCACGAACCACAGGATGAGAAGCGTTCAGTGGTGCAAGGTGTCTGGTTCATGGCGTACGCGGCGTTCATGGGAGCTGTAACGCTGAAGCCTGCGGCCAGTAACGCCACGGCGAACAGGCTCCGGGCGGTCTTCCTGATGGTGGGCACGATGCGATATCTCCTTGAGGATTGGGTCCACGCTGCGTGAGCCGGGTTGCTTCCGAACGATGAGGAAACTGCCAGGTCGGGCGTGACGGTCGACCCTTCTGCGTTTCAACCCCGGTGCGGCGCCGTGTCGGCCGGGAACAGCGCGCGGGGTCTGGTGCCTTCCCGTTGCACGGCCGGTTCTGCCGCGGCTGCCGCACCTACGGCCAACTGCACGCCGTCGGCGAGTGAGTCGGCTGCCGAAGGCAGGTCCCCGTCGATGATAAGCACAGATGAAGCACAGATACCGAGCTCTTTCCGTGCGCCAGCGGAACAGGAGGTGACGCCGCTACGTCACGATGTCACCTCCTGTTCTGCTTGGCGCATGAAACAGGCCCAGTTGCCGCGTGGTCGAGGGCCTTCACGGCGAACGCCTCGGGCGGCGTGTTGCCCAAGAGCACTTCGCTGAGCCACAACCGGCTGCCCTGTGCCCGTGCCGCCGCGCTCCTGTCCGTGTACGCGGGTGAGCGCGTGGCTCTGTGCACTGCCGTCATGCCCGACGATGACGGGGTCCTACGGGCCCGCTGGCGCACCGAGCCGACGCCGGGCGACCGCGACTGGGCACTTCGCCGACCCCAGGGGTGAACGCTTCGGCCGCCCGTCCCGCAGCGGTGGCCGACCGGCCGTCGAGTGGCCGTTGGCCGTGAGATCCGGCCACGCGATCCGAGACCCCGCGCCAAGGGGTACACCTCGTCGTCGGCGGGGGAGCGGTCCGGGATGCGGTGTTGCCGGGGGCGTGCGGGGCGAGGTGGGGGCGCGCGAGGGGCGTGAACGAGTGCGGGACCGCGTACGCGGGGTGAGCGTACGAGCACTTCGGTGGACGGCGCGGGAGGTGTTCCGTCACGCTGAGTGGTGGCCGCGAGTGCTTTCGGTAGTCGTCGCGGTCCGGGTACTCAGCACGGAGCAAGCGGAGAGGGCGGCGGATGGACAACGTCGACAGGGCCGGGGTCGGGGTCGAGGTCGAGGGCGAAGTCGGGGCCGGGGACGAGGCCGACGACGAGGCCAGGATCGGGACCGGGGCCGGTGACGGGGACGAGGCCGCGCGGGAGGCCGCGGACGACGAGGAGCGCTCGGGCCCGGAACGGGAGTGGGACCGGGAGCCGCACCCCTCGGACAGCATGCGCACCTTCGGTGCGGTCGTCCAGGCGCTGCGCGAGCACACGGGCCTCAGCCGCGCCGAACTCGGCACCTGGGTGCGGTACTCCAAGCACACGGTGGCCTCGGTGGAGCTGGGCCGCCGGATGCCGGACCGCGCGTTCGTGGAACGCGCGGAACTCGCCCTCGGCAACACCGGCGCCCTGCGCAAGGCCGCCCGCCACCTCACGCGCGGCGAGGTGGGCCTCGCCGCCTGGTTCCGCCAGTGGGCGAGGCTGGAACGGAAGGCGGCGAGCCTGTCGACCTACGAGTGCCGGCTGGTGCCTGGGCTGTTGCAGTCCGAGGCTTACGCGCGGGCGGTGTTCGACAACAGCATCCCGCTGCTGACCGATGAGCAGGCGGAAGCCCAGGTCGCCGCACGACTGGACCGACAGCGGATGATGCGGGAGCGGCCGACCGTGCCGTTCAGCTTCATCGTGGAGGAGGCGGTCCTCCGGCGAGGGCTGGGCGGACCGCAGGTGCAGGCGAGCATGCTGGACCACGTGCTCGAACTCACCGCACCGCGCAACGTGACGTTCCAGGTCGTGCCGCTGTGGCTGGAGTTCCACGGTTGCCTGGACGGACCTCTGCAGATCCTGGAGACACCGGAGGGGCGGTGGCTCGGGTACTCCGAGGGGCAGCAGAACGGACGGCTGATCTCGGACCGAAAAGAGATGCGGCTGCTCTGCCAGCGCTATGAAACACTGCGCTCGCAGGCCCTCAACCCCATGGAATCCCGGGACCTGCTGGAGCGACTCCGAGGAGAGCTATGAGCAGCGGTACGACGGAACTCGCCTGGTTCAAGTCCAGCTACAGCGGCACCCAGGGCGACAGCTGCGTGGAGGTCGCGATCGCCGAACAGGCCGTCCACGTGCGGGACTCCAAGGACCTGGCCCGCCCCGCCTTCAAGATCGGCCGCGAGGGCTGGACCCGGTTCGTGCGCTTCGCATCGGAGCGCTGAACGACTTCGGGTGTGCTGTCCCCGCCGGGCGTCCCCGGTGGGGACAGCACACCATCTGAGCGGGAAGGCGTCAGGTAAGGGTGTTGCGCAGGTGTGGGCCGAGGTAGCCGACGTACACCTTTCCGGAGCGGGAGCAGTCGTCGTAGAAGTGGAGACGCGGGGCGATGGTGTTGCCCCCGCCGATCTTCAGGTGGGCCTGCATGAAGACTCGGCCATCAGGGTCCACAGCCTTCGGTACGGGGAGCATGCGCTCACCACGCAGTTTCGGCTTGCGGGCGACAGTGTCCGACTCGCGCATGGCCACCTTGGCCGCTGGGAAGGGAAAGACGCTGGAAGCGTCAGATTTGCACCAGTTCAGGAAATCGCCGGAGGTCGCACCGTCAGCGGAGGAACGGGCGAAGTGGTCCAGGGCCAATAGCCCGTCCCAAGCGACGTACAGCCAGTTGTCCACCGACTGGCTGTCGAGGGACCGTGTGATTTTTGGGTTGCCGGTGAACGAGATGCCCGGCAGCTCGTTCAGGCGTTTCAAAAGCTCGGAGAAGGTCGTTGGGTAGGTGATGTCCGCTGCGACAGCCGGGGTGTGGGCTATAGCGAACTGCCCCGCTTCTTGGAGCTGTTCACGCAGGAAGCGTATGAGCCGCTGGGATTCCTGGACCTTGTCGTACAGTTCCTCGTTCTCACCGCGTAGCTCGTTGCTGGCCTGGTCCGCCTTCGCAAGCTCTGCGTACAGGTCGTTGATTTCATTGACCCGGATGGATTCCGCGCGCTCCGCCTCGTCCAACAGCGCTGTCAGTGCCGTGTTTTCAGATCGGAGTTGAACGACATCCGTGCCGTCCGGGGTCGAGCGGGGACGAGTGCGCTGACGCGGAATGGTGAGCAGCGCGGCGGGCAGCGGCTGTCGGGAGGACAGCCGCTGTGGAAGCGCGGCGAGTATGGAGGCGGCGCGGCCGGGGTTGGCCTCGATGGTGCGACGCGACATCACGGGATGGCGTTGTGCGTCCGGTTTCCAGGCCGGGTCTATGCCCGGCAGGTATGTGCGGACGCCGCCCCCGAACACGGGGTGGTACTCCAGCGCGTTGTTGAACTCGATCTGCGCTTCCGGCGTGAGCACGTACAGCACGGCCAGTCCGTGCAGGTAGCGAAAGAGTGGTTCCACGACCGATCGCGACCACTCGTCGGAGTCCTTCCCGTACGGTGCCGTGGCGATGACGACGGGCATGCGACGGTTGCTGTCGCACAACTCCTCGATGACGTCGTCCACGTCATCGGCCTCGATGAAAGCGGGCGCGGCGGCGACGTAGGCGAGTGCGTCTCGTGCCTCCAGCGCTTCAAGGAGGGAGCGGACGATGTTCGGTGTGTTGGCACGCTTGGGAACTTCCCCTTGGCGGGCCGGCTGGTGCTCGATGTCGACCTGCACCCATGTACGGCCCTCGTCCTCCTCAAAACCGGAGCGCACAACGAGCGTGGACTGCCAAGTCCCAGAGGACGAGGAGGGCGTTTCGCGCATACGCCACCTGCTGTACGCGCCCTTCCGGCCGGATTCCGAATCACGGTCGAGGGTGGCGTGAGAGGCTATCTCGGTCCGCCCTTCGTCCAGCCCGGAAGGGTCGTAGCCCTTGCCGCGGATCCAGTCGATCAGTTGCCGCTCTGCGATGCCGCACGCCTGGACATAGTTGAGTTCGGTCGAGACCACCATGCGGTAGCCGCGTGGTTCCATGAGGGCTCCTCACTATTGGTTAGGAGGGGGGTGGCTTCGGCGGGTCCAGCCTTATGAGTCTGGGATACGTCACCAGCAGTGCCGGAAGTGCGGAACGCAGGGCGCGGAAGCATCGGGGCACCGCTACGTGCTCCCACGCGCCTCTTGTCGGAGCGGGGGAAGGCCATCTGATGGAAGCAGTTCATGCTGAACGGTCTTTGCCGCTGTCTCGTTTCCGGTCAACCGGCACGTAGCCGAGTTTCGTGCGGTCTATGAAACGATCGCCGAGGTCGCGAACGGGCGCGGGCTTCGGAACCTGTGCGGCCTTCGCCGCGGACTTCTTCGCAGTGGTCTTCGCGGCCGACTTCTTGCCACCCGCACGTGCGGTGGGCTTCGGCTGCGGCTTCTTGCCGTTCCTCGCGGCCGGCGTGTCACGCGCTGCGTACTTCTTGCGGAGCTGCGAGAGCTGTTCGCGTTCCTGAGTGACCAGGTTGGCGGGAAGAGCGTTGAGGAGGGCCCGCGCCCGGCTGAGCGCGTAACGTGCCTGAGGCCAGCGCTTCTTGTTGATCGCCGTGCGGGCCACCTCGATGGTCTGCTGCAAGGCTTTGATCTTCGCGGGCTGCCGACGGGGCATGGGGGACTCGGCTCCGCTGCTGCGCCGCTGGGACGCGGCGCGGGCACCCCAGTCCGCGCCCGAGGTCAGGACGACGGCTGAGCGCGGGTTGCTGGTCTGGCTTCTGCGTACCACGTGGTGCTGTTCCTTGCGTGAGGTCCGGCCGTTCCCGGGTGGCCGCACCTGCGGCCACCCAGAGACGGCGGATCAACCGTGCCGGGGCCCCTGGCCCGGGGGCGGAGTGAGGGTGGAGCGGTAGGTACCGGACTCGCCCTCGGTGAGCGGGTTCTCCAGCGTCAGGCCGGCGGCGGCCATCCGGTCGTACTCGGCAAGGACCAGCCGTTTGGTGCGGTACCCGCCGAACTTGGCGATCTCGTTGTTCTTCAGGCCGCCCGACTCCGATTGGAAAGACTCCAGGCGGTGCGGGGAGTCCGGGGCGGCGTCGAGGTCCTCGGCCCGGCGCACCTCGCCCATGTTCCCGCGCCCCACGGCCCCCGTGATCCGGAACCGCCCGCCGATCGTCTCCAGGCCCACCGGCCCTCCCCGCCTCACCCGTCGCATGCGTGCTGGGCCGCACCCCGTGGGGAGCGTATCCCTTTGCCCACCGAAGAGGGTCACATACTAACGTTTACTCAGTCAATGCATGGTCGCAGACTTGACTGACTCAGTTGTGTACCGGTGCCGTCGGCGCCGGTGGGTGCTGTGCGGCCCGGCGGCCCGGCGGCCCGGCGGGCCGGTGATCCGGCCCGCCGGGCCGCCGGCCGGAAGCGGGCGCTACGCGGCGGCGCGGCACCGTTCGTCGAGGATGCGCGCCACTGCTTCGGGGTGGGTGAGCTGGGGGTAGTGCCCGGCGCCGGGGACGGTGAGGACCGGGTGGGGCGACGGGTGCGCCAGGGGGTCGGCCTCGCCCGCCACCAGAGTGACGGGTACGGGCATGTCCCGCAGCTCGTGGCACAGCGAGGTCCGGTCGGTTTCGGCGGTGCGCAGCGCCGCGAGGACGCGGGCGGCCCCGCGCGGCCGGTGGAGAGCGGCCGCCGCGCTGTCGATCGCGGGGCCGGGCGGCACGTCCAGGGCCCTGGCGAGGTCCGCGGCCGCGATGCGGCGCAGGGCGAAGGTCCTGAGCCAGAGGTGACTTCGGCGGTCGGACGGTTCCCGCAGGAAGGCCGGCGCGATCAGCACCAGGCCGCGGACGCGGTCGGGGTGGCGCCGGACGTAGCGCAGTGCGGGGCCGCAGGCCAGGGAGTGCGCGGTCAGCAGCGGCCGGGTGGCAAGGGGCCGTATGAGCTCGGCCAGCCAGGCGTCCGTCGCTCCGTCGCTCGCGCTGGAACGACCCAGGCCGGGCAGGTCGGCCGCCAGCGCCGGTCCGCCGAGGCGCCCGGCGACCTCGGTCCAGGAGTCGGCGTCCAGGGGCAGCCCGTGCAGCAGTACGTGGTCCGGCCGGTGGCGCTCCCCCACGAGCCAGGTGCGGCTGTCGGCGACCTGGTGGAAGCCGTGCGGCCGCGCCGGCGCGCCGGTGGCGCCGAAGCGGGTGGCGACCAGGTGGTCGGCCCAGCTCCGCAGCGCCTCGTCCACGGGTGGCATGCGCAGTCCGTGGGCGCGTGCGAACGAGGTGGCGGACCGGGTCGGGTAGCGGTCCGCCGACAGGAACGACAGGGTCTCGGGGTCCGCGCGGGTGATGCGGCGGGGCAGGACCCGCAGCAGGGGAACCGGCACACGGCCCCGGGGCGGCCGTGTGCCGGTGTGCCGGGCCAGGAGCGCGACGAGTTCAGGCAGCTCGGGGGTGTCGTCGTCGAGCACCCAGTAGTCCTGCCCCGCGGCTTCGGGGTCCTCGGGGACGGTGGCGAGGAAACGGGTCAGGTGATCGAGGGCCACCACGGGCAGGAAGGTGCGGGCGTTGCCGGGGACGGCTCGCAGGCTCCCGCGCCACAGGTCGCCGACCATCGAGGCGAGGCCGATGAACTGGCCCGGCCCGATGACGGTGGCGGGGTTGGCGATGGTCAGGGGCACGCCGAGTTCGGCGGCCCGGCCGCGCACGGCGGTGTCGCCCTCGCGCTTGGAGGACTCGTAGGCGCCGAGCCGGCCGGGGCTGTCGGTGTTCTTTCCGGCGCCGTCCTTTCCGGCGTTGTCCTTCCCGGCGCTGACGCGGTAGCCGCTCAGGTGGACGAGGCGGCGCACGGAGTCCCTCGACGCGGTCCAGTCCAGGACGTTCAGCGCTCCGGTGACGTTGACGGCCCGCGCCTCGTCCGGGTCGAGCCCGAAGGCGAAGCGGGCCGCGCAGTTGTAGACGTCCCGGACATCGCGCAGACCGTCCGGGGGCAGGCCGAGACCGGGGCGGGTGATGTCGGCGGTCACGACGGTCAGCCGGCCGGTGTCGGTACCCGAGGCGCGCAGCCACGACAGCAGAGGGCCCGCGGAGCCCCGTACCGCCGCGGCCACATGGCGGCCCCGGCCGAGCAGTTCGGCCACGAGCGCCCGCCCGATGAAGCCGGCGGCGCCGAAGACGATGGAATCGGTCAACGCAACTCCCTTAATAGACTGGTCTACATATTTTTTGCGCAGCGGAGGCCGCCGGCCCGCACCCGTGCGGGCCGGCGGGGAAGTGGTGTTCTTCTGCGGTCCTTCCGCTCAGGTCACAGCAGGGACGCGATCGAGTGCGCCGCCCGGTCCAGGGGCTCGCGGCTGCGGTGCGCCTTGGCGAGTACCAGCGCGCCCTCGATCAGGCACAGCACGGTGGTCGCGGCCCGGCCGGGCGCCGGATGGCCGTCCGCGGCCAGGTGCTCGGCCAGGGCCGCCTCCCAGGAGCGGTACACCTCCGAACACGCCTTCTGCAGCTCCGGACTGGTGGCGGCCATCTCCAGGGCGACCGTGGCGACCGGGCACCCCTTGCGCCAGCCGGACTCCTCCAGCCTGTCGGCCAGGAGCCCGAGGAGGGCGGTGAGCATCTCGGCCGGACGGCGGTGGGCGGCGTCCTCGCCGAGGTCCGCCATCAACCGCGCGATCTCCCGGCCGCCCTGCCGTACGGACTCCTCGACGAGCTGCTCCTTGCCGCCCGGGAAGTGGAAGTACAGCGATCCCTTCGGGGCGCCGCTCGCGGCCACCACCTGGTTGAGGCCCGCACTGAAGTAACCGCCCGACTCGATGAGCCGCTGCGTCGCGTCCAGAAGCCGGCCGCGCGTCTCCTCGCCCTTCTGACCCATGCGGAGAAAGTAGACCGGTCTTCTTATTTTTTCAAGCGGTGGCCGGGGTGTCCGGCCGCAGGGGCGGCCCGCACCCGCGTACCGCACGCCCGCGCCCGCGCCCGCGCATCGAGACGATCGCGTATGAACGTGAGCCCGGCAGCCATGGAGCGTCCGCCGGGCGCGGACTTCAATGAAGCCATGAGCACCCAAGTAAGCGACACCGCACCCATCCTCGTCGTCGGAGGCACCGGCAAGACCGGGCGGCGGGTGGCCGACCGCCTCCGGGCGCTCGGCCACCCCGTACGTCCCGTCTCCCGCAGCAGTGAGATCCCCTTCGTCTGGGAGGACGAGAGCACCTGGCCGGCCGCGCTGGACGGGGCCCGCGCCGCCTATGTGACCTACTACCCCGACCTCGCCTTCCCCGGGGCGAAGGAGACCGTCGGTCGGTTCGCGGCCTTCGCCGTCGAGCGGGGAGTACGCCGCCTGGTGCTGCTCTCCGGCCGGGGCGAGGAGGGCGCGGTCGCCGGTGAGGAGGCGCTCAAGGCCTCCGGCTGCGACTGGACCGTCGTGCGGGCCGACTGGTTCAACCAGAACTTCAGCGAGGACTTCTTCCTCGACCCGGTCCGCTCGGGCGAACTGGTACTGCCCGCCGGGGACGCCGTCGAGCCGTTCGTCGACGCCGACGACATCGCCGACGTCGTGGTCGCCGCCCTCACCGACGACCGGCACATCGGCGAGACCTACGAACTGTCCGGCCCCCGCCTGCTGAGCTTCCACGACGTGGCCCGCGAACTGTCGGCGGCCACCGGCCGCACCATCACCTACACCCCGGTCGGCGCCGACGACTACCGTGCGATGCTGCGGGAGGCGGGCGCGCCGGAGGAGTTCGCGGACCTCTTCACGCTCATCACCGACGGCCGCAACGCCAGTGTGGTGCACGGCGTCCGCGAGGTGCTCGGGCGGGAGCCCAGGGACTTCTCGCAGTACGTCGAGGAGACCGCGGCCACCGGGGTCTGGGACGTCTGACCGAGCGGGGGAGACGAGCGCTGTGGGCACGATCGGCGGACTGCTGGGCAGCCCCCGGGCCAGAGGCGCCTTCCTGCTGAAGTCGGTGTTCAACCCGCCGTGGGGGCTGCGCGTCGAGGACCGCGCGCCCCTGTCGCTGGTCACCGTGCTGCACGGCTCGGCGTGGGTGCTGCGCGAGGGCGGCGGGCCGGCGCGGCTGGCGGCCGGGGACGTGGCGGTCCTGCGCGGGCCCGAGCCGTACACGCTCGCCGACGACCCCGCGACGCCGCCGGGCATCACGGTCGGCCCCGGGCAGCGCTGCGGCACCACGGCGGGGGAGGACCTCACCGAGGCGATGTCCCTGGGGGTGCGCACCTGGGGCCAGCCGCACCGCCCGGGGTCGACCGTGATGCTCAGCGGCACCTACCA
Organism: Streptomyces barkulensis; assembly: GCF_002843305.1. Lineage (GTDB taxonomy): Bacteria > Actinomycetota > Actinomycetes > Streptomycetales > Streptomycetaceae > Streptomyces > Streptomyces barkulensis. The sequence continues at coordinate 10,074 of NZ_PGSG01000038.1, forward strand.
GGCGCCCGGCGAGGTCGGGCGCCGGCTGCTCGACGGCCTGCCCGCCCTGCTGCTGCGGCCCGCCTCGGCCGTTCGCACCCCGCTGATCGACATGCTGGCCGCCGAGGTGGACAAGGAGGAGATCGGCCAGGAGGTGGTCCTGGACCGGCTGCTCGACCTGCTGCTCATCGACGTCCTGCGCTCCTGGCTCGCGGAGCCCGGCACCGGCGCGCCGCCCTGGTTCCGGGCCCAGGGCGACCCGGTGGTGGGGCAGGCCCTGAAACTGCTGCACGAGCGGCCCGGCCGGCCGTGGACGGTCGCCTCGCTCGCCTCCTCCGTCGGGGTCTCCCGGGCGGCGCTGGCCCGCCGCTTCACCGAACTCGTCGGCGAGCCGCCGATGTCCTACCTGACCGGGTGGCGGCTGACGCTCGCCGCCGAACTGCTGCGCGACCCCGAACTGTCGGTGGCCGGCATCGCCCGGCGGGTGGGGTACTCGGGCCCGTTCGCGCTGAGCGCCGCGTTCAAGCGGGAACGCGGCGTCAGCCCGCGTGAGTTCCGCCGGGGGGAGCGGCCCGGCGAGAGCGCGGACACCTGCTCCGACGAACGGACCGTCGTCCTCGGAAGCCACTCCCCGACGTGACCTCGCCCCCCGCCGGCCGACCGGTGGGACGCCGGGCGCCGCGGCCTGCCGAGCCGGCCGGGCCGCCTGCACGGAAAGAGGAACACGGCGCCTCTCGCCGCGAGGGCCCTGTCCGCGTCGAGCACGCCTTCGCCCGTATGCCCGTATGCCCGTATGAAGGCCCGGGGGATCCTCTGTGAATTTCACCTGAAAAGCGATGTCGTCGACCATGTCGTGCTCGGCTTCACGGCTTCACGGCTTCGCTCCCGCCGGGTGAGTGGAGAAACAAAACGCCCAAAAGGTGAGTGACAGGGAAATATGCCCGCGATAGCGAAATGGCCTGACTTTCCAAAAACGGCATCAGGATGCGCGGTGCTAAGATCGACGCGCTTGCTCACCAGCACCTTGATCGCCGGACCCAGGCCGCCAAGTGGGCCGTGGGAGGAAGTTCCTGACGGTGCGGAACGACAGCGTCCGCAGCGGCTACGCTTGGCGACGCCGAGCACGCAGCGGGCGCGGCGGGGGGATCGCGGCGTGCCGGTGCGCTTCTGCTTTTCCTGCGGCACAAGCGAAGTGCGGTCTTATTCATGACCCCTCGTTAAACAGAGAGAGCTCATGGCACATTACTTCACGGACCCAGTCTTCTGGGGTCTGGCTGCTGTGGCGCTTGTCGCCACAGCCGTACTCCTCCTGAGCAGACGGCGCGCCCGGCAGTTGGTCAGCGATTTAACGCTGAAGAACAACCGTATTGGAGAACTGGAGAGGGACCTGGCGGAAACCCGGAAACGACTGGCCGGGGCCGAGGAGAACGCCGAGGAGGCCGCCAGGGAGGTCAGGGAGATCACCGACGGAAAGATCTCCGCGGTCCTCAAGTCCGCCATGCAGACCCTCCGTCTCCTCGCCGGCGAGCAGCAGCTCATGCTGGACCGGCTGGAACAGGAGTACGGCGGCCACAAGATCCTGCAGTCACTGCTGGAGGTGGACCGTGCCAACGCCCAGTTCGCCCGTCGCGCCCTGGGCATCACGATCCTGTGCGGCGGGTTCCCCGGGCGGCGCAGGGAGCCCGCGTCGGTCCATGACGTGATCCGCAGCGCCCAGGGCCAGATCGGTCCCTTCGACCGGGTCCAGATCCGCTCCCAGAGCAACTTCGCCATCGTCCCCGCCGCGGTGGACGGTGTCGCCCTGGCCGTCGCCGAGCTGCTCGCCAACGCCGCGAGCTACTCGCGCCCCGAGAGCACGATCGAGGTGAACCTCCAGCCCGTCCACCAGGGGCTGTGCATCGTCATCGACGACGCCGGCCCGGGCCTGAGCCCGGAGAGGAAGCAGAAGGCCGCGGAACTCTTCTCGGGCGAATACCGGCCCGGTCTGTCCGAACTCGGCAACCCTCCGCAGTTCGGGTTCCCCGTGGTGGCCGAACTGGCGCGCCGCTTCGGCTTCGCCGTGGACGTCAGCACCACCTCACCCTTCGGCGGTGCACGGGCGATCGTGCGCGTTCCCGAGGGGCTCCTGACGACGGAGTACACCGAGCGGAGGAGCGCACCCGCCATGGCAGCCACCCCGCAGAACGCCCCTGCCCCGCAGAACGCCCCTGCCCCGCAGAACCCCTCCGGCGACCGCACCGCCAACGGCCTGCCCAAGCGGGGCGAACGCAAGGCTCCCATCGCCCTGGTGCACACCACCTCCGCGGAGGGCGGCAGGCAGCCCGGGCAGAACGTGGAGTCCGCCGCCGCCAGGATGGCGGCGCTGCAGAGAGGCACGCGGACGGGCCGACAGCTCCCCGTGACGAATCAGGAAGGGCAGGAGTCTTGATGCAGGAAGACCTGTCATGGATGCTCGCGAACATCCTGAAGGTGCCCGGCGCGCGGCACGCGCTGCTCGTCTCGGCCGACGGACTCAAGCGAGGCATGACCGAGGCCCTTCACCCCGATCTGGCCGACAGGACGGCCGCGGCGATGAGCGCCCTGCAGTCGATCAGCCGCTCCACGGCGGGCTTCGTGGGTTCCGAGGGGGAGTCGCAGTGGCGCCAGACGGTGGTCGAGTTCGACCACGGATGGCTTTTCCTCGTGGCGGCCGGCAGCGGGGCGTACCTGGCCGTCTCGGCCTCGACGGACGTCGACATGGAAGGGATCACCTTCCGCATGCACCAGCTCGTGCAGAGCCTCGGTGAAGAGATGACCGCCCCGCCTCGCGAGATGGCTGATGGAACGTGAGCACTGAAGACCCGGCCTTCGAGCTGACCGGAAGATTAGTACGTCCCTATGTCATCACGGGCGGCCGTGAGATTCCCTCCGAACGGGAGTTCTCGGTGACGACACTGATCACGGCCGCCGATGACGCCTCCGACAGATGGGTGATATCCCCGGAGAGCCGCCGAGTGCTGGAACTGTGCATGGGCGGCTACCTCTCGGTCGTCGAGATCGCCGGGTACCTCGGCCTCCCCCTGGGGATCGTCCGCGGGCTGCTCGCCGAACTGGCCGAAAAGGGAATGATCCTGACCCGTGCTCCGGTGCCGAGCGCCGAGCGTGTCCCCAGACAACTTCTCGAGGATGTACTGCATGGCCTCCGTGCTCGATTCGCCTGACCGTGGGCCGGTCCACCTGGGCCGGTCCGTCCGGACGACGGTGAAGATCCTGGTCGTCGGTCACTTCGGTGTCGGCAAGACCACCTTCGTCGGCAGCATCTCCGAGATCGAGCCGCTGCGCACCGAGGAACTGATCACGGAGGCCAGCGCCGGCGTGGACGACCTCGCCGGCACGCCGGACAAGACGACGACCACGGTCGCCCTGGACTTCGGCCGCCTCACCCTCAGTGAGGAACTGGTCCTGTACCTGTTCGGGACCCCCGGACAGCAGCGCTTCCAGCAACTGTGGGAGGACCTCTCGATCGGGGCCCTGGGCGCGCTGCTGCTGGTCGACCCGGAGCGGCTGGGCGAGTCCTTCCCCGTCCTGGACCTCGTGGAGCAGTACGGACTCCCGTGCGCGGTCGGGGTGAACCGCTTCGACGGATCCCCCTCCTACGCCGCCGAAGAGGTCCGCGAGGCGCTCAACCTGCCCGACGACGTGCCCGTGGTCTCCTGCGACGTCCGGGACCAGGCATCCTCGGCCAACACTCTGATCACCTTCGTGGAGTATCTCCTCTCCCGCACCGACTAGGAGCACCCCGTGCAGCACCAATCGGACTACCGGCAGCCCCCGCCCGGCTGCCCCGCCCACGGCAGAGTCCCCCTGTACACACCCGAGTTCGGGGCCGACCCCGACAGCTACTACAACCATCTGAGGCAGTTCGGGGCCAGCGCGCCCGTGGAGATGGCGCCCGGCGTCGAAGCGGAACTGGTGACGAGTTACGCTGCCGCGCTGCACATCCTGCAGCACCCCGACACGTTCGTCCGGGACGCACGCCGCTGGCGTGCCCTCAACGAGGGCCGCATACCGGCCGACAGCCCGGCCCTGCCCATGATGGGTTACCGGCCCAACGCCCTGTTCTCCGACGGAGCCGACCACGCGCGGCTGCGGCAGGTGGCGACCGACGGCCTGGACACCGTGGACCCCCATCAGCTGGGGCGCCACGTGGAACAGGTCGCCGACTACCTCATCGACCAGATCAGCAGCCGCGGCCGCAGGGCCGACCTCGTGACCGACTACGCCCAGCAGCTGCCCCTGCTGGTCTTCAGCGAACTCTTCGGGTGTCCGCCCGACATCGGCGACGACATCGTCTTCGGCGTCTCCGGCATCTTCGAGGGCGGATCCGACGCCGAGCAGGCCAATCAGATCCTCGGGCAGGCCCTGCACCGGCTCGTCACCCTCAAGCGGCGGTCACCGGGCGCCGACGTGACCTCCCAGATGCTCAAGCACCCCGCGGGCCTCAACGACGACGAGATGGTCAACCAGCTCGTCACGCTGCTGTCGGGAGGCACCGCACCGCTGACCTCCCTCATCAGCACGGGCATCGCCCTGATGCTCGGCGACGACCGATACACGGGCACCCAGGTGCTGGTCGAGGACGCCGTCAACGAAGTGCTGTGGAAGTACGCCCCCATCGCCAACTACGCCGTGCACTACCCCGTACAGGACGTGGAACTCGACGGCAGGGTCCTGCGGGCCGACGATCCCGTGGTGATCAGCTTCGCGGCCGCCAACACCGACCCCGCCGTGACCGAGAGCCGCTACGCCCTCAGGGGGCGGGCCTACCTCGCGTTCGGCGCGGGCCCCCACGTGTGCCCCGCCAAGGACCCCGCCAACCTGATCGGGACCAGGGCGATCGAGAGGGTGCTCACCCGTCTGCCCGACATCTCCCTGGGCATCGACTTCGACCGCCTGACCTGGCAGCCGACACCCTGGAGCAGGACACTCACCACCCTGCCCGTCCACTTCACCCCCGCCCCGCCGTCGGCCCGGCAGTCCCAGACCCATGCGCGGCAGGCCTCGGCGTCGGCCGCGGAGCCCGCCCACCACGCCGCGCCCCCCGTGTCGCAGTCCCATGCGAAGGCCACGCGGTGGAGTTCCTTCCTCAAGTGGCTCACTGGAGCGTGATCTACATAACAGCATGTGACGGAGGGATATTCGCATAGTCATCACGCCGCACGGGTAGGGACGGCAGGTCATTCCGACCGCTTGTCCCGAAGGAGCCCTCAGCGTGGAACCCGCGATAGCCCCATCCGTCGACCGGCGTTCCGCCGCAGCCCTCATATCCCGCCTGCGGACCGCCGTCGGCCAGCGGAACCCCTACCCCTACTACGCGGAACTCCGGGCGATGGGGGACATCGTCCCGGCCCCGTGGGGAGGGCACCTGATCACCTCTTTCGGCCTGGCCGACCAGGTACTGCGCAGCAGAGACTGGCACGTCCCCGACGCCCGGTGGCGTGCCAGTCAGGGGGAAGCGACACGGTGGAGCGCGGTGTCCTCCCAGGAGATGAGCAAGACCCTGCCCGCGCTCAACCCGCCCGACCACACCCGGGTACGCCGGGTGACCAGCAGCAGGCTCGACCGCAGATCGCTGGAGGAACTGCGGCACCCGGTCGCCGGGATCACCGATGGTCTCCTCGACCGGTTCGCCGAACATCTCACCGGCGGAGAGGCGGACTTCGTGCCCCTGGTCGCCGAGGAACTGCCCGTCATGACCATCGGCCGGTGGCTCGGCCTGCCGGCCGCGGACTACCCGCTGCTGCGCGACCTCACCCACGATCAGGTCTTCGCCCAGGAGCTCCTCCCCTCCGCCAGCCAGCTCGCGCTGTCCGACGCGGCGACGGCGCAGCTGCGCGGCTACTTCACCGCCCTGGTCCGCGAGCGCCGCTCCAGACCCGGCTCCGACCCGGTCTCGGCCTGGATCCGGGCCTGGGACGAGATCGAGCCCGACCGGGAGGCCGCCGACGAAGCCGTCTACCACACCACTTTGTTCGTCCTCCTGGCCGCACTCGAGACGACCTCCACCCTGCTGGCCACCACCGTCCAGCTCCTCCTGGGGCACCCCAGGCAGTGGGGATGGCTGCGCGGTCACCCCGAACAGGTTCCCGCGGCGGTCGAGGAGGCGCTGCGGTACGACGCGCCCACCCACGTCGCCAGCCGCATCGCGCGCAAGGACCTCACCATCGCCGGCGTCGACGTCCGCGCGGACCAGATGGTGCACATCATGATCGGCGTCGCCAACCGTGACCCCGCCCACCACCCCGACCCCGACACCTTCGACGTCCGCCGCAAAGCGGCCCACCTGAGTTTCAGCGGGGGCATCCACTACTGCCTCGGCGCGCCCCTGGCCCGCCTGGAGGCCACGACCCTGCTGACCGCCCTGCTCGAACGTTTCCCCTCCCTCGTCCTCGCCCGCGAGCCCCAGTGGGCCCCGCGGGTCGCCTTCCGCCGCATGCTCACCCTGCCCGTCGCCCTGCCATGAGGTGCCCGTGACCACCCCGACAGACAACCGGTACAAGACGCTCCACGTCAGCCAGGACGGACCCGTTCTGCACGTCCGCCTGGACAGCCCGGAGACCGGCAACACCCTCACCGCCGCCACCCTCGACGAACTCCTCGCCGTCCTCGGCGCGGTCGGCGACCGCCCCGAGATCCGGGTCCTGGTGCTCTCCGGGGCGGGGGAGCACTTCTGCCTGGGCGCCGACCGGGAGGAGTTCGCCACCTCCCTGAAGGCGGACCCCACCGGGGGCGGACTCCGTGTGATCGCCGACAAGGCCCGGCGCGTCTGCGAAGCCCTGGACACCACCACCGCGATCACCATCGCCCAAGTCCACGGCAAGGTCATCGGCGCCGGCCTCGCCCTCACCGTCTTCTGCGACCTGCGGGCCGGGGCGGACACCACCCGGTTCCGGCTGCCCGAGGTCGCCCTGGGCGTGGCACCGGTGTGGGGCGGTGTCCTGCCCCGGCTGCTCAGCGAGGCCGGAACCGCCAGGATCCGCGAACTCCTCCTCACCTGCGCCCCGTTCGGGGCCGAGGAGGCACAGGAGATGTCCATCCTCCACAAGGCGGTGCCGGCCGGTGAGCTCGACGCGGCCGTCGAGGCCTGGGTCAAACCGCTGCTCCGCCGCCCGCCCGAGGCGCTTCCGCTGGCCAAGGCCGTCCTCGGGGCGTACTCCAGGGGCACCCGGCTCGCGGACGCCGGCCTGCTCGACGCCCAGCTGCTGTCCGCGGCCTGCGCCGTCTCCGCCTCCCAGCCCGGCTGAGCCCGGCCGGTCCTGCCGCCGCAGCCCCCTCCGGCCCGCCGCATCACAGCGCATCGCGGGCCGGAGGGGGCGCGGCGGCATTTCGGCCTTCAGATGTCGCGGAAGATGTCGATGCGCGCGCCCACCGAGTTCAGCCGCTCGGCCAGGTCCTCGTAGCCGCGGTTGATGACGTAGACGTTGCGCAGCACCGAGGTGCCCTCGGCCGCCATCATCGCCAGCAGCACGACCACGGCCGGGCGCAGGGCGGGCGGGCACATCATCTCGGCGGCCCGCCAGCGGGTGGGGCCCTCGACCAGGACGCGGTGGGGGTCCAGGAGCTGGAGGCGGCCGCCGAGCCGGTTGAGGTCGGTCAGGTAGATGGCGCGGTTGTCGTAGACCCAGTCGTGGATGAGGGTCTTGCCCTGGGCGCTGGCGGCGATGGCCGCGAAGAAGGGCACGTTGTCGATGTTGATGCCGGGGAACGGCATCGGGTGGATCTTGTCGATCGGCGCCTCCAGCTTGGAGGGCCGCACGGTGAGGTCGACCAGGCGGGTACGGCCGTTGTCGGCGTGGTACTCCGCGCCGCGGTCGTGGTCCAGGCCCATCTCCTCCAGCACGGCCAGCTCGATCTCCAGGAACTCGATCGGCACCCGCCGCACCGTCAGCTCCGACTCGGTGACCACGGCGGCGGCCAGCAGGCTCATCGCCTCCACCGGGTCCTCGGAGGGGGAGTAGTCCACGTCGCGGTCGATGTGGGGGACGCCGTGGACGGTGAGCGTGGTGGTGCCCACCCCCTCCACCCGCACGCCCAGCTGCTCCAGGAAGAAGCACAGGTCCTGGACCATGTAGTTGGAGGAGGCGTTGCGGATGACGGTGGTGCCGTCGTGCCGGGCGGCGGCCAGCAGGGCGTTCTCGGTGACGGTGTCCCCGCGCTCGGTCAGCACGATGGGGCGGGTGGGGCGCACCGAGCGGTCCACCACCGAGTGGTAGGTGCCCTCGGTCGCGGTGACCTCCAGTCCGAAGTGCCGCAGCGCGCTCATGTGCGGCTGCACGGTGCGGGTGCCCAGGTCGCAGCCGCCGGCATACGGGATGCGGAAGTGGTCCATGCGGTGCAGCAGGGGGCCGAGGAACATGATGATGCTGCGGGTGCGGCGGGCGGCGTCGGCGTCGATGCCGTCCAGGTCCAGCTCGGCCGGCGGGACGATCTCCAGGTCGGCGCCGTCGTTGATCCAGCGGGTGCGCACTCCGATGGAGCCGAGCACCTCCAGGATCCGGTAGACCTCCTCGATCCGGGCGACCCGGCGCAGCACGGTGCGGCCGGAGTTCAGCAGGGAGGCGCACAGCAGGGCGACGCAGGCGTTCTTGCTGGTCTTGACGTCGATGGCGCCGGACAGGCGGCGGCCTCCGACGACCCGCAGATGCATCGGGCCGGAGTAGCCCAGTGAGACGATCTCACTGTCCAGGGCTTCACCGATACGGGCGATCATCTCAAGACTGATGTTTTGATTGCCTCGTTCGATGCGGTTGACCGCGCTCTGGCTGGTGGCCAGTGCCTCCGCCAGCTGGGCCTGGGTCCAGCCACGGTGCTGACGGGCGTCACGGATGAGCTTGCCGATGCGCATGAGGTAGTCGTCGGTCATGTGGTGGATGTTATCTCAGATATGAGATGTCAACATCCGGGGCTTGGGTGAGTTTCTGTTTTTCTTCTTACTTTCACCCTTTTATCGGGCAAGCGCATGTTCGCCCTATGCCCGCGCCGGTGCTTGGGCGAGGGTGTGCGGGTACCCGCAGCGAGGCGGGGCATGACCGTGGAGCGGCCATGTACTAGAGTTATCTCGACATCGAGATATCTACCGAGAGACGTACCGCCGCCGCGTCCACCGAGGCTTCGCCGGGCGACCCTCCACTTAGGTCAGCCTGAGCGAAGCGGTCGGGGCCCGGGGCGGCAGGATCGCGGTGGTACGCGCGAACCCATGCACTTGAAGGAGACTGTCGTGTCGGCGAACAGCTTCGACGCCCGCAGCACGCTGCAGGTGGGCGACGAGTCGTACGAGATCTTCCGGCTGGACAAGGTCGAGGGCTCCGCCCGGCTGCCGTACAGCCTGAAGGTCCTCCTGGAGAACCTCCTGCGCACCGAGGACGGCGCGAACATCACCGCCGACCACATCCGGGCGCTGGGCGGCTGGGACGCCAGCGCCCAGCCCAGCCAGGAGATCCAGTTCACCCCGGCCCGCGTGATCATGCAGGACTTCACCGGCGTGCCCTGCGTGGTGGACCTGGCCACCATGCGCGAGGCCGTCAAGGAGCTCGGCGGCGACCCGGCGAAGATCAACCCGCTGGCCCCGGCCGAGCTGGTCATCGACCACTCCGTCATCGCCGACAAGTTCGGCACCCCGGAGTCCTTCGCGCAGAACGTCGAGCTGGAGTACGGCCGCAACCGCGAGCGCTACCAGTTCCTGCGCTGGGGCCAGACCGCCTTCGACGAGTTCAAGGTCGTGCCCCCCGGCACCGGCATCGTCCACCAGGTGAACATCGAGCACCTGGCCCGCACCGTCATGGTCCGGGGCGGCCAGGCCTACCCCGACACCCTGGTCGGCACCGACTCGCACACCACCATGGTCAACGGCCTGGGCGTGCTGGGCTGGGGCGTCGGCGGCATCGAGGCCGAGGCCGCGATGCTCGGCCAGCCGGTCTCCATGCTCATCCCGCGGGTGGTCGGCTTCAAGCTGACCGGCGAGCTGCCCACCGGCACCACCGCCACCGACCTGGTGCTGACCATCACCGAGATGCTGCGCAAGCACGGCGTGGTCGGCAAGTTCGTCGAGTTCTACGGCGAGGGCGTCTCGGCGGTGCCGCTGGCCAACCGCGCCACGATCGGCAACATGTCGCCGGAGTTCGGCTCCACCGCGGCGATGTTCCCCATCGACGGCGAGACCATCAGCTACCTGCGTCTGACCGGCCGCTCCGAGCAGCAGCTCGCGCTGGTCGAGGCGTACGCCAAGGAGCAGGGCCTGTGGCTGGACCCGGCCGCCGAGCCGGACTTCTCCGAGAAGCTGGAGCTCGACCTCTCCACCGTCGTGCCCTCCATCGCCGGCCCCAAGCGCCCGCAGGACCGCATCGTCCTGGCCGACGCCAAGAACCAGTTCCTGCAGGACGTGCGGAACTACGTCAAGGACGGCGGCGACGTCGACGAGGCCAGCAAGGAGTCCTTCCCGGCCTCCGACGCCCCGGCCATCTCCAACGGCGCCCCGGCCCAGAAGGTGAAGGTCACCGCCCCCGACGGCACCGAGTACGAGCTGGACCACGGGGCCGTCACCGTCGCCGCCATCACCTCCTGCACCAACACCTCCAACCCCTACGTCATGGTCGCCGCCGCCCTGGTGGCCAAGAAGGCCGTGGAGAAGGGCCTGACCCGCAAGCCGTGGGTCAAGACCACCCTGGCCCCGGGCTCCAAGGTCGTCATGGACTACTACGACCGCGCCGGCCTGACCCCGTACCTCGACAAGATGGGCTTCAACCTCGTCGGCTACGGCTGCACCACCTGCATCGGCAACTCCGGCCCGCTGCCGGAGGAGGTCTCCAAGGCGGTCAACGAGCACGACCTCGCGGTGGTCTCGGTGCTCTCCGGCAACCGCAACTTCGAGGGCCGGATCAACCCCGACGTCAAGATGAACTACCTGGCGTCCCCGCCGCTGGTCGTCGCGTACGCCATCGCCGGCTCGATGAAGACCGACATCACCACCGAGGCGCTGGGCACCGACTCCGACGGCCACCCGGTCTTCCTCAAGGACATCTGGCCCTCCGAGCAGGAGGTCGAGGAGGTCGTCGCCTCCGCGATCGGCCAGGAGATGTTCGGCTCCAGCTACGCGGACGTCTTCGCGGGCGACGCCCAGTGGCAGGCGCTGCCGGTGCCCACCGGCGACACCTTCGAGTGGGACCCGCAGTCCACCTACGTGCGCAAGCCCCCGTACTTCGAGGGCATGGGCATGGACCCGGAGCCGGTGCAGGACATCTCCGGCGCCCGCGTCCTGGCCAAGCTGGGCGACTCGGTCACCACCGACCACATCTCCCCGGCCGGAGCCATCAAGGCCGACACCCCGGCCGGCAAGTACCTCACCGAGCACGGTGTGGAGCGCCGCGACTTCAACTCCTACGGCTCGCGCCGCGGCAACCACGAGGTCATGATCCGCGGCACCTTCGCCAACATCCGCCTGCGCAACCAGATCGCGCCGGGCACCGAGGGCGGCTACACCCGCGACTTCACGGTCGACGGCGGGCCGGTCTCCTTCATCTACGACGCCTCCCAGAACTACCAGGCCGCCGGCATCCCGCTGGTCGTCCTGGCGGGCAAGGAGTACGGTTCGGGCTCCTCGCGCGACTGGGCGGCCAAGGGCACCGCGCTGCTGGGCGTCAAGGCCGTCATCGCCGAGAGCTACGAGCGCATCCACCGCTCGAACCTGATCGGCATGGGCGTGCTGCCGCTGCAGTTCCCCGAGGGGCAGTCGGCCGAGTCGCTGGGCCTGACGGGCGAGGAGACCTTCTCCGTCAGCGGCATCACCGCGCTGAACGAGGGCGGCATCCCCGGCACGGTGAAGGTGACCACCGACACCGGAGTGGAGTTCGACGCCACGGTGCGCATCGACACCCCCGGCGAGGCGGACTACTACCGCAACGGCGGCATCATGCAGTACGTGCTGCGCTCGCTGATCCGCGGGTGACCTGCGGATGATCCGCGGATGACCCGCGAGTGAGGTGCCGCCGTCCGCCGCCCGGGTGACCGGGCGGCGGACAGCGGCCCGGACGGCGGCGTTCAAGCGGTGACGGCGGGGCCGTACCTCCCATGGTGGGAGGTACGGCCCCGCCGCGTTTCCCGGAGGTCTCAACTCGGGAAAGACTGGCACCCGAACGCGCACCGATCTTGCCCCCCGGAAGGAGAGTGGACTATACCTGTCGGCGTCCGAGCGGTCATATGAGAAGACGAAGGCTCGAAAGTCATGGCCCCGGAGGAGGACGGGTCCGGCCAGGGCCCGGCACGGCTTCGCACAACCGGCGTTACATCCCGCACAACTCAGCTTCAACTCACAAGCGGTGTGGGGGAGTTCCGGCATGACGCCGGAGTCCTCCACAGAAGGCGAGGACTTGAGCATGGGATCCACCGATGTCAACCGTCGTGATCTGATCAAGCGGGCCACCGCGGCCGGCCTGATCGCCGTCCCCGCCATGAGCGCGCTCTCCGCCTGTGCCAGCGGTGGTGGCGGCGGCGACACCGAGGTCGCCAAGGGCCAGAAGACCAAGGACAACCCGCTGGGCGTCAACAAGGACGCCGGCCTGGACTTCGTCCTCTTCGACGGCGGCTTCGGCACCCAGTACGGCAAGGACGCCGCGAAGATCTACGAGGAGAGCTACGGCAAGGTCAAGCTCACCGCCACCCAGAAGATCCGCTCGGTCCTCCAGCCCAGAATGGTCGGCGGCAACCCGCCCGACCTCATCGACAACTCCGGCGCCGAGCAGATGGACGCGGCCACCCTGGTCGCCAAGGACCAGCTCGCCGAGCTGAGCCCCCTGCTGGACGCGCCTTCCGTCGACGACCCGGACACCAAGGTCCGCGACACCCTCCTGCCGGGCACCGTCGAGATGGGCCAGTACGGCGACGAGAAGGTCTGGCGCCTGAACTACGCCTACACCGTCTACGGCCAGTGGTACTCGAAGAAGCTGCTGGCCGACAACGACTGGGAGTACCCCAGGACCTGGGACGAGATGCTCGCCCTGTGCGCCAAGGCCAAGAAGAAGGGCATCGCGGGCTGGACGTACGCCGGCCAGCACCCGTACTACATCCCCTTCACCCTCTACCCGTTCATCGGGAAGATCGGCGGCCGGGAGGTCCTGGACGCCATCGACAACCTGGAGCCGGGCGCCTGGAAGCACGGCGCGGTCAAGAGCGCCTTCGAGGCCTACCACGAGCTGTCCGCCAAGGGCTACGTCCTGCGGGGCACCCCCGGCCTGGACCACATCCAGTCCCAGACCCAGTGGACCAAGGGCAAGTGCATCTTCATCCCCAACGGCTCCTGGGTGGAGAACGAGGCCGCCGACACCACGCCCGCCGACTTCGACATGGCCTGCGGCGCGGTCACCGGACTGGACGACTCCGACAAGATGCCCTTCGGCACCCTGTGGGCGCAGGCCGGCGAGCCGTTCATAGTGCCCGCCCAGGCCAAGAACCCGGCCGGCGGCATGGAACTGCTGCGGATCATGCTGAGCAAGAAGTCGGCGCAGAACTTCTCCAAGCTGGTGAAGTCGCTGACCTGCGTGGCCGGCGCCACCGACGGCATGGAGATGTCCCCCGGACTGGCCTCCTCCAGCCAGGCGCTCAAGGACGCCGGGGACAACGTGGTCAACCCGCGCATCTTCGACTGGTACCAGACCCTCCACAAGGAGCAGATCGGCTCGGTGCTCGCCGAACTGCTGGCCGGCCGGATGAAGCCCGCCGAGGCCATGAACAAGTGCCAGGAGTACGCCGACCGGACGGCCAGGGACGACTCCGTCAGGAAGTACAAGCACGCGTGAGCCGGAGCCCCGCCGGGGCCCGGAAGAACCGGAACAGCCGAAGCAGCCGGAGGACGCAGATGGGACGAGGGCGGCATGGCCAGTGACGGTCCGGCGGTTGCCGAGGCCACCGAGGAAGCGGCATCCCCGCCGGGAGGACCCGGCGGGGGCCGCGGGGAGCGGCGCGTCTCCCCCCACTACCGGACCTATCTGAAGTACCGGTTCGTCGCCGGCTTCCTCGCGGTGCCCCTGGTGCTCTACGGAGTGCTGGTCGTGTCGCCCTTCTTCCAGACGTTCTACTACTCGCTGACCGACTGGACGGGCCTGAGCAGCGACTTCGCCTTCGTCGGGCTGGACAACTTCAGCCGTCTGATGGAGGACGAGATCTTCCGCAAGGCGCTGTGGCACAACGTCCTGCTGCTGCTGGTCCTGCCCGTCATCACCCTCGGACTGGGCCTGTTCTTCGCCTTCATGCTCAACGTCGGCGGCCGGCACCGGCGGGGCGAGGCCGTGGCGGGAGTGCGCGGCTCGCACTTCTACAAGATCGTCTACTTCTTCCCGCAGGCGCTGTCGATCGCGATCGTGGTGGTGCTGTGGAAGTACATCTTCAACCCCGCCGGCGGCCTGCTCAACGGCGTACTGTCGGCCGTCGGCCTGGGGGAGTGGCAGCAGAGCTGGCTCGGCGACCCCCGGCTGGCCTTCTGGTGCGTCGTGGTCGTGATGGTGTGGGCGAACGTCGGCTTCTACGTCGTCCTCTTCTCCGCGGCGATGGGCTCCATCCCCCGCGAGATCTACGAGGCGACGCTACTGGACGGCGCCGGCCGGACGACCACGTTCTTCCGCGTCACCCTGCCGCTGATGCGCGACACCGTGCAGACCGGCTGGGTGTACATGGGCATCATGGCGCTCGACGCCTTCGCCGTGGTGCACATCCTGACGGTGAACGCGGGCGGTCCCGCCTACTCGACCATCGTCGCGCCGGTCTACCTGTACAACAAGGCGTTCCAGGACGGACAGGCCGGCTACGCCACCGCCGTCGCCGTCGCCCTGCTGATCGTCACCATGGTCTTCTCCGTGGCGGCGATGGCGTTCGGGCGGAGCAAGGACCGGATCGAGTTCTGACAGGCCAGCGGGAGAACCAGCCATGACCACTGCCGAACCGTCGCCCTCCCTCAGGCCGGGGGACCCCGAGGAGACCGCCGCGGCCCTCACCAAGGGCACAGGCGGCCCGCGGCGGCCCGCGAACGCGCCGGACAAGGACGCCGGGCGGAGTGGGGGCGGCACGGAGGGACGCACCCTCAACGCCTTCTCGCACGCCTTCCTGGTGCTGTGGGCCGTGATGGCCGCCGGGCCCCTGCTGTGGGCGGTGATGAACTCCCTCAAGTCCTCCGGCGCCATCCTGGAGGACCCCTGGTCGCTTCCGACGAGGCTGAACTGGGAGAACTGGTCCTTCGCCTGGAACGAGGCGAACATCGGCCAGTACACGATCAACTCGGTGATCGTGGTGGGCGGTTCGGTGGTCGGCACCATGCTGCTGGGCTCGATGGTGGCCTACGTCCTGGCCCGCTACGACTTCCCCGGCAACCGGCTGGTCTACTTCCTGTTCGTCGGCGGCATGGCCTTCCCGATCATCGTCGCCCTGGTGCCGCTGTTCTTCGTGATGAAGAACTTCGCGCTGCTGGACACCTACCACGGCCTGATCCTGGTCTACATCGCCTACTCGCTGCCGTTCACCGTCTTCTTCATGTCAGCCTTCTTCCGCACCCTGCCCTCCTCCATCGCCGAGGCCGCCGAGATCGACGGCGCCTCGCACAGCCGGATCTTCTTCCAGGTCATGCTGCCGATGGCCAAGCCCGGCCTGATAAGCGTGGGGATCTTCAACTTCCTGGGCCAGTGGAACCAGTACCTCATCCCCCAGGTGGTGCACGTGGGCGACGCCGACAAGTACGTGCTCACCCAGGGCCTGGCCAACCTGGCGGCCCAGACCGGCTACCGCGGCAACTGGGGCGGGCTCTTCGCCGGACTGACCCTGGCCGTGCTGCCCATCCTCGTCGTCTACGTCGTCTTCCAGCGCCAGGTGCAGGCGGGGCTGACCGCGGGCGCGCTGAAGTAGGCCCGGCACGCCCCCCCGGCACCCCGGCACGCTCCGGCACCCCCGTCTTCCCCGCCGCACCCGAGGCGGCCACCGCACACCGGTGGCCGCCTCTTCGCGTCCTCCCTCCGCTCCTCCCTCCGCTCCTCTCTCCGCTCCTCCCAGCGCCCCCTCGCACCCCCTCGCACCCGGGTCGTCACTCTCCGTGCGCGGATAACATCTGAGCGCCCACCCCGCTCAAGGTCTTGACGGGAGAGAACGCTTCAGGCTGTCCTTATGGTTCACGTGTTGGAGACAAGCCGCACCGCGTCGGCGTGGTGCGGCCCACGGGCAGGCCGTCGAGCCGCCCGTCGAGGCGGGAGTGGATGAGTCGTGGAGACTCCGGGGTCGCAGTCCTCTCTGCACCGGGCCAATCTGGAGCGGGTGGTCCGAGCCGTGCGCATCGCGGGCTCGCTCACCCAGGCGGAGATCGCCCGGACCACGGGGCTGTCGGCCGCGACGGTCTCCAACATCGTCCGGGAGCTGAAGGACAACGGCACGGTCGAGGTCACCCCGACCTCCGCCGGAGGGCGCCGGGCCCGCAGCGTCTCGCTGTCGGGGGACGCCGGGATCGTCGTCGGTGTCGACTTCGGCCACTCCCACCTGCGCGTGGCCGTCGGCAACCTGGCCCACCAGGTGCTCGCCGAGGAGTCCGAGCCCATCGACGTGGACGCCTCCGCCTCCCAGGGCTTCGACCGGGCCGAGCGGCTGGTGGAGCGGCTGATCGAGGTGACCGGCTTCCGCCGAGAGAAGGTCATCGGGATGGGCCTGGGCGTCCCCGGCCCGATCGACGTCGAGACCGGTGTGCTGGGTTCCAGCACCATCCTGCCGGGCTGGGCCGGGACCAACCCGCGCGAGGAGCTGGCCTCCCGGCTCGGCGTGGAGGTCCACGTCGACAACGACGCCAACCTCGGCGCGCTGGGCGAACTGGTGTGGGGCAGCGGGCGCGGCGCGCGGGACCTGGCGTACATCAAGGTCGCCAGCGGCGTCGGCGCGGGTCTGGTGATCGACGGCCGGATCTACCGCGGACCGGGCGGCACCGCGGGTGAGATCGGCCACATCACGCTGGACGAGTCCGGTCCGGTGTGCCGGTGCGGCAACCGCGGCTGCCTGGAGACGTTCACCGCGGCCCGCTACGTCCTGCCGCTGCTGCACTCCAGCCACGGACCCGACCTGACCATGCCCGAGATGGTCAGGCTCGCCCGCTCCGGCGATCCGGGCTGCCGCCGGGTGGTGGCCGACGTCGGGCGTCATGTGGGAAGCGGCGTCGCCAACCTGTGCAACCTGCTCAACCCCAGCCGGGTCGTGCTCGGCGGCGATCTGGCCGAGGCCGGCGAGCTGGTGCTCGGCCCGATCCGCGACTCGGTCTCCCGGTACGCCATCCCCAGCGCGGCCCGGCAGCTGACGGTGGTGCCCGGCGCCCTGGGCGGCCGCGCGGAGGTGCTGGGCGCGCTGGCTCTGGTGCTGAGCGAGATGGGCGACTCCACGCTGCTGGACGGTTCGCTGAACGGCTCGGTGAACGGTTCGCCGGACGGGACCGCCGGGCGCGTGCCGGCCGTCGCCGCCTCCGCCGGGGCCTGACGGGTTCCGGGTCCGGCGCCGGGCCTGGGCGCGCGGAAAACAAGCGAAGAGAAGGACGGGGCGAACGGGGACCAAAGGTGCCTTCGTGTCCGCGCCGCGACGGCGAGAGCGCTCTCGCCGCCACTCTGCGTTCACCTTGTTCACACATGGCATCGTTGCTGTCTCGTTAAGAATTTACTTCTTGACGGCAGGTGTTACTACGAGTTGACTTCCTGCCACCTCGGCCGCAGTGACGCGGCCTCGTCAGGGAGGTTCTGTATGAACACGCAACTGCGCCGCACCGCCGTGGCCGTGGCCGCAACCGCCATGGCCGTCTCGCTCGCCGCCTGCGGGAGCGCCAAGGAAGCCGGAGGCAACGGCTCCGGCGGCGACGACAAGAAGAAGGACGGCCCGCTGACCATCGGCCTGCTGCTGCCGGAGGACCAGACGGCCCGCTACGAGAACTTCGACAAGCCCCTCATAGAGAAGAGAATCAAGGAGCTCTGCTCCGACTGCGAGATCAGCTACGTCAACGCCAAGGAGGACGCGTCGACGCAGCAGCAGCAGATGAACTCGATGATCACCAAGAAGGTGGACGCGATCATCCTGGACGCGGTGGACGCCAAGTCCATCGCCGGATCGGTCAACAAGGCGGACCAGGCCGGCATCCCGGTCGTCGCCTACGACCGCCTCGCCGAGGGCCCGATCTCCGCCTACACCTCCTTCGACAACGAGCAGGTCGGCAAGGTCCAGGGCACCGCGCTGCTGGAGGAGCTCGGCGACAAGGCCGGGGACGGCCAGATCGTCATGATGAACGGCTCGCCGACCGACCCCAACGCGGCCATGTTCAAGAAGGGCGCCAAGTCCGTCCTGGACGGCAAGGTCAAGGTGGGCAAGTCCTACGACACCACCGGCTGGAAGCCCGAAGAGGCCAACAAGAACATGAGCGGCGCCATCGCCTCCCTGGGCAAGGAGAACATCGTCGGCGTCTACTCCGCCAACGACGGCATGGCCGGCGGCATCATCACCGCCCTCAAGAGCGCCGGCGTCGACCCGCTGCCCCCGGTCACCGGCCAGGACGCCGAACTGGCGGGCGTTCAGCGCATCATCTCCGGCGACCAGTTCATGACGGTCTACAAGCCCTTCCAGCCCGAGGCCTACGCCGCCGCCGAGATGGCCGTCGCCCTGGCCCGCGGCGAGAAGCCGGAGACCGAGACCACCGTCGACAGCGCGACCACCAAGGACGTGCCCGCGACCCTGATCGAGCCGATCGCGGTGACCGTCGACAACCTCAAGGACACCGTCGTCAAGGACGGCCTCTACACGGTGGAGGAGATCTGCACGGCCAAGTACGCCAAGGCGTGCGAGAAGGCCGGTCTGAAGTAACGGTCCGGCACTTCGCCGGCCCACCGGTGCCCGCGCCCCCCTTCCACCCCGTCGGGCGCGGGCACCGGGCGGTCCCCGCCCCCCGTCCTGTCCTGTTCTAGGAGTTGGTTCACGTGTCCGCTACGCCTGTACTGGCGTTGCGCGGAATCTCCAAGCGCTTCGGTGCCGTTCAGGCGCTCACCGACGTCGAGCTGGAGGTCCACGCCGGCGAGGTGGTCGCCCTGGTGGGCGACAACGGCGCCGGAAAGTCCACGCTCGTGAAGACGATCGCCGGCGTCGGCCCCGCCGACGAGGGCGTCTTCGAGTGGCAGGGCAGAGCCGTCGAGGTCAACCGGCCGCACGACGCCCAGGACCTGGGCATCGCGACCGTCTACCAGGACCTCGCGCTCTGCGACAACCTCGACGTGGTCGGCAACCTGTTCCTCGGGCGCGAGATCCTGCGCTCCGGCGTCCTCGACGAGATCGAGATGGAGCGCCGCGCCCGGGAGCTGCTCGACACCCTGTCGATCCGCATCCCCAGCGTCCGCATCCCCGTCGCCTCCCTCTCCGGCGGCCAGCGGCAGGTCGTCGCCATCGCCCGCTCGATGCTGGGCGAGCCGAAACTCGTCATCCTCGACGAGCCCACCGCCGCCCTCGGCGTCGAGCAGACCGCCCAGGTCCTCGACCTGGTCGAGAGGCTGCGCGAACGCGGCCTGGCCGTCATCCTCATCAGCCACAACATGGCGGACGTCAAGGCGGTCGCCGACAAGGTGGCGGTGCTCCGGCTCGGCCGCAACAACGGCGTCTTCGACGTCGCGAGCACATCCCAGGAAGAGATCATCTCCGCCATCACCGGCGCCACGGAGAACGCCGTGACCCGCCGCAAGGCGCGTACCGCGGGGAGCCGACCGTGAGTGAGACCAAGCTTTCCAAGAACTCCGGGAACTCCGGGAACCCCGGGAAGACAGCCCCCGGCAACGGCGCGGCCGCCCCGGGCGCCGCGCCCGCCGTCGACCCCCGGCTGCTCGTGCGAGAGGAGGGCCTGGCGGGCTACCTGACCGACTTCGCGCGGAAGATGCGCACCGGCGAACTGGGCTCCGTCCCCGTCGTCGTCGGCCTGATCCTCATCTGGGCGATCTTCCAGATCCAGGACTCGGCCTTCCTCTCGGCCGAGAACCTCTCCAACCTGTCGGTCTACATCGTCGGCACCGGCCTGATCTCCGTCGGCATCGTCTTCGTGCTGCTGCTGGGCGAGATCGACCTGTCGGTCGGCTCGGTCAGCGGCCTGGCCTCCGCCGTCTTCGCCGTACTCGCCGTCAACAACGGGATGAACGAGTGGCTGGCGGTCGTCCTGGCGCTGCTCACCGGCGCCGCGGTCGGAGCCTTCCACGGCTACTTCTTCGCGAAGATCGGCGTCCCCGCCTTCGTCGTCACCCTGGCGGGCCTGCTGGCCTGGAACGGCCTGATGCTGAAGGTGCTGGGCACCGACGGCACCATCAACCTGGACCGCGACGGCCTGGTCGGCACCCTGTCCAACCACTACTTCACCGACATCGCCGTCGCCTACGGCACCGCGGCGGTCGCGGTCGGCGTCTTCTTCGCCGTCCAGTTCGCCGGCGCCCGGCGCCGCGCCGCGGCCGGCATCCCCGCCCGCCCGCTCAGCGAGATCATCGTGCGCACCTGGGTGCTGGCCCTGCTGGCCTTCGGCGCCGCCTACATGCTCAACCAGTACCGGGGCATGCCGCTGGCGCTGCTGATCTTCCTGGCCGTGCTGGTGGCGCTGGACTTCGTCCTCAAGCGCACCTCCTACGGCCGCAAGGTCTTCGCGCTCGGCGGCAACACCGAGGCGGCGCGCCGCGCCGGCATCAACGTCGAGCTGGTGCGCATCTCGGTCTTCTCCGTCGCGGGCACCATGGCCGCCTTCGGCGGACTGATGATCGCCTCCCGCATCCTGGCCGCCAACCAGGGCGCGGGCAGCGGCAACCTGCTGATGGAGGCCATCGCCGCGGCCGTCATCGGCGGCACCAGCCTCTTCGGCGGGCGCGGCTCGGTGTGGTCCGCGCTGCTGGGCATGCTGGTGATCGGCTCGATCGCCAACGGCATGGCCCTGCTGGGCATCGCCGCCGCCATCCAGTACATGATCACGGGCGCGGTGCTGCTGGCCGCGGTCGTCATCGACTCGGTCTCCCGGCGCACCCAGCGCTCGGCGGGCCGGAGCTGACCACCCGGCCGCCCGGCCGTCCTCCCGCTCCGCCCGGTGCCGGGCCCCTCACTCAGAGGGGCCCGGCACCGGGCGTGTGCGCGACCGCCCGCAAGGGCCGGGGCCGTCCCGCGACCGTCCCGCGACACACCACGACACACCCGGACGGCCGCAACGCGGTGGCCGCCGCACGGTCGGGCGGCCGGAACATTAGACTCATCGGATCGGCACAAGCCCGTACGGCTCGACCAGCAAGGAGGCACGGGTGGCTCTGCTGACCCGCATCACGGGACCGCGCGATCTCGACCGGCTCAGCCCCGAAGAGCTCGACCAGCTCGCCCGGGAGATCCGGACCTTCCTCGTCGAGGCGGTCTCCAAGACCGGCGGCCACCTCGGACCCAACCTGGGCGTGGTCGAGCTGACCATCGCCCTGCACCGGGTCTTCGAGTCGCCCAGGGACAAGGTCCTCTTCGACACCGGACACCAGAGCTACGTCCACAAGCTGCTCACCGGGCGGCAGGACTTCTCCAGGCTGCGGGCCAGGGGCGGCATCTCCGGCTACCCCTCGCGGGCCGAGTCCGAGCACGACGTCATCGAGAACTCCCACGCCTCCACCGTGCTGGGCTGGGCCGACGGACTGGCCAAGGCCAACCAGGTGCTGGGCCGCGAGGACCACCACGTGGCCGCGGTCATCGGCGACGGCGCGCTCACCGGCGGCATGGCCTGGGAGGCGCTCAACAACATCGCCGCTGCCAAGGACCGCCCCCTGGTCATCGTCGTCAACGACAACGAGCGCTCCTACGCGCCCACCATCGGCGGCCTGGCCGACCACCTGGCCACCCTGCGCACCACCGACGGCTACGAGCGTTTCCTGGCCCGCAGCAAGGACCTGCTCAACCGCACCCCGGTCGTCGGCAGGCCGCTGTACGAGACCCTGCACGGCGCCAAGAAGGGCATCAAGGACGTCATCGCCCCGCAGGGCATGTTCGAGGACCTGGGCCTGAAGTACCTCGGCCCCATCGACGGCCACGACATAGCGGCCCTGGAGTCCGCCCTGACCCGCGCCAAGCGCTTCGGCGGCCCGGTCATCGTCCACTGCCTGACCGAGAAGGGCCGCGGCTACCAGCCCGCCGTCCAGCACGAGGCCGACCGCTTCCACGCCGTCGGCGTCATCCACCCCGACACCGGCCTGCCGGTGGCCGCCTCCGGCGCCGACTGGACCTCGGTCTTCGGCGACGAGATGGTCGAGCTCGGCCGCGAGCGCGCGGACATCGTGGCCATCACCGCCGCGATGCTCCAGCCGGTCGGCCTGCGGAAGTTCGCCGAGACCTTCCCCGACCGCGTCTACGACGTGGGTATCGCCGAGCAGCACGGCGCCGTCTCGGCGGCCGGGCTGGCCACCGGCGGACTGCACCCGGTCTTCGCCGTCTACGCCACCTTCCTCAACCGCGCCTTCGACCAGGTGCTGATGGACGTCGCCCTGCACAGGTGCGGGGTCACCTTCGTCCTGGACCGGGCCGGGGTCACCGGCACCGACGGCGCCTCCCACAACGGCATGTGGGACATGTCGATCCTCCAGGTCGTCCCCGGACTGCGGATCGCCGCCCCGCGCGACGCCGACCAGCTGCGCGCCCAGCTGCGCGAGGCCGTCGAGGTGAAGGACGCCCCGACGGTGGTGCGCTTCTCCAAGGGCGCCGTCGGCCCTTCCGTGCCCGCCGTCTCCGCGATCGGCGGCATGGACGTGCTGCGCGAGGCGCGGACGGAGGAGGGCGAGCGGCCGGACGTGCTGCTGGTCTCGGTCGGCGCGCTGGCCCCGATGTGCCTGGAGGTCGCCGACCTGCTGGAGAAGCAGGGCATCTCCTCCACCGTGGTGGACCCGCGCTGGGTCAAGCCGGTCGACGAGGCGCTGCCGCCGCTGGCGGACCGCCACCGCGTCGTCGTCACCGTGGAGGACAACAGCCGGGCGGGCGGCGTCGGTTCGGCGATCGCGCAGGCGCTGCGCGACGCGGGTGTGGACGTGCCGCTGCGCGACTTCGGCATCCCCGCGAAGTTCCTGGACCACGCCTCCCGCGGCGAGGTGCTCGCCGAGATCGGCCTGACCGCGCCGGACATCGCCCGCCAGGTCACCGGTCTGGTCGCCAAGCTCGGCGGCCGCTACGGCACCGGTGACACCGAGGGCGCCGAGGACACCGAGCGTGCGGAGGCCTCCCGGGACTGACCGCGACCCGGGACTGACCGCGCCCCCTTACCCCGACCGGCCCGTCCGGCACCCCGGACGGGCCGGCGAGCCCGGCTCCCGAGCCCGCCCCGAAGGCGTTCCCGCAGCGCCCCGGCACGCCGCACGGCACGCCGCACCGGTGTGCCCGCCGGGGCGGCGGGGACGGCGGCGGGGACGGATAGGTTGTAGCCCATGCCGACCGCCTCCGACCCACCCCGGTCCGTCCGGCTGCCGAGCGCCCGCACGGCACCGGCCGAGGCCGCACGGGTGCGGGAGCCCGGTGCCCGCCGGCCGTCCGGCGACCCCGCCCCCCGGCCTCAGCCCACACCCGCCGGCCTCCCGCGCCCGCTGTGGCCCCGGCTGCTGCCCGTGCTGGTGCTGCTGGCCGCGCTCACCCGCGTCCCGTCCTTCCTGCGCCCGCTGTGGAACCCCGACGAGGGCTTCCTCGCCACCCAGGCCCGGATGCTCGCGGACGGCGGGACGCTCTACGACACCGTCGTGGACCGCAAACCGCCCCTGGTGCCCTGGCTCTACCAGGGAGCCTTCGCCGTCTTCGGCGACGCCTCGCTGTGGCCGGTCAAGGCCGCGGCGGTGGCGGCGGTGGCGGCCACCGCCGCGCTGCTGGCCTCCCTGGCCCGCCGCCGCTGGGGCGAGCGGGCCGCATGGGCCGCCGGCGTGCTGTTCGTCCTCGCCTCGGTGGGCCTGAACCCCGAGGACGCCCAGGCGGCGAACTTCGAGGTCTTCATGCTGCCGTTCACCGCGGCGGCCGTCTGGTGCGCCGACCGGCGGCACTGGACGGCAGCGGGCCTCGCGGTCGCCGGCGCCTTCCTGGTCAAGCAGACGGGCGGCGCGACCCTGCTGCCGGTGCTGTTCCTGCTGTGGCGTACGGCGCCGCCCGGCGACCCGCGGCGGGCCGCGCTGCTCCGGCTGGGCGCGGGCTGCGTACTGCCGGTGGCGGTGGTGGCGGCTGCCTGCGGCTGGTCCCGCTTCCTGTTCTGGACGGTCACCGGCTCGGGCGCGTACGCCTCCTTCACCGGTTCGGAGCTGCACGTGCTCGGCCGGGGCCTGGGCAACACCGCCATCGCGGCGGCGGGCTTCGCGGGGCTGCTGGTACCGCTGACGGCGGCGCTGCGGCGGCGCCCGCCGCTGCGGCGGCGGATTCTGACCGCGGACCTGTGGATCTGGCTGGCGGCCTCCGCGGTCGCCGTGGTCTCCGGCTTCCACTTCTTCGGCCACTACTACCTGCAGCTGCTGCCGCCGCTGGCCCTGCTGGGGGCGGGCGCCCTGCGTCTGCTGGGCGACGGGTGGACGCGCCGGACCGCGCTGTGCGCGGTGCTGTCGTGCGCGCTGTTCCTGGGCTGGAGCACGGTCGCGGGCAGCGCGGAGCTGGACCACGCCCGGAAGGTGGCCGACGCCGCGCGGCGGCACGCCGGACCGCAGGAGAAGGTGCTGCTGTGGGGCATGCACCCGGAGGGCTACTGGCTGGCCGACCGCCGCCCCGCCAGCCGCTATCTCACCGCCGGCCTGCTCACCAACTTCAGCGGCGGACGGGACGGGCCACGGGTGGGCCAGCGGTACGGCGTCGAGGGCGGCTGGCACACCTTCCGCACCGAGCTGTCCGAGGACCTGCCGAAGGTGATCGTCGACGACTCGCGCGGCAAGCCGTACGCACCCTCCCGGATGCCGACGCTGCGCTATCTGCTCGCGGCGTACTACGAGCGCGCGGAGCGGGTGGACGGTGCGGTGGTGTACGTGCTGCGGCCGGAGCGCGGGGAACGGCGCGGGCAGGGGGAGCGCGAAGAGCCCGAGGAGCGCGGGGGCCGCGGGGGTCGTGAGGGCCGCGAGGGTCGTGAGGGTCGCGGGGGTCGCGGGGAGAGGGGCGCGGCCGGCGCCCGCTGAGCCGGGGGGACGGGGGCGGTGGAGCGGGGATCAGCGCACCGAGCGCGGCCCGGCCGCCCGGGCGCCCAGCGCCGCCACCCGTTCGCGCAGCCCGCGGTCGGCGGTGACCACCGTGCAGGGCCGGCCGCGGCCCTCGGCCGCCACCAGTTCCACGATCCGGTCGTCCCCGCTGCCGGGCGCGTCCACCACCCGTACCCCGGGCACGGAGGTCACTCCGCGTGCGGCGCCCTCCACGACGAGCACGATCTCCTCGCCGTCCTCGCCGTCCTCGCCGTCCTCGCCGTCCGTACAGTCTCCGTCCGCCCGCGCCGCGAGGCGGTCCCGCAGCCGCTCGGCGGCGCCGCGCCGGTCCCGCCACCAGCCGTCCGGCACCGAGCCGACGACGTTGGCGGCGTCCACGACGAGCAGGGGGCGAAGGCGTTCGGACATGGCCCAAGGGTGCCACGGCCACCGCTCAGCCACTGCTCAGCTCAGCCGCCGCTCAGCCACCGCTCCCCGAAGCCCCGCGCACGCGACGGCGCCCGTCCGCACTCGGGGTGCGGACGGGCGCCGTGGACGGGAAGCGGCGGCGGGCCGCCCCGGTGCGTCAGTTCGGGACGCTCGCCACGCCCGGTTCCAGGAACCGCTTGCCGGCCACGCGCTCGGAGACGCCCTCGCGGTCCAGGTACGGCGTGATGCCGCCCAGGTGGAAGGGCCAGCCCGCGCCGGTGATCAGGCACAGGTCGATGTCCTGGGCCTCGGCGACGACGCCCTCGTCGAGCATCAGGCGGATCTCCCCGGCGATCGCGTTCAGCGCGCGCTCGCGGACCTGCTCCTCGGTCAGCACCGTGCCGCCGGTCTCGAACAGGGCGGCGACCTCCGGGTCCAGCTCCGGCTTGCCGGAGTCGTAGACGTAGAGGCCGCGCTTGCCCGCCTTGACGATGCGGCCCAGGTTCTCCGAGACGGCGAAGCGGTCGGGGAACGCGGCGTTCAGGGTGCCGGCCACATGGTGGGCGACGGCCGGGCCGACCAGCTCCAGCAGCACGATCGGCGACATGGGCAGGCCCAGCGGAGCCAGCGCCCGGTCGGCGACCTCCACGGGGGTGCCCTCGTCGATGGAGCGCAGCACCTCGCCCAGGAAACGGGTCAGGATGCGGTTGACGACGAACGCCGGGGCGTCCTTGACCAGCACGGCCGTCTTCTTCAGCGACTTGGCGACCGCGAAGGCCGTCGCCAGCGAGGCGTCGTCGGTCCGCTCGGCGCGGACGATCTCCAGCAGCGGCAGCACGGCGACGGGGTTGAAGAAGTGGAAGCCCACGACCCGCTCGGGGTGCTTGAGCTTGCCCGCCATCTCGGTGACCGACAGCGAGGAGGTGTTGGTGGCCAGGATGGCGTGCTCGGGCACGACCGCCTCGACCTCGGCGAACACCTGCTGCTTGACGCCCATCTCCTCGAAGACGGCCTCGATGACGAAGTCCGCGTCGCCGAAGGCGGCGGCCTTGTCCAGCGAGCCGGTGACCAGGGCCTTGAGGCGGTTGGCCTTGTCCTGGCCCACACGCCCCTTGAGCAGGAGCTTGTCGATCTCCTCGTGGACGTAGCCCACGCCCTTGTCGATGCGCTCCTGGTCGATGTCGGTCAGCACGACCGGCACCTCCAGGCGGCGGGCGAACAGCAGCGCCAGCTGCGAGGCCATCAGACCGGCGCCGACGACGCCGACCTTGGTGACCGGGCGGGCCAGCTTCTTGTCCGGGGCGCCGGCCGGGCGCTTGGCGCGCTTGTTGACCAGGTTGAAGGCGTACAGGCCGCTGCGCAGCTCGTCGCCCATGATCAGGTCGGCCAGGGCGCGGTCCTCGGCGTCGAAGCCCTGCCGCAGATCGCCGTTCTTGGCCGCCGCGATGATGTCCAGCGCGCGGTAGGCGGCCGGGGCCGCGCCGTGCACCTTGGAGTCGGCGACGGAGCGCCCGCGGGCGACGGCCTGGTCCCAGGCCTCGCCGCGGTCGACGTCCGGGCGCTCGACCTCGAGCTCGCCGCGGAGCACCGAGGCGGTCCAGATCAGGGACTGCTCCAGGAAGTCGGCGCCGTCGAAGATCGCGTCGGCGATGCCGAGCTCGAAGACCTGCTGGCCCTTGAGCTGCTTGTTCTGGTTGAGCGAGTTCTCGATGATCACCGAGACCGCGCGGTCGGCGCCGATCAGGTTCGGCAGCAGGGTGCAGCCGCCCCAGCCGGGGACCAGCCCGAGGAAGACCTCGGGGAGGGAGAAGGCCGGGATGGCCCGCGAGACGGTCCGGTAGGAGCAGTGCAGACCCACCTCGACACCGCCGCCCATCGAGGCGCCGTTGTAGTAGGCGAAGGTCGGCACGGCCAGGGAGGACAGTCGCTTGAAGACGTCGTGGCCGCCCTTGCCGATGGCCAGCGCGTCCTCGTGGCGCTTGATGACCTCCACGCCCTTGAGGTCGGCGCCCACGGCGAAGATGAACGGCTTGCCGGTCACGCCGACGCCGGTGATCTCGCCCCTGGCGGCCTCGGCCTCGACCTGGTCGATCGCCTTGTCGAGGTTGACCAGCGACTGCGGGCCGAGCGTGGTGGGCTTGGTGTGGTCCAGGCCGTTGTCCAGGGTGATGAGCGCGAAGCGCCCCGCGCCCTGGGGGAGGTCGAGGTGACGTACGTGGGCGGTGGTGACGACCTCGTCGGGGAAGAGCTCGGCTGCGCCCTTCAGCAGTTCGGCGGTGTTACTCACTTGCCCTCCCAGTGGGGGTTCTCCCAGATCACGGTGCCGCCCATGCCGAAGCCGACGCACATGGTGGTCAGGCCGTAGCGGACGTGCGGCTGCTCCTCGAACTGCCGCGCGAGCTGCGTCATCAGACGCACACCCGAGGAGGCCAGCGGGTGGCCGAACGCGATGGCGCCGCCGTACTGGTTGACGCGCGGGTCGTCGTCGGCGATGCCGTAGTGGTCCAGCAGGGCCAGCACCTGGACGGCGAAGGCCTCGTTGATCTCGAACAGGCCGATGTCGCCGATCGACAGACCGGCCTTGGCCAGCGCCTTCTCGGTGGAGGGGATCGGGCCGACGCCCATGACCTCCGGCTCCACACCGGCGAAGGCGTAGGAGACCAGGCGCATCTTGACCGGCAGTTCCAGCTCGCGGGCCACGTCCTCGGCGGCGAGCAGGGAGGCGGTGGCGCCGTCGTTGAGGCCGGCGGCGTTGCCCGCGGTGACCCGGCCGTGCGCGCGGAAGGGGGTCTTCAGGCCCGCGAGCTGCTCCAGGGTGGTGCCCGGGCGCATCGGCTCGTCGGCGGTGGCCAGGCCCCAGCCGGTTTCCCCCGCCTCCTCGTTGGAGCGGCGCACGGAGATCGGCACCAGGTCGGCCTGGATCCTGCCGTCGGCGTACGCCTTGGCGGCCTTCTCCTGGCTGCGCACGGCGTACTCGTCGGCGCGCTGCTTGGTGATGTGCGGGTAGCGGTCGTGGAGGTTCTCCGCCGTCATGCCCATGAACATGGCGGACTGGTCGACCAGCTTCTCGGAGACGAGGCGCGGGTTGGGGTCCACGCCCTCGCCCATCGGGTGGCGGCCCATGTGCTCGACACCGCCCGCGACCACGACGTCGTACGCGCCGAAGGCGATCGACCCGGAGGTCGTCGTCACGGCGGTCATGGCGCCGGCGCACATGCGGTCGATGGAGTAGCCGGGCACCGTCGTCGGCAGCCCGGCCAGGATGCCGGCGGTGCGGCCCAGGGTCAGGCCCTGGTCGCCGATCTGGGTCGTCGCGGCGATGGCGACCTCGTCGATGCGCTCCGGGGGCAGATCCGGGTTGCGGCGCAGCAGCTCACGGATGCACTTGACGACCAGGTCGTCGGCGCGCGTCTCGTGGTAGATGCCCTTCGGGCCCGCCTTGCCGAACGGGGTCCGGACGCCGTCGACGAAGACGACGTCCCTAGCGGTACGAGGCACGTTGGCTCTCCTCCAGGGGTGCGGTGGTACGCCGTACGGCGCGCTTCCCGGAGCTTATGCTACTTGCCGGTAACCCTCAGGGGGGAAGCCCCCTTCCGAGGGAGTCGCACGTCACACTCCCGTGTGCCCCGGCCGCTCCGCACGGCGGCAGGGCATCGGGCCCGCCCCCCGTGAGGGAACGGGCCCGGAAAGCGGTGCGCGGCCGGCCTCGACCGCCGTACGCGGCCGGGGGGACGTCAGATGCCCTGCATTCCCTGGAAGACGACGAAGCCGAGGATCATGCCGACGACCAGGCCCGCGATGGAGACTCCGAGGGCGGTCTTGCCCAGCCGCTCGCCCTTGGAGGTGGCGATGGCGCCGCAGATGATCCCCGCGATGCCGAAGAGCGGCGGGCAGAAGAGGAAGGCGACGCAGCCGAGCACGATGCCGACGATGCTGAGCGTGTTCGACGGGTTCGGCTGCGGCTGCGGCTGGTACGGCTGGTTCGGGTAGTTCGGATAGGACATTCTCATCCCCCCTGGGTTTGTCAATGCGCGATCACCCTATGGGGGAACCGCGCGCGAGCGAAAGCCCGGTCCCCCCGCCCGCGGCGGGGGAGGGGGGACCGAAGGGCCGGGGCGTGTTCCGGGCGGCCCGTCAGACCTCGGAGTCAGACCTCGGAGTCAGACCTCGGAGCCAGATCTCGGAGCCAGATCTCGGAGTCAGGCCTCGGACGGGGCGGCCGACAGGGCGGCCGTCAGCAGCGGCGCCGTCTGCTCGACCTGCCACTGCCGGGCGCCGAGGTCGCTCAGCGCCTGCGCGACCGCGGACTCGGACGCCTCGCCCGGGGGCTCCCAGCACAGCCGCCGCACCGTGTCGGGGGTGAGCAGGTTCTCCTGGGGCAGGTTCAGCTCCTCCGCGCGCGCCGTCACCGCCGCCCGCGCCGCGGTCAGCCGGGCCGCGGCGGCCGGGTCCTTGTCGGCCCAGGCGCGCGGGGGCGGCGGTCCGGCCGGCGTCAGGGCCGGCTGCGGCAGCTCCGCATCGGGCAGGGCGCGGGCGCGCTCGACCGCGGCCAGCCACTGCTCGAGCTGCCTGCGCCCCATCCGGTGCCCGTACCCCGGCAGCGCGGCCAGCGCCTGCACGGTGGCGGGCATCGCCAGCGCGGCCTCCACGATGGCCGCGTCGGTGAGCACCTTGCCCGGCGAGACGTCGCGGCGCCGCGCCACCTGGTCGCGGGCCGTCCACAGCTCCCGAACGGCCGCCATCTGCCGCCGCCTGCGCACCTTGTGCATGCCCGAGGTGCGGCGCCAGGGGTCCTTGCGGGGGGCGGCCGGCGGGGCCGCCGCTATGGCGGCGAACTCCTGGCGCGCCCACTCCAGCTTGCCCTGGCGCTCCAGCTCCTCCTCCAGGGCGTCGCGCAGGTCGACCAGCAGCTCCACGTCCAGCGCCGCGTACCGCAGCCAGGGCTCGGGCAGCGGGCGGGTGGACCAGTCCACGGCGGAGTGGCCCTTCTCCAGGGAGTAGCCCAGGACGTTCTCGACCATCGCGCCGAGGCCGACGCGGGCGAAGCCCGCGAGCCGTCCGGCCAGCTCGGTGTCGAACAGCCGCGCGGGACGCATGCCCGTCTCGCGCAGGCAGGGCAGATCCTGGGTGGCGGCGTGCAGCACCCACTCGGCGTCCGCGATCGCCTCGCCGAGGGCGGTCAGATCAGGGCAGCCGACCGGGTCGACCAGTGCGGTCCCCGCGCCCGCGCGGCGCAGCTGGACGAGATAGGCGCTCTGCCCGTATCGGTATCCGGACGCCCGCTCGGCGTCGACGGCCACGGGGCCGCGCCCCGCGGCGAAGGCCTCCACGACCTCGGCGAGCGCCTCGGGCGCGGCGGTCACGGGCGGGATGCCCTCACGCGGTTCCAGCAAGGGGACCGGCGCCGGACCTTCCTCCCGTACGGGAGGCCGAGCTGCGTTGCTTATGGAGGTCTCTTGGGCGTCGGTCACGCGACAAGGGTATCCATGCGCACGTGGTGTGCGGCGTCCGCCGACGGAACGTCACGCCGGGGGACGCCGCACACCCGCCCGCACACCCGCCCGCACACCCGCCCGCCCGGCCGGGGAGCCGGCCGGGCGGGCGGGTGGTGTCGGGGCGGTACGGGGGTCGTGGGGGCGGGGGAGTGGGGGAGTGAGTGGAGTGAGGGGAGCGTCGGGGGAACGGGGTCAGTGGATGATGCCGGTGCGCAGGGCGACCGCGACCATGCCCGCGCGGTCGCCGGTGCCCAGCTTGCGGGCGATCCGGGCGAGGTGGCTCTTGACGGTCAGGGCCGACAGGCCCATGGAGACGCCGATCGCCTTGTTGGACTGGCCCTCCGCCACCAGCCGCAGCACCTCGATCTCCCGGCCGGAGAGCTCGCGGTAGCCACCGGAGTGGCCGGGAGCGCCCGGCGGGCGGCGGTGCATACGGGCGGCGGCGGCGCCGATGGGTGCGGTGCCGGGACGCCCGGGGTGGCCGGGGCCGCCGCGGGTGCCGGTGACGACATAGCCCTTGACGCCGCCCGCGAGGGCGTTGCGCACGGCGCCGATGTCGTCGGCGGCGGAGAGGGCGAGGCCGTTGGGCCAGCCCGCCGCCCGGGTCTCGGACAGCAGGGTCAGGCCGGAGCCGTCGGGCAGGTGGACCTCGGCTACGCAGATGTCGCGCGGATTGGCGACACGGGGGCGGGCCTCCGCGATCGAAGACGCCTCGATCACGTCCCGGACACCGAGCGCCCACAGGTGGCGGGTGACGGTGGAACGGACCCGGGGGTCGGCGACGACGACCATGGCCGTCGGCTTGTTCGGGCGGTAGGCGACCAGGCTTGTGGGGTGCTCAAGAAGAACGGACACCGGGCCTCCTGGGGAGTGGAGAGCGGACGGAAGCCGACTATGGGGGAAGTCGGGATGGGATGAGCCCCGTGAGGGGTCACAGAATCCTTCGGCACTCCGCCGGTCCGTCTTTAGGGAATGATCACGAATGAGTGAGTGAAAAATTCCGGCAAATCGGACAGGGGCTCGATCCGGGGAACCATCAGAGTGGCTGCGGGCCACGGCGCTGCGGCAGTGGTACGACGGCCGCCCCCTCGCCCCCCTCCGGCGGCAGCCCGGCGCACTGGCACAGCAGATCGCACCAGGCCGCCAGATGTCCGGCCGCCGCCTCTCCCGGGTCCTCCCGCGGGGTCCACGAGGCGCGGATCTCCAGCTCCGACCGCACCGCCCGGTCCGCCAGCTCCCCGAAGGAGTGGGAGTCCGCCCGCGTCACCGTGCCGCCCTCCGCGGCGTACCCGGCAGACCGCGCGTCCAGCGCGCCCGTCAGCCACGACCAGCTGACCTCCGGAAGCAGTGGATCCCCCGCCATCTCCGGCTCCAGCTGGGCACGGGCCAGGGTCACCACACGGAACGAGCCCCGCCACGCCTCCTGCCCCGCGGGATCGTGCAGCAGCACGAACCGCCCGTCGGCCAGCTCCTCGCCCCCGGCCTCGACCGACGCCTCCACCGCGTGCGCGAACGGCGCCAGCCTCCTGGGCGGCGGCAGCGGGCCGAGCCGCACCTCCGGGCGCGGCCGCACCCCCGCCAGTGCCGCCACGGCCTGCCGGAAGGCCCGCGGCGCCTCCTCACCGCCGGGACCCGCCGTACCGTCCGCCTGGTGTGCTCGCGCCGCTGCCATGGGCGGCAGCGTAGGCGGAGCGGGTGCTCCGGACGGGTAAGGACACGTGCGAGACTTCTGGTTGTGACCGCCGACGACCGAACCGCAGCCCAGCCCCCCTCCGCAGCGGGGCCCGCCGCCCCCGCGGCCGCCGACCCCGCAGTCGCCGACTCCGCCTTCCTGCGGGCGTGCCGCCGCGAGCCCGTGCCGCACACCCCGGTGTGGTTCATGCGGCAGGCCGGACGCTCCCTGCCGGAGTACCGGAAGGTGCGCGAGGGCATCGGGATGCTCGACTCCTGCATGCGCCCCGATCTCGTCACCGAGATCACCCTCCAGCCCGTCCGCCGCCACGGGGTGGACGCGGCCATCTACTTCAGCGACATCGTCGTGCCCCTCAAGGCCATCGGCCTCGACCTCGACATCAGGCCGGGGGTGGGCCCCGTCGTCGAGCGGCCCGTCCGCTCCCGCGCCGACCTGGAGCGGCTGCGCCCGCTGGAGCCGGGCGACGTGGAGTACGTCACCGAGGCCGTCCGGATGCTCACCGCCGAACTGGGCGCCACCCCGCTCATCGGCTTCGCCGGCGCACCCTTCACCCTCGCCAGCTACCTCGTGGAGGGCGGGCCGTCCCGCAACCACGAGCACACCAAGGCGATGATGTACGGCGACCCGGAGCTGTGGGCCGACCTGCTGGACCGGCTCGCGGACATCACCACCGCCTTCCTGAAGGTGCAGATCGAGGCGGGCGCGAGCGCCGTCCAGCTCTTCGACTCCTGGGCCGGGGCCCTGGCCCCCGCCGACTACCGCGCCTCGGTGCTGCCCGCCTCCGCCAAGGTCTTCGACGCCGTCGCCCACTACGGCGTCCCCCGCATCCACTTCGGCGTCGGCACCGGAGAGCTGCTGGGCGCGATGTCCGAGGCGGGCCCGGACGTCGTCGGCGCGGACTGGAGGGTGCCACTGGACGAGGCCGCCCGCCGGATCGGCCCGGGCAAGGCAGTCCAGGGCAACCTCGACCCGGCGGTGCTCTTCGCGCCGCGCGAGGCCGTCGAGACCCAGGCGCGGCGCGTGCTGGACGCCGCCCGCGGCCTGCCGGGGCACATCTTCAACCTCGGCCACGGAGTGCTGCCCGACACCGACCCCGAGGCGCTCACCCGCCTGGTGGAGTACGTGCACGAGCGGACCGCGCGCTGAGGCGGAGCGGGCTCCCGCGGAACGCCGGTGGGCCGGGCCTCCTTCCGGGGAGACCCGGCCCACCGGCGTTCACTCACTCCTTCTCCGGGGCCTTCGGCTCCTCCGCGCGGCCGCCGTCCTCCCGCACCGCGCCCGCGTCCGGCGCCGCGTCCCGTGCCGGGTCCCGTGCCGCACCCGGCGCCGTCACGGGCTCCGGAACCGTCACCGGAGGCGGCGGAACGGCGGGCCCGGAGCGCCACGCCGGCGCCCCCTGCGGACGCCGCGGCAGCCAGGGGCGTACCAGCCGCCACACCAGCGCCACCAGCAGCGCCGCCGCCGCGAAGGGCAGCAGCACGCCCAGGACGACCGTGATCCAGCGGACCGTCGAGACGAAGGCATGCCACCCGCCCGCCAGGGCGTCGAGGAAGGACGGCGTGTCGTCCTCCCTCCGCTCGGCCGGCTCCGCGTCCGGCTCGCGCAGCACCAGCGTGATCGTGGCCATCCCGGTGCGGCTCTCCAGGGACTTCAACCGCGACTGGAGCGCCTCCAGATCCGCCTGCCGACTGCTCAGCTCGGCCTCCAGGGTCACCACGTCGGACAGCGCCCCGGCCTCGTCCATCAGCTTGCGCACCCGCTCCACGCTGGCCTTCTGCGTCCTGATCCGGCTCTCGACGTCGACCACCTGATCGGTGACGTCCTTGGCCGAGACCTTCCGCTCGACCTGCTTGCCGAGCCCGGCCAGCTCGTCCAGCACCCCCTGGTACTCCTCGGGCGGGACCCGCAGCGTCATACGGGAGCGGTCGTGCCCCTCGGAGTCGCTGTCGGTGTCCTCGCCGGCCACATAGCCGCCCGCGGTCTCCACCACCGCGCGGGCCCGGGCCAGCTTCTCCGGCACGTCCTCGGCCGTGACGGTGAGCGAGGCCGTACGGATGACATGGGTCGCGGCCAGGTCGGGCGCGTCGTCGGCCGCCCTCTCGCCGTCGGCGGCCTCGCGGTCGGCCTGCGAGGCGCCCTGCTCGTAGGCCCCCGCCTCCTGCCCGGCCTGCTGCCCCGCATCCTGGCGGGCCGCCTCGGGCGCCTCGGGCGCCGCGACGCCCCGGTCCGCCTTGGCGCCGGCGCCGCCGTCGCCGTCCCCCGCCACGCCGCAGCCGGTGACCGCCAGAGCCGCGGCCAGCAGCAGCGCGGCCGACGCCCCGCGCCGCGCGGGCGCGCCGCCGCCGACCGTGGACGTGAATCCGCGTGTGAACATCAATGCCCCCCAACACATCGGTGGATGTCGGGAGTTGGACGGGCGGGCGCGCGGGCCGGTTGCCGTTCCCCGATAGCGAAGCGGTCACGTTCGGGACTCGGAAAAGCCACCACTGCCCACCGCCGTACCCGATGCCGCGCCGCTCCCCTCCCGGCCGGGGCGGCGCACGGGATCCGGCGGCGGTCTGGGAGAGTGGAGCCATGCACGTCATCGTCATCGGCGGCGGCGTCTCCGGGCTCGCCGCCGCCCACCGCCTGCTGGAGGGCGGCGCGCGCGTGACCGTCCTGGAGTCCTCCTCCCGCCTCGGCGGCAAGCTGTACGCCGGCCGGATCGCGGACGCCGCCGTCGACCTGGGCGCCGAGTCGATGCTCGCCCGCCGCCCCGAGGGCCTCGACCTCGCCCGCGCCGCCGGCCTCGGCGACGCCCTCCAGCCGCCCGCCACGGGCACCGCGGCGATCTGGACCCGCGGCGAGATCCGCCCGATGCCCACCGGCCACGTCATGGGCGTACCCGCCGACCCGGCCGTCCTCGCCGGGATCGTCTCGCCCGACGGCCTGGCCCGCGCCGCCGAGGACGCCGAACTGCCGCGCACCGAGGTCGGGCAGGACGTGGCCGTCGGCGAGTACGTCGCCGCCCGCCTCGGCCGCGAGGTCGTGGACCGGCTCGTGGAGCCGCTGCTGGGAGGGGTGTACGCCGGAGACGCCTACCGGATCTCGATGCGCGCCTCCGTACCCGCCCTGTTCGAGGCCGCCCGCAAGGAGCGCTCGCTGCTGGCCGCCGTACGCGGCGTCCAGGAGCGGGCCGCGGCCGGCCGGCGGGACGGGCCCGTCTTCACGGGCATCGAGGGCGGCATGGGACGGCTGCCCGACGCCGTCGCCGACACCTGCCGCGCCGCGGGCGCCGACATCCGCACCGACGCCCCCGTGACCGGGCTGCGCCGCACCGGCGACGGCTGGACGGTCATCGCCGCGGGCCGCCCGCTGGAGGCGGACGCGGTGGTCCTGGCCGCCCCCGCCCCCGCCGCCGCACGGCTGCTGGCCGGCCACTCCCCGTCCGCCGCGGCCGAGCTGGAGCGGATCGAGTACGCCTCCATGGCCCTGGTCACCATGGCCTTCCGCCGCCACGACCTGGCCCGCGTGCCCGAGGGCCGGGGCTTCCTCGTCCCCGCCACCGACGGGCGGGCGATCAAGGCATCCACCTTCTCCACCAACAAGTGGCACTGGAACGCCGCCCAGGACCCCGGCCTGTTCGTCCTGCGCACCTCCCTGGGCCGCCACGGCGAGGAGGAGGTCCTCGACCGCGACGACGCCGACCTGGTGGAGCTGTCCCTGCGCGATCTGGAGACCGCGATCGGGCTCACCGCCCGCCCCGCCGCCTCCACCGTCACCCGCTGGGACGGCGGACTGCCGCAGTACCCCGTCGGCCACCTCGACCGCGTCGCCCGCGTACGCCGCGACCTCGCCAACCTGCCCGGCCTGGCCGTCTGCGGCGCGGCGTACGACGGGGTCGGCATCCCGGCGTGCATCGCCAGCGCCCGTACCGCCGCCGATGCGGTTCTCCAGCCGGGATCGAGGGCCCGGCCACCGGCCGCCCCGCGGACAGGGGGAGAATGAACCCATGACTGCTGAACCCCGCAAGACGCCCAACGCGGGCAAGAAGGCCAAGGACCTCAACGAGGTCATCCGCTACACCCTGTGGTCCGTCTTCCGCCTGCGCGAGGCGCTGCCGGAGGACCGCGCCGGCCACGCCGACGAGGTCCGCGAGCTGTTCGACCAGCTCGCGGCCAAGGACGTCACCGTGCGCGGCACCTACGACGTCTCCGGACTGCGCGCCGACGCCGACGTGATGATCTGGTGGCACGCGGAGACCGCCGACGCGCTCCAGGAGGCGTACAACCTCTTCCGGCGCACCAAGCTGGGCCGCGCGATGGAGCCGGTGTGGTCCAACATGGCGCTGCACCGCCCCG
This sequence comes from Streptomyces barkulensis, assembly GCF_002843305.1. Classification (GTDB taxonomy): domain Bacteria; phylum Actinomycetota; class Actinomycetes; order Streptomycetales; family Streptomycetaceae; genus Streptomyces; species Streptomyces barkulensis. Next base: position 47,188 of record NZ_PGSG01000038.1, read on the forward strand.
CCGAGTTCAACCGCTCGCACGTCCCGGCCTTCCTCGCCGACGAGGAGCCGCGCGCGTACGTGTGCGTCTACCCGTTCGTCCGCTCCTACGACTGGTACGTCCTCCCCGACGAGGAGCGCCGCGAGATGCTGGCCGAGCACGGGAAGATGGCGCGCGGCTACCCGGACGTGCGGGCCAACACCGTCGCCTCCTTCGCGCTGGGCGACTACGAGTGGCTGCTGGCCTTCGAGGCCGACGAGCTGCACCGCATCGTCGACCTGATGCGCCACCTGCGCGCCTCCCGCGCCCGCCTCCACGTCCGCGAGGAGGTCCCCTTCTACACCGGCCGCCGCAAGGACCTGGCCGAGCTGGTGGCGGGGCTGGCGTAGCCGTCTTCGGCGTGCGTTAGGGCACCTGCCCCGCCTCGCGCCCGCCCCCTCACCGGGCGGGACGCGAGGCGGGACGGTCAGGAGCGGAGGGGCCTGAGCACGCCCATGCGCTGCAACTCCACGATGTGCTCCGCCGCCCGCCGCGGCGCGTCACCGCCTCTCACCAGCACCCCCGCCTCGATGTTGCGCCGCGCCGCGGACTCGGTCAGATTGGCGCTGCCCAGGAAGAGTGTGCGGCGGTCGGCGACCGCGAGTTTGGCGTGCTGGCGTGAGCGGTTCCGCCCGGCCGGATCGCGCACCCAGTGCCACAGGCGCACACCGGGCACGGACGCGAACGCGTCGGCCGGCTCCCGGCCCGTCAGGAGACCGCGTGCGCCGGCCAGCGTCTCGACCACGACGTGCGTCTCCACGCCCCTCTCCGAGGCGCTCGTCAGAGCCCGCGTCAGGGCCGGGTACGGCCGGGCCGCGTACGTCATGGCCAGTAACTCCTCCCGGGCACCCTCGATGACCTCGACGAGCACCTGGGCGGTTGCCCGCACCGGCACGGCTGGCGTCGAGGGGCCGCTCCACACGGTGCGGACCCGGACCGCGTCGCGGGCGCGCGCCGTGGCGGCGACATAGCCCCGCAGGTAGGCGGCCGCCTCGGTGTGGGGGACCGACTCCGCCTCCATCGCGTCGTACAGCCGCGCGACGGCCTCGCCGACTCCCGGCGTCGCCAACTCGGTCAGTGCCCGCTCCTTGGCGCGCCGTCGTGCCAGCAGGCCGACGAGGTCCTTGGCGCGGGAGAGGCCGAGGGCGGCGACGGCGGCCTCGGCCGCCGCCTCGAACCCGGGGCGGCTCACGGCAGCAGGCCGGCCGGTGTCAGCACCTGCTCCCCCTCCCCGGAGAGCGGTACAAGGAAGCGGCGGTCCAGGAACCGGTTGGCACGCTCGCACGTGGTCTCGGAAACGAAGAGGCACACATGGCAGGCGGCCCCGTGGAGGTAGTCGTCCGGATCGTGCGGCAGGCGCTCGGAGCAGAGCGGGTCGGCTGAGCAGTGTCCGGCGTCGGCCAGGGCGCGGCGGACGATCCGGCCGAACTCGCGCTCCTCGGCCAGGGAGACCAGGCCGCCGAGGGTGCCCTCGGAGTCCGGGACGGCTGTGTAGATGAGGATGCCCGTCCTCGGATGCTGCTCGTCCCCCGCGTAGATCCGCTCGGCCAGCGAGGCCGAGTTGTAGCCGCACTCCAGGGCGATGGTACGGATCAGCAGGTGGGAAAGGGTGTGCAGGGCGATGTACCGGGCCCCGGGCCAGCCCTGGTAGGGGTCGAAGTCGCTCGTCATGCGGTCGGACTTCCGGTTCCGGCGGAACCGGGCGTACGCCTCCCGGTGGGCCTCCATCTGCGGTGACTTCTCCATGCGCGCCGTCCACCGGGCCATGAGGTCGTCCCGCACCCGCAGGAAGACCCCCTCGCCGCGCACCTCACTGGCCGGAACCCAGTTCTGCGCGCCGCGGGAGAGGCTCACGCGGCTGGCGATCTCCGGTGACTCGGGGTCGGGTGCGTCGAGCCGGGTGAACCCGATCATGGCGCGCGCCTCGCGCAGTCGCTCGACCTGGCGGACGTCGCGGAAGAGTTCTCCCAGGGGCGGCGGGACCGGGACCTGCCGCAGGGCGAAGTCGTCGCCGGGCGGGGGGACGGGGCCGGAGAGCGCGTCCCATTCGGGGCCGAAGAGATCGGCCTGGACGTCGGGCGCGGAGGGGGCCGGTCCGTCGGCTCCCCGCTTGCGGGCCGTGATCGCCGCGAGGACGGCGTCGGCGTCGAACTCCTTGAGGAAACCGAACTGGGGGAGGTTCGCCATGAAGTCGAGCTGCCCCCGGTTCTCGACGGTTCGCAGCTCGGGCCAGTGGTCGTCGAGGAGCTTGTCGATGTCCCCGCCCCGTGCCCGGGGGAGGGCCAGGGCGCTGAGGGTGAGGGGGAACCACTGGTTGGAGGCGCCCGCCACCATCAGGACGGAGTCCTTGTCGCAGCCGTTCTCCTCGTACATGCCCAGGTGCGGGTGGCGCCCGCGACACCGGGGCAGGTGGCGGCGGCCGCGCTCGCCCATCGCCTCCCGGATGTTGCGCTTGGCGCCGCAGGCGACGCACTCGATGGTGACGTTGGCGGCCTGGTTGCCGCCGTGGTCCTTCATCCGCAGCTTCGGGCGTGGGACCTTGCCGCAGGCCTGCCCGTGGTGGACGTACGGGGCGTACGGGAACTCGTCGAGGTGCCCGTCCGTGCACACGAGGGTGAAGCGGGCGGCCACGGCGAGGGGTTTCTTGCTCTTGCAGCCGTGTACGAACTTCGCCTCGTGGGGCGTGCGCGGGTTGGAGTTGACGAAGGCGAACTCGCCGGAGTCGATGGCGGCCAGCACGTTGCAGGCGGTGCAGCGCAGCCACTGGGGGAACGGGGTGACGGGCACTCCGACGCCCTGGGCCGCCCAGCCCCTGGGGTCGGTGTCCGCGCCCTCCAGCCAGGGGGCGGCGCGCAACTGCTCGATCCGGCCGCGCCCGTAGCGCTGGAGGGACCGGTTGACGGCGGCGCGCAGTCGGGGCTCGTCGATGTCGTAGTCGGTGGCGGCGCCGGCGTGGCTCCAGAAGTCGGTCCCCTTGATGAGGACGGAGAAGTTCGGCAGGTCGACGAGGGAGCCGATGCCGGCGGTGAACATCAGGTGGCTGGGGCGGACGGCGCCGACCCTGCGGTTGAAGTGGGAGCTCATCGCTGCGCCTTCCCTGCCGTGCCGGCCGCGGTGGGGCCGTACTCGTCGCTGTCCACGGTCGCTGTCGTCTCCCGGCCGGCACCCGGTTCGGCTTCGGTGCCGGGCGCGCCGAAGTTCCAGTCGGGGCCGTCCGACGAGGGCTCCTCCAGGAAGGCCCCGCCGCCGGGCAGCAGGAGGTTGATCTCGTTCTCCGTCTCGCGCATCGACATGCCGACGGTCAGCTCGGTCCACCGGGAGCCGTCCGCGCGTTTCAGCAGACCTTTCACGGTGGTCGTCTTCCGCTTCTCCTTGCGGTAGCCGAGGGCCGCGCCGCTCCCGTCGCGCGTGCCGCGCCACTCGTCCTTCAGCCGGTCCAGGCGTTCGCCCAGGTACTCGCGGGCCTGTTCGCCCCCCACCCGCTCGGCCCGCTCCAGGAGCCGGCGCTCGACGTCTTGGGCCAGGGGTCCGTCGAGGTCGATGTCGTGGGCGTCCAGGTTGCGGGAGGTCTCGTACGCCGCGTGCCGCAGCGCGGCGACGTAGGTGGCGGCGGTGCCCCGGTCGAGCGCGCGACGGGTGAACGGGGTGACGGACAGGGCCTCGACCTGCCGGTAGAACGTGGCGTGGTAGTGCTCGAAGTCCTCGTAGTGGGCCAGGTCCCGGGGGCGGGACCAGTTGTACAGGGTCACCACCAGGCCCGGGCGCCGGGCATCGCGGCCGACGCGCGAGGACGCCTGGATGTACTCGGCGGTGTTCTTGGGCTGGCCGACGACCAGCATCAGGCCGAACCGGGAGACGTCGACACCGACCTGGAGCATGGAGGTGGCCAGCACGACGTCGACCGCCTGCCGGGCCGTGGGCGTCATGGCGGCGCGGGGTTCGCGCTTCTCCCGCATCGCGGCCCGGTACTCGTCCAGGAAGGCGCGGCGCCTCCCGGAGGTGTCGCGCTCGGGGTCGAACTCGATCTCCAGGCGCTTCAGGGTCGCGCCGATGTCGGCCGAGGAGATACGGGAGGTGAGCTCCTCGATGTTCAGCATGCCGGTCCTGCTCACGATGCGGTCGGACAGGGTGTCCCGGCCCCTGCGGCTGCCGTTGGAGCGCACGCGGGTGGTGATGTCGTCGTCCATGTACCGCCGCATGCCGGCGAGTTCGCGGGTGGCGTTGAAGTAGCCGACGAGCGTCATGTAGGGGTCCGCGGGCCTGCCGTGGTCGTCGAAGAGCTGCTGCCCGGCCAGCAGCAGGATCTCGGCGACCCGGATCTCGGCGGCCTTCAGCCGGGTGCCGTGGGCGCACACGCCCAGGTAGCGGCGGCCGGGGTGCTCGCGGCTCAGCCCGACCTGCCGGGAGAAGAACGTGTCGCCGGCGTCGAGTACCTGCGGCGGGAAGACGGCGACCTTGCGGCCGAAGACACCCCGCACCTGGTCGGCGGCCCGCTTGGTGGTCGCCGTGGAGGCGACGATCTTGGGGCCGGTCTCGTGGCGCCGCCCCCGCTCGTCGGTGACGCTCCAGGTGCACAGCTGGTCGACGGCCGCCTCGAAGAGGCCGACGGTGGTGCCGAGCGCGCCGGAGATCAGGTGCAGCTCGTCCTGGATGATCAGGTCCGGGGGCCGCAGCCGGGTGACGGGCTGCGCGGTGACGCCGGGCAGGCCGCCTCTGGCGTTGTGGCGGCTTCCGCAGCCGGTCCTGGCGTCGAGGTCGTCGTGGCGGTAGCCGTGGCGGGGGCAGATCTCGGTGACCCTGCCGAACAGCAGGCCCGCGTACCCGTTCCACGGGAGCTGGGCGAACTTGTCCACCGTGGCGATCAGCAGGGACGGGGCGAGCCGGTAGATCTCCTCGTCGACGGTGAGCACGGGGATGCCCTCCCCGGGGGACTCGCGCCGCGAGAAGGGGCAGCGGTCCTCGCCCTCCCCGCGCGGACAGTACAGCAGGACACGGCGCCGCGCCTCGTCGTACTCCATATGGGAGCGGGCCTTCAGCGCACTGCCGCACCAGGGGCAGGTGAGGACCTGCAGGACCCGAGCGTGCTTGTCACTCGCGCTCTCCCTGGCGTCGGCGATCTGCTCCTTGGCCTCGTCGAACCAGTTGGGCGAGACGGAGGTCCCCACCCACAGGCCGATGCGGAACGGGGTGGCCCCCCAGCGGGCGTCCCGGGCGAACTCCTCGCGGCGTAGCACCTCGCAGGCGCTGACCAGGGCGGCGGCGCGCTGGAACTGCTGGGCGGTCAGCAGACGCAGGGTGTAGCGCATCAGTACCCCGACGCCCGCCTCGCCACTGCGAGCCTCCGCTCCCGCGCCGATCGTCCCCTGCAGGCGCCGCAGCGCGAAGGTGTAGGCGGCCAGGCCCAGGTACGCCTCGGTCTTGCCGCCGCCGGTCGGGAAGAACAGCAGATCGACGAGGGCTTCCCGGCCGGTGCCGCGGTGCGGGTGCCCGATCCGGGTCAGGGAATCGAGGTTCAGCAGGACGAAGGCGAGCTGGAACGGCCGCCAGCTGGCGGCCTCCTTGCCCCTGGCGCCCACCTCGTCGTACGCCTCCCGCCAGGAGCGGTGGTCCGCCTCGCGGCCGGCGCGGGCGGCGGCGACGGCGGTGTTGCGGCGCTGGAGCGCCATGGCGCGGTTGGCGAAGCGGAAGGCCGCGAGGGCTGTTTCGTCGGCCACGAGCCTGTCGATGCCGAGCGTTATGCGGTCGCAGATGTCCAGCGCCTGCTCGACGGCGACCTCGGCCGAGGCGCGCAGGTCCTCGGGCAGGGAGCGGGCCCTGGCGCGCTGCTGTTCGAGCCAGGCGCCGTAGCCGTCGGCCAGCGGGGCGAGCGCGGCGGCGAGTTCGGTGCGGCGGGCGGGCACCGCGAGAGCGGCGAGTTCGTCCATACCGAGTTCGAGCCCGCGCAGGAGCGTCTGCTCCTCGACGGTCGGGGCGGTGGTGGCCCGGACGTCGTACTCCGGGAGCCAGTCGGTCGTCAGGCGGTGCGCGTTGCGCTCGCCGTCGCGCACGTGCGCGTGCACGGCGACGTTGCGGCCCTTGGCGTGGCTGAGGCTGTCGCGGTAGAGGAGGCGCAGCCGCCGGTCCTCGGGGTCCTCGGGGGCGTTGCCGCGGTTCGCCGGGTCGAGGGGATCGTCGACCGGGAGGAAGACCGCCGCCTGGTCGTCGGGGAAGGCGGTGACCTCGATGCCGGTCTGGAAGAGCCAGTTGGCGTCGCGGGCCTCGCGGCTGTCCTCCAGCCTGTTGACCAGGGCCAGTTCGACGACGCGCAGCTCCTCGGCGTCCGCCCGCGCCGTGCCCCGTGCCACCCGCCGCACCTGCACGTCGAGGACCACGGCGTCGCCCTCCAGCGGGACGGCCCGGTCGGTGGCGCCGGTCACGTCGATGTCCACCGGGTGCTCGATCTGCTCGCGGGACCAGACCCTGCGGGTGGTGCCCCGGTCGGTGGCCTCCTCCGACTGCGTGTAGCGGCCCCAGCGGACGGTGGCGCTGAGCGTGCCGACGGAGGCGGGAACGGTGAAGGCCAGCCCCATGGACGACGCCCGGATGTGGCCCGCGGCCTGCGGGGTCAGCCGGTCCTGGAGCTCGCCGTCGTCGCCCTCCTGCTCGTCCCCCGACTCGCCGTCCGCGCTCTGGGCGGCCGCGATCTTGATCCGGTCGGTGGTGGTGTCCAGGGGCCGCGGCCCGAGCATGCCGACCAGGTACCGGTCGCGCGGCCCGGAGGAGCCGGCCGGAAGGGTCTCCGTCCTGCCGTCCCAGGGGCCCAGGAGATCACGGCGGATGTAGGCGACCAGCCCGTCCCGCACCGTGTACGAGTCCGCGTCGCGGAAGGTCTGGGGCACCTCGTCGAGCGGGTGCGGGACAGCGGCCTGGGCGGGCTGGGCCGGCATGCGGTGGGTCCTTTCGGACGGGGCCGTGGGGCGAGGAGCGGGCCGGGTGCGGACCGGCCGGGGACGACACGGAGAAGACTCCTGATTGACAGAGTTCACATATTAATCTGATGGAGTTCCGGTACTCAAGGCCGGACGGCTCTCTAGGCTGGCCCCGGCCACCGCCCGACCGCGACCCGAGGACGCCCATGCCCCGACTCGCCCTCTCCGACGACTTCGTCGCGGACCTCATCTCACTGCCGAGGCCCGTCCAGAAGGAGGCCAACGACGCGATCCAGATGTTCCGGAGCATGACCGTCCCCCAGCTCCACGCCAGCAAGGGCATGCACCTGGAGAAGCTGGAACGGGCGCGCGACCCCCGGATCCGCACGATACGCGTCACCAGGGCCTACCGGGGCGTCCTCCTGGCCCCCGACGACGGAAGCGAACTGTTCACCCTCCTGAGGGTCGCCCACCACGACGAGGCGATCGACTGGGCCTGCAAGCGCGTCTACTCGGTCAACGGCGCCACCAAAGGCCTGGAGGTGCGCAACGTCGACGCCCTGGAACAGATGGAGACGTACTTCGGGGCGAAGGCGGACGACACCCCCGTCCGCCTCTTCGAGGAGCACTCCGACACGGTGCTGCGCGACCTCGGCGTCGACGACCAGGTCCTGCGCCTGGCCCGCGTCTGCGTCACGGCCGACGACCTGGCGGTCATGGCACCGCCCATGATGCCCGCCGACCAGTACGAGGTGCTGGAGTACCTGGCGCACGGCTACTCCCCCGAGGAGGTCTGGGAGCAGCTGATCGTCCCGCGCGGGCAGACGGTGCGGACCGCCGGGGAGCGGTCCGGGGTCACCCTCGCCGAGGCGATCCTCAACACCCCCGACCGCATCGTGGAGGTCACCGGCCCCGGTGAGCTGGAACGCATCCTGACCGAGGACTTCTCCCGCTGGCGGGTCTTCCTCCACCCCGCCCAGCGCCGCCACGCCTACCACCCCGGCTTCAACGGACCCGCCCAGGTCACCGGCGGACCCGGCACCGGCAAGACCGTCGTCGCCCTCCACCGGGTGCGGCACCTGCTGCGCGAGGGACGCGAGAGCGACCGGATCCTGCTCACCACCTTCACCAACGCCATGGCGGCCTCCCTGCGCGACAGCCTGGCGCTCCTGCTCGGCGACGCCGACGCCCGTCTGCTGGAGCGCGTCGACGTCACGACGGTGGACGCGCTCGCCGCCCGGATCGTCCGGGAGGCGCGCGGCAGCTCGCCCAGGCCGCTGACGGCCGCCGCGGAGAAGAGCGCCTGGACCCGCGCCGCCGCCCGCGAGGACCTGCCGTGGACGGAGCGGTTCCTGTCCCAGGAGTACCGCAACGTCGTCCTGGCGCAGGGACTGCGCACACCCGAGGAGTACCTGCGCTGCAACCGCAGGGGGCGCGGCACCCCGGTGGGGCGGGTGCAGCGGGCCCGGCTGTGGCGCGTCATGGAGCGGTTCGCGGCGGACATCGCCTCGCGCGACGCGGCCACGTACACGCAGCTGTGCGACCGGGCCGCCCGGATCCTGGCCGAGACCGGACCGCGCTACCGCCACGTCGTCGTGGACGAGGCCCAGGACCTCCACCCGGCCCAGTGGCGGGTGCTGCGTGCCTGCGCGGCCCCCGGCGCCGACGACATGTTCCTCGTCGGAGACCCCCACCAGCGCATCTACGACTCCCGCGTCTCGCTGCGCTCGCTGGGCATCGACGTGCGGGGGCGTGCGTCGAGGCTGCGCGTCAACTACCGCAGCACGGAGGAGATCCTGCGCTGGTCCGCGTCCCTGCTCGACGGGCAGCCCGTGGGCCGGCTGGGCGAGGACGACGACGATGACGGCGGCCGCGACTCGCTGCGGGGCTACCGCTCCCAGTTGCACGGCCGCGTCCCGACCGCACGCGGATACGCCGACCAGGACGGGGAACTGCGGGCCCTGGTCGAGCAGATCCGGACCTGGACCGGCTCCGACGGCGTCAAGCCGTCCGAGATCGCGGTGTGCGCCCGGTTCAACACCACGGTCGACGCGATCGTCGCGCGGCTGCGGCGGGAGCGCGTCCCGGCGGTCGCGGTCAGGGACGACCCCGGACCGCAGGTGTCCGGTGTGCGCGTGGCCACCATGCACGCCATGAAGGGCCTGGAGTTCCGGTGCGTGGCCGTCGTGGGCGTGACGGCGAGCGTACTGCCCTTCGCGCCGCAGGTGACGCCCGCGGAGGTGGACCCCGTCCAGCACCGGTCCGACCTGCTGGCCGAGCACTGCCTGCTGTTCGTGGCCTGCACCAGGGCCCGGGACGCGCTGGCGATCTCCTGGAGCGGCGAGCGCAGCCGGCTGCTGGACCCGGTCGCCGGGTGAGACGCGGCGGTCCCCGCCGTCCGGGCCCCTGGGCGGGCCCGGACGGCGGGGACCGGTCCGGTGCCCCCCGAGCCCCTCAGACCCGGATCTCCCGGACGACGACCGTGCGCGTCCTCTCCCGGGAGACGTCGTAGGAGATCTCACGGCCCGTCGGCTGCCACATCAGCGCGTGCCCCAGCGGGGACGAGGGGGAGACGATGTCCGCCTCGCCGGTGGACAGTTCGGCGACCGTGTACAGGGTGTCCGCGTCGGTCTGCCCGTCGAACTCCAGGACCAGCAGCGCGCCGGGGACCACGACCTCGGGCGGCCCCGCCTCCCGCTCGACGCGGACGGCGTCGAGGAACGTCCGCAGGAAGCCGAGGCGCTTCGTACGCCGGTCGCGCTGGTCGGCCTGTGTCTTCCGGAGGAAGGCGAGGTTCGCCGCGTCCACCCCCTCGGGTGTCTCGTCCGGGGCGTCGACGGCGGCCTGGAGCTCTCGCATCTCGCGCACCAGCCGCTGGAAGGCGGCGGCCGGGATCTCCCGGACCGGCAGCTGACCGCGCCCGGCCGGGGACGGGGCCTGCGCCCGCGGGGCCGGGACCGGCTCCGCGCTCCGCGCGGGCCCGTGCCCGGCTGCGGCCGGCCGGGGAGGCGCCGCCGAACCCCTCTCCTCCACGGCCACGCCGTCCCGGGGCCCGCCTTCCGCTCCGTCCCCGTCGGTCACGCCGTCCCCGTCCGCGGCGCTTTCCCCCACGCCGTCCCCGTCCACACCGTCTCCGCCCGGGGTGCCGGCGGCGGGCGCGTCCCCGGCGGGAGCGGGGGCGACGGGGGTGACGAGGGTGACGGCGGGCTCCTCCGGTTCCTCACCGGCCGGCTCGATCCCCAGCCGCTCCAGCTCTGCCCACAGCGGCGCGAGCGCCTGCTCGCGGTCCAGGTGGAACCGGCTCCCCCGGATACGGACGAAGGTCCAGTCGACACGCTCCAGATCACGCTGCCGGGCGGCCGCGGTGGACGCGTCCTCACCGTCCGCGAAGGCGTCACCGTCGCAGGCGACCGCCAGCCTGCGCGTCCCGCCCTCGACGACCAGGTCGATCGTGTGACGGCCGACGCGGTACCCCGGCCGCACGCGGTAGCCGCGCGAGACCAGCTCCAGGTACACCTTCTGCTGGAACAGGCTGTCGAACGCCTCGTGCCGCACGTCGGGCAGCACCTTGCCCTCGACCGCGGCGGCGTCCTCCTCGGAGGGCCGGGCGAGGTGGTCCAGCCAGCGCCGCCGCAGGTCGTTCTCGTGGAACTGCTCCACACGCGCGCTGTGGAACACCCACAACTGGTCCTGGGCACGGGAGGCGGCGACGTTGAGCCGCTGCTCGTACGTCTTGCCGCTGAAGCCCCCAGGCACCGTCCCGCCCTCGCGGGCGGCCGAGTTGACACAGGAGACGAACATGACGTGGCGCTCGTCGCCCTGGAAGTCCTCGGCGTCGCCGACCCGGATGCGCCGCCTCTCGCGCTGCTCGTAGTCGAGGCGTTCGGCCAGCAGGTTCTCCAGCTCGGACAGATGCCCCTTGCTGCCCCGAAGACTGATGACGCCCATGGTCCTCCCTTCGTACGCGGGGTCGTCGCAGCAGCGCACGACCGCGTCGACGAGCGCCTCGGCCTCGGCGGTATTGACCAGCCGGGCTCCCGTGCCGACGGCCTCGCCGCCGGCGACGTGCACGGTGCGGACCGGGGGCAGCCGGTCGGCGCCGTACTGCCGAAGCGGCTGGAGCCTGCCGTCGTAGCAGAGCTCGTTGGAGAAGGAGATGATCTCCGGCATGCACCGGAAGTGCTCCTTGAGCATGAGCGTGCCGCGGCCCGCCGAGAGCGCCTCGGTGAGGTCGAAGAAACTGGAGTCGGGGCCGAACAGGCTGCGCACGTCCGGCTCCAGGGCGGTGAGCAGTCGGTCCCGCAGATGGAAGTACTCCTCCTGCTTGAGGCCGACGTTGGAGGGGCTGACCTGCTTGCTGTCGCCGACGACGACCATCCGGTCGGCGAGCCAGCTCAGCAGCATGGCCTCCAGGCCCGACTGGCTGGCCTCGTCGACGATGACGACGTCGAACAGACCGGGGCGGTCCAGCGGCACGGTCTCCGCGACCTGGTGCAGCGGCATGATCCAGGCCGGCACCGCCGTCTGCGCCTTGCGCAGCGCGGCCTGGGCGTCGCGCCGGTAGCGGTGCTGGTACTTGCCCTTGATGCGACGGGCGGCGTGCTGGTACGCGCTGAGCGCCCGGGACTGGTCGCCGGTGAGCAGCCCGAGGCAGCGGTGCCAGGCGCGGGCGGCGGCCAGCCGTGCGCGCATGATGCGCGCCTCGTCGTCGGCCTCCGTCAGCCGCCTGCGCAGGGTGCGTTCGGCCTCCGGATCGGTCAGCCGCTCCATGCGGTCGCGCCACGCGGACCAGGCCCAGGCCTCGGCGAGGGCGGCCAGCCGGGCCTCCCAGGCGGGATCCCCGGCGTCATCGGTGATCCGCTCCGCGAGAGCGGGGAATACCTCGCGCACCCGGGCGAGCGCCGCGTGCAGCTCCGCCCGCAGCCGGGCGGCCTCGCGCACCTCGGCGATCTCCCGGGTGAACTCCCGGTAGCCGTCGGGATCCAGGGCCTGCACGCTGTCGAGCGCCCGCTCGACGGCGGGCGAGACGCCGGGCCGGTCCGTCCAGGCGCGCAGCATCTCCTCGGTGTCCGCGATGGTCCTGCGCGCCTGCTCGGCGTCGCGCAGCGTGGTCGCCGCGCGCAGCAGGGCGCGCACGGCGTTCTCCACGGACGGCTCGTGCCAGGCGGCGACGGCCAGTTCCGGCGAGGTGGCCGCGGCGGCGAGCACATCGGTGCGGGCGGCGGCGACGGCCAGGAGCGCCGCGAGGACCTCGGCCTCCTGCCGCAGGCGGGCAACACGCGGACCGTGCCCCTGCCAGGCGCCGGCCGGGGCGCCCCACTCGGACTCGACCTGCGCCAGGCGCAGCTCGAGCCGGACGCGGGCGAGAACGACGGCCGCGGTCGCAGTGTCCTGCGGGGCACGCCCGTCGACCCGGACGGCCTCCGCGAACGGGCCGACGGCCTTGGCCAGCTTCGAGCGGATGCCGAGCGGCCCGCGCAGCCGCTGCCCCTGGCCGAGCCCGTCGTGCAGGGCGGTGGCCTGACCGAGTGCGACGGCCGGGTCGTACTGCTCCAGGCCGCTGACCATCGCGGTGCCCAGCGCCGCGAGCGAGGCGTCCACCGCGGTGAGGGCGTCGTCGACGGCGGCCCGCCGACTGCGCGCCTGCCAGTCCTGTCCCTCGCACACCTGCCTCAGGAGCGCCTCGGCCCACTCGCCGGCCGGCGCGGCCAGGGCCGCGGCGCGGGCGCGGGCGGTGGAGAACGCGTCGAGGGCCGCCGAGAGCCGCCGCTGCCCGGCCTCGTCGAGACCGCGTACCGCCGTGTCGTACCGCGCACTCAGCGGGTCCTGCCGCACCGTGTCGTGCGCATCCCGCGCGGACCGCACCACGCGGACGGCCTCCTCGAAGTCCCCGGGGCCGGGCAGCTCGGAGGGACCGGGCACCTCGGCCGCCAGGGCCTGGTGGTGCGAGGTGAAGGCGCGGGTGGCGTGCAGCAGGCGCAGGGCCGCCTCGGCGCTCAGGGCGGGCCGCTCCCGCGGGACCGGGCCGAGCCAGTCGTACCGCTCCGCCTCGGCCGCCAGGCGTTCGGCGATCTCCTGGAGACTGCCGCTGTAGTCGCCGATCTCCGCCTCGAAGCGGTGGGTCTCCCGCTCGCGCAGCACGGCGAGGTCGCCCAGCATGGCCTGCTGGGCGGAGCGGGCCGCGGCGAGCCTGGCCTGGAGAGCGCGGATCTCCCGCTCGGACGCCTTCGGGTCATAGCCCGCGTACTCGCCCAGGATCTTCCGCACGGAGGCCTCCAGCTCGCGCTGAGCCGCCGCGCCGTCCTCGGTGCGGCTCACACACAGGTCGCGGACGGACTCCGGCAGCTTGTCCCGCAGCACACGCAAGGCGCGCGGCGTGTGACTGGTGATCAGGACCCGCTTGCCCTGGGCCAGCAGGTCGGTGACCAGGTTGGCGATGGTGTGGGTCTTGCCGGTGCCGGGCGGGCCCTGCACGACGACGAGCCGGTTGGCGCGCAGACGCTCGGCTATGGTGCGCTGCTCCTCGTTGGCGGGAAGTGCGAAGTACATCTCACCGGCGCCCGGCCCGCCCCCTGCCCCGGACGCCCCGGGCACCTCTGCGCCCCGCCCGCTCCCGCCGTCCTCGGCCGCCGCGAGGCCGGCGGCGGTGAGCGCCCCGTCGCGGCCCGCGATGTAGGCGAGCAGTTCGGTGGGAGGAGTGCCCGCGTCGATCCGGCGGGCGATGGTCTTGAGGGCGTCCATCGTCGACCGGCGGCTGCGCTCGCGCAGGACGAACGCGGGCGCCAGCCCCACCTGCGGAACCTCGAGGGAGCGCGGCTTGACGCGCTCCACGCCCGGCAGGTAGCTCCCGGCGCTGTGCGCGGCGTTGACCCAGCTGCGCAGGGCCTCGTGCAGGGCTTCGAGGTGTCCGGGGTCCGTCACGTCGCAGGCGCCCTCCAGCGCCTCGACGATCCCCTCCCGCACGGGGCCGGGAACGTGCTGGGCCCCCTCCAGCATGCCCTCCTCCAGCTCCAGGCCGGAGCCGCTCGGATCCGGGGCGACGGTGAGGGTGCCGGTGGACGGGTCGAGTCGGATGGCGGCCCGATGGGTGATCAGATGCCTTTCCACGCGCCGACCGTCGGTGGTCTGCCAGGTCAGCCGACCGAACCCGAGGACGAGTTCGTACGCCTCACCGAGGCCGGCGGCGTCCTCGTGCATCCTGTGCAGCCGGTCGTACAGCCTGACCAGGGGGTCGATCTCACGGCGCCGCCGCGCCCAGGCCGCCCACTCCTGCTCCCAGGCGGCGTACAGCTTCTCGATCCTCTCCCGCTCCGGGTGCTCGTCCAGCTCGTGGTAGGTCTTCTCGAGCGGGATGCCGCGGGACCAGTCCGGGAATCCGGGTTCGATCCGCCGCCGCAGGTGGGGAGGGCGGGGCTGCTCGAAGTCCCGGATGCGGGTCTCGTCCACCCACGGGGCGAGCAGGGGCCCGGGGTGGGGGGCGTCCTCGCGGTCGGGGCGGGCGACGGTCAGCCAGGCCGGATCGTCGCCGCCGAGGACGCCGTCGAGCATGACCTCGACGCCGGGGGAGTGCGGCAGCTCCTCGAACCAGACGACACCGGCCGCGCCGTCGAGCGTACGGACGGGCCGGGTCCGCGACTCCTCGGCCTCGGCCAGGAACCGGAAGATCTGCCGTACGCGCGCGGCGTCGGCCTCCTCCGCCGAGGGCTCCCGCGTGCGGGCGGGCGCGGCCTGGCGCCCGGTCACGCTCGGCTGCGCCGGCACGCCCCGGAGCATCGCCGGAGCGGGCTCCGGCTCTGGTTCCGGCTCTGGTTCCGGCTCTGCGTCGGCGAACAGGGACGGCTGCTGCTCGCCGAACAGCGCCCCCTGGTCCGGGATCGGCAGCGGCGCCGCCGGCCCGGCGCGTGTGATCGCCATACGGGGATCGGCGGGAGCGGGGGCGGCGGGCACGGAGGCGGACACGGCCGTGGTGAAGGCGACGCTCTCGCGCTCGTGGTGCGAGTGGGGGAACCGCACCTCGATGTCCAGGTCCGAGGCGGTGCCGGCGGGGATGCTGTAGGCCCAGGTGGCCGACACTCCGCGGCCCGGACGCAGCGTGCCCTGGAGCTCGTCGTCGAGCACGTCGCCGCTGTGGTCGTACACCTGGCGGGCCGTCTTCCCGTACGGGCCGCCCCGGACGAGCAGGCCGACGCCCTCGACGTCCAGGGGCCGGCCGGTGCCGTTGCCCAGGTGCAGGGTGCACCGCACCAGGTCGTCGCCCGCCCGGTACCCGGAGGGCGCCTCGTGACCGGCCGGCTCGTACGGTACGACGTCGGCCACGCGGACGCTCAGCCCGTCGTCGTACCGGTGCACGGAACCGACCGGCCGTACGCCGTCGCCCAGTCCGTTCTCGCTCTCGCTCTGACTCACACGCCACCCCGCTGCTGCCGAGGGCCACCGGGTGGCCCGTCCGTGAAATCCCGCCCCGGCCACCCCAAGACCGACGCAGTACACCAACGTACGCCGACTTGTCTGTGAACTGAGCAAACACGCAAAGGGTACCAGGGGGCGCCGCCAATCCATCGCGATGTGGGACATCGCGGCAATGCAACGGGGTGGAGTGTTGGGCGGGGAAGGGGTGTCGCCGACTTCATGAACCCTTATTGACCCGGTTCGCGCCGAAGCTGTCACCCGGAGGCGCTCCAGTGATCATGGTCGCCAGTTGACGGAGTTCACAACCGTGGCGCAAGCTGGATCCGACTTCGCCCGTGCGAGCCGCAACCGCTCCCGGAGAAAGGTGTTCGCGTCATGCTTCCTCAAGTGTCCGACTCCCCGCCCCGGTTGGAGGCGGATCGGCTCGGGCGCAGCACCGGCCGCCGGACTTCCCTCAGCGGCACGGCGCAGCCGCCGGCCGGCGGACATCGGCTCGTGGTGGCCGCCGCGGCAGGGGGCACCGCCGCATTCCCGGAATTCCCGGAAGCGACCCGAAGGCACTTACCACTCACCGGATGTGAGCACTGATCATGCGACTGTTCAAAGACCTCAAACTGTCCCGGAACAAGGAAGCGCGCACCAGGAGGACGGGGACCACCTGCTCGGGAGTGCCCTCCGTCGCCCGCCCCGTCGAATGGACGCTGAGTCTGCCGGGACGCCCATCGCTGACGGTGCACGACAACCACTGGGAGAACGGTGAGCGGGACCTGGTGCTCTACCAGCCCGCGGTCGTCCCCGAGATGCCCGCCACCCTCTCCAACCTGCACAACCGGCTGCGTTCCGGGATCACGGGCTCACCCGGCCGGGCGGAGTCGCGCATCATGCTGTACCCCACCTACGTCGACGCGCGGGGGTGGCCGCGGATCAGGAAGTCCCTCACCACACGGGAACTGGCGGACGAGGTCGGGCTGCGCCCGCTGCGGGAGCTGACCGGACGCGAGGGTGTCACGCTGGAAGCCGCGTTCGGTCGGCCCCACCTGCCCGAGGCGGACCTGGACGATCCGCAGGACGAGACGCCCCTCCAGCACGCCCTGTTCTTCCCCGCCGGAGACGGAAAGACGCCGGTGATCGCCTTCGCCTGCTTCCGGGTCGTGCCCGTTCTGCGCCACATCGGCTGGCTGCCTCCGGCCAAGAGGTGACCTCCGGACGGACGGCATCGGCCGGCAACGGCACGGCGCGGCGGCCGGGAGGGCCGCCGCGCCGGGGGGAGTGCCTGATGCGCCCCGGCCGGGCCGGGGCGCCGCCGTCAGCTCACGTAGATGTTGGAGCTGCCGCTGCTCTGGTAGCCCTCGGTCGCCATGATCATGTAGTAGTTGAAGCTGCCCATCCGCATCCCGGCCCGGGACCAGGCGTCGAAGTGGTTGCCGGTGGTGATGGTGCCGCCGGTCTTCTTCTGCTGGCGGACGCTCCAGTACTGGTCGAAGGTCCTGGTGCCCTCGACGGAGGGCTTGTTGTAGCGCGTCGTCTTGTAGATGTCGTACGTGCCGCCGTCGGTGCTGACCGTGCCCCGGTACTCTCCCGTGGGCCGGTAGGTGCCCCAGTTCTCGACGATGTAGTACTCCACCAGCGGGTTCGATGTCCAGCCGTACAGGCACAGGTAGCCGTTGCCCGACGGGTAGAAGCTGCCCGAGTAGTGCACGGTCCGGCGGCTGCCGTTGCCCCAGCCCTTGCCGCAGACGAAGTTGCCGGTGTTGCGCCACGAGGTGCTGTAGTTGCCGCCGGAGCCCATGGTCATGGAGACCGTTCCCGGGGCGTCGGTCCAGAACGAGTAGTAGTAGCCGTTGTGGTAGCCCGTCTGGTTCGAGCTGACGGTCTGGGCGTGGGCGGTGCCGGTACCCGGCAGCATCAGCCCGGAGGTGGCGACCGCCAGGGCACCGGCGCGGCCGACGAAGCCGCGGCGGCTCATCGACTTGGGGGTGGGGGCGTCGTTCCTGTCCATGCTTCGCTTCCTCCTCGCGAAGGCCGGCCCTGAGGCCGGGCAGCGCGACACGACCCGGCGTACCGTCGGCGGCCGTGGGGGGCCACCGTGCGCCGGCGTCGTATCGACGACGGTGGGGGGACGGTCGGCCGCCGTGGGGGCGGACAACCGGAAGGTCCGGGCCACGGCGGGTGACCCGGCTCGACAGCGGTGGGGCCTGTCGATGCCGATAGGTTGGTCCGACACCCCTGGGTTGTCAACAGTTCCCGGAAGCTTTACGGGAGTTGAGGGATCGTCGAGAATCTGTCAGGAGAGGGTCATGCCTGGTCAAGTAGCTGTTACGGCGTCCCCTCTTCAAGTGAGGTCGGCGGAACCCTGGATCTGAAGGCAACGAGCTGGCTACTGATCCCAAAACTTCCGGAAATCTTCCGGGGGTGCCGGGCGCGGCGCGACGAGCCCGCATCCGGCCGGCGCCGAGGAGCGGTGCGCGCTCCCGCGCGGACCCGCCTGCCCCGTCCACTCCAGCGGTAGCGCTGGCCCCTACCAGTCCTCGTAGTCCTCGATCACGCGGGTCACGAGCCGGTGCAGGATCCCGGCCCGGCGCCGATCCTCCCGCTGACTGCGCAGGGAGCGTTTTCCAACCTCATGCTGATGTAGCGAGGTGGAGGGTGAGGACGGCCTGGACCAGGCCGGTGATCCGGGTGGTGGAGCAGCGGAGCTTGCGCAGCAGTCGCCAGGACTTGAGGGCGGCGACCGCCTGCTCGCCCAGGGCGCGGATGCGGGCGTGGGAGCGGTTGTGGGCCTGCTGCCCGGCCGAGAGCTTCTCCCAGCGGCCCCAGTAGGGCACCCGGACGGCAGGGCCGGCGCCTCGGTAGGCCTTGTCCGCCCAGCAGGCCGCGCCGGTCTCGGTCAGGGCGTCGATGACGCCGTGGGTGCGGGCCGCGCGGAGGTCGTGGACCGCTCCGGGCAGCGCCGGGGAGGCCCACAGCAGCTTCCCCGCCGGGTCGGCGAGGACCTGGATGTTCATGCCGTGCCGCTTGTGCTTGCCGGAGTAGTACGGCCGGTCGGCGGCGATCCGGTCGATCGGCAGCAGCGTGCCGTCCAGAATCAGATACGCCTTCACCGACGCGGTCCGCACCGCGTCGGCCAGGTCGGGGGCGAGGGCCGCCAGGAGTTCGATGGCTTCCCGGATGTAGCGGTGGACGGTGGCCACCCCGATCCGGAAGGCCGCGGCGAGACGGCTGTAGGTGTCGCCGCAGCGCAGGTGGGCCAGGACCAGCAGTGCTTGCCGGTTGCTGGACAGGCGGCGCCACCGGCAGCCGATGGCTCTGCGCCGCTCGGCCAGGTGACGGCTGAGGAACCGCAGGGCCGAACTGGACAGATCGATCGCCGATGGGTAGACAAGCACACGAAGCTCCTGGCCTGACAGGTTGATCTTGGTCGACAACCCATCTACCAGGAGCTTCACCCGTTGCTACCGCCGGGGTCTG
>NZ_PGSG01000039.1 GCF_002843305.1 Streptomyces barkulensis
TGAACGCTTCTCATCCTGAGCGCCAGGCGATCTCGATGGCGTGAACGGCGGCGACCGTGCGACCGATGCGGTTGGTGCTGCACCGGGCCTTGCGGAGGATCCGCCATTGCTTGAGGCGGGCGAAGGCGCGTTCGCCCGGGGCGCGCAGCCGGGCGTGGTCGCGGTTGTACTGCTGGTAGTGCTCGGGCAGGTCGCGATGACCGTAGTAGGGGGTGCGGACGGTCGCGCCGGCGCCCTGGTAGGCGCGGTCGGCCAGGACGAGGAGCTGACGGGACAGGCAGGCTTGGATCACACCGTGGGCGCGGGCTGCGGTCAGGTCGTGCGTGCGGCCCGGTGTCGCGCGGGAGAACCAGAGCGGGGTGCCGTCCGGGCGGGCGATGACCTGCACGTTCATCCCGTGGCGGCGGTGCTTCTGCGAGTAGTACGGCTCGTCCGCCGCGATGCGGTTGGTAGTGATCAAAGTGCCGTCGAGGATGACGAACCCCTCCGGCGGCAGCTCGCGCAGGGCCTCGTGCAGGCTCGGGGCGCGCTCGGCGAGGAGGTCGACCGTTTCGCTCACGTACCGGCCGGCGGTGGCGGTGGAGATGCCGAACCCCGCTGCGGCCTGGGCCAGGGTCTCGTTCTTGCGCAGGTGCACCAGGACCAGCAGGGCCTGGCGGAAGCAGCCCAGCTTCCGCCAGCGGGAGTTCAGCTCACGCCTTCGGGCGTAGATGAGCCAGGAAACGTGCTCCACGACTTCGTGGGGGACGTCGAGCATGGCACGATACGGGACCAACAGGGCTCCTGTGTCGAGACGTTGGCGAGTGAGATCACCAGCCGCAACGACCAGGAGCCCTGCCGCGTTACGGCCCCCCGACCACCAGCCGCCATCACCCACGAACCACAGGATGAGAAGCGTTCACTTGCACGTCACACGACTTGGCGGCGTGTCCCTACTGTTGCAGTAGAGCTGCCCTGCTACCGGAAGGCCGTGATCAGTGCAGCCAGGGAAGTGACCAGGGTGGCAACTGCCGTGATTGCGGCCGGAGTTATACGCCCTTTCGGAGGGCCCTCGTTACTCTGATCGCCAGACGTGCTCCGGCTCTCATCCCGCAGACACGTCGAGGTGCAGCAGTGATCGTCGTCAAGCGGATTGTGCACGTTGCTCCTCTCTTCGGGCTCATGCGGTTGCCACGTAGTAGGTGACAGCAGAGCCCAACTACCCCTCCCCCTCGGCTGTAGCGAGCCAAGGGAAAGAGGAACGACCATGACGGGGTAACTCTGACACCATCGGAATCACCTACCGCCTTGGAACGAGACGTTCTCACTCACAGCCATCCGTAGCCGTGAGTCACAGTCTTTGATTCATAAATCCAAATCCCGTGGATCCGACCCACCGCTGCGACGTGCGCAACCATGCTCGTGTAGCAGTACGCCAAGCTGCAGTGCACTTCGTGGACAGTGCGGCTTGACGCCTAGGGATCAGTCGAGGAAACCCGAAAGGGGCGATTCTCCTGGCTGCTACCCTAAATCTGCTGGTCCGGAGGCTGCGCTCGCAGGTGGTGAAGCGACACCTCGCATGGGTTGCCTCACTCGAGTGCTGGGCGGTGCGCGTGAGGGCTACCCTGAGCCTCGGAACTCCTCGTTCCATTTTCATTTAGAATGACGCCTGGATCCGCTGCATTGCAAAGTGGAAGCCCTCACGATACATCAATGAGGGCTCTTTCGTTACGGAGAGTGTCGGCCGAAAATCCTCGGATCTGAGGGAGTCTTATTGATTTTTTGGCGCGAGAGTCAGGAATCTGATAATGAGCAACCGGATGGCGTCGAATGTCGCCTTAGGTTCGAAACCGGATTAATGCACGCGGAACCGTCGAAACGTGACGTGCGGTCCAGCCTGCGCCGTCAAAGTAGGTCCGTACACGCGCCATCGTCCGGACCGGCTCTGTCGAAACCGCCTGCCACGAGATAACCGCCCTGGCCGACCTCATCCATCACTTCGCCACACTGCTGGACCCCGCCGACAGCCATGCCAGCGGCTGACCGAGTGGACCACCAACGCACGTGCGGAGGACCTGCCCCACCTGCACGCCTTCACCCGCGGACTCGAACGCGACCGCGCCGCCGTCGATGCTGCCCTCACCCTGCCGTACCACAACGGCGGCACCGAAGGCGTCAACAACAAGACCAAGTCGATCAAGCGCCAGATGTACGGCCGAGCAGGATTCCCCCCCTTCTTCGCTACCGCATCCTCCTCGGATGACATCACCCCGCGTCACCACCGCATGCGAGACAGAGCCGAACGCCTTACAGGCTCAGGGGAGTCACGCTTCAGCTTCGATCAGCTGATATTTCACGTCCTTTGGCGTTTGAGCTGCTTGAGTAAGGGGTTTTCTATGCCTGTCGTAGTTCAGCGCGGCCAGGTCTTGACCGCGATTCCGGCAAGGACGGTCTGCCGGAGCCGGATGCTCTCCGGGGTCCACTCGTTCTTCTCGCCGACCTTTCTGGTCAGCTCGAAGCCCGACGCCTTGAAGACCTCGACTTTCTCGGCGAACGACTTGTTCCCGATCTTAGAGTTCACTCCAGTTTGCAGGAGCACCATGTTGCCGATGCGGTAGACCCAGCTGGCGGCGTCCTGCTTGTTCCCGCTCTTCCTGATGAAGTCCTCCCAGTCGGCTTCCTTGGCGTTCTGCGGGAACACGTGCTCCAAGTTGACTTGGCCTGGGTTGCTGTTGGGGACGAACTCTGGCTGGGATTCCTTCCGCCTCGTCGTCTCCAGGGCGCTCAGGTAGTACCGGGCAAGTTTGGAATCGCTTCTTCCTACAGTGGCGAGCGCGAACTGCTCCCTGAAGTCGGTGTCGGAGGGGATGAGGTCATCAACGCGCAGTCGGACCTGCGCGGTGGTGGTGACCTCGCCCTTCCGGATAGCAACCGCGATCTGGGAGTACTGGTCTTCGAAACGGCCACGATTCATCATGCTCATGATCATGCCACGCACTGACCAGTTCACCATGGCTCGGAGGAGCTTCCCGAGTTCGTGGGAGTCGAAGTGCTCGACTGCCGCCAGCAAGAGGATCTTGTTGGGAACTAGATCGAACATGGCGAGTGTGTCGAGAGCGGGGCGGTGACCGATGCCGCTGCACTTGGTCGCCCAGAAGTTGCTCTCCGGATTGGAGAGTGCGGTGTAGGCGTGTGCGGCCGATAGGAGGTTCTCCGAGAACTGCAATGCCTCCTGTCGGTGGGTCACCTCCTTGCGCATCTCTGCATAGAGATCGCGCTCGGTGATCTTGCCGACCTTCGAGCTCCAGTAGTGGCGCAGGAACCTGGTGAACTTCGCATCGGCGGCCCCGAGCTGGAGGGTTCCAAGTGACTGGTGCCAGTTGTTCCGTACCGCGTTGAGGTTCTGCTGCTCGCCGGCGGCTCCGAAGAGATGGTTCTTCAGGAGATCTGCGGTGGTCAAGTCTGCGCCTCGGTTGTTAAGAGTCTCGAAGATCACGTAGGCGTCTGCCTCGGTCGGAGTCTCGACCACGGCGAGCTGCGCCCGGTGCTGGATGTAGCTCACCCATTTCTCGAGGACGTTGGCCGCGTCCATCCCATGTAGGCTGCGGAACTGCGAGACTTTCTCTCGGAAGAACCGATATGCCTTGAGGATGTCAGAGTCGGTTCTCGCGGGCTCCTCCGGGAGCGAGGCCCCGGTGGTGATTCCGAGGAAGTCGGGGTTGTCGCTCTCGTTGAGCTTGAGGTGCGACTCAGCGTACCTGTCGTTCCATGCCTTACTGGCCAGGAAGGTGCGGCTGATGCCCATAGCCTGGGAGTCGTCCGCCTTAAGCAGGCTCCCCTCCAGGGATCGCAGCTCATCGCGGATGGCAGCGATCAGGAGGGAGGAGGTGACCAGCCGCTGTTGACCGTCGATGATCCGCTTCCGAGTCCCGTCGCCGTCCTGGGTGATCACGATCGTGCCGAAGAAGTACTCCTCCTTTGCCCCGCTGTTGATCGCCCGGCTCAGGTCGGTCCAGTAGTCGAGAACCTCCTGTTCCGCCTTCCAGCAGTACGAGCGCTGGAACTGGGGAACGACCAGGCGATTGTTGCGCAGGACCTCACCGATGCCGACGAGGTAAAGCTGAAGTGAAGTGCTGCCGTGTCCCGATGCCATACAGGGCAGCTTATGTGTCAATGAGTGAAGCGGGTCTGTGTTTTCTGACGCCTGGTCGTCATCTTGTGGGACGAGGTGCAGGAAAGGGCCGATCCGCACAGGCGAATCGGCCCCAAATCGGGCAATTCTAGGCAGGTCAGGTGGTCGTCGCGGTGCCGATCAGCCCCTCGATCGCCGTCATCTCCTTGTGCGCCCCCAAGTATCCGATCCCTCGCGCCAGATGGATAGTCAGCGTCTTGGAGACGTTCTCGTCCGTCGGCTCCAGTCCGTCGGCCACGCAGCGCTGCTTGAGCAGGGCGAGGTAGAGGTCGCCGTGGGGGCCAGCGAAGGTCTTCCAGGACATCTCGACGTTGGAGTCGGTGACGACCTCACGGACCAGGGGGGTGGAGGCGTCCGCCAGGGAGAGTGTCAGGGCCCAGCGGCACAAGACGTTCCACTGGGTGATGCCGGTGGTGCGCTTCAGACGGATCAGGCGGTCCTTGCTCGCGGTGGCGAGGCGGATGTTCTCAAGCGACATTGCTGGCTCCTGCGTTCCACCAGTAACCCTTGACGACGCTGGTGGTGAAGGTGGTGTCGTCGTGGACCAGGGTGTACGTGTGAGCGACGGACTTCTTGAGGCGGCCAAACAGGTACTCGTCGATCTCCTCGTCGGTAGAGAGGAGGAGGACTTGGTTGCTGGCGTATGGGAAGTACCGGTCCACCAAATGCTCACGGTGGCGGCTGTCGAGCCGGCCGAGCGGCGTGTCGATGACGCTGGGCAAGTGGTTGCCGGCGACTTTCATCAAGCCCCAGAGGAGGGAGACGGCGAGTAGCTGGCGCTCGCCCGCGCTGAGACGGCCGGGGTCGATCGGCTCTCCGTCGGTATCAGCCAGGGTGAGTGTGAACTTGTCGGTATCGATGCGGAGGTCGTTCACCAGGCCCTGCTTGCGCATGAGGGTCTGGAAGCTCGTGAGCATTGCTACCTCGAGGCGGCTGATGTGCCGCTTGAGGAGGGCATCGCCGAACTGTTCCAGCGTCTTCCGGGCCTTCTCCGAGTACTTGATGATCCGCTCGACCTCTTCGGCCTTCACCTTAGTGCGGACGAACTCTTCGTGGGCACGCTGCAGGGAGGCGGAGATGTGTTCGAGGCGGCGCTTCAACTCGTCGACGTTGTTGAGGCTGTTTTCGTGCTCCCGTTCCAGCCGTGCGACTTCCTGGAGCTGGTCTTCACGTTTCTTCTGGATGGCCTCGACCTTGCTCTTGGCCGGTACACCCGCCAGCTGACGCTCCAGCTGCACATGCTCTTCGGTGGCTTCCGTAGCCTGCTGAAGGAGCTCGGCAGCTCGCGCCTTGTCGCGACTGAGTGCCTCGTCGAGTGCCGACAGCTGGGAGAGCATGTCCGGGGAGAGGCCGAGATCTACCTTGAGGCCAGCGGACTTGGCACGCTTGGCGCGGTCAGCCTCCAGCTTCCCCATTACGGCGGCCTTTGCCTCGGTAGGGAGCATGTCCAGTAGCCACTGGTCACGCTCTTCGAGTACTCCCAGTACCTGGTGGGACTCGGCTGCCGTCCGCTCGCGACTAGCCTGCTTGCGCAGCTCCCTGAGGTGGCTTCCCAACATGAGGAGCGGAAGCGGACCTGCAGCCAGTTGGACGAGGGAGCTGCGGATTTCGGCGAGGCGAGCGGAAACCTGCGCGTACTCGCGCTCGATCTCGACACGACGCTCGAAAAGATTCCCACCCTCCTGCTTGTAGGCAGCCTCCAGCGTTTCGAGAGTACGCCGAGCTTTGACGAGCTCGCTGTTGCGCTGCGCGGCCTGCTGTTCTGCGTTCTCCAGAGCGGCGGCGGCGGCCTGCTGTTCCTGATCCTCTGTGTGGATCCTGTCTATCAGGTGCTGCTCTTCGTCCGACAGCTTCTGCCGGCGCTGGAGAGCGAGCAGGTCCGTACGGAGCTGCTGGACGGTGCTGACACCGAGGAGTGAGTGGATGGCCGACTCGATGACCGATGCCGCGCGCTCGGGGTCGGCGAGCGATTCGATCTTCTCTCCGTCGAAGAACGACAGCGAGGCGACTTCGAGGGGCAGCAGGCTCTCGATGTGATCGGCCCACTCTTGGCTGAGAACCCGGCTGTGCTTCAGCTCAGGTTCGACGCGTCGTCCCGGCTTCGCCCTGGAGCCGTACTCCTCGTCGACGAACGCGTTCACGAATTCTTTGAGCGTCGTCTTGCCGCTGGTGTGCCAGCTGCGGACCACCTTGTAGTAGTGCTCCGTGCCGTCCACCGTGACCGTGAACTCCAGGGTGATCTGCGCACCGCGGGTTGGATCGGCCTGCCGGTTGATGCTCTCACGGAGGTACGTCTCGTACGGCTTGCTGCCTCGACCGCTGCAACGCGCTCGCGGCCCATACAGTGCCAGCTGGATGGCGTCGAGGAGGGTTGTCTTCCCACAACCGTTGAGGCCGCCGATGAGGACGATCGGCTTGTTCTTCTTGGTGGTCAGATCCAGCGACTGGGTGCCGCGGTAAGCCCCGAACTCTTCGAGAGTGATCTTACGCAGGAGCATCGATACCGGTTTCTTCGTCCAAGGTCAGGCGGGTCTGCGATTCCTCACGCCACTTTTTCTTGCGCTGCGCGAAGTCGATGGCGTCGGTGCTGTCCTCGTAGTAGCCCTTCTTTACGGCGGTCTCCAGGGCTTGGAAGAGGCCTGCGCGTCGGGACATCGTCCGGTACTTGCGCTCGACGGAGAGCAGCTCGCGAACCATGTCATAGTGCAGTTCGTCGTCCCCGCAGAGGTCTTTCAAGAGCTCCATCTCGTCCGCGCCCATTACGAGCTGTTCGTCCAGAGGGCCGCCCGGGAAGTCCTCGCCCGTGGATTCCTTGTAGATACGAGGGAGGGAATCCTCGACCTCGTGTTTGTCGAAGACCCAGATGCGGCGGATCTCGTGTAGCTCGTCGAGGGTGATCAGCTCGATGTTCTTGACGTGCTCCGGCGCGTTGGCGCGGATCCAGGTCTGGGCGTCCAGCAGCTCCTTGAGCCACTCCTGACGGAACTTCTGCAGGTACGGGCCGTGGATCGGGACCTCTTCGCCGTCAGTCCGGCGCGTGTAGATCATGACTTTGCCGTTCATGCGACGGAAGTCTCGGGCGGGTTGGTCAGGGCGGGGATACGGGGGCTTCCGGCCGGCAGGGATCCCTTCCTCGCCCTCTTCGAAGTAGCCGAACGGGGCGTCGAGCTTGTCGCGGAGGTCCAGAAGCGGCCTCATCCACTCCTTCTCTTCGTCGTTCTGGATCATCGCCGACATCGACTTGTCCTGCTCGACGAGCGTGCACGTCCAGCATCCGAAGCGGCTGGAGCCACAGGAGGGGGTGGTCGAATCGACCACGAGCGGGCACTCGCCATCGCCGGATGCGCCCTGGTACATGGTGAGGAGATCCTGATTGTTGTAACCCCACGGGTTGGGCTTCTGCATCAGGTACTCCCAGACGTCGTCGTTGGTCCAGTCTTCGACCGGGCTGTAGACGAGGGAGTTGGGGAGGTTTGCATTGGGTGAGAGACGATCACGGACGCGCCGCTTCTCGTGCTTCTCCATGGCACGGGCGCGTGCCTGGCTCTCGGTCTTACGGATACCGAGCACCATGATGGCCTCACCATGTGCTGCTACGACGTTCCGGATGAAGGAGTTGGAGGGTTTGATCTTGAGGCGCTCGGTGCACCAGCGGAACTTGGGGCGCGGTGCCGGGTAGCCCCGACCGATCAGGTTGACCCAGAAGGTGTCCTTGATCTCCGGCGTCAAGCGATGAGGCTCGATAGGGAGGCCCTGCTCGGCGGCTGCTTTCTCCATCGTCTCCAGGGATGTCGTCACCCAGGCCGCGACGACGGGGTTCTCGACGAGGGTGTCGGTGCTGATGACGTGGACCGTCTTAGTGCGCTGTTCCGCTGGCAGAGCGGCGATAGCGTTCCATACAAGCTGGAGGACCGCGGTGGAGTCTTTGCCGCCGCTGTAGCCGATGACCCAGGGCACCTGGTCGGCGGTGTAGAGCTCACGGACCTCGTCTGAAAGCCTGGTGATGACCTCTTCGAGGGGTTGCCCGTCGAACGGTTTCCGCCGGACTGGCGTGATGCCGAGTTGCAGAGGGATGGTGCTCATGCTTCGCCTCGCAGGTATGCGTCCTCCACCCGCTGCTCTTCGGCGCTGAGGCCGAGGCGCAGGTGATTGCGTAGGTAGTTGACTGTAAGAGTTACGTTTTGGTGGCTTTTGGAAACTCGGCCACCGACGATGGCGCGGCCCTCCCAGTCTGTATTCGATCGAGTCCAGTCGACCTTTTTCAGAGGGGAAAGTTTCCGTTTCCATTTACTGGGTGCGGTGGATTCCCGAAGCAGGGAGTTTCCGATGCGGCCGAGAGCGTGCAGTGCGATTCCGTGACTGTGGATGAAGTCACGTCGCATCTCGGGTGCCGAGAGCTCTCGCTTGCGAACCATCTCCCACTCAGGAAGCGTCGTGTCGATGTGCTCCCAGTACTCCTGCGCCAGCTCGGCTGCGGCGTCTGCCTCGACCTCGAGGCCCTGGAGGAGGGCCTGAGTGCCGTAGTAAAGAGCGCTCAAGGTGAACATCATCCGGGAGCGGGCGGAGAGGGTGCTCTTCTCCATCTCGACGTAGCCCTTGAAGACTTTGCACTGGCTGGCCAATGTGCGCGCCACCCGGGCTTCGCTGTCCCGATGATCGTAGAGGACGCCGATGGACCGGGCCGGGCGCACCGCGTGCCGGTTGAGGTCCGCGAACATCTGCTGCGAGCGGGCGAGCCCCGCGTCATGGAAGAAGACGACGGCGATCGTCTCGTTGCCGATGTCCGGGTTCTCCTTGAGGGCGTACTCGATAGCTGCGCGCCGGTGCTGGCCGTCGTTGATCAGGAAGCGGGCGTCCATGGGGATGCGCAGCTGCCCGGTACGGAAGGCGTTGCCGTCGGAGCCGAGGTGGTCGAACTCCATGTCGCCGTCGACGGATGCGGTCAAAGCGCTGAAGACGTAATCCTCTGGATTGTCCAGAATGTACTTCGTGAGTGCCGGGAGGCGTCCCTTGTTGAGGATCCGCTGGGCGCGCAGCTCCGGCGAGAGCTCGTCCTCATCGAAGATAAAGATTTTCGGGATGAGTCGCAGGGGGCACATCGAGACGTAATACTCGCGCCCTGCCTGGATGCCACGGATCGCGGGGAACGTGTACTCGAACCCCGTCGAGGTGCGCGGAGCTACGACTCTGGTCGCTGGTGTCGCTGCTTCGGTCTCCACCCGGCAACCTTAGCGTACGTTACTCGTTTAACGTACGAAGCTTGTGGAAGTTACGTCACCTTCACGTGCGTAAGACGTACCGGCATGCCTCGCGGGTACGCCCGACTCGCGCGCGGGGCTTCCCTGCCCGGGAAGACGTATGTCGACGTCTGCGTTGACAACTCTGAGGCGCCGCGCTGCGCGTCAGTCAAGCATGCGTGTACGTTAACGTCTTGACGTACTCGGTAACGGGATGACTGCTCTGGGATGGGTGAGCGCTGTGGTGGCGTATCTGGATGTGGCGGCGACGACCCGTGTGGAGCCGCGGGTGGCTGACGTGGTCCTCCACTGGATGACCGAGGACTTCGGCAACGCTGGCAGTCGCACCCATGAGTACGGAGCCCGGGCAAAAAAAGCGGTCCAGGAGGCCAGGGCGTTCCTTGCCGGGACAGTCGGTGTGAGGACCGAAGAGGTCATCTTCACCAGTGGAGCGACGGAGTCCAACAACATCGCGCTGCTCGGCATGGCCCCGTACGGCGAGAAGCACGGCCGGAAGCACATCATCACCTCCGCCATCGAGCACAAGGCAGTCATCGAGCCCCTGCTGCATCTGCAGGAGAAGCGAGGGTTCGAGGTCGATTTCCTGGAGCCCGGCCCCTCGGGGCGGATCTCCGCGGAGGCCGTGCTGGAGAAGCTGAGGCCAGACACCCTGCTCGTCTCGCTAATGCACGTGAACAATGAGACGGGCGTCATCCAGCCCGTGGCCGAGCTGGCGGAGAAGCTCCAGAAGACCCCGACTTATCTCCACGTCGATGCCGCGCAGGGGTACGCGAAGGTTCCCGAGGACCTGAAGGCGCCCATCGATTTGATCAGTATCAGCGGCCACAAGATCGGTGCACCCAAAGGGATCGGAGCTCTGGTGACCCGGCGTCGAGGCTGGGACAAAGTACCGCTGGAGCCGATCATGTTCGGCGGCGGGCAGGAACGAAAGCTCCGCCCCGGGACGCTCCCCGTGCCGCTGATCATGGGGCTGTACGAAGCAGCCAAGGTCTTCCAGGAGAACCGGTCACGCTGGGAGCGGGATGCGAAGGAGATGCGTAAGCGGCTGCTCGCCGCGCTCGGAAGGACCCGCTTCCAGATCAACGGCGATACCGACCACGCGGTCCCGCACATCCTCAATGTGACCTTCGACGGGCTCAACGCCGAGGCCCTGATCGTGCGGATCAAGGACCAGGTGGCCGTGGCGACCGGTTCCGCATGCACCAGCGCCTCGTACACGCCGAGCCACGTGCTGAC
The DNA here is from genome assembly GCF_002843305.1 of Streptomyces barkulensis. Lineage (GTDB taxonomy): Bacteria > Actinomycetota > Actinomycetes > Streptomycetales > Streptomycetaceae > Streptomyces > Streptomyces barkulensis. Next base: position 10,666 of record NZ_PGSG01000039.1, read on the forward strand.
TGCAATGGGCCTCCCGGAGGAAGTGGCCACCAATGGCCTCCGCTTCTCGTGGTTTCCCGGCCAGGTCTCGGACTTCGACCCGGACGGCCTGGCGGAGACGATCGCGCACATGCAACCGGATACCCCCTGATGGCCTGAGCGGCTCAGTCTTCGGGACGCCGGACCAGCCGGTGCCCCCGAAGCATGCGACCGCACCTGATCAGTTCGGTCTCCCAGCCATCCTCGGTGCCGATCAGGTGCGGATTCTCGTAGAGGCCGGCACGTAGCTCGGACTCGGTCAGACTGCGGTAACGCGGCACGTCCGGGTCGTCGGGCGCCAGGAATTCGTGCTTGCGATGGAGCAGAGGACGGTTGGTGGAGTTCGCGTAGGACATGTGCGAGGTCTCGAGGGTCTTGAGGTCTACAAGGTATGAGGACGTGATCCGCGGGTGTGGGTCCTTGTCGAACCCCGGGTAGTCGAGCCAGCTGACGGCTCGCCCCTGGTGCTTCAGCTTAGCGATGGTCCATTCCTGAGGGCGGCCGGCGGCGACGGAGGCGCAGTGCTCGTACAGGCGCAGGACTGTCGGCATCCGGTCGATCGCCCGGCGGTGCACGTACAGCGCGGTCGGGGTGATCTTGCCGACGATGGATGCGTTCATGGCGCCTCGGATATAGGCGTCGTCCCGGAGCTTGAGGAGCAGGCGGTCGGAGCGCTGGCAGGCTTCCTTGTACGAGGTGAAGAACGAACGGACGTCGAGCTGGACGCCGAGGGGGAGGCTGCTGAACGGACCTCGGCCGTTGAAGAGTTCGACAGCGAGGAACAGCAGCGTGTTCAGCGTCGTGCGTTTGGCGCCCTCGGAGACCTTCTCGGCGTCGGCGGAGTCGCGTATGAGGCGCTTGAGTTCGCCGGGTTTCAGGTGGGCGAGCTGTTCGGCCATCGGCCGGGGCATCTCGTCGACACGGGGCGGGCGGCCACGCCGTTCGACGTAGTCGACCAGCGAGGCGATAGCGGAAGTGGTATCGGCTGAAGCGAGCCACTCGGCGTCGGGGACGATGCGGTGTGCGAGGTAACTCAGTCGGGCTGAGTGGTCCTTGAAGGCGTACACGATGCCGGGGGCCGCTGATATGCAGCGTGTTCCTGTGACTTCCTCGACGTAGATCCGGAGCTCGTCCGGGCTGAAGAGGTGCTGGAACGTCTGCCGGCTGGTGAGGAGACCGTCGCCGTACTCCTGGCCGCGGACTTTGGATCGCTCCCAGGTGAGGCGAGCCGAGACGATGAGTACGGAGGTGGCGAGCCTCCATGCCTCCTTGAGTGTCTGCCGACGCTCGGCGGGATCCTCGATGATGTTCAGGACGTAGGTGAGGAGGACGACGTCGGAGGGAGCCACCGGTACGCTCGAGCTGTAGTAGGGGTCCCAACCGGTGATCTTGCAACCGAGGCGCTGGAGGAAGGCCACGTCGCCGCCTCGGCCGCAGCCGTAGTCGAGGATCGTGCGGTCCGCGTTGAGCTGGCGGTCGGCCAGAGCCCGGCGTGCTGGCACGGAGAGGTTGGAGCGACCGATCGCGGTGCGGCGGCGGTCGCTGCTCCATGACTGCTGCATGTCGGCCTCGTCAGTTGAGGAAGGGGGGCGGGTCGCAGCATAGGCAGGGCGGCGGTACGGACGAAGAGGTTTCCGGAAGCTGAAGTTTCCCCTTGATTGCGGACACCTGGAGACTGGGATCGGTCACCCTGAGCTGCCCCGAATTTCGTAGAGTCCGCGATCGTGTGATCAAGCGGTCTGCGGGACTTCCTCCAGGTACGCCCAGTACGTCTGCTCGTACTCGTCGGGCGGCACGTAGCCCAGGGCGGAGTGGAGTCGTTCACCGTTGTACCACGCGACCCACTGGAAGACGGCCCGCTCGACCTGGTCGAAGTCCCGCCATGGCCCCTGATGTTCGATCAGTTCGGCTTTGAACGTGCCGTTGAGGGCCTCGGCCATCGCGTTGTCATAACTGTCCGCGACGGACCCGACCGACGCCGAGGCACCGACCTCGGCGAGACGTTCCGTGTACCGAATGGATACGTACTGCGACCCGCGGTCGCTGTGATGGATGAGATCGGCGTCCTTCTTGATCCTCTGCCGCCACAGCGCCATCTCCAGTGCGTCCAGCGGCAGGTCCGTGCGCAGGTGCGTGGCGGCCTGCCAGCCCACGATCCGGCGTGAGTACGCGTCCAGGACGAACGCGACGTAGACCCACCCCGACCAGGTGCGGATGTAGGTCAGGTCCGCCAGCCACAGCTGGTTGGGCCGCTCGGCGGTGAAACGGCGGTTGACCAGGTCCGGCGGGCGCGGCGCGGCCGGCTCGGGGACCGTGGTGCGGCGGCGCTGCCCGCGGATGACGCCCTCGATGCCGAGCTCGCCCATCAGCCGCTCGACCGTGCAGCGGGCCACCGTGTGTCCGGCGCGGACCAGGGCGCGGGTGACGCGGCGTGCGCCGTAGGTGCGCCCGGAGTCCTCCCACGCGGCTGTGACCAGCGGGATCAGTTCTTCGTCGCGCAGGCGTCGGGCCGACTTCGGCCGCGTCTTGCGCGCGAAGTACGTCGACGGCGACACATCCAGCACCCGGCAGACGGGATCGACCCCGAGGCCCTTGTCGCGCAGGTGGTCGATCACCTGCTCGGCCTCGTCCGGGGACGGTCGATCTCCTGGGCAAAAAACACCGAGGCGGCCTTCAGGATCTCGTTGGCCCGCCTCAACTCGGCGTTCTCCTTGCGGAGTTCCTTCAACTCGTCGCGCTCGGCGGTCGTCAGCCGGTCGTCACGCTCGCCGGCGTCCGCCTCGGCCTGGCGGACCCAGGACCGCAGGGCTTCCTTGTGGATGCCGAGGTCGCGGGCGACGTGGGCCACAGGGCGGCCGGTCGCGCGGACCTCGCGCACCGCCCGCTCACGCAGCTCATCGGGGTACTTACGGGGTGCTGGCATTGCTCGTGGTTCTCCTTACGCCTGGAAGCGTAACCCAGGCTTGAGGGACTCCACGAAGATCAGTACAGCTCA
>NZ_PGSG01000040.1 GCF_002843305.1 Streptomyces barkulensis
TGAACGCTTCTCATCCTGAGCGCCAGGCGATCTCGATGGCGTGAACGGCGGCGACCGTGCGACCGATGCGGTTGGTGCTGCACCGGGCCTTGCGGAGGATCCGCCATTGCTTGAGGCGGGCGAAGGCGCGTTCGCCCGGGGCGCGCAGCCGGGCGTGGTCGCGGTTGTACTGCTGGTAGTGCTCGGGCAGGTCGCGATGACCGTAGTAGGGGGTGCGGACGGTCGCGCCGGCGCCCTGGTAGGCGCGGTCGGCCAGGACGAGGAGCTGACGGGACAGGCAGGCTTGGATCACACCGTGGGCGCGGGCTGCGGTCAGGTCGTGCGTGCGGCCCGGTGTCGCGCGGGAGAACCAGAGCGGGGTGCCGTCCGGGCGGGCGATGACCTGCACGTTCATCCCGTGGCGGCGGTGCTTCTGCGAGTAGTACGGCTCGTCCGCCGCGATGCGGTTGGTAGTGATCAAAGTGCCGTCGAGGATGACGAACCCCTCCGGCGGCAGCTCGCGCAGGGCCTCGTGCAGGCTCGGGGCGCGCTCGGCGAGGAGGTCGACCGTTTCGCTCACGTACCGGCCGGCGGTGGCGGTGGAGATGCCGAACCCCGCTGCGGCCTGGGCCAGGGTCTCGTTCTTGCGCAGGTGCACCAGGACCAGCAGGGCCTGGCGGAAGCAGCCCAGCTTCCGCCAGCGGGAGTTCAGCTCACGCCTTCGGGCGTAGATGAGCCAGGAAACGTGCTCCACGACTTCGTGGGGGACGTCGAGCATGGCACGATACGGGACCAACAGGGCTCCTGTGTCGAGACGTTGGCGAGTGAGATCACCAGCCGCAACGACCAGGAGCCCTGCCGCGTTACGGCCCCCCGACCACCAGCCGCCATCACCCACGAACCACAGGATGAGAAGCGTTCAGTTACGTGGTGTTGGCCGAGTGGACACCATCGACGAACCACCGTTGCTGCGATGGACGGGGCCAAGGAAGGAGCGGTGACGATGGGGCCGGGCGGCAGGGCCAGATAGACGGCAACGCGGCAGCACTCGGCGATTGCCTGCCGCCGGCCCCGTCAGGGGAGGCGGCGGAAGAGGAGGTCGCGGACGACGTGGCCCTTGTCCAGGCCCTGCTGCTCGAAGCGGGTCAGCGGCCGGAAGTCCGGGCGCGGCGCGAAGCCGCCGTCGGCTTGGGTGTTCTCCAGGGCCGGGCAGTCGGTGAGGACCTGGAGCATCTGCTCGGCGTACGGCTCCCAGTCGGTGGCGCAGTGCAGCAGCCCGCCCGGCCGCAGCCGGGAGGCGGCCAGCTCCACGAACTCCGGCTGGACGATGCGGCGCTTGTGGTGGCGCTTCTTGGGCCACGGGTCCGGGAAGAAGACGCGGATCCCGGCGAGGGAGCCGGGGGCGAGCATCTCGCGCAGCAGGATGATCGCGTCGCCGTTGGCGACCCGGACGTTGGACAGTCCCTGCCGTTCGGCCTGCCCCAGCAGGTTGCCCTGGCCGGGGGTGTGGACGTCGGCGGCGAGGACGCCGGTGGCGGGGTCGTCGGCGGCCATCCGCACGGTGGCCTCGCCCATGCCGAAACCGATCTCCAGGACCACGGGCGAGCCGGGCGGGAGGGTGTCGAAGAGTTCGTCGAGGTCGAGGCGGCGGTCGCCGTCGATCTCCACGCCCCACTTCGGCCACAGCCGCAGCAGCGCGTCCCGCTGGGCGGCGGTGACGCGGCTGCGGCGCGGCTGGAAGCTGCGGATGCGGCGCTCGTGGCGGTCCCCGACGGGGTTGGCGGAGGGGCCGGTGCCATCGGGGAACATGGCGCCGGAAGCGCCGGAAGCGCCGGAAGCGCCGGGCGCGCTCCGGCCGTCCCGGGCGGGGGCCGCGAGCGCTCCGCGCGCCCCGGGGTGCGTTTCGGGCGTCTCGGGTGCTTCCGCCGCTTCGGCGGGCTGGGGATTCTTCTCGGACACAGTGCGTACGAGTCTACGGCCGCCCGGCGCGGACCTGGGCGGCCGCGGGAGGACCGGCCGCCGGACCCCGCGTCCGGAAGGCCGGCACGGGCCCGGGGCCCGGGGCCCGGGGTCCGAGGTCCGGGCGGTCAGTCCAGGCGGGCGAACCAGCGCGCGTTGTGGGCGATCGCCCGCCGGTAGGTGCCGGAGTGGTCCGCGTCGCCGTGGTGCACCACCTCGGCGTACGCCCCGTGCCGGGCCAGGTCGCGCAGGCAGCCGCCGGTGTTGGCGATCGGCACGTCGCGGTCGCCGTCGGAGGTGTGCAGCCGCACCGGTACGCGCGGCGCCCACTCGCAGACGCCGTCGTTGAGCCGGATCATCTTCGCGAGCGTGCCGGAGGGGCGCTGGAGCCGCTCGTACCACTGGTCCGTCAGCAGCTCCTCCACGGTGCCGGGGAGCTGCCGGACGATCTCGTCGTCCGGGTGGTCGTTGTCGAAGAGCGCCTCGACGCGGTCGGCGTACGGCGCGCGGAAGACCTCGCGGGGGTCGTCGTAGAGCGGGTGGAGCCGGTTCTGGGCGACGAGGAAGTAGGTGAGGTAGAAGACGCCGGAGACGCCTCTGATCCGCCCGTCGAACAGCGCGGGCAGCTCCGCGCCCTCGATGTCGTACGGCCCGGCCACCGGCGCCAGGGCCCGCAGCCTGAAGCGCCGGTCCGCGCCCCGCGCCAGCTCCCGTCCCAGGGCCATGGCGACCTGCCCGCCCTGGGAGAAGCCGGTGACGTACACCTCGCCGGTCAGCCGCCGGCCGTGGCCGCGTGCGGCGGTGCGGGCGGCGCGCAGCGCGTCCAGGGAGGCGGAGACGGAGGAGCGGGTGTCCACGTACGGGTGGGTGCCGGGGCCGGTGCCCAGGCCCAGGTAGTCCGGGGCGACGGCGGCCCGGCCGCCGGAGGCGTAGAGGGAGGCGCCCAGGATCGAGACGTTGTCGCCGGTGGAGGGGGCGTAGCCGCGGTAGGCGGTGGTGCCGTGCAGTTCGGAGACGGTGGCCAGCCGCTTCCCGCCGCCGTCCGGCAGGACGAGCAGGGCCGAGGCGGTGGTCGGCTCCCCGGCGGGGGTGACGGTGGCGTAGACGATGCGGTGGGCGGTGATCTTGTGGCGTACGGCGGAGGCGTCCACGCCGTCGGCGGTCAGGAACTCCTTCAGCCGGCCGGAGGTCAGCTCGAACAGGGGCGTGGTGGACAGCAGGGCGCCCCGGGCGTGCCGCGCAGCGCCCGCCGCGTCCGCCGCGCCCGCCGCGTCCGCGGTGCGCGTGTCGGCGCGTACGGCCGCGGACGCGGGCACGGCGGTCAGGGAGAGCAGGAGGGCGGCGGCCAGGGCCGCGGCCCCGCGCCGTGCGCGCCTGCCGGGGAGGGAGGAGGCGGGCCGGGTGTCGTGTTCCGTCATGCGGACGATCATTCTCCGGGGAGCGGGGTTCCGGAATGCGGACGTCCACCGGGTCGGGCCGGGGGAGAACCCCACCCCGATCCGGGGATGGGTGGGGGCTGACGCCGTGTGGGATCGTGTGCCTCTCACGGTCGGCACCGAGGAGGCGGACAGGATGGCGGACAGGACGGCGGGCGGAACGACGGGCGGAGCGACGGGCGGCGGTGCGCGGCCGGGCGGCGGGAGCGGGATCGACAGCTCCCGGCCCCACTCGGCCCGGATATGGAACTACCTGGCGGGCGGCAAGGACTACTACGAGGTCGACGCCGCCGCCGCCGAGAAGGTCCTGGCGGCCTTCCCCGGCATGCGAGACATCACCCGCACCTCGCGCGCCTTCATCGGGCGCGTGGTGACGCACCTGGCCGGGCAGGAGGGGATCCGGCAGTTCCTGGACATCGGCACCGGCCTGCCCACCAGGGACAACACCCACGAGGTCGCCCAGCGTGCCGCCCCGGAGTCGCGGATCGTCTACGTCGACAACGACCCCCTGGTGCTGGTGCACGCCCGCGCCCTGCTCACCAGCTCCCCCGAGGGCGCGTGCGACTACATCGACGCCGACGTCCGCGACCCGGAGAGGATCCTGGCCGAGGCCGCGCGGACGCTGGACTTCTCGCGCCCGGTCGGGCTGATGCTCATGGGCATCCTGGGGCTGGTCCCCGACTACGACGAGGCCCGCGCGGTGGTGCGGCGGCTGGTCGAGGCCCTGCCGCCGGGCAGCTTCCTCGGCCTGAACGACGGCTCCACCGCCGACCCTGTCTACGTCCGGGCCATCGAGAGCCACAACGCCCGGGGCACCGCCACCCCGTACACCCCGCGCGACCCCGAGGAGATCGCGGGCTTCTTCGAGGGGCTGGAGCTGCTGGAACCCGGCGTCGTCTCGTGCTCGCGGTGGCGGCCGGAGGGCGAGCCGGGGCCGGAGACGGCCGTGTACGGCGGGCTCGCGCGCAAGCCGTAGGGGGCGGCCGCGAGGTGGCCCTGCGGGACTTCAGCGCGCGGCGTCCAGCGCCGCCAGTGCCCGCCGCGCCACCTCGCGGCCGATCGGCAGCGACGCCGTCGCCGCCGGGGAGGGCGCGTTGAGGACGTGGACGGTGTGCGGGGCCTGGGTGATCAGGAAGTCGTCGACCAGCGCGCCGTCCCGCCCGACAGCCTGGGCCCGCACCCCGGCGGGGGCGGGGCGCAGATCGGCGGCCTCCACCTCCGGCAGCAGCCGGCGCACCGCCTCGGTGAAGGCCGCCTTCGACAGTGAGCGGCGCATCTCCCCGGCCCCGTAGCGCCAGTGGCGGCGGGCGATGTGCCAGAAGCCGGGCCAGCCCAGCGTCCCGGCCAGATCGCGGGCGCGGGCGGTGCGCCACCGGTAGCCCTCGCGGGCCAGGGCGGGCACGGCGTTGGGGCCGATGTGGACCGAACCGTCGATGCCGCGCGTGAGGTGGACGCCCAGGAACGGGAACGCCGGGTCCGGCACCGGGTAGACCAGGCCCCGCACCAGCCGGCCGCGCTCCGGGACCAGCTCGTGGTACTCCCCGCGGAACGGCACGATCCGCACCGGCGGCGCGTCACCCGCCAGCCGGGCCACCCGGTCGCAGTGCAGCCCCGCGCAGTTGACCATGGCGCGGGCCCGCACCACCGCACCCGCCGCCGTACGGACGGCCACCCCCACGCCCGGGCGGCGGTCCACGGCGGTGACCTCCGCGCCGTGGCGCACCTCGGCGCCGGCCGCCTCCACCAGGCGGGCCAGCTCGGCGGCGACCGCGCCGTAGTCGCAGACACCGGTGGTGGCCACATGGATGGCCGCCAGGCCCTTCACATGCGGCTCGTACTCGGCGATCTGGGCCGGGCCCAGCTCGCGCACCGGGATGCCGTTCTCCCGCCCGCGTTGCACCAGCGCGTGCAGCCGGGGCAGCTCGGCGCGCTCGGTGGCGACGATCAGCTTCCCCGTCACCCGGTGCGCGATGCCGTACTCCGCGCAGAACTTGACCATCTCCGCCGAGCCCCGCACCGCGAAGCGGGCCTTGAGCGAACCGGGGCGGTAGTAGACGCCGCTGTGGATCACTCCGCTGTTGCGGCCGGTCTGGTGCCGGGCCGGGCCGTCCTCCTTCTCCAGCACCACCACCCGCGTGCCGGGCCGGGCGCGGGTGAGCGCGTACGCCGTCGACAGGCCGACGATCCCGCCGCCGACGACCAGCACGTCGCAGTCGTACGCCGCGCGCCGCGCGGTGGGCGCGCCGGCGGAGGGGGAGGGGGAGGAGGCGGCCGAGGAGACAGTGGACACGTCCTCCATCATGGCCCGGAGCACTGACGGACAACCGTCCGGCCGCGCACCGGACATCTGAACGGCTTCCGGAGGCGGCCCGTACCGCCCGCATCCGGGCCTACCGGACACGCCGGACGTGCGGCGCCCGCCGGGCCCGCCGGGTCTCCCGGGCCCGCCGGGTCTCCCGGGCGCGGCGGGCCCGGCGGGGCGGGCCGTGTCACGCCGGGGCGGCGAGCAGCGGGCGGGCCCGCTCCCGCAGCTCCGCCACGCGCGGCTCGTCGCCGTACGGCTCCAGCCGGTGCAGCAGGTCCCGCACGTACTCCGTCGTCCGCGCCGAGGAGATCCGCCCGGCGACCTCCACCGCCCGGGTGCCCGCCGCGCAGGCCGCGTCCAGATTGCCCGACTCCAGCTCCGCGACCGCCGACACCACCAGCCGCAGACCGTGCGAGCGGACGAACTCCTCCGTCGGCCGCGACAGCGCCTGCTCGGTGAAGCGGCGCACCTGGCGCGGGGCCTTCAGGTCGCGGTAGCACTCGGCGGCGTCGGCGGCCAGGCGGTCGTAGGAGTAGAAGTCGAGCCAGGACGGGTCCGGGTCGCCGTCGCGGGAGCGCTCCAGCCAGCCCTCGGCCGCCGCCAGCGAGGTGCCGCAGGCCGCCGACTCGCCGGCCTTGGCCAGGGCGCGGGCCTCGACCAGATGGAAGAAGCTCATCGTGCGGGCCGTGGCCAGACCGCGGTTGCGCTCCAGCGCCGCCTGCGCCAGGTCCACGCCCTCGTCGGCGAAGCCGCGGTACGTCGCCTGCAGCGACATCGACGCCAGCACGTACCCGCCCAGCGGCACGTCCGCCGCCGCCCGGGCCAGCCGCAGCGCCTGGATGTAGTAGCGCTGCGCGGCCTCCTGCTGACCGGTGTCGAAGGCCATCCAGCCGGCCAGGCGCGTCAGTTCGGCGGTGGCGCCGAACAGCGAGCGCCCCACCTCGTCGCTGTAGGAACCCAGCAGCAGCGGGGTGGCGTCCACCCGCAGGCACTCGGGGACCATCGACGAACGCCAGTCGCCGCCGCCGTACTTGGAGTCCCAGCGCCGGGCCTCCTGCGCGGCCTCCCGCAGCTTGGCCACATCACTGTGGCCCACGCGCGGGGACGTGGAGGCGGGCGGGGGCGGGCGCTGCTCGTCGCCGGGACCGGGGAACGGGCCCGCGCCGGCGGCACCGGCGGTCCCGAACCCGGCGGTCCCGAACCCGGCGGTCCCGGACAGGGCGGTCCCGGTCGGGGCGGTTCCGGGCAGGGCCGGCGTGTCCCGCGCCACCGAGCTGTCGGCGGGCTTGATGAGCCAGCGCGAGGTGGGCACGGCGTAGGCGCTCACCGAGAACGAGCCCGCCAGCGACTGCCACACACCCCCGCCCCCGCCGCGCCGCCCGGCCGGATCCAGCCGGTACAGCTCGGTGGCCGACCGCACGGCCGCGCCGACGTCGCGGGGGAAGGACAGGCCGACCTCCGGAGCCGGGTCGGCGTCCGCCAGACCGATCTCGTGCAGCGGGACGGGACGCCCCAGCTTGCTGCCGATCGCGGCGGCGATCAGATGGGGGGCCACGCCCTGCGGCACCATGCCCTTGGAGACCCAGCGGGCGACCGACGTCTTGTCGTAACGGAGGGTCAGTCCTCTCTGCGCCCCGAGGTCGTTGACCCGGCGGGCGAGCCCGGCGTTGCTGATTCCGGCGAGGGCGAGGACGGCACCGAGTTTCTCGTTCGGCCCGCGTGGCTCCCTGGACATGCGCACCCCTGACACACACCGACGGCCACCCCGTGCCGCGCACACGGGGCATTCGTCAACACAGCGTAGTTCGCCGCATCCCTACCGTTAAGGGCCGTCTTCCGGGATGGCGGGATTCGTGCAGGCTCCGCGGAGCGCGGGCCGGCGGCGCGCGAGCGACGCGCGGGGCGCCGACGGGCACTCCGGACCGCACCGCGCATGCTCCCCCGGCGCGTGCTCCGGGTGTGTGCCGGTGCGCCTGTCCGTGCGCTCTGTGCGGCCCGCGGGGGAGGCGTTTCCATGGGTGCTGCGTGGGTCGGCCCACTGCGCTGGAACCAGTGGGCTGGGGGAATGCCGTCGTCCCATTCCCCGCGGACGGCGGTCCGGTCCGGGAGGCGGTGAAGCCTCCCGGACTGCCGGCAACGCTCCGACAACGCGCCGAAGAGACGCCGATGATGATTCGTTAGGCATATCTCACGGCAAATATTTGGCCGAATGACGCCGCTCCCGGCGGAGTCGTCCGGCGGGCCGTCACGGCGCCGGGGTCCGGCGCCGGCCTCCGCGCGTCCACGTCCCCGAACACCTCCCGCACGCCCATCCCGTGGCAGCATGGTCCGCAGTGACGGCGGTTGACGGCTGCCGACGGTGACCCGCCACCGATCGGCCGCCGACTACGCCGAGTTACCGATCCACGGGGCCATGCGGAGGCGGCGATGCGGTGGTTGGTGGGATGGGCCGCAGACCACGCCTCCGGCGCGGGCGGCGCGGCCAGACCCGGGCAGACGATCCAGCCGGTGGGGGCGCGGCGGTTGTGGGACGGCCCCGACCCGCTGTGGGCGGTCGGTGACTGGCGGCCCGACGAGGTGCGCCTGGTCGAGGCCGACGGCGGCAGCAGACTCGCGGTGCTGGGCTCCTGCGGCGCCTCCGACGAGCAGCTGCGCATCGGACTGTTCGCCGCCCGCGGCGGCGCCCTGCGCCACCTGACCGCCTGGCCCGGCAGCTACACCGCGGTCGTACGCGTCGGCCGCCGCGTCACCATCACCACCGACCTCGCCGGAGCCCGCCCCGTCTTCCACACCCCGTGGGCGGGCGGCACCGCCTACGCCACCGCCGCGCTGCCGCTGGCCGACCTGATCGAGGCGCAGCTCGACGTCGGACACCTCGCAGCCCTGCTCGCCTGCCCCGACGCGCCCGAGGCGCTGGGCGACGGCACACCCTACGCGGGGGTGCGCCGCGTGGCGCCCGGCCACGCGCTGATCATGCGCGACGGCCGCAGCCGCGAGACCGCCGGCTACGAACCCGCCGTCCCCACCGTCGTCGCCGCGCCCCCCGTGGACGCGGAGGCGGCGGTCGCCGGAGTGCGCGAGGCCCTGGTGGAGGCCGTACGGGTGCGGCTGGCCGCCCCGCGCCACGCGCCCGTGCCCGACCTCGGCAGCCTCGACCCCGGGCCGGTCCCCGGCATGGGGCCCGCCCAGCGGCTCGCGGACCGCCCCGGCGGCGGGCGGGCCAGGGGCCCCGCGCCCGGCATCGGCGCGGACCTGTCGGGCGGCAGCGCGTCGGCGACGCTCGCACTGCTGGCCGCCGGACTGCCCGGCGTCCCGGGCACGGTGTACGGCACGCCGGGGACGTCGGCGGGCGAGCGGCTGCTGGCCGTCACCTTCAACGACCTGACGCTGGACCCGCTCCCGGGGCGCGAGGCCGAACTGGAACGCGCCCGCAGCATCGCGGAGAACCCCCGGCTGCGCCACGTCGTCGTCGCCGCCGGCGAGGAGGCCCTGCCGTACGCCGGGCCCGGCGGCGGCCCGCTCGCCGACGGGCCGCTGACCGACGAGCCGGGCCCCTCGCTGGTCGCCGCCGAACGGCACCGGCTGCGCCTGGCGGCGGGCGGCGCGGACCACCTGTCCGGATACGGCGCCCGCGAGGTGCTCGACGCCCACCCGGCCCGGCTGGCGGACCTGCTGCTGGACCGGCGCCGCCGCCATCTGCTGCGGCCGGTCACGGCGCTGGCGAAGGCGGAGGGTGCGACCGGCCGCTCGGTACTCGTACCGCTCACCGTCTACCGCGCGGCACGGAGGCTGGCCCGTACGCCGTACCGGGACGGGGTGCTGGAGGCGGCGCGGCGGCTGCGGGAGCGGGACGTCACCGGGGGCGGCGGGGCCGGCTCCGGGGCCTGGAACGCCGGCGGTGCGGGCGGTGCGGGCGGGGGCGGCCACGAGGCCGGACCGGGTGTGCTCGACGCCTCGCTGTCCGCCCTCGCATGGTGCCGCCCGGGGCCGGCCGCGCGCTGGCTGACGGGGGAGGCGCTGGCCGAAGTATCGATTCGGCTGGAGCAGGCCGCCCTCCGCCCGGTGCCCGGGGAGACCGGCACACGCCCGGGAGAGCGGCGGGCGCGGGCGGCGCTCGCCCGGCTGGCGGCCGACCACCGGATACTCGAACAGGCCGCGGAGGTACGCAGCCAGCGGCTGCACGCGCCCTTCCTGGACAACCAGGTCGTCCGCGCCTGCCGGGCCCTGCCCGAGGCGCTGCGCGTACAGCCGGGGGCGCGGGCGGCGGTGCTGCGCGCCGTCCTGGCGGGGGCGGGCGTCCACGAACTGCCGCCCGGCTGGGGCACCCCCTCCCGCACCACCCACACGGCGGCGGCACGGACCGGGCTGCGGTCCCGCGCCGGCGACCTCATCGACCTCTTCGACGCGCCCCTGCTGGCCGACGCGGGGCTGGTGGAGGCCCGGGTCGTCCGCAAGGCGCTGCGGGCCGCGGCCGAGGGCGAGGCGCTGCCGCTGGACGGACTGGCGGAACTGGTCTCCACCGAGGTCTGGCTGCGCCGGCTGCTGGCCCGCCGGGGCAGCTGCTGGACGGGCACGGGCACGGGCGCGGCCACCGCGGGCCGGCGCGCGGTGGCAGGAGGAGTGCCGCAGCGCCCCAGCCTGTGAGCCGGTTCCGAGCCGGTTCCGAGCCGGGGCCGAGCCGGTTCCGAGCCGGACTCGCCCCCGGGTGTTCCGGGCCGCCTCGCGGGCGGCGGACGCGCGGCGGGTCAGCGGCAGCCGATCCGCGCCCGCACCCAGTCCGCCATGACCACCGAGTCCAGCACGCCGTTCGGTTCGACCACCAGCCGGAGCGTCCGCACCCCGGCCAGGGGCACGCGGACCGGCACCGGCTCCTCGCCCCGCCGGACGACACCCGACTCCCACAGCCGGACCCCGTCGCCGTACGCGGAGAACCGGACCGCACCCCGTAGCGCCGTCAGATCGTCCACCCCGGCGAGCGCCTCGAACGAGGTGCAGGCGCCGCCCAGATCGACCGCCACGGAGGAGCGGGCGGACACCGTCACCCCGTAACCCCGGTCACGGCCGCCGATACGCAGCTCCGAGCGCTGCCACAGCCGGCTGCTTCCCTCCCGTACGGAGGGGCCGTCCGAACCGCCTCCACGGGGCAGCCGGTCGAGCCGGTGGACGGTGGCCGCGGACGGCCGGGGTGCCGAAGGGGAGGCCGGTGGGGAGGCCGGTCCTGCCGTGGGACCGGCCTCCCCACCGGGTACCGGCCCGGAACCGGGCGTGGGCGCCCCGAATCCGGGCCCTGCCCCCGGCCCTGCCCCCGGTCCGGCCCCGGGAACCGGCGCGGACGGGGAGCCGGACCCCTGCCCCTGCCCCCGGCCCTGCTCCAGAGGCTCCCCCGACGGTGCCGCTTTCCGGTCCGTAACGCCCTCGGCCCCGTCCGCCGCCTCCCGCGGCGACACGGTCTGCGCCCTCGACCCCCCCGCCTCCGCCTCCGGCCCGGTCTCCACCCCGCCGGACGCGCCGGCCGCCGACGGCCGCGCCCCCGGCCCCCGGTACGGGCCTCGCGACGGCTGGCCGTCGGCCACCAGCGCCAGCGTCAGCGCGGTGGCCACGGCGGCGGCCATCACCCCCGCCGTGACGCCCGCCTTCGCGGTCGACCCCAGTCCGTCGAACGCCGTGGCCCCACTGCCGGCCGGACCGTCCATGCCCCCGGCCGCGGTGGCCGGGCCCACCGCCCCGGCCACCGGGTACGCCCACACGGAACGATCCCCCGCCGGGTACGCCTCCGCGGCGCCCCCTTCCTCCGCGCCGGCCTGCGCCGCGTACACCTGTGCCGAACCCACCGCCGGGTACGGCGAGTACACGTCCGCACCCCAGCCCACGACCGCAGGCGGCAGCATCACCCGGAGCCGTTCGCAGGCGTCCCTGGCACCCAGCGCCGCCGACCGGCAGTCGGCGCACCGCTCCAGATGACGGCGCAGCCCCCGGTCCGCCCGGGCCCGCAGCCCTCCGCGCACATACGTCTCCAGCCGGTCGGCACGGTGTGCGCAGTCGCCGCCCGCCGCCCGAGCGCCGGCGGTGTGCACCGTGAGATAGGACTGCTGTAATCCCTCCCTCGCCCGCTGTGCCAGCGCCGCCACCGCGTCCTGTGCCATACCCAGCAGCGGCGCGACCTCCCGCGGCGACTCCTCCTCGATCACGGTGTGCCACAGCACCACCTGCCACCGCTCGGGCAGATCGCGGAAGGCGCACACCGCGGTGGACCGCTCGGCCCTCCGCATGGCCCGTACCTCCGCGTTCGCCTCGGAGCCCTTCCCGACGCCCGGCGAATCGGCCGCCGCCGCGAAGACCGCGAACTCCTCGACGAGCAGATCCCAGCCGCTCGTCCCCGTCCAGGCCGCCGCCACGTCCCGGACCGCCGCCAGCAGATGGGTGCGCACCGCCGTGTCCGGCCCCGCACCGCCGCGCACGGCCAGCAGCGTGCGCGCGAAGATCTCGTCCGTCAGGTCGTTCGCGGTCGCCGCGTCCCGGCAGCAGTGGCGTACGTAGCGGCGCACCGCGGCGGCGTGCCGCCGGTACAGCTCCTCGTACGCCCGGGTGTCCCCGCCGCGCATCCGCGACACCAGTTCCGCGTCGCCGGGCACGGCGTCGGCCGCTCCCTCCGCTCCGTCCACACCCTGTGGACCGCGCGGCTCCCCCCGCCCGTCAGCACCCAAAGCGAGAACCCCCGTACACACAGTCGCCACCGAACACCGGCAAAGCGTGTCACGGCGAGGCCCGCGCATTCCCGGCCGTGCGCCTCAATCACCCGTCCGGGGCGGGAAACCGCAAAACGGTGCGCACGCGGCGCTCGTACGAGGTATGGGAGCCGGGCGGCGGTGACGTGAATCTGGCCGAAAAACGCCGCTCAACGCGCGTCACCGGCGCCCCGGACCTCGCCTCAGGCCCCCACGGGCTTCGCGTACCGCGGCCTGAGCCCCTCCAGCAGGATGTCGAGCAGCCGAGCGGAGGCCGCGGCCTGCTGCACCGCGTTCGGCAGGGACGGCGCCGCCGTGGCTATCACCAGCAGCACATCGGCGACCGTCACATCGGACCGCAGCTCACCGGCGGCCTGAGCCCGCTCCACCAAACGCCCGACCACATCGAGCAGTTCGAGGACGCCCGCGTCGTCCTCGGCGCCCCCGGTGCTGCCGGCGCTCTCCCGCTCCCGGCCGGTCTCCTCCGGTGCGTCCTCCCGGCCGGCCCGGCCGTCCACCAGCCGCAGTCCGGGCTGCCCGTGTCCGCCGCCCTGCGGCGTACGCGCCCCCCTCGGGCCGGCGCCCATGTCCTCGGCCGCCCCGTCCGGCCCGTCGGTGAGCGGCCCGACCCGCAGTATTCGAGGCGGCAGCAGCCGCCCGGCACCCGAATCCACCGAGGTGCGCAGGAACCGGGAGAGCGCCGACCACGGCTCCTCCTCCTGCCCCAGCGCCGCCCGGGCCTGCTCGGTCAGCCGCGCCGTCTCCTCCTGCGCTATGCGCCGCACCAGTACGTCCTTGCTGGGAAAGCGCCGGTAGACCGTGCCGACCCCGACCCGCGCCCGGCGGGCGACGTCCTCCATCGGAGCGCCGTAGCCCAGCTCGCCGAAGACCTCGCGGGCGGCGCGCAGCACATGCTCCAGATTGCGCTGGGCGTCGACCCGCAGCGGAGTCGTACGCCTGCTCCCCCCGGTGTTCCCCCTGCTCCCCCCGGTGTTCCCCATGCCGGCCGCGACGCTCCCCCCGTCGGCCGCGCGTGTGGTCCCGTGGCCCGCGCCCGCCCCGTTCACCGGGCCCGCCCCGCCCTCCGCGGAAGAGTCGGAGATGACGGCGGTCGACCAGCGAGAGCCCTGAATGCCCTGAATATGCATGTTGTATTCCCCCGGTTGTATGGCAGCCTCCCCCCGGAGGCCCCCCACCCTTTGCCGCCGGGACACGGTCATGGCTCCGCCCGGCGTGCTACGAACATAGTTGAGCCCCGGTCACGAGAGAAGAGAGATGTTCCGCCACCTCCGCCCCCGATCGGAGTACGCCGCCCACCCCTCCTTCCGACCCCCTCCCGGACACCCCTCACACCCCCATTGAGCTGCTGCTTCCTCCCATCCAGAGCGAGTCCCCGACCCCCGGGCCGAAGCCCTCCGCCAGTCATACGTTTCCCAGGACCTGTGGACAAACGTCCGCCCGCGGGTGCGTCATGGACGGGTGACGAAGGAACCCGCGCGCATTCTCGTGGTCGGCGGCGGCTACGTCGGCATGTACACCGCCCTGCGCCTCCAACGGCGCCTGAAGCACGAACTGAGGCGCGCGCGGGAGGGCGGCGGGGGCGTACAGGTCACCGTGCTCGCCCCCGACCCCTACATGACCTACCAGCCCTTCCTGCCCGAGGCGGCCGCGGGCTCCATCTCCCCGCGCCATGTCGTCGTCCCCCTGCGCCGGGTGCTGCCCCACTGCAGGATCGTCATCGGCGAGGCGAAGTCCGTCGACCACGCCCGGCGCACCGCCACCGTCGAGACCCTCGCCACCGAGCACGCCGGCACCGGTCCCGTCGAGGTGCCCTACGACGAACTCGTCCTCGCCCCCGGCTCGGTCTCCCGCGCCCTCCCGGTCCCCGGCCTCGCCGACCACGGCATCGGGTTCAAGACCGTCGAGGAGGCCATCGGCCTGCGCAACCACGTCCTCGAACAGCTCGACATCGCCTCGTCCACCCGCGACCCCGCCGTCCGCGACGCCGCCCTCACCTTCGTCTTCGTCGGCGGCGGATACGCGGGCGTCGAGGCGCTGGCCGAACTGGAGGACATGGCCCGCTACGCCTGCCGCTACTACCACAACATCCGCCCCCGGGACATGAAATGGATGCTCGTCGAGGCCACCGGCCGCATCCTCCCCGAGGTCGGCGAGGCCATGGGCCGCTACGCCGTGCGCGAACTGCGCGGCCGCAACGTCGACGTACGCCTGGAGACCCGGCTCGACTCCTGCGAGAACCGCGTCGCCCGGCTCAGCGACGGATCCCGCCACCCCTGCCGCACCCTCGTGTGGACCGCGGGCGTCAAGCCCCACCCCCTGCTGGAGAGGACGGACCTTCCCCGCGACGGACGCGGCCGGCTGCGCTGCACCGCGACCCTGCGCGTCGAGGGCACCGAACACGCCTGGTCGGCGGGCGACGCCGCGGCGGTCCCCGATCTGGCGGCGGAGAAGTCCCGGGCCCGGGAGGCGGGGGAAGGACCGCCTCCGGAGTGCGCGCCCAACGCCCAGCACGCCGTACGCCAGGCACGCCTCCTGGCCGACAACCTGGTGGCGTCGCTGCGCGGCCGGGAACCGGCGCGGTACGAGCACTCGTACGCCGGCTCCGTCGCCTCGCTCGGCCTGCACAAGGGCGTCGCCCATGTGTACGGCCGCAGGCTCAAGGGCTACCCTGCCTGGTTCCTGCACCGCGTGTACCACCTGAGCCGGGTGCCGACGGCCAACCGCAAGGCGCGCATCCTCGCGGAGTGGACGCTCGCCGGCCTGTTCAAACGTGAGATCGTCTCGCTCGGCTCGCTGGAGCACCCGCGCGCGGAGTTCGAACTCGCCGCGGGCACCGGCCGCCACCCCGAGGGCCCCTGACACCCGTCGGTGCCGTCGGTCACACTGGACGTGTGACCATGGGTGGGCCCGCGTCAGCGAAGAGTCACCGGCGGGCGCGGCCGGCGCGACGGACCCGCGGGCACGGGCATCCGCACGTACCCGCACGCACACACCAGACACCAGACACGAGAACATCGGAATCGGATCGGACCGCACGCAGTGAACTTCACGCGCTGGAGCGCCCGGCTGCCCGGCACGCAGCGGCAACGACGCCTCGCCGCCAGGGCCGTACGGCGCCCGCCCGAGGCACCGGCCCCAGCCGGGGCAGCCCCGGCTGTCCCGGCCGCCCGGGACGAGCACGGCGAGCCGTCCGCCCCGGACACCGCGGGAGCGGGGCAGGGAGCGGGGCAGGGAGCGGGACAGGGTGCCGGCCGCGGCCTCGACGACCTGCCCGTGCGGGACCTGCTCGGGCAGGTCCCCGCACTGGTCGCCCTCGTCCACGGCCCCGACCACCGCATCGCGTTCGTCAACGACGCCTATGCCGCGGCCTTCGGCCCCCGCGAGCCCGGCGCCCCCGCCCGCGAGGCACTGCCGGAGCTGGCCGAACTGGGCCTCCTCCCGCTGATGGACCAGGTCCTGCGCAGCGGCAGGCCCCGCACGGTCAAGTCCCGCAGGGTGGAGGGCCGGGACGCCGGGAGCCCCGGAGCCGTCGGAGTCGGCACGCGCCCGGGCTACTACACCTTCACCTGCACCCCCGTCGAGCTGAAGGGCCCCGGATCACGGCGCGGTGTCCTCGTCTTCGCCGCCGAGGTGACCGACCAGGTCGAGGTCGCCGAACGGCTGCGCGTCAGCGAGCGCCGGCAGCGCGAGGCGGCCGTCACCCTCCAGCGCAGTCTGCTCCCGCAGCAACTGGAGCAGCCCGACGACCTGCGGGTGGCCGCCACGTACCGTCCGGGCGGCACCGACGCGGCGGTCGGCGGCGACTGGTACGACGTCATCACCCTGGGCGCGGGCCGCACCGCCCTGGTCATCGGCGACGTGATGGGCCGCGGGGTGCGGGCGGCCGCCGTCATGGGGCAGCTCCGCACGGCCGTGCGCGCGTACGCCCGGCTGGACCTGCCGCCCCACGAGGTGCTCCAGCTCCTCGACGGGCTCGCCGCCGAGATCGACCCGAACCAGATCGCCACCTGCCTCTACGCCGTCCACGACCCCAACGAGGGCCGCCTGGCGTACGCCTCCGCCGGCCACCTGCCGATCCTCGTCCGGGACCCGGACGGCACGGTTCACCGCACCGACGAGTCCACCGGCCCGCCCCTGGGCACCGGCGGCTGGCTGCACACCTCCGCCTCCGTCCCCTTCGGCGAGGGCTCGGCCGCCGTGCTCTACACCGACGGCCTGGTCGAGCGGCGCGACGCCGACATCGACCAGGGCATCGAGGTGCTGGAGGAGGCCTTCGCCGGAGCGACCGGCAGCCCCCAGGTCGTCTGCGACCGGCTCCTGCGGGCCATGGGCATCACCGCCGAACACGACGACGACGTCGCGCTCCTGGCCCTCCAGCACCCGGTCCGCAGCGGCCACGACGCGGAGCTGTTCCACAACGCCGCACTCGACCTCCTGGGAGGGGTCGAGGCCGCCCCGCGCGCCCGCGCCTTCGCCTCCGGGGTCCTGACGAGCTGGCGGTTCCCCCGGGAACTGCACGATCTGGGGGTGCTGGCCGCCAGCGAACTGGTCGCCAACTCCCTCCAGCACGGCACCCCGCCGATGTGCCTGCGCCTGCGACGCACCGACCGCCGCCTGATCGTCGAGGTGACCGACGGCGACGACCACCTGCCGCGCCGCCGCCGCGCCGAACCGGTGGACGAGAGCGGCCGGGGCATCTCCCTCGTCGCCACCATCGCCTCCGCCTGGGGATCGCGCCGCACCCCGGGCGGAGGAAAGGCGGTGTGGTGCGAGTTCGCGCTTCCGGAGGCCGTCTCGCGCCGACCGGCCCGCACGGGCCGCAACACGGCCTAACCGGCCCGCACGGGCTCGGCGGACCGGGCCGGCACCGAGGCGGCGACCACCAGGGACGCCCTCAGCGGGTTGTCCTGCTCGGCGCTCAGCCTGCGGCCCAGCAGCAGGGCCAGCACGGTGACGCCGAGCGAGCACAGCACCAGCATCACGATGTACGGCCCGTGCGCGGTGGCGCCCATCGGCCCGCCCACCGCCGGACCGATCGCCAGCGCCAGCTGCTTCACCAGGGCGAAGGCGGAGTTGTACCGTCCGACCATCCGGGCCGGAGCCAGGTCCGCCACCAGCGGCGCCACGGTCGGCGACAGCATCGCCTCGCCCAGCCCGAACAGCGCGTACGTGGAGATGATCGCCGCGACGGCCAGCGCATGGCGGTCGGCCACCAGCCCGGACACCCCGGCCGCCAGCCACGCCACCGTCCAGATCAGCCCGACCAGCGCGATCACCCGGCTGCGCCGCCGCCGTTCCACCACCCTGAGCACGACGAACTGCGCCAGCACGATCACGGCGGTGTTCGCGGCGAGCGCGATCCCCAGTGTCGCCGGGGAGATCCGTGAGGCCTCGACCGCGTACGCCGAGAGCCCGGACTCGAACTGCCCGTAGCAGGCGAAGAACATCACGAAGCCGAGCGCGGACAGCGTCACCATCGCCCGGTCGGACAGCAGCTCCCGCCAGCCGCCCCGGGCCGCGGCGCCGTCCCCGCCGCCGTCCTCGCCGCCGTGGGGGGAGCACTCGGCACGCGGCCCGCCCGGCAGCCGTACCGTCGCCACGATCGCGCCCAGGACCAGGTACATCGCCGACTCGATCCCGAACAGCAGCAGGAACGACGAGGGCCGTTCGGTGTCCACGACCAGACCGCCCAGCAGTCCGCCGACGCCGAGCCCGAGGTTGTTGAGGAAGAACTGCGTGGCGAAGGCGCGCGAGCGCGTCGCGGTGGAGGAGGACCACACGATCATCGTGGCGAGCGCGGGCTGGATCACGGAGAGGCCCGCACCGAAGACGGCGGCGGACACGTACATCGCCGCCACGCCCTCCGAGAAGGCGATGCCGAGTGAGCCCGCGGAGGCCAGGACCGTTCCCGCGACGGCGACGGGCAGCGGACCGCGACGGTCGATCACCCGCCCGGTGAAGGGCAGCACCGCCAGCGCGGCCACGGCGAAGAGCGCGAGCACCGTTCCGGCGGTGCCCGCGCCCAGGTTCCGCACCTGGGCCACGTAGATGAACATGAACGGGACGGTGAAGCCGTTGCCGAACGCGCTCAGCGCGTTCCCCGTCTGGATCCGGCGCAGCGCCGCGCCCGTCGCGGTGGTCACACTCACCTGCCTCTGAGTCCGGTGCCGTTCGGGCACGCATGGGATGGAACGGATGGGGTGGGGGAAGCCCGAAGAGAGACTTCGAAGCTAAAATTCGATACTAAAGAGTACACAGGCGAAGACTTCGAGGCGAACGAGTTCATGCCATACTCCGGTCCCATGCCCGACCAGCCCCCCTCGGACCAGGACCGCGGCCCCACGCTCGACGAGCAGATCGCCATCTACCAGCGTGAGTACGGTGAGCTGGACCCTCAGGTGGAGAAGATCGTCAACGCGCTCAGCCGCCTCGACCGGCGCATGAGCGTCGCCTACGGACGCCAGCTCGCCACCCTCGGCCTCAACCACGCCGAGTGGGAGGTGCTGAAGGAACTGGTGATGGCGGGCAGGCCCTACCAACTGGGCCCGGGGGCCCTCGCCAAACGGCTGGGACTCACCCCCGCCGCCATGACCCACCGCATCGACCGTATGGCGACCGTCGGCCTGGTCACCCGGGAGCGGGACGAGAACAACCGCGTACGGGTGATCGTCGAGCTGACCGACGACGGCCGCGAGAAGTGGCTCCAGGTGATGCGGATGGCCTCCGTCTTCGAGGAGGACCTGCTCCAGGACCTGTCCGGCGAGGAGCGTGTCACCCTGGGAGAGCTGCTGACACGCCTGCTGCGCCGGGTGGAGGACACCCAGCCGGACGCCGGCGGCCGGCTCAGCGACCTGGACTGACGGCTGGACGGAGCCCGCGCGGACCGGCTCGCGCGGACCGGCTCGCGCGGACCGAGCTGAGCAGGCCACGGGTGCGGCTTGACAGCCGGTGGAGCGATCCGTAAGGTTCTCCGGGTTGCCAGGGGGCCGGAACGGTTCTCCAGGCAGCTCTTCTGTCGCCTTCGGCGGCGACCACTCACTTGGTGTGAATCCCTTCCGGGGGTGAATTGCGGCGTGCCGCAATTCCGGTCCGGGTGGCTCGATTAGGAGCCGGACGGGAAATCCGCTACGGTGGTGGAAGCGCCGGAAACGGCGCGGAAGGAAAAGGCAGGACCCCGCCGGCGGGGATTCGGAGACCGAAAAGGGATCTGATAGAGTCGGAGACACCGAAGGGAAGCGCCCGGAGGGGCCCCGGAAGGGGTGCCGAAGGAAGCGTCCGTTCCTTGAGAACTCAACAG
>NZ_PGSG01000041.1 GCF_002843305.1 Streptomyces barkulensis
TGAACGCTTCTCATCCTGTGGTTCGTGGGTGATGGCGGCTGGTGGTCGGGGGGCCGTAACGCGGCAGGGCTCCTGGTCGTTGCGGCTGGTGATCTCACTCGCCAACGTCTCGACACAGGAGCCCTGTTGGTCCCGTATCGTGCCATGCTCGACGTCCCCCACGAAGTCGTGGAGCACGTTTCCTGGCTCATCTACGCCCGAAGGCGTGAGCTGAACTCCCGCTGGCGGAAGCTGGGCTGCTTCCGCCAGGCCCTGCTGGTCCTGGTGCACCTGCGCAAGAACGAGACCCTGGCCCAGGCCGCAGCGGGGTTCGGCATCTCCACCGCCACCGCCGGCCGGTACGTGAGCGAAACGGTCGACCTCCTCGCCGAGCGCGCCCCGAGCCTGCACGAGGCCCTGCGCGAGCTGCCGCCGGAGGGGTTCGTCATCCTCGACGGCACTTTGATCACTACCAACCGCATCGCGGCGGACGAGCCGTACTACTCGCAGAAGCACCGCCGCCACGGGATGAACGTGCAGGTCATCGCCCGCCCGGACGGCACCCCGCTCTGGTTCTCCCGCGCGACACCGGGCCGCACGCACGACCTGACCGCAGCCCGCGCCCACGGTGTGATCCAAGCCTGCCTGTCCCGTCAGCTCCTCGTCCTGGCCGACCGCGCCTACCAGGGCGCCGGCGCGACCGTCCGCACCCCCTACTACGGTCATCGCGACCTGCCCGAGCACTACCAGCAGTACAACCGCGACCACGCCCGGCTGCGCGCCCCGGGCGAACGCGCCTTCGCCCGCCTCAAGCAATGGCGGATCCTCCGCAAGGCCCGGTGCAGCACCAACCGCATCGGTCGCACGGTCGCCGCCGTTCACGCCATCGAGATCGCCTGGCGCTCAGGATGAGAAGCGTTCACTGAGCCCGAACCACCAAATTTCCCACTATCTGAGCCGATCAGTACCGCACAAGATCTCTCACCAGACTGCCGTAGTCCCTGAGACGATTCTGTCCAGTCATCTCCTCCCACAACTCCAACTGGGAAGGCTCGTTCCTTCTGTGCCTTTTACCGCCGTACTCGCGAACCGCCTTCTGAGTCTCTTCGAAGGAGAGGTGGTAGATTGCATCAATCTCACCGGTTCCCCGAGTAAGCGATGAAAGGCGACTCGGCAAAGGCTCCGCTGTAATAGCCACCAGATGCGGGGCTCGACCTCGCCTAGAACGCACCAAGAGATTAAACTCGTGACGGACGTTCTGCGCGCGGTCCGAACGCAGAGTCCACTTACAAGACACCACCGCATGAAGCGGATTACCTGGAATATCGACAGAAACTGTCACATCGGGAGCTATCTGATAGTCAGTCCCCAGAGTGACACGCAGACTGGCATTACCCGAAAGTAGTTCACGCAATCCAGCCAAGTGCTTGTATTGCTCAAACTTCCGCACATCTTCGCCACGCTTCACTACCCAAGGAACCTCCGCCCTCGCCTCCGGGAGCTTTACAGCAAGTTCCTTTGTAATCGAATTTTCGAGTGCAGCACCTCGGCTCTCTTCTTTCGCTTGACTCGACCTGGCAGAAACCCTCCGCTCCACGCCCAGTTCACGGAAGACAGACTTAGCTATCTGAACACTCGTCTTGTTATCTACGTCAGAAATGTTTGGCGCCCACCCTTCCCCGCATACTTCTAGAACGTTTTTATTGGAAGATTCCTTCCATGCAAGCAGGTCAGTGAACCACTCAGGTGCCGACACGTCTCCACGCCTTAGGGTCGTCGTCCAGATGCCGTAAATCAAGACATGATTGTAGAGTAAGCAACCCATCGAGCCGGACCCTTGATGCGTGCAGAACTGACACAAGCTCCGTCACCTTGCTCGCCCTCTGGGGCCACCTGGCCCCACGGCCGCACCTGCCGCAACCGCGCACTCCGGGGCAGGACACCGTGACGCCTCCTTCCACCTGCACAGACAGGGAGAATGGAGGAGTCGGCCATAACAGCCCGGCCCAAAACCCCATAAGAGAAGGAAGAAGATACTGAATGAGGCATGTGGGGAGAAAGTGACTCCAAAAGGAAACCCGAGTGTCGGCGAGGATCCCTCGAAGCTGCCAGAAGGATCGTGGGCATCGTCGACCGCACGACGGCGGAACATGCAGGCCATCCGGAGCCGGGACACGAAGCCCGAGCAAACGGTGCGGCGACTCGTGCACGCTCTGGGGCTTCGCTACCGAGTATCAGCTAGGCCGATCAAGAACCTTCGCCGGACGGCGGACATGGTGTTCCGTCCGGCGAAGGTCGCTGTGTTCATAGACGGCTGCTACTGGCACGGCTGCCCTGAACACTACGTGCCGCCCAGAACCAACCCCGGTTACTGGTCAGGCAAAGTAGCAGGGAACATAGCCCGGGACCGGGACACCGACCAGCGCCTCACCGAAGCAGGGTGGACCGTGCTGCGGTTCTGGGAACATGAGTCACCCGACGACTGCGCGCTCGAGATCGCCGCTACGGTCAGCCGACTCCGTGCCGAGCGGGACAGGCGGGGCGGGAAGCTCGAATAGCGTCGTCTCCCGGACCTCATCCCACTCTGCGGGGACAGCAGAGGGCTCCTTGGTCCCCGCTTCGAGTGCCGTGATGATCTGTGCGCCGATGGCCTGCGCGACAGGCGGAGGGAAGGCGTTTCCCACCTGACGGTAGGCAGCAGTCTTACGCCCGGAGAACTTCCACTCTTCGGGGAAGCCCTGGATGATCGCGGCCTGGCTCACCGTGAGCTTGGGACCGATCGGCACGCCTTCTTTGTCCACGCCGTACAGGTCCCGTTTGGGGTCCTTCATCTCCTCTGGTTCGTTCGCCACTCCCATGGCATCGACACCAAGCTTGCGCCATGCCTTCTTGGCGCGCGTGGGACCAAGATCCGCTCCACCGTGCTTCTTCGAACCACCCACCAGGGTCGGCGCTACGCCGGTGCAAGCCTTCTCGTACCAGCGTTCGTATGCGGCCCTGCCTGTCGGCGAGTCACCGAAGCGCTTGTCCATCGATTCAGCCAGGGCCTCGCCCACCGTCACCAGTTTGGTCTCGCCCGGGTCCGGCCACTCAAAGTGCCCGGCATACTCCTCCCGCAAGGCGACCAGGATCGCTCGGGGACGAAGCTGCGGAACCCCGTAGTCACACGCCTCAATGACCCTCCAACCGCAGATCACGTATCCCGCTTCGCACAGACGACGCTTGATCACGCTCTCTCGGTAGTTCCGGAACTTGTGCTCCGGTTCGAGCAGTCCTCGCACGTTTTCGATCATGACGGCCTTGGGCTTGAGGTACTCCACCATCGCGAGCGCGTAGGGAAACAAGTCGCGTTCGTCTTCCTCGCCCAACTGCTTGCCGGCCGCAGAGAACGGAGGGCATGGAACCCCTCCAGCAAAGAGGTCAAGCTCTCCTTCACCCAAGCCTAGTTCCTCAGCAAGCTCCTCGGGGCTCAGCTTGGTGAGATCCTTTGGAAGGATCCGGCAGTCTCCCCAGTCCGGATTCCCCTCCACGTTGTCTCTGAGAGTGTTGCAAGCGTTCTCGTCGATCTCGACGAGAGCTAGGTGACGGAAGCCGGCATTGTGTAGCCCCAGGGCCTGTCCCCCGGCTCCGGCGCAGATCTCCACTGAGGTGAACATGGACTCAGTGCGGCTCATGCGCCCTCCTTCCAGGCGTGCCTGACGGATACCTTGTGCCATCCGTCGTCACAGAGGGTTACACGGCCCACTGACAACGCTACGGCTTCCACAAGTGTCCAGCATGACCCCGTGCCCCATGAGTCACCCTGCACAGCTCTGCGACCACTCATACGATATTTCCCCTACGGTTGCCGCCATGGAGGAGGGTCGCTGTAATCGGCCCTCCTCCATGGCCACTGCAACGCATCATGTCGCATTCCTGCTCACTCTCCACAGCGTCGGCTTGTCCGCGCAGCGAGGTCATGCGGCGCCCGACTCCGCCTCGTAGTGCATCTGTGCCCGGTCGAGGAAGTCATCCGGGTCCTGCCCCTGCTTCGCCACCCAGCAGAGAAGGTCGGCGATGAGCCCTGTAGCCGACCCTTCGAGAACGGCGAGGTTGCGCGTGCTGGTTGGTGCCAGCCGTCCAGAGATGCGGCCGTAGACCTCCAGAGTGCTCGCGGCTCGCCGAAGGCGCTGGTACTCCTCCTTCACGCTCAGGGAGAACTCACACCAGACCGCCTTGCCGGAGGCCGTGAGCATCGTTCCCCAGTCGGCGGCCAGCTCGGCGAGCAGACGCAGTCCGCGGCCGTTCTCTTCGTAGTCACCGGGCTGCCTGATCTCGGGGACCGTATGGGAACCGTCGTGAGCTTCGAGCCGCAGCCGGCCATCACCCACCGCCAGGACGAGGGTTGCGGCGGTGTCCTGCCCCACATGCCTGACGACATTGGCCGCGAGTTCTCCCGCGACCACTTCCACATCGTCCACCAGTTCGGTCAGCCCCCAGAGATTCAGCTGCTCCCTGACGGTCATTCGCAGCCCGCTCAGTTCGTCCGCAGCCGCTCTGAAAGGCAGCACTGAGCGCAGTCGGGGTTCCGTGATGCCGTAGCCGTCCATGGGTCGCACTCCCTTCGCGCCACACCGACGCTGCGCCTGCCGCTCCGTGCGGCTTCGCCGGGTGACCGCCTGACTGCGATTGTGGCATGAGATATCCCCCCGTGTAACTTCTCACAAGAATCGATCGGGTGAATCGCCGGAAGGTCAACTTGGCTCACTCCTAGCCTGGTTGGCCACATGCGGGCAGGAGCCCGCAGAGCAGGAGGGTTACCGTCATGCCGCCAAGGGTCACCACACGACGTCGTCAGCTCGGCGCGATGATGCGGAAGCTCCGTGCCCGTTCGGGGATGACTCTTGAGGAGGCAGGCCGTCTCGTCGGGGTGTCGAAAGCGACCGTCAGCCGCTACGAGACACAGGAAGGGCCCGTGCGCTGGCTTGTCGTGGATGCTCTCTGCCGCCACTACAGGGCGAGTGACGCTGAGCGTGAGGCCACCGTCAGACTCGCCAAGGACGCCCACCAGCAAGGGTGGTGGGCGCCCATCGCGGACAAGCTTCCGGAAACCATGAACCTGTTGCTCACCCTTGAGGACGAGGCGGTGCGCGAGGACCACTTCGCCTGCCTGTACGTTCCCGGCCTCCTCCAGACCCGCCGCTACACCGAAGCGGTGCAGTACGCATCCGAGATGCGCTTCGCTCCCGAGGAGATCGAGCGGCTCGTGGATCTCCGCATGAAGCGGCAGGAGGTCCTCACCCGGGAGAAGCCACCTCACATCTGGGCCGTGCTTGACGAGTCCGTCATCCGCCGTGTCGTGGGGTCGCCGGACGTGATGCGCGAGCAGCTCGGACACCTTCTGGAGGCCGGCGGCTCGCCCAGCATCACGCTCCAGGTTCTGCCCTTCTCCAAGGGGGCGCACTCCGCCGCTCTGGGCAGCTTCGTCATCATCGGCGGTGCCGAGCCATCGCTGGACGTGGTGTACGTGGACATCCACGTGGGGTCGATCTTTCTGGAGAAAGAGGACGAGCTGGACCGGTACAGGCTCGCGTTCGACTACCTTCGCGCTCAGGCCCTGGACATGACAGCGTCAGCCGACCTGATCGACAGCGTCCGTAAGGAGATGTGATGCGTCCAGCGATACCAGGTGTCCCGGACAACGCCTGGTTCAAGTCCTCGTACAGCGGCGCGGGAGCGACCGAGTGCGTAGAGGTGGCACTCACCCCGGAAGGCACAGCCGTGCGGGACAGCAAGGAGCGTGACGGGGCTGTGCTGCTGCTCTCCCTCCCCGCCTGGGACACGTTCGTAAGGCGGGTGAAAGACCACTCCGCTAGGAGCACTTGTGATCAGAGTCAACTTGGCTTCAGCTAGGGGGATGCGCTCACGACTGGCGCCCGCGTACACTCTCAGGGCCAGTAGAACCCACGGGCCATTGTTCCCCCCACCCAGGCCCAACCTGTGTGTCAAGGAACCGCTTGCGTATGCCGCCCTCCGTCTCCCTCCCCGCCAGCTGGCAGTACGACGTCCCGACCAGCGGAAGCACTCACCTGCCTCCGGACGCCGGATATGCCAGAGCCCTGACCAACCAGGGATACGGCTTCGAAGCCGCCGTTGCCGACCTCATCGACAACTCGATTGACGCTGGGGCCGATTCCGTCGTGGTGCACTTCCTCCGCGACTCCGACCGCATCCTGTCGCTGCTCGTCCTCGACAACGGCCACGGCATGAACGACGCGGAACTCGACCAGGCCATGACCGTCGGCCGCCGCCGCGACTACGAAGGACAGGCGCTCGGCATGTACGGGACTGGCCTCAAGGCAGCCTCTCTGTCGCAGGCCCGGTCACTCACCGTCATCAGCCGTACCAAGCGCAGCCGGGCCGCCGGCCGCAAGCTGACAGCGGAGAGCATCGAAGACGGCTTCCGGTGCGACACGGTCGAGCCAGGATTCGCACAACAGCAGATCGACACCTACGACGGCCTCATCGAATGGCACGGGACGATCGTGCGCTGGGACCATGTACGGGCCTTCGAGACCGTCGCCCCCGGACAGAGCGAGCAGTTCCTGTCGAAGGCCATCACGCAACTCGGCATACATCTCGGTCTCTACCTGCACCGCTTCCTCAGCAATGGGCTCAAGCTGGACATCGCTGTCTGGGACGTGTCCACGGGAGAGGAGGTGGACCACAACAGCGTGGACCCTCTGGACCCGTTCGGTTACAAGGTTCCCGGTAAGGCGGGGTACCCGAAGAAGTTCACCGCTCCGGTGGAGGGCGTGGGTGAGGTCACGCTGGAGGCTCATATCTGGCCTGCCAAGTCGAACCTCGCCGGCTTCCGGCAGATCGGCTCCATCCAGGACCGCCAGGGGTTCTACTTCTACCGCAATGACCGGCTCGTGCAGGCTGGCGGCTGGAGCAATCTGCGCAGTCCCGAAGGGCACCTGGTGCTCGCCCGCATAGCCGTGGACCTGCCCAGCACCCCGAATGAGGTGTTCAGCCTCACCGTCAAGAAGGACGGGGTCGAGGTCACGCCCGCCTTCACTCTCGGCGTGGAGAAGGCGACCGACGATTCCGGCACCACGTTCCGCGCGTACCTTGCTGACGCGGAGACCGCGTACCGGGAAGGGGCCTCGCGCTCGGTCATCGAAAGGGCCGCCGTCAACGAGCCGGGCAAGGGCTTCGACCCCAAAGTCAAACGGGCCGTCCGCGAGGAGCTGCCGCTCAAGGATGACGACCCTGTCCGCATCGACTGGGTGTCGCTCCCTGATGACCGCTTCTTCGACCTTGACCGCGACAATTACGTCATCCTTCTGAACAGGGACTTCAGGGAGGACTTCAACGACGGACGGCGTGGCGGCGCCAATGACGCCCCGGTGACCAAGACCCTCCTGTATCTGCTTCTCCAGGACTGCTTCGGGCTCGGCCGCTGGGAGAGGAAGAGGGCCGACCGTATCGAGTACTGGAACAGCATCCTTCTCGCCGCGGTGCACGCTCAGCGCGAACGCCGTAACCGCCTCGCCTCCTGACCTCGCCACCCGCTTCAGAAGGAGACTGCCATGCCAGATGTGCTCCTGGAGATCCACACAGATGTCCTGAACGGCATGGGTGCCAACCCCCGCCAGTTTCAGAGGCTCGCTGAGAGCATCGCCGACGAGGACTTCCCCGGCGCCGATCTCAGCGAGGAGACTCTCCGCGTACGCCTCACCGATGAGGCACCCCGAGGCGGGCCGCTTGTCGCGCTCTGGGCCCGGGCCCTGACGGCCTGGGACTTCGCAAGCGAGCCACGATGGGCGCCAGGTACCGGGCCCCGTACAGACGAACGCCGTGCCGCGGTCTATGACCGTCTCCGTTTCGGTGACGATCTGCGCAAGGTTCTCGACACTGTGGTCCCTGTCGCCCACGCCGCAGGAGCCACCGTAATCGCGCGCGAACACGTCCCCTGGTACACCCCCGAGCGCGCCGCAGCCCGTTCTTTCTACTGGCGTGCATACGAGAACAAGCTCCGTGAGAAGGGGTGGTCCGAGGCAGCGGTCGCGAGCCTGGACGAGGCAAGCAAGGCGGTGGTCGAGCGGCTCGGCGACCCTGAGCAGAAGGCCGTGCGGCAGGCGAAGGGCTTGGTCGTCGGGTATGTGCAGTCCGGCAAGACCGCTAACTTCACCGGTGTCATAGCGAAGGCAGTCGATGCGGGCTACCGCCTGGTCATCGTCCTCGGCGGCACGCTCAACCTGCTGCGTGCCCAGACACAGCGCCGACTCGACATGGAACTGATCGGCCAGGAGAACATCCTGCGCGGAGCTGACCCCAGTGACATCGACTCGCTCGTCGGTATCGACTACGTGGGCGACGATGACGACTGGCCGAAGTTCGTACAGCACGGCGGACGCCCCTCAGCACAGCGTGCCTTTGACATCGAGCGCCTGACGACGCGCGACAAGGACTACAGGAGCCTTGCCCAGGGGATCCGGGCTCTGGAGTTCGAGAAGCGGGAGCCGGCACTGCCGCTGTACGACCCGGCCAACCTGCACCACGCGGCGGCCCGGGTGATGGTCGTCAAGAAGAACAAGAGCGTCCTGACGAAGCTGGTCAAGGATCTCAAGCAGGTTCACGGCATCCTCGGTGAGCTTCCTGCGCTGATCATCGACGACGAGTCCGACCAGGCTTCGGTCAACACCTCTGACCCCAAGAAGTGGTCCCAGGGCTCCACCGAGCGCACAGCTATCAACAGCCTGATCTCACAGCTTCTGGGACTGCTGCCGCGCGCCCAGTACATCGGCTACACGGCCACGCCGTTCGCGAACGTCTTCGTTGACCCAGGCGATGCCCAGGACATCTTCCCCAGCGACTTCCTCATCTCCCTGCCCCGTCCTGAGGGTTACATGGGCGTCCAGGACTTCCACGACCTCGACTCCTCGCTGCCCCCCTCTGAACGGACGGTCGCGAACTCCCAGGAGAAGGCACATGTGCGGGGCGTCTACGGTGGCGTCGATAACCGCCTTCAGGAGGCCATGGACAGCTTTGTCCTCACTGGTGCGCTGAAACTCTTCCGTGCCGACCACGGTGTGGCCGCCGGGCCGTTCCGTCACCACACCATGCTCGTTCACGAGTCCGTGCGTGTGGACGACCATGCCGATCTCGCTCTGCGCATCAACACGATGTGGCACCAGGCCGGCTACATGTCCACGGAAGGCCACGCCCGTCTCGCCAAACTGTGGAAGGACGACTTCGCCCCAGTCTCCGCTGCTCAGGCGGCCGACCTTCCTTGTCCGGAGTCGTACGACGAACTCCGGCCGTACGTCAGCGAGGCGAGGAAGCGCATCGGTTCGGGCGGCAATGCGGTCGTGATCGTCAACGGCAACTCGGACCGCTACTTCGAACAGCTCAACCTCGACTTCGACCGCACCCCGAACGTCTGGAAGATCCTCGTAGGCGGCACCAAGCTGTCCCGTGGCTTCACCATCGAGGGCCTGACCATCACCTACTACCGCCGCACGACCCGCCAGGCGGACACGCTCATGCAGATGGGCCGCTGGTTCGGGTTCCGTCCCGGCTACCGCGATCTCGTACGCCTCTACATAGGCCGTGAGGAAGCTCTGACCAAGACCTCGACTGCCGATCTCTATGAGGCCTTCGAAGCGATCTGCCGGGACGAGGAGCTGTTCCGCCAGCAGCTCACCCGGTACGCCGAACTCGTTGACGGCAAACCACAGGTCACCCCGGCACAGGTCCCGCCACTGGTCGCTCAGCACCTGTCATGGATCAAGCCATCGGCCCGCAACAAGATGTTCAACGCCGAGCTCGTCGAGGTCCGTTCGCCCGGCAGGCCGATCGAACCCGCGGCCTATCCGCAGGACTCGGCCGCTCTCCGGCGCAACACCGAGCGGTGGGGCCCTCTGCTCAGCAGCTTCCCCTATGAGCCGGTCACCTTCACGAACCCACCGAACGGGGACACCGGTCTGAGCCGTACCTTCTCCGCCCTCACCACACGTGTCAGCCACTCGGAGCTGCTCGCTGTACTCAGTGCGCTTGAGTGGGAGCGCGAGGGTATCTTCCAGCCGCACCTGCGGTATCTGGTTCAGCTTGATGGCCGTCTGGCCACGGTCGATGACTGGCTGCTGATCTCTCCGCAGCTCGCCCAGGGAAGCCGGGTCGAGGCGTCCGTGATGGACTCTGTTCCTCTCTCGCTTGTACGCCGCAGCAGGCAGACCGGAAAGCCGTCCTTCGGCCGTATCGCGAGCGTGGAACACCAGCTTGCGGCTCAGCGGCTCATTGACGCGGCTGCCGCCTCCCCGTCCGCTCCTGCCGGGGGCCCGTCGGTAGGCCCCAACACCGGTGTCGCACTGCTCTACCCGGTCGCTGAGGGCAAGAGCGATACTGACGTCAAGGCCGTTGTTTCACGTGGCAAGGCTGACCCCGCGAAGGTGGTGATGGCGTTCACCCTGATCCCGCCGAAGACGGCGATCGACTCCTCCCGCCGCCTCGTCCGCTTCCAGGCCAAGGATTCCCGGCACGATGACGCGATCGTTCCGGTGACCGGTCTTTGACCGGGCAGGCCCTGAGCCATCTCGACCGTCCCCGTCGGCAAGCTACTCAAGGAACTGCGATGCCCTCTTCTCACTCAAGTCGCTTTGAGGACCCCGTACGCACCCACTGGTTCAAGTCCAGCCACAGCGGCGGGCAGGGACTGGAGTGCGTCGAGATCGCGTTCCTCACCGACCACACCGCCGTGCGGGACAGCAAGGGGGCGGGCGGGCCCGTGCTGAGGTTTCCGGCGGGGGCGTGGGAAACGTTCCTGGTGGGTGTGAAGGCTCACGACGGGCGCGGGCGCGGACTCTGCTAGACAGGGCGTATGAGCCTCTACGACATCCCCCTTCGCACCCTGACCGGCGAGCCCACCACCCTCGGCGAGCACCGGGGCAAGGTGCTGCTGGTCGTCAACGTCGCGTCCAAGTGCGGGCTGACCCCGCAGTACGAGGGTCTGGAGCGGCTGCAGAAGAAGTACGCCGACCGCGGGTTCACCGTGGTCGGCGTGCCGTGCAACCAGTTCATGGGCCAGGAGCCCGGCACCGCCGAGGAGATCGGCACGTTCTGCTCGGCCACCTACGGCGTCACCTTCCCGATGCTGGAGAAGACCGACGTCAACGGGGGCGGCAGGCACCCGCTCTACGCCGAGCTGACGGAGCTGGCCGACGCCGATGGGCAGGCCGGGGACGTGCAGTGGAACTTCGAGAAGTTCCTCGTCGCGGCGGACGGCGCCCCCGTCGCCCGGTTCCGTCCCACCGTCGAGCCGGAGGCGGCGGAGGTCGTCGCCGCGATCGAGGAGCGGCTGCCCGCCTGATCCGGTGACTGGTCACGTCCGGCCGTGAACGGGCGGCCGTTCACGGCCGGTGGCCGGTCCGCGCGGGCCGGAACCGGCGGCCACCGGGCCGGCCGCCGGTTCCGGGGCGCGCGGGGTTCACCGGGTTCGCCCGGCTCCCCGGGTTCAGGCGCGGCATGCGCGCGCTCCCCCAGGTGCCCAGCGCCACATGCGCCAGTGCCGTCCCCACCAGGAAACCGCCGTACGAGGGGGTGTCCTCGTCCGTGGCGGGATCGGCCGCGCCCTCGGGGTCGTGGAGTACGCGCAGGACGTCGCCCTTCTCCACGTAACCGTCGCAGCCGTCGCCCTGCGTCAGGTCCGGTGAGATCTCCCGGCCGGCCGGGTCGCGCAGGACGCACCGGTCGGTCTTCCCCTCCTTCTTCTCCACGACCACGGCCTGAGTCCACCGCCCCCGCTCCCGCAGGCCGTCGGCGTGCCCGGCCTGTCCGGCGGTGACGCCCAGCACGACCCCGGTGAGGACGGGGAAGGCGAGCTGCCACGCCAGTCTGCGCCGGTCCCACGGGACGGGGCGCAGTTCGAGTACGGGTATCAGCAGGGCCGCCAGCGGGATCAGGAGGCAGGCGGTCAGGGTGGCCGGGCCCCGCAGCCACCAGCTCAGCGGCGCGGCCGGGGCGAGGTAGGCCAGGGCCACCGCGGCGGTGGCGCACGCCGTGTGGAACGTGAACCACCACAGCGTCCTGATGAACCGCGAGGAGGGGCCCGTCTCCGTGGCCCCGTCCGCCCTGTCGGTCCCGCCCGTGCCGTCCGTCCTCGTCCCCATCGCCGGTCCCGCCTCCCCGCCGCGTCTGTCGGGGGCGAGGCTAGCCGGATGCCCGGACGGTCAGCGCAGCGGACGGAAGGCTGCCGCACCACTCCCGGTGAACGGACGGGAAGACGTACGAGGGGTACGCGGGTGGGGAAAGGACCGGCGGCCCTGGTGTCGGGGGGTGTCACCAGGGCCGCCGGGGTGTGCGGGACCGGGGCTCGAAAGGCCCGGTCGGGGCGGGACGGACCGCTACCGGACGGACCGCTACCGGGCGGACCGCTGCCGGAAGGGCCGGACGGACCGGACGGACCGGAAGGGCCGGCCGTCGTCAGATGGACTGGCCCTTGCTCCGCAGCCAGGCCAGCGGGTCGATCGGGTCGCCACCGCCGGGACGGACCTCCATGTGGAGGTGCGCGCCGGTGGAGTTGCCGGTGGAGCCGACGCGGCCGATGACGTCGCCGGTGGTCACCTTGCCGGTGGTGACGGTCATGGAGGACAGGTGGGCGTACCAGATCTCGGTGCCGTCGTCGAGGCGGAGAATGATGCGGTAGCCGTAGGAGCCCGCCCAGCCGGCCTCGACGATCTCGCCGCTGTGCACCGCCTTGACCGGGGTGCCGGTGGGGGCGGCGAAGTCCAGGCCGGTGTGGTTGTTGGCCCACATCGAACCGGACTGGCCGTAGGTGGAGGTGATCTGGTACGAGGTGAGGGGGAGGGTGTAGCTGGCCGCGAGCTTGGCCAGGCGCTCGGCCTCGGCCTTGCGCGCCGCCTCCTCGGCGGCCTTGCGCTTGCGCTCGGCCTCCTCCTCGGCCGCCTGGTCGGCGGCTTCCTCGGCCGCCTTGTCCGCGGCCTGGTCGGCGGCCTCCTCCAGGGCCGCCTGGGCGGCGCCGGTCTGCTGCTGGTCGGCCTGCTGGAGGATGCGCGCCCGCAGTGCCTCGCCCGCGTCCGCCGTCACGACGGTCGTGGTGGCGTCGGAGGTGTCCAGGCCGGCCTGGGTGGCGGTGCCGCCGAAGGGGCTGGTGGTCTCCGCCTGAGGGGCGGAGTCGCCGCCGTCGCCGCCGTCGGAGACGAGGCCGCCGACGACGGGGATGCCCTCGGCCACGGCGCCGAGGTCCACGTCCGGCATGGAGATGGCGACCGGCGACTTGTCCTTGGCGGTGGCTATGCCGCCCGC
Organism: Streptomyces barkulensis; assembly: GCF_002843305.1. Classification (GTDB taxonomy): domain Bacteria; phylum Actinomycetota; class Actinomycetes; order Streptomycetales; family Streptomycetaceae; genus Streptomyces; species Streptomyces barkulensis. Next base: position 13,288 of record NZ_PGSG01000041.1, read on the forward strand.
GCCGACCGCGGCGATCATGCCGACGCCGAGGACCGCTCCGCTGCGGGCCATGCCGTTGCGCTGCTTGGCGACGCGGTGCCGGCCGCGGACCGGGCGGACGGAGTCCTCGGTCGGGTTCCACACCGGCTGGTCGCCGTCGCCCTCCGGGCCGAACGGGGCGAAAGCGGCGGTGTGCGGGTCGTGCGAGACCTCGGGGGCCGGGGTGCTGGACGCCACGGGGGCGCTCTCCTTTCCTTCCTTCTCGCCTACCGGGTTAGCTGACGGGTTCGGAGCAGGAAGGTCTCCTACGGATCCATACGGGCATGCCGTATGACTCCGATTCACCCCAATTGGTGGTTCCCCGGTTCCCTGGACGCGTCCTCGCTGTTGACGGGGCCGCGCTTGCGGGATTCGGCGACGGCGCACGGTGCCGCCCTCTTCGGCGACAGTGACGACCGCGCTGCGTTATCGAACGTTAATAGAGGTGCGCTCCGGTTTCCAAGTCCCCTCTTTGAACATGGGGCTTTCTTGACGGAGAACTATCGGGGCATCAGCGGGCCAATTCGGGCGATTCGACCGCCGAATCGGCGCATGAGACGCAGGCCACACCATCTGACGTTGCCTCAGTTGTTATGCGGAGGGGTGCGCGGCGGCTACGGACGGTCACCGGCGGCCGGGGGCTCCGGAAGCTCCGGAGACTCCGGGTCGCGCATGACCGCCAGCAGCGCCATGTCGTCGCCCTGGTGCCCGCCGGTGTGCGCGCCGACGTCCGCGAGGAGGTGGTCGAGCAGGGCCGCAGGCCCGGTGAAACGCCGGCCGCGCAGCCCCTCCGCCAGGTCGTAGAAGACGTCCGCCGCGTTCCGCGCCTCCGTCAGGCCGTCGGTGTGGAGCAGCAGCAGGGAGCCGGGCGGGAAGGGCACCGGTTCCGTCCGCCCGCTCCCGGGCCCGCCCGCCAGGTCCCCCAGTCCCAGCGGCAGCGCGTACGCCTCCGAGCCCGGCCCGGAACCCGGCTCGGTGTCCGGCCCGGAACCCGGCTCGGTGTCCGGCTCGGTGTCCGGCTCGGTGTCCGGCTCCAGCAGCCGTACGTCCCCCTGTTCGGTCAGCAGTACCGGCGGCGGATGGCCCCGGTTGACGATCCGCAGACTCCCCGGGGCATCGGCCGGGACCTCGGCGAACACGGCCGTGGCGAACTCCTCCGACCGGCCCGGCCTCGTCTCGCGCTGCCCGGCCTCCCGGAGCAGGGCGTGCTCGACGCGGTCCGCGACCGCCCCCAGGTCCTCCTCGGCCTCGGCCGCCTCCCGGAAGGCGCCGAGGATGACGGCGACCGTGCCGACGGCCTCCGTCCCCTTGCCGCGCACGTCGGCCACCAGCAGCCGCAGCCCGTACAGGGTGCGCTGCACGCCGTACAGGTCGCCGCCGATCCGGGCGTGCGTCTGCGCGGCCTCGTAGCGGACCGCGATTCTCAGGTCGCCGACCCGGCCGGGCGGCACGGGCAGCACGGCGAGCTGGACGGCCTCGGCGACCTGATGGGCCGAGGCCGCGCTGACCTCGCTGTGGTGCAGGACCCGGCTGAGGACGAGCGCCAGCACTCCGACGGTGGCGTTGGTGACCAGCCGCACCGTGCTCTCCGTCGGGTGCAGCCCGGCCCGCACCAGCAGGGCGACGACAGCGACCGTCGAGGCGGTCACCGTGACCGCCGTGCCGCCGAAGCTCCACAGGGCCGCGGCGATCAGGCACGCCGCGATGAACGGCGCGCTCAGGAACACGTCGGCGGGGGTCAGCAGATTGACCGCCAGCCCCAGCAGGACCAGCAGCAGGGGCAGCATCCACGGCGGGCGGCCGATGACGGGGATGGCGCGGACACGGGTCCTGCCGCCGTCCGTCTCCTGCCGCCCGTCTCCGTGCACCCTTCCAACTCTTCCCGACCCCCGGCGCCCCGGCGAGTCGATCAAGCGCCGGTCGGACCACACGGGCCCCGGACGAGGGAACGCGGGAACGCGGAGGACGGGAGGACGAGCGGGCGCGGGGGGACGAGCGGGCGCGGGGGCGCCTACGCCCCGCGTGCGGCGAGCGCGCGGCGCACCCCGTACGAGGCGGCGCCGGCCGCCAGCACCGCCGCCCCCGAGACCACCGAGGCGAGCGGCAGGGCGAAGGCCAGCACCACGCACCCGGCCAGGCCCACCGCCGGCACGATCCGCGGCGGGCGCCCCTCGCCGGGACCCAGAGTCCAGGCGGAGGCGTTGGCGACCGCGTAGTAGGCCAGGACACCGAAGGAGGAGAAGCCGATCGCGCCGCGCAGGTCCCCCGTGGCGGCCACCACCGCCACCACCGCGCCGACCGCCAGCTCGGCGCGGTGCGGCACGCCGAAGCGCGGGTGCACGGCGGCCAGCGCGGACGGCAGGTGCCGGTCGCGGGCCATCGCCAGGGTGGTGCGGGAGACGCCGAGGATCAGCGCCAGCAGCGAGCCCAGCGCCGCCACCGCCGCCCCCACCCGCACCACCGGGACCAGTTCCGGTACGCCCGCCGCGCGCACCGCGTCGGCCAGCGGCGCGGTCGCCCGGCCCAGCGCGTCGCCGCCCAGCACGCCGAGCAGCGCGACCGCGACGGCGGCGTAGACGACCAGGGTGATGCCCAGCGCCACCGGGATCGCCCGGGGGATGGTGCGGGCCGGGTCGCGGACCTCCTCGCCGAGGGTGGCGATGCGCGCGTAGCCGGCGAAGGCGAAGAACAGCAGGCCCGCCGCCTGGAGCACACCGCCGGGCGAGACCTCCCCGGACGAGACCTCCCCCGCCGGGGCCGACCAGAAGGCCAGCCGGGCGGCGTCCGTCTCGCCCGAGGTCAGGCAGACGACCACGACGGCGGCCAGCACCGCCAGGACGACCGCCACGATCGCGCGGGTCAGCCAGGCGGTCTTCCGCACGCCCGCGTAGTTCACCGCCACCAGAGCCACCACCGCCGCGACCGCGACCGCGTGCGCCTGCCCGGGCCACACGTACAGACCCACCGTCAGGGCCATCGCCGCGCACGAGGCGGTCTTGCCGACCACGAAGCCCCAGCCGGCCAGATGGCCCCAGAACTCCCCCAGCCGCTCGCGGCCGTAGACGTAGGTGCCCCCGGACTCCGGGTAGCGGGCGGCCAGCCGGGCCGAGGAGGTCGCGTTGCAGTACGCGACCACCGCCGCCAGCGCCAGGCCGAGCAGCAGACCGGCCCCGGCCGCGCGGGCCGCCGGGGCGAAGGCCGCGAAGACGCCCGCGCCGATCATCGACCCCAGGCCGATCACCACGGCGTCACCGGTGCCCAGCCGCCGCCGCAGCCCGGGAGCCTCCCGTGCGCCCTCCGCCGTCCCGCTCATCCCCGTCCCCTCCTGTGGGTGTGCCCGTGCCGTCCGCGCCGGCGACCACCGGCCGCACCGGACGCTACCGCCACAGGGCCCGCCCCCGCTCCCGGGGCCGCCCGGCGGGCGGCCCCGGGAGGCGGCGGGGCGGCGGCGGGGCGGGGCGGGGCGGGGCGGGCGCACGACGGCGGCGCGGAACCCGTCCGCGCCGTGGAGCCGGGCCCCGCCCCCGCTCAGGCCAGGATCTTCTCCTTGGCCCGCTGGTACTCGTTCTCGGTGAGGTCCCCCTTCGCCTTGAGCTCGGAGAGCCTGGCCAACTGGTCGACGCCGGCGGCGCCCGCGGTGGCGCCGCCGGTGCCGGCGCCCGTACCCGCGGTCTCGCGGATGTAGGTGTCGAAGGCCTCCCTCTCCGTCCTGGCCCGCCTCGTCTCGCGCTCGCTCATGCCCTTGCCCCGGGCGACCAGGTAGACGAGGACGCCGAGGTAGGGGAGGGCGATCACGAAGACGAGCCAGCCGGCCTTGCCCCAGCCGTTCAGCTCGTGGTCGCGGAAGACGTCGGTGATGACCTTGAACAGCAGGATCAGCCACACGACCCACAGGAAGAACCACAGGAAGGTGAGGAACGCCCCCAGCACCGGATAGTCGTAGGCCATGTACAGGTACCCGTCCATTGCTCCACCTCGCGGTCGGACGGTCGCTCCGCCCGGGCGCCCCGGTCCTCGGGCGCCGGGGCGGCACGGCTGTCGTGTTCGTCTGTTCGCCGCCGGGGCGCGCCCCTCCTCACGTCGCCGCCCGGCTGTTCCCACGGGGTCGGACGAGCGTTTTCACGCACTTTCGGCCCTTTTTCAGTATTGCGCTCCCCATCGGGCCCGCAACACGGCACCCGCCCGGCCGGTGGCCTCAGCGGCCGGCGCGGCGGCGGGACCGCTGCAGGGAGATGACGAGGACCGCGAGCACCAGGACCCCGATCCCGATGAACAGCAGGTAGAGCAGCCCCTCCACCACCGCGCCGAGCACCCCCAGCACAGCCGCGACGAGAAGCAGGAACAGGAAGAACCACATGAGTGAACGCCTCCTTCGCACTGTTCGGACGCGCCGGTCAGCCGCGCGCCAGCCGCCGCTCACCTCCGGCGCCCGCGCGGTAGGGGAGGCCGTAGTGGCGGAAGACCGGTTCCTCCTCCTCGGCGGGGAGCACGTCATCGGTGCCGATGGACGGAGCGTCCTTCACCAGCGGTTTGTCGTACCGGACCATGAGGTAGCCCGGCCCCACGACCGCCCCGTCCAGGGGCACGAACACCAGTCGCTGACGGGTGGGCAGCCCGATCCGCACGGTGGCCATGGCGGGCTCGTCGGTCGCCGTGTCGGTGTAGACCGCCTCGAGCGGGCCGACCTTGTGTCCTCCGGCATCGACGACATCGTGGCCGCGCCACTCGCGGATGTCTGCTGGACGGATCATTCGCTCAGCTCCCTGGACGGCCCGGACGGACGGTCCGGACGGCGAGCCGCACGCGTGCTCGCACGCGCGCGGGGAGGCCGGCCCTCCGAGGCGCACGGCGCCATGGGCACGCCGACTCCGCACCCATGCTACGCCCAAGCCGCTTTTCGGGCACAGGGCGCAAATCCCCATCCCGCCGTACGACGCCGCTCTTCCTCGCACCGAAGCGCCCACACGCACAACGCCCCCGACACGCCCGCAGATTCGGCCGACACGGCCGCGCCGGAAACGACAGAACCCCCGCCGACGCAGGTCAGCGGGGGTCCTGGCCCCGAGGGGCCCGGTAGGCCGTGTGGGACTCGAACCCACAACCAATGGATTAAAAGTCCACTGCTCTGCCAATTGAGCTAACGGCCCGCCCACGAAGCATAGCCCGCCCACCGGCCGCGCTTCGAAGGCATTGCGCACGGTGTCACGGCCGGTGGGCCGGCGCGGTCTACAGGTCGGGCATCTCCATGGGCATGCTCAGCATCATGAGCTGGGACTCGGTGAGCGTGCCCGAGTAGGCGCGGACCTCGTCCACGTCACCGTGCAGGTACTCGCCCCAGCCGCCGGCCGTCAGCGCGCGGCCCACCTGGAGGCCGCCGGTGGCCGCCCAGGTGCGGGAGGCCGGGAGGTCGGCCTCGGCCGAGGCGTGCAGGCTGCCGTCCACGTAGAGCCGGACGGTGCCGCCGCTCGCGTCGTACACCACCGCCAGGTGCTGGCCCGAGGGATCGCCCGCGTAGGGCTCGGCCGTGACGGTGGTGGTCCCGGCGTCCGCGCGGTCCGCGTGGGAGACGGACAGCTCCCAGCGGTGGACGTCGGCGCGGTAGCGGACGACGAGGGCGTTGGTGTGCTCGCCGGGCAGGGACAGCACGGCCATGTCGCGGGACGGCTCCGGCTCGGCGACGCGCACCCGGGCGGCCAGGGTGAAACCGTCGTCCGTGGCGACGGGCGGCGCCGCGGTGGCCGCGTGGTCGCCGTCGCCGTCGAGCCGCAGGTGTCCGGTGCCGACCAGGGGCTGCTCGGCATCGCAGAAGATGTCGGTGTCGGTACTGCACTCCGGCACGAAGACCTCGGCGTCGCCCTCCAGGGTCAGCCCCTGGCCGCCGTCGTACTCGGGACTGGTGCCCTCCGGCGCCTCGTCGAGCTGCCAGTAGCCGGTGCGCTCGGCCCCGCGCTTCGCCAGTTCCGTCAGCTCGCCGGCGGCGGCGATCCGGTCCCATGCCCGGACGTCGGCGAGTTCACCGTGCCAGTTGCCGCCCGCCTCACCGTCCCGGTGGGCGCGGCCGATCTGCAGCGCCCCCGTGGCCTCGGCCTCGGCGGCCGGCTCGGCGGCGGCCACGGCGCGGCCGTTCACATACAGCCGGGCCGTGCCCGCCACCGGGTCGTACACGCCGGCGAGGTGGGCCCACTGCCCGGCCGCCGGGTGGCCGCCCCGGACCGTCAGGGGGCCTGATCCGGTCGGCAGTTCGAGGATCCACGCCGGGCCCGTGCCGTCCGCGCCGCCGTCCGCGTCGAGGCCGAGGGTGAAGGGGCCGCCCGAGGTGCCGTCCTGACCGACCGCCGTCATGTCGCGGTCCACGCTCTGGGGGCGCACCCAGAGCCCTGTGGAGAACACCCGGGTGGTGTCCACGGCGTTGGCGCCGGGCGCGAGGTGGGCGTCCCCGGTGCCGTCGAGGGCGGCCGCCGAGGCGATGGACGTGCCGGAGGGGCCTGCCGCGCCGAACTCCACTCCGCCGCCGGCCGCGGCCGGGTGCCGTCCGGACTCGTCCGCGGCCTCGCCGGAGCCGGCCGGGTCCGCCAGCTTCCAGTGGGACACGGGGGCGCGGCCGTCGCCGACGCGGAAGCCGTGCCGGGCGGGGGCGCTCATGTTGCCCGCCCGGTCCACGGCCTGAGCCTCGATCCAGTGGAACCCGCTCCCGGGGGGCACCCACCGGACCGTCACCGGCTCGCCGGAGTCCGGTACCGGAACGGTCCGGGGCGAGCCGCCGTCGAAGGAGTACCGGTAGGCCACCGTGTCGTCGTCGGCCGCCTCGAGGACGAAGGACCCGTAGTCGCCCACACCGTCGTGCCAGACGTCGTCGTCGGGGTAGTCGGTGGAGGAGACCGCCGGGGCGGCGGGGGCCTCGTTGTCGTGGACGAACTCGCAGCGGTGCTGCCCGCCGGAGGAGCTCCAGGGCCCCCACTCCGTGCCGTCGTGCGCCCGTACCCGCCAGGAGATCACCGTGTGGGCGGGGATGTCCGAAGGAGCGGACAGGGTGAACGGGGAACCGCTCCTCTTGTACGTGGTGGGGCCCAGCGTGCGCCGCTGCCGCTCGCCGTCGGAGTCCTTCCAGACGATCTCGAACTCCCCCGCGACCGGCGCGGCGTCGGGGTCGTGGAGTACGGCCCGGAGCTGGGGCCGCGTCCTGGTGTACGGGCGGTCCTCTCCGGCGGCGCACTCTGCGTTGCCGGTGGACAGTTCGGAGACGAGCGGCCGGGACGGCGGACTGTTCTCCGCCGCGGCGGCCACCGTCGGCAGGCCGGTCACGGCCAGGGAAGCGGTCGCCACCACGGCCGCGAACCGGGCCGGCCGGAACCGGTGGCCGGCTCTTCGGTGCTCTCGCACGTTCTGATCATCCTTCGAAGTCGTCGGGGACATCGGCCCTCCGCGCATCCCGCACACGACGGAGGCGGGCGGAGGCGGGCGGGAACAGGCGGGCACAGGCGGAAGCGGGGCAGGGGGAGAAGGACTCCGTGCGGCCGCGGTGTGAGCCACAGGGGCGAGCCGCCGTGCAAGCCGCGCCGTGCAAGCCTCCGGGAGGCTATCAACGGGCGGTGACAGCGGCACCGCGATATTCACCGCCCGTACGGCCCGGGAACGCCGAAGGGCCCGGCCCGGAGCATCGCTCCGGGCCGGGCCCTCAACTGGTCTGTCCGGCTCAGCCGTTGCGCTTCCAGCGCGGCTTGTCCGAGCGGCGGTCGAACGAGCGGCCGCCGCCGCGGTGGTCGCCGCCCTGGTGTCCGCCACCCTGGTAGCCGCCGCCGCGGTGGTCGTCACGGCGGCCGTACGGGCGGCGGTCGTCACGGTCGCGGTCGCGGTTGAAGGGACGGCGGTCGTCGCGGTCCCGGTTGAACGGGCGGTCGCCGCCACCGCGGTGGCCGAACTCACGCCGGTCGTTGTCGCGGCGGAAGCCGCCCCGGTCGTCACGGCGGTCGCGGTTGAACGGACGGCGTTCCCCGCGCTCACCACGGTCGCCGCGGTCGTCGCGCCGGTCGCGGTTGAACGGCCGCCGGTCGCCGCGGTCGTCGCGGTCGCCACGCCGGTCGTCACGGTCACGGTCGCGGCCGTACGGGCGGCGGTCGTCACGGTCGCGGCGGAAGTTGCCCCGGTCGTCGCGGCGGTCGTACGACCGCTCCTCGCGTGCCCGGCGCGCGTCGGCCTCGGCCTTCGCCTCCGCCGCGTCGGCCTCGGCGGTGAACTCGGCCACCGCCGCCTCGGTCGCCTCGGCGACCGCGGCCACGGCCGCCTCCGGGTCGTCGCCCCGCTCGCGGGCGGCGCGCGCCGACAGCTTGTCGGCCTCCTCGCGCAGCTCGGCGGCGCGGCGCTGGGCGCGCTCCAACTGCCGGGTGATCTCGGCCACCTCGCGCTCGGCCTGCTTGGCGGCGTTCAGCGCCGACTCGGCCTGCACCTCGGTCAGCGACCGGGCGCCGGTGATCTCCACCACGTCGTCGTCGAAGGCGTCGCCGCGGCCGATGACGTGGCGCGAGGCGTCCACGCCCGCGTCCTCCATCAGCCGGAAGATCTGCCGCCGCTGGTGCGGCAGCGCCAGCGAGACGACCGTGCCGGAGCGGCCCGCGCGGGCGGTGCGGCCGGAGCGGTGCAGATAGTCCTTGTGGTCGCCGGCCGGGTCCACGTTGAGCACCAGGTCGATGTCGTCGACGTGGATGCCGCGCGCGGCGACGTCGGTGGCGACCAGCACGTTGACGCGGCCGTCCTTGAAGTCGGCCAGCGTCCGGGTGCGCAGGCCCTGCGTCATGCCGCCGTGCAGCGCGTCCGCCCGCACGCCCGCCTCGCGGAGCTGCTCGGCCACGCGGTCGGCGCCGAGCTGGGTGCGGACGAAGACGATGGTGCGGCCCTTGCGCGCGGCGATGGCGGCGGTGACCGGCGCCTTGTCACGCGGCTTCACGATCAGCACGTGGTGGCTCATCGTCGTGACCGCGCCCTGGGCGGCGTCCACCTCGTGGTGGACGGGGTCGACGAGGTAGCGGCGCACCAGGGTGTCGATCTCGTTCTCCAGCGTGGCGGAGAACAGCATCCGCTGGCCGCCGGCCGGCACCAGGTCGAGCAGCTCGGTGACCTCGGGCAGGAAGCCCAGGTCGGCCATCTGGTCGGCCTCGTCCAGGATCGCGGTCTCCACGTCGTCCAGCGAGCAGGAGCCGCGGTTGATCAGGTCGCGCAGCCGGCCCGGGGTGGCGACGAGGATGTCGACGCCGCGCTCCAGGGCGGAGATCTGGTTGCCCATCGAGGTGCCGCCGCAGACGACCTTCAGCTTCAGGCCGAGGACGTCGCCGTACGGCTGGAGCGCGTCGCTGACCTGCATGGCCAGCTCACGGGTGGGGGTGAGGATGACGCCGCGGGGGCGCTTGCGCTCGGTGCGGCCGCCGGCCAGGCGGGCCAGCAGCGGCAGGCCGAAGCTGAGCGTCTTTCCGGAGCCGGTGCGGCCGCGGCCGAGGACGTCCTTGCCCTCCAGCGCGTCCGGGATGGTCGCGGCCTGGATCGGGAACGGGACGGTGACGCCGTTGTGGGCGAGCTTGCGGACGATCTCGCCGGGCAGACCGAGGTCGGCGAACGTGGTCGTCGGCTCGTCCTCGGGCAGGACGACGTCAGGGGTGGTCACAGACATGCGAAAACAAACCTCTCGGAAGTCACATGGCACGCGCCCGCAACTCCGTGTTTTCGCATAAGACCGCCTCGATGCGGTCAGCCACGGCTCAGGTGAGGAACGCGCCACACGGCGCGCTACTGATTCACGGCGCCGGGCAAATGGGAGCAAACGATCTGCCACCATACGACCTCCCCTCCCCGAGCGCAAATCTCTCGTCCGCGCTGCCGATGGGGCGGGAGGAACGGCGGTGGCGACCGCCTGCGGGAAGTCTACCCGTCCGCGGAGCCGGAACGTTCGCCCGAGTGGTGCGGGCCGCCGGTTCCGTGGACGTCGTACGGGGAGTGAACGACGGACGGCCCCCCGTTCATTCCGTACCGCGCCGCCAGTCCGGAGAGCCCCTCGGCGCCGGCCTGCGCCCCCTCGCCGGGGCCGTCCTGCGCACCGCCGCCCCCGCTGTCGTCGTCGCCGTCACCGTCGCTGCCCCCTCCGCCCCCGCCGCTCCCCTGCGACGGGGTGGGCTCGGCGGGCGGGGTCGTGGGGTCCGCGGGCGGTGGCGCGGTGGTGCGCGAGGGGGTGGGCGGGGCGGTCGTACGTCCTCCGTCCGTGCCCGGACTCCCCGACGGGGAAGGCTTCTTCGGCCGCGGAGCGCCCGCCGGAGGGGTGGCGGAGGACCGCGGGGGCGAGGAGGACGGCGAACCGGACGGCCGCTTCGAGGACCCGTCCTCGCCGCCCCGGTCCTTCCGCCCGCCCTGCCCTCCGTGATCCGCGCCCCGCTCCCCGCCTCCGCCGCGCGGGGCGACCCCGCTGCCCGTCCGCGGATCGCCGGCGTCCCTGGAGACCCGGTGCCCGGCCGGCTGCCGGCCGTCGCCCTCCCCCTCGCCTCCGGAGGAGCCGACCGTCATGCAGCCGCTGAGGGTGGCCAGCAGCAGGGCGCCGGCGGCCGTACGGACGCTCGCGCGGGCATCCGTACGGAGGGGCCGGCGGACGGGCTCGCGGACGGGTTCGCGGTGGGCGGGACTGGACGGGCGCACGGGCGGCACCTCCGGGAGGCGGGAGACTGTGAGGCGGGCTCCCCCTGCCCAACTCCCGTCAGCCCGCCAGGTAACGCGTCAGCTCCAGACCCGCCCACACCGCCCCCAGGGCGACCGGCGGCGTGACGGCCGAGTTCGCCAGCGCCGCCCGCCCGTGGCCGCGCTCGGCCAGCCGCAGCGTCTCGTAGGAGAAGGTGGAGTACGTCGTCAGCGCGCCGCACAGCCCCGTGCCGAGCAGCGCGGCGGCCCCCGGCCCCGCCGCGCCCGCCTCGACGGCACCGGTCACCAGGCCCAGCAGCAGGCTGCCGGCGGCGTTGACGGCGAGGGTGCCCCAGGGGAAGAACGACTCGTGCCGCGACTGCACCGCGCGGTCCACCGTGTACCGCAGGCACGCGCCCGCGGCGCCGCCGAGCGCCACCAGAAGCCAGCTCACCGCGCCGCTCACCGCGCCACCGCCGCCCGGGTCGCGGCCGCCCGGGTCGCGGCGGTGGCCGCCCACACGGCCCCGAGGGCGGCGGCCGGGGTGGCGCCCAGGTACAGCAGCGCGGTGCCCGCGGCATCCCCCTCCAGCAGCCGTACGACGTCCAGCGCGTACACGGAGAAGGTGGTGAAGCCGCCCAGCACGCCCGTGCCCAGGAAGGGCCGCGCCAGCGGGTGGCGCGTCCACGCCCCGCCGGGCCCCTTCCCGCCGGCCCCCTTCCCGCCGCGCTCCTCCAGCAGCGCCATCAGCACGCCGATCAGCGCGCACCCGGCGGCGTTGACCGCGAGGACGGCCCAGGGGAAGCCGCCGGACGCGGCCGGCCACGGCAGCGTGAGGGCGTACCGGGCGCAGGCGCCCAGCGCACCGCCCGCCGCGACGGCGGCGAGGACGGCCGCCGCGTGCGCCCCGGCGGTCTCGGCGCGGTGGGCGGGTACGTGCAGATCGACATCGGGGTCGATCACCCCGTCCTCCGGGCCCCCGTCCTCCCCGGAACCCTCCGCGGCCCCCTCCCTGCGCTCCCCGCGCTCCCCGTGTCCCCCGTGTCCCCCGTTCACCTCCCGGAAGCCTCCGCTCACGCGTATCCCAGGTCGTGCAGCCGCTCGTCGTCGATGCCGAAGTGGTGGGCGATCTCGTGCACCACGGTGATCTCCACCTCCTCGACGACCGTCCGCCGGTCGCCGCCCTCGCGCTCGCACATCCGCAGGGTGGGCCCGCGGTAGACGGTGATGCGGTCCGGCAGGACGCCCGCGTACCACTCGCCGCGCTCGGTCAGCGGCGTGCCCTCGTAGAGCCCGAGCAGTTCGGGATCCTCGGCGGGCGGCTCGTCCTCCACGAACACCGCCACGTTGTCCATGAGCCGCGTCAGCTCCGGCGGGATCCGGTCGAGCGCCTCGGCCACCAGTTCCTCGAACTCCTCGCGCGTCATCTCCAGCACGCGCCCATTGTCCGTCACGGCACGCGGACGGCGCACGGACCGGCGGCGGACCGGCGGCGGACCGGCGGCGGACCGGCGTACCGGACGGCCGCCGCACAGACGCCGCTCGCCCGCCGCATAGTCGCCACCCGGACGGGCATATGGCACGGCATGAGCCGAGAACCCCTCCGGCCTCGCCGGGCCCCCGCCCGCCGGGCCGCAGCCGTTCCCCGTGCTCTGCGTCGCCGTTTCCGGGCGCACCGGCCCGCGCCGGTGTACTCCCTGAGCCACACCCCCCACCCGTACGCCCGGGCGTTCGCGCTGGCCGCCGTCACGCTGCTCGGCGCCTGGCTGGGACTGCTCGTCGTGGGCAGCGTGAAGGCGGACGTGGGACCGGTGGACACCCGGATGTCGCTGCGGCCCTCGCTGACCGGGGGCACCGAGATCAGCGTGCCGCCGCTCGGCGCGCTCGAACTGGACAGCCACCTCGCCCCGCTCGCCCTGGACGTCGACATCGACCAGCTCGACCCCGAGCGCGCCCAGGCCCTGATAGACCGCCCGGAGCGGATCAGCGGTCTGGAGGCGCAGATCACCCGCGATGTGCGGTCCGGTTCACAGGACCTGGCGGTGAAGGCCTCCGTCGCGGTGGTCGCCGGTGCCACGGCGCTCGGCTTGGCCGTCTACCGGCGCCCGCGGCGCGCGCTCGCGGCGGGCGGCCTCGCGCTCGCGCTCCTGGCGGCCTCCGGCGCGAGCGCCTACGCGACGTGGAACCCGAAGTCGCTGCTGGAGCCGAAGTTCTCCGGACTGCTGGCCAGCGCGCCGAGCGTGGTGGGCAACGCGCGCAGCATCGTCACCGACTTCGACGTCTACCAGCAGGAGCTGGCGCGCCTGGTCACCAACGTCACCAAGCTCTACGACGCCACCTCCACGCTCCCCGCCTACCAGCCGGATCCCAGCACCATCCGCGTGCTGCACGTCTCCGACATCCACCTCAACCCGGCCGCGTGGCACATCGTCAGGTCTCTGGTCGAGCAGTACGACGTCGCCGTGATCATCGACTCGGGCGACACCATGGACCACGGCACCGCGACCGAGAACGGCTTCCTGGACCCGGTCGAGGACCTCGGCGCGCCGTACGTGTGGGTGCGCGGCAACCACGACTCGCTCACCACCCAGAAGTACATCGAGGAGCTGGACAACACCCACGTCCTGGACGACGGGAAGCCGGTGACCGTGGGCGGCCTGCGCATCGCCGGCATCGGCGACCCGCAGTTCACCCCGGACCGCTCGGTGGTCGCCAAGGGCGACGCGGCCGAGCGTGTCGCGGGCCGGAAACTGGCCGCCTCGCTGCGCAGGAGCGAGGCGGCGGACAAGCCGGTGCACATCGCCGCCGCGCACAACCCGATCGCGGCCCAGCAGACGGACGGCGACGTGCCCCTGGTACTGGCCGGCCACGTCCACCGCCGGGAGTCGCGGGTGATGGAGGAGGGCACCCGGCTGATGATCGAGGGCTCCACGGGCGGCGGCGGGCTGCGGGCCGTGGAGGGCGACGAGCCGCAGAAGGTGATGGCCTCGGTGCTCTACCTGGACCGGGACACCAAGCGGCTCCAGGCGTGGGACGAGATCACCCTGGGCGGCCTGGGTCTGACGACGGCCGAGGTCAGCCGTCATCTGCCGGAGGACGTGGAGCCGGGCAGCTCCCCGTCCCCGTCCCCCTCCGGCTCTCCGTCCGAATCGCCGTCCGGCTCCCCGTCCGAATCGCCGTCCGGCTCCCCGCCCCGATCCCCGTCCCCGTCGCCGTCCGGGCGGCCCGCCGACTAGCCCGCCCGGGCGCCGCCGGAAATCCGTTTTGGCGATCCGTCCCGCCATCCCATATGCTTCTCACGTCCCCGACGCGCTGAGAAGCGCCCAGGTGGGCCATCAGCCCTCATCGTCTAGTGGCCCAGGACGCCGCCCTTTCAAGGCGGTAGCACGGGTTCGAATCCCGTTGGGGGCACGCACAACCTGTGCGAGACTGGTGCTCGTACATAGCTTGGTCCTGTGGAGCAGTTTGGAGTGCTCGCCACCCTGTCAAGGTGGAGGCCGCGGGTTCAAATCCCGTCAGGACCGCTGCGGCTGGGTAGCTCAGTTGGTACGAGCGTCCGCCTGAAAAGCGGAAGGTCGCCGGTTCGACCCCGGCCCCAGCCACCGCAGGTGAGAGCCCCGCTCCGGGTCCCCGGAGCGGGGCTCTCACCGTTCCCGGGCCGATCCGTACGCCGACGGGGCCGGGTACCGGACCTGTCCGGGCCGCCGGAAAACCGGAGGCGGTGCGGGGCCGACCGGTGGCAGGGTGAGGGGCATGACGTCCGGAGATCTCGCGGGACTGTTCGCCGAGCCGCAGCGGCTGCGCGCCTTCGCCGCGCTGGTGCTGGGCGCCGGAAGCGTGCCGGAGGTGGCCGCGTCCGCCGGGTTGTCCGTGCGCGAGGCCGCGGTCGCCGTGCGGCGGCTGCGGGACGGCGGACTCGTCACCGGGGGAGACCTGGGAAACGGGGACGGCGGGCTGCGCGTCGAGGCCGGGCGGTTCCGGGAGCTCGCCCGCGCCCGGAGCGCGGAGAGCCGGGAGAGCGCAGAGGCGGGGGCCGCCGCGGATCCGCTCCACCGGTCCGTACGGGACGGGCGCATCGTCCATCTGCCGGCCAGGAAGGGCCGGCGGCTGCCGGTGCTGGAGCATGTGGTGGAGCGCTCCTTCGAGACCGGCCGCGTCTACGGCGAGCGCGAGGTGGACGACCGGCTGCGCACGTGGTGCGAGGGCGGGGCCACCGACCATGTGACGGTGCGGCGCTATCTGATCGACGAGTGCCTGCTCAGGCGCGAGGACGGCCGGTACTGGCGCTCCTGAGCGGGCCCGCCGGGTCAGGAGCCACCGGGTCGGGACCCGCCGTTCCGGCCGCCCGGGTGGCGGTGGCGCAGGACCCAGAAGACGGCGCAGGAGGCGACCGCCCAGGCGGCCAGCACCAGATAGGGCTGTACGTGCAGGTAGCCCGGGAAGTAGACGGCCGTGTGCTGGGCGTTGACGGAGGCGCCGGGCGGAAGCCAGCGGCCGACGGTGCCCAGTGGTGAGGGCAGCAGGGGCCAGGACACCGCTCCCCCGGAGGAGGGGTTGCCGATGAGGACCATCAGGCCCCAGGTGGGGAGCATGGCCCAGCGGCCGATCAGGGCCTGGAACATGGTGAAGACCATGCCCGAGGTGAACATGGTCAGGGCGAGGATCATCCAGGAGTGGACGAAGGGGAAGTCGACCGCGTCCAGCAGCCAGTCCACGGCCGCGGCGATGGCGAAGCCGCCCAGCAGCGAGTAGGCGGCCGTGAAGGCGATCCGCTCGGCGGGGTTCAGGTCCCTGGCGTGGACGCTCATCTGGATGGCCCCGATGAAGCCGGTGACCACCGCCGCGAGGGTGACGTAGAACAGGGCCAGGCCGCGCGGGTCGCCCGGGTCCAGCGGTTTGGCGTCCCGCACCGCCACCCGCAGTCCGGTCTCCTCGCCCACCGAGCGGGCGGCCTCGGTCAGCAGCTCGGCGACGGAGGCGCCCGAGGCGCTGGAGACCTCCAGCACCGGCCGCTCCCGGCCCGGGTCGCCGGGGATGCGCAGCACGGCGAAGACCCTCTGCGACTCCAGGGCCTCGTCGGCCGCCGCGGCGGTGGGGTACTCGCGCAGTTCCAGGGAGGAGCGCAGGTCCTCGCCGATCGCGGCGGCGAACGCCTCGGCGCGCTCCCGGTGGACGGAGGCGTCCCCGGTGGCGCCGACGACCGCGACGGGGATGCGGCGCGGGGTGGGATCGGCCATGGCGTAGGTGTACGAGCCGGCGAAGAGCCCGGCCGCGGCGGCGATGAGCAGCGACAGCACGGCGGCGGGCAGGAAGGGCGAGTCCTTGAAGCGCCGCCGCCGTCCGGCGGCACCCCCGCTCCGGCGGCCCTGTCCGGTTTTCTCCCCGGCGCGGGCATCATGAGAACCGTGCGCGGTGCGCGAGTCGTCGGGACCGCCGGTGCCTTCGGTGCCTTCGGGACCGTCAGGGCCGTCGGAGAGGGGGTGGCGCCGGTCGCTCATGCGCTCACCCTAGACAGTCATTCCGCCCATAACGCCGCACGCCGGTCGCAAGGAGCGGTGAATTGATTCGCCCGGCACTCGGTGCGGGTGCGATCCTGGAGCCCGTATGTCCACTGTGTCTGATCCCAGCCTCCCCGCCGTCCTGGAGCGACTGCCCGAGCTGATGCTGCGCGACCAGCAGCGGCTCGGCCGCCGCCTGGAGGGCACCCGCCGCATCCGCAAGCCGGAGGCGCGGCGTGCCGTGCTCGCGGAGATCGCCGCCGAGGTCGAGCAGGCCGAGCTGCGCGTGGCCGCCCGGCGGGACGCCGTCCCCGCGATCGACTACCCCGAGCAGCTCCCCGTCAGCCAGAAGAAGGACGAGATCCTTCAGGCGATACGGGACAACCAGGTCGTGATCGTCGCGGGCGAGACCGGCTCCGGCAAGACCACCCAGATCCCCAAGATCTGCCTGGAGCTCGGGCGCGGGGTGAAGGGGCTGATCGGGCACACCCAGCCGCGCCGGATCGCGGCCCGCACGGTGGCCGAGCGCGTCGCCGAGGAGCTGCGCACGCCACTGGGCGAGGCGGTGGGCTGGAAGGTCCGCTTCACCGACCAGGTGGGCGAGGACACCCTGGTCAAGCTGATGACGGACGGCATCCTGCTGGCCGAGATCCAGACCGACCGCGAGCTGCGCCGGTACGACACGATCATCATCGACGAGGCGCACGAGCGCAGCCTCAACATCGACTTCCTGCTGGGCTATCTCGCCCGGCTGCTGCCCCGCCGCCCGGATCTCAAGGTCGTCATCACCTCCGCGACGATCGACCCCGAGCGCTTCTCCCGCCACTTCGGCGACGCCCCGATCGTGGAGGTGTCCGGCCGTACGTACCCGGTGGAGGTCCGCTACCGGCCGCTGCTGGAGGAAGAGGGCGACAACCCCGACCGGGACCAGGTCACCGCGATCTGCGACGCGGTCGACGAGCTCCAGGCCGAGGGACCGGGCGACATCCTGGTCTTCCTCTCCGGCGAACGGGAGATCCGCGACACCGCCGACGCGCTGAACAAGCGGAACCTGCGCCACGCGGCGAAGCCGCATACCGGGCACGAGACGGAGGTGCTGCCGCTGTACGCGCGGCTGTCGCACGCCGAGCAGCACCGGGTGTTCCAGCGGCATACCGGCCGGCGGATCGTGCTGGCCACCAACGTCGCCGAGACCTCGCTGACCGTCCCCGGCATCAAGTACGTCATCGACACCGGCACCGCCCGCATCTCCCGCTACAGCCACCGCACCAAGGTCCAGCGGCTGCCGATCGAGCCGGTCTCGCAGGCCAGCGCCAACCAGCGCAAGGGCCGCTGCGGCCGCACCTCGGACGGCATCTGCGTCCGGCTGTACTCCGAGGAGGACTTCCTCTCCCGGCCGGAGTTCACCGACCCGGAGATCCTGCGCACCAACCTGGCCTCCGTCATCCTCCAGATGACCGCCGCGGGGCTGGGCGAGATCGAGCGCTTCCCCTTCATCGACCCGCCGGACCACCGCAGCATCAAGGCCGGTGTGCAGCTGCTGGAGGAACTGGGCGCGCTGGATCCGAAGCAGAAGGACCCGCGCAAGCGCCTGACGGAGACGGGCCGGAAGCTGGCGCAGTTCCCCGTCGACCCGCGGCTGGCGCGGATGGTGCTGGAGGCCGACCGCAACGGCTGCGTCCGCGAGGTCATGGTGATCGCCGCGGCGCTGTCCATCCAGGACCCGCGCGAGCGCCCCGCCGACAAGCAGCAGCAGGCCGACCAGCAGCACGCCCGGTTCCGCGACGAGAACAGCGACTTCCTCGCCCTGCTCAACCTGTGGCGTTATGTGCGCGAGCGGCAGAAGGAGCTGTCCTCCTCGGCCTTCCGCCGGATGTGCAGGTCCGAGTTCCTCAACTACCTGCGCATACGGGAGTGGCAGGACATCTACGTCCAGCTCCGCCAGGTCGCCAAGTCCATGGGCGTCCACATGAACGACCAGGAGGCGGACGCCGACCGCGTCCACCAGTCGCTGCTGGCGGGCCTGCTGTCGCACATCGGGCTCAAGGAGGTCAAGGAGAGCGGGAAGAGCTCCCCGGGCGAGGGCGGGCGGGAGAGCGCCAAGGGCAACGAGTACCTGGGCGCGCGCAGCGCGAAGTTCGCCGTCTTCCCCGGCTCCGCGCTGTTCAGGAAGCCGCCGCGCTGGATCATGTCGGCCGAGCTGGTGGAGACCTCGCGGCTGTGGGCGCGGGTGAACGCGAAGATCGACCCGGACTGGATCGAGCCGCTCGCCGGCCATCTGGTCAAGCGCACCTACAGCGAGCCGCACTGGGAGCAGAAGCAGGCGGCGGTGATGGCCTACGAGAAGGTGACGCTGTACGGCGTGCCCGTCGTGGCCCGGCGCAAGGTGAACTACGGGCGCATCGACCCGGAGACCTGCCGCGAGCTGTTCATCCGCAACGCCCTGGTGGAGGGCGACTGGCGCACCCACCACCAGTTCTTCCACGACAACCGCAGGCTGCTGGGCGAGGTGGAGGAGCTGGAGCACCGGGCCCGCCGCCGCGACATCCTCGTCGACGACGAGACGCTGTTCGACTTCTACGACCAGCGTGTGCCCGAACACGTCGTCTCCGGCGCGCACTTCGACTCCTGGTGGAAGCGCAGGCGCCAGGAGGAGCCGGACCTGCTCAGCTTCGAGAAGTCCATGCTCATCAACGAGCGGGCCGGGCAGGTCACCAAGGACGACTACCCCGACTCCTGGCACCAGGGCAGGCTGCGGTTCCGGGTGACGTACCAGTTCGAGCCGGGCGCGGACGCCGACGGCGTCACCGTCCACATCCCCCTCCAGGTGCTCAACCAGGTCTCCTCCGAGGGCTTCGACTGGCAGATCCCGGGGCTGCGCGCGGATCTGGTCACCGAGCTGATCCGTTCGCTGCCCAAGCCGGTCCGCCGCAACTACGTGCCCGCTCCCGACTTCGCCCGGCGCTTCCTGGAAACCGTCGCCGGGGAGGACGGCGGCGTCTCCCAGGAGACGCTGAACGAGCCGCTGACGGCCGTGCTGGCACGGGGGCTGACGCGGATGACGGGGGTGCGGGTGACCCCGGAGGACTTCGACCCGTCCAGGGTCCCCGACCATCTGAAGATCACCTTCCGGGTGGTGGACGAGCGGCGCCGCAAGGTCTCCGGCGATGCCGAGAGCAAGGACCTGGAGGAGCTGAGGGACGCCCTGCGCCCGCGCACCCGGGCCGCGCTGTCCAAGGCGTTCGACTCAGCCCGGGACAAGGGCGGCGACGGCGCGGGCGGCGGTCTGGAGCAGCGCACCGGGCTGACCTCCTGGAGCATCGGGGCCCTGCCGCGCACCTTCGAGACACGGCGGGCCGGCCAGCCGGTCAGGGCGTACCCGGCGCTGGTGGACGACGGTGCCTCGGTGTCGGTGAAGCTCTTCGACACCGAGGACGAGCAGCGCGAGGCGATGTGGCGCGGCACGCGCCGGCTCGTCCTGCTCAACCTCCCGTCCAATCCGGCCAAGTTCGCCCAGTCCAAGCTCACCAACCAGGACCGGCTCTCCCTCGCCGCCTCCCCGCACGGCAGCGTCCAGGCGCTGTTCGACGACTGCGTGACGGCCGCCGCCGACCGGCTGATCGCGGCGCACGGCGGCCCGGCCTGGGACGAGGAGGGCTTCCGCAAGCTCTTCGACGCCGTGCGCGCCGACATCACCGACGCGACGGTGGCGACGGTGCGGCAGGTGCGCGAGGTGCTCGCCGCCCGGCAGTCGTGCGAGCGGCGGATGAAGTCGCCGCCGCTGTCGGTCAGTCCGACGCTGGCGCCGAACCTCGCGGATGTGCGGCAGCAGCTCACGGAGCTGGTCGGCCCGGGTTTCGTGACCGCCCACGGCGCCCGGCGTCTGCCGGACCTGCTGCGCTATCTGACGGCCGTGGACCGCCGCCTGCAGCAACTGCCCACCGGTGTCGACCGGGACCGCGCCCGGATGGCGAAGGTGAAGGAGATGCGGGACGAGTACGAGTGGCTGCTGGAGCAGTTCCCGAAGGGGCGGCCGGTGCCGCGGGAGGCCCGGGAGATCCGCTGGATGATCGAGGAGCTGCGGGTCAGCTACTTCGCGCACGCCCTGGGCACGGCTTACCCGGTCTCGGACAAGCGCATCGTGAAGGCGGTGGACGCGGCGGCGCCGTAGCGGGACCGGTGGCGGGACCGGTGGCAGGAGCGGCTGCGGGCCGGGAGCGGGCAGGTAGCGGGCCGGGAACTGTGGGTGAGTTCGCTTTGTGTCCCTGAGCTGCTGTAGAGTCCTTCTCGCAGCTCGGGCAGCGCCCGGCGCTGCGGCTTCCAGGTCCTGTGGAGCAGTTTGGAGTGCTCGCCACCCTGTCAAGGTGGAGGCCGCGGGTTCAAATCCCGTCAGGACCGCATCGAGTGGCCCGGATCCCCCGTGGATCCGGGCCACTGGCCGTTTTGCGCGCCCTCGGGCACTCCGGGCGTACGGGCCGTCTTGACGGCTCCTCAGGCCGCGGGTACCCCTGCTACAGGGAGGTGGGCGCGATGCCGACGACTCCGGAGTATCCGCGGCACGAGACACGGGCCCTGCTGCGGGCCCATCTGTCCGCCGCGACGCGTTACGGCCACGCCACCCGGCACTGCCCGGTCTGCCACCGGCTGCAGCGGCTGGCGATGGAGCCCGCGGGCGAGCGCCCCGGGGGACCGCCCGCGATCGCCTCCTCCGTTCCGCGCCCGAAACCGCCCGTGCGGCCCGTGCGGCCCGCGCGGCCCGGAGAGGGCCCCGAACCGCCCGTGGAGGGCCGGCCGGGCCCAGGCGGCCCCTGAGGCGGTTCTGACGGCCTCTCCGCCCGTACGCGCCGCGGCACCGCCTCCGCGGCCGGGCGACGGCCCGGCGGGGCACGAGTGGCCGGCCGGCGGCACACCGGCACCCGGCCGGAGGTCCGATTGCGGGGCGTCGTACGCTTATTTCCCATTACCGTACGGTAGTTAGGGCGTGCAAGACCCGTGCGATGTGACGGGAGTCACCGAATCGGTTGATCAGAGGGGGGAATTTAACCCCTTCCTACATCGGGTAAATTTAATATGTGCCATTGCACTGCACCCGAGCGCTCCTCCCGGCACCTCCGCGCGCCCCCCACAAGGGGCCTCCCCACGCCCCTCGGAGGGCCCTTCGGGCACCCCGCGGCACACCCCGGCCTTGGCCGGCGCGGCGAACCGGGCGCGGGGCAGGCCCCGTTGACGCACGGCAAGGCCCCCCGGCCGGAACGGGATTCCGGCCGGGGGGCCTTGCCGGCACGACGCGACGCGCGAGCGCGAAGGAGTACACAAAATCGCGCTGGACCCGGCGGAGCCCAGCGCGATCGACGTTCAGGCCGTGTGGGGGACACCGGCCCGAAAGGTGGTGCCGAGTCGGGCGGCGAAGCGGGATGGGGGCCCCGTCACGCCCGATTCACGGGGTTGTTCAGCCCTCGCTGCGCTGCTGCGGAATGCCCGCGAGCAGGGCGCGCACCTCCGCCTCGCGGTAGCGGCGGTGCCCTCCGAGCGTGCGGATGGACGTGAGCTTGCCTGCCTTGGCCCAGCGCGTGACCGTCTTCGGGTCCACACGGAACATGGTGGCAACCTCAGCCGGGGTCAGCAGCGGCTCGGCATCAGGGGTGCGAGCGGTCATGAGCGGCCTCCTCGGGAGAACCGAACCATCACGGTTCTTTCCTCTAAATTCTGCACCTTGACCCGCGTTGCCCGAAATGGCGGACGCGGGCCGAGTCGGTTATAGGACGAACGGCTTGTCCTCGGCACTACAACTACACCATCTGTCCAGCCACGTCGGCCAAACCGACGGAATTGCCCTCTCAGGTGTCCAACCTCGACGGAAGCCGATGGACCGTGTCATAACGGACGGTCACACCATCGTGACGATCGGTTACAACGTGAGCGGACCTCCCCAGCCCCCTGGAAAGGATCGCAATACCGATGGATCCGACCTTAGTTGGACGGATGAAGCCCCCTCCGGACTCCTTGTCCTATTTTGGCACGAGAGGTGTCCTTCAGGGCAAGGCCCCGGTAAGTGCGGTCGGTCACCTTGGTGAGCCCTTGACCCGAAGGCCGGGAACGGATCGGAAGGACCCGGTTCACGGTGCCCGGGACGCCCGCGGTGCCCGGCGGCCCGGCCCCGCCCGCGCGGAACACCCCGGCCGAAGCACCCGGCCGAAGCACCCCGATCGGAACCCCCGGCCGGAACGTCTCAGCTGGCCATCCCGCGATGCCGCACCGCCCGCCAGCGCTCGGTCAAACGCTCGTAGACGGCGCTCGCCCGCTCGCCGTCGCCCTCCCGCAGCGCCGCCAGTCCCTCCGCGGTGTCGGCCGCGGAGTGGTCCGAGGCGAGCTGCTCCTCCGGGATGGTATACACCAGTCCGCCGTAGTCCAGCTCCACCATCGAACGCGGATGGAACTCCTCCAGCCAGCGCCCCACGTCCACCAGCCCGTCGATCAGCGGGCTGTCCTCCAGCTCCTCGCGCAGCACCTTCAGCGCACGCGCCACCCGCCGCCGCGCCTGCACCATCGGGGTGCGGTAGCGCAGGAGGACACCCTCCCCCGCGCCGCCGGTGCCGGCGTCCGCCCCCTTGCCGTACTCGCGCTCCTCGTCCGCGAAGAGCACGAACCAGCGCACCGGGACGTGCCAGGTAGCCGAGCGGATCCACGGCCGGGCGTCCGGGTTCCGCTCCCGCCAGCGGTCGTAGTCCGCCGCGGCCTCGCGCCGCACCACCGGCGGCACCGCCGCGTCCAGCACCGGCGCCGGCAGCTCGTCGCCGAGCCCGGCCAGCGCCTGCCAGCCCCGCAGCCTGGTCCGCCAGGGGCAGACGCACAGCACCCCGTCCACCTCGGCCACGAAGGCGTCCGCGCTCTCGCGCACCGGCACCACCACGGGCGGCACCGGCAGCAGATCCGCCAGCGACCGGCGCAGCTCGTCCTGCGCCCCGGGCGGGCTCCCGCGGCGGGCGTAGCGGGCCCAGTGGGAGCGCTCCGGCTCGGGAAAGGCGGCCAGCGGCTCGTAGACCCGCAGGTAGGAGGCGTACGGGACGGCCACCGGAGTAGTGAGGGCCAAGGGTTTCTTCCTCCCGGAGCAGCGGGCCGAGGGGCGGACAACGGCAGTTCAATACCCTGATCGTGGCACCGCAACTGCACACCCGTACTCCCGGGGGCCGTCAGGCCGTACCCTCATGCCAACCGGCCCGCTCCGCATCCCACCGCCACAAGCGGGAGAATGCTGGAAGGGCACCCTTCCGCGACATACAGGAGTCACCACCGTGACTGACGTACGTCCCGCCGTCAGCGTCGACGGACACCGAGACGGCTCAGAGAGCACCGTGAGCGCGCAGCGCACCACAGGTTCGGTCCTGCACACCCTGTTCCACTCCGAGCAGGGCGGCCACGAGCAGGTCGTCCTCTGCCAGGACCGGGCCACCGGCCTGAAGGCGGTCATCGCCATCCACTCCACGGCCCTGGGCCCGGCTCTGGGCGGCACCCGCTTCCATGCCTACGCCTCCGAGGAGAACCCGGAGGAGGCCGCCGTGAAGGACGCCCTCAACCTCGCCCGCGGCATGTCGTACAAGAACGCGCTCGCCGGGCTGGACCACGGCGGCGGCAAGGCCGTGATCATCGGCGACCCCGAGCAGCACAAGACCGAGGCCCTGCTGGAGGCCTACGGCCGCTTCGTCGACTCCCTCGGCGGCCGCTACGTCACCGCCTGCGACGTCGGCACCTACGTCCAGGACATGGACGTGGTCTCGCGCGCCTCCCGCTGGGTGACCGGCCGCTCCCCCGAGAACGGCGGCGCCGGCGACTCCTCGGTGCTCACCGCCTTCGGCGTCTACCAGGGCATGCGTGCCAGCGCGAAGCACCTGTGGGGCGACACCTCGCTGCGCGGCCGCAGGGTCGGCGTCGCGGGCGTCGGCAAGGTCGGCCGCCACCTGGTGGGCCACCTGCTCGAGGAGGGCGCCGAGGTCCTGGTCACGGACGTGCGCACCGAGGCGGTCGAGCAGATCACGGCCGCGCACCCGGAGGTGGTGGCGGTCGCCGACACCGACACGCTGATCCGCACCGAGGGCCTGGACGTGTACGCGCCCTGCGCGCTCGGCGGCGCCCTCAGCGACGAGACCGTCGGCGTGCTGACCGCGAAGGTGGTCTGCGGCGCGGCCAACAACCAGCTCGCCCACCCGGGCGTCGAGAAGGACCTCGCCGACCGGGGCGTCCTCTACGCGCCCGACTACGTGGTGAACTCCGGCGGCGTGATCCAGGTCGCGGACGAGCTCCACGGCTTCGACTTCGCACGCGCGAAGGCGAAGGCCGAGAAGATCCACGACACCACGCTGGCGATCTTCGAGCGCGCCGCGGCCGACGGCGTGCCGCCGGCGGTGGCGGCCGACCGCATCGCCGAGCAGCGGATGGCCGAGGCCCGCAGGTCCGGCGCCGCGAGCTGACCCGGCGGCTTCATCACCGGAACCGCCGGCCCGGCGGTTCCGGCTCGCTGGGTCAGGTGTGCGGGGCCGGCCCCGCACACCTGACCCAGCGTCCACCAGGACGTCACCCCCGGTGACGAACGGCGGGGGAGACATCCCTCACCACCCCTGGGCGGGTGACCGGACGGACAGAAGGTAAAATCGTCACTGACCAGCGGAGAAATGGTCACCAGGCAGGGCGGGCACCGGCCGTGTCGTGCGGGCGGCGTACCGTACGGCCACGGAAGCAGGTACCGTTGAAGCTCCACGGACGGTCTCTCGATCGAATCGAGGGTCCGCTCCGCATCGTGAACGCGTGTCAAGACTCTGGGGCCGTTGAGCCCCGTCGTTGAGGGGGTCGAGCCATGGGGCGCGGCCGGGCCAAGGCCAAGCAGACGAAGGTCGCCCGCCAGCTGAAGTACAACAGCGGTGGGACTGATCTTGCACGCCTGGCCGAGGAGCTGGGCGCATCGACATCGAGTCAGCCGCCGAACGGCGAGCGGTTCGAGGACGATGAGCTGGACGACCCGTACGCACGGTACGCGGATCTGTACAACGACGATGACGAGGACGCGGAGGGCGACGACCATTCGGTCGACTCCCGCGGGTCCTCCTCACCGTCGAACCACCGACGCCGCGCCTGAGGACGTCGTCGTCCACTGAACAAAGCGATCTCATACCGATAGCGGTCATCACCCGGTCCGGCCACCGCCGGACCGGGTTTTGATCCTGTCCGCTCCCGCCGCTCAGGCCGCGTAGTCCCCGGTGAGTGTCACGGCCTCGCCGCGGTCTCCGCGCTCGGTGACCTCGCCGGCGACCCAGGCGTCCACACCGCGCTCGCCCAGCAGGGACAGCGTCGCGCCGACCGACTCCGGCGGGACCACGGCGACCATGCCGACGCCCATGTTGAGGGTCTTCTCCAGCTCCGCGCGCTCGACCCCGCCCAGCTCGCCCACCGCCCGGAAGACCGGCGCCGGGCTCCAGGTGGAACGGTCCACGGTGGCGTGCAGCCCGTCGGGCACGACACGCGCGAGGTTGCCGGCCAGCCCGCCGCCGGTGATGTGCGAGAAGGCGTGCACCTCGGTGGCCCTCGTCAGCGCCAGGCAGTCCAGCGAGTAGATCTTGGTGGGCTCCAGCAGCTCCTCGCCCAGCGTGCGGCCGAAGTCCTCGACACGGCGGTCCAGCGACCAGCCGGCGCGGTCGAAGAACACGTGCCGCACCAGCGAGTACCCGTTGGAGTGAAGACCGGAGGCGCCCATCGCGACGACCGCGTCGCCCGGGCGGACGCGGTCCGCGCCCAGGATCTCGTCGGCCTCCACGACGCCCGTGCCCGCGCCCGCCACGTCGTACTCGTCCGGGCCCATCAGACCGGGGTGCTCGGCCGTCTCGCCGCCGACCAGGGCGCAGCCCGCCAGGACGCAGCCCTCGGCGATGCCCTTGACGATGGAGGCGACCCGCTCGGGGACGACCCTGCCCACGCTGATGTAGTCGGTCATGAACAGCGGCTCGGCGCCGCAGACCACCAGGTCGTCCACGACCATCGCCACCAGGTCGTGGCCGATGGTGTCGTGCACGCCCATCTTCTGCGCGACGGCGACCTTGGTGCCCACGCCGTCGGTGGCCGAGGCCAGCAGCGGGCGCCGGTAGCCCTTCAGCGCGGACGCGTCGAACAGGCCCGCGAAACCGCCGAGCGCACCGATGCTCTCGGGCCGGCGGGCCTTGCCCACCCACTCCTTCATCAGCGTGACGGCGCGGTCGCCCGCCTCGATGTCCACTCCGGCGGCGGCGTAGCTGGCGCCCTGGCCGGCCGGGGTCGGGTTGGTGGAGGTCATGGTCTTCCTCTGGGACGGACGGTGGCCCGGTGGCTCACCGGGACGGTCGGCGGCTGCCGGCTCACCGGGACGGCCGCCGGCGAGCCGGCGGGGTCAGGGCCTGCGCAGCGCGTCGGCCGCGCCGGGGCCCGCGAGCATGCTCCGCACCCCGTCGGGATCGGCGCCGACGGCCTCGGCGGTCTCGGACTCCAGCAGGTGCTTGCCCAGCAGCCCGGGGTCCGGCAGCTCCATCGGGTACTCGCCGTCGAAGCAGGCCCGGCACAGGTCGGGCTTGGCGATGGTGGTCGCCCCGACCATGCCCTCCAGCGAGATGTACGCCAGGGAGTCCGCCCCCAGCGAGGTGCCGATCTCCTCGACCGACAGGCCGTTGGCGATCAGCTCGGCGCGGGTGGCGAAGTCGATGCCGAAGAAGCACGGCCACTTGATGGGCGGCGAGCTGATCCGCACGTGCACCTCGGCCGCGCCCGCCTCGCGCAGCATCCGCACCAGGGCGCGCTGGGTGTTGCCGCGGACGATCGAGTCGTCGACGACCACCAGGCGCTTGCCGCGGATGACCTCCTTGAGGGGGTTGAGCTTGAGGCGGATGCCGAGCTGGCGGATGGTCTGCGAGGGCTGGATGAACGTCCGGCCCACGTAGGAGTTCTTGACCAGGCCGCTGCCGTACGGGATGCCGCTGGCCTCGGCGTAGCCGACCGCGGCCGGGGTGCCGGACTCCGGGGTCGCTATGACCAGGTCGGCCTCGGCCGGGGCCTCGGCGGCCAGCCGGCGGCCCATCTCCACCCGGGAGAGGTAGACGTTGCGGCCCGCGATGTCGGTGTCGGGGCGCGCGAGGTAGACGTACTCGAAGACACAGCCCTTCGGCTTCGCATCCGCGAAGCGCTGGGCGCGCAGCCCGTCCTCGTCGATGGCGACCATCTCGCCGGGCTCGATCTCCCGGATGAAGGACGCGCCGACGATGTCCAGGGCCGCGGTCTCGGAGGCCACCACCCAGCCGCGCTCCAGCCGGC
Organism: Streptomyces barkulensis; assembly: GCF_002843305.1. GTDB lineage: Bacteria > Actinomycetota > Actinomycetes > Streptomycetales > Streptomycetaceae > Streptomyces > Streptomyces barkulensis. The sequence goes on from NZ_PGSG01000041.1 coordinate 40,776, forward strand.
CGAGCACCAGCGGGCGTATGCCCTGCGGGTCGCGGGCGGCGTAGAGGGTGTGCTCGTCCATGAAGACCAGGCTGAACGCGCCCTTGACCTTCGGCAGGACAGCGGGGGCGGCCTGCTCCACGGTGAGCGGCTTGCCGTCCTCGTCCACCTGGCCCGCCAGCAGGGCGGTGATCAGGTCGGTGTCGTTGGTGGCGGCGACCTGGGTGGCCCGGCCGCCCGTGCTGGGCAGCGCGGCGACCATCTCGGCCAGCTCGGCGGTGTTGACCAGGTTGCCGTTGTGGCCCAGCGCGATCGAGCCCTGGGCGGTGGCCCGGAAGGTGGGCTGGGCGTTCTCCCACACCGAGGCGCCGGTGGTCGAGTAGCGCGCGTGACCGACCGCGATGTGGCCCCTGAGGGAGCCGAGGGAGGTTTCGTCGAAGACCTGGGAGACCAGGCCCATGTCCTTGAAGACGAGGATCTGGGAGCCGTTGCTCACCGCGATGCCCGCGGACTCCTGTCCCCGGTGCTGCAGCGCGTACAGCCCGAAATAGGTGAGCTTGGAGACCTCTTCCCCCGGGGCCCAGACTCCGAAGACGCCGCAGGCGTCCTGGGGGCCCTTCTCTCCGGGGAGCAGGTCGTGGTTGAGTCGTCCGTCACCACGTGGCACGCCACCGAGTCTAGGACAGGTTCCGCGGTGCTCAATACCCGGGACCGCCTCTCCCCCGCAGCCCCCGGCGGTCTCTCACCGCAGGTCATCACCCCAGTACGGGGAGGTGATCGCGCAGATCCGCGCGCTCGCCGCTCGCTGTGAGATGCGCCGCATCCAGCTCCGCCGACCAGTCGGTGCGCCCGGTCGCCAGGCGGATCCAGGTCAGCGGATCGGTCTCCACCACGTTCGGCGGGGTGCCGCGGGTGTGCCGCGGGCCCGCCACGCACTGGACGACCGCGAAGGGCGGGATCCGCACCTCCACCGAGGAGCCGGGCGCCTTGGCGGCCAGCGCGTCCGCCAGCAGCCGCACGGTCGTCGCCAGGGCCTGGCGGACCGGCGGGACACGTACGCCGGTGGCCCGGGTGAGGTCGTCGCCGTGCACCACCAGCTCCAGCAGGCGGGTCACGGTGAAGTCCAGCGCCCGCATCGCGCCGAAGGGGTGCGGCAGCAGCACGTCCGCGCGCACGGCCTGCTCCAGCACCGGCTCCAGCTCCTCGACGGCGTCGTCCACCGCGCGGGCCGCGTCCTCGTACGCCTTCGCGTGCCTGCGGGTCGCCTCGTCCAGCTCGTGGGCGGCGCCGGCCACGGACACCGCCCAGGCGTTCAGGTCCGTCTGCGGCGCGGCGGCCCGGGGCGGGGGCTCCGCCAGCAGCCGGGGCACCGCCTCGATCTGCCCGGCGATGTGGACCACCAGATGTCGCACGTCCCAGCCGGGCAGCCCGGAGGGCCGGGCCAGCTGGTCGGGGGTGAGGGCGTGCACGGCGTTGCGCACGGCCTCCACCTGCCCGATGAGCCCGGCCCGCACCATGGCCGGGTCGTACGTCCTGGGCTTGCGCTTCACCGGAGGCATGGCGTCAGAGTAGAACGCCGCGTGGCGGAAGCAGGCGGCTACCCGCCGGTCGGGCCGCCGATCCCTTCCGGCCCGGGGTCAGCTCTCCTCCTGGTAGTCGCTCTTCGGGGGCATGGCGATGTCCGCGCAGCCGCGCCGCTCGGCGACGTCCTCGACATAGGCGCGGAAGACCGGCTCCAGATGGCGGGCCACGGCTTCGGAGTACGGGTAGCCGGCGGTGAGGACATGGACGGCGGGCTCGCCGTCGCACACGGATGTGGCCCACCAGGCGTTCGCGCCGTCGTCGAACCCGCCCCGGCCAGGTATGGCCGCCCGCTCGTCGTCGACCGGATCGGTGGAGACGTGTTCGGCCGCGTCGCCGAAGAAACTCTCGGCGCTGAGCCACCAGCTGCGCGGCCCGCCGAGGGCCTTGTAGAACCGCTGATAGGCGGGGCCCTCCAGATGCCTCTCGTACACCGCGCTCCCGGCCTCGCGGCTGACGGTCAGCAGGCAGCGCTCCTGCCAGACCAGCTCGTTCGCGCTGCTCTCCAGCACCCGGTCGGGCAGCCAGCCGGAGGCGTTGGCCCGCCCGGTGTGCAGACCGGCCTCGCCGTACCAGGCGCAGGTGCCCTCGGCCTTCTCCGGGGCGACGGGCTCGGTGTTCAGCGCCGGTATGCCGTCCGGCGGCTCGGGGAGGCGGTCGGAGCACCCCAGTTCGGCGGCGAGGTTGTTGGCAGTGGTGACCGCGATGCGGGCCAGCCGGTCGCGGTCGTCCTGGGCGAGCTGGCCGTTCTCGGAGAACTCCGCCCGGGTGGCCGCGCTCAGCCCGGCGGAGGCCCGTATGGCTGTGATCTCCTCGCCCCGGTGCTCGGTGCCGGGGCAGGGCAGCCGGACGGAGACACCGGTGTCGGTGACGTACCCGGCTATGCCGCCGCCGACCGGCTGGTACACCTGCGGAACGTCGATGTACGGGTTGGTGTGGTCGAGCGCGTCCTCGAAGGCGTCATCGACCGGTTCGTACGTCCACCCGGTGGGCTCGGTGGCCACCTGTGCGGAGAAGAACGAACCGCTCTCCCCCACTCCTCGCCCTCTTCCGGAGGCCTCCTCGCTGCGCAGGACGCAGCTCTGCGGCAGCCGGGCGTCGTCCAGCCGGATTCCGTCCGTGAGGTTCCGGGCGGGAGTGATCTCTCCCCCGCTCCCCCGTAGAGCCAGCACCTCGCCCACCGGGACCAGGCCGCCGCAGGCCTCGTCCACGGCGTGCCGGCGCTCCCACCACTGCCACAGCGTCCAGCCGCTCAGCCCGATCGCGAAGACGGCCACGGCGCACACCAGCCGGTTGTACGCCCTCCGCCACCGCCCGCGGTCCATCCGTCCCCTCGCCCCCGTCCCGTACAGCCCCGGCATCCGTCCGGCGGCGAACCTACCAGCGCCCTGTGACAGCCGTGCCCCGCCGCCCGGGGCGGGCGGCGGGGCACGGCGGCCGTCGTACGGGCGTCAGGCGAGCAGCCCCGGGATGGTGGCCTCGTGGGCCTCGCGCAGCTCGGCCAGGGAGACGGAGAACTGCCCCTGGACCTCGACGGCGTCGCCGTCCACCACGCCGATGCGGGTGGCGGGCAGGCCGCGGGCGCCGCACATGTCGGTGAAGCGCAGCTCCTCGCTGCGCGGCACCGCCACGATCGCGCGGCCGGCCGACTCGGAGAACAGGAACACGAACGGGTCCAGCCCGTCGGGGACGACCAGCCGGGCGCCCTTCCCGCCCTTGAGGCAGGACTCGGTCACCGCCTGGATGAGCCCGCCGTCGCTCAGGTCGTGCGCCGCGTCGACCATGCCGTCGCGGGAGGCGGAGATCAGGATCTCGGCGAGCAGCCGCTCACGCTCCAGGTCCACCTTCGGCGGCAGCCCGCCCAGGTGGTCGTGGATCACCTGGGACCAGGCCGAGCCGCCCAGCTCCTCGCGGGTGTCGCCCAGGAGGTAGACCAGCTGGCCCTCCTGTGCGAACGCCATCGGGGTGCGGCGGGTGACGTCGTCGATCACGCCGAGCACACCGACCACCGGGGTCGGGTGGATGGCGGTGTCGCCCGTCTGGTTGTAGAGGGAGACGTTGCCGCCGGTCACCGGGGTGCCCAGCGTCTGACAGGCGTCGGCCAGTCCGCGGCAGGCCTCGGCGAACTGCCACATCGCGCCCGGGTCCTCCGGCGAGCCGAAGTTCAGGCAGTCGGTGACGGCCAGCGGCTTCGCGCCGGCTGCGGCGACGTTGCGGTAGGACTCGGCCAGCGCGAGCTGCGCGCCGGTGTACGGGTCGAGCTTGGCGTAGCGGCCGTTGCCGTCGGTGGCGACGGCCACGCCCAGGCCGGTCTCCTCGTCGATGCGGATCATGCCGCTGTCCTCGGGCTGGGCCAGGACGGTGTTGCCGAGCACGTAGCGGTCGTACTGGTCGGTGATCCACGCCTTGGACGCCTGGTTCGGCGAGCCGACCAGCTTCAGGACCTGCTCGCGCAGCTCGTCCCCGCCGGAGGGGCGGGGCAGCCTGTTCGCGTCGTCGGCCTGGAGGGCGTCCTGCCACTCGGGTCGGGCGTAGGGGCGGTTGTAGACCGGGCCCTCGTGGGCGACCGTGCGCGGGGGCACGTCCACGATCTGCTCGCCGTGCCAGTAGATCTCCAGCCGGTCGCCGTCGGTGACCTCGCCGATGACGGTGGCGATGACGTCCCACTTCTCGCAGATGGCCAGGAAGCGGTCGACCTTGTCCGGCTCGACGACGGCGCACATGCGCTCCTGCGACTCGCTCATGAGGATCTCCTCGGGCGAGAGCGTGGAGTCGCGCAGCGGAACGGTGTCCAGTTCCACGCGCATACCGCCGGAGCCGGCCGAGGCCAGCTCGGAGGTGGCGCAGGACAGGCCGGCGCCACCGAGGTCCTGGATGCCGACGACCAGGTCCTCCTTGAAGACCTCCAGGGTGCACTCGATGAGGAGCTTCTCCTGGAAGGGGTCGCCCACCTGGACGGCCGGGCGCTTGGCCGGGCCCGTCTCGTCGAAGGTCTCCGAGGCGAGCACGGAGACGCCGCCGATGCCGTCGCCGCCGGTGCGGGCGCCGTAGAGGACGACCTTGTTGCCGGTGCCCGACGCCTTGGCCAGATGGATGTCCTCGTGCCGCATCACGCCCACGCACAGGGCGTTGACCAGCGGGTTTCCCTGGTAGCAGGGGTCGAAGACGACCTCGCCGCCGATGTTGGGCAGGCCCAGGCAGTTGCCGTAGCCGCCGATGCCGGCGACGACGCCGGGCAGGACGCGGCGAGTGTCGGGGTGGTCGGCCGCGCCGAAGCGCAGCGGGTCCATCACGGCGACCGGGCGTGCGCCCATGGCCAGGATGTCGCGGACGATGCCGCCGATGCCGGTGGCCGCGCCCTGGTAGGGCTCGATGTAGGAGGGGTGGTTGTGGGACTCCACCTTGAAGGTGACGGCGTAGCCCTGGCCGACGTCCACGACCCCGGCGTTCTCGCCGATGCCCACCAGCATGGCGTCGGACTCCGGGGCCTTCTCGCCGAACTGCTTCAGGTGGACCTTGCTGGACTTGTAGGAGCAGTGCTCGGACCACATCACGGAGTACATGGCCAGCTCGGCGCCGGTCGGGCGGCGACCGAGGATCTCCCGGATGCGGTCGTACTCGTCGCGCTTGAGGCCGAGCTCGGCCCAGGGCTGCTCGACGTCCGGGGTGTCGCTCGCGTGCTTGACGGTGTCGAGACTCATGCCGCGCCCTTTCGATGAGCTTCTCCGCCCGCACGACGCAGAGGTGCGGGCATCGGGGCCGTCTGCGGCCGAGTGGTCGTGCGTGCGTCGCTCATGCGGTGACCAGCTTCTTCAGAACAGAGGTGAAGAATCCCAGCCCGTCGGTGGTGGGCCCGGTCAGGGCCTCGACGGCGTGCTCGGGGTGGGGCATGAGGCCGACGACGTTGCCGGCCTCGTTGCAGATGCCGGCGATGTCGCGGCGGGAGCCGTTGGGGTTGACGTCCAGGTAGCGGAAGACGACCCGGCCGGTCGCCTCCAGCTCGTCCAGGGTGCGCTCGTCGGCGACGTAGCCGCCCTCGCCGTTCTTGAGCGGGACGGTGATCTCCTGGCCCCCGGCGTAGTCGGAGGTCCAGGCGGTGTCCGCGTTCTCCACGCGCAGCTTCTGGTCGCGGCAGACGAAGTGGAGGTGGTCGTTGCGGGTGAGCGCGCCGGGCAGCAGGTGCGACTCGCACAGCACCTGGAAACCGTTGCAGATACCGAGCACCGGCAGGCCGGCGCGGGCCTGGTCGACGACCGTCTCCATCACCGGCGAGAAGCGGGCGATGGCGCCGCAGCGCAGGTAGTCGCCGTAGGAGAAGCCGCCGGGGAGGACGACGGCGTCCACCTGGTCCAGGCTCTTGTCGCGGTGCCACAGGGTGACCGGCTCGGCGCCGGCGAGGCGGATGGCGCGCCGGGCGTCCACGTCGTCGAGGGAGCCGGGGAAGGTGACGACTCCGATGCGGGTCGTCATGCGGGGGTCACCTCTTCGCGCTCCTCGACGCGCACGGTGAAGTCCTCGATCACGGTGTTGGCGAGGAACGTCTCGGCGAGCTGGTGAATGCGGGCGAGGGCGTCGTCGTCGACCGGACCCTCCACCTCGAGCTCGAAGCGCTTGCCCTGGCGGACGTCCGAGATGCCCTCGTAGCCCAGCCGGGGCAGCGCACGCTGAACCGCCTGGCCCTGGGGGTCGAGGATCTCCGGCTTGAGCATGACGTCGACTACGACGCGAGCCACAGGTACTCCCGGTGGGTGTTGGTGCTGGAGGCTGCCGCTTCAGCGTACCCGCCGGAAAATTCTACTCGCGTAGATATGAGCCGCTCCGGTCACGGTCGGGTATCGGCGCACCGGAAAACACCGGGAAGTACTGCCCCAGTCGGCGCCGGAAAAGTAAAGTCGCGTTCGCGGCATGACACGCGGGCGATAATTCAACCGCTTCACCAGACAATGCCTGCCGCTGTACAAAGGAAAGGGCATTGACGCCGATCGCCGGGAACGTCGATATCACCGCACGTCAGGAAGTGGTTTCGAAGTGTTTCCGTATGCGATCCTCCCGAAAGGACCGATATCCGTGGCACAGCGTGTGGTGGTCACACTCTCCGACGACATCGACGGCGGGGAAGCATCGGAGACGGTCGCCTTCGGCCTCGACGGCAAGTCGTACGAGATCGATCTCAACCGCGAGAACGCGAAGAAACTGCGCATGGGCCTGGCCCCCTTTGTGCGGGCCGGCCGCAAGCGGGCCAGGTCCGGGAAGACGTTCCAGCGCACCTCCGTCGCGCCGGACCCGTCCGCGGTGCGGGCCTGGGCCCGGTCGCACGGCTTCGAGGTGCCGCCGCGCGGCCGCATCCCCAAGAAGGTCTACGAGGCGTTCGACGAGGCCCACGGATCCACCTCCGGCGCCGCCCCCGGGGAGTCGCGCTGAGCCCGCCTCCGGGCCGACTTGCCAGGCACCCCGGGTGATCGGCTAGAGTCTGGAGCACACCGCCGGGGGCGGCCGGAAACGGCCGGAACCAAGGTGGTCACGCGGGTGTAGCTCAGTAGTAGAGCGCCCTCTTTCCAAGAGGGAGGCGCAGTGTGCGATTCCTGTCACCCGCTCCGCTCACTCCACCGGGTCTCCGGGATCGGGTAGAGTGAAGGCGCGCCGCTCGGTGAGAGCCGGGAGGTCGCATGCGGACGTAGCTCAGTTGGTAGAGCGCAACCTTGCCAAGGTTGAGGTCGCGAGTTCGAGCCTCGTCGTCCGCTCAGAGAAAAGACCCCGGTCCTTCAGGACCGGGGTCTTCTTCGTGTGTGTCATGTCACATCCCCTCATCTCCCCCCGCCCACCGGCCGGTTGACATTTGTCACGCGCGCTCGTGACAGCCCGCACTGCTCCCGCTCCCGGCCCCGCGCGACCCTGGTGGCATGGAGATCGGAGAGCAGGTCATCGAGGTGAGCGGGCTGCGGCGGCGCTACGGCCCGGCGAAGGGGGACGGCGGCTTCGATGCCGTACGGGGAGTCTCGTTCTCCGTGGCGCGCGGCGAGCTGTTCGCGCTGCTGGGGACGAACGGCGCGGGCAAGACATCCACCGTCGAGCTGCTGGAGGGAATGGCCGAGCCCAGCGGCGGCCGGGTGCGCGTGCTCGGGCACGACCCGTACCGCGAGCGTGCCCGGGTGCGGTCGCGGATCGGGGTGATGCTCCAGGAGGGCGGCTTCTCCTCCGACCTGACCGTCGCCGAGACCGCGCGGATGTGGGCCGGCTGCACCAGCGGGGCCCGTCCGACCTCGGAGGCGCTGGAGATGGTGGGCCTGGCCCCGCGCGCGGACGTCCGCGTCAAGCAGCTCTCCGGCGGCGAGCGGCGGCGGCTGGACCTGGCCATGGCCCTGCTCGGCCGGCCCGAGGTGCTCTTCCTGGACGAGCCGACGACCGGGCTGGACGCCGAGGGGCGGCGGGAGACCTGGCGGCTGGTGCGGGAGCTGCGGGAGGGCGGTACGACCGTGGTGCTGACCACGCACTACCTGGAGGAGGCCGAGGAGCTGGCCGACCGGCTGGCGATCATGCGGGCGGGGCGGATCGTCGTCTCCGGCACGCCCGCCGAGGTCACCGCCTCGCGCCCGTCCCGGATCCGCTTCACGCTGCCCGAGGGGATGCCCGCCGCCCGGCTTCCGCTGTCGCTGAAGGCCGCCGAGCACGGGCGGGGTGTGGAGATCCGCACCGGCCGGCTGCAGGAGTCCCTGACCGAACTCCTGCTGTGGGCACGGCAGGAGGGCGTGACGCTGGCGGGTCTGGACGCCCGCTCGGCCTCCCTGGAGGAGGCGTTCCTGGAGATCGCCCACGGTGGTGGCCCGGACGCGGCGGAGGACGACGGCACAGCGGAGGAAGACGGCACGGCACGACTGGCGGAGGCGGGAGCACGATGAGCGCGACGGACACCGGGAGCAGGACGGGCGGCGGTGGCGGGGCGGCCGACGGGGCGGCCGGCGGGGCGGCGGCCTCCCTGGGCCGGCTGCGGTCGCTGGCCCGTGCGGAGCTGACGCTGCTCGTCCGCAACCGCACCGCCATGTTCACCGCCCTGCTGATGCCGCTGGCCATGGTGCTGTTCATGCGCTCCACGGTCGAGCAGGCGCCGCTGGAGGGCACCGGGCTGAGTGTCACCGATCTGGTGATGACCAGCGGCATCCCGATGGTGCTGATCCTCGTCGTCTATCTGAACCTCATCCCCGCCTACGTCTCCCGCCGCGAGGAGCTGGTCCTCAAGCGGCTGCGGACCGGAGAGCTGCGGGACTGGGAGATCCTGGCCGGCGCGGCGCTGCCGGTGGTCACCGTGGCGCTGGCGCAGTGCGCCGTGCTGGTCGCGGCGGGCGCGGCCCTGCTGGAGATGACGCCGCCGGACCGGCCGGACCTGCTGGTCCTGGGCGTGCTGCTGGGCGCGGTCCTGATGGTGCTGACGGCCGCCGCGACGGCCGTGATCACCCGGACCACGGAGAGCGCGCAGATCACCGCGCTGCCGCTGCTGATGGTCTCGCTGGCCGGCTCGGGGATGTTCGTCCCCCTGGAGGTCATGCCGGAGCGGGTGGCCGACGTCCTGCGGCTGCTGCCGATGAGCCCGGTGGTGGACCTGGTGCGGTACGGCTGGCTCGGCGGCGGCGAGCCGGGCGAGGTGCTGCGGACACTGGGGACCGCCGTGGCCTGGGCCCTGGTGTCGGTGTTCGCTGTACGGCGGTGGTTCCGCTGGGAACCGCGTCACTGAGGTGCGAGGAGCGGGTGTGACGGTGGCGGTCGGGGAAGGCACGCTGGGCTGGGTGGAGCGGATACGGCGGTCCAGCGGGCCGGTCCGCTTCCACCAGTACACCCGCTTCACGCTCTACAGCTTCGCCGTCTGCGAGGCGGCGCTGCTGGCCTTCTGGTGCGTGGCGCAGCGCGGCGGCGTCCCCCTCTGGGTCGCCGCCGCTCTGATCGCGCTGTTCGCGGCGCACTCCGTGTGCCATCTGCTGCTGTGCCGGGCCGGGTTGCGGTACTACCTGGGGTCGGCCGAACGGCCGGAACGCCTGACAGCGGTGTACGTCGGGCTCACGGCCGTCGGTGTCACCGCGCTCCACGCCTCGGTCGGGGCCGGAGTGCTGGACCCGGGGGCGGTGGCCGCCAGCTCCTGGCTGCTGATGTTCCTGGCCGGGCCGGTGCTCCTCACCCTGTCGGTCCGGCGGAGCGTCCTGGTGACGGCGCTGGTCATCGCGGGGTCGGCGCTGTCCGTCGCGGCGCTGGACCTGCCGGCGGGGCAGACGGGGTACCACGCGGGCTCCGCCGTCCTCGGCGCCGTCCTGTTCGGCTTCAGCTACCGCTGTTCGGGCTGGATGCTGCGGGTGGTCAACGAGCTGGAGGCCGCCCGGGAGACCCAGGCGCGGCTGGCGGTGGCCGAGGAGCGGCTGCGGTTCGGCCGGGACCTGCACGACGTGCTGGGCCGCAACCTGTCGGTGATCGCCCTCAAGAGCGAGCTGGCCGTGCAGCTCGCGCAGCGCGGCTCGCCCTCCGCCGTGGACCAGATGACCGAGGTGCAGCGGATCGCGCGGGAGTCGCAGCGGGAGATGCGGGAGGTCGTACGCGGCTACCGGGAGGCCGATCTGCACACCGAACTGGTCGGCGCGCGCGGGGTGCTGAGGGCGGCCGGGATCGACTGCCGGATCGATGACAGCGGCAGCGCGGAGCTGGCCGAACCGCTGCAGTCGGCCCTGGGCTGGGTGGTCCGCGAGGGCACCACCAACGTGCTGCGGCACGCCGACGCCCGGCGGTGCACGGTGCGGCTGCGCGTCGTGTCCGGGGGCGGGCGGAGCGGGCGGGGCACCGGACCGGTCGCCGAGCTGGTGATGGAGAACGACGGCGCAGCGCGGCCTGGAGCCGCCGCGGGAGGCGGCTCCGGGCTGGCCGGGCTCCGCGAACGCCTGGCCGCGCTCGGCGGCACACTGACCGGTGAGCGCGGCGCGGACGGCGTCTTCCGGCTGACGGCCCGGGTGCCGGCGCGGACGTCTGCCCGGCGGGACGGCGAGGGACACGGGGAAGGGAAGCTGTGAGCGACCACGAGCGGGGCGGTACGGACAGTGGCGTCACCGACGGCGGCGCGGGAGGCGGACGCCGCGTACGGGTGCTGCTGGCCGACGACGAGCACCTGATCCGGGGCGCGCTGGCCGCGCTGCTGGCGCTGGAGGACGACCTGCTGGTGGTGGCCGAGGCCGCCTCCGGGCCCGAGGCGCTGGCGATGGCCCGCGCCCACCGGCCCGACGTGGCGGTGCTGGACCTCCAGATGCCGGGCAAGGACGGTGTGGCGGTCGCCACGGAGCTGCGTGCCGGTCTCCCCGCCTGCGCCACCATGATCGTGACCGGGCACGGCCGCCCGGGGCATCTGAAGCGGGCCCTGGCCGCTGGGGTGCGGGGCTTCGTGCCCAAGACCGTCTCGGCGCAGCGGCTGGCCGAGATCATCCGCACGGTGCACGCCGGCAACCGCTATGTGGACCCGGAGCTGGCCGCCGACGCGATCAGCGCCGGGGACTCGCCGCTGACCGCCCGCGAGGCCGAGCTGCTGGAGCTGGCGGCGGACGGGGCGCCGGTCGCGGAGATCGCCGCGCGGGCCGCGCTGGCGCCGGGGACGGTCCGCAACTACCTGTCGTCGGCCGCCGCGAAGCTGTCGGCGGAGAACCGTCACGCGGCCGTGCGCATCGCACGCGAGCGGGGTTGGCTATAGTAGGAGCGCACCGAACGGAGCACGCGGACGTAGCTCAGTTGGTAGAGCACCACCTTGCCAAGGTGGATGTCGCGAGTTCGAGTCTCGTCGTCCGCTCGATGAAAAGGCCCCGGTCCTTCAGGACCGGGGCCTTCTCCGTGTGCGGGTCTCCCGCGGGCGGGGCGGGGACGGCACCCGCAGGACCGTCCCCTGCCGCCGGTGTCAGCTCCAGCGGGTGCCCGTCAGCAGCTCGTACGCCTCGATGTAGCGGGCGCGGGTGCGCTCGACGACCTCGGCGGGCAGCTCGGGCGGGGGGACCTCGCCGCCGCGGTCCCAGCCGGCGGCCGGGGAGGTCAGCCAGTCGCGGACGATCTGCTTGTCGAACGAGGGCTGGGAGCGGCCCGGCTCCCACTCGTCGACGGGCCAGAAGCGCGAGGAGTCCGGCGTCAGCACCTCGTCGGCGAGCACCAGCCGCTCCCCGCCGTCACCCTCCACGGCCCACCCGAACTCGAACTTGGTGTCGGCCAGGATGATGCCCCGCTCCCTGGCGATGTCGCGCCCCCGGGAGTAGACGGCCAGGGTGAGCTGGCGCAGTTCGGCGGCGGTGTCGGCGCCGACCCGGCGGGCGACCTCCTCGTAGGGGACGTTCTCGTCGTGCTCGCCGACCTCCGCCTTGGTGGCCGGGGTGAAGATGGGGGCGGGCAGCTCGGAGCCGTCCTCCAGGCCCTCGGGCAGGGCGAGGCCGCAGACCGTGCGGGCCTGGCGGTACTCGGCCAGGCCCGAGCCGGTGAGGTAGCCGCGGGCCACGCACTCGACCGGCACCATGCGCAGGGAGCGGCAGACCACCGTGCGGCCCGCCCAGTCGGCGGGGGCGCCGGACGGCAGCTCGGTGGAGAGCACATGGCCCGGCACCAGGTCGGCGAGCTGGTCGAACCACCACAGGGAGAGCTGGGTGAGGACGCGGCCCTTGTCGGGGATCTCGGTCGGCAGCACCCAGTCGTAGGCGGACACCCGGTCGCTGGCGACCATCACCAGATCGCCCGCCTCGTTCCGGTACAGGTCCCGCACCTTGCCGGTGTGCACGTGCACCAGACCCGGCACCTGTACGGGTTCGGGCTTCTCTACGAATCCGGTCACGGCTCCTCCTGTGGCTTGGTCCAGGAGTTCCGATTCTCCCGTACCCCCGCCCTCCCCACCGGCCGGGGTCGGACGGACGGGTGGGGGCGCGCCGCGCGAACAGCCGTAACCGCGCGAACAGCCGTAACCGGGCGGGCCGCGGTGGCTCAGGGGTGCTTGCAGATGTGGTCCAGGAGGTTGGCCGTGGCCCGCTGGATGCGGGAGTCGATGTGGCCGGGGCGGTCCAGGGCCGGGGACCAGGCGAAGGTGCCCGAGGCGAAGACCAGGGCGCCGCCGGGCGCCTCGTACAGGGAGGTCTCCTGGTGGCGGCGGGTGCCGGAGGCGTCCCGGTAGGGCGAGTGGGCCAGCAGGACGCGGCCGGTGTGCGGGGGCAGGGCGGTGCGCGGGAAGTAGCGGTCGGCCTCGCCCGCCACCAGGCCGGGCAGCTCCTCGCCCTCCGCCGCCCCGGTGGCCTCCCACAGCCAGTGGGAGGTGTTGCGCACGACCATCGGGTGCGGCCGGGGCACCTGGCCCGCGTACTGGACGCCCAGCACCTGCTGTTCGGGCTCGCCCTGGTCGCGCCAGCGCCGCGGGCGGCCCGGGCCGCGGCGCTTGCGGCAGGTCATCAGCCGGTCGGGGGCTCCGGAGGGCGAGGGGCCCAGCTCGACCTGCCAGTACATGGTGTTGGCCGAGAGGAAGACCAGCGAGGTGCCGCTGTCGCGGGCCTTCTCCACGGCGCGGCGCATGGGCGCCGACCAGTACTCGTCGTGGCCGGCGAAGACCAGGCCGCGGTAGCGGGAGGGGTCGACGCGGCCCGCGTGCAGATCGCGGGTGTCGGCGTAGGCCAGGTCGTAGCCGTAGCGCTCGGCCCAGCGGATGAAGTCGTAGGCGTGGCCCACGTGCAGGGGCAGGCCCGCGCCCGCGTACGGCCGGTCGAAGGAGACGGTGACGGCCGCGTCCTCCTCCCCCAGCAGCCGCCCCTCCCCGTCCCAGGCGTGGTAGAGGCTGGCGCCGGTGCGGCCGTCCTCGGGGAAGAGGTTGTACGCCTGCCAGGTGACGTCGGGGATGACCAGCAGCAGGTCGCCGGGGCGTTCGTCGCGGACGGTGAAGGGGATGTGGGAGCGGTGGCCGTCGGCTGTGGTCAGCACGGCCACATGGGCGCCGGTGCTCCAGTAGTCCGGGATCTGGAGCCGCCAGGAGAGCCACCAGTGGTGGCAGGAGACGGTGCGGTCGGCGGCCAGCGGCGGGGGCTGGACGATGCCGGACAGCCGGGGGCTGGTGGTGATCTTGGTCGCTCCCTCGCCGCCGTAGTGGCCGATGCGGTAGACGTCCACGCCGAAGGGCTGGGGCGGATTGACCGTGATCCGGAAGTCGATGGACTCGCCGGGCGAGACCGCGCTCTCGGAGGTGAAGCCCTTGATCTGGCAGTGCACGTCGTCGGCCGCGCGCGGGCCGCCGCCCGCCGTGGACGGGGCGTGTCCGCCGTCCAGGCTGCTGTGGTCGAGGTACCAGGGGACGACGTGGCCGGTGTCGTCGAAGTAGTGCTCGCCGCACCGCAGCCAGGGCAGCGGTCCCTGCCCGAACGGATCGGTGACCGCGTGCGCGAGAGCTCCCGACTCCCAGCGCCGGATCTGCTCCGTGCCCACCTGTGTCTCCCCTCCCTGTGTCCGCTCCCGCGATGCCGTGCACCAGCACATCACATAAAGCGAACACCCTGTCACCCCTTGTCGCCGAATGGCCGGGGACCTGGCCGAACACGTCTCGAACACGAGGTGCGGGCAGCGGCCGGGAGGAGGGGCCGGGGGAGGGGCCGGGGGAGGGGCCGCAGGAAGGAGCCGCAGGCGGACGGGAGCCGCGGAGCGCCCGGACCGCCTGCGGCTCAGACCAGGCGGATGGGCTTGTCGGGCCGTACTCCCACGGCCGCCAGCCAGTCGAGCAGCGGCCGTGGGTCGCCGTCCTCGGCGAGGGCGAGGACGGGCCGGGCCAGATCGGCCCGTCGCTCGCCGTCGACGAACAGGGCGGGGCCGTCCAGCCAGTCGAGCCCGGGGGCCGCCCCGGCGGTGTCCACGGCCGCGCAGCACACGGCGGCCGTGATGTGCTCGGCCAGCAGCTCGCGTCCGGAGCGCGGCGGCTGGAGGGGGAAGCCGCCGCCGGGCGGGAGGAGCGCGCCGTCCCCGCCGGGGACGGGCAGGGGGATCGCGCCCGCCTCGCGGGCGGCGCCGGCCCGGGCCGCCTCCTCACGGGCGAGGTCGGCGCCGATCCGGGCGGCGAGCGCGTCGGCGCCGCCGCCGGACGGGGCGTCCGGGCCGTCCGGAGCCGCCCCGCCGGCCAGCCGGTCGACCAGCTCGGCCAGGGTCGGGTTCCCGTCGGCCCGCAGCGCCGTGAAGAGACGGGCGGCCTCGGAGCGCCAGATGCGGTCCACGACCTCCTCCGGGTACCCCTGCCAGTCCACCGGGGCCCAGTCGGGACCGGGCTCGGCCGGACCGCCGTGGAAGAGTCGCGCGGCCAGCAGGGAGACCTGGCGGTCCACCTCGCCGGGCTCCTCCAGCAGGTCGCAGGCGGGGCGCTCGCCCAGCCGGGTCGCGAAGCCCTCGGCCAGCCGGTCGCGCCGGGACAGCTCGGTGAGGGCGGAGACCACGCCGGCGTCCAGCCGGGCGGGCCAGCGCCCCGTGCGCCAGGCGGGCAGCGCGACCCGGGTCAGCAGCCGGTCCCAGCCGGCGTACGCCAGGCCCACCTGCTCCTGGGCGACGACCCGCAGGCCGTAGTCGACCGTCTGGGCCCGCGCCGCGGCCGCGGCGGCGACCATGCGCTCCATCTCCGCGGCGTGGGAGGCCCCGGCGCGCAGCAGCAGCCGGGAGATCCAGCCGGTGAAGTCGTACGCGAGCCGCCTGGGCGCCGGTCCGCGGGCCGCCACGGCGACCGCGGCGGCGGCGTCCAGTCCGCGGACGAAGCGCCGCGCGGCGGCGATGTCCGGGTGGGCGGACGGGCCCGTGCCGGCCACGATCGGGGCGAGCAGAGCCCGCAGTTCGGCGACCCGCATCCACCACAGGAAGGGGGAGCCGACGACGAGCACGGGGGCGTCCGAGCCGCGTGCCGTGCCGGGGCGCGGCAGACGGCGGCCGCGGGTGGTGTGCGCCCGGTCCTCCAGCCAGCTGTCGCAGTCCGGCGTCAGGGCTATCGCCGAGGGCGCCGGGACGTCCAGCCGGTCGGCGAGGTCGCGTATCAGCCGGTACAGGTCGGGGGCGGCCGACTCGTCGATCTGCACGGTGGGGCTGACCGCCGGGCGCGCCCGGGCGATCACGGCGGCCACGCCCGCGGCCGCGGCTAGCACCGGCACGGCGACGGCCGCGGCCGTCCAGCGCAGTGCGTCCCAGCCGTCGCCGCGGAGGTGGCCGGTGGCCCCTCCGGCCAGCAGGACGACCGCCGCGGCGGCGGGCAGCAGCGCGGCGCCCAGCGCGGCGCCGCGCACCCTCAGGACCGCCAGTGCGTGGTCGCGCGCCGAACGCGCGCCCGTCTCAGGTACCGCCACGAGTCGCTCACCCCCTTGCCGTTCCCCCGCGCCTGCCGTCACTCCCCCACTGTGGCACCGGCAGGCGACACCGCAATGTGCGGTGGGCCACTTGCCGGAGCCGTCCGCGGGAACCCTAGTCGGCGCCCGCGGGGCCGTCAGCCGGATGAGGAAGCGGTCACTCGATGGAATGGCTTTGGGTAAAGCTGGGTGCGGAAATCCATTCGCGGGGTGTCCGGACGGGTGTCCGGACGGGGCGCCGGCTCAGGCCTCCCCGGCGGCCGCGGCGGTCCCGGCGGTTTCGGCGGCCCCGGCAGCGGCGGCAGCGGCGGCAGCGGCGGCAGCGATGTCGCCGCGGTGGTGCGAACCGGCCAGCCGGATGCGGGACACCGCCCGGTAGGCGTGCTCGCGCGCCTCGGCGAGACCGGCCCCGGTGGCCGTGACGGACAGGACCCGGCCGCCCGCGCTGACCACGCGCCCCTCCTCGTCCAGCCGGGTGCCGGCATGGAGGACGTACGCGGTGGGGGCGTCCTTCCCGGCGACCTCCTCCAGGCCCTCGATCACGTCCCCCGTGCGGGGGGAGGCGGGGTAACCCTCGGAGGCGACGACGACGGTGACGGCCGCGTCGTCGCTCCAGCGCAGCGGGGGGAACTCGGCCAGGGCGCCGGTGGCCGCCGCGTACAGCAGTCCGGACAGCGGAGTCTTCAGCCGGGCCAGGACGACCTGGGTCTCCGGGTCTCCGAAGCGCGCGTTGAACTCCACCACGCGCACCCCTCGCGAGGTGATGGCCAGGCCCGCGTAGAGCAGTCCGGAGAAGGGGGTGCCGCGGCGGCGCATCTCGTCCACGGTGGGCTGCAGGACGGTGGCCAGCACCTCGTCGGTCAGTTTGGGGTCGGCCCAGGGCAGTGGCGAGTAGGCGCCCATGCCGCCGGTGTTGGGGCCCTCGTCGCCGTCGTGGGCGCGCTTGAAGTCCTGGGCGGGCCGCAGCGGTACGACGCACTCGCCGTCGGTCACGGCGAACAGGGAGACCTCGGGGCCGTCCAGGTACTCCTCGATCACCACCTGCTCGCAGCCGCGGGCGTGGGCGCGGGCGGTCTCCAGGTCGGGGGTGACGACGACGCCCTTGCCCGCCGCCAGCCCGTCGTCCTTGACGACGTACGGTGGCCCGAAGGCGTCCAGCGCGCGGTCGGTCTGCTCGTCGGTGGTGCACACGTAGGAGCGGGCCGTGGGGACCCCGGCGGCGGCCATGACCTCCTTGGCGAACGCCTTGGAGCCCTCCAGCCGGGCGGCCTCGGCCGACGGGCCGAAGACGGCGATGCCGCGCCCGCGCACGGCGTCGGCCACCCCGGCCACCAGCGGGGCCTCCGGCCCCACCACGACGAGGTCGGCCTCCAGCCCGGCGGCCAGTTCGGCCACGGCCGGGCCGTCGAGCGCGTCGACGGGGTGCAGGGTCGCCACCTGGGCGATTCCGGCGTTGCCGGGCGCGCAGTGCAGCGAGGTGACGGCGGGATCGAGGGACAGGGAGCGGCACAGGGCGTGTTCGCGGGCGCCGCCGCCGATGACGAGGACCTTCACGCCCTGCACCCTATCCGCCCCTCCCCCGGCCCCGGCGGGCCCGCCCGGAAGGCGGACGGCGGGGGCTGCCGGGGGAGCGCCGGAAGGCTGACGGACGCCTGCCGGACGCGGCCGCGGGACCGGTGCCGTCGGCATGGCGGCGGCGCGGCGGCGGCGGTGGTCAGGGAAGCGTCGGCGGTGGTCAGGGGCGCGGGACGGCAGCCGAAACACGCTCCTCACCCCATCGGGTGAGGAAGCGGGGCCTGTATACCCAATCGGGATGCACGTATGGGCGGAAATACCGCGAAGGCCGAGAGGTCTCCCACTTTTGGGGGTAGGAAGGGGCACCGAGCGGTCCGAGGGAGGTCCGTCCGCGAATGGATCCGAGCGAGGGCTTTGTTGGGAGTGGCGGGTGAGTCAGCCGGAGATGCGCCCCGGAACGGGCGGCGGCACGGGCGGCGGCACGGGGCGGGGCGAGCACGGGGACCTGCTCGGGCGGCCGTTCCCCCTGGGGGACTGGGGCGAGCCCGCCGAGCGCCTGGACGAGCTGTACCGGTGGGTGGAGAGCGGGGCGCTGGAGGTCGTGGAGTGGTATCTGGCCGACCGGGCGCGCAAGCGCCGGTGGGCCGGGGCGCTGCGGGCGGGGACCGCCGCGGGGCTGGCGGCCGGGGGCGCGCTGCCGCTGCTGGAACTGGCCGGCGGGGCGCGGGGCGCGGCCCTGTGGGCGTTCCCCGCCCTGCTGCTGGCGGCCGTGTGCGCGGGGTGCGACCGCTGGTTCGGGCTGACCTCGGGCTGGATGCGCGGCATCGCCACGGCGCAGGCGGTCCAGCGGCGACTGGAGATGCTGCAGTACGACTGGGCGTCGGAGAGCGTACGGGAGGTGCTCGGGCCCACCGAGGGCACCGCGAGCGAGGCCGCCGAGCGGTGCCTGGGGGTGCTGCGGCGCTTCTCGGAGGACGTGACCGAGCTGGTGCGGGGCGAGACCGCCGCCTGGATGGTGGAGTTCCGCTCCGGTCCGACACCGCTGCACACCCAGTCGCTGACCTCCTCCGCCTGGAGCGCGCGCACCGCGCAGGCCGCCGCGCAGCCGTCCCGCTTCTCGATGCCGCCGGGCGTCCGGCCGAGCATGCCCCGGCAGCGCCCCCCGGAGGGGCCGCGCTGACGGCGGCTGCCCGGCGGACGGCGGACGGCGGCGGACGGCGGCAGCCGGTGCCGCGTCAGCCGAAGAGGATCATGGAGCCCTGTGCCAGACTCCGGGTGGCCGCGGCGTGCAGCCCCAGCCAGACGTGGCGCTCCCGCGCGAACGGCCCGCCGTCGTACGCGGGCGCGGCCGCCGGTTCCTCCAGCTCCGTGGGACGGTCCGGGGGCGCCGGGGCGGGGGGCGGGTTTGCGGGATCGACGCCCAGGTGGGGGGCGACCGCCTCCAGCTCGCGCAGCAGCCCGTGGCTGGAGCCCAGCGGGCCGCCGCCGGCGAGGAGTTCGTCGTCGGACAGCGGGTGGGCGAAGTCGAGGGGGACGTACGCGCCGGCGTGGTCGTAGTGCCACACCAGGTGCGACTGCTGGGCCGTCGGGGCGAACATCTCCAGCAACTGCTCGTAGTCGCCGCCGAGTTCGTCGACCGGGGTGACCTCCAGGCCGCAGAGCTGAAGCATATGGGCGCGGCGCAGGAGGTGCAGCGCGTCGTAGTCGAAGCCGGCGACCGGCGCCACGTCGCCCGACAGTCCGGGCATGTAGCCGTGGACGGGGACCGGCGGCAGCCCGGCGGCGCTCAGTGCCCTGTCGTAGGACGCGAGTTCCTCGGCGAAGGGGTTGTCGGGGCTGTGGCACAGCACGTCGACGAGCGGCACCAGCCAGAGGTCACAGGCCAACGGGTGCTCCAATACGGCGGGCGGCGGGTGACGGGTGGGGAGCGGTACGGGCTCCGGGCGCAACAGCGTAGTCGCTCATTCCAGCTTCTCCACGAGGGCGAGGCAGCGCTCGTCGCAGGCCGCGACGAGGCGCCCGGCCGCCGTGTCGTCCCCGCGTCCGACCGCTTCCGCCAGCTCGCGGTAGCCGGTCCACAGCAACTCCCGCAGGCCGGGCCGCTCGCGCAGGTGCGGCACGGCGAAGACCCAGCACTGCACGCGCAGCCGGTCCAGGAACTCGGTTATGTAGGGGTTGCCCATCAGTTCGCCCAGTTCCCGCCAGAAGCGCAGGTCGTAGCCGATGAGCACGTCCAGGTCCCCGGTGCGGGCGGCCCGCTCGGCGGCCTCGGCGCGGCGGCGCACCGAGATCAGCCGTTCGTCGCCGGGGGCGGGCCGGTCCGGGTCGGCGGGTCTGCGGAAGACGCCCTCGGCGACCAGGGAGCGCGCCTGGACCATGGCCCGGTAGTCGGCGGGGGTGAAGACGTGGACACGGAAGCCCCGGTGCTGCTCCACGTCCAGCAGGCCCTGCGCGGACAGGTCGACGAGCGCCTCGCGCACCGGGGTGGCGGAGACGCCGTACTGCTCGGCTATCTCCTTGACCGTGAAGCCCCGGCCGGCCGGGAGGCGCCCGGCGAGGACCTCGTCGCGCAGCGCGTCCGCGATCTGCGCGCGCAGTGTGCTGCGCTGGATCACGGGCGCCTCCTCACGGCTTCGAATGTCCGGGTGCCGGCGCCGTCTCTCATCCGCCCCCCTTTCCCGGGGGTCAGCCTAGCGTCCACTCTTTGACAGCACCCTGTCGAAGTGACAGCATGTTGTCATAAGCGCCCCGGCGATCGGCTCCGAGGAGAGCGCCATGGAACGCAGGACCGTGCACGTCGCCGTCTACGACACCTTCGCCGACTGGGAGATCCCCTACGCCACCACCGCCCTGACCGGTGCCGGACACCATGTGGTGTACGTCGGCGAGAGCGGCGAGCCCGTGATCAGCATGGGCGGCATGCAGGTGTCGCCCGGCCTGTCCGTCGCCGACCTGCGGCCCGCCGACAGCGCGCTGCTGATCCTGCCGGGAGCGGACGCCTGGGAGAAGGTGCTCCCGCCCTTCGCCGCGGCGGCCCGCGCCTTCCTGGCGGCCGGAGTGCCCGTCGCGGCCATCTGCGGGGCCGTGACCGGGCTGGCGAAGGAGGGGCTGCTCGACGACCGCCCCCACACCGGCGCCGCCGCAGAGGTGCTGGCCGCCACCGGCTACCGGGGCGGCAGCCACTACCGCGAGACCGACGCCTGCACCGACGGGGACCTGATCACCGCCGGCCCCACCGAGCCGGTGGCGTTCGCCCGCGAGATCCTGACCCGGCTGGAGGTGTACCCGCCAAAGGTGCTGGACGCCTGGTTCCGGCTGTTCCGGCACTCCGACGCGAGCGCCTACGGGGTGCTGGCGGCCCATGAGGGCGCGAGCGGGGCGGCGTGAGCACCCACGAGCTGCTGTCGGACACGGCGCTGGCCGTCTTCCGGCTGAATGGACAGTTCCTGTCCGCCGCCGAGCGGCTGGCCCGGCCCGCCGGACTGACCGCCGCCTGGTGGCAGGTGCTCGGCGCGGTGCTGCGCGAGCCGCTGCCGGTGGCCGGCATAGCCCGCGCCATGGGCGTCACCCGGCAGAGCGTGCAGCGCGTGGCGGACCTGCTGGTCGAGCGCGGCCTGGCGGTGTACGAGCCCAACCCCGCGCACCGCCGCGCCAAACTGCTCGCCCCCACCGGGGAGGGCCGTGCGGCGGTGGACCGGATCACCCCCGGCCACGCGGAGTTCGCCGCGCGGCTGGGCGAGGCGCTGGGCGGCGAGGAGGCCTTCGCCGAGGTGCGCGACGCGCTGGAGCGGTTGTCGAAGGCGCTGGACGGCCTGGAGGCGCCGGGCGCGGACGGCGCCGGCCCGGCGGGGGTGTGAGCGCGGTCGGGGTGTGGGCGCGGGGCCGCGCGTCGGCCCACGCACCGGGGGCCGCGCCGTCGAGTACGGCGCGGCCCCCGGTGGGCGCTGTCGGCGGGAAGGGCCCCGGCCGGAGCCTCCCGGTCAGGGTCCCCCGACCAGAGCTCCCCGGTCAGAGCTCCCCGGTCAGAGGAACGAGTTGATCTGGATCGTCTCGTCCCGGCCCGGGCCGACGCCGATGGCGGAGACCGGCGCGCCCGACATCTCCTCCAGCGCCTTCACATAGGCCTGCGCGTTCTTCGGCAGGTCGGAGAACTCCTTGGCCCCCGAGATGTCCTCGGACCAGCCCGGCAGCATCTCGTAGACCGGCTTGGCGTGGTGGAAGTCGGTCTGGTTGTAGGGCAGCTCGGTGACCCGCCGGCCGTCGATCTCGTAGGCGACGCAGACCGGGATGCTCTCCCAGCCGGTGAGCACGTCCAGCTTGGTGAGGAAGAAGTCGGTGAGCCCGTTGACGCGGGTGGCGTACCGGGCGATCACCGCGTCGAACCAGCCGCAGCGCCGGTCGCGGCCGGTGGTGACGCCGCGCTCGCCGCCGATGGTGCGCAGCTTCTCGCCGTCCTCGTCGAACAGCTCGGTCGGGAAGGGTCCGGCGCCCACGCGCGTGGTGTACGCCTTGAGGATGCCGATGACCCGGTCGATCCTCGTCGGGCCCACCCCCGCGCCGGTGCAGGCGCCGCCGGCGGTCGGGTTGGAGGAGGTCACGAAGGGGTAGGTGCCGTGGTCCACGTCCAGCAGCGTGCCCTGGCCGCCTTCGAAGAGGACGACCTTGTCCTGGTCGAGCGCGTCGTTGAGCAGCAGGGTGGTGTCGCAGACATAGCCGCGCAGCGCGTCCGCGTAGCCGAGCAGTTCCTCGACCACCTGCTCCACGGCGATGGCCCGGCGGTTGTAGAGCTTGGCGAGGATCTGGTTCTTCTGGTCGAGGGCCGCCTCGACCTTCTGCGTCAGGATCGACTCGTCGAAGAGGTCCTGGACGCGGATGCCCACACGGTTGATCTTGTCCGCGTACGTCGGGCCGATGCCTCGGCCGGTGGTGCCGATCCTGCGCTTGCCCAGGAAGCGCTCGGTCACCTTGTCCATCGTGGTGTGGTACGGCGTGATCAGGTGCGCGTTGCCGCTGATCAGCAGCTTGGACGTGTCCACGCCGCGCTCTTCGAGCCCGCTCAGCTCGGAGAGCAGGACCGCCGGGTCCACCACGACGCCGTTTCCGATCACCGGGACGCAGCCCGGGGAGAGGATGCCGGAGGGGAGGAGGTGGAGCGCGTACTTCTGGTCGCCGACGACGACCGTGTGGCCGGCGTTGTTGCCGCCCTGGTAGCGCACCACGTAGTCCACCGAGCCACCGAGCAGGTCGGTGGCCTTCCCCTTGCCTTCATCACCCCACTGAGCGCCGAGCAGCACGAGTGCGGGCACAGGCGTACACCCCTTCCGGCCGGGGCATGTCCAACGTGCGTGTCGGCCGTGGACCGGACGCGCTGACAAGAACCGTCGGACCGGTGCCCCGAATCGACGAAACCCCTGACCGCAACAGCGACAGGGGCTCTTGCACCGAGAGATTACCGGACTCCTCCGACGGGAGGCGAACGCGACGACCCCCGGCCGCACCCCCGCCGATCCCGCCGTCCGTACCCACCACAGCCAACTCCCGTCCGCGGCCGCCGATTCCGGCCGCCCCCGGTGGCCGCAGGCGGCCGGGACGACCGAAGGAAGGACCGAGGTGCCGGTTCCGCATCCACTGCTCGTGCTCGTCGACCCCCTCGCACGCCGTACGGACGGGGAGTCCGTACGGATCGCCAGGGACGTACTGGCCGCGGGCTCCCCCGGAGTGAAGGTGTGCCTGCCGGACGGCCCCGAGGAGGCCGCGCGGGCGCTGGCCCGCCGGGGCCGTCGGCGCCCGGTGGTGATAGGGGACGACCGGGCGCTGCTGCGGGCGGTGCGGCTGCTGCACCTGGAGCGCGGGCTGGCGCACTGCGCGCTGTCGGTGGTGCCGGTGGGGCGGCCGGGATCGGTGGCGCTGGCCGGGACGCTGGGGGTGCCGCTGGACGCGGTGCGGGCGGCGCGGACGGTGCTGGAGGGCCGGGAGAGACGCTTCGACCTGCTGGTGGACGACAGCGGCGGGGTGGTGCTGGGGGACCTGCGCATCCCGCCGCTGCACGGGGAACGGGAGCGGCGGGGCGCAGGGGGCGGTCCGCCGCGCGGACCGCTGGGCCGCTGCCGCTCCCTGGTGCGCACTCTGGCCCGGCCCGCGCCCGGCCCCGGGGCGGCGCGGCTGCGCGTCGAGGCCGACGGGGTGCTGCTGACCGACCTCGACAGCCCGGTGGAGCGGGTCTCGCTCACCCCGGGCGGCGGTCTGGTGGACGTGGTCGTGCGGCGGCGCCCGGAGGACGGCCCGGTGCGGGCGCGGGCCCGCACGGTCACGGTCTCGGGGCCGCACTTCCGCTACCGCGCCGACGCGGTGGTCTCCGGTCCCGTCCTCACCCGGACCTGGACGGCGCACCCCTCGGCGCTGCGGCTGACCGTGCCGCCCGCCGACCCCCCGGTCGGGCCGCCGGCCGTACCGCCCCAGCGGCCCTCGCCCGCCTGAGGCCGCCCCCGGTTCCCGGGAGCCGGGCGGGCGCACCGGCCGGGCGTCTCAGGAGGGCCCGGGGTCACCGCCGTGCGCGGCCTCGCGGTGGGCGTGCCAGCGGTCCAGCATCATGGCCAGTTCCCGCCGTATGAAGTCGAAGAACTCCGCCGTCTCGGCTATGCGGCGGCCCGCCGGGGTGTCGGGGCCGACGGCTTTGAGTCCCTGGTCGAAGGTGGCGCTCCAGCGCCCGAGCAGCGCGTCGCGGTCGGTCATCGCCTCGTACCAGGCGTCCGCGTGCACCCGGTAGCGCTCCCGGCGCGAGCCCGGTTCCCGTTCGCGGGTGACCAGGTGGACCTGGGAGAGGTAGCGGATGGCGCCGGAGACGGCGGCCGGGCTGATCCGCAGGCGCTCGGAGAGCTCGGCGGAGCCGAGGGTGCCGGAGTCCTCGGTCAGCAGGCAGGCGAAGACCCGCGAGGCCATGCGCTGCATGCCCGCCTCGGTCAGCTCGGCGGCGAAACGCTCCACGAACTCGGCGACCTCGGGGCCGTAGGGCCGCGTGCGCGGGCCGGTGGCCCGCCCGGCCGGATCGTTCGGCTCGTTCGGATCGCCCGACTCGTTCGGCTCGCTCGGCTGTTCACTCACCACCACGGGCCCCATCCTTCCAGGCCAAGAGCGCCTGGACCATCCCGGCCGTTTTCTGTCTTCACAAATTTCTGAAATTAGAGTAGCTTCGCAGGCATGACCAAGGCAACCACCGCCATCTCGGTCTCCGGTCTCGTGAAGACCTTCGGCCGCACCCGTGCGCTCGACGGACTCGACCTGCACGTCGAAACCGGCGAGGTCCACGGCTTCCTCGGGCCCAACGGCTCGGGGAAGTCCACCACCATCCGCGTCCTGCTGGGCCTGCTGCGCGCCGACTCCGGCACCACCCGGCTGCTGGACGGCGATCCCTGGCGGGACGCCGTCGAACTCCACCGCCGCGTCGCCTACGTGCCCGGCGACGTGACCCTGTGGCGCAACCTCTCCGGGGGCGAGGTCATCGACCTCTACGGGCGGCTGCGCGGCGGGCTCGACACCCGGCGCCGCGGCGAGCTGCTGGAGCGCTTCGAGCTCGACCCCACCAAGAAGGGCCGCACCTACTCCAAGGGCAACCGGCAGAAGGTCGCCCTCGTCGCCGCCTTCGCCTCCGATGTGGAGCTGCTGATCCTGGACGAACCGACCTCCGGGCTCGACCCGCTGATGGAGGGGGTCTTCCGGGACTGCGTCGCCGAGGAGCGCGACCGGGGACGGACGGTGCTGCTGTCCAGCCACATCCTGAGCGAGGTCGAGGCGCTGTGCGACCGGGTGAGCATCATCCGCCGGGGCGTCACCGTCGAGAGCGGGTCGCTCACCGACCTGCGGCACCTGACCCGCACCTCCGTCAGCGCGGAGCTGGCGGACGAGCCGGACGGGCTGTCCGGCCTGCCCGGCGTCCACGACCTGTCCGTGCGGGGCCACCGGGTGCGGCTCCAGGTGGACACCGACAAGCTGGACGGTGTGCTGCGGCGGCTCGCGGAGTCCGGCGTGCGGAGCCTGACCAGCACCCCGCCCACCCTGGAGGAGCTCTTTCTGCGGCACTACCAGGACGAGCGGGGGAAGCCGGGGAGCCTCGGGGACGGCGCCGCCGCCGCGGCCGACGGCGAGGAGGTCGTGGCGTCATGACCGCCGTCGCCCAGCCGGCGGCGGCCGCCCGCCGCGACGGCTCCCGCCGCGACCTGGCCGGCACCGGCACGCTGCTGCGGCTCGCGCTGCGCCGCGACCGTGTGCTGATCCCGGTGTGGGTCCTGCTGCTGACCGTGCTCGCCGTGCAGAACGCCGCGGCCATCGAGCAGTTCTACCCCACCGCCGCCGAACGCGCCGAACTGGTCGCCTCGATGAACGCCAACACCTCGATGCGCGCGGTGTACGGCCCGGCCTTCAGCAGTTCCCCGGGCGGTCTGGCCGTCTGGGAGATGCTCACCATCGGCAGCGTGCTCATCGCCATCATGAGCATGATCATCGTGGTGCGGCACACCCGCGAGGAGGAGGAGACCGGCCGCCAGGAGCTGATCTCCGCCGCGATGGTGGGCCGCCGCGCCCCGCTCACCTCCGCCCTGCTGGCCGCGGCGATCGCGAACACCGCCGTCGCCACCCTCGTCGCCCTCGGCCTGACGGGCGTCGGACTGCCCGCGGGCGGATCACTGGTCACCGGGCTCGCCCTGGGCGGCACCGGTCTGGTCTTCGCCGCGGTCGCCGCCCTGGCCGCGCAGCTCACCGAGAGCGCCCGGCTCGCCAAGGGGCTGACCGGCGCCGTGCTGGGCGCCGCCTTCGTGCTGCGGGCCGCCGGGGACTCCGGCACCACCGACGGCTCCTCCCCCCTGGCCTGGGCCTCTCCACTGGCCTGGGCGCGCAACGCACGGCCGTTCGCCGACGAACGGCCCTGGGTGCTGCTGCTGTCCCTGGGCCTGGCGGCGGCGGTTACGGCCGCCGCGTACGAGCTGGCCGGGCGGCGCGACATCGGCGCGAGCTTCCTGGCCACCCGGCCCGGACCGGCCGCCGGCCGGATCAACGGCCCCTACGGACTGGCCTGGCGGCTCCAGCGCGGCTCGCTGCTGGGCTGGGGCACCGCACTGGTGCTCGCTGGCCTGATCTTCGGCGCCATGGCCGAGGGGGCGGGCGATCTGCTCGGCGACAACGAGCAGAGCCGCGAGATCATCGAGCGGATGGGCGGCGCCTCGGGCATCACCGACGCCTTCCTCGCCGCCATGGCCGGGCTGTTCGGCATGATCACCGCGATCTACGCGGTGGGCGCGGTCCTGCGGATGCGCGGCGAGGAGACCTCCGAGCGCGCCGAGCCGATCCTGGCCGGCGCGGTGCCCCGGCTGCGCTGGGCGGCCGGCCATCTGCTCTTCGCCTTCGCCGGATCGGCCGTCCTGCTCGCCGCCTGCGGTCTGGCCATGGGGGCGGGCTACGGGCTGGCCGCCGGGGAGCCGGGCGCGGTGTGGCGGGTGACCGGCGCGGTCCTCGCGCAGGCGCCGGCGGTGTGGGCGCTCGCCGCGGTGGCGGTGGTGCTCCTGGGCGCCGTGCCCGGGGCGGCCGCGGCGGCCTGGGGGCTGGTCGGCGGCGCGCTCGTCATCGGCTGGCTCGGCCCCGCGCTCGACCTGCCCCGGGCGGTCATGAACCTCACGCCGTTCACGCACCTGCCCAAGCTGCCGGGCGGGGATCCGTCCGCGGCGCCCTACCTGTGGATACTGCTGGCCGCCGCGGCGCTGACGGCGGCGGGGCTCGCCGCGTTCCGCCGCCGCGACATCGGCTGAGGCACCGGCGGGGCCGGCGGGGCACCGTACGGGGCGGGGCGGGGCTGGGTCCGTCCCGCCCCGTACGGCCCGTTCCGCCGTACGGGGCAGCCGCGTCATCCCCTCGCACCACCCGGGGATGCGGGGCGACGGGGACGCTGCTCGCATGGGGGCGACGTGCACCCGAACGCAGCGGAGGTCGCCGCCATGCACTCCCCCCGTCCCCGCGCCCACGCCCCCGTCCGCCTCCGGTGCCGCCGCGCCCGCCGTACGCTGGCCGCCGGTACGGCCGCCGCCGCCCTGGCGCTGGCGGCCGCTCCCGCCGCCGCGTCCGCCGCGTCCGCCGCGGAGGGCGGGGAAGGGAGCGGCGGGCCCGGCGCCGGCCAGGAGCTCACCCTCACCCCCGCCCGCGCGGGCGGAGACGGAGGAGGGGCCCTCGGCGTACGCGCCGTGTGCGAGGCGGGCGGCGCGGGCGGTGTCGTCTCCTCCCCCGCCTTCGAGCGGACCGTCGCGCTCGAACGCGCCGACGACCGTCCCGCCCTGGAGAGACACGCCACCGCCCCGCTGCGGGAGGGGCTGGCCGTCGGCGGCAGCTATCCCGTGGTCGCGGTCTGCGGCACCGGGGAACTGCTGTCCGCCTCCTTCACGCACACCGGCGTCGCCGCGGAAACCGGTGCCGGATCGTCCCCGGCGGCGGCCTTCGGCGGGGCGGCGGGGCCGGCCGGACTGACGGGGCTGGCAGGGCTGGCGGCCGGCGCGGTGCTCCTGCGCCACCGCGCCGGTGCCCTGTCCGCGGTACGCCGGCTGCGCCGGATCGGCGGCCTGCGGATCGGCGGCCGACGGATCGGCGGCCGACGGGCCGGTGCCCGGCGGATCAGCGGCCCGGGGATCAGCGGCCGGCCTTGATCCGGTCGTCCTGGAGGGATGTCAGCCGCAGGACGACCAGGATCGCCAGCACCGTGGCGGGCACGGTCAGGAAGTCGGCCATGACCGTGAGGGCCGCGCTGCCCTGTGCCTGGTCGACGGTCTCGGCGTCGTACCACGGCTCGTAGTTGAGGACCCCGACGACCATGCCGGCCAGCCACATCGTCCACCAGCCGTTGAGCAGGCCGCGGTTGCTGCTCCGGCGGGGGCCGTACCAGGTGGTACGGGTCGAGGTGGGGTCGCTGTGGTCGCAGACGTCGTTGATGATCTGCTTGGGCATGAAGAACCAGATCACCGGCACCAGCCAGGAGCCGATCGCCCACCCCCGGTGATAGCGGATCTGTCCGGGTGCGAACACCTCGGCGTTCGCCCGGACCCGCCAGAACCACACCAGCCACAGCACGATCACCGGCAACTGGAACAGGGCGGAGAGGGCCGCCATCACCTCGGTGGTGTCCCGCAGGGAGTCGTAGTCGAAGGCCGCGTACGCCAGGTAGCTGCCCTCGTTGAGTTCGTTCAGCTCGCCGTGGATCCGGAAGTCGAGCACGAGCTGCACCAGCGTGCACAGCAGCAGGGCGCTCAGCCCGGCGCTCAGCACGAGGGACAGCGTGCGCGCCGAGCGTGCGACGTCGGGGCGCGCGGCGCCGCCGGGCGCGGGGTAGGGGGCGGTGACCGGGGGCGGGGGCGTGGAGTTCCACGGCCGGGGCGCCTGCTGCGCGTACGGCGCGGCGGCCGGTCCCGACGGATACGCGGGCTGGGGCGGCACGGTCGGCGGAACGGGCGTCGTGTACCCCGGGACGGCCCCCGGCACGGCCCCCGGCGCGAGTCCCATGTGCGGCGCGGGCGTGCCCGGTGAGACGGGCGGCGCGGACGGAGCCGAACCTGCCGCGGCCCCTGGCCGCGCGAGGGCGCTCGCCGCCGCTTCCGGGTCCTCGCTGTCCAGCAGCCGCACCGCGTGGCGGCCGAGCTGGGCCAGCACCTCGCCCGGCAGCCAGGTCCCGCCGGACGGCGTGTGCGCCGCGACACGGGCGGCCAGGGCTGCCAGGGAGGGCCGGCCGGCCGGGTCCTTGGCCAGGCAGTCCGCCACCAGTTCGCGCAGCGGCCCGGACAGGCCGGTCAGATCGGGCTCCTCCTCGGCGATGCGGAACAGCAGGGCGTGGAAGCCGCTGTCGGCGGTGCCGAACGGCATCCGCCCGGTGGCCGCGTAGGCGAGCACCGCGCCGAGGCAGAACACGTCGCCGGCCGGGGTGACCCGCTCACCGCGCACCTGCTCGGGCGACATGAAGCCCGGCGAGCCGATGACGGCTCCGGTCTGCGTCAGCCCGCTCCCGGTCACGGAGTCCAGGGCGCGGGCGATACCGAAGTCGATCACCTTCGGCCCGTCGATGGTGACCAGCACGTTCGAGGGCTTCAGATCGCGGTGCACCAACTCCGCGCCGTGGATCGCGCGCAGCGCCTCGATCAGCCCGGCGGCCAGCGCGTACACCGAGTGCTCGGGCAGCGGCCCGTAGTCCTCGTCCACCACCTCCTGCAGCGACGGCCCGGCGATGTAGCCGGTGGCCACCCAGGGGGTCGCGGCCTCGGTGTCGGCGTCCAGCACCGGAGCCGTCCACTGGCCGCCGACCCGCCGCGCGGCGTTGACCTCCTTGGCGAAACGCTCGCGGAAGGAGGGCTGGCGGGCCAGCTCCTCCTGGACGACCTTCACCGCGACCGTACGGCCGCGTTCGGAACGCGCCAGGTAGACCCGGCCCATCCCGCCCGCACCCAGTCTGCCCAGCAACCTGTACGCGCCGATCCAGCGCGGGTCACCGTCCCCCAGTGGTTCCATCGCGCGCGGCTCCTCCCCGTTCACCTCGTCCGTCGAGAATAGAGGTGCAAACGCACACCGGTGACGACGGCGACCGATCCGTGACCGGTTCCCCCGCGCCGGGACCGGGTCCGGGACAGGGGCCGGCCCGGACCCGTCAGCCTCCGGGGACGACGAGCCCCGACTCGTAGGCGAAGACGGCCGCCTGGGTGCGGTCGCGCAGCCCCAGCTTGACCAGCACCCGGCTGACGTGCGTCTTCACGGTGGACTCGGCGACGACGAGCCGGTCGGCGATCTCGCCGTTGGACAGGCCCCGGGCGACGAGCGCGAGCACCTGCGTCTCGCGCTCGGTCAGATCCCCGATGCGCTCCCTGAAGGGGGTTCGCGGGCCGGCGGCGGCCGAGAGCCGGGAGAACTCCGCGATCAGCCGCCGGGTGACCGTCGGCGCGAGCAGCGCCTCGCCGGCCGCCACCGTCCGCACCCCGTCGGCCAGTTGGCCGGCGGAGGCGTCCTTGAGCAGGAAGCCGCTCGCCCCGGCGCGCAGCGCCTGGTAGACGTACTCGTCCAGGTCGTAGGTGGTCAGGATCAGCACTCTGGCGGCCGAGCCGGAGGCGCAGATCTCGCGGGTGGCCTCCAGCCCGTTGACCACGGGCATACGGATGTCCATCAGCACGACGTCCGGTTCCAGCCGGGCGACCGCCTCCACGGCCTCGCGCCCGTTGACCGCCTCGCCGACGACCTCCATGTCCGGCTGGGCGTTCAGCAGGACGGAGAAGCCCTCACGGACCATCATCTGGTCATCGGTGATCACCACCCGGATCACGGCACGTCCTTCCGGGGACCGGCCCCCGGTGCGGCGTCCGGCGCGTTCTCCAGCGCGGCGTCCGGTGCGGAAGCCGGTGCGGAAGCCGATACGGCATCCGGTGCGGAATCCGGTGCGGCGTCCGGTGCGGCGTCCGGCTCCACCGGCAGGAACGCCTCCACCGCGAAGCCGCCGTCCTCGGTCTCCTCGGCCGTCAGCTCGCCCCCGAGCATCGCCGCGCGCTCCCGCATCCCCATCAGCCCGTGCCCGGACCCCTGGGACGCCTTCACCAGGCCGCCGGGCGGCCCGTTGACGATCCGCAGGCCGAGCCCGACCGGTACGTAGCCCAGCTCCACCCGGGCGCTCGCGCCGGGCGCGTGGCGCAGGGCGTTGCTCAGCGCCTCCTGCACGATGCGGTACGCGGACAGCTCCACGCCCTGCGGCAGCGGCCGCTGCCTCCCGGTGGTCACCGACTCCACCTCCAGCCCGGCCCGGCGCACGTTCTCCAGCAGGTCACCGAGGTCGGCGAGGGTGGGCTGCGGCGCCTCGGGGCCCCAGTCGTCCAGGTCGCCCGGCAGGTCGGCGCGGACGACGCCCAGGACGCGGCGCAGCTCGGTCAGGGCCGTCACCGCGTTCTGGCGGATGCCGGCCAGCGCCGCCACCAGTTCCTCGGGCGGGTCCTGGACGCGGTAGGGGGCCGCCTCGGCCTGGATGGCGACCACCGACATGTGGTGGGCCACCACGTCGTGCAGCTCGCGGGCGATGGTGGTGCGCTCCTCCAGCAGCGTGCGCCGGGACCGCTCCTCCTCCACCACCGCGACCTGCTCGACGACCTGCCGCCGCGAGTCGCGCCAGCCGCGCACGGCGAGCAGCAGGGTGAGGGCGATCCCGGAGACCACCGCCATGGCGAAGGCGACCGGCGCGCCCCGATCGGGGTCCGTCGCGGCCGCGAGCCCGCCGGTCAGAGCGGTCAGCAGCCACATGTGGACCGCCACCCGGGGCCCGGTGCGGGCGGCGACGACCAGCAGCACCACCAGATGCGCCACGGAGGAGGCGCCCGTCCAGGGCCAGGCGCTCCAGACGCCCGGGGCGACGGACGCCGTGAAGAACATGCCGCCGAGCGACAGCCAGAAGGCACCGATCGGCCGGAAGATCAGCACGACCAGCGGCACGCCGAGGAACAGCGCCCGGACCAAACTTCCGTCACTGGAGTAGGAGTTGACGACCTCGATGAACATCAGCAGCAGCGCCAGGCCCGCCAGGGCCAGGTGCGGCAGCCGGCGGGCCGGACCGCGCAGGGAGGCGGGCAGCAGACGCAGCAGGCGGTGATCCCCGGACAGCGGCGGCATCGGCCGGAAGGCGAAGGCTCCGGTCAGCAGGTCCGCGCGCAGGTCGTGCAGGGCGTCGCGGGCCATCCGCAGCTCGGCGGGCTGCCGGGAGCCGCCGGCCGCGGCCTTCGTAGCCGTCTTCGTCGCGGCGGTCTTCATGGTGTCGGTCACGGTGACGACACTAGGGACCGCGGGCGCCGGGGTCGTCCGCCCGCGGTCGCATCCTTCCGGGTCCGTCTCAGGTACTACACGCCCAGGTGCCTCACGCCCGCGTACCGCACCAACTCCCGTGCCGACAGCGCGAAGGCCGCCGTGCCCGGGGTGACGGGCGCGTAGTGGCCGGTGCCGGGCAGTTCGGTGAGCCGGGCGGCCGGCCGGGCCGCGGCGTAGCGGCGGGACAGCTCGACGGGCACGTCCGCGTCCTCGGTGCCGTGCAGCAGCACCACGGGAGCCACCCCGGGGTCCGGCGCCGGCAGCAGCATCGGGTCCGCTTCGGGCAGCCGGGCCGCCAGGTGCTCCTCACCGCCCAGCAGCTCGGCCACCGCGCCGCCGCTCAGACCCAGTTCATGGGCGCGGGCGAGGTCGGCGACCGGGGCGACGGCGACCACCGGGCACCGTGCCAGGCCCCGGGAGGCCGCCCACAGGGCGAGGTGGCCGCCCGCCGAGTGCCCGGCCAGCGCCCGCAACTCCCCCACCCCGCGCAGATGCCCCAGGGCGGTGCCGACGTCGTCGAAGGTGCCCGGCCGGCCGCCGCCCCCGCCGACGCGCCGGTACTCCACCAGCGCCACCCGCAGCCCGTACCCGCCGGCCAGCTCGGCGGCGAGCGGGGACAGATGGGCGCGGTCGTACGCCTCCCGCCAGAAGCCGCCGTGCAGAACGGCCACCAGGGGTGCGCCGGGCGGGCCGTACAGGTCGATCACCTGCGAGGGGTGGGGGCCGTAGCGCTCGCCGGCGGACGGCGCCACCGGGGCCAGGCCCAGCAGCGCCGCCTCCTCCGCCCCGCCCGCGGACGCCGTCTCAGGCATCGCGCTCCGCCAGCACCTCGCCCAGGACCCGGGCGGCCAGCTCCGCGTCGGCGAAGGACGTGTACAGCGGGGTGAAGCCGAAGCGCAGCACGTCCGGGCGGCGGAAGTCGCCCACCACGCCGCGCGCGACCAGCTCCGCCATCACCTCACCGGCGTCCGCGCAGCGCAGCGCGATCTGGCTGCCGCGCCGGGCGTGCTCGGCCGGGGTCACGGACTCCACTCGCCCGGCGGGCACACAGCTCTCCACACAGCGCAGGAAGAAGTCCGTCAGGGCCAGGCTCTTGGCGCGTACGGCCGCCACGTCCACCCCGTCCCAGACCTTCAGCGCCTCCTCCAGCGCCAGCATGGACAGAATGTCCGGCGTACCGACCCGGCCGCGCAGTGCGCCGTCGGCGGGCTCGTACTCCGGGGTCATGCCGAACGGGTCGGCGTGCGAGTGCCAGCCGGGCAGCGGGGAGTCGAAACGCGGCTGGAGACCACCGCGGACGTAGAGGTACGCCGGGGCGCCGGGGCCGCCGTTGAGGTACTTGTACGTGCAGCCGACGGCCAGGTCCACGCCGTGCTCGTCCAGCCCCACCGGGAGGGCGCCCGCGCTGTGGCACAGGTCCCACACCGTGTACGCCCCCGCCTCATGGGCGGCGGCGGTGATGCCGGGCAGGTCGTGGAGTTCGCCGGTGCGGTAGTCGACGTGGTTGACCAGCACGGCGGCGGTGCGCGGGCCCACCGAGCCGGGGATGCCCCCGGCCGGGATCGCGCGGACCGCGGCGCCGGTCAGCCGGGCCGCGGAGGCGGCGATGTAGCCGTCGGTGGGGAAGGTGGTGGCGTCCACCAGCAGATCGGTGCGGGCCGGATTGTCCTCGCGGGCCATCCGGATCGCGGCGACCACCGCCTTGAGGACGTTGACGCTGGTGGAGTCGCCCGCCACGATCTGGCCGGGCGCGGCGCCGACGATCGGGGCGATCAGATCGCCGACCCGCTCGGGCGCGGTCCACCAGCCGGACTCGGTCCAGGACCGGATCCGCAGCCGCCCCCACTCGCGCTCCACCACCTCGGCGACGCGGGCGGGCACGGAACGGGGCAGCGCGCCCAGGGAGTTGCCGTCGAGGTAGACGACGCGCTCGCCCTTCTCGTCCTCCAGGACGAAGGCGTCGCGCCGGCCGGCCAGGCCGTCGGCGGCGTCGAGCCTCGCGGCCTCCTCGCGCAGGGCCGTGTTCCCGGGGACGTTCCCGGGGGTGTTCCCGGCTGCGTTCTCGGAGGCGTTCTCGGAGGCGTTCTCGGAGGCGTTCTCGGTTGCTTCAGACATAGCTGCGGGCCGTCCAGAGCTCGGGGAAGACGTTCTTGCGGGCGCGCTTCTCCAGCCAGGCCACACCCGCGGAACCACCGGTGCCCTGCTTGGAGCCCATCGCGCGGCGGGTGGCCACCAGATGGTCGTTGCGCCAGCGCCAGACCTGCTCGGCCACCTCGGTCAGCGCCTCGCCCAGGCGCAGCAGCTCGCTGCCCGGGTCGCCGGAGTAGATCCGCGCCCAGACCTGCTCGACCCGCGGATGGGGCTCGTACCGCTGCGAGACGTCCCGGCCGGTGACCTCCTCGGGGATGTCCTCGCCGCGGCGGGCGAGATGGCGCAGCACCTCGTCGTACAGGCTCGGCTCGTGCAGCGCCTTCTCCAGCTCGTCGTACACGCGCGGCGCGCCGCGGTGCGGGACGAGCATGGACGCGGACTTCTCCCCGAGCATGAACTCCATGCGCCGGTACATCGCGGACTGGAAGCCGGACCCCTCGCCGAGGGCGCCGCGGTAGGCGTTGAACTGCGCCGGGGTGAGGTGGGCCAGGGGCTCCCAGGAGGCGTTGAGCGAGAGCATCTCGTACACCGAGCGCTTGAGCGCCTCCAGCGCGGTGCGCGGGTCGTCCGCGCGCAGCGCCCGGGAGGCGACCGTCCACTCGTGGACGACGACGGTGAACCACAGCTCCATCACCTGTGTGGTCACCAGGAAGGACATCTCTCCGGGGTCGTCGGAGAGGGGGTGCTGGAGGTGGGTGAGGACGTCCGCCCTGACGTAGTCCTCGTACGGTGTGGTGCCCGCGAAGTCGAGGTTCGGGTTCTCCGAACCGTTCTCGGCCCCGGGGCCGGTGCCGGACTGCGCTCCGGCCGGCTGTGACGTCCTGGACGGCTCTGACGACTCTGACGGCATGGCTGTTCTCTGTTCTCCTCGCGCGCTCGCCCGGGGTCGCCGGGCCTTCTCCGCAGATCATCGGTTCGGGACCCGGCGACGGCAAGGGCCGGTCGGGAGGGATCTCCCGTCAGAGGGTGTCTCCCGTCAGGAGAGCGTCGCCGCCGCGGTGGGCGAGCTCTCCTTCAGGAAGGTGGTGCAGCGCTCGTACTCCTCCTGCTCCCCGATGGCCTGGGCGGCGCGGGCGAGAGCGTGCAGAGCGCGCAGGAAGCCCCGGTTCGGCTCGTGCTCGAACGGGACCGGGCCGTGCCCCTTCCAGCCACTGCGGCGCAGGGCGTCCAGACCGCGGTGGTAGCCGGTGCGGGCGTACGCGTACGACTCGACCGTGCGCCCGGCCGTGAAGGCGTCGTCCGCGAGCTGTGCCCAGGCCAGGGAGGAGGTCGGGTGCTTCGCGGCGACCTCGGCGGGCGAGGTGCCCGAGGCGAGCAGCTCACGCGGCTCGGGATCGTCGGGAAGGTGGGTCGGGGGCGGTCCCCCGAGCAGGTTCTCGTGAATGGCCATGGCCCCAGTCTGCACGCTCGCCGCCGGTGTGCGGAGGGCGGCGTGCGGTACGGAGGCGGTGCGGAGGGCGGCGTGCGGAGGGCGGTACGCGGCGAGCCCGGTGCCCGGCGGATGCCGGGCACCGGGCTCGTGTCCGTCCGCGTCCCCCGCCCGGGCCCGGGCGGGGGACGCGGAGGCCGGGCGGGGAGGCCGTACGGGGAAACGCGGGTGCTACCTACCGGGTGTTACTTCATGCGGGTGCCGGTGGAGCGCAGGTCGGCGCACGCCTTGGCGACACGCTCGGCCATGCTCTTCTCGGCCAGCTTGCCCCAGCTGCGCGGGTCGTAGGTCTTCTTGTCGCCGACCTCGCCGTCCACCTTCAGCACACCGTCGTAGTTGCGGAACATGTGGTCCGCGACGGGGCGGGTGAACGCGTACTGGGTGTCGGTGTCGAGGTTCATCTTCACCACGCCGTTGTCCAGTGCGGTGGCGATCTCCTGCTCGGTGGAGCCGGAGCCGCCGTGGAAGACGAAGTCGAACGGGTTCTGCTTGCCGAACTTGGCGGCCACGCCCTCCTGGAGGTCCTTCAGCAGCTCGGGGCGGAGCACGACGTTGCCCGGCTTGTAGACGCCGTGGACGTTACCGAAGGAGGCGGCCAGCAGATAGCGGCCCTTCTCGCCCAGACCCAGGGCCTCGGCGGTACGGATGGCGTCGTCGACGGTGGTGTACAGCTCGTCGTTGATCTCGTGGCTGACCCCGTCCTCCTCGCCGCCGGTCGGGGTGATCTCGACCTCGAGGATGATCTTCGCGGCAGCGGCGGCGGCCAGCAGCTCCTGGGCGATCTCCAGGTTGTCGGCCAGGGTCTCGGCCGAGCCGTCCCACATGTGGGACTGGAACAGCGGGTTCATGCCCGCCTCGACGCGCTTGCGGGAGAGCTCCAGCAGCGGACGTACGTAGCCGTCCAGCTTGCCCTTGGGGCAGTGGTCGGTGTGCAGCGCGATGTTGACCGGGTACTTCTCGGCGACGATGTGCGCGAACTCGGCCAGCGCGACCGCACCGGTCACCATGTCCTTGCTGTACTGGCCGCCCAGGAACTCGGCGCCGCCGGTGGAGATCTGGATGATGCCGTCGCTCTCCGCCTCGGCGAAACCGCGCAGCGCGGCGTGCAGCGTCTGCGTCGAGGTCACGTTGATGGCGGGGTAGGCGAACCTGCCTGCCTTCGCCCTGTCGAGCATCTCGTTGTAGACCTCGGGGGTTGCGATGGGCATCTGTCCGCTCCTTGATGGTGTGCGAAGCTCTACGGCTCTGGTGTGGGTCAACGGAACGACGTCATCGTCGTCCCCATCCTCCCAGACGTGTGAGATTGCTCCACCCCCGCGTCCGGGGGGCGGGACGGGAGTCCGCAGAGGGACCGGTTCGCGTACCGCGCCCGGCCGGGAACCGGCCGGGCGCGGGCTGGTTTCACCCCCACACCGCCGGCCGGGCCACAGAGAGTCACCGTTTCACGTGAAACAGTGACTCTCACGGACCTCTCCGGTTGCCCCGCGAGGTTTGCGCGGGGCCGGAACCGGAGTCGGAACCGGGGCCGACGGAGGAAGAGATCAGGACAGGTCCAGGTCCTCCAGCCCGTACGCCTGGTAGTACGGCAGTCCCGCCTCCTCGATCGCCGGAGCCGCGCCGCGCTCGACGATGACCGCCACGCCCACGACCTCCGCACCGGCCTCCCGCAGCGCCTCGACCGCCGTGAGGACCGAGCCGCCCGTGGTGGAGGTGTCCTCGACCGCCAGCACCCTGCGGCCCGCCACGTCCGGCCCCTCGATCCGGCGCTGGAGACCATGGGCCTTGCCCGCCTTGCGGACGACGAACGCGTCCAGCTTCCGGCCGCGTGCGGCGGCGGCGTGCAGCATCGCGGTGGCCACCGGGTCGGCGCCGAGGGTCAGGCCTCCCACCGCGTCGTACTCGATGTCGGAGGTCAGATCGAGCAGCACCTGCCCGACCAGCGGAGCCGCCTCGGCGTCCAGGGTGATCCGGCGGAGGTCGACGTAGTAGTCGGCCTCCTTGCCGGAGGAGAGGGTCACCCGGCCGTGGACCACGGCCTTGTCCTTGATCTGCTGCAGAAGCTTCTCGCGCGCGTCGCTCATGCCGACGAGCCTAAGCCAGCCCCGCGCCGCCTCCGCGCCGCTCCCCTCACCCCGGTCCCACCCCGGCCCTGCCCCGGATCTACGCCGGCCTGCGCCACGACCAGACCGTGGAGACCTCCAGCGGGTCAATGGGCGTGACCAGGCGCGGGTGGGAGTTGAGCCCGTCGGGCGGGCCGGTCTGCGGCTCCACACAGACAGCCTCGGGCTGCTCGTCGTAGACGACCACCCACTCGGCGCGGCTGGTGACCTTCAGCTCCAGCTCGTCCGGCCAGGTCAGTGTCACATCCACCCCTTCCGGCATGCCGAAGCAGTCGTCCCAGGGGCCCGGACGCGGCTCGGTGCGGCGGCCGGTGGGGATGTGGTCCTCGCCGCGCTCCTCCTGCCAGGCGGGCGCGAAGTCCAGCGTCACGTCCTGCCCGCCCTGCCCCAGGTTGCGCAGGAACCAGGGGTGCCAGCCGGCCTGCGCCGGGAAGGAGTCCCCGGCCGTCTCCACGCCCAGCGTGAGGGTGAGCCCGCCGCCGTCCTCGGCCAGTTCCACCACCTGCGTCACCCGGCCGGGCCAGGGCCAGGGGTCGGTGAGGTCGTGGTAGAAGGACGCGGTCCGCCCGTCGCTGCGGACCGTGTGCCAGGGAGCGCCGCGCACGGTGCCGTGGATGGCGTGCTCCCCGGCGGTCACGGGGAGCTGGTACCGCTCGCCGCCGTTGAGGAACCGCCCCTGCCGGGTCCGCCCGCACCAGGGCACCATCACGAACGCGCCGTACCGATCGCCCTGCCTCAGCACCTCCGTGCCGTCGATGCGCAGGGAGGAGATCCGGCAGCCGTGCGCCGGGTCGACGGTCACCTCGGTGCCGCCGGCTCGCAGACGGACTCCGCTGTCTGTGTCTTGGGCGTCATGGACAGTCACATCCATGACCTTAACCGCGAGAGCCGGCGATAACCGCGATCTTCAGCGCCGCCTCCGCAGCACACGGCCCACCACGACCGCCGAGGCCACCGCCAGCGCCGCCGCCGGGGCGGCCCAGCGCAGCACCGCCGCGGCCGGGGAGACCTCCTCGGGCGGGGGCACGGGGGCATAGCGGCCGCGCGGCGGGGCGTGGTCGACCTCCTCGGCACTGCGTCCGATCATCGTCCGGCGGGCATGGGCGGCCTCGGCGGCGGAACGCGACTCCTCGTCCAGTTCGTCGACGAGGTCGTCGCCCGGACCGCCGGTGAATTCCCTGCCGTCGAGTGCCTCCTCGCTCGACGGGTCGAGCGAGGAGGGCGGCACCTCGACGTCGAAGACTCCCCGGGCCCGGACCTCCTCGTCCGGGACATCCGGGATGTCCGAGTCGCCCGGGACGCCCGGGGTGTCCGGGGCGCCGGGCTCCTCCGGCTCTCCCGCCTTCCCGGCGCTTCCCGCGCTTCCGGCGTCCCCACCGTTCCTGGCGTCCGCGTTGTTCCTGGCGTTCGCGGAGCCGGGTGTCTCGGGCGCGGGGATGCCCGGGATCACGGGCTCGTTGTCGTCGGGCTCGCCGATCCCGCCGGGCGTGGCGACCGTGCCCGCGGCCTCCACCGGGGAGACCGGGTCGGCCGCCATGCCGGCGGCCAGTTCCCCGCCGAAACGGTCCAGCAGCCGACGGCCGACGGCAGCCCGCTGCTTCTCCTCGAACTCCGTGATCCGGCCGTTGCCGCGCAGCTTCCCGGTGCAGAGAAGCACGGTGCCCTCACCGTCGTCGGCCGGGCGCGGCACGATCGTCAGGGCCAGCTCCACCGAGCCGTCGCCCCTGGCCTCGGCACCCTCCCCGCGGACCGTGCAGGCGCCGCCCTCGTCGCCTTCGCCGTCCGTGTCGTGCGTGTCGTGCGTGTCGTGCGTGTCGTGCGTGTCGTGCGTCAGACGCAGGCTGCCGCGGTACGTGATGCTGGAGCCGCCGATCCGCACCCGCAGCCGCCCCTGGACGACCGCGCCGCCCCCGGCGCCACCGTGCACCGTGTCCGGGGCCTCGGGGCCCGGTTCGTCGGGCTGGAGCCCCGGCACACAGCGCACGACGCGCTCCGGCTCGGCGAGCGCCGCCCGCACGGCCGCGGCAGTGAACGGAACGTACACCTCATGCTCCATGGGGCGGAGCCTACCCAGTACCTCTCCCGCCAGTGCCCGCTCCGTACGGGCGTCGGCACGTCGTGCTCCGCGCGCCCCTCGCCCCCGCCTCCCGCCCTCTTCGCCCGGACACGCCCTCAGTCCCGGTAGCGGGGGTGCATCAGGGTGGACGGCCGCAGGCCGGCGATACGGTTCTGCTCCGCGCGAGCCGCGGCGCGGCGCAGGTCCGCCGGGCCGAAGGCGTGCGGGGCCGGACCGCCCGGCCCGAGGGCGAGCGGCGGCGGGGCGCCGTGTGCCGCCAGCACGAAACCCCAGTCGCCGGGCCGTTCCCGGCCGCCCGCGGCCGTACCGCCGCGCCCCTGCGGGCGGCCGGGGCCGGCGGTGAGGCCGGACAGCCGCCCGTCCACCGCATAGGGAGCGGTGCGCAGGCCCACGGTCCGCAGTGTGGTCTCCACCGTCCAGTACGTGCGGGGGCGTTCCCCGGCCGGTCCCGCGTGCACCACCAGCCGTCCCCGCTCGGACAGCGCCCGCGCGGCC
This sequence comes from Streptomyces barkulensis, assembly GCF_002843305.1. GTDB lineage: Bacteria > Actinomycetota > Actinomycetes > Streptomycetales > Streptomycetaceae > Streptomyces > Streptomyces barkulensis. The sequence continues at coordinate 81,303 of NZ_PGSG01000041.1, forward strand.
AGCCCGAAGAACTCCTGCGAGTACAGCCGGGAGCTGTCCGAGGCGCCGGGATCGGGCAGATCGGAGACGATCACGTCGTACGGCGGCCGGCCGGAGTCCGGCCGGGAGCGCAGCCAGTCGAAGGCGTCCCCCGTCTCCACCCGCACCCGCGGGTCGTCCAGCGAACGGCGGTTGAGACGGCCGAGCACCGGGTCGGCGCGGGCCAGTTCCACGACACCGGGGTCGAGTTCCACCACCGTCGCCGACTCCACCTCCGGGTGGCGCAGTACCTCGCGCAGGGCCAGTCCGTCGCCGCCGCCCAGGACCAGCACCCTGCCGTGCGGGCCGGCCGCCATCGCGGGGTGGACCAGCGCCTCGTGGTAGCGCCGCTCGTCCCCGCCGCACACCCGCAGCCGGCCGTCGAGGAACATCCCGAAACCGGCGGGCTCGCTCCCGCCGGAGTGCCGGACGCCCTCGGTGAGCACGATCTCCTGGACGGCGGTGTTCCGCACCGTCCGCACCTCGCCGCCGTACACCGCCCGGCGTGCGGCCTGCTCGAAGGAGTCGACGACGGCGACCCCGGTGACCAGCACCGCCACCACCAGTGCGTTGACGAGCAGCAGTGCGCGGCGCGAGCGGGGCGACAGGTCGCCGCGGAACAGCCACAGCACCAGCACGCCGCCCGCGACGGCGTTCACCGTCCCGACCGCCAGGGCTCCCGGGAGCTGGCCCATCAGCGGGAGGAGCAGGAAGGGGAAGGCGAGCCCGCCGACGAGGGCCCCCACGTAGTCCGCGGCGAACAGATCGGCGACCGCGCCGCCGGCGTCCTGTTCCCGGATCCGCTGGATGAGGGTCATCAGCAGCGGCATCTCGGCGCCGATGAGCACCCCGATGACCAGTGAGAAACCGATCAGCACCGCCACCGAGCCGCCGACCCAGGCGAAGTAGGCGTACAGCGCCATCGCCGAGCCTCCGCCGACCAGTGCCAGCAGCGCCTCGACGATCCCGAACCCGGCCGCGGCACGGGTGCGCAGCCGCTTGGCGAGCAGCGATCCCAGGCCCATGGCGAAGACCATCACCGACAGCACGACGGAGGTGTGGGTGACGGAGTCGCCGGCCAGATGGGAGCCGAGGGCGACGAGTTCGAGTTCGTAGACGAGACCGCACGCGGCGCAGACGAAGACCGCGGCGAGGACGAGGAACCGTCCGGCCCCGGGCGGTACGGGCAGCCGCGCCGGCTCCTGCGGCCTCGCCGACCCCTGCGCCGACTCCTGCGCCGGCGCCTGTGACGGGGCCTGTGACGGGGCCCGCGGCGGCTCCTTCCGGGGCGGCGAGGACCCCGACGCCCCCGCCGGTACGGAAGCGGGCGTTTCGATCATGTCGGGAACGCTACGGGACGTCTCCCTCGAGTCCTGTCACCCACACAGGTGCAATGAACCGCACATGCGCGCGAACCGACACCCTCTGATCCGGCGTGCGGCGCGTACGCCCCGTACCCGTACGGGCCGCGCCGGGATCACACGCCCACCCGCTCCGGTTCCCGCACGCGCGCCCCCACTCTGGTGTGGGTCACGACGAGCCGCCGCTCCTGCGGGTAGGCGTGCCAGGTCCGCCAGTGCGTCTGGCCGCCGCGCCGCTGGACCAGCAGGGCGGTGAAGGCGTTCGGGCTGCCGGGGAAGGTGCCGGCCAGCCCGTGCGGGTGATCCGCGACGAGCGCGAGCAGTTCCTGGGCGCGCCCCGTGAAGGAGCCGCCGGAGAGCGTCTCGACACGTGCCGCGAACGCGTACTCCCAGTCGTCCATCCGCTTCGACACCCCCAGCGGCAGCGGTGTCCTGCTGCCGGGGATGCACGCCACGGTCTCCGAGCAGAAGATGCCGCCCTCGTCCGCGAGCAGCACCTGGTGCGATGCGCCGAGCAGTCTCAGCTGGACTGCGGTTCCCTGGATTTCGATATCCAGCTTCGCCAGGGCCGGCATGGGGTCGCGCCCGAGCGCCCAGGCGAGGTCACCGGCGCGGGTGTCGGTGTACGGGGTCTTGAGATCGGTGAGCATGGGTCGGCTCCGCAACGCAGTGAGGGCGGACCGGCTCAGCCCCCTGGAACAGGGCCCCGAAGGGGGACAGGGATGCTGCCTGCCGCCGGCTCGCGCCCACGTGAGGTCCGGGTACATCAGTCACCGAATCACGGAATGTGCGGCTCCTACAGGCTTTTTACTCACCTTCGTCTGTTTTCCATACCAGCGGGGGCCTAGCGGGTCAGATGTTCTCCCCGCTGAACTGCAACCGCCGTACGGGTGAACGGCGTCAGGCGCCTCCGCATCCCCCGCCGCCCCCACCGCCACCGCCACCGCCGCACCCACCGCCACCGCCGCCGCCGGCGCACGACGAACCGCCGCCGTGCGAACCGCCGTCGTGGTAGCCGCCGGGGGCCCCGGTCCACATCCCCAGAGCTCCCCCGCCGGCGCTCCGCCGGGTGCGGCGGCTCCCTCTCGTGACCGCGCTGACCGCCACCACGGCCAGCACCAGGACCAGAACCATGCAGATGATGACAAATGCCGTCACGGCATCCCCCTCGTGTCCCCTCGTGTCCCCCGTGCCCGCACATCCCCCGTGCGGGCCTGATGTCACCATCCCCTCGCGCCGCCCGCGCCAAAGCCGAGTTGAGGAAGTCCAGAGGTTCGGGCGACGGCCGGGGCGCCGTCCCCGCCGGGGCCGTTCCGGCGCCGATCAGTCCCCTCCGCCTCCTCCGCCGCACCCGCCACCCGAGTCGCCCGACCCGCCGTCCGAACCGCCGTCCCCCCACCAGCCGCTGTCACCGCCACCGTCCGAACCGCCCCGACGGCCCCCGGCCGCCCGGCGCCCGCTCCGCAGGGCCGGAACGACCACCACCAGGACCAGCAGCACCATGAACACGGCGAGACCGCCGACCAACCACCCCACCACGCCCCCTCTCCCGCGCCCCCTACCGGGGCCGCCGTCACGACATCCGCAGCAAAGCACGGGCGGGGGGAGTTGAGGAAGCCGGGCACCGGACGGAGGATGACCGCCATGACCTCCACCGGACGACCGCTGCTCAACCGCCGCCTGGCCGGGTTCGGCACGACGGTCTTCGCCGAGATGTCGGCGCTGGCCGTCCGGACCGGATCGATCAACCTGGGCCAGGGCTTCCCCGACACCGACGGGCCCGAACAGGTCCGCGAGGCCGCCGTGCGCGCCCTGCGGGAGGGCCGCGGCAACCAGTACCCGCCCGGCCCCGGCGTCCCCGAGCTGCGCACAGCCGTCAGCGACCACCAGCGGCGCTTTTACGGCCTGGAGTACGACCCCGACACCGAGGTCCTGGTCACCGCCGGAGCCACCGAGGCGATCGCCGCCGCCCTGCTGGCCCTGCTGGAGCCGGGCGACGAGGTGATCGCGCTGGAGCCGTACTACGACTCCTACGCGGCCTGCGTCGCCATGGCCGGCGGCACCCGCGTCCCCGTCACCCTGCGGCCCTCCCCCGGTCCCGGGGCGGCGTACCGCCTGGACCTGGACGAGCTGCGCGACGCCGTCACCGACCGCACCCGGCTGATCCTGCTGAACACCCCGCACAACCCCACCGGCACCGTCCTCACCCGCGAGGAGCTGACGGCGATCGCCTCGCTGGCGGTGGAGCGGGACCTGCTGGTGGTCACCGACGAGGTCTACGAGCACCTGGTCTTCGACGGCGAGCACATCCCCATCGCCTCCCTGCCGGGGATGCGCGGGCGCACCGTCTCCATCTCCTCCGCCGGCAAGACCTTCTCCTTCACCGGCTGGAAGGTCGGCTGGGTGACGGGCACGCCGGAGCTGGTGTCGGCGGTGCGCTCGGCCAAGCAGTACCTCACCTACGTCTCGGCCGGCCCCTTCCAGTACGCGGTCGCCGAGGCGCTCGCCCTGCCGGACTCGTACTACACCGGGCTGCGCGAGGACCTGCGCGCCAAGCGGAACCTGCTGGCGGACGGCCTGGCCCGGGCGGGTTTCGGGGTCTTCCGCCCGGCCGGCACGTACTTCGTCACCACCGACATCCGCCCCCTCGGCGAGAGCGACGGTGTCGCCTTCTGCCGCGCCCTGCCCGAGCGCTGCGGTGTCGTCGCCGTGCCCAACGCGGTCTTCTACGACCATGCGCCGGAAGGCGCGCACTTCGTGCGCTTCGCCTTCTGCAAGCGCGAGGAGGTGCTGCGGGAGGCGGTGGAGCGCCTGGGCGCGCTGACCCCGGCCCCGGACCCGGCCCCGGACCGCGCCCGGACCGCCTCCTGATGGCCGGCGGCGGGCCGGGCCCGCACACCGCGGGGGCCGGCGCCCCGGCCCTCACGGGGCCGGACGCGCGGCGGCCCCGGCGCGGCGGACGCGAAGCGTTCCGTGCACCGGGGCCGCGCGGGGCCTCGTGTGGGGGGCGGAGAGGTCAGCCCTCGCCCTCACCGTCGGACTCCTCGACGTCCTTGGCCAGGCCGAGCTGCTCCACGAGCCAGCGGTCGAACTCGACCGAGGCGCGGATCCAGCTGACCGTGCTGGAGACGAAGTGCTCCAGCGAGACGCCGACGCCGACCAGCATCTGGGCCTCGCCGATCAGGCGGACCGTGCCGTCATCGTGCGTGTGGCTGTAGACCTTCGGCCACAGGGTGCGGCGGTTCCAGTCGTCGATCAGCTCCAGCAGGCGGTTCTTGTCCTCGATGGAGTGGGGACGGTCGTAGAACGTCCGGACGGAGAAGACCTGCTGCTCCTTCTCGCCGCGGAACATGAAGTAGGTGCGGAACTCCTCCCACGGCGCCGCGAGGTCACCCTCGTCGTCGACGACGTACTTCAGCTCCATCTGGTCGAGGAGCTGCTTGACCAGGTCCTGGTCCGGGATGACGGGCCCGGCAGGCCCCGTCGGCTGCTGTTCGGGCTGCTGGCCCCCGAAGTTCGGGATCGAGGACGGGTCGATAGTCACCGTGGATTTCCCTTCATACGATTCCTGCCATCCTCCCCCACCCCGGCCCGGTCCTGGCAAGCCCGGGCTTCACCGCTCGCCCGTCGGACTGACATGATCGTCCGACCGCACTGGGGGAGGCCGCGGCGACGGAGCGGAGACGGCGGGGGCACCGCCCTTGTCATCCTGGAGGCGTTCACCGGGTGAGCCCGGGGCCGGACGGCGTCCGGCCCCGGGCTCACGTGCTCCGTCCGCGCGGGCTTCCGCGTCAGCCGCGCACCGGGGCGACGGTCAGCCCCTCCTCCTCCAGGCCGACGTCCACGCGGACGGTGTCGCCGTCGCGGACCTCGCCGGCCAGGATCGCGCGGGCGAGCCGGTCGCCGATGGCCGTCTGGACCAGGCGGCGCAGCGGCCGGGCGCCGTAGGCCGGGTCGTTGCCCTCGACCGCCAGCCAGTCCAGCGCGGCGTCGGAGACGTCGAGGGTGAGGCGGCGGTCGGACAGGCGCCGGGAGAGTGCGTCGATCTGGAGCCGGGCGATGCTGCGCAGCTCCTCGCCGCTGAGCGCGGAGAAGATCACCAGGTCGTCCAGCCGGTTGAGGAACTCCGGCCGGAAGGCGGAGCGGACGCTCGCCATGACCTTCTCCCGCTTCTCCTCCTCCTTGGCGAGCGGGTCCATCAGGAACTGGCTGCCGAGGTTGGAGGTGAGGACGAGGATGGTGTTGCGGAAGTCCACCGTCCGGCCCTGCCCGTCGGTCAGCCGCCCGTCGTCGAGCACCTGGAGCAGGATGTCGAAGACCTCGTGGTGGGCCTTCTCCACCTCGTCCAGCAGCACCACGCTGTACGGGCGGCGCCGCACGGCCTCGGTGAGCTGGCCGCCCTCCTCGTAGCCGACGTAGCCGGGGGGCGCGCCGACCAGCCGGGCGACCGAGTGCTTCTCGCCGTACTCGCTCATGTCGATGCGGACCATGGCCCGCTCGTCGTCGAAGAGGAAGTCGGCGAGCGCCTTGGCCAGCTCGGTCTTGCCGACGCCGGTGGGGCCGAGGAACATGAACGAGCCCGTGGGCCGGTCGGGGTCGGCGACCCCGGCGCGGGAGCGGCGCACGGCGTCGGAGACGGCGCGCACGGCCTCGCCCTGGCCGATCAGCCGCCGTCCCAGCTCCTCCTCCATGCGCAGCAGCTTCTTCGTCTCGCCCTCCAGCAGCCGTCCGGCGGGGATGCCGGTCCAGGAGGCGACGACGTCGGCGATGTCGTCCGAGCCGACCTCCTCCTTGACCATGGTGTCCTTGCTCGGCTCCTGCTCCTGCTCGGCGGCCGAGGCCTCCTCCAGCTCGCGCTCCAGGGTGGGGATCTCGCCGTACAGCAGCTTGGAGGCGGTCTCGAAGTCGCCGTCGCGCTGGGCGCGCTCGGCCTGGCCGCGCACCTCGTCGAGCCTCTCCTTCAGCTCGCCGACGCGGTTGAGGCCCTGCTTCTCCTTCTCCCAGCGGGCGGTCAGCCCCCGCAGCTCCTCCTCGCGGTCGGCCAGCTCGCGGCGCAGCCGCTCCAGCCGCTCCCGGGAGCTCTCGTCGCTCTCGCCCGCCAGCGCCAGCTCCTCCATCCTCAGCCGGTCCACGGCGCGCTGGAGCTCGTCGATCTCCACGGGCGAGGAGTCGATCTCCATGCGCAGCCGGGAGGCGGCCTCGTCGACCAGGTCGATGGCCTTGTCCGGCAGGAAGCGGGAGGTGATGTAGCGGTCGGAGAGGGCGGCGGCGGCCACCAGCGCGCCGTCGGCGATCTGCACCTTGTGGTGCGCCTCGTAGCGGCCCTTGAGGCCGCGCAGGATGGCGATGGTGTCCTCGACGGTGGGCTCGGCGACCAGCACCTGCTGGAAGCGGCGCTCCAGGGCCGGGTCCTTCTCGATCCGCTCGCGGTACTCGTCCAGCGTGGTGGCGCCGACCATGCGCAGCTCGCCGCGGGCCAGCATGGGCTTGAGCATGTTGCCCGCGTCCATCGCCGAGTCGCCGCCGGCGCCCGCGCCGACGACGGTGTGCAGCTCGTCGATGAAGGTGATGATCCGCCCGTCGCTGGACTTGATCTCGCCCAGGACGGCCTTGAGCCGCTCCTCGAACTCGCCGCGGTACTTGGCCCCGGCCACCATCGCGCCCAGGTCGAGGGCGACCAGGCGCTTGTTCTTCAGCGACTCGGGGACGTCGCCCTTGACGATCCGCTGCGCCAGGCCCTCCACGACCGCGGTCTTGCCGACGCCGGGCTCGCCGATGAGGACCGGGTTGTTCTTGGTGCGCCGCGAGAGCACCTGCACCACGCGGCGGATCTCCTGGTCGCGGCCGATGACGGGGTCGAGCCGGCCCTCGCGTGCCGCGGCGGTCAGGTCGGTGCCGAACTTCTCCAGGGCCTTGTAGGTGCCCTCGGGGTCGGCGGTGGTGACGCGCTGACCGCCGCGGGCGGTCTCGAAGGCGGTGAGCAGCTTCTCGGCGGTGGCCCCCTGCTCGGTGAGCAGTGTGCCGGCCCGGCCGCCCCTGGCCGCCAGGCCGATGAGCAGGTGCTCGGTGGAGATGTAGGCGTCGCCCAGCTCCTTGGCGCGCCGGGAGGCGTCGGCGAGGACGGCCATCAGGTCGCGGTCGGGCTGCGGCTTGGCGACGGTGGAGCCCTGCACGCTGGGCAGCGAGCCCAGCAGCCGCTCGGCCGCCGAGCGCAGGGCGGCCTGGTCGGCGTCGACCGCCGCGAGCATGTCCTGGATGTTCTCGTTGTCCTGGCCCTCCAACAGGGCCAGCAGCAGATGTACCGGGGTGATGTCGGGGTGGCCCCCGGTGAGGGCGCGGTTGTTGGCCGCGCTGATCGCGTCCCGGCTCCTGTTGGTCAGCTCGGCGTCCACGGGTGCGTGCTCCTCCTCCTGTCGCCAACTCTGCACACATCAGCATGCAGTAAGTTGAGTCTATTCCACTCAAGGGGCGAACGGGAGTGCCGCCGGGATAGTTTCCGGAGCATGGCCAGTGAATCCCGGCGGGACCCCGGACACCCGGACGACGCGTACCTCGCCTTCTGGCGGGAGCGGCATCTGTGCACCCTGACCACGCTCCGCCCCGACGGCACCCCCCACGTGGTGCCCGTCGGGGTCACCTACGACCCCGGGGCCGCTCTGGCACGGGTCATCACCCGCCGCACCAGCGCCAAGGTCGCCAACGTCCTGGCCGCCGCGGACCGCCCCGGGGGCGCCCGGGCCGCCGTCTGCCAGGTGGACCGGGGGCGCTGGGCCACCCTGGAGGGCGTCGCGTCGGTACGCACCGACGCCGAGGCGATCGCGGACGCGGTCGCCCGCTACGCCGAGCGGTACGGACGCACCCCCGCGCCCAACCCGGAGCGGGTGCTGATCGAGATCGCCCTGGACCGGGCGATGGGCACCGTCCGGCCCCTCTGACCCGTCCGATCCCTCTGACCCGTCCGGCCCCTTCGCCCCGCACCCGTACCCCGCCGCCCGCGCCCGCACGCTGACCCGCGTACGGCAGGACGCCGCCCCGCCCGGTCGCACATCGGGCGGGACGGCGTCGGCTCGTGGGACGGCCGGTCGGCCGGTCGGCCGGTCGGGCGCGGATCAGACGGATCCCTCAGGCCCCGCGCGGCTCAGCCGCCGGACCCGCCCGCCGCCCGGAGCAGCCGGCGCGCCTCGGCCGGGAAGGGGCGGCCCAGCACCCGGCCCCGGTCGTCGCCGACCGACATCACGGCCACCACCGTGCCGGACTGGCTCGCGGCGTCGTAATCCCGCAGCCACGGCCCGCCGCTGGAGCCCTGGGTCAGGTCGCAGGACTCCAGCAGCAGTCCGCCCACGTTCGGCTGCTGGGTGTCCCGCTCGGTCAGCAGGGTGGGCGTGCCCGCGCAGTGGGCGAGCGTCTCGCCGTCGTACGGCTCGGCCGCCGGGTAGCCGAGGGCCACGGTGCGCTCGGCCGGCTCGACGGGCTCGAAGTCCAGCCGGTTGGCGCCGACCGTCTCCTGCAGCGTCCGCCCGTCCTTCTTCTCCACCTTCAGGAAGGCGTAGTCGTACGGCAGGGCCTGCGGCAGCTTCCCCCGCTTCCAGGCGGACTCCAGGTGCACCGACTCCACCCGCCAGCCGGCCCGGGCGGCGTTCGCGGTGCCGTGGCGGTCGTAGGCGGGGACGAACCAGGCCTGCTTCCAGCGGGCCTCGCCGGGGTTGTGGACGCAGTGCGCGGCGGTGACGACGACGCTTCCGTTGGGGGCGTCCACGACGGCGCCGGAGCAGGCCAGCAGTTGTCCGTCCGGATAGGTCCCGATGAGCTTCCCGACGGTCCGCACGGTACCGCCGGGCCAGGGGGCCCGGGGGGTGCCGGCCCCGTCGGCCGTTGTGCGAACGGCCGCGGCGCCGGACACCGGGTCGACCGCGGGAACGCCCAGGGGAGCGGCCCCCAGCAACGCGGCGGAGGTCGTGACGGTCACGAACGCGGCTATGACGGCACGTATCCTGTCCATGCCCTCACGCTGCGCCCCTCCCATCCCGGCATGCCATCCGCACACCGCCGGACGGGTGGCGCGAGGCGTCCGTTCGGGCGGACCCGGACGGACGCATGTGTACGCCGGACGGCCCCACACCGGCCCCACACCGGGCCCGCAGCGAGCCCGGCCGGACCGCGACGGCTATCCGGCCCGGTCGGCAGCCCGGCCCGGCCGGAAGCAGGCCCCAGGGGTGCCGGGGGCGGTGCGGGCCCGGCGTACCGCGGAGTGGGGGTCAGTCGGCGGAGCGCTGAGGCCGCCAGACCACCAGGGCGCTGGACTGCCGCACATCGTGGTAGGGCACCAGATCACGGCGGTAGGAGGCGTGCACCTGCGCCTCGCGCTGGCGCATGGCCACCGCCGCGCCCTCCACCGCCTGCTGAAGCTCGGTCACCTTGGCCTGGAGGGCCGCGACCTGGTTCTCCAGCTCGATGATGCGCTTGATGCCCGCGAGGTTGATGCCCTCGTCCTGCGACAGCCGCTGCACCTGGCGCAGGAGCTGGATGTCCCGCGCCGAGTAGCGGCGGCCGCGCCCGGCGGTGCGGTCGGGGGAGACGAGACCGAGCCGGTCGTACTGCCGCAGTGTCTGCGGGTGGAGCCCGGAGAGCTGCGCCGCGACGGAGATGACGTAGACCGGTGACTCGTCCGTCAGCTCGTACGGGTTGGTGCGCCCCCGCCCCTGGCCCTGTCGTCCGCGGCCGTAGCCGTCCATATCGGTCAGTCTCCCTTCGCGGCCTTGAACAGCGCCGCCCGCGGGTCCTCGCCCGCGGTCGCGTCACGGTAGGACTCCAGCAGGTCCCTCGCCTTGTCGCTCAGCTCCCTCGGGACCGTCACCTCTATGGTGACCAACAGATCGCCCCTGGTGCCATCCTTGCGCACCGCTCCTTTTCCGCGGGCGCGCATCGTCCGGCCGCCCGGCGTGCCGGCCGGAAGCCTCAGGGTGACCGGCGGGCCGCCCAGGGTGGGCACCTTGATCTCGCCGCCGAGCGCCGCCTCCGTGAAGGTGACGGGCACGGTGACGGTCAGGTTGTCGCCCTTGCGGCCGAACACCGGGTGCGGTTCGACGTGCACCACGACGTACAGATCGCCGTTCGGGCCGCCGCGCTCGCCCGGCGCGCCCTTGCCGCGCAGCCGGATGCGCTGCCCGTCGGAGACTCCGGCGGGGATGCGGACCTGCATGGTGCGCGAGCTGGTGGCCCGGCCGCTGCCCTTGCAGACCTCGCACGGGTCCTGGGCGATCAGGCCCCGGCCCTTGCAGTCCACGCACGGGTCGGTGAGCGAGAACCCGCCCCCGCCGCCGCGGCTGACCTGGCCGGTGCCGACGCAGGTCGGGCAGACCCTGGGGGTGCCGTTCTTGTCGCCGGTGCCCGCGCAGGCCTTGCACGCCGCCGAGCTGGACATCCGCAGCGGGACCGTGGCCCCGTCCACCGCCTCGGTGAAGCTGAGCGTCACCTCGGACTCGACGTCCTGGCCGCGGCGCGGCTGGGTGCGCGTGCCCGCGCCGCCGCCCCGGCCGAACAGCCCGCCGAAGACGTCCCCGAGGCCGCCGCCGAAGCCGCCCGCCCCGGGGGCGCCGCCGCCCTGGGCGCCCCCGAAGAGGTCGCCCAGGTCGAAGTTGAAGCCGCCGGGGCCGCCCGCCCCCGGGCCGGCGCGGAAACCGCCGGCGCCGAAGAGCGCGCGGGCCTCGTCGTACTCCTTGCGGCGCTTGGGATCGCCCAGGACGTCATGGGCCTCGGAGACCTCCTTGAAGCGCTCCTCGGCCCGGGCGTCGCCCTTGTTGGCGTCCGGGTGGAACTCGCGGGCGAGCTTCCGGTACGCCTTCTTGATCTCCGCCTCGGTGGCGTCCTTGGGGACGCCGAGGACCTTGTAGTAGTCCTTCTCCACGAAGTCCTTGGTACTCATCCCCGGCGTCCCTCCTCCCGGTCTTCCCTCGCGTCAGCCCTGCTCGGGGCCACCGCTCTCCTCATCAGCTGCCGTCTCCGCCTGCTGGTCCTCGCCCTTGCCGGGCTGCGCGCCCGGCTGGGGCTCGGCGACACCGACCCGCGCGGGCCGGATGGTGCGCTCGCCGATGCGATACCCCGGCTGCAGGATCTGCACGCACGTCGTCTCGGTGACGTCGGGCGAGTACGAGTGCATCAGGGCCTCGTGCACCGTCGGGTCGAACGCCTCGCCCTCCTTGCCGAACTGCTGCAGGCCCATCTTCGCCACGACCGTCTCCAGCGACTCGGCCACCGACTTGAAGCCGCCGACCAGCTCGCCATGGTCCCGGGCGCGGCCGATGTCGTCGAGCACCGGCAGCAGCTCGGTGAGCACGTTGGCGATCGCGACCTCCTTGACCGCCACCCGGTCCCGCTCGACCCGGCGGCGGTAGTTGGAGAACTCCGCCTGGAGCCGCTGCAGGTCCTGGGTGCGCTCGTTCAGCGCGGTGCGGGTCTGGTCGAGCTGGGCGGTCAGCGCCGCCACCCGCTCGGCGTCCCCGGACGCCCCGGGCGTCCCGGGGCCCGCCTCCGGGGCCGCCTCCTCGGCGGCTCCGGAGGCCTGTGCCGCGTCACCGGGCTGCTCGCCCGGCTTGCCCGGCTCGGCGGGGACGTCGGGCTCCTGCTCGAAACCCGGGGTCTCCTCCGTCACGCTGCATCACCCTTGGGCTTGTCGTCGTCGACGATCTCGGCGTCCACCACGTCCTCGTCCGCGCCGCCGGCCTTGGCACCGGCGCCGGCACCAGCGCCGGCCTCGGCGCCGCCCGCGGCCTGCTGGCCCTGGGCGTCGGCGTACAGGGCCTGGCCCAGCTTCTGGCTGGTGGCCGCCACCTTCTCGGAGGCCTCGCGGATGGCCGCGGTGTCCTCACCCTTGAGCTTCTCCTTCAGATCCGCCACCGACGCCTCGACCTCGGACTTCACGTCCCCGGGCACCTTGTCGGCGTTGTCCGTCAGGAACTTCTCGGTGGTGTAGACGAGCTGCTCGGCCTGGTTGCGGGTCTCGGCCGCCTCCCGGCGCCGGTGGTCCTCCTCCGCGTACTGCTCGGCCTCCCGCATCATCCGCTCGATGTCGTCCTTGGGCAGCGCCGAGCCGCCGGTGACGGTCATCCGCTGCTCCTTGCCGGTGCCCAGGTCCTTGGCCGACACGTGCATGATGCCGTTGGCGTCGATGTCGAAGGTGACCTCGATCTGCGGCACCCCGCGCGGCGCCGGCGGCAGCCCGGTCAGCTCGAACATGCCCAGCTTCTTGTTGTACGCGGCGATCTCCCGCTCGCCCTGGTACACCTGGATCTGCACGCTGGGCTGGTTGTCCTCGGCGGTGGTGAAGATCTCCGAGCGCTTGGTCGGGATCGTGGTGTTGCGCTCGATCAGCTTGGTCATGATGCCGCCCTTGGTCTCGATGCCCAGGGACAGCGGGGTGACGTCCAGCAGCAGGACGTCCTTGACCTCGCCCTTGAGGACACCGGCCTGCAGCGAGGCGCCGATGGCCACGACCTCGTCGGGGTTGACGCCCTTGTTCGCCTCCTTGCCG
>NZ_PGSG01000042.1 GCF_002843305.1 Streptomyces barkulensis
TGAACGCTTCTCATCCTGTGGTTCGTGGGTGATGGCGGCTGGTGGTCGGGGGGCCGTAACGCGGCAGGGCTCCTGGTCGTTGCGGCTGGTGATCTCACTCGCCAACGTCTCGACACAGGAGCCCTGTTGGTCCCGTATCGTGCCATGCTCGACGTCCCCCACGAAGTCGTGGAGCACGTTTCCTGGCTCATCTACGCCCGAAGGCGTGAGCTGAACTCCCGCTGGCGGAAGCTGGGCTGCTTCCGCCAGGCCCTGCTGGTCCTGGTGCACCTGCGCAAGAACGAGACCCTGGCCCAGGCCGCAGCGGGGTTCGGCATCTCCACCGCCACCGCCGGCCGGTACGTGAGCGAAACGGTCGACCTCCTCGCCGAGCGCGCCCCGAGCCTGCACGAGGCCCTGCGCGAGCTGCCGCCGGAGGGGTTCGTCATCCTCGACGGCACTTTGATCACTACCAACCGCATCGCGGCGGACGAGCCGTACTACTCGCAGAAGCACCGCCGCCACGGGATGAACGTGCAGGTCATCGCCCGCCCGGACGGCACCCCGCTCTGGTTCTCCCGCGCGACACCGGGCCGCACGCACGACCTGACCGCAGCCCGCGCCCACGGTGTGATCCAAGCCTGCCTGTCCCGTCAGCTCCTCGTCCTGGCCGACCGCGCCTACCAGGGCGCCGGCGCGACCGTCCGCACCCCCTACTACGGTCATCGCGACCTGCCCGAGCACTACCAGCAGTACAACCGCGACCACGCCCGGCTGCGCGCCCCGGGCGAACGCGCCTTCGCCCGCCTCAAGCAATGGCGGATCCTCCGCAAGGCCCGGTGCAGCACCAACCGCATCGGTCGCACGGTCGCCGCCGTTCACGCCATCGAGATCGCCTGGCGCTCAGGATGAGAAGCGTTCACTCAGGAAAGCGTGGCGTCACCCTGTCGTGGAGTGGGTCACAGGCGAGCAGTCCCTGAGGGGATCTTCTCCAAGAGGGTCCAGCTCCACGAACGCCCGTCGATCACCAGGGTGGTCTCGTCCGCGACTCGCCATCCGCTCATCCATCCGCCACCGCCGTGGTTGCGTGCTCGGCATGAGCAGGTGCATACGTAGCCCATCGCATTCATACAGCTTGGGTTGCACTTCTCGGAACGGTTGAACTCCCGGCCGAGCAGGATGCGACCGTGCCGCTGCACAAGAGCGCCAGTGAGTTCGATGAAGTGGTCCGTGGCCACAGCCCAGGAGCCGTTGTTCCGTTCCCACTCCGGCCTGGCTCGGCCGTGTACGTAGGTGTGCACGAACTGCTCGTGCCTCTGCCAGCCGTGCTTGGGGATCCAGTAACCGGTGCGCCCCTTGGCCGGGAGGGTGACGATGGGGGCATCGGCATCGCCCCACAGCGGAATCCACGATGGTCTCGGCACAGGCACTTCCTGGATCGTGCTGCGGGGACGCCGTGGCGTGGGAGGCGAGTTGTCAGAGCGACCGATCTTGTAGAGCGGTATCTGGGGCGCTCCAGGCTGATAGCGCTGCTTCGCGGACTCCGGGCACTGCCCGACTCGCCGATCAGCGCGGGGATGGGCGAGCACCTTTCCCGTGCGTCGGTCTATCCGTATGGCACCGCCGCAGAGCTGGCATCTTCCCTTCTCCGTGTAGGAAGTAGGCAACGCGTTCCCTTCAGGCGAAGAGAGTCCGGGAGCGTTGGACAGGTTCGGACTCTTCGGAGGCAGCAAGCCCAGCGTAGGCACGACTACCGTCGATGGATGTCGAGTTGGAGATATCAGGCTGCATACCTGACCACCACGTCCGGGCGCCACTGGCGCGCATCAGGAACCCCGCCGGCCGTGGCCGACAACGCGGCGGATGACTCGGCCTTCCTCTATCGGCGGAGATGAAGGGCACGAGCCTGGCCCACCTGGTCTCCAGCCTGGTGCCGCTGGGCGTCGTCAAGGGCTGAGGGGGACGCCCGGCTCCGGAGCCGACCGGCCGGCGGGAACATGGACCGGTGAACGGTGACGACCCGGGCCGGTGAGCGCCCGGCCGCCCGGAGGAGATCGCCGGGGTGTTCGCGGGAGCCGGAGAGCTTTGTGGCGCGGCCGAAGTCGAGGATCCCCATGGCCACGCCCAGCTCCGCGTGATCCCACGGTGTCGACAAGCTTCCCGGGACCCCGGTACCCGGACGGCGTGGTGGAACAGCGGCCGGATTGATGAGGAGTCAGAGAATCGCTCCATCCCGCACAGCAGTGAGCGGAAGGTCCCGTCGGGGGAGGTGTATCCAGCCCTCGACCCCGGCCATGGACTGTTCCTCCTCGGTGGCCGGCACATGGGTCATCCCACACGCTGCGGCCCGCGCGACGACCGCCGAGATCAGGGCGTCCAGATCATGGTCACTGGCCACACACCGGTCACGAACCCGGTCGGACAGGTCCAGGCCCAGACCGGCCTCAAGGCCGGCAAGAATCCGGGCCCGCGCGGCCGTGGCGCCCTTGCCCTTGTAGGAACCATCCGGAGTGAGCCCCCACTGGATCAGCGCGAACGCCGGGTAGACCTCGACGACCGGGCCCGACCCGTCACGCGGTATCGCCGGACCGCCCTCGGCCAGCCGAGCCAGCAGACCGGCCGCACGGATGGCGACGACACCGAGCTTGTCGGCCGACACCGACAGCGGGCGCCGTTTGCCTGCCCCAGTGCGCTTCCACGCCACGTCATCGGTCAGCCGATGAGTAAAGGTGTTGCCGAGTCCGGAACGACCGTCGGCGCACGCCGCGTGGTCGGCGAGCGCCGGTAGCTCGGCGCCGGCCCGGTGCGCGACGAGCAGGGAGACGAAGGCGACCGGCCAGCCCAGGGGTGAGTCCAGCCCCGTCTTGTCCGCGGACCGCATCGCTTCCAACAGGTCGTTGTCGAGCTTCGCGGGAAGCAGTTCGACCACAGGCCGCCGGCCCCACGTCACGCGGCACATGCCCGTGGTCCCGGTGCGCCCGGCCAGATCGATCCCCACCGTCACCATGTCGTCACCCTCCACTACGTCGGAGGCCTGCTTCATCACAGGATTCACCCGCACGAGGAACTCCCTTCCTTGGCCTGTCCGAATGCGAATGCCTCCTGCTCCGCGCCCCGAGAACCGTTACTACCTTCGGTGGGATCAGGACCGTGAGCGTTGACATCCTCGCCGCCCTGAAGGACGGCGATTCCCGCCTACCGCGCCGCCTGTGGCTGCGGTGTCGAGTGGGTTCCTGCTTCGCCGCGCGGTGCCGGGACGAGTCCCGGTCTTACCTGCGCTCCACAGGCTGATGCCGCCAGTCCGGCGGCCTTGGCGACGTTGACCGCCGCGTTGATGTCCCGGTCCAGGACCGCCCCGCACGCCTGGCAGGTCCACTCTCGGATGTGGAGGGGCTTGGGGCCGTCCTTGACGCCGCACACGGAGCACACCCGGGAGGTCGGCTCGAACCGGCCGATCTTCACGAAGGTACGTCCGTACCGGGCGGCCTTGTACTCCAGCATGCTCACGAACGCCGACCATCCGGCGTCGTGCACGGACTTGGCCAGGCGCGTGCGCGCGAGTCCCTTCACCGCCAGGTCCTCCACGGCGACCGCTTGGTTGTCGCGGATCAGCTGTGTGGAGAGCTGGTGGTGGAACTCGCGGCGCGCGTCCGCGACACGGGCGTGTGCCCGTGCGACGCGGATCCTGGCCTTGTCCCGGTTCTTGCTGCCCTTCTCCTTGCGGGAGAGGGAGCGCTGCGCCTTCTTCAGGCGTTTTTCGGCCCGGCGCAGGAAGCGCGGGCTGTCGATCTTCGTCCCGTCGGAGAGGACCGCGAAGTGTCCGAGCCCGAGATCGATGCCCACCTCGGGCGCGACCTGGGGCAGGACTTCCTCCGGGCCGGTCTCCACGACGAAGGACGCGAAGTACCGGCCTGCCGCGTCCTTGACCACGGTCACCGTGGACGGCGTCGACGGCAGGGAGCGGGACCACTTCACCTTGACGTCGCCGATCTTCGGCAGACGCAGCCTGCCGCCCGGGGTGATCGACCAGCGGGCGTTCGCCGTGAACCGGACCGACTGCCGGGTGTCCCTCTTCGACTTGTACCGGGGCGCGCCCATGCGCGGGCGCTTGCCCTTCAGGCCGTCGAAGAAGTTCCGGTACGCGGCCTCCAGGTCGCGCAGCGACTGCTGGAGAACGACCGCCGACACCTCGCCGAGCCACGCCCGCTCCGGGGTGCTCTTCGCCTCGGTGATCAGCGCCTTCGACAGGTCGCCGGTCTTCGGGAACGGCAGCCCCTCGCTGCGGGCGGTCTCCCGAGCGCGAAGCGCGTCGTTGTAGACCACCCGCGCACACCCGAACGCCCTCGCCAACGCCATGCGCTGACCGACGCTCGGGTACAAGCGGAAGCTGTACCGAAGCTGCATGCGGATCATGGTACACAGTTGGTTTATGGGTATCGATGAGAACGTTCGTACTGGTCGTCACTGCGTCTTCCGCATGCATGTCCACTTGGTTTTCGTGACGAAGTACCGGCACTCCGTCTTCGTTGACCGGCACTTGACGCGGTGCGAGGAGATCATGCGGGCCGTGTGCGAGGACTTCGAGGCCGAGCTGGTCGAGTTCAACGGCGAGAACAACCACGTCCATCTCCTCGTGAACTTCCCGCCGAAGGTTGCCGTGTCCAGGCTGGTGAACTCCCTCAAAGGCGTGTCCTCCCGCAGGCTCCGCCAGGAGTTCCCCGACCTCGTCCGCCACTACTGGCGGGCACAGCGCCTGTGGTCCGGCTCGTACTTCGCCGGGTCCGTCGGCGGCGCGCCGCTCAGCATCGTGAAGCAGTACATCGAGCAGCAGAACCGGCCGCTCTGACCCGGGCCGAGGTGAACAGTGCAGATCC
>NZ_PGSG01000043.1 GCF_002843305.1 Streptomyces barkulensis
TGAACGCTTCTCATCCTGTGGTTCGTGGGTGATGGCGGCTGGTGGTCGGGGGGCCGTAACGCGGCAGGGCTCCTGGTCGTTGCGGCTGGTGATCTCACTCGCCAACGTCTCGACACAGGAGCCCTGTTGGTCCCGTATCGTGCCATGCTCGACGTCCCCCACGAAGTCGTGGAGCACGTTTCCTGGCTCATCTACGCCCGAAGGCGTGAGCTGAACTCCCGCTGGCGGAAGCTGGGCTGCTTCCGCCAGGCCCTGCTGGTCCTGGTGCACCTGCGCAAGAACGAGACCCTGGCCCAGGCCGCAGCGGGGTTCGGCATCTCCACCGCCACCGCCGGCCGGTACGTGAGCGAAACGGTCGACCTCCTCGCCGAGCGCGCCCCGAGCCTGCACGAGGCCCTGCGCGAGCTGCCGCCGGAGGGGTTCGTCATCCTCGACGGCACTTTGATCACTACCAACCGCATCGCGGCGGACGAGCCGTACTACTCGCAGAAGCACCGCCGCCACGGGATGAACGTGCAGGTCATCGCCCGCCCGGACGGCACCCCGCTCTGGTTCTCCCGCGCGACACCGGGCCGCACGCACGACCTGACCGCAGCCCGCGCCCACGGTGTGATCCAAGCCTGCCTGTCCCGTCAGCTCCTCGTCCTGGCCGACCGCGCCTACCAGGGCGCCGGCGCGACCGTCCGCACCCCCTACTACGGTCATCGCGACCTGCCCGAGCACTACCAGCAGTACAACCGCGACCACGCCCGGCTGCGCGCCCCGGGCGAACGCGCCTTCGCCCGCCTCAAGCAATGGCGGATCCTCCGCAAGGCCCGGTGCAGCACCAACCGCATCGGTCGCACGGTCGCCGCCGTTCACGCCATCGAGATCGCCTGGCGCTCAGGATGAGAAGCGTTCACTGGAAGCAAAGACCGAGAACCTGCGGTTCTCTGCCCGGATCTTCCCCTCTGTCCATACCTGCGGCCCTCACGACGCTAACGTCAAGTTCATGATCGTATGGCTCAACGGCACCCACGGCGCAGGCAAGACGACGACCAGCACACTCGTACAACAGCTCATCCCGAACTCACGGGTGTTCGACGCCGAGAAAGTCGGCGAGACACTCATGGACATCAAGCCCGGGCTGCCCGCGACGGACAACTTCCAGCACTGGCCACCGTGGCGGCCCCTCGTGGTCGAGACCGCCCGGCGCATCCTCGACTACACCGGCGGCACCCTGGTGATGCCCATGACAGTCTTGATCGAGCAGTATTGGCGCGAGATCAGCTCGGGCCTTGCCCAGCACGATATTCCGGTCCGGCACTTCGTCCTCCATGCCGACCAGGACACCCTCCGCGCGCGCATCGCGGGCGACACCGTTCTCGGCCCCAACTCCCCGTTCCGCCTCCAGTACCTTGAGCCCTACGCTGAGGCAGCCCGCACGTGGCTGCACGCCGAGGCCGAGGTCGTCGACACCACGCACCTCACGCCCGACCAGGCCGCCCAGCAGATCACAGAGGCCGTCAGGAGCTGAGAGAACGACCCTCCGGCGTCAACCCTCGCAGGTGACAACAGGCCTACCTATGTGACAACTATCGTGCTTCGGCTCAAGCGCTCGGCTGTCCGCCCACCCGCGAGCGCCGTGTGCCCCGAGCCGCCCAGCGGTCCGGGGACACACGGCGCCGGCGGGTGGGCCGGCAACGGCTCAGGGCTGGATGACGACGCGGCCGGTGGTGGTGCCGTCGGCGACGCGCTGGACGGCGTCGGCCGCATCCTCCATCGGTACGCGCTCGCTCACCAGCGGCTTGATCGCGCCCTGTTCGGCGAGCCTGGTCAGCTCCTGGTGGCAGGCGCGGACGGCGGCCGGGTCCTGGGTGTTGTACAGACCCCAGTGCAGGCCGAGGATGGCGTAGTTCTTCACCAGGGCGTGGTTGAGGCCGGGGCTGGGGATGGCGCCGCTGGCGAAGCCGACGACCACGATCCGCCCCTCGAAGGCGACGCACTTGGTGGATGCGGTGTATGCGTCGCCGCCGACGGGGTCGTAGACCACGTCCGCGCCGTGGCCGCCGGTGGCCTCCTTGACCGCCTGGGCCAGGCCCTTGACGCCGTCGACGGCGCGCCGGTCGATCACCGTCTCGCAGCCCAGCTCCCGGGCCACCGCGGCCTTCTCGGGGCCGCCGACGACGCCGATCACCTTCGCGCCCGCCGCCTGGCCGAGCTGGACGGCGGCGCTGCCCACTCCCCCGGCGGCGGCGTGGACCAGCAGGGTCTCGCCCGGCTGGAGGCGGGCGCGGCGGTGGAGGCCGAACCAGCCGGTCTGGTAGCCGATGTGAAGGGCGGCGGCCTCGGCGTCGTCCAGCGCAGCGGGCGCGGGGGCGCAGTGGGACTCGTCGACCGTCACCAGTTCGGCGAAGGCGCCGTGGGGCAGGTCGGGCTGGGCGATGACGCGGGTGCCGGTGGCGGTGGAGGTGCCCTCGCCGGCCGCCACGACCTCGCCGCACAGCTCCACACCGGGGGTGAAGGGCAGCGGGGGCCGTACCTGGTAGTGGCCGCGGCACAGCAGCGCGTCGGGGAAGTTGACGTTCGCCGCCCGTACGCGCAGCAGGAGGCGGCCGGGGCCCGGCTCGGGGTCCGGGACCTCCTCCAGCCGCATCGCCTCGCGCGGTTCGCCGTTGCTGTGGACGCGCCATGCCTTCACCTGAGGCCTCCGCCTTGGGTAGTGGGTCGTGTGGGGTCGTGGGTTGTGCCGGGTTCTTCGGGTGGTCCGTAAGGCGCCGAGTTGGGGGTCTACGGCCGCAGGGCCCGCAGCAGCAGGTCCGCCAGGTGGTCGGCGACCTCCTGCGGGGTCATGCGCCCGCCGGGCCGGTACCAGGTGCTGAGGTGGTGGACGGAGCCGAAGTGGTAGTCCACCACCAAGTCGGCCGGGGTGGCGGTGGAGAACACCCCCGCCTTCTGCCCCTCCTCGATCAGGGCGCGGAACCGCTCGTGGTAGCGGCGGCGTTCGGAGCGCACCTGCTTCTGCTTGTCCTCGCTGAGCTGGTGCATGGAGCGGAAGAAGATCGAGGCGTCGTCGAGGTTGTCGATGGTGGTGACGACGACGTCGGCGGCGGCGTCGCGCAGCCGCCGCTCCACGGGCGCGTCGGAGGAGGCGAAGGCGTCCAGCCGCTCCTGCTGCAGGCGCAGCACCCGGCCGTAGATCTCGTGCAGCAGGTCGTCCTTGGAACCGAAGTAGTGGTAGAGGGCGCCCTTGGTGACGCCCGCCGCCTCGACGATCTCCTGGACGGAGGTGCGGTCGTAGCCGCGGTCGGCGAACAGCCGGGTGGCGGCGGCCAGCAGCCGCTGCGGGACGGGCTGGGTGGGGGCGGCGTCGTCCTGCCGCTGGTTCGCCGGGCTCGTCATGGCGGTTCCTCCTGCTGCTCGTGGCCTTACCGGGCCTGCTGGTCCCGCTGGATTGTCTCCAGCTTCCGCTGCACATGATTCATGCCGTCCAGCCACTTGTCGGTGTCGGATGCCCGCGCGACGGCGTAGCGGCCGGCCTCCGGGTGCGGCAGGACCAGGAAGCGTCCGGCGTCGACGGCCTCCAGGGTGGCGCGGGCGACGTCCTCCGGCTCGATGGCGGTGGGCCTCAGCACCAGGTCGCCGGCGGTGGAGGCGGAGTCGAGCATGTCGGTGCGCACGCCCTGCGGGCACACGGCGTGGACGTCGATGCCGCGGTGGCGGTAGGTGAGCGACAGCCACTCGGCGAAGGCGAGGGCGGCGTGCTTGGAGACGCTGTAGGGCGCGGAGCCGACCATGGTGAGCATTCCGGCGGCCGAGACGGTGGCGACGAAGCGGCCCCGGCCGCGCTCCAGCCACTCGGGCAGCAGCTCGCGCGCCGCCCGGACGTGGGCCATGACGTTGACGTCCCAGGCTGCGTCCCAGACGGCGTCGGCGGCCTCGGGGCCGCCGCCGGGGGCGATGCCGGCGTTGGCGCAGAAGACATCGATTCCGCCGCCGAGGGCCTCGCGGGCGGCGGGGACGACCTCCGAGGCGTCGCCGGGCACTGCCGTGGCGCCGATCTCGCGCGCGACGGCCTCGGCCTTGCCGGCGTCGAGGTCGTTGACGACGACCCTGGCGCCGCGTGCGGCGAAGGCGCGTGCGAGGGCGGCGCCGATGCCGCCGCCCGCCCCGGTCACCACGACGCCCGAGTCCCGCAGGTCCTCCATGTGCCCACCCTTCGTCTCGTTCCGGTCGCCGACGGTGGTCGTCTTCCGGCCGCTCCCGGTGATCCACCGACTTCCTGCACAGACTAACCAGTCGGTATGTGGCATCGGAAGATTCGGGGGCACACGGATCCATTGGAGGGTCCGGTACGTCCCAGCGATGACGGCTGTGGTCGATTACGTCGGAGGTGGTACGCGTTGGCCGGTTTCAATGCCCTGGCGGAACAGGTCCGTGATCCCGGAAGAGACCCGTCCCAGCGCAGGCAGGCCCTGCGCAAGTGCCTGGAGCGCTTCGCCCCCTACGGGCACCGCGCCACCTGGCACCACCTGTGCGCCCGCGCGGGTATCTCCCCCGACGACCGCAGCCCCGATCCGGATCGGCTGGTGGCCGCGCTGGAGGAGCTGGAGGAGGCCCGGGAGGTGTGGCTGGCGTACGAGCGCGACTTCGCGCGGCGGCGCAGGGAGCAGAAGCACGTCGGCGTCCGGCAGCCGCCGGGCGACGCCTGGCACCGCCGGTGCTGGGGCGGTCGCGGGCTGCTGCCCGTGGAGGACCCCGGCGCCGCGCCGCCCGCCCCGCTGGCGGAGGTGCTGCGGCGGCTGGTCCGTGAGGCGGAGGCGCGCGAGGCACGGCGTGCGGCGCAGGCGATGCACAGCGCCGAGCGGGCCCTGGGGGCCCGGCGGCCGGGTGCGGTGGCGCACGGCGGCGGCGCCGGAAGGATGGCGGTCAGCGGCTGACACCCGCGGTCGGCACGGGCGGCCCGGATGACCCCGGCGGCCCGGTGGAGCATGGCGCGTCACGGCGGGCCCCGGATCTTCCGGGGCCCGCCGTGACGCGCCATACGTGTACGGGGAGACGGGCCCGGCCGTTGACATGCCCGACGCCCCCGACCATGCTGAGCAAGCGCTTAGTAGCGTGTACCGACACAACGGACACACGGACACACGGACACCACGCATGGTTGGGGAGGCGAGCTTCGATGGCGGAGCCCCGGGTTTTCACATCGGTCGACGAGCTGAAGGCCGCTGTCGGCGAGGAGCTGGGCACCAGCGACTGGCTGGAGGTGGACCAGAAGCGGATCGACCTGTTCGCGGACGCGACCGGCGACCACCAGTGGATCCACGTCGACCCGGAGAAGGCCGCCGCCGGCCCGTTCGGCACGACCATCGCGCACGGCTATCTGACGCTCTCGCTGCTGCCGGTGCTGGTGCCGCAGCTCATCCGCGTCGAGGGCGTGCGCATGGGCATCAACTACGGCGTGAACAAGGTCCGCTTCCCCTCCCCCCTGCCGGTCGGCTCGCGGGTGCGCGCGACCGCGCGGATCACGGAGGTCTCCGAGGTGGGCGAGGGCTGCGTCCAGTTCGCCTCGGTGGTGACGGTCGAGCGTGAGGGCGGGGAGAAGCCGGTGTGCGTCGCGGAGAGCGTCGTGCGCTACTACCTCTGACGCCCTCCCCCGCCGTCCGCCGGGCTCACGCGCCCCGGCCGGCTCCGCCCGCGGTTCCGTCGGCGGGGCCGGCCGGGGCGCCGGCCATCCTCAGCACCAGTCCGGCGTAGAGCTCGCCGATCTCCTCGGGGGTGCGCGTGCCGCCGGAGCGGAACCAGCGGGCGACGTCGACGCAGAGCGAGAGCACGGCCAGGGCCGTGCCCCGGACGTCGGGGACGGTGAAGTCCCCGGCGGCCACCCCGTCCTGAAGGATGCCGCGCAGGATCTCCTCGCTGCGCCGCCGCAGGGCGACGATCTCGGCGTAGTGCTCCTCGGCCAGCGCGTTCAGCTCGTACTGCACCACCCGGGCCGTGGTGTGGCGCTCGGCGTGCCAGCGCACGAAGGCGCGCACCGCGGCGGCGAGCCGGTCGGCGGGGGACACCGCGCTGTTGCCGGCCTCGGTGAGGATGCGCACCGAGCGCTCGTGGCCCACCCGGCTGATCTGGTAGAGCAGCTCTTCCTTGGTGCGGTAGTGGATGTAGAGGGCGGCGGGGCTCATTCCGGCGCGGGAGGCGATGTCCCGGGTGGTGGTGGCGTGGAAGCCGCGCTCGGCGAAGGCCTCGACGGCCGCCAGCAGCAGCCGGCGGGCGGCGTCGGGGGCCACCTCGCCCCAGGAGTCGTCGGGCCCTCCGGCGCCGTCCGCGGCGTTCCCCGCTGCGTTCTCGGTGTTCTCGGTGTTCTCGGTGTTCCCGGTGTCCGCGGCGTCCATGGCGTCCGCGCTCTCCACGGACTCCGCTCCCGTCTCCGCAGCCATCAGCACCTCGCCCGTTCGTCCCGCCGGGCGAACACCATACAACGGTTGCTGAGCAGTCGCTTAGGGAGCTGGGGCGCGCGGGAAACCCCGGAGGGCGGTCAGAAGGCCGACACCCCGGTCAGCGAGCGGCCGATGAGCAGCTTGTGGATCTGGCTGGTGCCCTCGTACAGGGTCATCACGCGGGCATCGCGCAGCAGCTTGCCGACGGGGTACTCGTCGATGTAGCCGTAGCCGCCGAAGACCTGGAGGGCGTTGTTGGCGGCGCGCACGGCGGCCTCGGAGGCGTAGAGCTTGGCGACGGAGGACTCGGTGGCGAAGGGCAGGCCCCGGTCGATGTGGTCGGCCACGCGCCAGGTCAGCAGCCGGGCGGCGTCGACGTCCACCGAGATGTCGCTGATCAGCTCCTGGACGAGCTGGTGGCGGGCGATGGGCTTGCCGAACTGCTCGCGCTCGGCGGCGTAGGCCACGGCCGCGTCCAGCGCCGCCTGGGCGATGCCGACGCATCCGGCCGCCACCGACATGCGCCCCTTGGCGAGGGCGGACATGGCGACGGAGAATCCCTTGCCCTCCTCGGCGATGCGGCAGTCGTCGGGGACGCGGACGCCGTCGAGCACCAGCTCGGCGGTGGCCTGGCCGCGCAGGCCGAGCTTGCCGTGGATCTCCCGGCGGGTCAGGCCGGGGGTGTCGGTGGGGACGAGGAAGGCGGTGATCCCCTTGTGGCCGGGCTCGGTGCCGGTACGGGCGAAGAGCAGCACCACGTCGGCCCAGGTGCCGTTGGTGATGAACATCTTGGTGCCGTCGATGATCCAGTCGCCGCCGGGGCCGCCGTCGCGGCGGGCGCGGGTGGTGAGGTTGGCGGCGTCGGAGCCGGTGCCCGGCTCGGTCAGGCCGAAGCAGCCGATCGCCTCGCCGGCGCACAGGCCCGGCAGCCACCGCCGCTTGTGCTCCTCGTTCCCCCAGGCCGCGATCGACTTGGCGACCAGGCCGAGGGAGACCGACAGCACCCCGCGCACGGCGGAGTCCCCGCGCCCCAGTTCCTCGGTGACCAGGCAGTACGCCAGGTGGTCGCCGCCGGACCCGCCGTACTCCTCGTCGATGGTCAGGCCCAGGAAGCCCAGGTCGCCCAGGGACTTCACCACGGACCGGTCGATGCTCTCGGCGCGGTCCCACTCGGCGGCGTGCGGGACGATCTCCCGGTCGACGAACTCCTTGGCGAGCTGCCGTACGGCAGCCTGCTCCTGAGACAGCTCCAGATCCATGCCCAATAAACTAGCAGCGCTAGTTGCAGCTTCACAGATACCGGACGAGACCCGAGGATGTGATCCGTGGCACGCCCACGTACCCCCCTGCTGAGCCGCGAGCGGATCGTGGCGGCGGCGCTCGCGCTGGTGGACGGCGAGGGCCTGCCCGCGGTGTCCACCCGCAGGCTCGCCGCCGAGCTGGGCGTCAGCGGCCCGTCGCTGTACAACCACTTCCGCACCAAGGACGAGATCCTGGACGCGGTGGCCGACGCGGTGTGCGCCGATGTCGACCTGTCGATGTTCACCGACGGCACCGACTGGCGCGAGGCGCTGGTGGCCTGGGCCCGCTCCTACCGGGCGGCGCTCAGCGCGCATCCGAACATCGTCCCGTACCTGGCACAGGGTCCGGGCCGGCGCCCCAGCCAGCTGCGGATGGCCGACGCCGTCTACGGCGCGATGCTGGACGCCGGGTGGCCGCGCGCCCACGCGACCCGCATCGGCGCGCTGATGCGGTACTTCGTGGCCGGCTCCGCCCTGGGCTCCTTCGCCCGCGGCTTCGTCGACGACGCGGCGCTGTACGAGCGCGACTACCCGCATCTGGACCAGGCCCATCTGCTGGCCGAGCACCAGCAGCGCGTCGACGAGGGCGCCTTCGAGACGGGTCTGCGCGCCCTCGTCGACGGGCTGGCGCTCCGGTTCCCGGGCCGGGAGCGGGCCCGGGAGGCGGAGGGCCGTGAGCGTTAGAAGACCACCAGCGCCCGGCCGCCGCGTCCGGCGAGCATGGCCTCGAAGGCCTCCGGCACCTCCTCCAGACCGATCCGGTCGGTGACCAGCGCGCTCAGGTCCAGCCGTCCGGAGCGGACGTGCTCGGCGAGGACGGGCAGGTCGCGCGCGGGGTCGCAGTTGCCGTAGACGCAGCCGGACAGGGTGCGGGCGAAGTGGAAGATCTCCAGCGGCGAGAAGGAGACCTGGCTGTCCTTGCCGCCGATGCCCACCACCGAGGTCCGTCCGCCGCGCCGGGTGGAGGACCAGGCGGCCCGGATGGTCTCCGCGCGGCCGACGCACTCGACGGCGGCGTCCGCGCCCAGCCCGCCGGTGATCTTCCGGACCTCCTTGGCGGTGGTGTCGGAGGCGATCAGGAAGTCGGTGGCCCCGGCGCGGCGGGCCAGCTCCTCCTTGCCCGGGGAGACGTCCACGGCGACGATCCGCTCCGCGCCCGCGATCCGCGCCGCCTGGATCACCGCCAGGCCGACCCCGCCGGCGCCGAAGACGGCCAGCGACTCGCCCTCGCGCAGACGGACGCTGTGGTTGACCGCGCCGTAGCCGGTCAGGACCGCGCAGCCCAGCAGGGCCGCGTCGGCCAGCGGCACGCCGGCGGGCAGCGGCAGCACACCGCGCTCGGCGACGACCGTCTCCTGCGCGAACGCGGCCGTGCCCAGCCCCGGATACAGGTCGCGGCCGTCGGTGGAGCGGGCGTAGGGGACGCCGCTGGCCGCGTTGGCCTCGGTGCACAGCCAGGGCTCGCCCAGCTTCGCGCAGAAGTGGCAGCTCCCGCAGGCGGGCGCCCAGTTGAGGACGACCTCGTCGCCGGGGGCCACGGTCGTGACGCCCTCGCCCACCGCGGTCACGGTGCCCGCGCCCTCGTGGCCGAGGACGGCGGGCACGGGCTGGCGCAGGGTGCCGTTGGACAGCGACAGGTCGGAGTGGCAGACCCCGGCGGCGGTGAGGCGGACCCTCACCCGGCCGGGGCCGGGCTCCGGCAGGTCGATCTCCCCCATCTCCAGCGGGGCTTTGACGGCGGGCAGGACCACGGCGCGGACCACGTGGCGTCTCCTCTCACGTCCTGGGCGGACGGGCTGCTTGCGGTGGGGTCGGGCGGGCGGATCGGGCGGGCGGCCGGCTGGACAGGCGGCCGGACGTGCGGCCGGGCGTGCGGCCGGGCGAGGCGCTCAGAACTGCAGGGACTTGGTCTGGAGGTACTCGGTCAGGCCGTGCGGGCCCAGCTCCCTGCCCACGCCGGACCGCTTGTAACCGCCGAAGGGCGCGAGCGGGTTGAACCGGCCGCCGTTGATGTCCACCTGGCCGGTGTGCAGACGGCGGGCGAAGGCGGTGGCCGTCTCGTCGTCGGCGGCCCACACCGCGCCCGACAGCCCGTATTCGGAGTCGTTGGCGATCCGGGCGGCGTCGTCGGCGTCCTCGTAGCGCAGGATGCTCAGGACCGGGCCGAAGATCTCCTCGCGGGCGATGGTCATCTCGGGGGTGACGCCGGCGAAGACGGTGGGGCGCACGTAGTAGCCGCGTTCCATCCCCTCGGGGGCGTCCGCGCCGCCCGCGACGAGGGTGGCGCCCTCCTCGGTCCCGGTGCGGATGTAGCCGGTGACGCGCTCGCGCTGTCCGGCGTTGACCACCGGGCCCAGGCGCGTGGCGGGGTCGGTGGGGTCGCCGGGGACGTACTTGGCCGCCGCGGCGGCGGCGATCCCCACGGCCTGGTCGTAGTGGTCGGTGTGGACCAGCATGCGGGTCCAGGCGCTGCACGTCTGGCCGGCGTTGGCCATCACGTTGCCCACGCCGATCTTCACGGCCTTCACCAGGTCGGCGCCGGGCAGGATCACGTTGGCGGACTTGCCGCCCAGCTCCAGCGCGACCCGCCTGACCGCGCCGCCGGCGATCGCGCCGATGCGGCGGCCGACGGCGGTGGAGCCGGTGAAGGAGACCATGTCCACGCCGCCGTGCTCGGCCAGCGCCTGCCCGGCGACCGGGCCGCGCCCGGTGACGAGGTTGAACGCCCCGGCCGGCACCCCCGCCTCGGCCACGGCCTCGGTGAACAGCCGCGCGACCAGCGGGGTGTCCTCGGCGGGCTTGAGGACCACCGTGCAGCCGGCCGCCAGGGCCGGGGCGACCTTGGCGACGATCTGGTGCAGCGGGTAGTTCCAGGGGGTGATGGCGCCGACGACGCCGACCGGCTCGTGCAGTACGCGGGAGTTGCCCAGCCTCTCCTCGAAGGGGTGCTCGGCGGCGAGCTTCGCGTACGTGCCGGCGACCGTGGTGGGCAGGTCGGCGTGGACGGCCTGCGAGAAGGACAGCGGGGCGCCCAGCTCCGCGGTGACGGTGGCCGCGATCTCCTCGCGGCGGGCGGCCAGGGCGTCGTGCAGCGCGCCGAGCCGGGCCGCGCGCTCGGCGGGCGGTGTGGCGGCCCAGCCGGGCAGGGCCTCGCGGGCCGCCGCCACGGCCGCGTCGACGTCCTCGGCGGTGCCCGCCGGGACGGTGCCGATGATCTCCTCGGTGGCCGGGTCGACGACCTCGATCGTCTCCGTGCCCGCGGCGGGGCGCCACCGTCCGTCGATGTACATGCCGTTGTGTGCCTGCATGACCCCAAACTAGCGGCGCTAGTTTGGGGTGTCAGCAGGACGGCGCATGCCGTGGATCACACGGAGGACCCGGCGGCGGCCGAGGAGGCCGGTCCGGACTCCGGGGCGGCCCCCTCGGCGGGCGTCTCCGCGGATGTCTCCGCGGGGGCCACCCGGACCGGGAACCCGTTGAGCACGGCGGTCCCCGACAGCGGGTCCAGCAGCCGCCCGTCCAGGAGCTGGTTGACGTTGACCCCGGGTTCGGCGGAGGCCACCGGCGTCCGGGTGCCGGGCCGGTCGTGACCCCAGCCGTGCGGCAGGCTGACGACCCCCCGGGCCACCTCGTCGGTCACCTCCACCGGTGCCCCAACGGTGCCCCCGTCGCCGGTGATCTCGGCGAGGGAGCCGTCGGCCAGGCCGAGCCGGGCGGCGTCGGCGGGGTGGACGTGGAGGGTGCAGCGGTTGCTGCCGCCCTTCAGGCCGGGGACGTTGTGCATCCAGCTGTTGTTGGAGCGCAGATGGCGGCGGCCGACCAGCACCAGTGCCCCGGAACCCCCCTGACGGTCCGCCAGGAATCGGTGCAGCCGGGGTATGTCGGCGGCGACCGGCTCCGGGCACAGCTCGACCTTGCCCGAGCGGGTGCGCAGCACCTCGGGAAGCCGGGGGCGCAGCGGGCCCAGGTCGATGCCGTGGGGGTGCTCCAGCAGCTTCGCCAGGGTCAGGCCGCCCGGGCCGGCGCCGAAGCCGTCGCCGTAGGGGCCCAGCCGCAGCATCATGTCCAGCCGCCGCTCGGGGCCGCTCTCCCCGTTCAGCAGGCGGGTCAGCTCTTTGGTGTCCCGGCCGTGGACGGGGGAGAGCGGGTCGGCGACGGCGGCGGACAGGGTGTGCTCGACGACCATGGCGTCGACCGACTCCGGGTCGGCCTCCGGCGCGCCGGAGGCGCACAGCACCAGGCGGGCCAGGATCGCGCTCTCGCTCATCTCCCCCTCGCCCAGGGGGATCACGGGCCGGGTGTAGCGCGCCTGGTTGCGGACGGCCAGGGCGTTGAAGCTGAAGTCGAAGTGCGGGGAGCGGGAGGGCGGGGGCGGTGGCAGCACCACATGGGCGTGGCGGGAGGTCTCGTTGAGGTACGGGTCGACACTGACCATGAAGTCCAGCCCCGCCAGGGCCTTCTCCAGCCGGGCGCCGTCGGGCGCGGAGAGCACGGGGTTGCCGGCGACGCAGACCAGCGCCCGTACCCGTCCCTCGCCCGGAGTGTCGATCTCCTCGGCCAGCGCGGCGGCCGGGAACTCCCCCTTGACCTCCGGGTGTCCGCCGACCCGGCTGCGCCTGCGGCCGGTGGCGAAGCCCCGGCCCGGGGCGGGCGGCCGGGGGGCGCGGGCGGTGGCCGACAGCGGGAACATCGCGCCGCCGGGCCGGTCGAGGTTGCCGGTCAGCGCGTTCAGGACGTCCACCAGCCAGCTCGCCGTGGTGCCGAACTCCACGGTGGTGCTGCCGATACGGCCGTAGACCGCGGCGCGCTCGGCGGCGGCCAGTTCGCGGGCGAGGGTACGGATGACCTCCGGCTCGACGCCGCAGGCCCCGGCCACGGCCTCGGGGGTGAAGTCGGCCGCGAGGCGGGCCACGTCCTCCACGCCGCCCAGGTGCTCCCCGGCCGCGCCGGTGTCGACCAGGCCCTCGGCGAAGAGGACCTGGACCATCGCCATCAGCAGCAGGGCGTCGCCGCCGGGCCGCACGGCCACGTGCCGGTCGGCCAGGCGCGCGGTACGGGTGCGGCGCGGGTCGACGACGGTGAGGGTGCCGCCACGCCGCCGCAGGGCCTTCAGCCGACCGGGGAAGTCGGGGGCGGTGCACAGACTGCCGTTGGATTCCAGCGGGTTGGCGCCGACGATCAGCAGATGGTCGGTGCGGTCCAGGTCGGGGACGGGGATGGCCAGGGGGTCGCCGTAGAGCAGTCCGCCGGAGGCGTGCTTGGGCATCTGGTCGAGGGTGGAGGCGGTGAAGACGTTGGGGGTGCGCAGCGCCTTGACCAGCAGGGGCGGGTAGAGGGCCCCGGCGACGGTGTGGACGTTGGGGTTGCCCAGGAAGAGGGCGACGGCCCGGGGGTCGCCGCCGGCCGGGCCGTCACCGTCCAGGACACGACCCAGCCCCTCGGCGACCGCCGCGAACGCCTCCTGCCAGCTCGCCTCCCGCAGTTCGCCGTCACGGCGGACCAGGGGGCGGGTCAGGCGGTGGGGGTCGGTGTCCAGTTCACCGATGAGGGCCCCCTTGGGGCAGACGAAGCCGCGGCTGAAGACGTCGTCGCGGTCGCCGCGGGCCGCGGTGATCCGTTCCCGTCCGCCGTCACCGGGGGCGACCGTGACGACCAGGCCGCAGGTGGCCTCGCACAGCGGGCAGATCCGCAGCGCGGTACGGGAGCCGGCGCCCGCGGACGGGCCGGTCCGTGCGCTGGGCTGCCCGCTGGGCTGCGTGGTGACACTCTCCGGCATCGGTCCCCCTGGTGAGCGGTGTCCGGGTGGGCGGTGCGGTCCGACGGCTCCATACCGACCGGACGGTAAGTGAACCTTAGCCCCGTCACCCCCCGGCCGCCCAGGGGTGGGAGCCGAAACGGCGGCGCGCCCGTCCAAGACGCGCCGTTGACGTGCGGACCCCCGCATTCCTATGGTTGACAACAGGAAACCCTGAGCACCGGGAGCGTTGCGATGAGTGGCACCACAAGCGGTTTCGAGCAGGCGCGCAGGACCGCGGAGGGGCTGGCGTACTCCTCCGGCTTCGGCAACGAACACGCCTCCGAAGCCGTTCCGGGAGCGCTCCCCGTCGGCCGCAACTCCCCCCAGCGCGCACCCCTGGGGCTCTACGCGGAGCAACTCAGCGGCACCGCCTTCACCGAGCCGCGCGCCCACAACCGCCGCTCCTGGCTGTACCGCATCCGTCCCTCGGCCGCCCACCCCCGCTTCGTCCGCGCCGACGGCGGCTCCCTGCGCGGCGCGCCCTTCACCGAGACCGAGCCCGACCCCAACCGGCTGCGCTGGGACCCGCTGCCCGACCCCGCCCCCGGCACCGACTTCCTGGACGGGCTGTGGACCCTGGGCGGCAACGGCGACGCCACCCGGCGCGAGGGCGTCGCCATCCACCTGTACGCCGCCAACGCCCCCATGGAGCGCCGGGTGTTCAGCTCCTCCGACGGCGAGCTGCTGATCGTGCCCGAGCG
Organism: Streptomyces barkulensis; assembly: GCF_002843305.1. Classification (GTDB taxonomy): domain Bacteria; phylum Actinomycetota; class Actinomycetes; order Streptomycetales; family Streptomycetaceae; genus Streptomyces; species Streptomyces barkulensis. The sequence continues at coordinate 14,219 of NZ_PGSG01000043.1, forward strand.
CGGCGGCCTGCTGCTGCGCACCGAGTTCGGCCTGCTGCGCGCCGAGCCGGGCCACATCGCGCTGATCCCCCGCGGGGTCCGCTTCCGCGTCGAGCCGCTGGACACGGTGGTGCGCGGCTACGTCTGCGAGAACATGGGCCGCCCCTTCGTCCTGCCCGACCTCGGCCCCATCGGCGCCAACGGCCTGGCCAACCCCCGGGACTTCATGGCCCCCACCGCCGCGTACGAGGACGTGGAGGGCCCGGTGGAGGTGGTCAACAAGTTCTGCGGCGGCCTGTGGACGGCCACCTACGACCACTCCCCGCTGGACGTCGTCGCCTGGCACGGCAACCTGGTGCCCTACGTCTACGACCTGCGCCGCTTCAACGTGATCGGCAGCATCAGCTACGACCACCCCGACCCGTCGATCTTCACCGTCCTCACCTCGCCCTCGGACACCCCGGGCCTGGCGGGCGTGGACTTCGTGGTCTTCGCCCCGCGCTGGCTGGTCGGCGAGGACACCTTCCGGCCGCCGTACTTCCACCGCAACGTGATGAGCGAGTACATGGGCCTGATCGAGGGCGCCTACGACGCCAAGACCGCCGGCCCCGGCGGCTTCGTCCCCGGCGGCGGCTCGCTGCACAACATGATGTCCGCCCACGGCCCGGACCGCGAGACATTCGACCGGGCCAGCGCCGCCGAGCTGGTCCCGCAGAAGGTGGACGACGGGCTGGCCTTCATGTTCGAGACCCGCTGGCCGGTGACGCTGACCGCCCAGGCGCGCGACGCCGGACACCTCCAGCACGGCTACGACGACGTGTGGCAGGGCCTGGAGCGCCACTTCCGGCAGTGATCCGGCAGTGATCCGGCAGTGCTCCGGGAGTGATCCGGGAGTGAGGGGCCGCATCCGAAGGCGATGGCGCGTACCGTGACCCACGACGTACCGCCGCACCGCCGCCGCGTCACGGTGCCGTGACGCGGCGGCCCGGCAACACCCGGCAACCCAGCCTGGCCGTCCGGAGGCCGCCGTGACCACCTTCGCTCCCGACTCGCTCGCGCTGAACCGCAAGCTGCCGCTGTGGTATCAGGTCTCGCAGTCCCTGCGCGCCTCGATACTCGGCCGCTCCCCGGGCGCGCCCCTGCGCCTGCCCACCGAGGAGCGGCTCGCCGAGCACTACGGCGTCAGCGTGCTGACCATGCGCCAGGCGCTCAAGGAGCTGGAGAACGAGGGGCTGATCTCCCGGCACCGGCGGCGCGGCACCTTCATCGAGCCGAGTGCCCGCAGCGGGTCCCCCGTGCGGCTGCTCGGCTCGGTGGACGCCATCGTGGCCCAGCAGTCGGGCGAGGAGACGGTGCTGCTGGGGCACGGCGCCGAACCGGTCCCCGGGGAGCTGGCCGAGTACTTCCCGGACCTCACCGAGGCGGTGGCCTACCGGCGGCTGCGCCGCGACCGGGAGACGGGCGAGCCGACCAACTGGGCGGAGAACCTCGTCCGCCCCGAACTGGCCGGCCGCATCGATCTGGAGGACCTGGCGCGCTGGCCCATGACGAAGGTGCTGCGCGACGCCGTGGGCGTGCGCATCAGCCGCATCACCGACACCGTCCAGGCACGGCTGGCCGACCCGGAGACGGCCGGACTGCTCCAGGTGCCGCTGCTCAGCCCGATCCTGCACTACACCGGCGTCACCTACGACGAGAGCGGACGGGTGGTGGACGTGGCCCGCATCCACTACCGCGGCGACCGCTTCTCCTTCTCCGTCACCGTGGAGGCGGACTGATCCGCGCCGGACCGGTCCACGTCCGTAGCATGCGTGCGGCAGGCCGTACGGGAAGGGCAGCGGGGAGGGAAACGGTGGGTGCCGGGACGGGCGGCGACAGCGGCCGGGGCGTTCCGCTCGACGAGCTGATGCCCTGGTCGGTCCGGACGGTCCGGCCGGGCCGGGACTGGGTGACGGCGCCGGACGCGGCGTCGCTGCGGTCCCGCTGGGCCGCGCTGCTGCGGGCCTTTGGCGACGAGCGCGCGGCGCTGTTCGTACCCACCCGCGCCCGCACCACCCGTACCGCCGTCTCCCGGCTGCCCGGCCCCGCCGCGGACGCGGGCGCCCCCACCGGCCGGCTGGACCGGGAGGACGGGCCGTGCCCGGAGCCGGTGCGGGTGCTGTGCGGGCCTTACGACCGGCAGTGGCTGATACCGGACCACCGCCTGCTCGACGCCGCCCGGCCGGAGCTGTGGCGGGTCGCCGACGACCGGCAGATCCTCCTGGTCGAGCCCCCGGCCGCGCCCCGCTCCCCCGCCCCGGAGCCGGTCTTCACCGAACTGCTCCCGGTCGGGGCCGCCTCCCGGGCCGGCCGCGTACGCCCCCTGTACCGGCGCCCCGGCGGGCGCGAGCCCAACCTCGCCCCCGGCCTGCCCGGCCTGCTGGCCGGGGTACTGGGCGCACCGGTGACGGCCGAGGACGTGCTGGCCTGGACGGCCGCCGCGGTACGCCCCGCCCCCGGCGCCCCGGGCGGCCATGCCGTGCCGCTCACCGCGGACGCCGGGACGTGGCGGGAGGGCGTCGCGCTGGGCCGCGAGGTGCTGCGGGCGCACACCCGCGGCGCCCGCTGCGGCGACGGCGCCCGCCCGCGCCTGCCCGGCGGGCGGCGCCCCTACGTACGGGCCGCGCTGCCCGAGCACCCGGCCCCGGACGAGCTGCGCCACGACGCGCGGGAGGAGACCCTGTGGGTGGGAAACGGCCGGATAGCGCCGGTGGCGCGCGGCGCCTGGGAGTTCGAGGCCGGCGGCGTCCGGGTGCTCGCCGACTGGTTCGCCCGCCGTACGGCCCCGGCCGCGCCCGGCACCCTGGCGGCGGTGCGCCCGAAGGCCTGGCCGCCCCGGTGGACCTCGGAGCTGCTGGAGCTGATCACCTCGCTCACCCTCCTCGACGGGTTGCGCGGGGCGCGCGCCGAGTTCGCCGGCCGGCTGGACGGGAGTCCGGTGGTGGGGGTGTCCGCGCTGCGGGAGGCCGGTGTGCTGCCGCCGCCTCCGGCGGCGCGGCGCCCGGCCTCCGTGCTGGACCACCGCGAGGAGGGGCCGGAGGGGCAGCTGGCGCTGCTGTGAGAAGCCGGTTCCCACCGGCGGCGGGCGGCCGCGGAAGCGGGGTGCGGGGAGAGCGCGCCGGGAGAGTGCGGGAGGCGGCCGGGGCCGGGTGGTGACACCCGGCCCGCCGCGGGGAGGCCGGTCTCCCGGAGTCCTGAGCCGAAACCTTCATCCTCCGGCCCGGGCGCTGCGGGTATGGCCGGGCGTGGTCAGGCGTGGCCCCCGAAGAGGGAGCGCCGCAGCCGCCGCAGCGGCGCGAAGAGGGAGACCCGCGCGCCCCTGTTGCGGGAGCGCATGTGCACCGCGTCGCGCGCGGTCAGTTCGCGCATGAGCAAGGTCGCCTCCACCGTGTCATCCTGGGAGACGGCGGGCCCCGCCAGCACGCTCAAGTGCCGGTCCAGGCGCGAACCGGTCGCACCGCTCCCGCACTGGATCGCAGGGACCCGCGCCCTGCTGCGTACCGTTATCTGTTCCATGACACTCCCCACCCAAACGAGGGCTCCCGGCCCGGGCAGGGTAACCCTATCTCCCGACCGTGACCCACGGGTATTCCGGTCACTCGATCCACCTTCCCCGCAAGGGGGTTGACGAACACCGTACGAGACAACAGCATCCGACCGGCCCCATGGCGGGGCCGGGGACGGGGGACGAGGATGAACACCGGTGACGACGGACGGCTGCTCGCCGACCGCTATCGCCTCGCCGCCGAGCTGGGCCGCGGCGAGGTGGGCGTGGTCCGGCAGGGACGCGACGAGGTGCTGGGCCGCGAGGTCGCGGTCAAGGAGGTGCGGGCCGCGGAGGAGCTCTCCCCGGCCGAGGTGCGCGCCCTCTACTCCCGCCTGGAACGGGAGGCCATGACCGCCGGGCGCATCTCCCACCGCAACGCCACCACCGTCCACGACGTGGTGATCGAGGACGGCCGCCTGTGGATCGTGATGGAACTGGTGCGGGGCCTGTCCCTGGCCGCCGCGCTGGAGGCCGGGGGGCCGATGTCCCCGGCCGGCGCCGCGCGGATCGGCGCCGAGGCCGTCTCGGCGCTGCGCAGCGCTCATGAGGCGGGCATCACCCACCGCGACATCAAGCCGTCCAACATCCTGCTGGGAAACGACAACAGGGTCGTCCTCACCGACTTCGGCACCGCGCAGGTGAAGGCCGGCACGGCGCACGACCGGCCCGGTGCGCCGGTCGGCCGGCCCGAGTTCCTGGCCCCGGAGTGCGCCCGGGGCCAGGACCCGGGCCCGGCCGCGGACCTGTGGGCCCTGGGCGTGGTGCTGTATCTGGCCGTGGAGGGCGTCTCGCCGTTCCGCCGCGACACCCCCGAGGGGACCCTGCGCTCCCTCGCCGCGTACACCGACGCCGATCTGCCGCCCATGCGGCGGGCGGGCGCGCTGGCGCCGGTGCTGGAGGGGCTGCTGCGGGCGGACCCGGCCGAGCGTACGGACGCCGCCCGGGCGGAACGGCTGCTGCGCGTGGCCGCGGCCGGCGGCGGCCCGCGCGCCGCCGCCCCCTCCTCCTCCCCTTCCTCCTCTCCTTCGCCCTCACCCTCGTCCGGTGAGGACGAACGCGGTGAGGACGGGAACGGCGGGAACGGCGGAGGCGGAGGCGGAGGCGGAGGCGGAGGTGGAGGCGGACGCCGGGACGCGCCGGGCTCCTGGGACGCCGACCGGGGGCCGCGCGGGGTGCCGGCGCTCATCGCCGGACTGCTGATCCTGCTGCTGGCCGCCCTCGCCGTGGCCGTCGCTCTGCGCTGAGCATCCGCCGAATCCCGGCGAGGCGCCGGAAACCTGCGTGCGCACGGGCCCCCCGTGCCCGATCATGGGGGCCATGTGTGCCGACCGCCGTGCCGTGCCGACCGAGGAGTCGCTGCCCATCCGGCTCAACATCGACGACAGCGACTCCCCCTCCGACGTCATCGACGCCCTCTTCCTGGGGCGCTTCACCACCGGTGAGCAGCCGCACGCCCGCAGCCGCTCCCTGGAGCGGGTGCGCAAGGGCATGGCCCTGCTGCCGCCGGGAGCGGCCGTGCTGCGCTCGGCCCGCGACGGCGACCGCGGCGCGACGCTGGCCGAGGGCGACGGCTGGACGGTGCTGGTCTCCCGCTGGTCCCGCGGCGCCGACGTGACCGTGACGGCCGTCAGCGAGGAGCTGGCGGAGCGGACGCTGAAGGCCGCGGTGGAGGACGCGGAGGACGAGCCCGAGCCCCGGCCGGACGACGTCACCATGGGTTTTTGGTACAACTCCCCGCGGCGCGGCCCGTACCGCACCACCCGCCGGATCACCGCCGGAAGCTGGGAGGAGATCCGCGGCAACTACACCGCCCCGGTCGCCGAGGCCATGGACGGGCTGATGAAGACCACCCCGGACGACATCACCGGGCGGCTGCTGCTGCTCCACGGCCCGCCGGGCACCGGCAAGACCTCCGCCCTGCGGACGCTGGCGCGCTCCTGGCAGGACTGGTGCCAGGTGGACTGCGTGCTCGATCCGGAGCGGCTGTTCAACGAGGTCGGCTATCTGATGGACATCGCCATCGGCGAGGACGACGGCGCCCCGGACCGGCCGGGCCGGGAGCGCTGGCGGCTGCTGCTCCTGGAGGACTGCGACGAGTTGATCCGCGGCGAGGCCAAGCACGCCACCGGCCAGGCCCTGTCCCGGCTGCTGAACCTCACCGACGGGCTGCTGGGCCAGGGCCGCAACGTCCTGGTCGGCCTGACCACCAACGAGGACCTGGAGCGGCTGCACCCGGCGGTCGTCCGCCCCGGACGCTGCCTGGCCCGCATCGAGGTCGGCCCGCTGACCCGCTCCGAGGCCGTGAACTGGCTCGGAGCCGAGGAGGGCGTCGGCCGCGACGGGGCGACCCTGGCCGAGCTGTACGCGCTGCGCCGCGGCTCGGGCCCGGCCTCGGTGCCGCCGCAGCCCGGGCGGTCGGACGAGGGGATGTACCTGTGACACCTCCCCACCGGGCCGCCGGGGAGCGCGTGGACGATCCGGTGGCGGAGCTGATCGGGCGGCAGACGCGCGGGGAGCGGATCAAGTACCTCCACTTCTGGGGACACACCCCGCCCCGGGGGCGGGACGACGGCTCGCCCGGTCCGTGGTGCCTCAGCCAGTGGTGGCCCTCGCCGTTCACCGTGGACGGCGTCCCCTACCCCACCGCCGAGCACTGGATGATGACCGCCAAGGCGCGGCTGTTCGGCGACGCGGCGGCCGAGGAGCGGATTCTCGCCTCGGCCGAGCCGGGCGCGGCCAAGGCCGCGGGACGTGCGGTGCGGGGCTTCGACGAGGAGGTCTGGGCCCGGCACCGCTTCGGCGTCGTGGTCGAGGGCTGCGTCCACAAGTTCGGGCAGCACGGCGAGTTGCGGGCGTTCCTGCTCGCCACGCGGGGGCGGGTGCTGGTGGAGGCCAGTCCGCTGGACCGGATCTGGGGCATCGGGCTGGCCGCGGACGACGAGCGGGCGCCGGACCCGGCGCGCTGGCGCGGGCTCAACCTGCTGGGCTTCGCCCTGATGGCGGCCCGGGAGCGACTGGAGACGGGCTGAGACGACGTCAGTCCCGGCGGTCGTACTCGGCGGCGACCGCCTCCTCGGCGGCGGCGAGTGCGGCGGCCCGGTCCAGGCCCAGGCGCCGCGCCCGCCGGGCGTACGCCCGCGCCGACGTCGCGGCCTCGCGTGCGGCGGTGTCCCCGCCGGCGGCGACGAAGCTGCCGTGGCGGCCCCGGGTCTCGATCACCCCGTCGGCCTCCAGCGCGCGGTAGGCCTTGGCCACCGTGTTGGCCGCCAGTCCCAGCTCCCCGGCGAGTCCGCGCACGGTGGGCAGCCGGTGGCCGACCGGCAGCCCGCCGTCGCGGGCCTGTTCGGCGATCTGGGCGCGCACCTGCTCGTAGGGGGCGACGGGGGCTTCCGGGTCGACGGTGATGCTCAGGGGCACGGCACTTCTCCTGCGGCGGGATCGGATCATCGGATGGCGCGGGTGCGCGGGTGCGCGGGTGCGCGGGTGCGCGGGTGCGCGGGTGCGCGGGTGCGCGGGTGCGCGGGTGCGCGGGTGCGCGGGTGCGTCGATTGTGCACCAGCACGTCAGCCGCGCTCCCAGATCCCGGTCTCCGGCGCCCAGCGGTACTCCGGCCGGCCCTCCGTGCCGCTGGTGCGGAAGGGCCGGCCGCCGTCGTCGATGCGCAGGGTGCCGCTGTCCTCCCCGCTGCTCCACTCCACCTCGACGTACCAGTCGCAGTCGCAGCCCTCGGTCCGCGCCTCCACACGCAGCGCGAGGGGGTCGTCGGCGGTGACGCGGTACGGCAGACGGGTGGCGGGCAGCTCCCTGCCGTCCTCGCCGTCGTAGCCGTCCACGGGTTCGGCGAGCGGGCGGCGGGCGTCCAGGTCGGCTGTGAAGGCGGCCGGGGTGAGCGATCCGCCGCAGCCGTCGTCCATCCGGTAGACCGGCCGGCCCAGGGGGGCCCGGCGTTCGGCCACCCGGATGTGCAGGGCCTCCACCACGACGGGGGCCGTCCCGGTGCCGTACACGGTGGCCTCCACGATGGTCTCGCCGCCGTGCACCGCACCGAGGGCGCCGGCCCAGGAGGGCGCGTCCTGCGGGGCCGGCGGCGGAGGGACCCGGGAGGGCGGCGAGTCGATCAGATAGCGGTGACCGCAGCCGTGCCGCCACACGTGGGAGCGGGCGGACCAGCTCAGCGGAGCTGCTTCCGGCGCACTGCCGTGCTCGCGCTCCCGGTCGCCGCCGTTCGGCATCCGGGAGGAGCCCGCCCGCGGGGTGCGGCCCGGTTCCGCGCCCTCTCCGGTTTTCCCGTCCTCCCGGCCCCCGGCCGGGGACGGGGGCCGGGAAGGCGAGGGGACGGAAGGAGACGCGGAGGGGGGTGAGGCGTCGGTGCCGCCGCCGGTCCCCGGTGCGGAGGCGGCCGGTCCGCCCGCGGCGCGGCGCTCCGGGCCGGTGCGGTCGGGGAGGACGTACGGCGCGGCGGTGACCGCGACGGCGAGGACCACGGCGAGTACGGCGATCGCGGTGGGCACGGTCGGCAGCGGCCACCGTCCGGGCCGAAACCGGGGCCCGGGCCGGAGCCGGCTCCGCCGGGGAGCGGACTCGGGCTCGGGCTCGGGATCCGGCTCGGGATCCGGCTCGGGATCCGGCTCGGGATCCGGCCCGGAGCGGGCTTCGGGAACGCTCCCCACCGGCCCCGGCCGCTCCGGTTCCCTTCCGCGCAGCGCGTCGGCCCGCATCCACCGCCGGTGCAGTTCCAGCAGTTCCCCGGGAGTCGCGCCGCACAGTCTCGCCAGCCGTTCCACGGGGGCGTACCGAGCCGGTACCGCCCGGCCGTTGCAGTACCGGTGCAGTGTGGAGGTGCTGGTGTGCAGCCGGCGCGCCAGCGTGCCGTAGCTGTGGCCCGACCGCTCCTTCAACTCCCTCAGGAAGGAGGCGAACTCCTCCGTCTCCCGTGCGGCCCCCATGGCATCCCCCTCGTCAGCGCCGTTCCGGGAGCGCGTTCCAGGCACGCGCGTTTCCACAGGTCAGCCTAGGCGCGAACGTTCCCGCGTCCCGCTTGTTCCGGAATGTGTTGCCGCCGTACGACAAGGCGCTCCAGGCTCGTGGTGCCGGGTCGCCGACCATCTGGCGACCGGTCACCGACCGAAAGGACGCAGACGATGCCCATCCGCACCCGCCGCACCCGCCTCGCCGCCGCCGTGACGGCTGCGGCCGCCGCGGCCGTGGCGCTGACCGCCCCGGGCACGGCGCAGGCCGAGCCCGTACGGACCGGCGCACCCGGCTTCCTCTCCCCCGGGCAGCTTCCGCCGCACCCGTTCTCGCCGTGGTACGCGGGCGAGGTCGCACCGGGGCTTCCGGAGCTGCCGGTCTTCTGTCTGGAGGGTGCCCTGCCCGAACGGGGCTCCTGGCACCGGCAGTTCCACACGGAGTTCGACACCGGGGCCGTACAGGTCACGGTGCGTACCGCAGGCGTCGGCGCGGCCCGCAGGCTGGCCGCCGAGGCCGAGGCGTCGGTGCGCGGCTGCGCGGCGGACTTCCGGAAGCGGTACCCGGGGGCGTCCGCCCAGTGGAAGGACTACGGCCGCGTCGACGTCGAGGAGGGCGCCCACGTCTACGGCGTCCACACCGCCCCGCCGGAGTCCGAGTACGGGATCCATCTGTTCGGCGTGGGGCGCGACGGGCGCACGGTCACGGTCGTCGCCTGGGGCCAGATGGGCACCTTCGAGGACGCCCCGGTGAAGGATTTCAAGGAGACGACGCGCACGGCGGTGGACAAGCTGTACCGCTGACCTGGCCGGATACCACCGGTGCGGGTCCCGCCGCCGTACGGCGGCGGGCCCCGCACCGGTGCTCCGCCTGCCGTCCGCTCAGTCGCGCAGCCGCCGGCCGACCTCGCCCAGCGCCCGCGCCAGGACGGTGAGTTCCTCGCGGTCGAGGACGTCGATGAGCGTCTCGCGCACCGTCGCCACATGGCCGGGGGCCGCGGTGCGCAGCAGTTCGCGCCCCTCCTCGGTGAGGACGGCGAAGACGCCGCGGACGTCGGTGGGGCAGGCGCGGCGCCGCACCAGACCGCGCCTCTCCAGCTGGCCGACCTGGTAGGTCAGGCCGCTCTTGGAGGTGATCAGCCGTTCGGCCAGTTCGGTCATGCGGATCTCGCCGCCGGGGGCCTCGGCGAGGTGGACCAGGATCTCGTACTGCGGGTGGGACAGGCCCGCCTCGTCCTTGAGCTGCTGCTCCAGCCGTCGGGTGACGCGGTTGCCGGCTTCGAGGAAGCCCTGCCAGGCCGCCATCTCCAGCTCGTCCAGCCATCGGGGCTCCTTCATGCCCCCATCGTACGCGCTTGTTCAAATTCAAACCAAGCTGTACGCTCGCCACGAGCAAGTGATTCGAATTTGAACCACTGAAACGACAGAGCAGGAGACACACATGGCCGCCTCCACCGGCACCCTCCCCGGCACCGACACCGCCCACGCCGACACCGCCACGGGCACCCGTACCCACGCCCGTTCCCACTCCGCCGGGGCCCCGGCGCCCTCCTTCCCCGCCCATGACGCCGGACTTCTGCTGCTGCGCCTCGCCCTCGGCCTGACGATGGCCGCGCACGGCGCGCAGAAGCTGTTCGGCTGGTTCGGCGGAGGCGGTGTCGAGGGCACCGGGCAGTTCTTCGCCTCGCTCGGCTACCCCTCACCCGAGGCGATGGCCGTGGTCGCCGGCCTGACCGAGACCTTCGGCGGCCTCGCCCTCGCCCTCGGCCTGCTCACCCCGCTCGCCGGGGCGGCCGTACTGGGAACCATGGTCAACGCGGTGGCGGTGAAGTGGGGCGGCGGCTTCTTCGCACCGCAGGGCGTGGAGTACGAACTCCTCCTCGCCGCGGCCGCCGCCGCGCTCACCCTCTCCGGCCCCGGCCGCTGGGCCGTGGACCGCGCCCTGCCCGTGCTGCGCTCCCACCGGCTCTCCCACGGCGCGGCCGCCGTCGCACTGGCCGTCGTCGTCGCGGGCGCGACCCTGCTGGTCCGCTCCTGACCCACATCCCTCCCCGGCCTCCGGACACGCGATTCCACGCGAACCCGGAGGTGGGAAGCACGGAAGAAACGGAAGGCACCACCATGACCGCGACCACTCCTTCGGCCCCGGGCGGCTCCGAGGCGGGCCGCATGCCCGTGCTGTACCTCAGCCACGGCGCCCCGCCGCTGGCCGACGACGCCCTGTGGACCTCGCAGCTCGCGGACTGGTCCGCGAAGCTGCCGCGGCCCGAGGCCGTGCTGATCGTCTCCGCCCACTGGGAGTCCGCGCCGGTGACGCTGGCCGCCACCCGGACCGTCCCGCTGGTGTACGACTTCCACGGCTTCCCCGAGCACTACTACCGCGTCGCCTACCCGGCCCCGGGCGCCCCCGCCCTGGCCGCGAAGGTGCGGGCCCTGCTCGCCGGGCCGGGCACACCGGTGCACGACGCGCCGGACCGGGGCCTGGACCACGGCGCGTACGTGCCGCTGGCCGAGATGTACCCCGACGCCGACGTCCCCGTGCTCCAGCTCTCGATGCCCACCCTGGACCCCGGTGAGCTGCTGCGGCTGGGCCGCAGGCTGGCCCCGCTGCGCGACGAGGGCGTGCTGATCGTCGGCAGCGGCTTCTTCACCCACAACCTGCGCGGTCTGACGTGGGGTGCCGGGCCCGACGAGGCCCCGTCCTGGTCGAAGGAGTTCGACGCGTGGGGCGGCGAGGCCCTGGAGAGGTCGGACCTCGACGCCCTGCTCGACTTCGAGCACCGGGCCCCGGCGGGCCGGATCGCCCACCCGCGCACCGACCACTTCGCGCCGCTGTTCGTCTCCCTGGGAGCGGGCGAGGCCGACCTGGGCACCCAGCGCACGGTCGTCGACGGCTTCTGGGCCGGGCTGGCCAAGCGTTCGGTGCAGTTCGGCTGAGCCCGGCCGGCCGAACCCGTCCGGTACGGCCGCCGCGCCCGCCTGCGTGACGGCCGCCGCGCCCGCCTCCGCACCGGTCAGGTGGCCGGAAGCACCACGACCCGGTCGGGAGCGTCCGGGTCGTAGGCGATGGAGTCCCCCGGCCGGTGCCAGTGCAGCGCGAAGCGGTGGCCCGCCCGGTACGCCTCCAGCCCGGCCCTGCAGTAGGCGACCATGTCGCCGGGCAGCGCCGCCAGCGGGAACCAGCCCAGCTCCGAGCACTTGTCGGGCTCCGCGTTGACCGGCTCGCGCCCCTGATCCGCCCACGCCTCGAAGAACCAGCCCATCCGGGGGTCCCCGGCCGGGGAGCGGTGCTGCATCACGAGGGCGACCTTCAGCTCCCCGGGCGCCAGGCGCAGTCCGATCTCCTCGTACGCCTCCCGGATCAACGCCTCCCGTACGTCCTCACCGTCCTCGGCGTGGCCGGACGGAGCGTTCAGCAGGCCGTCCGCGTAACCGGTGCCCGCCCGGCGCGCGAGCAGCACCTCCTCGCCGCGCCGCAGCACGAGGTGGACGTCGACGATCTCCCTGTGCCGTCTTCTGTTCCGCAGGCTTCTCATGGTGCGCGATCATCGCACCGCCCTCCGACACCGGCGCCCCCTCGTTCGAACGCGGGGGACCGGAGCGAAGAGGCCGGGAGCCCCCTCCCGCCCCCGGCCTCCCGCGCGGCCGCCGGGCTCAGCCCACCGGCGCCGGCAGGTCCACCAGCGCGGCGAGCGCGGCGCGGTGGCGGTCGGGGGTGCCCAGCGCGATCTGGTCGGCCTTGGCGCGCTTGAGGTACAGATGCGCCGGGTGCTCCCAGGTCATGCCGATGCCGCCGTGGAGCTGGACGCACTCCTCGGCCGCCCGTACCGCCAGCTCCCCGCAGTGGGAGGCGGCCACCGCGACGGCCACGGGGGCGTCCGGATCGCCGGTGGCCAGGGTGTCGGCGGCGTACCGGGCGGCGGCCCGCGCCCCGACCACCTCCAGCCAGAGGTCGGCCAGCCGGTGCTTGAGCGCCTGGAAGGAGCCGAGCTGCCGCCCGAACTGCCGCCGGTCCTTCAGATACGCGACGGTGGCGGTCAGGCACCACTCGGCGATGCCGAGCTGTTCGGAGGCGAGCAGTCCGGCGCCGGTCAGCAGTGCGCGCTCCAGCGCGGCGGGGGCCCGCCCGGCGCCGGCCAGCCGCCGGGCGGCGGTGCCGGTGAGCGTCACGTCGGCCACCGGGCGGGTGAGGTCGAGGGAGGTGCGCGGTACGACGGCCAGTGCGGCGGCGGTGGTCTCCACCGCGTACAGCCCCGGCCCGTCCCGGCCCTCGGCCGGGACGATCAGGACGTCGGCGGCCGCGGCGTCGGCGACCGAGGTGACCGCGCCGGTCAGGGTGCCCGCGCTGTCGGCCCGTACGGCCGGGGGGAAGGCCCCGGTCCCGGGCATCGCGGAGAGCGGCACCGCCAGTGCGGCGGTGCGCTCGCCCGCGGCCAGGGACGCGAGCAGCTTCGAGGCCCCGCCGCCGTCACCGCCGTCGCCGTCCGCGTCATCCAGGGCGAGCAGTGCGGTGGTGGCCAGGACGGCGCTGCCCAGGTACGGCGTCGGCGCCGCCGCCCGGCCCAGCTCCTCCAGCACCACGGCCACCTCGCGCACCGAGGCTCCGGCGCCGCCCGCCTCCTCCGGCACCGCCAGGGAGGCCGCGCCCAGGTCGCGGGCGAGGGTCTGCCACAGTGCGCGGTCGTAGGGCTCGCCCGTCTCGCAGCGGGCCAGGGTGTTCTCGGGCGGGCAGCGGTCGGCCAGCAGCGCGCGGACGCTGGCGCGCAGCTCCTCCTCGATCTCCGAGTAGAGAAGGTCCGTCATCGGGCCAGTTCCTTCCAGGGGAGGTCCTTGTCGGTGCGGGGCTCGGCGGGCAGTCCCAGCACCCGCTCGGCGATGATGTTGCGCAGGACCTCCGAGGTGCCGCCCTCGATGGAGTTGCCCTTGGCGCGCAGATAGCGGTAGCCGGCCTCGCGGCCGGTGAAGTCCACGATCTCGGGCCGGCGCAGGGTCCAGTCGTCGTAGGACAGTCCCTCCTCGCCCAGCAGCTCGACCTCCAGGCCGCTGAGTTCCTGCGCCAGCCGGGCGAAGGCGAGTTTCGTGCCGGCCCCCTCGGGCCCGGGGTGGCCCGCGGTGAGCTGCTGGCGCAGCCGTTCGCCGGTGAGCCGGGCGACCTCGGCGCCGACCCAGCCCGACAGCAGTCGCTGGTGGAGGCCGTGGGTGCGCAGTTCGGGGCGCTCGCGCCAGGTGGCGGCGGCCTTGCCGATCATGCCGCTCTCGCGCGGCATGCGCCGGCCGCCGATGGCGACGCGCTCGTTGTTGAGGGTGGTCTGGGCGACCTTCCACCCCTCCCCCACCCCGCCGAGCCGGTGAGCGTCGGGGACCCGGACGCCGGTGAGGAAGACCTCGTTGAACTCAGCCTCGCCGGTGATCTGGCGCAGCGGCCGCACCTCGACCCCGGGGTGGGTCATGTCGCAGACGAAGTAGGTGATGCCGCGGTGCTTGGGGACGTCCGGGTCGGTACGGGCGATCAGGATGGCCCAGCGGGCGTTGTGCGCGCTGGAGGTCCACACCTTCTGGCCGTCCACCACCCAGGAGTCGCCCTCGCGTACCGCCCGGGTGGCCAGTGCCGCCAGGTCGGAGCCGGCTCCGGGTTCGCTGAACAGCTGGCACCACACCTCCTCGCCGGTCCACAGCGGACGCAGGAAGCGCTTCTTCTGTTCCTCGGTGCCGTAGCGCAGGATCGTCGGCGCGGCCATGCCCAGGCCGATGCCGTTGCGGCCGGGGTCGTTGTCGGGGGCGCCGGCGGCGGCCAGCTCGGCGTCGACGACGGCCTGGAGGGCGCGGGGCGCGTCGAGTCCGCCGTGGCCGTGGGGGAAGTGCACCCAGGCCAGGCCCGCGTCGTAGCGGGCGCGGAGGAAGTCGAGCGGTTCGGTGACGGCCGGATCGTGCTCCGCGAGCAGGGCCTGGGTACGTCGGCGCAGTTCGTCCGGGTCGGTCACGGGGGCGTTCGCAGGGGGCACGGGATCTCCTTCACGGGCCACGACTAAGCGCTTGCTTATCCTCGCGGCATACCGGCCGGTACGTCAATGGCCCCGCAGTCGCGCCCGTGATGCCGTCCGCGTCCGCACCCGGTCCCGGCCGGAACCGGCGGTTTCACCGATGCGGAGCCGCTTGCTCCGGCACCACGATGCATCCGTCCGACCCCAGAAGGTCACCCCTCACACACCTGGAAAGGGTCAGCATGGAGCCGCAGCAGCACGACACGACCCCGGGCACGGCCACCAGACACCGCCGCGTCCCCCACCGCCTGACGAAGCTGGGCGTGGCCCTGGCCATGGTCCTGGGCGGCGTGAGCGTCGCCCTTCCCACCGCCCAGGCCACCCAGGACTCCGGTGCCGCACCGGCCGCCGTCCAGGCCGCCGAGAACCCCTACGAGCGCGGCCCGGACCCGACCGAGCAGAGCATCGAGGCCGTCCGCGGCCCCTACTCCGTCTCCGAGGACCGGGTGTCCTCCCTGGTGTCCGGCTTCGGCGGCGGAACGATCTACTACCCGACCGATACCAGCGACGGCACCTTCGGCGCGGTCGCGATCTCGCCCGGTTACACCGCCAGCCAGTCCAGCATGGCCTGGTACGGGCCCCGTCTGGCCTCGCAGGGCTTCGTGGTCTTCACCATCGACACCAACACCCGCTACGACCAGCCCGGCAGCCGCGGCGACCAGCTGCTGGCCGCGCTGGACTACCTGACCCAGCGCAGCTCGGTCCGCGACCGCATCGACAGCGGCCGCCTGGCGGTCATGGGCCACTCCATGGGCGGTGGCGGCAGCCTGGAGGCCGCCAAGGAACGGCCCTCCCTGAAGGCCGCGATCCCGCTCACCCCGTGGAACCTCGACAAGACCTGGGGCGAGATCACCGTCCCGACCTTCATCGTCGGCGCCGACGGCGACAGCATCGCCCCGGTCCGCTCCCACGCCGAGCCCTTCTACGAGAGCCTGCCGTCCACCACCAACCGGGCGTACATGGAGCTCAACAACGCCACGCACTTCGCGCCGAACACCTCGGACACCGAGATCGCGAAGTACAGCATCTCCTGGCTCAAGCGCTTCGTGGACAACGACACCCGTTACGAGCAGTTCCTGTGCCCGCTGCCGGGGCCCGACTTCCAGATCGAGGAGTACCGGGGCAGCTGCCCGCTGCGCTGACCCGCACCCCGGGCATCCGACGATCCCGCACAGTGAAGGTGGCGGCCGCCGTGAGGCGGCCGCCACCGCCGTGTGCGCCCACCGCCACGAGCGTGAGGTGGACCACAGAAATTGGCACCCTCCCGTCCGGCAGGGCAGGGTAGAAGGTTGACGCAGCGGGACACGCACGACAGAAGGAGTCCTATGAGAATCGGCATCGTCGGAGCCACCGGCCAGGTCGGCGCAGTGATGCGCGAGATCCTGGCCGAGCGCGACTTCCCGGTGGAGCAGCTGCGGCTGTTCGCCTCGGCTCGCTCGGCCGGACGGACTCTGCCCTGGAAGGACGGCGAGATCACCGTCGAGGACGCCGCCACGGCCGACTACACGGGGCTGGACGTCGTGCTGTTCTCCGCGGGCGGCTCGACCTCGAAGGCGCTGGCCCCGAAGGTGGCCGCGGCCGGACCCGTGGTCATCGACAACTCCTCCGCCTGGCGGCTGGACCCCGAGGTCCCGCTGGTGGTCTCCGAGGTGAACCCGCAGGCCGCCGCCGAGCGTCCCAAGGGCATCATCGCCAACCCCAACTGCACCACGATGGCCGCCATGCCGGTGCTGCGGCCGCTGCACGCCGAGGCCGGGCTGACCGGCCTGGTAGTGGCCACCTACCAGGCGGTGTCCGGCAGCGGTCTGGCCGGCGTCGCCGAGCTGGACGAGCAGACCCGCAAGGCGGTCGAGGGCGACGCCACCCGTCTGACCTTCGACGGCTCCGCGGTCGAGTTCCCCGAGCCCGACAAGTACGTGCGGCCCATCGCCTTCAACGTGCTGCCGATGGCGGGCTCCATCGTGGACGACGGGCTGGGCGAGACCGACGAGGAGCAGAAGCTCCGCAACGAGAGCCGCAAGATCCTGGGCATCCCGGAGCTGAAGGTCTCGGGCACCTGTGTGCGCGTGCCGGTCTTCACCGGCCACTCACTCCAGATCAACGCCCGCTTCGAGCGGCCGATCAGCCCCGAGCGCGCCCGGGAGCTGCTGGAGGGCGCCCCCGGCGTGGTCCTCTCCGACGTGCCCACCCCGCAGCAGGCGGCCGGCCAGGACCCGACCTACGTGGGCCGCGTCCGCGCCGACGAGACCGCCGAGAACGGCCTGGCCCTGTTCTGCGCCGGCGACAACCTCCGCAAGGGCGCGGCGCTCAACGCCGTCCAGATCGCGGAGCTGGTCGCGGCCGAGTCCCGCTAGCCCCGAGGGGCCGCTTCGACAGGTACCGGCCGGCGTCGCCCGGTACGCGGCCCGCGCACTCCACCGCCCGGCCCCGTCTCCCCTTCGGAGGCGGGGCCGGGCGGTTGCCCCGGGCGGGGCGGTCAGCCGATCCGGGCGCCGTGGTCGCGCAGCGCCTCGGTCAGCGGCTGGTAGAAGGTCTCGCCTCCCCGCGAGCAGTCCCCGCGTCCGCCGGAGGTCAGGCCGTGGCCGGTGGTGCCGGAGAACAGCGGGCCGCCGCTGTCGCCGGGCTCGGCGCAGACGTCGGTCTGGATCAGTCCGTCGACCCTGCCCTGGGGATAGGTCACAGAGACGTTCACCGCCGTGACCTCGCCCTCGTGGACCTTCGTGGTGCTGCCGCTGCGCCGCACCCGCTGGCCGACGATGGGGTCGGCGGCCCGGGTGATGGCGTGGCTGGACCCGTTGTACAGGTTCACCCGGCTCCGGTGGTCCGTGCGGGTGGTGTACCGCACCAGTGCGTGGTCGTCACCGGGGAACTCGCTCGCCACGGTGATCCCGACACTCCGCCCGGACCGGGTGGCGGACCAGCGGTCGAAGAGCCGGGCGCAGTGGCCGGCGGTGAGGAAGTACGGCATGCCGTTCCTGACCACGTTGAAGCCGAGTGAGCAGCGGGCGCCGTCTCCGCGCCAGATCGCGTCACCGCCCAGGCCCAGAGGCGCGAACCTCCCCTCGGCCCGCCTGAGGACCGCCGTGTCGCCCTGCGCCGCCACCCGCTTCTCCAGGCCTGCCAGTTCCTCTCCCCCGACCGTGCTGTCCGCGGTGACGACGACCTTGTTGAGCCGGTGGTCGACGGCGCGCGCGGTGCCGGGGACGCTCTTGGCCGTGAGGTCCTTCCGCACGGCGTCGAGCCGGGCGAGGGAGTGCTTGACCATCCGGGGCTCGGCACCGGCCTGCCGGACCTTCTCCGCGCCCGCCCCGCTGAGGACGTTGACCACCAGTTTGCGCCCCTCGGCGTCGTAGTAGGCGCCCGCCATGTCGTCCTTGAGGTCGCCTGCGAGGGTCGAGGCCAGCTGCCCCGCGGCGGTGGGGGTGAGCGGTCTGGGCGCGACGGGGGCCGGGGTGTCCGCGCTCGCCGGGGCGAGAGGGGCGGAGAGCATCGCCGCCACGCCCACGCCCGCGATGGCGATGCGCCGCGTGAGTGTCCGTCGGTGTTTCAGCACAGTGCCTCCCGTGGGGGGTGGGGCCGCCTGTGTGGGGGGCGCGGCCCCGGAGGAATGTCCGGCTCGGTCATCCTTTCCTCGGCCGACGGGGATACACACGCACAGTGCGCACACCGCCCCGGAGGGTGACGACCGACTCCGCCATCATCCCCGCACCGGCGCCGTCCGGCACGCCGGGCACGGCGGAGCCCCCGCCCGGCGGGACCGGGCGGGGGCTCTTGAGGCGGTGGGGTCAGTAGACGCTCACGCCGTACGCGTTCAGCGCCTCCACGACCGGCTGGAAGAAGGTCGTGCCGCCGTAGGTGCAGTTGCCGCTGCCGCCGGAGGTCAGGCCGTAGGCGGTGGAACCGTAGTACAGCGGGCCGCCGCTGTCGCCGGGCTCGGCGCAGACGTTGGTCTGGATCATGCCGTAGACGACGTCGCCGCCGCCGTAGTTGACCGTGGCGTTCAGACCGGTGACGCGGCCGCTGTGGGTGCCGGTGGTGCTGCCGCGGCGGTAGACGGTCTGGCCCACGGACGGGTTGGCGGCACGGGTGATGTCCTGGTTGCCGACCGCTCCCGGCTTGGACTGCGAGTTGTCGTGCCGGACGATGCCGTAGTCGTTGCCCGGGAAGCTGGAACCGGCCGTCGGCCCGAGGTAGCCGGCGCTGGAGGACCAGGAGGGGTAGCCGTCGGTGCAGTGCCCGGCGGTCAGGAAGTACTGCGTTCCGCTGCTGCTGCGGACGTTGAAGCCCAGCGAGCAGCGCCCGCCGCCGCTGCGGTAGATGGCGTCGCCGCCGGAGGCCAGCTTGTTGAACTTGCCCGGGGTGCGCTCGATGCGGATGGCGTCCGCGCCCGCGCCGGCGGTCCTCTTGATCTTGGCTATCTCGGCCTTGCTGACGGTGCTGTCCACCGTGACGACCAGGGTGTTGGTCTCCTTGTCGGTGTACCAGGCGGTACCGCCGACATCCGCGGTCTTCATCGCCTTGTCCGCCATGGCGACCTGGGCCGCGGGCGAGGGAGCGGGGGCGGCGCTCGCCGAGGTCGGCAGGGCCATGGCCGCGGCGGCGACGACGGCGGAGGCCGCGGCGATCAGGCGGATGCGGCCTCGTCTGGCGGAAGCGCCGTGGGGGGAGGTGCGCTCGGTCTTCACTGGCTGTTCCTCCTGTGAAGGAAATGGGGGGAACCCGCGATGGGGCGCGGGCAGGCGGAGCCGCCGGGGACCCGCTGTGCGACGCGTCCCTGACAAGCACCGGGAGGGAGTATTCACACGTTCGATCCGTGCGCGCAAGGGTGCCGTTGCGCCAAGTTGCATCGCTCAGCGCACCGGTAACCCCGCATAACGGACGTGAGGCGCCGTCAGTCGCAGCCTCCGCAGCCGCAGTTGCAGTCGCATCCTCCGTCGCCGCCGCCCGAACCGCCGGAACTCCCCGATCCCCCCGAGCTGTTGCAGCACCTGCAGCAGTCGCCGCAGCTCCCGCAGCACTCGCAGCAGTCCGAGCAGCCGGAGCAGTCGCAGGACCGGCACAGGCCCTCGCGCCTGCGCCCCGACCAGGGGTCCTCGTACTCATTGCGGCAGCAAATCTGTCCGGTGCACAGAAGCCCCGTCCACACCATGCATCCGGCCACCGCACCCCGGCGGCGCGACGGACCGGGAAACGGGCCTCCGGGGCCTCCCGGAGGGCCGGGGTGCCCCGGGCGCGGCGGATGGACGCGCGCCGCCGCGAAGGCACGGTCCACCGCGTGCCCCGCCTCGCGGCCCAGCAGCACCCGCACCAGTTCGGCGCCCTCCTCGTCCGCGAACTCCACGTCCCGCAGGGCCAGTCGTACGCCGTGCACGGCGTCGTCGCACAGCCTGCGCACCTCCGGCAGGGGGGTACCGGTGACGGCGATCGGATTCCACGCGCCCGCCTCCCCGTCGGCGGCCAGGTCCTCGACGGCGTCCAGCAGATGCGCCAGCCGTCCGAAGAGCCGCCCGGCCTCGGCAAGCGGCTCCACGTTGCCGGGCCGGCCGGCGAGACGGGCGGTGTGGGCGAAGGCGGCGGCGGTGGCGGCCTCGGTCGGCTCGGTGACCGCCACCAGCGGACCTCCCGGGCCCGTCCCGGCCTCCACCAGCGGCTGCCGCAGGGCGGCCTCGGTCAGCACCGCGGTGTCGAAGCCCAGCTCGGCACCGGTACGCGCCCCCGCCCGGTCCCAGCCGGCCGCGATCCTGCGGGCCGCGGCGGCCACCGGACGGCGCGCCATCACCCCGTCCCCGTCGGCGACATGGTCGCGCACCTTGACGGAGGCCAGCACCAGGGACACCGTCGCGGCCAGCCGGGCGCCCTCGCCGCGGGCCACGGAGGCGGTGCGCATACCGCGCAGCGGGCACGGGCCGGCGGTGCGCCGCAGGGCGCCGGAGCCGTTCGCCGGGCGCGGTGTCTGCGCCTCGGTCAGCGCGGAGACGACGATCCCGTCGTAGTTGGTGACGACGCGCGCGAACTGGCCGTGGTCGCCGCGCAGCGCGAGGCAGAGCCCGCACAGATGCGCGGTCCAGGCGGTCAGCAGCCGCTCGCCCAGCCGGTGACGGCACGGCCTGATGATGCCGAACAAGTTTCCCCCCGTTACCCCTGAAGCATGAGTGGGTGTCACGATACCGGGCACTTCACCCGTATGCCTTTGGTGACCACTCGTCCGGCGGGGCCGCCCGGTTCGGCGCCGTGTCACCGCCCCTACAGGCTCCCGGCCCTCGCCGCGGGGGCGCGCCACGCGCGTCCTGTGCACCAGAACCGTCACGAATCCCGTGCGGAACGGGTAACTGTTTGGCGCGTTGTCAGCATCATGGACGACGATAGGGGTGCGGGCCCCGCGGCGGAGGCGCTGCCAGACACGGTGGACCGTGCATGTGAGAGGAGGCGTCCATGGGATCGGTGCGCAAGGCGAGTGCCTGGCTGGGCCTCGTCGACGACAGCGAGATGCGTTACTACGACGACGAGTACGCCGAGGGTTCCGAGCCCGAGGACGCCCGTGACGCCTGGGTCACCGACCCTCGGGTGCGCGTGACCGCCGAGACCGCCCAGGACCAGGGCACCCGGATCGCGACGGTCACCCCCGACGGCTTCCGGGACGCCCGGGGCATCGGCGAGCTCTTCCGGGAGGGCGTCCCGGTGATCGTGAACCTCACGGCCATGGAGTCCGCCGACGCCAAGCGGGTCGTCGACTTCGCCGCCGGCCTGACCTTCGGCCTGCGCGGTTCGATCGAGCGGGTGGCCACGCGCGTCTTCCTGCTGACCCCTCCCGACTACCAGGTGATCAGCGGCCAGGAGCGCCGCAGCCCCGACGGCTTCTTCAACCAGAGCTGACCGGCGCCGGCGCCGGCACCGGTGCCGGCGCCGGTCAAGGCGCTCACCGGAACGCGTCGACGCCGGTGAGCGCCTTGCCCAGCACCAGTTGGTGCATCTCCACGGTGCCCTCGTAGGTCAGCACCGACTCCAGGTTCGTGGCGTGCCGCATCACCGGGTACTCCAGGGAGATCCCGTTGGCGCCCAGGATCGTGCGGGAGGTGCGGCAGATCTCGATCGCCTCGCGCACGTTGTTGAGCTTGCCGAAGCTGACCTGCTCGGGACGGAGCCTGCCCGCGTCCATCCGCCGCCCCAGGTGGTGGGCGAGCAGGACGCCCTTGTGCAGTTCCAGCGCCATGTCGGCGAGCTTGGCCTGGGTGAGCTGGAAGCCGCCGATCGGCCGGCCGAACTGCTCGCGGGTGCGCGCGTAGCCGAGGGCCGCCTCGAAGCTGGAGCGGGCCGCGCCCATCGCGCCCCAGACGATGCCGTAGCGGGCGTGGTTCAGGCAGCTCAGCGGGCCGCGCAGCCCGGTGACCTCCGGCAGCACCGCGTCGGCGGGCAGCCGTACGCCGTCCATGACCAGTTCGCTGGTGACCGAGGCGCGCAGGGACCACTTGTGCCTGATCTCGGGCGCGGAGAAGCCGGGGGTGTCGGTGGGCACGACGAAGCCGCGCACGCCCTCGTCGGTGCGGGCCCAGACGACGGCGACCGAGGCCACCGAGCCGTTGGTGATCCACATCTTGCGGCCGCTGAGCACCCAGTCGCCCCCGTCCCGCTTGGCGTGGGTGCGCATCCCGGCCGGGTCGGAGCCGTGGTCGGGCTCGGTGAGCCCGAAGCAGCCGATGGCCTCACCGGACGCCATGCGCGGCAGCCACCGCTGCTTCTGTTCCTCGGAGCCGTAGCGGTGGATGGCGTACATCGCCAGCGAGCCCTGCACCGAGACCAGTGAGCGGATGCCGGAGTCGGCGGCCTCCAGCTCCAGACAGGCCAGCCCGTACTGGACGGCGGACGCGCCCGCGCAGCCGTAGCCCTCCAGGGACATGCCCAGGGCGCCGATCGAGCCGAGTTCGCGGGCCAGCTCCCGGATGCCGGGCAGCTCGCCGCGCTCGTACCACTCGGCGATGTGCGGCATCACCCGGTCGGCGGCCCAGGAGCGGACGGTGTCGCGGACCGCCTTCTCCTCGGGGGCGAGCAGATCGTCCAGGCCGAGGGGGTCGGCGGGATCGAAGGGGGGCGGGGCGGAGCTGGACACGGTGGCCTCCGGCTGGGGATCTTCGAGGGTCGCGCCCGACGTTACGGCCGGGTAATCCCGCTGGACAAGAGGGGGCCGCCCGGCCGGCCGGGCGGTTCGGCGGGGTCGGGGGACGCACAGGCCCGTGCGGGGGCGCCGTCCCGGTCCGCCCGGCCCGGCTCCTTCGCCGGCCTCTCCCCACGGCCCCCGTCCGGGCCCCCGCCCTGCTCCTGAGCCCGGTTCCTGCCCTGCTCCTGAGCCCGGCCCCTGTCCTGAGCCTTGTCCGGGCCCCCGTCCGGGCCCCCGCCCTGTCCCGGGGCCCCCATCGCGCGCGGCAGCCGCAGCGCGGCCAGCGCGCCGAGCAGCAGGAGGCCCGCGCTGACCAGCAGCGCCACGTGCAGTCCGTGGACGAACGACTCCCGCGCCGCCTCGCGCAGTGCCTCACCGGCCGGCCCGCCGAGCCGTTCGGCGACCTCGTACGCCGCGCCCAGCGAGTGGGCGGCGTCCTCCCCGGCCGCCTCCGGCACACCGGCCGCCCCCCGCACCCCGGGGGCGTAGGCGGCGTTCATGACGGTGCCCAGGACCGCGATGCCCATCCCCGCGCCGAGCTGGTAGGCGGTCTCGCCGATCGCCGCGGCGCCGCCCGCCTGGTGGGCCGGGGCCTCGCTGAGCATCGACTCGTACGCGCCGAACAGCGTCGTCTCGAGCCCGAAGCCCAGCACGACGAAGCCGCAGACGAGCAGGCCGGGCTCGTCCCGCAGGCCGACGCCGGTCAGCGCCAGCACCGCGGCGGCGGTGAGCAGGAAGCCCACCAGCACCATGACGCGCGGCCCCAGCCTGCGCAGCATCCGGGAGCCGGCCAGCCCGGCGGCGATCGCGGCGAGGCTGAGCGGCAGCAGCCGCAGTCCGGTCTGCAGGGGGGAGAGCCCGAGGACGAGCTGGAGGTACTGGGCCGCGATCAGCGCCAGGCCCACCAGCGCCAGCACCGTCAGCACGATGCAGGCCACCGCCGTGCCGAAGGCGGGCCGGGCCAGGGTGGCGCAGTCCACCAGGGGGTGGCGGCGGCGCAGCTGGCGGCGTACGAAGAGGGCGAGCAGCACCGCGCCCAGCACCAGCGGCACCAGGGTGCCCGGGTGGAGCACCTCGCCGCCGCCCGCCCGCTTCACGCCCAGGATCAGCGCGCCCAGCCCGGCGGCGGCCACCAGGGCGCCGACCACGTCCCAGGGGCCGTCGCGGTCACCGGTGGACTCCGGCAGCAGGCGGCGTCCGAGCGGGATGCACAGCAGCATCAGCGGGATGTTGACCAGGAAGACCGAGCCCCACCAGAAGTGCTCCAGCAGCAGGCCGCCGACCAGCGGTCCCACCGCGGCGCCGACCGCGGCGACGGCGCTCCACACGCCGATGGCCAGCGCCCGCTCGCGGCGGTCGGGGAAGACCTGGCGCAGTATCGACAGGGTCGCGGGCATGATCATCGCACCGCCGATCCCCAGCAGCGCGCGCGCCGCGATCAGCATCTCGGGGGCGTGCGCGTACGCCGCCAGCGCCGAGGCCGCGCCGAAGACGGCGTAGCCGCACAGCAGCACCCTGCGCCGCCCGACCCGGTCGCCGAGGGTGCCGAAGAGGATCAGCAGGGAGGCGCAGACCAGCGGGTAGGCGTCGACGATCCACAGCAGTTCGATGGCGCCGGGCCGCAGCGCCTGGGAGACCGCGGGGACGGCGACGTGCAGCACCGTCGCGTCGACGGCCACCAGGAGCAGGCTGGCGCACAGCACGACCAGCACGGTCCAGCGGCTCGCGCCCGCGCCCGGTGCGGGGGGACCGCCGCCGGGGCCGGCCGGTCCCGTCCGTCGCGGTCTCTGCCGGGGGACGTCCGCCGCCCTGGTGACTTTGGCCGTGGTCGTCCCGGACATGTACGCACCTCCTGTAGCGCTCGCACCGCCGCCGGGGGGAATGCCGGGACGCCGGGGGAGCGTCCGGCCCGGTGTGGAGGGTCGAGTAGTGCGTCAGCGTACGCGAGTCCTCCGCACGGTCACGTGGCGCGCCTCACGTTGACGCCGGTCCGAAACCCATCTCATCACTTCGCCCCGGCCCTATAGCCTCCTCGTTCATGCCCGCGAGCGATCTGCTGCCCCCCTCTCCCCCACCGCAGGGGTCCGAGACCCCCGCATACGGTCCGTCGGCGGCCGTCATCGGCCGCCTGCCCGGCCCCCGCCGCGCGGGCGGTGCCGGCGTCCTCCCCGGCCGCCCGCCGCCGGCACCGCCCGCGCGGTCCCCCGGCCGGACCCTGCGGTACGCGGCGCCCGCGCTGCTGGCCTACGCCGGGGTGCGGGCGCTGGGCCTGCTGGTACTGGCCGGGTGGGCCGCGGCGGAGGGCGAGAGCGCGCACACACTGCTGTCCGCCCGCTGGGACTCGCTGTGGTACGCCCGAATAGCCGAGGACGGCTACGGCTACACCGCCCGCCTGCCCGACGGCGGCGCCCATCCCGACCTCGCCTTCTTCCCGCTGCTGCCCGCCCTGGAGCGAGGGTTGTCCGCCCTGCTCCCGCTGAGCGCGCCCGACGCCGGGCTGGCCGTCAGCGCCGTCTGCTCGCTGTGCGCCGCCGCCGCGCTGTTCGCGATCGGCGACCGTCTCCACGGCAGACGGGCGGGCGTCACGCTGGCCGTGCTGTGGGCCGCGCTGCCCGTCGGGATCGTGCAGTCGATGGCCTACAGCGAGTCGCTGTTCACGGCCCTGGCCGCCTGGGCGGTGTACGCCGTGCTGACCGGCCGGTGGGTGTGGGCGGGCACACTGGCGGCCTTCGCCGGACTGACCCGCCCGGTGGGGGCCGCGGTGGTCGCGGCGGTGTGGCTGGCCGCCGCCGAGCGGTTCCGCCGCGAGCGGCGGTGGGAGCCGAACACGGCGGCCGGGGTGCTCCTCGCCCCGCTGGGCTGGTTCGGCTACGTGGGCTGGGTGGGGCTGCGGACCGGCAGTCCGGTCGGCTACCTCGACGTGCAGGGGCAGTGGGGCAACGGCTTCGACGGCGGACTGGCCTTCGCCGTGTTCATCGGGGAGCACCTCACCGGATCGGTGATCGGCGGCGTGGGACTGCTCGCCGGGGTGGCCCTGGTGGTGTGGCTGTACGTGCTGTGCGTGCGGCGGGGGCAGCCGCTGCCGCTGCTGGCGTACGCGGGGACCGTCGTGGTGCTCGCGCTGTGCGCCAAGGGCTACTTCGGCTCCAAGCCGCGACTGCTGCTGCCGGCCTTCCCGCTGTTACTGCCCGCCGCGGTCGCCCTGGCGCGGTGGCGTACGGCCGCCTCGGCGACGGTCCTGACCCTGGCGGCGTTCGGCGCCGCGGTGTACGGGGCGGTGTGGCTGCACGGCTCCGGCCCGCCCTGAGCCGGCCCGGCGGCGCACCGGTTAGCCTCGCGCTTTCATGAAGTGGGCTGTCCGGCAGGCGGTCAGGAAAGCAGAAAGTGCCTCTGACCAGCAAGAATGAGGATTGTCGAGGTCCTTGTTCCTGCCATCGCCGGAGGCACTTCCCAGGTGAAGCACTCTACCGGGCCCTACCCCCGCGTCCGTGTCCAGGACGACGGCCGCCAGGTCGTCTCCCAGGCCGGGTCGGTCCTGCTCGTCGAAACGGTCCGCAAGACCGGTCTTGACCAGGCCATATCCGCAGCTCTGGCACCGTGGCGCAAACCGCGGGCCGTCCACGATCCCGGCAAGGTCCTTCTGGACGTCGCCCTGGCGGTCGCTCTGGGCGGAGACTGCCTCGCGGACGTTGCGGTGCTGCGGTGTGAGCCGGCCCTCTTCGGGCCGGTCGCCTCCGACCCGACCGTCTCCCGTCTGATCGACACCCTCGCCGCCTCCGGCGAGAAGGCCCTGACCGCCATCCGCGCCGCACGGTCCGAAGCCCGGCAGCGGGTCTGGTCGTTGGCCGGCGAGAACGCCCCGGACGCCGACGACCAGGTCACGGTCGATCTCGACGGCGTCCTCGTGGTCGCCCACTCCGACAAACAGGACGCGGCCGCGACTTGGAAGAAGACCTACGGCCACCACCCGCTGACGGCCTTCGTCGACCACGGCCCGGGCGGAACCGGAGAGCCGGTCGCCGCCCTGCTCAGGCCGGGGAACGCGGGCTCGAACACCGCTGCCGACCACATCACCACCGCC
This sequence comes from Streptomyces barkulensis, assembly GCF_002843305.1. Classification (GTDB taxonomy): domain Bacteria; phylum Actinomycetota; class Actinomycetes; order Streptomycetales; family Streptomycetaceae; genus Streptomyces; species Streptomyces barkulensis. The sequence continues at coordinate 41,025 of NZ_PGSG01000043.1, forward strand.
CAACTGGCCCTGGCCCAGCTGCCCAAGCAATACCGGCGAGGGCGCCGGACCCTGGTCCGCACCGACTCCGCGGGCGGCACCCACGACTTCGTGTCCTGGCTCGCCCGGCGAGGGCGGTGGCTGTCCTACTCAGTCGGCATGACGGTCACCGACGCGATCCACGAACACGTGCTGAAGGCCCCCGCCTCAGCCTGGACGGCGGCCGTCGAGACCGGCGGCGAGATCCGCGACGGGGCCTGGGTCGCCGAGCTCACCGGCAAGCTCCTGGACGGATGGCCCAAGGGCATGCGGCTGATCGTCCGCAAGGAAAGACCGCACCCCGGCGCCCAGCTGCGGCTCACCGACGCCGACGGCATGCGGATCACGTGTTTCGCGACCAACACCCCTGACCGGCCGATCGCCGAGCTCGAGCTCCGTCACCGGCTGCGGGCCCGGGCCGAGGACCGCATCCGGGCCGCCCGCACGACCGGCCTGCGCAACCTGCCCCTGCACACCACCGCCCAGAACAAGGTCTGGCTCGAGATCGTCCAGATAGCCCTCGACCTGCTGGCCTGGATGCCCATGCTCGCCCTCACCGGCACCGCCCGCCTCTGGGAACCCCGCCGCCTGCGGCTGCGCCTGTTCACCGCGGCCGGCCAGCTCGTCACCACCGGCCGCCGCCGCATCCTCCGCCTCGCCCGGCACTGGCCCTGGACCGGCCACATCACCGCCGCCCTCGAACGGCTCGCCCTCCTGCCCAACCCCGGCTGACCAGCGGATCCGCCTGTTCCTGCGAGCAGCACCACCCCGACCCGGAGCAGTGGAACCCGGCGCCCACCCGACGCGACAGCCGGGCCCTCGGCCTGCCCGGACTCAGAAACAGCACGCGTGAGGGCCCGCCGACTCCGTCGGCGGACCCTCACGAAAGATCGAGG
>NZ_PGSG01000044.1 GCF_002843305.1 Streptomyces barkulensis
CTGAACTGGTTGATCACCAACTTCGTGGACAACACCCCGGGGGTGTCGCACACGGTGGTGGTCTCCGCCGACGGCCTCCTTCTGGCCATGTCCGAGGGGTTTCCGCGGGATCGTGCCGATCAGTTGGCGGCGGTCGCGTCGGGGCTGACCTCGCTGACCGCTGGTGCGTCGCGCATCTTCGAGGGGGGTGCGGTGAATCAGACGGTGGTGGAGATGGAGCGTGGGTTCCTTTTCATCATGTCGATCTCCGACGGTTCCTCGCTGGCGGTGCTGGCGCATCCGGAGGCGGACATCGGTCTGGTCGGGTATGAGATGGCCCTGTTGGTGGACCGTGCGGGTACGGTGCTGACGCCGGACCTCCGCGCCGAACTGCAGGGAAGTCTGCTCAACTAGCAATACAGACCGTGCGTATCGCGTCTCCGCGCCATAAGGTGCGGGGACGCGGTGGGCTAGCGGCACACGGAAGACAGCGGCCCGAGCGACGTCAGGCAGTGGAGGAGGAGACGTGGCAACACCCCCAGGCGGTCCCTACGGCGGTGAGCACCGGTCTCAGCCGCGGCACGACCCGTCCATGAAGCGCTACAACTTCCCCTCCGCCCCGAGCGGGCAGCACTGGCAGGAGCCCCACTCCCAGCCCGGGCCGCAGGACCACCCCCAGTACCAGCAGCCTCAGCAGCCCCACCCTCAGCAGCCTCCCCACCCGGGGCGGGCCGAGGAGCCCGCCCGGTCCCGCCGCTCCCGGCCCGCGGCCGACGGCGGCGGATCGTCGCCGCTGGTGAGGCCGTACGCCATGACCGGGGGCCGTACCCGGCCGCGCTACCAGCTCGCCATCGAGGCGCTGGTGCACACCACCGCGCAGCCCGCCCGGCTCCAGGGCCAACTCCCGGAGCACCAGCGGATCTGCCATCTGTGTTACGAGATCAAATCGGTTGCCGAGATCTCCGCACTTCTCTCCATTCCCTTGGGCGTCGCCCGTATCCTCGTGGCCGACCTGGCCGAGGCCGGCCTCGTCGCCATCCATCAGCCGGGCAGCAGCAGCGAGCCCGGCGGCCAGCCAGATGTGACACTGCTCGAAAGGGTGCTCAGTGGACTTCGCAAGCTCTAGCGGTGCAACCCGCTCCACCACCTCCGCGAAGATCGTGGTGGCGGGCGGGTTCGGCGTGGGCAAGACGACCTTCGTGGGCGCCGTGTCGGAGATCAACCCGCTGCGTACCGAAGCCGTGATGACCGCCGCGTCCGCCGGGATCGACGACCTGACGCACACCGCCGACAAGACCACCACCACGGTGGCGATGGACTTCGGCCGTATCACGCTGGACCAGGACCTGATCCTGTACCTGTTCGGTACGCCGGGCCAGGACCGGTTCTGGTTCATGTGGGACGATCTGGTGCGCGGTGCGATCGGCGCGGTGGTGCTGGTGGACACCCGCCGGCTGGCGGACTGCTTCCCGGCGGTGGACTACTTCGAGAACTCGGGTCTGCCGTTCGTGATCGCGCTGAACGGGTTCGACGGGCATCAGCCGTACACGCCGGACGAGGTGCGTGAGGCGCTGCAGATCGGTCCGGACGCGCCGATCATCACCACCGACGCGCGGCACCGGGCGGAGGCGAAGAGCGCGCTGATCACGCTGGTCGAGCACGCGCTC
>NZ_PGSG01000045.1 GCF_002843305.1 Streptomyces barkulensis
CTGAACTGGTTGATCACCAACTTCGTGGACAACACCCCGGGGGTGTCGCACACGGTGGTGGTCTCCGCCGACGGCCTCCTTCTGGCCATGTCCGAGGGGTTTCCGCGGGATCGTGCCGATCAGTTGGCGGCGGTCGCGTCGGGGCTGACCTCGCTGACCGCTGGTGCGTCGCGCATCTTCGAGGGGGGTGCGGTGAATCAGACGGTGGTGGAGATGGAGCGTGGGTTCCTTTTCATCATGTCGATCTCCGACGGTTCCTCGCTGGCGGTGCTGGCGCATCCGGAGGCGGACATCGGTCTGGTCGGGTATGAGATGGCCCTGTTGGTGGACCGTGCGGGTACGGTGCTGACGCCGGACCTCCGCGCCGAACTGCAGGGAAGTCTGCTCAACTAGTCCACGCTCCCCCCACACGAGCACTACAGTCCGCATCGTCGACCACATGCCTCGCTCGGAGGAGCCATGACCCCGCCGCCCGCCTCACCCGGTCCGTACGGTGGCCTGAACGACCACGCGCCGTACGGCGGTGAGGGCGACCAGCCGCTGGTGCGGCCGTACGCCATGACCGGGGGCCGTACCCGGCCGCGCTACCAGCTCGCCATCGAGGCGCTGGTGAGCACCACAGCAGACCCGGCGCAGCTCATGGGCCTGCTCCCGGAGCACCAGCGGATCTGCCACCTGTGCCAGGAGGTCAAGTCGGTGGCGGAGATCTCGGCGCTGCTCGCGATACCCCTGGGAGTGGCCCGTATCCTCGTCGCCGACCTGGCCGAGGCCGGGATGGTGGCGATCCACCAGCCGGGCAGCAGCAGCGAGCCCGGCGGCGCACCGGACGTGACACTGCTCGAAAGGGTGCTCAGTGGACTTCGCAAGCTCTAGCCCGCAGGCCGCCTACCCGCAGGCCGCCCACGGGGCCTCCTCACAGCGTGCCACCACCTCCGCGAAGATCGTGGTGGCGGGCGGGTTCGGCGTGGGCAAGACGACCTTCGTGGGCGCCGTGTCGGAGATCAACCCGCTGCGTACCGAAGCCGTGATGACCGCCGCGTCCGCCGGGATCGACGACCTGACGCACACCGCCGACAAGACCACCACCACGGTGGCGATGGACTTCGGCCGTATCACGCTGGACCAGGACCTGATCCTGTACCTGTTCGGTACGCCGGGCCAGGACCGGTTCTGGTTCATGTGGGACGATCTGGTGCGCGGTGCGATCGGCGCGGTGGTGCTGGTGGACACCCGCCGGCTGGCGGACTGCTTCCCGGCGGTGGACTACTTCGAGAACTCGGGTCTGCCGTTCGTGATCGCGCTGAACGGGTTCGACGGGCATCAGCCGTACACGCCGGACGAGGTGCGTGAGGCGCTGCAGATCGGTCCGGACGCGCCGATCATCACCACCGACGCGCGGCACCGGGCGGAGGCGAAGAGCGCGCTGATCACGCTGGTCGAGCACGCGCTC
>NZ_PGSG01000046.1 GCF_002843305.1 Streptomyces barkulensis
CTAGTTGAGCAGACTTCCCTGCAGTTCGGCGCGGAGGTCCGGCGTCAGCACCGTACCCGCACGGTCCACCAACAGGGCCATCTCATACCCGACCAGACCGATGTCCGCCTCCGGATGCGCCAGCACCGCCAGCGAGGAACCGTCGGAGATCGACATGATGAAAAGGAACCCACGCTCCATCTCCACCACCGTCTGATTCACCGCACCCCCCTCGAAGATGCGCGACGCACCAGCGGTCAGCGAGGTCAGCCCCGACGCGACCGCCGCCAACTGATCGGCACGATCCCGCGGAAACCCCTCGGACATGGCCAGAAGGAGGCCGTCGGCGGAGACCACCACCGTGTGCGACACCCCCGGGGTGTTGTCCACGAAGTTGGTGATCAACCAGTTCAGGTTCTGCGCCGCCTGGCTCATCGGGCTCACACTAACGCTCCTGATCGTAGGTGCTGCCGGGGCCGAAGCCCGGTCGGTCATTCTGGGTGTTGTCAGGGCCGCCCGCGGTGCGTCCCCGCCGGACGCCGCGGTGCAGGTTGCTCAACCTGCCTCGGACGTCCTCCGGGTTGCGGGAGACCTGGGCCCCGTCCTGGGGTGTCTGCTCCGCGGCGCCCTCGACCAGATTGGCCTTGGGCACTCGACGGGGCAGACCGGAGGGGGTGACCCCGCCGGCCTTGGGGTCGCGGATCCCCTCCGCCCGCTGCCAGCGCTCGTCATTCGCCGTGCGCCGGCCGGAATCGTCGGAGCGATCCGCCTGCCGGGGCACTTCCGGGGATTCCGCTTGCGGCTGGTACCGCGGGGCCGAGCCCTCCTCGGGCTGCTGCCTCCGCGGCTCCCGGCGCGGGAGTCCCGCGCCGGTCACAGTGGTGGAAGCATCCGAAGCCTGACCCGGTCGATCGAAGCCTACGCTTTCCGGGCCGTCTTCGGGAGCGCTGGGGAAGGATTCCGCTTCCGGATTCCGGACAGGCTCCTGTCCGGCACCGTAACCGTTCTGCGCGTACCCGGTCCCGTAGTCCGGCCGGTACTCGCCCTGGTACTCCCGGCCGTATCCGCCGTCGTACTCACCGTCGTACCCGCCGCCCTGCTGCTGGGGCTGCTGCTGAGGCTGCTGCTGGGGCTGCTCGTACTGCTGCCGGTAACCGTCCTGGTACCCCTGGCCGTATCCCGTCTCCTGCCCGTAGGGGGCGGTCTCCGGGAATCCGGCCTGCGAGCCGTACTGGCCGGTCTGCTCGGGGTCGTAGGAGGCCTGCTGGGGGGCGTACTGCTCCTGGGCGTCGTGCCCGTCCCCGTAGCCGCCGTAGTCCTCGTAGCCGCCGTCCTGCTGCTGGTACCGGGGCTGCTGGGCCTCCAGTGCCGCGCGCCGTTCCTCGCGCATCAGCGAGCGCCCGAGCGGTTCGAGCCGGGGGGAGTCCTCCCGCTCCTCCTGGGAACCGTAGCGGGAGTCGTCGAAGCCCAGGTCCGCGGCGGACAGCTGGCGGTTCTGGGGCGCGGACTGGGCCGCGTTCGGCTGCTCCGGGACGATCCGGGAGACGGTGAAGTCCTCCTCGACCTCCTCCTGGCCGCCGCCGCCGTGCGTGATCTCCTCCGGAAGCATGACCAGCGATGTGGTGCCCGCCTGCTCCCCGGAGGGACGCAGCTGGACACGGATGCCGTGCCGGCTGGCCAGGCGGCCGACCACGAACAGGCCCATGCGCTGGGAGATGGCCACGTCCACCGTCGGCGGATTGGCCAGCTTGTGGTTGATGTCGGCGAAGTCCTCGGGGGTCAGGCCGATGCCCTTGTCGTGGATCTCGATCATCACCCGGCCGTCGGGCAGCCTGGTCGCGGTGACCTTGACCTTGGTCTGCGGCGAGGAGAACGAGGTGGCGTTCTCCAGCAGCTCGGCCAGCAGGTGCACCAGGTCGGTGACGACGGCGCCGTGGATCTCGCTCTCGGGGACGCCGGACAGCTCGATGCGCTCGTAGTCCTCCACCTCGGAGGAGGCGGCGCGCAGCACGTCCACCAGCGGCACCGGCTGGGTCCAGCGGCGGCCGGGCTCCTCGCCCGCGAGGACCAGCAGGTTCTCGCCGTTGCGGCGCATACGGGTCGCCAGGTGGTCCAGCTTGAAGAGGTTCTCCAGCTGGTCCGGGTCGGCCTCGTTGTTCTCCAGGTCCGTGATGAGGGCGAGCTGGCCCTCGATGAGGCCCTGGTTGCGGCGCGAGAGGTTGGTGAAGATGGCGTTGACGTTCCCCCGCAGCAGCGCCTGCTCGGCGGCGAGCCGGACGGCCTCGCGGTGGACCTGGTCGAAGGCGCGGGCGACCTCGCCGATCTCGTCGCGGCTGTTGATCGGGATGGGCTGGACACGGGTGTCGACCTTGCCCGGATCGGTGCGGGAGAGCTGGTCCACCAGCATCGGCAGCCGCTGCTGGGCGACGTCGAAGGCGGCGGTGCGCAGCCGGCGCATGTTGCTGCTCATCGAGCGGGCCATCATCCCGGCGATCACGAAGGCGACCACCAGGGCGGCGAGCACGATGACGGAGTTGACGACGGCGTCCCGCTTGGCGTCCGAGGCGATCTGGGCCGTCTCGCTCACCGCCCGGTCGGTGAGGTTCTTCTCCACCTCGCGGTAGGCGTTGAAGTTGGCGGTGGCCGCGGTGTACCAGTTCTCGGCCGTGACGCCGCCGGCCCGCAGCTTCTGGGGGGAGGCCCCGGAGGCGATGGCCTGGATCATCTTGTCGGTCGCCGGCGGTGCGGCGAAGTCCCGTCCTGCGGCCTCCGCCTCCTCCCCGGCCTCGGCGAGCCGCTCCCGGGCGTCCTCGCCCGCCTTGACCTTCTCCTCCTGCAGCAGTTCCCAGTCCTCCGGAGAGGCGCCGCCTCGGTACTCCTCGACGGCGATGTTCTCCAGATACGCGTAGGAGCTGAAGGCGGTGAGCTGTCGCTGCTTGTCCGCCGCGCCCGGACCGGGCTTGATCAGCAGGTGGGTGCCGATCGACCGCTGCAGGGACTCGGCGGCCTTGGAGAGGGAGACCGCGTAGACGGTGCGGCCGTAGGAGGTGATGTTGCCGGTGCCCAGGCCCAGTTCGTTGGCGAACTCCATCAGCGGGTGCTGGACCCGGACGTAGCCCTCCTCGGTCTCCACACCCTTCAGCCGGTCGGTGTAGGCGGCCTGGCGCAGCTCCTCCAGTTCCGGCTCGACCTTCTTGAAGGCGGCGAGGCGGCGCTTGAGGTTCTGCTGGTCGGGCATCTGGTCGACGCGGCGGTAGAACTCCTCGCGGGCGGCGTCGGTGACCCCGCGCACCTCCGCGATCACCGGGTCGTCCGTCTTGCCCTGCAGCAGCGGTGCGGCGGTGCGGTCGCGCTCGTCGATCAGGGCGTGGCCGTACGCGGCGGCGGCGCGGACCAGTTCCGCGGTGCGGTTGGCGTCCTCCGCCTCGTTCAGCGTGTCCAGGGAGTTCTGCACCCGGAAGCCGCCGAAGACCAGGGCGACGAGCACGGGGATGAGGAGGATGGCGTTCAGTCTGGTGGCCACGCGCCAGTTGCGCACCGCGAAACGGCCGCCGCTGCCCGACTCCCCGCCGTTCCCGGGCAGGTCGGAGTGCGCCTCCACGGCGCGCTGCGGCGGCGTGAAGTTGCCACGCGGCCCCCCGGACGGGGAGCTCGGATTGCTTCGCCTCACTCGACCAAACCTCTCGGCTTCAGCCCATCGTCTTCGATGAAACCGTAACTACTGCTGAGTTCAGCGAATTTCAGCACGGTAGGCAGAAGCTTTCCAAACACCTGGACCAGTGGCGAATCACACGCGGACGCCCGGGAGGAAAAGGGCATATGGCCCACAGGTTGACGAAAGGCTGAAATTTTGTACGCGCTGGGGAACGAGGTGCTCGCGGCGAGTGGCATCCACCCCGCAATTCTCTGTCGAAACGTTATGAAAACCGGGACGGACCGGACGCGATGTCCGGTCCGTCCCGGCTACTGGCCCGTAACCCGCTGTCGCCGTCGGCGGCCTGGGCGATCCGGGCGGCCACCGTGCGCACGCGCGCGAGCCCGCCTCCGGATCAGCGCAGGCGTGCCAGGAGCGCGTGCTCGACCAGCGTGATCAGCGCGCTCTTCGCCTCCGCCCGGTGCCGCGCGTCGGTGGTGATGATCGGCGCGTCCGGACCGATCTGCAGCGCCTCACGCACCTCGTCCGGCGTGTACGGCTGATGCCCGTCGAACCCGTTCAGCGCGATCACGAACGGCAGACCCGAGTTCTCGAAGTAGTCCACCGCCGGGAAGCAGTCCGCCAGCCGGCGGGTGTCCACCAGCACCACCGCGCCGATCGCACCGCGCACCAGATCGTCCCACATGAACCAGAACCGGTCCTGGCCCGGCGTACCGAACAGGTACAGGATCAGGTCCTGGTCCAGCGTGATACGGCCGAAGTCCATCGCCACCGTGGTGGTGGTCTTGTCGGCGGTGTGCGTCAGGTCGTCGATCCCGGCGGACGCGGCGGTCATCACGGCTTCGGTACGCAGCGGGTTGATCTCCGACACGGCGCCCACGAAGGTCGTCTTGCCCACGCCGAACCCGCCCGCCACCACGATCTTCGCGGAGGTGGTGG
>NZ_PGSG01000047.1 GCF_002843305.1 Streptomyces barkulensis
CTGTGAGGGGTGGAGTTGACCGGTACTAATAGGCCGAGGGCTTGACCGTAGATGTTCGCGTCCACTGTGTGGGTTCTGAGACCACGACCTGCCTGGCCGGCGGTTGTTGTTTCGCCGTGTTTCGGTGGTCAGAGCGAGAGGGAAACGCCCGGTTACATTCCGAACCCGGAAGCTAAGCCTTTCAGCGCCGATGGTACTGCATGGGGGACCGTGTGGGAGAGTAGGACGCCGCCGAACAATTATTGGGCCGTGGTCCCCGGAGTTAATTCCGGGGACCACGGCCTTTCTGTGTTGTGTAACCGGGAGTTCACGTGACGCCGCCAGCATCTCGTGCATGGGGACGACGACGCTGAGCGGCACGCTGCGAGCCAGGCTCGAGAAGCAGGGCATAGGCATCGGGGACGAGGTGATCGTGCCCGCGTACTGCGACAGCAAGGTGGCGGCGGCCGTGCGGGAGACCGGCGCACTGCCCGTCTTCGCCGACATCGAGCCCGGGAGTCTCTGCATCAACCCCGCTTCCGTCGCCGCAGCGGTGAACGAACGGACCGCCGCGGTGGTCCCCGTACATCTCTTCGGTCACCCCGCCGACATGGTCTGTCTGCACGCGCTGGCACAGCGCCACGGGATGAAGGTGGTCGAGTCGGGGGAGCCGGCTGTCGTCTCCTCGGTGGAAGCCGCTCGGCGCAGGCAGCACGCCGAGTTCCTGAACGCGAGGCTGACGGGCGTGGTCGTCCCGCGTGCCGCGACCGGAACGCGCCACGCCTACGAGCAGTACGTGGTGCGGGTGCCGGGAAACGGGCGGCCTGACAGGGACGTCTTCAAGCACGCCCTGTGGACCCGCGGAGTGCGGTGCCACGTGCCGGTGAGAACGCCTGTGCACCGCCTGCCGGGGTTCCGGGCGGATGTTCGGCTGCCCGAGACGGAGCGGGCGGTGGGGGAGTGCCTGGCACTGCCGCTGGAGGCGTCGATGACTCGCCGCGAGCTGCAGCGGATCGCCTCGGCCTGCAACGCGCTGGGTGGTCTGCTGCTGGAACCGGCCTGCTGAGCAGCGGGAGACATACGGGGCGGGTGTCCGGAGAGAGCCGGACCGGCAGGGTGGTCAACGTCGCCCCGGGATTCAGGTATGATCTATCTCGCTGGCTCGCCCCAATAGCTCAGTCGGCAGAGCGTCTCCATGGTAAGGAGAAGGTCTACGGTTCGATTCCGTATTGGGGCTCTGGAAAAGGGATGAGGCCCCCACCACACCCAAGGTGGGGGCCTCATCCCTTTTGGTCTCTCGTCGTTTCGGTGTGCGTCCGCGGGAGCGCCCGCCGTCACTCGGGGACGCGCATCGCGAGGATCGCCATGTCGTCGGATGGAGCGTCGGCGGCGAAACGCTCGACCGCGCGCATGATGCGCGCGGCCACCGCGCCCGCCGTCAGGCCCGTGCATGCGGTGAGGACGTCGGCGAGGCCGTCGTCGCCGAGCATGCGGTCGCCCTCGCGGCGCTCGGTCACACCGTCGGTGACGCACAGCAGGACATCGCCCGGATCGAGGGTGACGGTCTCCTCGTACAGTTCCAGATCGTCCATGACGCCCAGCAGCGGCTGCGGCTCCGCGGCCGGCTCGACGGTGCCGTCCTGGCGCAGGCGGAGCGGGAGCGGGTGGCCCGCGCAGACGACCTTGAGGACGGCGCCGCCCTCGGGCTGAGGCCACAGCTCGCCGTAGAGCAGGGTCAGGAACCGGCTGCGGGCGCCCTCGTCGAGGATCGCGGCGTTGAGCCGCTCCAGTACGGCCGGGCCCCCGAAGCCCTCACGGGCCAGCAGACGCAGTGCGTGGCGGGCCAGCCCGGTGACGGCCGCGGCCTCGGGGCCGGTGCCGCAGACGTCGCCGATGGCGAAGCCGTACGCACCGTCGCGGATGGGGAAGAGGTCGTAGAAGTCGCCGCCGACCTCGTTGCCCTCGCCCGCGGCGCGGTAGATGACCTCGACCTCGACGCCGGGGACGTCGGGGAGCTCGGGAGGCAGCAGACTGCGCTGGAGGGACTGGCTGATGGCCGTGCGCTCGCTGTAGAGCCGGGCGTTGTCCAGGGCGAGGGCGGCCCGGCGGGAGAGGTCCTCGGCCAGTTCCAGGATCTCCTGGCGGAAGCGCTCCTCGGTCGGCTTGCCCAGGGTGAGCATGCCGATGACGCGGTTGCGGGCCACCAGTGGCAGCACCACCGTTTCCCCGCCGACCGTCGCGGCGGTGGCGAGGGTGGTGCCGGCGACGTTGGAGGTGATGGAGGCCGGGAGACGGTCCAGGGAGAGGCCGCTCTGGTCCAGGCCCAGGCTGCGCAGGGAGGTGCGCAGTGCGGCGGAGTGCGCCGCGTCGCCCGGGGCGGTCCACACCCGCGCGCCCGGGGTGGGCACCGGGTCGGGCGGGGGGACCTTGGACAGCAGGGCCTTGAGGCCGTCGATGCGGTCCTCGTCCTCGTGCAGGACGTAGGAGAGCTCCGGCTCGGAGGACTGGTCCGCGATGGTGTAGACGGCGCACCAGGTGGCCAGGGTGGGGACCGTCATCTGGGCCATCAGGGCGAGTGTCTGGTCGCGGTCGAGGGTGCCGGCGAGCAGGTCGGACGCCTCGACGAGGAAGGACAGCGAGCCGCGGCGCAGCCGCTCCAGCTCGGTCAGGCGCGCGGACTCCACCGCGAGCGCGATCCGGTCGGCGGCGAACTGCAGCCGCAGGGCCTCCTCGTTGGTGTAGCGGCCCGGAGCCTCGGCCGAGACGCCCAGGGAGCCGGTCAGCCGTCCCTCGACCTTCAGCGGGACGGTGACGACCGAGCGCATCCCCGTTCCCTCCAGGAGGGGGACCGCACCGGGGACCGCGGAGAGGTCCTCGTGGACCGAGGGCATCCGGGCCGAGCCGTAGCGGCCGCTGCCCGCCTCGACGGGAACGCGGGCGAAGCGCTGACGGGCGGAGGGCAGGCCGGTGGTGGCGCGGACCTCCAGCTCGGTCTCGTCGTCCGTGGCCAGCAGGAGGAAGGCGGCGTCGCCGTCGAGCATGTCGCGGGCGCGCTCGACGGTGCGCTGGAGGAGGCCGTCGAGGTCGTCCGGGGGAGGGGAGCCGATGAAGGTCTCGAAGGGGTCGGCACCGGCCCGGTCGCGGCTTTCCGGGGCGCTCGCGGAGTCGGACGCCGCACCGCGCGCGGGGGTCTGCAGCACCGCGCGCTCGTGGTCGCGCACCAGCAGGCAGACGGTGGACGGCTCACCGTCGGCATCGCGTACGCGCAGGTGGGACGCGTAGACCGGGACGGTGCGGCCGTCCGAGCCGCGGATGCCGTACGAGCCCTCCCAGCGGGAGAGGGCCAGGGCCTCGGCGATGCCGGTGCCGATGCCGGGGGTGTGGGGCCAGGCGGCGAGGTCGGTCAGCGGCTTGCCGGTGACCTGCTCGGCTGTGTAGCCGAACAGCTCGCGGGCGTCGTCGTTCCAGGCGGAGACCGCGCCGGAGCGGTCGACCTGCAGGACGGCGACGCGGACCCGGGTGTCGGTGGTGGGCAGGGCGCTGTCGGGGAGGGCGGGGCCGGCGCTGCGGGTGCCGACCGGGCGCTCGGGGAGCTCCAGGCGGAACCAGACGCGCTTGTCGACGGCGGTGTACTCCACGCCCCAGCGGTCGGCGAGCGAGGCGCACAGCAGCAGGCCGCGGCCGCCCTCGCGGTCGGGGTCGCCGAAGTGGTGACCCAGGTCCTGGACGGGCAGTCCGCGGTCGGGGTAGTGGTCGGCGACCTCCACGCGCACGCTTCCGTCGCCGTCGCGCAGACACAGCACGTCGGCGGCGGTGCCGGCGTGGACGACGGCGTTGGTGACCAGCTCGCTGGTGAGGACGACGGCGTCGTCGACGATGTCGGCCAGGCCCCAGCCCTGGAGGGTGTCGCGCACGAAGGCGCGGGCACTCGCGACCGAGCGTCCGACCGGCTCGAAGGTGGCCGCTGCTCGCGCCGTGATCACTGTTCTCCCCATGGATCTGTCGTCGCCGTCCGTACGTACGGGCGGCAGGGGGGCCCGCTGGGCGCCCACCGCTGCGGCCAGCCGCTGCCCGGCATTCGCCTCTTCCACCGCAGCGCCCCTTCGAATACCCGTCGTGACCACGTGTCCTTCGCGCCCGGCGGGCCGGAGCGGATGGACAGCCGGATGCCAGGTTACTTACGTTCGCAGTACCGGCGGGCCCCGGATGCGGGTGTTTCCCCCTTGAGGCGTTCAGTCGGTGGTGTGCGATGCTGCCGAACTGTTATCGCCTGGTTCCACCATGGTGAAACACTGGGAAGGCTCGAAGTGAATGCCCGGGCGGAACGTTCGACCCAGCGGGAGGGACACGGTGCAGTCTGGCGGAGCGGCGCGAGGCGCCAGCACGCGCACGAGAAGCGGACGGTCTCGGGCAAACGGGGTGATCGAGGTTGAGGCGGCCGCGGTCAACCGGCTGCTGACCGCCCTGGAGGCGATGCGGGACGGGAACTTCCGCAAGCGCCTCACCGTCGCCGGTGACGGCCCGATGGCCGAGATCGCCGCCGTCTTCAACGAGGTAGCCGACCGCAACCTCCATCTGACCAGCGAGCTGGCCCGGGTGCGCAGGGTGGTCGGCAAGGACGGCAAGCTGACCGAGCGGTTGGAGACCGGAGCCTGCGAGGGGGCCTGGGCCAACGCCATCGACGCGTCGAACGCGCTGGTGGACGATCTGGTGCGGCCCGTCTCCGAGGTCGGCCGGGTGCTGTCGGCGGTGGCCGAGGGCGACCTGGAGCAGCGGATGGACCTGCGGGTCCAGGGGCCGGGCGGGGCGACGCATCCGCTGCGGGGCGAGTTCCTGAAGGTGGGGCGCACCGTCAACGGGCTGGTCGACCAGCTCTCCACGTTCACCGACGAGGTGACGCGCGTCGCCAGCGAGGTGGGCACGGAGGGGAAGCTGGGCGGCCAGGCGCGGGTGCGCGGCATGTCCGGCTCCTGGAAGGACCTGACCGACTCCGTCAACACGATGGCCTCCAGGCTGACCGCCCAGGTCCGCGACATCGCGCTGGTGACCACCGCGGTCGCCAAGGGCGACCTGTCGCGCAAGGTCACCGTGCACGTGGCCGGCGAGATGCTGGAGCTGAAGAACACCGTCAACACGATGGTGGACCAGCTCTCCGCCTTCCAGTCCGAGGTGACGCGCGTCGCACGCGAGGTGGGCACCGAGGGCCAGCTCGGCGGCCAGGCACGGGTGCCGGGCGCCGGCGGTGTGTGGAAGGACCTGACCGACTCCGTCAACACGATGGCGGGCAACCTCACCTCCCAGGTGCGTGAGATCGCACGGGTGACCACCGCGGTCGCCAACGGCGATCTGTCGCAGAAGGTCACGGTGAACGCACGCGGCGAGGTGGCGCAGCTCGCCGACACCATCAACACGATGACCGAGACGCTGCGGACGTTCGCCGACGAGGTGACGCGCGCGGCCAGCGAGGTCGGCACCGAGGGCGTCCTGGGCGGTCAGGCGCAGGTGCCGGGCGCGGCGGGGACGTGGAAGGACCTCACCGACTCGGTGAACACGGCCTTCCGCAACCTCACGGCGCAGGTGCGGGACATCGCGCAGGTGACGACGGCGGTCGCCAACGGCGATCTGTCGCAGAAGGTCACGGTGGACGTCTCCGGCGAGATGCTGGAGCTGAAGAACACCGTCAACACCATGGTGGACCAGCTCTCCGCCTTCGGATCCGAGGTCACCCGGGTCGCCCGGGAGGTCGGTGTCGAGGGCGAGCTGGGCGGTCAGGCGCAGGTGCCGGGCGCGGCGGGGACGTGGAAGGACCTCACCGACTCGGTGAACACGGCCTTCCGCAACCTCACCGGCCAGGTCCGCAACATCGCGCAGGTGACGACGGCGGTCGCCAACGGCGATCTGTCGCAGAAGGTCACGGTGGACGTCTCCGGCGAGATGCTCCAGCTGAAGAACACCGTCAACACCATGGTGGACCAGCTGTCCTCGTTCGCCGAGCAGGTCACCCGGATGGCCCGGGACGTGGGTACCGAGGGACGCCTGGGCGGTCAGGCGCGGGTCGACGGCGTCTCGGGCACCTGGAAGGACCTGACCGACTCCGTCAACTTCATGGCGGGCAATCTGACCTCCCAGGTGCGCAACATCGCCCAGGTGACGACGGCGGTGGCGCGCGGTGATCTGTCGCAGAAGATCGAGGTCGACGCGCGCGGCGAGATCCTGGAGCTGAAGAACACCATCAACACGATGGTCGACCAGCTCTCCGCCTTCGCGGACCAGGTCACCCGGGTCGCCCGGGAGGTGGGTACCGAGGGACGGCTGGGCGGTCAGGCGCAGGTGCCGGGCGTGGCCGGGGTGTGGCGCGACCTGACCGACTCGGTCAACGGCATGGCGGGCAATCTCACGGCCCAGGTGCGCAACATCGCCCAGGTGGCCACGGCGGTGGCGCGCGGTGATCTGTCGCAGAAGATCGACGTGGACGCGCGCGGCGAGATCCTGGAGCTGAAGAACACCCTCAACACGATGGTGGACCAGCTGTCGTCGTTCGCCGAGCAGGTCACGCGGGTGGCCCGGGAGGTGGGTACCGAGGGCATCCTGGGCGGCCAGGCCGAGGTGGAGGGGGTCTCCGGGACCTGGAAGGACCTCACCCAGTCCGTCAACGGCATGGCGAACAACCTCACCTCGCAGGTGCGCAACATCGCCGAGGTCACCACCGCGGTCGCCCGGGGCGACCTGTCCAAGAAGATCACCGTCGACGCCAAGGGGGAGATCCTCGCCCTGGTGACGACCGTGAACACGATGGTGGACCAGCTGTCGTCGTTCGCCGAGCAGGTCACACGGGTGGCCCGGGAGGTGGGTACCGAGGGCATCCTGGGCGGCCAGGCCCATGTGCCGGGCGTCACCGGCATCTGGAAGGACCTGAGCGAGAACGTCAACCTGATGGCGTCCAACCTGACCGGCCAGGTGCGCAACATCTCCCAGGTCGCCACCGCGGTCGCCAACGGCGACCTGACCAAGAAGGTCACCGTGGAGGCCAGCGGCGAGGTCGCCCAGCTCGCCGACACCGTCAACACCATGGTGACGACCCTGTCGTCGTTCGCCGACGAGGTCACCCGGGTGGCGCGCGAGGTGGGCACCGACGGAAGCCTGGGCGGCCAGGCGCGGGTGCCGGGGGTGTCGGGCACCTGGAAGGACCTGACGGAGTCCGTGAACTCCATGGCGTCCAACCTCACCGGCCAGGTCCGCAACATCGCGATGGTCACCACCGCGATCGCGAAGGGCGATCTCACCAAGAAGATCGACATCGACGCGCGCGGCGAGATCCTGGCGCTGAAGACCACCATCAACACGATGGTGGACCAGCTGTCCTCGTTCGCCGAGCAGGTCACCCGGGTCGCCCGGGAGGTGGGCACCGAGGGGCAGCTGGGCGGCCAGGCGCGGGTCGACGGCGTCTCGGGCACCTGGAAGGACCTCACCGAGTCGGTGAACGAGATGGCGGGCAACCTGACCCGCCAGGTGCGTGCCATCGCGGCGGTCGCCGCCGCGGTGACCCGCGGCGACCACAACGTGAAGATCGACGTGGACGCCGCCGGCGAGATCCTGGCACTCCAGGACAACGTCAACACCATGATCGCCACGCTGCGCGAGACCACGCTCGCCAACCAGGAGCAGGACTGGCTCAAGGGCAACCTCGCCCGCATCTCCGGTCTGATGCAGGGCCGCCGCGACCTGGAGGACGTGGCACGGCTGATCATGAGCGAGCTGACCCCGGTGGTCTCCGCCCAGCACGGCGCCTTCTTCGTCGCGGCCCCGACCGGCGGCGGCCCGGAGCTCGGGGTGGGGGCGAGCGAGGACGGCTCGTACGAGCTGCGGATGATCGGCACCTACGGGTACTCCCCGGGTGCCATGCCCACCACCTTCCTGCCCGGTGAGTCCCTGGTGGGTATCGCGGCCGAGGAGAAACGCACGATCCTCGTCGAGCATGCGCCTCCCGGCTATCTGAAGATCGCCTCCGGGCTCGGCGAGGCGCCGCCCGCCCAGGTGATCGTGCTGCCGCTGCTCTTCGAGGGCAGGGTGCTCGGCGTCATCGAACTGGCCACCTTCCAGCCCTTCACCCAGATCCAGAAGGACTTCCTGAGCCAGATCGCCGAGATGATCGCCACGAGCGTCAACACCATCAGCGTCAACACCAAGACCGAGGTGCTCCTGCGGCAGTCGCAGGAGCTGGCCGAGCAGCTCCAGGAGCGGTCGGTGGAGCTGGAGAGCAGGCAGCGTGCCCTGCAGGCCTCGAACGAGGAGCTGGAGGAGAAGGCCGAGCTGCTGGCCAAGACCAACCGCGACATCGAGATCAAGAACTCCGAGATCGAGGACGCCCGGCAGGTCCTGGAGGAGCGCGCCGAGCAGTTGGCGGTCTCGATGCGCTACAAGTCCGAGTTCCTGGCGAACATGTCGCACGAGCTGCGCACCCCGCTGAACTCGCTGCTGATCCTCGCCAAGCTGCTGGCCGACAACGCCGAGGGGAACCTCTCGCCCAAGCAGGTGGAGTTCGCCGAGACGATCCACGGCGCCGGCTCCGACCTGCTCCAGCTGATCAACGACATCCTGGACCTGTCCAAGGTCGAGGCCGGCAAGATGGACGTCAGCCCGACCCGTATCGCGCTGGTGCAGCTCGTGGACTACGTGGAGGCGACCTTCCGGCCGCTCACCGCGGAGAAGGGGCTCGACTTCTCCGTACGGGTCTCACCGGAGCTGCCCCCCACTCTCCACACCGACGAGCAGCGCCTGCTGCAGGTGCTGCGCAACCTGCTGTCGAACGCGGTGAAGTTCACCGACAGCGGCGCGGTGGAGCTGGTGATCCGCTCGGCCGGATCGGACGTGCCGGAGTCGATCCGCGAACAGATGCTGGAGCACGGCTCGCTGCGCGAGGCCGACTCCGATCTGATCGCCTTCTCGGTGACCGACACCGGTATCGGGATCGCGCAGAGCAAGATGCGTGTGATCTTCGAGGCCTTCAAGCAGGCGGACGGCACGACCAGCCGCAAGTACGGAGGCACCGGGCTGGGGCTGTCCATCAGCCGGGAGATCGCGCGGCTGCTCGGCGGTGAGATCCATGCGGTCAGCGAGCCGGGCCGCGGCTCGACGTTCACCCTCTACCTGCCCCTGACCACCAGCGATCTGCCGCCCCAGGGCTATCCGCAGCCGGGCGAGGGCTCCCCGGAGACCGAGCCCGCGTCCGGGGACGAGCCGGACGGAGGGTCCGGTGCGCCCGGCGCTTCCGGCGCCGGGCAGGAGCCGGTCCGGGAGGCGGGCGGCGCACTGGACGTGCCCGCCGCCGAGCGCGCCGCGGCGGCTCTCGCGTCCCGCCGTCGCCAACTGCCCCCCATGCCGCGGAAGCGGCCCGCGCCGCAGGAGACGGAGAGCGGCGCGGAGGTGTGGCAGGACACCGTCCAGCGGGCGCAGGAGCGCCCGCGGGGCGCCTTCGACGGCGAGAAGGTGCTCATCGTCGACGACGACATCCGCAACGTCTTCGCGCTCACCAGCGTGCTGGAGCAGAACGGCCTGCAGGTGCTCTACGCCGAGAACGGGCGCGAGGGCATCGAGGTGCTGGAGCAGCACGACGACGTGGCGGTCGTCCTGATGGACATCATGATGCCGGAGATGGACGGGTACGCCACGACCGCGGCGATCCGGCGGATGCCGCAGTTCGCCGGGCTGCCGATCATCGCGCTGACGGCGAAGGCGATGAAGGGCGACCGGGAGAAGAGCATCGATGCCGGGGCGTCCGACTACGTCACCAAGCCGGTGGACACCGATCATCTGCTGTCCGTCATGGCGCAGTGGATGCGCGGGGAGTGATGTGCGATGGTTCCGTGGTCGGCGGCGTGCCGGCGAAGGGCGACGCATTAGGTGTGGAAATGCTGCAATCGGGGAACCTTGGGGTCTCTCACAGCGTTTCAGGTACGTGCACAGTGACATCTCGGTGACAGGGTGTGGTGGGCCGCGAGGTGGGGCTACCATGACCGGCACAGGAACGGGCGGCGCAAAGGAGTCGTTGCCGGTGGCGGCGACCAGAGCGCTGCCGGGGCGAGGAGGACGGGCCATGGTGCAGAAGGCCAAGATCCTCCTGGTCGATGACCGACCGGAGAATCTGCTGGCGCTGGAGGCCATCCTCTCCGCGCTGGACCAGACGCTGGTGCGGGCATCGTCAGGGGAGGAGGCGCTCAAGGCGCTGCTCACGGACGACTTCGCGGTCATCCTGCTGGATGTGCAGATGCCGGGCATGGACGGTTTCGAGACCGCCGCCCACATCAAGCGGCGGGAGCGCACCCGGGACATCCCGATCATCTTTCTCACGGCCATCAACCACGGCCCGCACCACACCTTCCGCGGCTACGCGGCCGGCGCGGTGGACTACATCTCCAAACCGTTCGACCCGTGGGTGCTGCGGGCGAAGGTATCGGTCTTCGTCGACCTGTACATGAAGAACGTTCAGCTGCGTGAGCAGGCCTCCCTGCTGCGGCTGCAGCTGGACGGCCGGCGCTCCGGCGAGGACGGCGACAGGGGAACGGAGCCCTCGGGCCTCCTGGCCGAACTCTCCGCGCGGCTGGCGGCGGTGGAGGAACAGGCCGAGGCGCTGTCCAAGCACCTGGACGAGTCCCCGGACACCGCGGCCGTCGCCACGGCCGCCCATCTGGAGCGCAAGCTCACCGGTCTGCGGCGGGCACTGGACGCGCTGGAGCCGGGCAACGACGGACGGCCGGCCTCACTCCCGTCGCAGAACTGACCCGCCGCCAGACGGGCGGGCGATCCGACGGGGTGTCACCTCGCCGGGTCCGGTGTGCCGCGGACCGGGTGCACCCCCGTCCCGCCGACCGCACGGGCGTCCGTGTCCTGAGGGGCTCTCGCGGGTAATCTCGGCACCATGGCCTCACGTACGTCCGGCAAGGCTGCCAAGAAGGCGCCCGCCAAGAAGGCTCCCGCCAGGAAGGCCCCGGCACCGAGGCCTGCCGCGCCCAGGAAACCGGCGGCCGGGAAGGCGGCGAGGAAGACGGCGGCGAAGGCTCCGCCCAGACCCGCGCCGTCTCCCACCAACGCCGTCTTCCGGCTGGTCAGGGCCGTCTGGCTCGGCGTCGCACACACCGTCGGGGCGCTGCTGCGCGGCATAGGCCGCGGGGCCAGGGGACTGGACCCGGCGCACCGCAAGGACGGGGTGGCGCTGCTGCTGCTGGGCATCGCCCTGGTGGTCGCGGCCGGCACCTGGTCCAATCTGCAGGGGCCGGTGGGCGAGCTGGTCGAGATGCTGGTGACCGGGGCCTTCGGCCGTATGGACCTGGTGGCGCCGGTGCTGCTGGGCGCCGTCGCGGTGCGGCTGATGCGGCATCCGGAGAAGCCGGAGGCCAACGGACGCATCGTCATCGGGCTGTCCGCCCTGGCCGTCGGCGTACTGGGGCTGGTGCACATCGCCTGCGGTTCGCCGGGGCGCGGCGAGGGCCACGAGGCGGTACGGGACGCGGGCGGCATGATCGGCTGGGCGGTCTCCCAGCCACTGGTCCTCACCGTCAGCGCGGCCCTGGCCGTACCGCTGCTGCTGCTGGTGACCGTCTTCGGGCTGCTCGTCGTCACCGCCACCCCCGTCAACGCCGTTCCCCAGCGGCTGCGTCAACTGGGCGTGCGACTGGGGCTGGTGGCGGAAGACGCCGTTCCCGGCGGCGGGCCGGAGGGTTACGGCGACCGCGACGTGTACGGCGAGGAGGAACCCCGGCCGCGGCGGGCGAGGCTGCGCAAGGACGGCGACGACGCGTTCCAGGCCGAGAAGGAGGCGCTGGACGGCCGGCGCCGCACCCGCCGCGCCCCCCGGGCCCCGCGCACCCCGGACGGCTCCCCCGGCGCGGTGGACGTGGCCGCCGCCGCGGCGGCCCAGCTGGAGGGCGCCGTCCTGCACGGCGTACAGCCCTCGCCGCTGGTCGCGGACCTCACCAGCTCGGTCCGCGCGGAGCGGGACGGCCGGGGCGAGCGGCAGAGTGCGGGTCAGGGGCAGGAACAGGGGAGCGCGGAGCGGGAGAGCACGCAGCAGGAGGGGCGGACCGCTTCCGTACCGGACCTGACCAAGGCGCCGGCCGAACCGCCCGCCGACACCCTGCCGTCGCGTGCCGAGCAGCTCCAGCTCGCCGGGGACGTCACCTACGCGCTGCCCTCGCTCGACCTGCTGGAGCGCGGCGGGCCGGGCCGTACCCGCAGCGCGGCCAACGACGCGGTCGTGGAGTCGCTGACGACCGTCTTCACCGAGTTCAAGGTGGACGCCGTCGTCACCGGCTTCACCCGCGGTCCGACGGTCACGCGCTACGAGGTGGAGCTGGGCCCGGCGGTGAAGGTCGAGAAGATCACCGCGCTGGCCAAGAACATCGCCTACGCCGTCGCCAGCCCGGACGTGCGGATCATCAGCCCGATCCCGGGGAAGTCGGCGGTCGGCATCGAGATCCCCAACACCGACCGGGAGATGGTCAACCTCGGCGACGTGCTCCGGCTGGCGGAGGCAGCCGGCGACGACCATCCGCTGCTGGTCGGGCTGGGCAAGGACGTCGAGGGCGGCTACGTCACGGCCAACCTGGCGAAGATGCCGCACATCCTGGTGGCGGGCGCGACCGGCTCCGGGAAGTCGTCCTGCATCAACTGCCTGATCACCTCGGTGATGATCCGGTCCACCCCGGAGGACGTCCGGATGGTGCTGGTGGACCCCAAGCGGGTGGAACTGACCGCGTACGAGGGCATCCCGCACCTGATCACCCCGATCATCACCAACCCCAAGAAGGCCGCCGAGGCGCTGCAGTGGGTCGTGCGCGAGATGGACCTGCGCTACGACGACCTGGCCGCCTACGGCTTCCGCCACATCGACGACTTCAACGCCGCGGTGCGCGCGGGGAAGGTGAAGGCGGCCGAGGGCAGCGAGCGGGAGCTCGCCCCCTACCCCTACCTGCTGGTCATCGTGGACGAGCTGGCCGACCTGATGATGGTGGCGCCACGCGACGTGGAGGACGCGATCGTGCGGATCACCCAGCTCGCGCGGGCGGCCGGCATCCATCTGGTGCTGGCCACCCAGCGTCCCTCCGTCGACGTCGTCACCGGTCTGATCAAGGCGAACGTGCCCTCGCGCCTGGCCTTCGCCACCTCCTCGCTCGCCGACAGCCGGGTCATCCTCGACCAGGCGGGCGCCGAGAAGCTGATCGGCAAGGGCGACGGGCTGTTCCTGCCGATGGGGGCCGGCAAGCCCACCCGTATGCAGGGCGCCTTCGTGACGGAGGACGAGGTCGCGGCAGTCGTGGCGCACTGCAAGAAGCAGATGGCCCCGGTCTTCCGCGACGACGTCACGGTCGGGCAGAGCAGGAAGAAGGAGATCGACGAGGAGATCGGCGACGATCTGGACCTGCTGTGCCAGGCGGCCGAACTGGTGGTCAACACGCAGTTCGGATCCACCTCGATGCTCCAGCGCAAGCTGCGTGTGGGATTCGCCAAGGCGGGAAGGCTGATGGACCTGATGGAGTCGCGCGGGGTGGTCGGCCCCAGCGAGGGCTCCAAGGCGCGGGACGTTCTGGTCAAACCCGACGACCTGGATGACGTACTCGCGACGATCCGCGGGGAAACTCACTCGTAGGAATGAGCTGGGCAACCCTTTCCCCTGGCAAGACGTCAACGTGAAGGAGGGCGCGGTCGGTGTTCACCGATGGGCGGCACGGCCATCCCTATGGCGGACAGGCTCCCTCCGCCCGCTTGCCCCACCCTTCCGCACCCCCTCTAGACTGAACATCCAGCAGGTGGCTACACGCTCGAAAGGCGCCCCCGTGTCCATCGGCAACTCTCCCTCAGAAGACCGGCCTTCCGTCGGTCAGGCGATCCAGAAAGCCCGTATCGACGCGCGACTGACGGTGGACGAGGTCAGTGCGACCACCCGTGTGCGCGTCCCGATCGTGCACGCCATCGAACAGGACGACTTCTCCCGATGCGGAGGCGACGTCTACGCCCGCGGCCATGTCCGCACCCTCGCCAAGGCCGTCGGTCTGGATCCGGACGAGCTGGTGGCGCAGTACGACGCCGAGCACGGCGGCCGTCCGGCGCCCACCCCCGCGGCCGCCCTCTTCGAGGCCGAACGCATCCGCCCCGAGCCGGGCCGTCCGAACTGGACCGCCGCCATGGTCGCCGCGATCGTGGCCGTGGTGGGCTTCGTCGGCTTCACCCTCTTCGGCGACGACGACTCGGCGCGCACCCCGGTGGCCCAGGACGGCCCGTCGCCGGACTCCGCCGGCGAGCCGGATCCGGCCAAGCCCGCCGATCCCAAGCCCGATCCCGAACCGTCCGTGTCC
Organism: Streptomyces barkulensis; assembly: GCF_002843305.1. Taxonomy (GTDB): domain Bacteria; phylum Actinomycetota; class Actinomycetes; order Streptomycetales; family Streptomycetaceae; genus Streptomyces; species Streptomyces barkulensis. The sequence continues at coordinate 14,328 of NZ_PGSG01000047.1, forward strand.
GAGAGCGCCATCGCCGCCGCGCCCGCCGACAAGGTCACGGTCAAGCTGGTCGCCGAGGACGGCAAGAGCTGGTTCTCGGCCGAGGCCCACAACGGGCGGCTGCTGGAGGAGGGCGTCCTCCAGGACGGCGACTCCAGGACCTTCACCGACGACAAGCGGATCGACCTGGTGCTCGGCAACGCCGGCGCGGTCACCCTCTTCGTCAACGGCAAGGAGGTCGACAAGGTCGGCGAGGTCGGCCAGGTGCAGCGCGTCAGCTACACCAAGGGAGACCCGGAACAGGGGTGACGCAACCCTGGCGGCGGGTGGGCCGGGTGGAACGAAGTAGTCTTGAGCCCATGCCCGAACGCCGTACCGTCGCCCTCGTCACCCTTGGATGCGCCCGTAACGAGGTGGACTCGGAGGAGCTCGCAGGCCGTCTGGCGGCGGACGGCTGGGAGCTCGTCGAGGAAGCCGCCGACGCGGACGTCGCCGTCGTCAACACCTGCGGCTTCGTCGAGGCCGCCAAGAAGGACTCCGTGGACGCCCTGCTGGAGGCCAACGATCTCAAGGACCACGGCCGCACCCAGGCCGTGGTCGCCGTCGGCTGCATGGCCGAGCGCTACGGCAAGGAACTGGCCGAGGCACTGCCCGAGGCCGACGGGGTGCTCGGCTTCGACGACTACACCGACATCTCCGACCGCCTCCAGACCATCCTCTCCGGCGGCGCCCACGTCCCCCACGTCCCCAGGGACCGCCGCAAGCTCCTGCCCGTCAGCCCGGCACAGCGGCAGGGCGCCGCCGTCGCGCTGCCCGGCCACGGGGACGCCGCCGCGGCCGCCCCGGCCCCGGCCGACCTGCCCGACGGGGTGGCCCCGGCATCGGGCCCGCGGGCGCCGCTGCGCAGGCGGCTGGACAGCAGTCCGGTCGCCTCGGTGAAACTGGCCTCCGGCTGCGACCGCCGGTGCTCGTTCTGCGCCATCCCCTCCTTCCGCGGGGCCTTCGTCTCCCGGCGCCCCTCGGACGTGCTGGGCGAGACCCGCTGGCTGGCCGAGCAGGGGGTGAAGGAGATCATGCTGGTCTCCGAGAACAACACCTCCTACGGCAAGGACCTCGGCGACATCCGCCTGCTGGAGACGCTGCTGCCGGAGCTGGCCGCGGTGGACGGCATCGAGCGGATCCGGGTGAGCTATCTGCAGCCCGCCGAGATGCGGCCCGGGCTGATCGACGTCCTGACCGGGACGGAGAAGGTCGCCCCCTACTTCGACCTCTCCTTCCAGCACTCCGCCCCGGGCGTGCTGCGCGCCATGCGGCGCTTCGGCGACACCGACCGCTTCCTCGAACTGCTGGACACCATCCGCGCCAGGGCGCCGCGGGCGGGCGTCCGCTCGAACTTCATCGTGGGCTTCCCCGGCGAGAGCGAGGCGGACCTCGCGGAACTGGAGCGTTTTCTGGTCGCGGCCAGGCTGGATGCGATCGGAGTCTTCGGGTATTCGGACGAGGAAGGTACCGAAGCGGCGACCTACGAGCACAAGACCGACCCCGAGACGGTGGCCGAACGGCTGGACCACGTCTCGCGGCTCGCCGAGGAGCTGACCGCGCAGCGCGCGGAGGAGCGCGTCGGCGAGACCGTACGGGTACTGGTCGAGTCGGTGGACGGCGAGGACGGCCCGGTCGGGCGCGGGGCACACCAGGCCCCCGAGACCGACGGACAGACGCTCCTGGCCGGTCTCACCGGCTCCTCGCGGCTCTCCGTGGGACAGATGGTCGAAGCGAAGGTGGTGGCGACCGAGGGTGTGGATCTCGTTGCCGAGCCGCCCCCGGAGGTCGTCTGGGGGTGCTCCGAGAACAGTGAGGAGGCGGGGGCATGACGGACATCCCGGCCTCAGCAGCGGGTGGTGGAACCATGGCGCAGCGGAAGACCGCCGCGGTCCGCACGGTGAGCCTGTGGAACATCGCGAACATCCTCACCATGGTGAGGCTCCTCCTGGTGCCGGCCTTCGTGTTCCTGATGCTCGCCGGCGGAGGGCACGACCCCGCCTGGCGCGCCTTCGCCTGGGCGGCCTTCTCCATCGCGATGATCACCGACCTCTTCGACGGCGAGCTGGCGCGGCGGTACGACCTGGTCACCGACTTCGGCAAGATCGCGGACCCGATCGCGGACAAGGCGATCATGGGCGCGGCGCTGATCTGCCTGTCGGCGCTCTCCGACCTGCCCTGGTGGGTCACGGGGGTGATCCTCTTCCGGGAGATTGGCATCACCCTGATGCGCTTCTGGGTGATCCGGCACGGCGTCATCCCGGCCAGCCGGGGCGGGAAGATGAAGACGCTCACCCAGGGCGTGGCCGTGGGCATGTACATCCTGGCCCTGACCGGGCCGCTCGCCACGCTGCGCTGGTGGGTGATGGCCGCGGCCGTGGTGCTGACGGTCGGCACCGGGCTGGACTACGTACGGCAGGCACTGGTTCTGCGGCGGGACGGTCTGGCGGCGGAGCGCGCCGATGAGCGGTGAGAGGGAAACCGAGCCCGGTCCCGGACCCGAGCCCGGTCCCGGCGACGACGAGACCAGGCAGATCACCGCGCGGGCGCTGAAACTGCTGGCGGACCGCGGCCAGACCGTCGCCGCGGCCGAGTCGCTGACCGGCGGGCTCGTCGCGGCCGAGCTGACCGCCGCTCCCGGCGCCTCGGCGACCGTGCGCGGCTCGGTGACCGCCTACGCCACCGAGGTCAAGCACGAGGTCCTCGGGGTGGACGGGGGACTGCTGCGGGAGCGGGGCGCGGTCGACGCGGAGGTGGCCCGGCAGATGGCGGCCGGGGTCAGACGCGCGTTGGGCACGGACTGGGGCGTGGCGACCACCGGGGTGGCCGGTCCCGAGCCGCAGGACGGCAAGCCGGTGGGCATGGTCTATGTGGCGGTCGCCGGACCGGAGGTGCCCGGACCGGAGGTGCCCGGCGCGGCGGATACGGCGGACGCGGCGGATACGCCGGCCGGATCGGAGGAGCGCGGCCGGGGGACCCGTCCCGTGGCGCTGCGGCTGAGTTTGGACGGCGACCGCGCGGAGATCCGCGACGGGAGCGTACGAGCCGTCATCCGGCTGCTCCTGAGCGAACTCATGGAAAATGCGCCGACAAAGGATACGGAACACAGTGGGGGGAATGGATGTTTGCAGCCCTGAGTGAACACAGCATCGCTCCCCGCACGGCCGCGGCCCAAGGCGGTACGGTGGGGCAAGAAGGATCCGGGTCAGCGGTCCTAGGAGGGAGCCACCGATGATTCTGCTCCGTCGCCTGCTGGGTGACGTGCTGCGTCGGCAGCGCCAGCGCCAGGGCCGTACCCTGCGCGAAGTCTCCTCGTCCGCCCGGGTGTCGCTCGGTTACCTCTCCGAGGTCGAACGGGGGCAGAAGGAGGCTTCCTCCGAACTGCTCGCCTCGATCTGCGAGGCCCTGGACGTGCGGATGTCCGAGCTGATGCGGGAGGTCAGCGACGAGCTGGCGCTCGCGGAGCTGGCGCAGTCCGCGGCGAGCGACACGGTCCCCGCACCGATGCGCCGTCCCGTTCTCAACCCGGTGACCGTGACGTCCGTCACGGAGCGGTCGGGGGAGCGGGTGACCATCAAGGCGCCGACGGAGGCCGTGGACGTCGTCGCCGCCTGACCGGTGCGGTAGCGGACGTACCCTGCGAGAGAGCCACACGGGCCCGGCCCGGACGCGTGACACGCGTCCGGGCCGGGCCCGCCGCGTCACCGGACAGAGCCACGGCCGGGTGCGGCACCGGACCGCGGTCCGGGCGCCTTTCCGGGCGGAGCCGGTGTTCAGGCGGACGGGGGAGGCGGTCCCGTCTGGCAGCCGGGACACCAGTACGCCACGCGCCGGGTGCTGGAGGGCCCGGGCACCCAGGTGCGGACGGTCGTACCGCAGCGCGGGCACGGTTCGCCCGCACGGCCGTACACCCACAGATTCCGGCCGGCGCGCACGTCGCCGGTGGTGACGCGGAGCGTACGGGCCTTGTTGACCTCCAGCAGCTTCTTCGCCAGGGCCGTCAGACGTTCGGGGGAGGGGACCTCGCCGACCGGCAGCCAGGGCGTCACCCTGAACAGGAAGCAGAGTTCCGCCGCGTAGACGTTGCCGATCCCGGCCAGATTGCGCTGGTCCAGCAGCGCCTCGGCGACGGGGCGGGCGGGATCCGCCAGCAGGCGGCTCAGGGCCTTCGCCTCGTCCCAGCCGGGGCCCAGGAGGTCCGGGCCCAGATGACCGACCGCCCTGTCCTCATCGGCGGTGCGCAGCAGCTCCAGGACGGGGAGGCGGTACCCCACGGCCGAGTGGGCGCCGGTGGCGAGGACGGCGCGGATCTGGTGGCCGGGGCCGCCGCTCCACCGCCGGCCGGGTGCGTAGACGCGCCAGGCGCCCTCCATCCGCAGATGGGAGTGGAGCGTCAGACCGCCCTCGAAACGTGTGAGGAGGTGCTTGCCGCGCGCGCTCGTCTCCAGCACCTCGCGCCCGGTGAGGTCGACGGTGGCGAGCTTGGGCACTCGCAGGTCGCAGCGGACGAGGGGCGCTTTCGACAGCGCCCGGTGCAGTTGCCGGGCGGTGCGCCAGACGGTGTCTCCCTCGGGCACCGGGCCGTCCCTTCTCGTCTCTCGTCCGTCGTTTTCGGACGTCCGCTCCCCGACCGCTTCCCGCCGTCTTCCGCCCCTACGCGCCTGGCGGCGCTCCTCGGGCCGTCCGGCCGGCCCGAGGAGCGCCGCCGGTCGTCAAGCCGTCACGCGCGCAGCCGCAGCCCGCGCGGAGTGGCGTGGAAGCCCGCGGCCTCCAGGGCGGAACCCACGGGAGAGGTCAGGGCCGGGGAGCCGTTGACACGTTCCACGGTGAGGGTGCCCAGCATGCCGCGGCGCGCGGCCTCGGCCAGTGCCTCGACGGCGGCGGTCAGCGGCGGACCCTCGGTCCGCCAGGCCAGCAGCGTCCTGCCGCCGCGCTCGAGGTAGAGGACGAGCTCGCCGTCGACCAGCACCACCAAAGAGCCCGCCTTGCGACCCGGCTTGTGGGACGCGGCCGTCCTGCCCCGGCCCGGTCCGCCGTCCTCCGCGAGGGCCGTCGACGGCGGTTCGGGCCAGGGAAGGGCGGCGCCGTAGGCGTTGGCGGGGTCGGCGGCGGCGAGTACGGCGGTGCGCGGGCGGGCGCCCCCGGGCTTCTCCCGGGCCGTGCTGATCGCGCGCAGCCGGTCCACCGCGCCGTCCACGGCGAACTGGGCGGCGCCCAGGCCCTCCACCACATAGCCGCGGCGGGCCTGGCCGCTCTCCTCGAAGACCGACAGCACGCGGTAGGCGGCCGAGAAGCCGCCCTCGACGCCCTCGGCGGCGACCGCGCCCCGGGTGACCACGCCGTGCCGGTCCAGCAGGGTGCGGGCCAGGGCGTGGGCCCGGTGGGTGGGATCGGTCTCCCGGTCGGGCAGCAGCGACCAGCGGCCGGCCACCGTCGGGGGTCCGCCGCGGGAAGCGGTGGGACGGCGGGGCGCACCGGTCGGCGCGACGGGGGACAGGGGGAGGGGGGAGCCGTACCGGCCTCGGGGGGTGCTCCGCCTGGCGCGGTGCGCCGTGGCCCCCGCGGTGCGGCCGGAGCCGAGCAGGGCGCGCAGCGGGGCCAGGGTGTCGCCCGTGAGCCGTCCGGACCAGGCCAGGTCCCACATGGCCTCGGCCAGCTCGGCGTCGGACGCCTCGTGCCCGTCGGCGCGCACCCGGTCGGCGATCTGCCGGAAGAACAGGCCGTAGCCACCGAAGAGCGCTTCCAGGACCGCCCGGTGGAGCGGGGTGGGCTCCATCGGGAGGGCGTCGGGCAGCAGCAGCGGGGCGGCGTCGGCCAGATGGAGTCGGACCCAGCCGTCCTTGCCCGGCAGCGCGCCCGCGCCGGCCCAGAGCACCTCTCCGGCGGCGGTCAGCTCGTCCAGCATGGCCGGGTGGTAGTCGGCCACCCGGGAGGGCAGGATCAGCCTCTCCAGGGCGGAGGCGGGCACGGGGGCGCCCTGGAGCTGTTCGACGGCGCGCAGCAGCCCGTCGATCCCGCGCAGCCCGCCGCCCCCGGCCCCCAGGTGCTGCCACTGGGGCAGGAACGCGGCGAGCGAGGCGGGCGGCACCGGCTCCAGCTCCTGGCGCAGCGCGGCCAGGGAGCGGCGGCGCAGCCGCCGCAGCACACCCGTGTCGCACCACTCCTGCTCGATCCCCGAGGGATGGAACTCGCCCTGGACCACCCGGCCGGCCGCCGCCAGCCGGTGCAGCGCCCCGTCGGCGACCGCGGTGCCCAGACCGAACCGCCCGGCGGCCCGCGCGGTGGTGAACGGGCCGTGGGTGCGGGCGTAGCGGCCCAGCAGGTCGCCCAGCGGGTCGGCCACGGGCTCGGTGAAGGCCTCGGGCACGCCGACGGGCAGCGCCGCACCCAGCGCGTCGCGCAACCGCCCGGCGTCCTCGACCGCCGCCCAGTGCTCCAGGCCCGCGATACGGACGCGGATGGCGCGGCGGGCGTGCTCCAGCTCCCGCGCCCACCGCGGCTCGGCGCCCCGCTCGGCCAGTTCCTCCTCGGTGAGCGGGCCCAGCAGGCGCAGCACGTCGGCGACGCCCTCGGCGTCCTTGATCCGGGAAACCCCGTCGGCCCCGCCCTCGCCGGGGAGCCATTGCAGCTCGCGCTCCAGCTCGGCCAGCACCTCGGGGTCGAGTAGCTCGCGCAGTTCGGCCCGGCCCAGCAGCTCGGCCAGCAGCCGGGAGTCCAGCGACAGCGCGGCGGCGCGGCGCTCGGCGAGCGGGGAGTCGCCCTCGTACAGGTACTGGGCGACGTATCCGAACAGCAGGGAGCGGGCGAACGGGGACGGCTCGGGGGTGGTGACCTCCACCAGACGCACCCGGCGCGACTCGACATCGCCCATCAGCTCGGCCAGTCCGGGTACGTCGAAGACGTCCTGGAGACACTCGCGCACCGCCTCCAGAACGATCGGGAACGACCCGAGCTCACTGGCGACCTGCAGTAGTTGGGCGGCCCGCCGGCGCTGCTGCCACAGAGGAGTGCGCCGGCCGGGGTCGCGGCGGGGCAGCAGCAGGGCGCGGGCGGCGCACTCGCGGAAGCGGGAGGCGAACAGGGCCGAGCCGCCGACCTGGTCGGTGACGGTCCGCTCCACCTCGTCCCGGTCGAACAGGACGTCGGCGGCGCCGACGGGGGGCTGGTCGGGGTCGCGGTCCGGGACGCTCGCGGGGCCCGGGTCCGGGTCCGAAGCCGCGCCGAAGTCCGTGCCGAAGTCCTCGCCGAGGTCGAAGCCCATCAGATCGGTGTCGGGCAGTCGCAGCACGATGCCGTCGTCGGCGTGCATCACCTGCGCGTCCATGCCGAACCGCTCGTCCAGCCGCGCTCCCAGCGCCAGCGCCCAGGGCGCGTGCACCTGGGCGCCGAAGGGGGAGTGGATCACGATCCGCCAGTCGCCCAGCTCGTCGCGGAAGCGCTCCACCACGATCGTACGGTCGTCGGGGACGTGACCGCAGGCCTGCCGCTGCTCGTCCAGATAGGCCAGGACGTTGTCCACGGCCCACTCGTCCAGTCCGGCCACCGCCAGCCGCTCCCGGGCGGCCTCCGGTGCCAGCCCGCCGATCTCGCGCAGGAACGCTCCCAGCGCGCGGCCCAGTTCCAGCGGGCGGCCGAGCTGGTCGCCCTTCCAGAACGGCAGCCGCCCGGGGACGCCGGGGGCCGGGGTGACCAGGACGCGGTCGCGGGTGATGTCCTCGATGCGCCAGCTGGTCGTGCCCAGGGTGAACACATCGCCCACCCGCGACTCGTAGACCATCTCCTCGTCCAGCTCGCCGACGCGACCGCCCCCCTTCTTCGGGTCGGCACCGGCGAGGAAGACACCGAACAGTCCGCGGTCGGGGATCGTCCCGCCCGAGGTGACCGCCAGCCGCTGCGCCCCGGGACGGCCGGCGACGGTGTGGGCGACGCGGTCCCACACCAGGCGCGGGCGCAGCTCGGCGAAGGCGTCGGACGGGTAGCGCCCGGCGAGCATGTCCAGCACGGCGGTGTACGCCGACTCCGGCAGCGAGGCGAAGGGCGCGGCGCGCCGTACGACCGCGAGCAGCTCGTCGACGTCCCAGGTGTCCACGGCGGCCATGGCGACGATCTGCTGCGCCAGTACGTCCAGCGGGTTGGAGGGGATGCGCAGGGCCTCGATGGCGCCCTCGCGCATCCGCTCGGTGACCACCGCGGACTGCACCAGATCGCCCCGGTACTTGGGGAAGACCACCCCGGCCGAGACCGCGCCCACCTGGTGCCCGGCACGGCCCACCCGCTGCAGCCCGGAGGCGACCGAGGGCGGGGACTCCACCTGGACCACCAGGTCCACCGCGCCCATGTCGATGCCCAGCTCCAGGCTGGAGGTGGCCACCACCGCCGGCAGGCGGCCCGCCTTCAGGTCCTCCTCGACCCGGGAGCGCTGCTCCTTGGAGACCGAGCCGTGGTGGGCGCGGGCCAGTACCGGTGGAGCGCCCCCCGCCGCCCCGGACCCGCCCATCAGCTCGGCGGGCGAGTGCCCCTCGGGAACGGGCTCGCCGGTGGCCCGCTCGTAGGCGATCTCGTTGAGCCGGTTGCACAGCCGCTCGGCCAGGCGCCGGGAGTTGGCGAAGACGATGGTGGAGCGGTGGGCCTGGACGAGGTCGGCGATCCGCTCCTCCACCGACGGCCAGATGGAGGGCCGGTCCCCCTGGCCGCCGGGCCCCTCCCCGCCCGCGTCCCGCACCGGTGAGCCGCCCAGCTCGCCCATGTCCGGCACGGGCACCACGACCGACAGGTCGAACTCCTTGCCCGAGGGCGGCTGCACCACGTGCGCGCCGCGCCGGGGCGAGAGGAAGCGCGCCACCTCGTCCACCGGACGCACCGTCGCCGACAGCCCGATGCGGCGGGCCGGGCGGTCCAGCAGCTCGTCCAGGCGCTCCAGGGAGAGCGCCAGATGAGCGCCGCGCTTCGTCCCGGCCACGGCGTGGACCTCGTCCAGGATCACCGTCTCCACTGAGCGCAGGGCCTCGCGGGCGGCGGAGGTGAGCATCAGGAACAGCGACTCGGGCGTGGTGATCAGGATGTCCGGCGGGCGCCGGACCAGCGCGCGGCGCTCGGCGGCCGGAGTGTCGCCGGAACGGACCCCGACACGGATGTCGGGCTCGGGAAGCCCGAGCCGCACCGACTCCTGACGGATGCCGGTCAGCGGGCTGCGCAGATTGCGCTCGACGTCCACCGCCAGGGCCTTCAGCGGTGAGACGTACAGCACACGGCAGCGGCGGACCGGGTCGGCGGGAGGCGGCGTGGCGGCCAGCCGGTCCAGGGCGGCGAGGAAGGCGGCCAGCGTCTTCCCGGAGCCGGTCGGCGCGACGACCAGGACGTCGCGCTCCTCGGCGATCGCCCGCCAGGCGCCCTCCTGGGCGGCGGTGGGGGCCTGGAACGCCCCCGCGAACCACGAGCGGGTCGCGGGGGAGAAGGCGTCGAGAGCCGGTGACCGGTCCATGGCCTCCATCGTGCACCCCCTCACTGACATCCCCGCACAGGCGGCCCCCGCACCGGCTTCGTACCGGCCCCCGCACAATGGAGGGCATGGGGACGGAGGAGTGGGCACGGCACTGGCGGTACGACCGGCTGCCGGACACGGACCTGCTGCGCGCCCGCTACATAAGACACACCTTCCCCCAGCACGCCCATGACGGCTATGTGCTGGGGGCCATCACCGGCGGTGTCGAGGAGGTCGGGCTGCCGCAGGGTGTGGAGCGGGCCGGCGCCGGGTTCGTCGTCATGATCAACCCGGAGGTGGCGCACACCGCGCGCGCCGGGGTTCCGGAGGGCTGGGCGTACGCCACGCTCTACCCCTCCTCCCGTACGGTCGCGGCCATCGCCGCCGAGACGACGGCCATCCGGGGCACCGCGGGGTTCGCCGAGTCCGTCGTGCACGATCCGGAGGCCGCGCGCCTGATCACCGAGGTGCACCGGGCCGCGGAGCAGGGCAACGCCCTGGCCGCCGACACCCTGCTGCGGGTCGCCGTCACCCGGCTGCTGCGCCGTAACGGCACCGCGCTCCCCGCGCGTACGGTCCGCACCGCGGGCGCGTGGAAGGCGGCGCGCGCCCGCGAGATCCTCCTGGAACGGATGACGGATCCGCCCACTCTGGAGGTGCTCGCCGCGGAGCTGGGGACGAGCCCGTTCTCACTGCTGCGGGCCTTCCGGGAGCGGTACGGCATGCCGCCGCACGCCTGGCTGACCAGCGCCCGGGTCCGCCGCGCCCGCCGGCTGCTGGAGGAGGGGGCGCCGCCCGCCGAGGCGGCCGTCGCCGTCGGCTTCACCGACCAGCCGCACCTGGGGAGGCACTTCCGCCGGATCGTCGGCGTACCGCCGGGCGCCTACCGGCGCGAACGCGCAAGAACGTACAAGACCGGGCAGGAGGGCCGTGCCTAGCATCACGCCGTGCCCGAGACGAATCAGACGACCCCGACCCCCCGGACCGTTCCGGCCCGTCCGGACGGGAGGGACGCGCCCACCGCGCCGCCCGTGCCCACCGCGCCGCCGCCTGCCGCCGACCGCGGCGGGAACGACAGGGCCGTGGTCCGTGACGCACTCGGAGTCGGCGTCGCCGTGGGCCTGTCCGGGTTCGCCTTCGGGGTCACCTCCGCCGGAGCCGGGCTGAGCCTCGCGCAGACCTGTGCGCTCAGCCTGCTGGTCTTCACCGGCGCCTCGCAGTTCGCCCTGGTCGGCGCGCTCGCCGCGGGCGGCACTCCGCTCACCGCCGCGGCCGGGGCCTTCTTCCTCGGCACCCGCAACGCCTTCTACGGGCTGCGGCTGTCCTCGCTGCTGCGACTGCCGCGCGCGGTGCGGCCGGCGGCGGCCCACCTGGTCATCGACGAGACATCCCTGGTCGCCCTCGCCCAGCGGGACCGGCGCGCGGCGCGGATCGGGTTCACCGTCACCGGTGTCACCCTCTACCTGCTGTGGAACCTCACCACACTGCTCGGCGCGCTGGGCGCCGCCGCGCTCGGCGACACCGCCGCCTGGGGGCTGGACGCGGCGGGTCCGGCCGTCTTCCTGGCGCTGCTGGCGCCCATGCTGCGCACGGCCGCCGAGCGCGCCACGGCCGGGCTCGCGGTGCTGCTGGGGCTGGGCCTGCTGCCGGTTCTCCCGGCCGGGGTCCCGGTGCTGGTGGCGGCGCTCGCCGCGCCACTGGTGCTGCTGGCGCGGGGGCTGCGGGCCAAGGGGCCGGACGGAGGGGAGGGCCGATGAGCCCGGCGGGCGTGTGGATCGCGATCGGGGCGACGGCCGCCGGCTGCTACCTCGTCAAGCTGCTGGGGCTGTCGGTGCCGGCAGGCGCGCTGGAGCGCCCGCTGGTGCGGAGGCTGGCGGCCCTGCTGCCGGTGGCGCTGCTGGCGGCGCTCACCGCGCAGCAGACCTTCGGCGGCGAGGGCGGCGCACTGGTGGCCGACGCACGCGCGGGAGGTCTGGCGGCGGCGGCGGTCGCTCTGGTGCTGCGCGCGCCCTTCCTCGTGGTGGTCGCCGCCGCCGTCCTGGCCACCGCGGGGCTGCGGGCCCTGGGGTAGCCGCTCCCGGCCCGTCCGGCTCCCCACCGCCGGCCGGGCGGGCGGATACTGGGTGTATGCGTTTGACGGTCTTCTGGGAGCGGATGGCGGCCCACTTCGGTGAGGCGTACGCCGACTCCTTCGCACGCGATCACGTGATGTCCGAGCTGGGCGGCAGAACGGTCCACGAGGCCCTGGAGGCGGGGTGGGGGGCGAAGGAGGTCTGGCGCGCGGTCTGCGTGGCCGTGGACGTACCGGCCGAGCTGCGGTGAGCCCCCGAAAGGGCGCGCGCTGTCCGGTGGCCGACCACGCGCAGCACTCCTGAGCTGCTGGTTCTCCGGATTCTGCCGGTTTTCCACAGGGACACGGAGCAACTTGACACAGAAATCGAACAGCTATTCTCATGGTTGGGCCGGGCTGCTGGAAACGCTGTCCGGGCCGATTGTCAGTGGCAGGCGCTAGCGTCTTCTGATGTGAAGCGATCGACTCAAGCGAACCGGGTGGCACCCATGGCAGGAAACGACCGCGAGAAGGCGCTCGACGCCGCGCTCGCACAGATTGAACGGCAGTTCGGCAAGGGTGCGGTGATGCGCCTGGGCGAGCGGCCGAACGAGCCCGTCGAGGTGATTCCGACCGGGTCGACCGCCCTGGACGTGGCGCTGGGCGTGGGCGGTCTGCCGCGCGGCCGGGTGGTGGAGGTCTACGGGCCGGAGTCCTCCGGCAAGACCACCCTGACCCTGCACGCGGTGGCCAACGCCCAGCGGATGGGCGGCACGGTCGCCTTCGTCGACGCCGAGCACGCGCTGGACCCGGAGTACGCCAAGCGGCTGGGGGTGGACGTGGACTCGCTGATCCTGTCCCAGCCCGACAACGGCGAGCAGGCGCTGGAGATCACCGACATGCTCATCCGCTCCGGGGCGCTGGACCTGATCGTGATCGACTCGGTGGCCGCGCTGGTGCCGCGCGCGGAGATCGAGGGCGAGATGGGCGACTCGCACGTGGGCCTGCAGGCGCGGCTGATGAGCCAGGCGCTGCGCAAGATCACCGGTGCGCTCAGCCAGTCCAAGACCACCGCCATCTTCATCAACCAGCTCCGCGAGAAGGTCGGAGTGATGTTCGGGTCGCCGGAGACGACCACCGGTGGGCGGGCGCTGAAGTTCTACGCCTCGGTGCGGCTGGACATCCGCCGGATCGAGACGCTCAAGGACGGCACCGATGCGGTGGGCAACCGCACCCGGGTGAAGGTGGTCAAGAACAAGGTGGCGCCGCCGTTCAAGCAGGCGGAGTTCGACATCCTCTACGGGGTGGGGATCAGCCGGGAGGGCGGGCTGATCGACATGGGGGTGGAGCACGGCTTCATCCGCAAGTCGGGCGCCTGGTACACCTATGAGGGCGATCAGCTGGGGCAGGGCAAGGAGAACGCCCGCAACTTCCTGCGCGACAACCCGGATCTGGCCGACGAGATCGAGAAGAAGATCAAGGAGAAGCTCGGCATCGG
>NZ_PGSG01000048.1 GCF_002843305.1 Streptomyces barkulensis
GACGCCGTCAAGCCCACCAGCGCCGAGGCCATCACCCGGCTGCGCGCCCTCGGACTCACCCCCGTCCTGCTCACCGGCGACAACCGGGCGGTGGCCGAATCCGTCGCCCGCGAGGTCGGGATCGACGAGGTGATCGCCGAGGTCATGCCCCAGGACAAGGTCGATGTCGTCAAGCGCCTCCAGAGCGAGGGCCGCTCCGTGGCCATGGTCGGCGACGGCGTCAACGACGCGGCCGCCCTCGCCCAGGCCGACCTCGGCCTGGCCATGGGCACCGGCACCGACGCCGCCATCGAGGCCGGCGACCTGACCCTGGTCCGCGGCGACCTGCGCGCCGCCGCCGACGCCATCCGGCTCGCCCGCAAGACCCTGTCCACCATCAAGTCCAACCTCTTCTGGGCCTTCGCCTACAACGTCGCCGCCCTGCCGCTGGCCGCGGCCGGACTGCTCAACCCGATGATCGCGGGAGCCGCCATGGCCTTCTCCTCGGTCTTCGTGGTCGGCAACAGCCTCCGGCTGCGCCGCTTCCGCGCCCAGAGCTGACGAGCACTTCCCAGGAACACGCAGACCGCACCACCTTCGGGGGCCGGGGCACACCGCCCCGGCCCCCTTCTTCTCCCCCACGCCCTTTACCGCCGGATTCCCGTGAGACGAGGCGACGATGACCGGTTACGAGAAGCACAAGGACGACATCCTCAGGCGCCTGCGCAGAATCGAGGGCCAGGTACGCGGACTCCAGCGCATGGTCGAGCAGGACACCTACTGCATCGACGTGCTCACCCAGGTGTCCGCGACGAACGCCGCCCTCCAGTCGTGCGCCCTCGCCCTCCTCGACGAGCACCTCAGCTGCTGCGTCACCGAGGCCATCGGACACGGCGGGGACCGGGCGAGGGAGAAGGTGACCGAGGCGTCCCGCGCGATCGCGCGGCTCGTCCGGTCGTGACCCGTGGCACGGACGTACGATGTGGCGCGACCGCGGCCGCACGGGCCGCAGGAGGGGGAAGGGTGCGCCGGCTAGGCGAATTGGAAGCCGAGATCATGGATCGGCTCTGGCGGTGGCGCAGGGCGGCGACCGTCCGCGAGATCGTGGACGACATCAACCTGACCCGGCCGGTGGCCTACACGACGGTGATGACCGTCGCGGACATCCTGCACCGCAAGGGCATGCTCCGCCGGGAGAAGGCCGGGCGTGCCTGGATGTACGAACCGCTTCACAGCCGCGAGGAGTACACGGCCGGCCTGATGCGCGAGGCTCTGGGACACACCGAGGACCGCCGGACCGCGCTGATGCGCTTCGTCGAGCACATGTCGTCCGAGGAGGTCGAGGCGCTCAGAGCGGCACTGCGCTCCACCGGACGGGACACCCCCCTGTGACCGTGACCTACCATCTGCTGCCCCCGATGGGAGTCGTCCTGGGCACCGGGGTGATCGCCCCTCTGCTCCTGGCGCGCGCCCGCTGGGCCCACCACGCACCGAGACTCGCCGTCGGCGCCTGGCTGGCCCTGGCGGGCGCGCTGGCGTTCTCGGGAGGGCTTGCCCTGGCACAGCTGCTGCTGTCCTGGGCGGGCGGGCAGGGTGTGGTGGGACTCCTCGCCGCGTGCGCGTCCGAGCCGGAACGCATACCGCCCGGCCGTGATCTGCTGGTGATCGTGGCGGTTTCGGCGATCGCGGCGACCGGACCCCCTTGTGGGGCCCTGGTCCGCGAGTACGTGTGCACACGCAGATCACGCGCCCGGCACGCGCGGGTGCTGCGGATCGTCGGCCGGAGATCGGCACGGCTGGGCGTGACGCTCCTCGACCACGACACCCCGGCCGTCTACTGCCTGCCGGGCAGGTCTCCCGAGATCGTGGTGAGTTCCGGAGCCGTACGCACTCTGAGGGCGGGGGAGTTGTCGGCAGCGGTCGAACACGAGCGTGCGCATCTGGCCGGACGGCACCATCTGCTGTTCACCGCGGCGCACGCTCTCGGCTCCGTGTACCGCCGGCTCCCGCTCGGCAGTGGCCTGCGCCACCAGGTGCCCCTGCTGCTGGAGATGGCCGCCGACGACCGCGTGCTGCGGCGGTGCACACGCCAGGAACTCGCGACGGCTCTCTACGAGACGGCTGCCGGACAGGCTCCGAGGGGCGCCTTCGCCCTGGGCGGGCTGTCGGCCGTGCAGCGGATGAACCGTATTCTCGCGACCGACCGGCCACGCTGCCCCGCGGCGCGCGGCGCGTTCATGCTCCTGGCATCGGCCCTGACGGTCATTCCCCTGATTGTCGCATGCTGCTCACTCTAGATTTTCCCTACTGATTTACTAAGTATTTTCGTAGACCTCTCGCGGTGCAAAGCGGGAAACTTTTCAAAACCTCGAAAATCGACCGGAAAGAGCCCTGGGGTATTCCGGGAGGGCTTTTTGTTCCGCCACCCACAGGTCTATTGTGGGCAGTTGTCGGGCCGCTTCCGCCCGCGGGAGGGATGAACGTCATGGGCCATGTGGCAGTACGGCCGGCAGTCGAGGCCGAGGCGTCCTCGGTGTCCAGGTTGATGGCCGATTCACTACGGAACGGTTATCTCTCACTACTCGGAAAGGCCGAGGTGGAGCGCCTGGTCGGCCGCTACTGCTCGCTGGCCCGCATTCGCACGGAAATCGGCGCTCCCGGCAGCGGACCGGGCTGGCTCGGGTGGCTTGTCGCGGTGGAGCCCGGCGGCGGCGTACTGGGCGCGGCGGCCGGCGGCGTCGCCGAGGCGGGAGCCGGTGAGGTGTACTGCCTGTGTGTGAACGCGGACCGCCGCCGCGAGGGTATCGGCAGCGCACTGCTGGAGGCCGTGAGTGAACAGCAGCGCGGTGCGGGCGCCCGTCGCCAGCTGATCTCCCTGCACTCTCCGGAGGACCCCCTCCTGCCCTTTCTGAGCCGGCACGGTTTCCGGCCCCGGGAAGAGGACCTCGGCGGCATGCGCTACGCGCGCCCCCTGTGAGCCTCCCGCCGCCCCGGGGGTGGCAGATCCACGCCATCGCATGGACACGCAGCGGTTCCGGCTGGCTCCCGGCGCCGCCCGCGGGCCAGGATGCCTTCCAGGCGCGGTCCCGGCGGCACGGGCACCGCCCCCGGACGGCAGGGGTACAGCCGAGCACCCTGGAGGGGCGATGGACACGCAGAGGAGCACCGCCGTGTCGGCTCTGCTCGACATCTCGGACGACGACATGCGCACCGCTCTCCCGGAGACGGAGTGCGATGATGCCGGCTCCCTGCCGTCCGTGGCCGCCGAGGACGGCTCCGGCGCTCTGTGGCTGCCCGGCCTCGAGAACGTGTCCGCCCAGGATCCCGGGGACGTGTGGCTGCACGACGCCCTGCTGGGCCCGCACAGCACCGACATCGTCGGCTACCTGGGCATGGCCCGCACCACCGGCGGCCCGGTGCTCGACCTGGGGTCGGGCGCCGGGCGGCTGGCCGTCCCCTTCGCCCGGCACGGTTTCGCCGTGGCGGCGGTGGACCGGGACCGCCACAGCCTGCGGCGGCTGCGGCAGTGGGCCCGGCGGATCGGCCCCCGCACCGACCGGCTGGTGACCACGGTCCCCGCCGACCTGGCCGGGCTGCGGCTGGAGGGCCGGTACCAGCTGGTGGTGCTGGCCGGAGCGATGATCACGGCCGTTCCCCCGCGGGCGCGTCCCGCCCTGCTGCGCGAGATAGCCTCCCGCCTGGGCACGGGAGGCGCGCTGGCCCTGGACTATCCGAGCCACGCGCTCACGGGCCTGAAGGAGCGGCCCCGGCGCACGTTCGCCTTCCGGGTGCCGCGTTTCGACGGGGTGACCGAGACGGTCGTGGCCAGGCAGGTCTTCGACCCGGCCGGAATGCGCGAGCGGATCACCTACCGGTGCCGGTGCTCCACACGGCACGATGTCCATCTCCGGACCCTGACCACCCGCAAATGGCTGATCGACTCCGAACAGCTGGCACATGACATACGCAGAGCCGGAATGCATATCACCGACCGGCGCCCCCACCGGATCGACTCCGTGACCGAACATGTGCTCTTGATTTGCCGCGCCGACGCATGATGAGGTGACCGGGGCCGCAGAACGGTCGAGGGTGGACCTACCCCGGAACGAGTGCACGGTCACATCGGAGCGCGGTACGGGTAGACGAGGGGGATTACCGCAACGTGTCCAGATCCGGTTCCGGCGGACGTAGTGGCTCGCAGGACCCCGCTCTCCGCCTCTACCAGGCGTTGCGGGCGCGCGGGGCCGCGGGATTCGCCGCGGTGGCCGCCGAGTTGGGGCTCAAGGAACACGAGGCCGCCCGTCACCGGGACGAGTTGGAGCGCCTCGGCCTGGTCGTTCCCACCGCCTCGCTGCACACCACCGGTCTGGAGACGAACCCCGGCTGGCGGCACGAGGAGACCGAGGACGCCGTCACGGTGATCGCCCCCGAGGTGGCGCTCCTGCGCGTGATGGCGCACGAGCGGGACATGCTGCGCGAGCGTCTGCGGCAGGCCGACGAGGCCCACACCAGGCTGGAGACGCTGGCCGACCGTTTCCTGCGGGCCGGTTCGGTCACCGACTCCGAGGTCGAGGTCGAGGTGCTCACGGACTACCGGCGCATCCAGCAGGCCGTCGAGGACGTCGTGGACCTCGTACACGACTCCGTGGCCTCCATGCATCCCGGCGCCATCGACACCAGCACCCTGGACCGGTCGCTGGGCCGGGACAGGCGGCTGCTGGGCGAGGGAGTGCGGGTGCGGGTGATCTACAACCAGCGGTTCGCGTCCGTGCCGACACTGGCGGACTTCTTCAGACGCCAGGTCGAGGCCGGCGTCGAGGTCCGCCTCTCCCCCGTCGTGCCCATGAACATGATCCTCGGCGACCACCAGTTCGCGCTTCTTCCGGCCAATCCCGACGACCACACCGCCGGCGCGATCCTGGCCAGGGGGCCTGCGCTGGTGCGGTCCTATCTGGCCGTCTACGAGTACTGCTGGCACACCTCGTCGGCGTTCGGCGAGGAGGAGAACGCCGAGCGCGGCGGCGACGGGCTGACCGAGCAGCAGCGGGCGGCGCTTCGCATGCTGGCCACCGGCATGAAGGACGAGAAGATCGCGCGGAACCTCGGTGTGTCGCTGCGCACCGTCAGCCGCCTGCTGTCCGAGGTGATGCAGGAGCTGGGCGCGGGCAGCCGCTTCGAGGCCGGGGTGAAGGCCACCCGGCTGGGCTGGCTCGATTAGCACACCGCTCCTGTCCGGCCAAGATGTACGATGGTGGAAAACTTTTGGTCGGATCAGTTGACTCGGATCGGTTGACTGGGAGCGGTTGGCGGGGACATGAAGCGCGAGGTACTGCCGGAGCAGCGCGAGGCCGCGGTGCAGCAGCTGCGTGATGTCGGCCTGCGGGTCACCGGGCCGCGGCTGGAAGTCCTCAAGGTGCTGCGGGAGAACAGCCACATGGAGGTGGAGGAAATCACCTCCACCGCGCGGGAAAGACTGGGGACACTGACCAGCCAGGCGGTCTACGAGATGCTGAAGCATTTCCTCGACACCGGACTGGTGACGAAATTCGACCGCCCCGGGCTGCCGGCCGTCTTCGAATTGGCTTCCGAACCTCACCACCACGCGCTGTGCACGCGTTGCGGACGGGTGGCCAACGTGGCCGTGCAGGCCCCCACGCCTTCGCGCAAGGGCCTGCACGGCTGGCACATGACGGGCACCGAGCTGGTCTTCAAGGGCGAGTGCCCGGACTGCCGTCAGTCCTGAGACGGGGCCGGCGGCCAGTCGACGTTGCCGTCGCTCGGGGAGACCGGCGGCCAGTCGACCTCGGTGCCGGAGGCCAGGATGCCGAGCCCGCCCGGCTGATCGGACAGGGCCGCCGTCGCGGCGGCGCCGGCCACGGAGGCGCACAGGATTGCGGCGACGGCCAGGCGGCGCAGGGCGAAGGAAATTCCGCTGTACGAAGGCATGGTTCCTCCAGGGTGATGGGCGGGATTTTCGTCTCCCCTCTCCCGTGCCGCCGGGAGTTCCTCGGGGTGACGCTTAAATAATCCCGCCCCACGACTTCCCGATCCAGGGATGTCGGCGTCGCACACACGCCATGGCACAAGCCTGTCAAAGCCCCGGGAAAGCGGAATCCCCGAATTTCACTGCTGAATTACTCAGCGATTCCATTCGGACCAATATTTGATCCGCTAAAATCTATGATAGAATCGTGGGTGCGGCTCTCTCCCTTGAGCCGGCGGGGCCCTGGCACCTCCAGGGACAGGTCCCCGCCCGGGCAGGGGCGTGCCGCCGCCCCTGCCCACCCGGACCGCGCCGTCCCGGCCGCACGCTCGTACACGGCGAGCGTGCGGGCCGCGGCCAGGTCCCAGGCCATTCCCGACGCGTACCGGACTCCGGCCCGCCCCATGGCCCCGGCCAGTTCGGGTGCCCTGGCCAGGGTCAGCAACTGCCGGGCGTAGTCCCGCGGACGGTGCCCCCGGACCAGCAGGCCCGTCACCCGGTCCCGCACGGCGGCCGGCAGCCCGCCCACCTCGGCGGCGAGCACGGGGGTCCCGCAGGCCTGGGCCTCCAGGGCCACCAGGCCGAACGACTCGCTGCGCGAGGGCACCACCAGCACGTCGGCGGCGCGGTACCAGTGCGCCAGCGTCTCCTGCCGCACGGCGGGTTCGAAGCGGATCACATCCGCCACACCCGACGCGGCGCACAGTTGTCCCAGCCGTTCCGGGGCACGCAGCCCCGAACCGCTCAGACCGCCGATCACGGGTACCACCAGGCGCCTGCCGAGTTCCGGGTCCAGACGGACCAGTTCGGCGACGGCCTCGACCAGCACGTCCGGTCCCTTCAGAGGCTGTATGCGTCCCACGAACAGCGGCACGAAGGCGTCCCGCGGCAGCCCCAGGAGGCGGCGGGCGGCCTGCCGGCCCCCGCCCGGACGGAAGGTGCGGAGATCGACGCCGGGGTGCACGATGTCGGTGCGCTCCCGAGCCGCCCCGTACAGCCGCCGCAGCGCCGCCGCCTCGTCGGCCGTGTTGGCGATCAGGCGTTCGGCGGTGTCGACGACCTGGTGCTCGCCCAGGATCCGCTCCGGTGGCTCGGGGTTGTCGCCCTCGGCGAGCGAGGCGTTCTTCACCCGGCCCAGCGTGTGCATGGTGTGCACCAGCGGGACCCCCCATCGCCGCGTCACGGTCCGGCCCACCTGCCCGGACAGCCAGTAGTGGGAGTGGACCAGATCGTAGGGACGGCCGCCGTCCCCGGCCGCGGTGCGCAGCAGCGCCCGCGAGAAGTCCTCCAGCGTGCCGGGGAGTTCCTCCTTGGCCACGGCCCGGCACGGGCCGGCGTGCAGATGGCGCACGGTCGTGCCGGGGGCCAGCGACACCTTCGGCGGCAGGTCCTCGCCCCGGCACCGGGTGAAGACGTCGATCTCGGCGCCGAGTCCGGCCAGGCTCCGCGAGAGCTGGACGATGTAGACGTTCATCCCGCCCGCGTCGCCGGTGCCGGGCTGGTGCAGCGGTGAGGTGTGGACACTGAGCATGGCCACGCGGAGCGGTCGTGCGGTGGTGACGGACACGTGGTTCTCCTCGGTGATCGGACCGGGCGCCGCCCTCGCGAAGCCGTGGCGGCGCCCGGCAGACGGAAGGGCTCCGGGGCGTGAAGCCCCGGAGCCCGATGGGAAGGTGTCGAAGACGTAAGGGTTCAGAAGCCGAAGACCGGGCCCGACGGCGGTGACAGCCGGGTGCCGGCGGCGGGAGCGGTGAGGGCTTCGGGAACGACGGCGCGGCCCGCCGGCAGTCCCAGTGCGGACGCCAGCCGGTCGGCCCCTTCCGGCATCACCGGGCGGGCCCAGGCGGCCAGCGCCCCGGCCACCCGCAACTGGGCCACGATCGCGGGCGCCTTGCGGTCCGGGCCGGTGGGGCCGTGCCACCGGTACCCGTTGGCATGGCCGAAGTCGTCGGCGGAGCGGACGACCTCGTCCAGCAGCGCGACGGCGCGACGGGGGTCGAAGGACCGGGGGTCGTACGCCTCGCGCAGTTCCCCGGCCGTGCGGACCAGTCGCTCGTGCAGGACGTCCCAGCCCGCTCCGCCGGAGGCGGCGTCCGGCACCAGTCCCTCGGACTCCTCCCGGACTGCGGTGAAGAGCCTGCCCAGCCAGTCGTTCCAGGTGGAGTCCAGCCACTGCCGCGTGCGCTCCAGGTCCGAGTGCCGGAACGGCGCGGCCCCGTCGGTCGGCCGGCACTGCAGCACATGGCGGCGCAGGGTGTCGGAACCGAACTCCGTGAGCAGGTCCAGGGCCCAGAGCGCCGGACGCCGGCCGCCGGTCTCGCCCTTCCCCTTCTCCAGGCGGAGGGTTTCGTTGACGCGGAACGAGTGCTTCAGCTTCACCCCCTGGGCGAGGACGAGGACGGGCAGCAGCACCGCCTGGCAGAAGACGTGGCCGGCCCCGCAGAAGTGGACGGTCTCCTCCGGCGCCGCCCGGTGGTCCGGCCAGCAGCCGTAGAGGTGCATCGCGATGTCCTCGAAGCAGACGTCGATGCGGTGGCCCTCGAAGTCGTCCCCGGGGACCGGCAGCCCCCACTCGGCCGGATGGCACACGGCCACGTCGGGCAGGCCGTCCTCGGCCAGTCCCTCGCACAGCGCGGCGACCCGCGGTGGAAGGTCGCTGCCGCGCCAGTGGTCGGCGAGCCGGTCGCGGAAGGGCTCCAGCGGCAGGTACAGACGGCGGCAGCGGCGGAGCACCGCCGCGGTGCCGCACAGGGAGCAGCTCGGCGAGAGCAGTTCGCCGCTGTCGTTCGGCCGGGCGCAGGCGTGGCAGACACCCGCCCGGCAGGGCTGCCCGCAGTGGGGGCAGCCGCCGGTCGCGTGGGCCCCGTACAGCCAGCGCTCACACGGTTCGCAGTAGGGCATCAGCCGGGTCCTGGCGGCGATGACGCCGTCGGCGCGGAGCCGGGCGAAGAGGTTCTGCACCCACTGGCGGTAGCCGGCGGAGGATCGCGGATCGGTGATCAGGTCGAACTCGACTCCGGCGCGCTGCAGGTCGGCGCATATGGCCTGGCGGTACCCTTCCGCGACCTCCTGGGGCTTGCGTCCGTCCCGCAGGGCCCGCAGTTCGACGGAGCTGTTGTGGTCGGAAGTGCCGGTGACGAAGAGGACGGACCGGCCGTCGGCGCGCAGGTAGCGGCTGAGCACGTCGGCGGCGACATAGGGTCCGGCCAGGTGCCCGATGTGGAGCTCGCCGTGGGAGGCGGGCGGGGTCGCGGTGATCCAGAGCCGGCTGCTCACGGGCGGGCCTCCTTTCCCGCTGGTCAGCGGGGCTCGAAGTGGAAGGAGCGGATGAAGCAGTCCCGTGGCTGCTCGACCGCGTAGACGATGCATTCGAAAAGCGCCTGGGTGGTGAGTTTCTCGTCGGGGTCTCCCCCTGTTCCCTCCCACTCCACCGACCGGGGGTCGGAGGTGGAGAAGTCGGGCGGGTAGAGCGAGAAGACGCGGACGCCCGAGGACCGCAGCCGGTGGGAGAGGATGTCGGCGAATCCCGCCTGGGCGCTCTTCGCCGCGTAGAAGGCGTCGTGGGCCGTCGACATACCCGCCGTGTCCGGGCCCCGGACCGCGACCATGTTGACGATGTCGGGCCGCTGGGAGACGCGCAGCAGCGGCAGGAAGTGCTTGACCATCAGCACGGTTCCGCCCGCGGTGGATTCGATGGTCTCCACGATCTGGTCGTCCGAGGCGTCCTCGAGTTCGACGCCGTCGAGCCACCGCGCGCCGTTGTTGACGAGCAGGTCGACCCGGCCGGTGTGTTCGCCCACCCGGCGGGCGAACTCCCGGATCTCGGCCGGGCGGCTGAGGTCGCAGCCGAACGCGTGGATGCGCTCACGGGCCGACCCCATGACGTCGGCCAGGGTGTGCTCGGCCGCTTCCACCGTACGGGCCGAGACGAATACCTCGGCGCCCAGATGCGCGAAACCGATGGCGAGCGCACGCCCGAATTCACGGGAGGCGCCGGTGACGACGACACGCAGGTTATCGAATTTCATTCCGTCCAGCTCTCCCCGGTCGGCCAGATGTCCTCGAAAAGCCTGACAGACGGCGGGGAGGATATCCGCAGAGAGGAAAGGCAGGTTCACGCAGTGGCGTGGACGCGCCACGGCAGCCGCAGGTCCGCCCGCAGCACGCGGACCCGCCTGCCGCCGATGCCGACCCGGCGAAGGCGCCCGGAGTGCTCGCCGGCCGTGACGGCGGTCTCCAGTTCGACCGGCACGGTGCCGGACGGAGTGTCGACGAGAACGGAGTCCGTCCCGCATCCGGCGGCTCGTGCCAGACGGTGCGGAACCGTTCCCGCGATGGCGGAGGCGGCCGCCAGGCAGGCGAGTCCGGTGAGCGCGAACGCGGGGTGCCACCCGGGTTCGGTGAGGGATCTGGCCGCCAGCCGCCCCGGCCGGCCGGCGCTCACCACGGCGACCTTGGGCAGCAGGCCGCCCGCGGGCAGTCCCAGTACGGCGCGCGCCGCGGCCCGCAGCCGCTCCAGCCGCGCCAGGGCGGCGGAACCCGCCTCGAACAGGGCCCGGGGGCCGTGCAGTCCCAGATCCGCCGCGTCGACGAACACATAGGGGTTGCCGAACCGCACAAGGGAACCGAGCAGCACTCCCTCACCGGTGATCAGGGCGTCGGTGGCCCGCCCGGTGGGCAGCAGCCGCGGCAGCGGAAGCTCCGCGCCCGGCAGGAGGTGCAGGGTGTGGGTGCCGTCCCGGGCCCGCTCGCAGACCATCTCCTCCCCGGTGTTGAGGACCCGGACCCGCAGGGGCTCCCGCGCCGTCCCGGTGGCGGCCGCGGCCAGCAGGGAGTGGCCGCAGCCGCTGTCGAAGGCGAACTCCCGCGGATCCCGCGCCAGTCCCTGGACGAAGCGGTAGTCCAGGTCGTACCCGGGCAGCGGGGAAGGACGGACCAGCGCGAACTTCAGGACCGGACCGTGCCCGGCGTCCTCCAGGAACAGGCGTATCCGTCCCAGGGCGGCGCTCAGGCGGTCGCGGTCCTCGGGGAGCCGGCCGGCGTCGAGCACCAGGGTGGGTCCCGGCGCCCCCTCGGCCATCGCGATGTACGAGGTCATGCGGCCAGTCCGGCCAGGGACCGGACCCGGGGCGCCGACGCGCGCAGAGCGCGCAGCTCCTCGCTCCACAGTTCGTGGACCAGCAGGGCCCACAGCGCGC
This sequence comes from Streptomyces barkulensis, assembly GCF_002843305.1. Taxonomy (GTDB): domain Bacteria; phylum Actinomycetota; class Actinomycetes; order Streptomycetales; family Streptomycetaceae; genus Streptomyces; species Streptomyces barkulensis. Next base: position 11,161 of record NZ_PGSG01000048.1, read on the forward strand.
CGGCGGTCACCGGGGAGGGCTGCCGGCGGTGGGCGGCGAACAGGCCGCCCACTCCCCGCGCGCACAGCCGGCCGTCGAGGCGCAGGTTCCCGGAGGACAGCATCTCCTGGGCCAGCGCCATGAGAGGCGTGCCGCGGACGAGCATCGCGTCGACGGGAAGGTGGAAGGGCTGCTTGGGGCGGCGGACCACCGCCTCCGGCAGCACCCCCCGGGCCGCCGCGAACAGAGCCCGCTTCCCCGTGCGCAGGCGGACGGGGAGCCGCCGGGCCAGGGCGGAGACGGCCGGCTGGAGGTACGGCATTCGCGCTTCCACCGCCCAGGCCATGCTGAGGTGGTCGACGCGGCGCAGATGGTAGGCCGGCAGTCGCTGCAGCGTCTCGAAGTCCGTCAGCGTGGTGTGCCGGCTACCGGCCGCCGACCGCAACTGTTCGGTGATCCGCCGCTCGGCCGACCCCCGGTCGGCGAGGAAGGCACGGTAGTCGGAGGTGTAGAGCGAGTCGCGCAGGGCGCGGGGGACCGCGGCGAGTGAGGCGACATAAGGGCTCACCCAGTCCGCACCGGCCGGTGCGGCCAGTGCGGCGCGCATCCGGTCGTACCCGGCGAAGAGTTCGTCGGCGCCGTCACCGGTGAGGGCGACGGTGAACCCCTCGGCGCGGACGGCGCGGAACAGCGCGTAGGTGCTGAGCGTGATGGGGTCGGCGTTGGGCTGGCCCAGATGCCACACGGTCCGCGGCAGCAGCTCGGCGAACTCGCCGGGGTCCACCTCGATCTGGTGGTGGACCGTGCCGCTGCGGCGGGCGACGGCCCGGGCGAACCCGTCCTCGTCCCCAGGCCAGCGCCCCTTGTAGGTCAGGTGGAAGGTGTGCAGGGGCTCCCCGCGCACCTGCCGGGCGTGTTCCGCCGCCAGCGCGGTCACCAGGCCCGAGTCCAGACCTCCGCTGGTGACGGCGCAGACCGGGACGTCGGCACGGGCCAGCGCGCGCACCTCGCGGCCCAGCACGCCCAGCAGGTCCGCGCCCGGGCGCTCCTCCCCGCGGGGCCGGCGGCGGTGGACGCGCAGGCCTGTGCCCGGATCCGCCACCGCGGTGGCCCCGGGAGGCAGGGTGCGGATGCCGCGCAGTACGGACTGCTGCCCCAGGCAGGTACGAGTCGTCAGGTACTCGTCCAGTGCCTCCTCCCGCTGCACGGCGGGCACCTGCGAGAACGCGATCAGGGCGGACAGTTCGGAGGCGAAGTACACACCGCCGCCCGGGGCGGCGTGGTAGTAGAGCGTCTTCATGCCGTGGTCGTCGGTGGCGAGGACGAGCCGGGGCTCAGGGCTGCGCAGATCCACCAGGGCCACGGCGAACATGCCCTCGAGCAGTCCGGCGAAGGCCGCGCCGTACTCGGCGTAGAGGGCCGGCAGCAAGGTGCCGTCGCAGTTGTCGGGGAAGACGTGTCCCCGCTCCCGCAGGCGCCGGCGCAGTTCGCGGTGGTTGTACAGCTCGCCGTTGAAGACGGCGACGACGCCCGGCGCCGTCTTCAGTTCGTAGGGCTGGGCGCCGCCGGCCGGGTCGGTGACGGCGAGCCGGTTGCAGCCCAGCGACCATCCCGGTCCCCTTCTCATCCCGTGGGCGTCGGGCCCACCGTGCCGCTGGCGGCCGGCGACGGCAGCCAGGTCGTGGACTGTCGCACCTGCAGCGAACGAGCCGAGGATCCTGCACATGGCGGCCACCTCCGAACACATCACACCAGACGGAATCAATGATTTGAATCTACCAATTCTTTGTCCGGCGCGAAAGTGTCATGGCGCAAACCGGCCATGAGCCGCCTCTTGTCGTCCCCGCCCCGCGCGCAACAGGCTGGCCGCATGAGCGACTCCACCTTCGGCACGGCCTCCAGGGGCACGCCCGACAGCCTGCTGGTCGTGGCCGCACACCCCGACGACATCGAGTTCTGTGTGAGCGGAACCGTCATGCAGTGGATGGACCGCGGCACGCGGGTGACCTACTGCATCGTCACCGACGGCGACGCGGGCGGATACGACGAGCAGCTGCCGCGGCAGGTCATGGCGGATCTGCGCCGGGCCGAACAGACGCACTCCGCCAAACTCAGCGGGGTGCAGGACGTCCGGTTCCTCGGCTACCCGGACAGCAGGGTGGAACCGAGCGTGGAACTGCGCCGCGATCTGTGCCGGGTCATCCGCGAGGTCAGGCCGCAGCGCGCCATCATCCCCAGTCCCGAGATCAACTGGGCGCGCGTCGCCGATCTCCACCCCGACCACCGTGCCGTCGGGGAGGCGGCCCTGCGCGCGATCTACCCCGAGGCCCGCAATCCCTTCGCCCACGCCTCCCTGCTCAAGCACGAAGGGCTGCGGCCGTGGACCGTCCCCGAGACCTGGCTGATGACCGGTCCGAGCCCCAACCAGTTCATCGACGTCACCGCCGTCTTCGACCGCAAGGTCGACGCGTTGCGCATCCACACCTCGCAGACGGCCCACTTCGAGGACCTGGCCGGACTGCTCCGGGAATGGCTGGCGGAGCACGCCCGTGCGGGCGGACTGCCTCCCGGGAGGCTCGCCGAGGCCTTCCAGGTCGTACGGACGGCATGACCGGCCGCCCCGTCACGGGGCGGCCGGTCCTCGGCGTTCGCGTCCCGCGGTGTTCAGCCGTAGATGACCAGCTCGCTCTCCACGGCACCGTCCAGCACATACCGCGCGCCGACCACGGGACGGCCGGAGTAGAGGCGGATCAGGGTCGGGACATCCGTTTCCAGACGCGCCGGCGGCCGCCCGTCCTCGAGGTTGCCCAGGGAGAGCCTCCTCGCCGGTGAGGCCGGTGGGCGGGGCTCCGGGAACGGGAGGCGCCCCCCGCCGCCGAGAACCGCCTCCACCCGCGGAGTGGAGCGGACCCGGCTGGCGACGGCGAGGATGGCCAGCGCCTCGGCCGCCCCGGGCCCCTCGTAGGCCCCCGGCCGGCCCAGGGCGTCACGGACGTCGCCGGCGTGCACCCACTCCCCCAGCGCGATCACGTCCAGGTCCCCGTCGGACGCGGCGATCACCTTCCCCGCCTCGGTGAACCCCTCCTCCAGTTCGTCCAGGATCCGGGAGACGCTCCAGTCGCGGCGCTCCCACACGTCGGCCGCGTTCGCCTCGGGTGTGAAGGCGCCCTCGAGCCGGCCCTCCACAATGCGCAGGAGGGCCGCCGAACAGTGCGCGAGCACCTCGCGCACCGTCCAGCCCGGGCAGGCGGTGCGGCGCTCGTACTCGCCGCCGGCCGTACGGCGCAGCAGCGGCAGCAGGGCGTCCCGTTCGGCCAGCAGCAGCCGGTGCGGCAGCCAGGGATCTCTCGTCTCGGTCATCGGTGTCAGTAGCGGTAGTGGTCGGGCTTGTACGGACCCTCCACCGGCACCCCGATGTAGGCCGCCTGCTCCGGACTCAGCACGGTCAGCCTCGCCCCCAGCGCCTCCAGATGCAGCCGGGCGACCTTCTCGTCCAGATGCTTGGGCAGCACATACACCCCCACCGGATAGGCATCCGGCTTGGTGAACAACTCGATCTGGGCGATCGTCTGGTTGGCGAAGGAGTTCGACATCACGAACGACGGATGCCCGGTGGCGTTGCCCAGGTTCAGCAGCCGCCCCTCGGACAGCACGATGATCGCCTTCCCGTCCGGGAAGGTCCAGGTGTGCACCTGCGGCTTGACCTCGTCCCTGACGATCCCGGGGATCGCCGCCAGACCGGCCATGTCGATCTCGTTGTCGAAGTGGCCGATGTTGCCCACGATCGCCTGGTGCTTCATCCGCGCCATGTGGGAGGCCAGAATGATGTCCTTGTTGCCGGTGGTGGTCACGAAGATGTCCGCACTCTCCACCACATCCTCCAGCGTGGCGACCTGATAGCCGTCCATCGCCGCCTGCAGCGCGCAGATCGGGTCGATCTCGGTGACGATCACCCGCGCGCCCTGCCCGCGCAGCGACTCCGCGCACCCCTTGCCCACGTCCCCGTAACCGCACACCACGGCCACCTTGCCGCCGATCAGGGTGTCGGTGGCCCGGTTGATCCCGTCGATCAGCGAGTGGCGGCAGCCGTACTTGTTGTCGAACTTCGACTTCGTCACCGAGTCGTTGACGTTGATCGCCGGGAAGAGCAGCACGCCGTCGCGCTGCATCTCGTACAGCCGGTGCACCCCGGTGGTGGTCTCCTCCGTCACCCCCCGGATCTCCGAGGCCAGCGCCGTCCACTTGCCCGGCTGCTCGGCCAGGGTGCGGGCCAGCAGGCCCAGGATGACCGCGTGCTCCTCGGACTCGGCCGTGGAGACGTCCGGCACCGCGCCGGCCTTCTCGTACTCCACGCCCTTGTGCACCAGCAGCGTGGCGTCCCCGCCGTCGTCCAGAATCATGTTCGGCCCGCCGGTGGGCTCGCCCGGCCAGGTCAGCGCCTGCTCGGTGCACCACCAGTACTCCTGAAGGCTCTCGCCCTTCCAGGCGAAGACCGGCACCCCCCGCGGATCCTCGGGAGTGCCACCGGGACCGACCGCGACCGCGGCGGCGGCATGGTCCTGGGTGGAGAAGATGTTGCAGGACGCCCAGCGCACCCGCGCGCCCAGCGCCACCAGCGTCTCGATCAGCACGGCCGTCTGCACCGTCATGTGCAGCGACCCGGTGATCCGCGCCCCGGCCAGCGGCCGGGCGGCGGCGTACTCGCGGCGGATGGCCATCAGACCGGGCATCTCGTGCTCGGCCAGCGTGATCTCCTTGCGGCCGAACGCCGCCAGGGACAGATCCGCCACCTTGAAGTCC
>NZ_PGSG01000049.1 GCF_002843305.1 Streptomyces barkulensis
TTGAAGTATTTGGCCTCGGGGTGGTGGACGACGATGGCGTCGGTGGACTGTTCGGGATGGAGCTGGAACTCCTCGGACAGCTTCACCCCGATCCGCTCGGGCCGGAGCAGCTCGGCGATCTTGGCGCGGTCGGCCAGCTCCGGACACGCCCCGTACCCCAGCGAGAACCGCGCCCCGCGGTATTTGAGGGCGAACATGTCCTCGATCGCGTCGGGGTCGTCGCCGGCGAAACCGAGCTCGGCACGGACCCGGGCGTGCCAGTACTCGGCCAGCGCCTCGGCCAGCTGCACCGACAGGCCGTGCAGCTCCAGATAGTCGCGGTAGGCGTTGGCGGCGAACAGCTCGGCGGTGGCCTGGCCGATGCGGGAGCCGACGGTGACCACCTGCAGGCCCACCACGTCCGTCTGACCGGACTCCTTGGGGCGGAAGAAGTCCGCCAGGCACAGCCGGCGCCCGCGGCGCTGGCGGGGGAAGGTGAACCGGCACCGCTCGGCACCGTCCTCACCGAGGACCACCAGGTCGTCGCCCTCGGCGTGGCAGGGGAAGTAGCCGTAGACCACCGCGGCCTCCAGCAGGCTGTCGGTGTGCAGCCGCTCCAGCCAGCCCCGCAGCCGCGGCCGGCCCTCGGCCTCGACCAGCTCCCGGTAGGAGGGCCCGTCCCCGGTGCGCGGCGCCTTCAGCCCCCACTGCCCCTTGAACAACGCGTCCTCGTCCAGCCAGGACGCGTACTCCTTGAGCGGAATGCCCTTGACCACCCGCGTGCCGTAGAAGGGCGGGGTGGGCACCGGATGGTCGGTGGCCACGTCCGAGCGCACCGGCCCGCCCGGCTCCGGCTCGGCCACCTGGGCGGCCGCCGCCTTGACCCGCCGCTGCCGCAGCTCGGGCAGCTTCGCCCCCGGCACACCACGCTTGACACCCATCAGCGCGTCCATCAGCCGCAGCCCCTCGAAGGCGTCCCGGGCGTAGCGGACCTCCCCGTCGTAGAGGGCGTGCAGGTCCTGCTCGACGTAGGCGCGGGTCAGCGCGGCCCCGCCCAGGATCACCGGATACTTCCCGGCCAGGGAACGGGCGTTGAGCTCCTGCAGATTCTCCTTCATGATCACGGTGGACTTCACCAGCAGCCCGGACATGCCGATCACATCCGCGGCGTGCTCCTCGGCCGCCTCCACGATCGCCGACACCGGCTGCTTGATCCCGAGGTTGACCACCGTGTAGCCGTTGTTGGACAAGATGATGTCCACCAGGTTCTTGCCGATGTCGTGCACGTCTCCGCGCACCGTGGCCAACACGATGGTGCCCTTGCCCGCCGCGCCCTCGACCCGCTCCATGTGCGGCTCCAGATGGGCCACGGCCGTCTTCATCACCTCCGCCGACTGCAGCACGAACGGCAGCTGCATCTGCCCGGAGCCGAACAGCTCCCCGACCACCTTCATGCCCGCCAGCAGGGTGTCGTTGACGATGTCCAGCGCCGGACGCTCGGTGAGGGCCTCATCCAGATCGGCCTCCAGACCGCCCCGCTCCCCGTCGATGATCCGCCGCTTGAGCCGCTCCTCCAGCGGCAGCGCCGCCAGCTCCTCGGCCCGGGAGGCCTGCACACTCCTGGTGTCCACGCCCTCGAACAGTTCCAGGAACCGCTGCAGCGGGTCATAGCCCTCCGCCCGCCGGTCATAGATCAGATCCAGCGCCACCCGCACCTGCTCGGCGGGAATCCGCGCGATGGGCAGGATCTTGGCCGCGTGCACGATCGCCGAGTCCAGCCCGGCCTTGACGCACTCGTCCAGGAACACGGAGTTGAGCACCATCCGCGCGGCCGGATTCAGACCGAAGGAGATGTTCGACAGCCCCAGCGTGGTCTGCACCCGCGGATGCCGCCGCTTGAGCTCACCGATCGCCTCGATCGTGGCCACCCCGTCCCGGCGGGACTCCTCGGTACCGGTACAGATGGTGAACGTCAGGCAGTCGATGAGGATGTCCTCCTCCCGGATACCCCACCTGCCCGTCAGATCCGCGATCAGCCGCTCGGCCACGGCCACCTTCTGCCCGGCCGTACGCGCCTGCCCCTCCTCATCGATGGTCAACGCGATCAGCGCCGCCCCGTGCTCGGCCGCCAGCGCCGTGATCCGCGCGAACCGGGAGCCGGGCCCGTCACCGTCCTCGTAGTTCACACTGTTGATCACCGCCCGGCCGCCCAGCTTCTCCAGCCCCGCCGCGATCACGGCCGGCTCGGTGGAGTCCAGCACCACCGGCAGCGTGGAGGCCGTCGCCAGCCGCCCGGCCAGCTCGGCCATGTCCGCCACCCCGTCACGGCCCACATAGTCCACACACAGATCCAGCAGGTGCGCGCCCTCGCGGATCTGCTCCCGCGCGATCTCCACGCAGTCCTCCCACCGCCCTTCCAGCATGGCGGTGCGGAACTTCTTCGACCCGTTGGCGTTGGTGCGCTCCCCGATCGCCAGATACGAGGTGTCCTGCCTAAACGGCACCGCCTGGTACAGCGACGCCGCCCCCGGCTCCGGCCGCACCTCCCGCCCCGCCGGCACCACTCCCCGCACCCGCTCGACCACCTGCCGCAGATGCTCCGGCGTCGTCCCGCAGCACCCACCCACCAGCGACAGCCCGTACTCGGCCACGAACGACTCCTGCGCATCCGCCAGCTCACCCGGCGTGAGCGGATAGCGCGCACCGTCGGCGGTCAGCTCCGGCAGCCCCGCGTTCGGCATACAGGACAGCGGGATGCGGGAGTGCCGCGCGAGGTAGCGCAGATGCTCGCTCATCTCCGCCGGACCGGTGGCACAGTTGAGCCCGATCATGTCGATGCCCAGCGGCTCCAGCGCCGTCAGAGCCGCACCGATCTCACTGCCCAGCAGCATCGTGCCGGTCGTCTCCACCGTCACCGAGCAGATCACCGGCACCGACCACCCGGCCGCATCCAGCGCCCGCCGCGCCCCCAGCACCGCCGCCTTGGTCTGCAGCAGGTCCTGGGTCGTCTCCACCAGCAGCGCGTCCGCACCCCCCGCCAGCAAACCCTCGGCATTGGCCTGATAGGCGTCCCGCAGCGTGCGGTACTCGACATGGCCCAGGGTGGGCAGCTTGGTACCCGGCCCCATCGCCCCCAGCACCCACCGCTGCCGCCCCGTGTCCCGCGTGAAGGCGTCGGCCACCTCCCGCGCCACCCGCGCCCCGGCCTCGGACAACTCCTCCACCCGGCCGGCGATGTCGTACTCCGCCAGCGCCGCGAAGTTGGCACCGAAGGTGTTGGTCTCCACACAGTCCACCCCCACCGCCAGATACGCCTCGTGCACCGAGGCCACGATGTCGGGGCGGGTGACGTTGAGAACCTCGTTACAGCCCTCCAACTGCTGGAAGTCCTCCAGCGACGGATCGGCCGCCTGCAGCATCGTGCCCATCGCCCCGTCCGCCACCACCACCCGCGAGGACAACGCCTCACGCAGCAGCTGGGCCCTCGGTCCGGCCGCGGTCACGGCAGCTCCCTCAGGTGCGGGACGACCCGGGCCGCCGCCGGTACTCCGTAGGACGTGCGCATCCTGGAAAGGAGAGGCTCGCGGTACAGCCGGTACTCCTGCGTGCCGATGTAGTCGAGGACCGTCGCGGCGACGGTGCAGCCGAACTGCGCCGCGACCTCGCGCGGGAGGTTCCAGGACAGGGCCGCGACGAATCCCGCCCTGAAGGCGTCGCCGACGCCTGTCGGATCGACGACACCCTCGACCGGTACCGCCGGGATCCCGGTGTCCGGCCGGCCCTTCTGCCGGAGGCGGACGCCCGAGTCGCCCAGGGTCGTGACCCAGCACCCGACGCGGTCGAGGATCTGGGACGTGCTCCAGCCGGAGCGCTCCTGGAGCAGCGCGGCCTCGTACTCGTTGCCGAAGAGCCAGCGTGCGCCCTCGAGGAGCCGTCGGACCTCTTTCCGCTCCAGTCTGGCCAGTTGCTGGGAGGGGTCGGCCGCGAAGGGGATGTTCAGGGCCCGGCACGCGTCGGTGTGCCGGATCATCGCTTCGGGGTCGTCGGGTGAGACCACGACGAGGTCGAGGCGGCCCACGCGGGCGACCACCCGGCGCAGGTCGATGGTGCGCGCCTCCGCCATGGCACCCGCGTAGAAGGTGGCGATCTGGTTCTGCGCCCGGTCGGTCGTGCAGACGAACCGGGCCGTGTGGCGGCTCTCGCTGATGTGCACCGAGTCGGTGTCGATTCCGTGTTCCTTGAGATGGAGGCGGTAGGGCTCGAAGTCGCCGCCTGCCGCGCCGACGAGCACGGGACGCAGGCCCAGCAGTCCCAGTCCGTAGCAGATGTTCGCGGCCACTCCCCCGCGGCGGACTTCGAGCCGGTCGGCCAGGAAGGACAGCGAGACCCGTTCCAGCCGTTCGGCCAGGAGTTGGTCGGTGAAGACCCCGGGGAAGGTGAGCAGGTGGTCTGTGGCGATCGAACCGGTTACAGCTGTTCGCACGGCGCTGTCCCCCTTTTCCGTCAGTTCCGTCAGTTCTGTCAGTTCCGGCAGCCGGCCGCGGTACGCAGCCGCTGGGCACGGTCGGTGCGCTCCCAGGTGAAGTCGTCCAGTTCCCGGCCGAAGTGCCCGTAGGCGGCCGTGGCGGCGTAGATCGGGCGCAGCAGGTCCAGGTCCCGGATGATGGCGGCCGGGCGCAGGTCGAACACCTCGGAGATGGCCTGCTCGATCCGCCCGGGGTCCACGGTGGCCGTGCCGAAGGTCTCCACGAACAGGCCCACCGGCTCGGCCTTGCCGATGGCGTAGGCCACCTGCACCTCGCAGCGGGCGGCCAGCCCCGCGGCCACCACGTTCTTGGCCACCCAGCGCATGGCGTAGGCCGCCGAGCGGTCCACCTTGGAGGGGTCCTTGCCGGAGAAGGCGCCGCCGCCGTGGCGGGCCATGCCGCCGTAGGTGTCGATGATGATCTTGCGGCCGGTCAGGCCCGCGTCCCCCATCGGGCCGCCGATCTCGAACCGGCCCGTGGGGTTGACCAGCAGCCGGTACCCGTCGGTGTCCAGCTTGACGCCGCTCCGGGCGAGAGCGGTCAGCTCCGGCTCGACGACGAACTCGCGGATGTCCGGGGCCAGCAGCGCGCCGACGTCGATGTCGGAGGCGTGCTGGGAGGAGACCACCACGGTGTCCAGCCGCACCGCCTTGTCCCCGTCGTACTCGACGGTCACCTGCGTCTTGCCGTCCGGGCGCAGGTAGGG
>NZ_PGSG01000050.1 GCF_002843305.1 Streptomyces barkulensis
CTGCGTGAGGCGTTGTCCTCGCGGGTGGTGGTGGCGGACGGGGCGATGGGCACGATGCTGCAGGCGGCCGATCCGTCGCTGGAGGACTTCCAGCAGTTGGAGGGCTGTAACGAGGTTCTCAACGTCACCCGCCCCGACATCGTGGCCTCGGTGCACGAGGCGTATCTGGCGGTGGGGGTGGACTGTGTGGAGACCAACACCTTCGGTGCCAACTTCGCGGCGCTGGCGGAGTACGACATCGCCGGCCGGGTGGAGGAGTTGTCCGAGGCCGGGGCGCGGGTGGCGCGGGAGGTGGCCGACGCCTTCACGCGGGACACGGGGCGGCAGCGGTGGGTGCTGGGGGCGATGGGGCCGGGTACCAAGCTGCCCACCCTGGGCCATGTCGAGTACCGCACGCTGCGGGACGCCTATCAGGCCAATGCCGAGGGTTTGCTGGCGGGGGGTGCGGACGCGCTGCTGGTGGAGACGACCCAGGACCTGCTGCAGACCAAGGCGGCGGTGCTGGGGGCGCGGCGGGCGCTGGATGCGGCCGGGTGGTCGGTGCCGGTGATCTGCTCGGTGACGGTGGAGACGACCGGCACGATGCTGCTGGGCAGTGAGATCGGTGCGGCTCTGACGGCGCTGGAGCCGCTGGGCATCGACATGATCGGGCTCAACTGTGCCACCGGTCCGGCGGAGATGAGCGAGCATCTGCGCTACCTCGCGCGGCACTCCCGCATCCCGCTGTCCTGTATGCCGAACGCGGGGCTGCCGGAGCTGACCGCCGACGGTGCGCGCTATCCGCTCACGCCGGGTGAGCTGGCGGATGCGCAGGAGTCGTTCGTGGCCGAGTACGGGCTGTCGCTGGTGGGTGGGTGCTGCGGGACGACGCCGGAGCATCTGCGGCAGGTGGTCGAGCGGGTGCGGGGAGTGGTGCCGGCGGGGCGGGAGGTGCGGCCGGAGCCGGGGGCGGCGTCGCTGTACCAGGCGGTGCCGTTTAGGCAGGACACCTCGTATCTGGCGATCGGGGAGCGCACCAACGCCAACGGGTCGAAGAAGTTCCGCACCGCCATGCTGGAAGGGCGGTGGGAGGACTGCGTGGAGATCGCGCGGGAGCAGATCCGCGAGGGCGCGCACCTGCTGGATCTGTGTGTGGACTATGTGGGCCGTGACGGGGTGGCGGACATGGCCGAGCTGGCCGGGCGGCTGGCGACGGCCTCCACGCTGCCGGTGGTGCTGGACTCCACCGAGCCGGCCGTGATCGCGGCGGGGCTGGAGAAGCTGGGCGGCCGGGCGGTGATCAACAGTGTGAACTACGAGGACGGTGACGGGCCCGGCTCCCGGTTCGCGCGGATCACGGCGCTGGCGGCCGAGCACGGGGCGGCGCTGATCGCGTTGACCATCGATGAGGAGGGGCAGGCGCGTACGGCCGGGCAGAAGGTGGCCGTGGCCGAGCGGCTGATCGCGGATCTGACGGGCAGGTGGGGTATCCGGGAGGAGGACATCCTCATCGACTGCCTGACGTTCACCATCTGTACCGGTACCGAGGAGTCCCGCCGGGACGGGGTGGCCACGATCGAGGCGATCGGTGAGCTCAAGCGGCGGCATCCGCGGGTGCAGACCACGCTGGGGCTGTCGAACATCTCCTTCGGTCTGAATCCGGCCGCGCGGATGGTGCTCAACTCCGTGTTCCTGGACGAGTGCGTCAAGGCCGGGCTGGACTCGGCGATCGTGCACGCGGCCAAGATCCTGCCCATCGCGCGGATTCCCGCCGAGCAGGTGCGGGTGGCGCTGGATCTGATCTATGACCGGCGGGCGGAGGGCTATGACCCGCTGCAGCGGTTCCTGGAACTGTTCGAGGGCGTGGACACCAGGAGTGTGCAGGCCTCCCGGGCCGAGGAGCTGGCGGCGCTGCCGCTGGAGGAGCGGCTCAAGCGGCGGATCATCGACGGGGAGCGGGGCGGTCTGGAGGCCGATCTGGATGAGGCCCTCACCGAGCGTCCGGCGCTGGACATCGTCAACGACACCCTGCTGGCGGGCATGAAGGTGGTCGGGGAGCTGTTCGGCTCCGGGCAGATGCAGCTGCCGTTCGTGCTGCAGTCGGCGGAGGTGATGAAGACGGCCGTGGCCCATCTGGAGCCGCACATGGAGCGGGTCGAGGGCGCGGCGGGCAAGGGCACCATCGTGTTGGCCACGGTGCGCGGAGACGTGCACGACATCGGCAAGAACCTGGTGGACATCATCTTGTCCAACAACGGCTACACGGTGGTCAACCTCGGGATCAAGCAGCCGGTGTCGGCGATCGTGGAGGCGGCCGAGGAGCACGCCGCGGATGTGATCGGCATGTCCGGGCTGCTGGTGAAGTCCACCGTGATCATGAAGGAGAATCTGCAGGAGCTCAACGCCCGTTCCCTGGCCGGGAAGTATCCGGTGATCCTGGGCGGGGCCGCGCTGACCCGCGCCTACGTCGAGCAGGACCTGCACGCCCTCTACGACGGGGAGGTCCGCTACGCCCGGGACGCCTTCGAGGGGCTGCGGCTGATGGACGCGCTGATGGGTGTCAAGCGTGGTGTGCCGGGGGCGAAGCTGCCCGAGCTGCGGCAGCGGCGGGTCAAGGCGGCGGCCGCCCAGGTGGCCGAGCCGGAGCCGGGCGGGCCGGTGCGCTCGGACGTGGCCACCGACCATCCGGTGCCCACCCCGCCCTTCTACGGCACGCGGGTGGTCAAGGGCATTCCGCTCAAGGAGTACGCGTCCTGGCTGGACGAGGACGCGTTGTTCAAGGGGCAGTGGGGGCTGAAGGCGCCGCGCACCGGGGACGGGCCCTCCTACCGGGAGCTGGTCGAGGCCGAGGGCCGGCCGCGGCTGCGGGGCTGGCTGGAGCGGCTGCACACCGACAGCCTGCTGGAGGCCGCGGTGGTCTACGGCTACTTCCCCTGCCACGCCGAGGGCGACGACCTGGTGGTCCTCGGTGAGGACGGTGCCGAGCGGTGCCGGTTCACCTTCCCCCGCCAGCGCCGCGGGCGCCGGCTGTGCCTGGCGGACTTCTTCCGCCCCAAGGAGTCCGGTCAGACGGACGTGGTGGGCCTGCAGGTGGTCACCGTCGGCTCCCGCATCGGCCAGGCCACCGCCGAGCTGTTCGCCGCCAACGCCTACCGCGACTATCTGGAGCTGCACGGCCTGTCGGTGCAGCTGGCCGAGGCGCTGGCCGAGTACTGGCACGCCCGGGTCCGTGCCGAGCTCGGTTTCGCCGGCGACGACCCCGACGCGATCGAGGACATGTTCGCCCTCAAATACCGCGGGGCGCGGTTCTCGCTGGGGTACGGGGCGTGTCCGGAGCTGGCCGACCGCGCCAAGATCGCCGAGCTGCTCCGGCCCGAGCGGATCGGGGTGAAGCTGTCCGAGGAGTTCCAGCTCCATCCCGAACAGTCCACCGACGCCATCGTCGTCCACCACCCCGAGGCCAAATACTTCAATGCCGGAGGCGGACGGGTATGAGAACCATGAGAACACTGCGCGAGGTCCTGGCCGCGGGGGAGCGCTCGTACTCGTTCGAGTTCTTTCCGCCCAGGACCGAGGCGGGCGAGCGCACCCTGTGGGACGCCATCCGCCGCATCGAGGTGCTGCACCCGACGTTCGTCTCGGTCACCTACGGCGCCGGTGGATCCTCCCGGGACCGCACCGTCGCCGTCACCGAGCGGATCGCGGCCGAGACCACGCTGCGGCCGGTCGCACACCTCACCGCCGTCGGCCACTCCGTGGCCGAACTGCGCAACATCATCGGCCGGTACGCCGACGCAGGGGTACGCGATGTGCTCGCCCTGCGCGGCGATCCGCCCGGCGACCCGGGCGGGCCCTGGACCCCGCATCCGCAGGGCTTCACCCACGCCCACCAACTGGTCTCCCTGGTCAAGGAGATGGGCGACTTCAGCGTCGGGGTGGCCGCCTTCCCCGAGATGCACCCGCGCTCGCCGGACTGGGACAGCGACATCCGCCACTTCGTCGCCAAGTGCCGGGCCGGCGCCGACTACGCCATCACGCAGATGTTCTTCCACGTCGAGGACTATCTGCGGTTGCGCGACCGGGTGGTCGCCGCCGGCTGCGACACCCCGATCATCCCCGAGATCATGCCCGCCACCGACGCCCGGCAGATCGCCCGCTTCGCCGAGCTGTCGGGTGCGGCCTTCCCCGAGGACCTGGCCCGCCGCCTGGAGGCCGCCCGCGGCAACCCGGCCGCCGGCCACCGCATCGGCGTCGACCACGCCACCGCCATGGCCGAGCGCCTGCTGGCCGAAGGCGCACCCGGGCTGCACTACATCACCCTCAACCGCTCCACCGCGACGCTCGACATCCACCACAACATCCACGGCAGCATCCAGAGCAATATCCAGAGCACACAGACCCCAAGGAGTACCCGGCATGCCCTCGCAGCCCACCGCTGACTTCACGGACTTCAAGGTGGCGGATCTGTCCCTGGCGGCGTTCGGCCGCAAGGAGATCACGCTGGCCGAGCACGAGATGCCCGGTCTGATGGCCATCCGCCGCGAGTACGCCGCCGCCCGGCCGCTGGCCGGGGCGCGGATCACCGGGTCGCTGCACATGACGGTGCAGACGGCCGTGCTGATCGAGACGCTGGTGGCGCTGGGCGCGCGGGTGCGCTGGGCGTCCTGCAACATCTTCTCCACCCAGGACCATGCCGCCGCCGCGGTCGCGGTCGGTCCCGGTGGCACTCCCGAGGATCCGCGGGGGGTGCCGGTCTTCGCCTGGAAGGGCGAGAGCCTTCAGGAGTACTGGTGGTGCACCGAGCAGGCGCTGACCTGGCCGGGCGAGCCCACCGGCGGGCCGAACATGATTCTGGACGACGGCGGGGACGCCACGCTGCTGGTGCACAAGGGCGTGGAGTACGAGAAGGCCGGCGCGGTGCCGGACGTCTCCACGGCCGAGTCCGAGGAGCACGCGGTCATCCTGGGCCTGCTGGCCCGCACCCTGGCCGAGCAGCCGGGCAAGTGGACGGCGCTGGCCTCGGAGATCCGGGGGGTGACGGAGGAGACCACCACCGGGGTGCACCGGCTGTACGAGATGCAGCGCGACGGCGTGCTGCTCTTCCCGGCGATCAACGTCAACGACTCGGTGACGAAGTCGAAGTTCGACAACAAGTACGGCTGCCGCCACTCGCTGATCGACGGGATCAACCGGGCCACCGACACCCTGATCGGCGGCAAGGTGGCCGTGGTGTGCGGTTACGGGGACGTGGGCAAGGGGTGCGCGGAGTCGCTGCGCGGGCAGGGCGCGCGGGTGATCGTCACCGAGATCGACCCGATCTGCGCGCTGCAGGCGGCGATGGACGGCTATCAGGTCGCCACGCTGGAGGATGTGGTGGAGAGTGCGGACATCTTCGTGACCACCACCGGCAACAAGGACATCATTCTGGCCTCCCACATGGCGCGGATGAAGCACCAGGCGATCGTGGGCAACATCGGCCACTTCGACAACGAGATCGACATGGCCGGTCTGGCGGCGATCCCCGGGATCGTCAGGGACGAGGTCAAGCCGCAGGTGCACACCTGGACCTTCCCGGACGGGAAGGCGATCATCGTGCTGTCCGAGGGGCGGCTGCTGAACCTGGGCAACGCCACCGGGCATCCGTCGTTCGTGATGTCGAACTCCTTCGCCAACCAGACGATCGCCCAGATCGAGTTGTTCACCAAGCCGGATGCCTATCCGGTGGGGGTGTATGTGCTGCCCAAGCATCTGGACGAGAAGGTCGCCCGGCTGCATCTGGAGGCGCTGGGGGCGAGGCTGACCGTGCTGAGTCCGGAGCAGGCGGCCTACATCGGGGTGCCGGTGGAGGGTCCGTACAAGCCCGACCACTACCGCTACTGA
>NZ_PGSG01000051.1 GCF_002843305.1 Streptomyces barkulensis
CTTCATCCGGCGCCACAGCCGGAAGGTGGAGGGGAAGGCCAGCAGCCAGCGCGAGATCCGCACGCCCTCCATGTGCTTGTCGGCGGTGATGTCGGCGATCCGGCCGACCGCGTGCCGCGCGGCCTCGACCGCGACGACGAACAGCACCGGGATCACCGCGTGCATCCCGACCCCCAGCGGGTCGGGCCAGGCGGCGGCGCCGTTGAAGGCGATGGTGGCGGCCGTCAGCAGCCAGGCGGTCTGCCGCAGCATCGGGAAGGGGATGCGGATCCAGGTCAGCAGCAGGTCCAGGGCGAGCAGCACCACGATCCCGGCGTCGATGCCGATGGGGAAGAACGGCGCGAAGCCGCCGAACCCCTTCTGCTCGGCGAGGTCGCGGACGGCGGCGTACGATCCGGCGAAGCCGATCGCCGCGATCACCACCGCCCCGGCGACGACCACGCCGATGAGTATTCGGTGAGTGCGTGTCAGGTCCACTGCTGCGTCCTCGCGAGATCGTCGTCGGTCGCCGGCGCCGGTGTCCGCCGCCCGGCCGGACGGCGGGAGGGGCGGCGAGAGGGACGGCGGAAGGGACGGGGAGCCGAAGGTCCCCGAGGGGAAGACAGGGTACGCGCGGCGGGTGACGGGACCGAGGGGTCCGGCCCGGTCACCTACTTGATGGCCTTGACGGCCTCCTTCGCCGCCTTCTCCGCGTTCTCGCGGATGTCCCCGGCCTTCGGCGTCTTTCCGGTCTCGAACCCGGCGCCCTCGTAGTCCACGGTCACCACGACGTTGCCGGTGATGGCGACGACCCGCTGCTCGCGGTACTCCTCAGTCTTCTTGCCGTCCTTGCGCTCCGTCTCGAAGGCTATGGACGTCGCCTGGTCGCCGACCCCGTCGAGCGGGGTGTCCTTGACCTTCTTGTTCTCCTCGTCCTGCGATACGGCGGCCACCTGCTGGCCGGCGTACTCGGCGGCCCGCTCGCTTCCGCTGCCGAGCGTCACGTCGGAGTCGAACCGCTTGAGGGAGACGGTGAGCGCCCGGTACTGGTAGTCGTCCAGGCCGCTCCACAGGCAGGTGCCGTAGCCGTCGGCGTCCTTGGAGCCGAGGTTCTTGCCCTTCTTCTTCGCCTCGGGCACCACATCGCCGACCGTGTCCCCCGAGAGGGTCTTGCAGGGGTCGGGCAGGGTGGTGAACTTCACCGGCGCCGGGGTCGGGGACGCGCTGGAGGCGGAGGCGCTGGGCGAGGGCCCGGCGGAGTCGTCGCCACCGGAGTCGGAGGAGCAGCCCGCGACCAGCAGCATGGGCACGGCGGCGCAGGCGAGGGTGCGGACGACGGTGCGCGTGGCGTTACGGTGCATGGTTCCTTCGCTTCCGGATGTGCTGGGCGCCGGGCACGCCCTGTCGGACGGCACGACGGTACGCCATTCGGGCGATGACACCGCAGCAGCCCAGGCCCTGTCTGACAAATAGCGCTGTCCGCCCGAAGGGCGGGCTCCGCGGCGTCTGGTGCGTGCGATCGCAAGGCGGAGGAGGAGAGCGCAGCGTGCTGCGCCGACGATCGACAACGCAGCGAGCGTGCGTGCCAGACGCCGCGGAGCAGGCGGGATTTGTCAGACAGGGCCTAGAGCGGGTGCGGGCCCTGCCGGGCGGGGCCGGGACCGGGTGTGTCCGTCGTCTCAGTCCCGGTGGAGGCGCGGGCGGGCGCGGGTGCGGGCCCGCGGGCGGGCGTCAGTCCTGGAACTCCCCGGCGAGCCGGCCGGCCAGCTTCAGCGCCTTCTCCTGCAGTTCGGCGCTGTCGGGCAGCCTGCGCTTGTCCGTCACCCACTGCTCGTACTCGACGGTGACGATGACGTTCCCGGTGCGGAAGACCAGGGTGATGTCGCGGTGGACGCCCGAGTCCGCGGTGACCAGCTCGTCGTCGATGTACGCGGCGTCCCCGAGGTCCTCCAGGGGGCGCGGGGCCAGTGCCGCTGCCGCGCTGGGGGCGGGCTGCGGGACGGCCGTCTCCGGCTCGCCGCTGCCGCCGTCCCCGTCATCGCCGCCGCTCCCGGCGGGCTCGCCGCTCCCCTCCGGGGTCTCGCCGGCGTCCCCGCCGTCCCCGGCCTTATCCGCGCCGGCCTCGTCCTTCTTCTCCCCGGAGCCGGGGGACTCCCCGTCCGCGGGCGGCGAGCCGGGGATGCCCGCCTCCAGCACCATGTCCTCGTACAGCCGCACCGCCCGCTCGTCGTCGCTGACGGCGGGGTCGTACGACACGACCCGCTCGAAGTCCACCAGGAGATGGCGGCTGCCCATGCCGGTGGAACTCTTCCAGCGGCAGCCGACCCGGCGGTCGTCGTCGTAGGTGACGGTCTGCTCGCCCTCGTACGCCGCCGGGGTCCCGTCGCCGCCCTCCGCGCCGTCCGCCGGGGAGGCGCTCCCGGCCCCCGGCAGCATCGCCTTCAGAAGGCCGGTGTCGACCGCGTCGCAGGGCTCGGGCAGATCGCGGTAGGTGCCGGGCGGAGCCGTGACGGCGGCGGTGCCGACCGTGCCGGGCTTGCTGTCGGCCGCGGCGCCGCCCGCGCCGGAGCCGCCGGTGCAGCCGACGGTCCCGACGGCCAGCACGGCTACGAGCGCCGCGCCGGTGGCGTATGCCTTCCGCTGCACTGCCCAACTCCTCATGTCCGCGTGAACGCCCGGAAACCCGAGAACTCGAAAACACGTTGCCGCCGTACGACCACAACAGAACACAATGTCTATCGCACGACGTCCGTCACGCGCGCCGCGGGACCTCCGCTCATCGATGCATATGCAGTAATACGTCCGTCCTGTGTGTACGGACGTACGCGGTTCGCACGCGATCCGTGCGCGATTCGCACGCATGTGGCGGAGCGTGCTCGCACTTCTCAGGCACTTCTCAGCCAGGGGGATGAACGAACATGTCGTACACCGAGGTTCCCGGGGCCCGGGTGCCGATCCGGATGTGGGCCGACCCGTCCGGCGTCGAGGACGGCGCGATGCGGCAGCTGCGCAACACCGCGACGCTCCCGTGGGTCAGGGGCCTGGCGGTCATGCCCGACGTCCACTACGGCAAGGGCGCCACCGTCGGCTCGGTCATCGCCATGGAGGGCGCGGTCTGCCCGGCGGCGGTCGGTGTGGACATCGGCTGCGGCATGTCGGCGGTACGGACCTCCCTGACCGCGAACGACCTGCCCGGCGACCTCTCCCGGCTGCGCTCGCGCATCGAGCAGGCCATCCCGGTCGGCTTCGGCATGCACGGGGACCCCGTCGACCCGGGCCGCCTGCCCGATTCCCCCGCCTCCGGCTGGGACGGCTTCTGGTCCCGCTTCGACGGTGTCACCGAGGCCGTCCACTTCCGCCGGGAGCGGGCCACCCGCCAGATGGGGACGCTCGGCGGCGGCAACCACTTCGTCGAGGTCTGCCTCGACGAGGACGGCGCCGTCTGGCTGATGCTCCACTCCGGCTCCCGCAACATCGGCAACGAGCTGGCCGAGTACCACATCGGCGTGGCCCGCAAGCTCCCCCACAACCAGGACCTGATCGACCGCGACCTGGCCGTGTTCGTCGCGGACACCCCCCAGATGGAGGCGTACCGCAACGACCTGTTCTGGGCGCAGGAGTACGCCAAGCGCAACCGCGCGGTCATGATGAGCCTGCTCAAGGGCGTGATCCGCAAGGAGTTCAGGAAGGCGTCCCCCTCCTTCGAGCAGGTCATCTCCTGCCACCACAACTACGTGGCCGAGGAGCGCTACGACGGCATGGACCTGCTGGTCACCCGGAAGGGCGCCATCCGCGCGGGCGGCGGCGAGTACGGCATCATCCCCGGCTCGATGGGCACCGGCTCCTACATCGTGCGCGGTCTGGGCAACGCCGCCTCCTTCAACTCCGCCTCCCACGGCGCGGGGCGGCGGATGAGCCGCAACGCGGCGAAGAGGCGGTTCACCGCGCGGGACCTGGAGGAGCAGACCCGGGGCGTGGAGTGCCGCAAGGACTCCGGCGTCGTCGACGAGATCCCGGCCGCGTACAAGCCGATCGAGCAGGTCATCGACCGTCAGCGCGATCTGGTCGAGGTGGTCGCGAAACTGCGGCAGGTCGTCTGTGTCAAGGGCTGACGCGCCGCGCGGTACGGCCGGCGGTACGGCTCCGGGACCGGGCGTAACCGGTGGCCCGGACGTATCGTTGTACCGCGCGGCCGCGCATCCCGGCGCGGCGGGGAGGAGCGTCACCGTGACCGTCGAGCTGACCGACAGGATCGAGATGGCCGAGTCCGACGAGACCACCTTGGACGAACTCTTCGAGCGTCTGGAGCGGATGCCCGTCCCCGAGGGATACAAGGTCGAGATCGTCGAGGGGTCGGTCTACATGACACCGCAGCGCCGCACGCACTGGAAGATCATCCGGAAGGTCCTGCGGCAGTTGGAGGACCAGTTCGGCCTGGACGCGGAGATCGACTCCGACGTCCGGATCGACTTCCCCGGCCATCTCAACGGCTTCGCACCGGATCTGGCCAAGATCGCCGACGGCGCGGTCCCCGACGCGCGGGGGCACTACTCACCGGATGACGTCGAGCTGATCGTGGAGGTCCTCTCCCGCTCCACCGCCGCCAACGACCACGGTCCCAAGCTGAAGGCGTACGCCGCCGCCGGAGTCCCCGCCTACTTGATCATCGACCCGTACGGCGCCCGCTGCCACCTCCACACCCACCCCAAGGACGACGGCTACGGCAGCGAGCTGACCGTCGACTTCGGTGAGCCCGTGAAGATCACCGAGATGTCCGTGGAGCTCACCATCACCACGGACGGCTTCCCCCGCGACTGACCCCGGCCCCACGGGCCGGACCCACGGGCCGGACCAACCCGACCGGCCCCGGGGCCACGCCGGGGCCGGCGGCTCAGCGCAGCCGCCGGGCCGCCTCCGTCGCCCAGTAGGTCAGGATCATGTCCGCGCCGGCCCGCCTGGCGCCGGTGAGCGTCTCCATGATCGCCCGGTCCCGCTCGATCCAGCCGCGCTGCGCGGCGGCCTCGACCATCGCGTACTCGCCGGAGACCTGGTAGGCCGCCACGGGCACGTCCACCGCGTCCGCCACCCGGCGCAGCACGTCCAGGTAGGGCAGCGCGGGCTTGACCATCACCATGTCCGCGCCCTCGGCGAGGTCGAGCGCCAGTTCGCGCATCGACTCCCGCGCGTTGGCCGGGTCCTGCTGGTAGGCCTTGCGGTCGCCCGTCAGCGAGGAGTCCACCGCCTCGCGGAAGGGGCCGTAGAACGCGGAGGCGTACTTGGCCGTGTACGCCAGCAGCGCCACGTCCTGGTGGCCGGCCTCGTCCAGGGCGCGGCGGACGAAGGCGACCTGGCCGTCCATCATCCCGCTGGGCCCCAGCACGTGCGCGCCCGCCTCGGCCTGGACGCACGCCATCTCGGCGTACCGCTCCAGCGTGGCGTCGTTGTCCACCCGGCCGCGCTCGTCCAGGACGCCGCAGTGGCCGTGGTCGGTGAACTCGTCCAGGCACAGGTCGGACATGACCACCAGGTCGTCCCCGACCTCCGCGCGCACATCGCGCAGCGCCACCTGGAGGATGCCGTCCGGGTCCGTGCCGCAGGACCCGGTGGCGTCCTTCTTCCCCTCCTCGGGCACGCCGAAGATCATGATCCCGCCCACGCCCGCGGCCACGGCCTCGGCCGCCGCCTTGCGCAGGGTCTCGCGGGTGTGCTGGTACACGCCCGGCATCGAGGAGATCTCCACCGGCTCGGCGATGCCCTCCCGCAGGAAGACGGGCAGGATCAGATCGGCCGGGTGGAGCCGGTGCTCGGCCACCATCCGGCGCATCGCCGGGGTGGTGCGCAGCCGCCGGGGGCGCACCACGGGGAAGTCCCCGTAGCCGCCGCGCCCCCTGTCGTAAGCACCGCCGTAGGTGCTGCCGTAGGTGCTGCCGTAGGTGCTCTCGCCGATCGTCACGATGTCCGTGCCCTCCTCCTGGTCGGACGCTTCTCGCTGGGCCGCTGCACCGCCTCGCCGGCCTCGATCATCGCGTCCCGGCGCCTGGCGCCGAACTCCGCCAGCGCCTCGGCCAGCTTGTGCACCGACGGCTCCGGCGCCATGACGTCCACCCGCAGTCCGTGCTCCTCGGCGGTCTTCGCCGTCGCCGGGCCGATGCAGGCGATGACCGTCACGTTGTGCGGCTTGCCCGCGATCCCGACGAGGTTGCGGACGGTGGAGGAGGAGGTGAACAGCACGGCGTCGAACCCACCGCCCTTGATCGCCTCCCGGGTCGCGGCCGGCGGCGGCGAGGCGCGCACCGTCCGGTAGGCGGTGACGTCGTCGACCTCCCAGCCCAGCTCGATCAGACCCGCCACCAGCGTCTCGGTGGCGATGTCGGCGCGCGGCAGGAAGACCCGGTCGATCGGGTCGAAGACCGGGTCGTAGGGCGGCCAGTCCTCCAGCAGCCCGGCCGCGGACTGCTCGCCGCTGGGCACCAGGTCGGGCTTGACGCCGAAGTCGACCAGCGCCTTGGCGGTCTGGTCGCCGACGGCCGCGACCTTGATCCCGGCGAAGGCGCGGGCGTCCAGGCCGTACTCCTCGAACTTCTCGCGCACCGCCCTGACCGCGTTGACCGAGGTGAAGGCGATCCACTCGTAGCGCCCGGTGACCAGGCCCTTGACCGCGCGCTCCATCTGCTGCGGGGTGCGCGGGGGCTCCACCGCGATGGTGGGCACCTCGCTGGGCACCGCGCCGTAGGAGCGCAGCTGGTCGGAGAGCGAGGCCGCCTGCTCCTTGGTGCGGGGCACCAGCACCTGCCAGCCGAACAGCGGCTTGGACTCGAACCACGCGAGCCGGTCGCGCTGCGCGGCGGCGCTGAGCTCGCCGACCACGGCTATCGCCGGCCGGGAGCCGTTCGCCGCGGGCAGCACCTTGGCGGCCTTGAGGGTCTGGGCGATGGAGCCCAGCGTCGCCGTCCAGGTGCGCTGCCGGGTGGTGGTGCCGTCGACGGTGACGGTCAGCGGGGTGTCGGGCTTGCGGCCCGCGGTGACCAGTTCGGCGGCGGTGGCGGCGACCGTCTCCAGGGTCGTGGAGACCACGAGGGTGGCGTCGCTGGCGCCGACCTCGTTCCACGCCTGGGCGTCGGCGGTCCGCGCGTCCAGGAACCGCACGTCCGCGCCGTGGCCGTTGCGCAGCGGCACACCCGCGTAGGCGGGAACCCCGACGGCGTTGGCGATGCCCGGCACGACCTCGAAGGTGACGCCCTCGGAGGCGCAGGCCAGCATCTCGCTCGCCGCGTCCGCGTCGAGGCCGGGGTCGCCGGCGACCGCACGGACGACCCGCTTGCCGCCGCGCACGGCCCTCATGACAAGATTTACGGCATCGTCGGCACCCGCGGATGCTGTTGACGTGTCGTCACCTGCTGTCTGGAGCGGGGTGTCGACACCTGCCCGCACGTGCGCCCGCACGACGTCGTACACCTGCGGGTCGGCGACCAGTACATCGGCCTGCGCCAGCGCCTCGACGGCGCGAAGCGTCAGCAGTCCCGGGTCCCCGGGCCCGGCACCGAGGAAGGTGACGTGCCCATGGGCGCCGTACGAGTGATCGGTGGTGGGGTTCAATGTGCTCGCTCCCCCATCAGACCGGCCGCGCCCTTGGCGAGCATCTCGTCGGCGAGTTCGCGCCCCATGGCCTGGGCCAGGGAGAGCAGCTCGCCGTCGGACGCCGGTACGCGACCGGTGGTGGACAACTGCACCAGTGTGGCGCCGTCGGTCGTGCCGACGACACCGCGCAGGCGCAGTTCGGTGACATCCTGCCCTTCCGCCGGGAAGTCGGCCAGTGCGCCGACGGGCGCGCTGCAACCGGCTTCCAGAGCGGAGAGCAGGGTTCGCTCGGCGGTCACGGCGACCCGCGTGCGCGGGTCGTCGAGCTCGGCGAGCAGGGCTGCGAGGTCGGGGCGCGAGGCCGCGCACTCGACGGCCAGCGCTCCCTGGCCGGGTGCGGGCAGCACCGCGCCGGGGTCGAGCAGTTCGGTGGCCTCGCCGATCAGGCCGACGCGCCTGAGACCGGCGGTGGCGAGGACGACCGCGTCCAGTTCGCCGGAGCGCACGTACCCGATGCGGGTGTCGACGTTGCCCCGGATCGGCACGATCTCCGTGTCCCGGCCCAGCGACCGGGCCCAGGCGGCCAGCTGCGCCATGCGGCGCGGCGAGCCGGTGCCGACCCGCGCCCCGTCGGGCAGCTCCTCGAAGGTGAGGCCGTCACGGGCGACCAGCGCGTCACGGGGGTCCTCCCGGACGGGCACGGCCGCCAGCGCGAGCTGCTCCGGCTGGTCGGTGGGAAGGTCCTTCAGCGAGTGAACGGCGAAGTCGATCTCGCCGCCGAGCAGCGCGTCGCGCAGCGCGGAGACGAAGACCCCTGTACCGCCGATCCGGGCGAGGTGCTCACGGGAGACGTCGCCGAAGGTGGTGATCTCCACCAGCTCGACGGGCCTGCCGGTGAGCCGCCGGACGCGCTCGGCCACCTGCCCGGACTGGGCCATGGCGAGTCGGCTGCGGCGGGTGCCCAGCTTCAGCGGCTGGGGTGCGTTGGTGCTCATTGCCGCTCCTGTTCGGGATTACTGACGGCCGCCACGGTCTGCGGGTCGAGGTCGAAGAGCTCTCGCAGCGCGTCGGCGTATCCGGCGCCGCCCGGTTCGCCGGCGAGCTGCTTGACGCGCACGGTCGGCGCGTGCAGCAGCTTGTCGACGACCCGGCGCACGGTCTGGGTGATCTCGGCGCGCTGTTTGGCGTCGAGTCCGGGGAGGCGCCCGTCCAGGCGCGCCATCTCGGCCGAGACGACGTCGGCGGCCATGGCGCGCAGCGCGACCACGGTGGGCGTGATCGTCGCGGCCCGCTGGGCCGCGCCGAAGGCCGCGACCTCGTCGGCGACGATGCCGCGCACCTTGTCGACGTCCGCGGCCATGGGCGCGTCGGCGGAGGCCTCGGCCAGCGACTCGATGTCCACCAACCGTACGCCCTCCAGGCGGTGCGCGGCGGCGTCGATGTCACGGGGCATGGCCAGGTCGAGCAGCGCCAGCGGCTCCTCGCGGGAGCCGTCGGAGCCGCGGAAGTCGCGGGAGCCGTCTGATCCGGCACGCGCGGCGAGCGCGGTTGACAGGTCGCCGGCCGTCAGCACCAGCCCGGTGGCGCCGGTGCAGGAGACGGCGACGTCCGCGTGCGGGAGCTCGGCGGGCATCTCGTGGGCGGGCACGGCGCGCGCGGTGAGCCCGCCGCCGTGGAGCCCGGCGGCCAGGCGGCGGGCGCGCTCCAGCGTCCTGTTGGCGATCACCAGTTCGGTGACGCCGGCGCGCGCGAGCACCGTGGCGGCCAGGGAGGACATCGAGCCGGCGCCGATCACCAGGGCCCGCCGGCCGCGCACCCACTCGGCGACCGGGCGCCCGCCGGCGAGCTGCTCCAGGCCGAAGGTGACCAGGGACTGCCCGGCCCGGTCGATGCCGGTCTCGCTGTGCGCCCGCTTGCCGACCCGCAGCGCCTGCTGGAACAGGTCGTTCATCAGCCGCCCGGCGGTGTGCTGGTCCTGCGCCACGGCCAGCGCGTCCTTGATCTGGCCGAGGATCTGCCCCTCGCCGACGACCATCGAGTCCAGCCCGCAGGCCACCGAGAACAGATGGTGGACGGCCCGGTCCTCGTAGTGGACGTACAGGTACGGGGTCAGCTCCTCCAGACCGACGCCGCTGTAGCGGGCCAGCAGGGAGGACAGCTCGGCGACACCGGCGTGGAACTTGTCCACGTCGGCGTAGAGCTCGGTGCGGTTGCAGGTGGAGAGCACCGCGGCCTCGGAGGCGGGCTCGGCGCCGACCGCGTCCTGCAGGAGCTTGCCGCGCACCTCGGGCGCCAGCGAGGCCCTCTCCAGGACGCTCACCGGTGCGCTGCGGTGGCTCAGCCCCACTACCAGCAGACTCATACGCCTCCCCCGCTCCGCTCGGACCGTACGGCGTGCGGTGCGCGCGTGACGCGTCTCACGGTCGCTCGTTCGTTCATGCGGGCATCACGGCGGGCACGTCCCCGTCAGGTCCCTGTTCGGTTCCCTCGCCGCGGCGGCGCACGGCCGCGGCGGGCGGCGCCGCGGGCGGGGTGGTGTCGGCGCCGCCCTCGCCGGGCGTCTCCTCACCGGCCTTGCGCTGCTCGTGGAAGGCGAGGATCTGCAGTTCTATGGAGAGGTCGACCTTGCGCACGTCCACACCGTCGGGCACGGACAGCACGGTCGGCGCGAAGTTCAGGATGGAGGTCACCCCGGCGGCCACGAGCCGGTCGCAGACCTGCTGCGCGGCTCCGGCGGGAGTGGCGATGACGCCGATGGAGACGCCGTTCTCCTCGATGATCGCCTCGAGGTCGTCGGTGTGCTGCACCGGTATGCCCGCGACCGGCTTCCCGGCCATCGACGGGTCCGCGTCGATCAGCGCGGCGACTCTGAAGCCCCTGGAGGCGAAGCCGCCGTAGTTGGCGAGCGCGGCGCCCAGGTTTCCGATGCCGACGATCACGACGGGCCAGTCCTGTGTCAGGCCCAGTTCGCGGGAGATCTGGTAGACGAGGTACTCGACGTCGTAGCCCACGCCGCGCGTGCCGTACGAGCCGAGGTAGGAGAAGTCCTTGCGCAGCTTGGCGGAGTTGACGCCGGCGGCGGCCGCCAGCTCCTCCGAGGAGACCGTGGGCACCGAGCGCTCGGAGAGCGCGGTGAGCGCCCGCAGGTACAGCGGAAGCCGGGCGACGGTGGCCTCGGGGATTCCTCGGCTACGGGTCGCCGGTCGGTGTGTTCGGCCAGTTGCCACGGTGCTCCTGCCGTCTGAACGAAACGGTGAGCGGCCCCGCTGGACACCCGCTGGACATGCGTCCGGACCGCTCCGTCCCGACCAGGCTATGTCTTTGTGAACGTGTGCACAAAGACGGTGTCCGCTTTGTCCGGCCAAAGTGACCGGTGCCACACGCGCCGGACGGAACCGGATCCCGCCCGGAACACCTCCCACATATACGCCCGTCGGCCGTGGAACGCCTCGAGGAGCGGTCGAGACGCGGCCGGTCCGCAGGTGGCGGCCCCCACGGTCACCTCTCCAGGGCCGCTCGCAGCCGCCGCGGGTCCACCCGCCAGAAGTCGTGCTGCGCACCGTCCACGAGCACCACCGGGATCTGCTCCCAGTAACGGCGGTACAGCTCCTCGTCCTGGGTGATGTCCTTCTCCTCCCAGCGCGCGCCCAGTTGCGCGCACACCTCGCTGACCACCGCGCGGGCGTCGTCGCACAGATGGCACCCGGGCCTGCCGATGAGAGTGACGGTCTTCATGACCGCCATTGTGCCGCCGCGCCCGGTGCCCGCCGCGGCCGCTCCCCTCTCCCGGCCCGTTCCGGCCTGACCCGGCCCGGCCCGGCCCGGTCCGTCCCGGCCCGTTCCGGAACGCGCTTTCCCCGGTTGGCGCAGTCCCCGCCCTGCCGACACCCCTCCGTCACCGGAACCCCACGGAACACTGGCTATGCTCGCGGCATGGCCGCACTTGGATGGCTCGTCCCCCGCAGGCGTTCGGCGACGGCTCGCAGCGTTCTCGCAGGCGAGGCCGCCGCCGAGGCGGCGCGCAGGACCTCGCGGGAGGTCGGCGCACTCGCCCCCGGCGAGACGGGGAAACCGGCGGAGCCGGAGTTCCCGGTCCACGGGGACGTCGGGGCCGCGGCCTTCTTCGACCTCGACAACACGATCATGCAGGGCGCGGCCCTGTTCCACTTCGGCCGCGGCCTGTACAAGCGGAAGTTCTTCCACAAGCGCGAGCTGTTCCGCTTCGCCTGGCAGCAGGCCTGGTTCCGGCTCGCGGGCTCGGAGAACGCCGAGCACATGCAGGACGCCCGCGACAGCGCGCTGTCCATCGTCAAGGGCCACCGCGTCTCGGAACTGACGGAGATCGGCGAGGAGATCTACGACGAGTACATGGCCGGCCGGATCTGGCCGGGCACCCGCGCGCTGGCCCAGGCGCACCTGGACGCGGGCCAGAAGGTGTGGCTGGTCACCGCGGCCCCCGTGGAGACCGCCACGATCATCGCCCGCCGGCTGGGGCTGACCGGCGCCCTGGGCACGGTCGCCGAGTCCGTCGACGGCGTCTACACCGGGCGCCTGGTCGGCGAGCCGCTGCACGGCCCGGCGAAGGCGGAGGCGGTGCGCGCGCTGGCCGCCGCCGAGGACCTGGACCTCTCCCGCTGCGCCGCCTACAGCGACTCGGCCAACGACATCCCGATGCTCTCGCTGGTCGGGCACCCCTACGCCATCAACCCCGACAGCAGGCTGCGGGCCCACGCGCGCGAGCGGGGCTGGCGGCTGCGCGACTACCGGACCGGCCGGAAGGCGGCGAAGGTGGGCATCCCGGCCGCGGCCGGGGTGGGCGCGGTGGCCGGAGGCGCCGCCGCGGCCATGGCGATCCAGCGCCGCCGCCGCTGAAGCCACCACCGAAGCCACCACCGAAGCCGCAGCCGAGACCACCGCCGAAGCCGCGCCCAAGCCGCGCCGGAACCGCCGCACCGGTCGCCAGTTCGGACGGAGGCCGCTCTCCGGCCACAAGCTAGCCGCCGACCGATCGGAAAGCGACACGAACCGATCGGATCGGCACTCCGGTTCGCCGCCCGAGCAGCCGCAAACGCATAACAGAGCAAACCTAACCGGCGATTTCGGCAACTAGGTGTAGCACGGTCTGTACGAAGCGTTATTCTCCTCAGACGCAATCCGGTGTCCACACGCCCTTGTGACGGGCGGACGGTCCCGCACTGCACGTGATGGAAGCTCTGCCTCTGGGAGTCCCGTGTACCCACACGTCGGGGTTGACGCCTCGGGCCTGGCTGCGCTGCGCACGCTGGTCATCGACCAGCTGCGCGTCCTCGTCCCCCCCGCGCACGCCGTCCCCGCCCTCGCCGCACCTGTCCCCGCAGGCCCCGTCTACGCCCTGGCCGAGGGAGCCGCCGGCACCGCCGCGGTGGGCCGGCGCACTCGCGCCGCGGCCGCCCCGGGCGCCGCCCGGCGCCCGGTCGACGGCGACAGCCGCCGCATGATGGATCTCGTCGAGCGCGCCCAGGGCGGCGAGGCCGAGGCCTTCGGGCGCCTCTACGACCAGTACTCCGACACCGTCTACCGCTACATCTACTACCGCGTCGGCGGCCGGGCCACGGCCGAGGACCTCACCAGCGAGACGTTCCTGCGCGCCCTGCGCCGGATCGGCACCTTCACCTGGCAGGGCCGGGACTTCGGCGCCTGGCTGGTCACCATCGCGCGCAACCTGGTGGCGGACCACTTCAAGTCGAGCCGCTTCCGCCTGGAGGTGACCACCGGCGAGATGCTCGACGCCAACGAGGTGGAGCGCAGCCCGGAGGACTCGGTCCTGGAGTCCCTCTCCAACGCCGCCCTGCTGGACGCCGTCCGCCGGCTCAACCCGCAGCAACAGGAGTGCGTGACGCTCCGCTTCCTGCAGGGCCTGTCGGTCGCCGAGACCGCGCGGGTCATGGGAAAGAACGAGGGCGCGATCAAGACCCTCCAGTACCGGGCGGTGCGGACCCTGGCCCGGCTGCTGCCGGAGGACAGCCGATGACATGTGGTGGCGTGCGGTGACGTTCCGTTTCGCAGCGGGCGGCAGGGCGATCGCGCCCCCTTCGGGGCGTAACCCCGTCGGCCGGTGGTCGTTGTGCGGTTTGCAGACTCCCCGCGGCCCGTCGCGTCCGGACTGCGGCACCCGAGCCGCCGCTCCCGTACGGCCGTGCAACCCTCCTGTGGGGCAGGGAGTCGACTGTGCTGACGAGAGGAGGTGCCGCCCGTGATGGGAGCCGTATCGCCGAGCCGGCGGGCAAACGCCTTCGCCCAGGCCCTCGACGAGCGCGAGTCCGAGGGTGCGGCGGCCGACCGGTCCGGGGGCGCGGCCCCCGAAGTCCCGGCCGGGGCGGCGGAGAAGACGAGGGCCGGGCTGACGGACGGGCCCCCCGACGAGCGCACGGCGCTGCTGTCACTGGCCGACAGGCTCGACGCCCTGCCGAAACCGACGATGGACCCCGACGTCAAGGCAGCCCAGCGGGCACAGCTCCTCGCCGCCGTGGAGAACGCCTTCGCCGAAAGCGGCGAGGGCGCCTCGGTCCCCGGCCCGCGCTCCGCCCGCACGGAGCGCGGCGGAGCCCACCGGGCCTCCCCGCCGCGCCCGTTGAGCAGGCTGCGCCCCAGGACGAGGCTCACCAAGGGGCTGGCGGCGGGTGGCCTGAGCTTCGGCGTCGCGGCGGGCGCCCTGAGCGGAGCCGCCGTGGCCAGCACCGACGCCCTGCCCGGCGACACCCTCTACGGCCTCAAGCTGGGCATGGAGGATCTCAAGCTCGGCATGGCGGGCGACGAGGCCGACCGCGGCGTGGTCCATCTGGACCACGCCTCCACACGGCTGAACGAGGCCCGGCGCCTGCTGGAGCGCGGCCGGTCGGGCCCGCTGGACCACGAGTCGCTCGGCGACATCCGCAGGACGCTCTCCCACATGCGCGACGACGTCTCCGAGGGCCACCGGCTGCTCAGCCAGGCGTACGAGCGCGAGGGCGAGATCGCGCCGATCCGCTCGTTGTCGTCCTTCTCCCGGTCCCACCGCACCAAGTGGGACGAGGTACGCGCGGGCCTCCCCGTCCAGCTCACCGATGTGGGCGACGAGGTCAGCTCGCTCTTCGACGCCATAGAGGACGAGGTCGGCCCGCTCAGGCCCCTGCTGGACTCCGGGCAGGAGGACACGGACTCCGCCGCCGGCACCGACCGCGGCGACCGGCCGGGCGGCGGCCGTACGGACCGGCCGCCGTCGCCCGTGCCCGGCGGGAGCGGTGCGGACGGCGCGGAGGGAGGCGACCGGGACGGCGAGCGGCAGCCCAGCCCCTCCGACTCGTCCGGCTCCACCGGACCGGACGGGGAGAGGCTCCTGCCCGACCCCGGCGACCTGCTGGAGCCCTCCCCCGGCGAGGGCGGCGCCTCGGAGTCGCCGGACGGCGCCCCCCGGCTCCCCGAGCCGGACATCACCATCCCGCCGCTCCTCCCGAACCTCCTGCCGGGGCTGGGGATCGAGACGGGCGACGACTCCGACTAGCGGACGGGCGGCCGGTGTCCGTGAGGGCACCGGCCGCCCGGAGCTCGTACCTACGGGGCGCCGCTCAGAAGAACACCGAACGCCGCCTCACCAGCAGCCGGTAGAGGGTGTGCTGGATCGTCTCGCGCACCTGGTCGGTGAGGTTGAACATCAGCATCGGATCGTCGACCGCCTCCGGCGGATAGTCGTCCATCGGGACCGGCTCGCCGAACTGGATGGTCCACTTCGTCGGCAGCGGCACCATCCCCAGCGGCCCCAGCCAGGGGAAGGTGGGCGTGACGGGGAAGTACGGGATGCCCAGCAGCCGTGCCAGCGTCCTGAAGTCGCCCACCATCGGGTAGATCTCCTCGGCCCCGACGATCGAGCACGGCACGATCGGCACCCCGGCCCGCAGCGCCGTGGAGACGAAGCCGCCGCGCCCGAACCGCTGGAGCTTGTAGCGCTCGGAGAACGGTTTCCCCAGCCCCTTGAAGCCCTCCGGCATCACTCCGACGATCTCGCCCCGCTCCAGCAGCCGCTGGGCGTCCTCCGTACACGCCAGGGTGTGCCCGGCCTTCCGGGCCAGCTCGTTGACGACCGGCAGCATGAAGACCAGATCGGCCGCCAGCAGCCGCAGGGCCCGCTCGGCCGGGTGGTGGTCGTGCACGGCGACCTGGAGCATCAGCGCGTCCAGCGGCAGGGTCCCGGAGTGGTTGGCGACCACCAGCGCACCCCCCTCGGAGGGGATGTTCCCGATACCGAGCACCTCGACCCGGAAGTACTTCTCGTACACCGGCCGGAGCGCCGACAGCAGCACATGCTCGGTGAGGTCGGCGTCGTAACCGAACTCGTCGACCTCGTACTCCCCGGTGACCCGCCGCCGCAGGAAGGCCAGCCCCTCGGCGATCCTGCGGTCCCAGCCGCCCCGGTCGCCCCGGTCGGTCCGGTCGGCCCGGTCCTCCCGCCGCGTCCCCGGACCGCTCCCCGAGCCGGCCCCGGGCACGGCCGTGAGCGGCTTCTGCGCACCGCCCCGGTCCTCCTGGCCGGTACGGTCGTCGTCACCCCCCGTACGGCGCCCGCCGCCCGCCGCCCGTCCCCGGGCGGTCCGGCCCGGGGCCGTCCGTCCCTGGCCGCCGCGCGACCGGTCGTCGTCGAATGGAATGACCTTGGCGTCAGCCATGGCGGACGACCTCCTCGATGCGGTCCACCGCGTGTGCGAGTCTCTCCGGCGGCAGCAGCCCCGGCCCCCCTGCGCGCGCGAAGTCGGCGAAGGCGCCGGCCGTGGTGTACCGCGGCTCGAAGCCCAGCACCTCGCGCATCTGCGTGGTCTCCACGACCCTGCCGTGTGTCAGCAGCCGGATCTGCTCGGCCGAGAAGTCCGTGACACCGACCGTGCGCAGCGCCGTCCCCATCCACCGGATCGCCGGCAGCAGCAGGGGCAGTGTGGGCCGTCCCAGCCGCCGCGCGGCCTGGGACAGCAGCAGTACCCCGTCGCCCGCGATGTTGAACGTCCCCGCGTTGAGCGTTCCGCGCCGCGGCTCCCCGGCCGCCAGCCGCAGCACCTCGACGACGTCGTCCTCGTGGACGAACTGCAGCCGCGGGTCGTATCCGAGGACGGTCGGCAGCACCGGCAGCCGGAAGTACTCCGCCAGCGGCGTGTCCGCGCCGGGGCCGAGGATGTTGGCGAAGCGCAGCACCGTCACCGCCACGTCGGGACGGCGGCGGGCGAACCCGCGCACGTACTCCTCGACCTCCACGATGTCCTTGGTGAAGCCGCCACCGGGCAGCGCCTTGGCCGGCGTGGTCTCGGTGAACACCGCCGGATCGCGGGACGAGGAGCCGTAGACGTTCGTGCTGGACTTCACCACCACCCGCCGCACGGACGGCGCCTTCTGGCAGGCGCCCAGGAGCTGCATGGTGCCGATGACGTTGGTCTCCTTGACCGACGCGCGGGTGCCGGGCAGGAGCTGCACCCCGCTGACGTCCAGGTGCACGACGGTGTCCACCCCGTGCTCGGCCAGCACCCCGGCGACCGAGGGCTGCCGGATGTCGGCGCGGACGAACTCCGCCCCGCCGAGGTGGTGCCCGGGCGGCACGGCGTCCACCCCGACGACCCGGTCGACGTCGGGCTCACGCAGGATCCGCCGTACGAAGCGCCCGCCGAGCCGGCGGGCGACGCCAGTGACGAGCACGACCTTGCCCAACGTTGCTCCCTCTCAGCGTGCGGTGGGCCGCCTCCGGGAAACCCTGCCACGGGCCCCGGCGGCCCTCCTTGTTCCTCGCCGTTCCCCACCGTTCCTCACGGCCTGGTCCCGAACCGGTTGCGGGCGGGTCCGCGGCCACCGTATCGGTCGGCCGCCGTTCCACGGCGGAACGCCACCGCCCTCCCACCGACACGGCGGTGGGAGGGCGGTGGTCAGTGTGCGGCGCGCCCGCTCACTTCTTGTTGCGGCGCTGAACGCGCGTGCGCTTGAGCAGCTTGCGGTGCTTCTTCTTGGCCATCCGCTTGCGCCGCTTCTTGATAACAGAGCCCACGACTTACCCTCGCTCACTTCGTCACTCGGTGCGGGGCGTCCGAGCCCACACGACCTACGTCGGCCCAGCCTACCCGGCACCGGGTAGTGCTCGTGACACGAGGGGGCCACAGGCCCGTCGTTCCGCGGTTACGCGCTCTTCTCCGCCTCCACGTACGACTCGCGGAGGTACTCGTGGACGGCCTGCTCCGGCACCCGGAAGGACCTGCCCACCCGGATCGCCGGCAGATGGCCACTGTGCACCAGGCGGTACACGGTCATCTTGGACACTCGCATCACCGAGGCGACTTCCGCCACGGTCAGGAACACGACCTCGTTCAGAGGCCTCTCGGCAGCAGCCATGTCACACCTGAACCTTCCGCACATGTCGGGCACCGGCTTCCCCTCCGGTGTCTCCTGCTCGCATGCGCGCTCCTCCCCAGATTAGGGGCGGGTGATGCAAGTGGGGAAGAGGAGTAGCCATCGGTCTCCTAATGTGACAGACGGGAGCAATTGAGCACATAGCGCGCAGGCGGACGGTGACCGCACGACGCCATGGAGTCATCCGGACGGACGGCCGGCCGCGTCCGCCCGCCCCGCGGGGCGACGGCCGCCGCGGACCCGCCCCCGGGGGCCGGGTCCGCTCCCCAGCACCCGGCTGACCTGCTCCGCTACCCGTTCGCGGCCCCCGGCCGCCGGCTCCATGGCGGTTCCGGCCGCCGCGGCGGCAGTGGGGACCGCATGTCCGGGGAGGGGCGAGCGGGAGCGTACGCCCGGCGCACCGGCCGGCAGGCGCGCTCCCCTCATCCGGATCGGCGCGACTCCCCGTGAGCGCCGAGAGGGAGGGAGGCGTACCCCGAACCGGGTCGTCTTGTCGACACATCTCCCCTGCACCGGTGCGAGGACGGGAGGTCCCTCCGCCGACAGGGCACCGGACGGGGAGCGTAGGAACCCGGGAGCCGACCAGGTGCGCCCGGCCGGTCCGGCTGCTCGGTCCGGCGGCGCCCGAACACGGCTCGGAGCCCGGCCCGCAGCCGTGTCCCGCGGTGGCTCAGGGCAGCAGCCCGTGCGCCGGATACACCGAGCGCCGCGCGGCCAGCACCGCCTGGTCCAGGGCGCTCGCCGGGTCGTAACCCGCTTCCCAGTCCGACCACACCGGC
This sequence comes from Streptomyces barkulensis, assembly GCF_002843305.1. Lineage (GTDB taxonomy): Bacteria > Actinomycetota > Actinomycetes > Streptomycetales > Streptomycetaceae > Streptomyces > Streptomyces barkulensis. Next base: position 18,729 of record NZ_PGSG01000051.1, read on the forward strand.
TCGCGCCCGTCCGTCATCCGCCGCGGCGCGTCCTGCCGGGTGCGCGCGTACACCTGCCGCCGCCAGTCCTCCGGGATCATGGTCTTCGACGCGATCGGCTCGCCCGCCGCGATCGCCACCAGATGCGTCCAGGTGCGCGGTACGACGTCGACCACCGCGTAACCGCCCCCGCCGAGCGCGACCCAGCGCCCCTCCGCGTACTCGTGCGCCCAGTCGTGGCAGGCCTCGGCGGCCGCCCGCTGCGCGTCGACGGTCACCGCCAGGTGCGCCAGGGGATCCTCGATGTGCGTGTCGGCACCGTGCTGGGTCACCAGCACCTGCGGCCGGAAGGAACGCAGCAGCTCCGGCACCACCGCGTGCAGCGCCCGCAGCCATCCCCCGTCGGATGTGCCGGGCGGGACCGCGATGTTGACCGCGCTGCCCTCCGCCTTCTCCCCGCCGGTCTCCTCCGGCCAGCCGGTGCCGGGGAAGAGCATGCGGGGATGCTCGTGCAGCGACACCGTCATCACCCGCGGATCGTCCCAGAAGGCCGCCTGGACACCGTCCCCGTGGTGGACGTCGATGTCCACGTAGGCGACCCGTTCGGCACCCAGCTCCAGCAGCCGGGCGATGGCCAGGGAGGCGTCGTTGTAGACGCAGAAACCCGCCGCCCCGCCCGGCATCGCGTGGTGCAGTCCGCCGGCGAAGTTCACCCCGTGGAGGACGTCCCCGCGCCACACCGCCTCGGCGGCCCCGACCGACTGCCCGGCGATCAGCGCCGAGACCTCGTGCATCCTCTCGAAGGCCGGGTCGTCCTCGGTCCCGATCCCGTACGATCCGTCCGCCGCCCCGGGGTCCGCGGAGATACGGCGCACGGTGTCGATGTAGTCGGAGCGGTGCACGAGCCCGAGCGTGGAGTCGCCCGCGGACGCCGCGGCGACCACCTTCAGCCCGGAGGCGCCGGGCAGCCCGAACGCCTCGACCAGTTCCATGGTCAGCTTCAGGCGCACCGGATCCATCGGGTGCCCGGGCCCGAAGTCGTATCCGGTGACCGCCTCGTCCCACATCAACTGTGCGCCGCCGCTCATACCCGTCACCGTATCGGGCGGCCCGGGGTACCACACGGCCGCCCACACCGCCGCGAACGGGTCGTCCGGCCTGCCCCGGGAAGCCACCCGTCCCGCCCCGGCCGGCTCAGGCCAGCAGGAGCGCGGGCAGCTCGTCCATCGTGGAGAACAGTGCCGTCGCCCCCGACATCCTCTCTCCCGGCGTCATGGCGGTGAACCCGTACACGTCCATCCCCGCCGCGACGGCCGCCCGTACCCCCAGAGGACTGTCCTCGACCACGGCACAGCGCTCGGGCGGCACCCCCATCGCCTCCGCCGCGTGGAGGAAGAGATCCGGTGCGGGCTTCCCCCGCCCGACGTCCTGGGCGCTGAAAACCCGCCTCTCCCCGAACCGCTCGTACAGCCCCGTCCTCCCCAGCGCCACTCTTATCCGCTCGTGGCTGCCGGACGAGGCCACGCAGTACGGCATGCCTTCGGTGTCGAGGGTCCGCAGCACCTCGCCGGCACCGGCCACGGGCAGCAGATCACGCCGGAAGGCGTCGAAGACCCGGGCGTGGAAGACGGCGTCGAAGTCGTGGGGCAACCGCTGCCCCGAACGCTCCAGGATCAGATCGTGGATCCGGTGCATGGCGGAGCCCATGTAGTCCCGGATGGACTCCTCGTAGGTGGTCGGATGCCCCAGTTCCGTCAAACAGGCCGCGAGGATCCGGTTGGATATCGGCTCGCTGTCCACCAGGACACCGTCGTTGTCGAAGATCACCAGGTCGTAACGCACAACCACCCAACCCGAACAGCACGAAAGGTCTCGTAAACGCGAGAATGCCCTGCCGGGAACCCGGCAGGGCATTCTCTCAACAATTGTTCGGCGGCGTCCTACTCTCCCACACGGTCCCCCATGCAGTACCATCGGCGCTGAAAGGCTTAGCTTCCGGGTTCGGAATGTAACCGGGCGTTTCCCTCTCGCTCTGACCACCGAAACACCATGAAACAACAACAACCGCCGGCCAGGCGGGTCGTGGTCTCAGAACCCACACAGTGGACGCGAACATCTACGGTCAAGCCCTCGGCCTATTAGTAC
>NZ_PGSG01000052.1 GCF_002843305.1 Streptomyces barkulensis
GGAGACCAAGAAGGCCTGACCCGGGTTCCGGGGCCCGTCCCCGGCCCGTCCAGGACCCACCGGTCCTTCCTTCCGCGCCCGGCCCGCCAGTTCCCCACCCGGAACCCGCGGGCCGGGCGCGGCCCTTTCTCCGGGCTCAGACGGACGCGGGTCCGCCTCCGCCACAGCCGGCAGCGCGACAACCACCACTGGTCGCAGGACGCCCAGGAGCGGATGAGTTCGCCGGCGCTGTCCCTGCCGAAGCGGTTGCCCGGGCAGGATCCACTCCGTAGCCCCGTCGGCATGGGTACCGTTCTCGTGACGAGGCTCGACCGGCCGCAGCCACCACCTCCTGCCGACCGCTTGAGCACAGCCGGCCAACCGACATGTGGGAGGCACCCTGATGCTGGAAGAAGCCGAGGAGATCGGCCGCCGTGCCCGGCGTGCCCGCTTGCGGCTGGGCATGCCGCAGGCGGACCTCGCCGCGGCCCTGGGGAAGTCGCAGGGCTGGGTGTCCAAGATGGAGCGCGGTCTGATCGAGCTGGACCGTGTCGGCATACTGAACCTGCTGGCGGCCGAGCTGCACGTCCATCCCAATGACCTGATCGGTCGTCCGTACACCGGCTCGCCCGACGGGAACCAGTGGCAGGTCGCCGCGTCCTCGATCCTTCGGGAGCTTCGCCGCTACGACCTCGCGCCCGTCTACGACGGCATTCCCCGCCCGGCGGCGGAGCTGTGGGGCGAGGTCACCCGTCTGCACCGGCTGCGGGACACGGCTTCGAACGTGGCCATCCTGCGGGTCCTGCCGGATCTGCTCCGCGAGGCCCGTGCTCTCGCCGAGGTGTCCACCGGACACGAGCGAGAGGAGGCGTACGCGATCTACGCGGTGTGCTGCAAGTTCGCCCACACCGCTGCCCACGCTCTCGGCCACCCCGAGCTGACCGCCATGGCGTGTGAGCGGGCCGCCTGGTCCGCGAGGCTGTCCGGTGACCCCGTGCTGCCCGCCGTCGCCGACTGGATGCGCGTGTGGGACATGTGGGCCAGTGCCGACTGGGAGGACGCCGTCGTCCTGTCGGACAAGGCGATCAGCAGCGTGCAGGAGGGGTACGAGCGGGGCGAACCGCTGGCTGTGCGGGCGTGGGGGTCGCTCCAGCTCCGTGCGGCCGTCTCTGCGGCGCGGGGCGGTCGGTCTGCGGAGGCCGAAGACCGTATCGGCCTGGCGAGGACGGCGGCCGACCGCATGAGCGCCTACACCGGTCCCCCGGTGTACGACCGGCACTCGCTGACGTTCTCGCCCGGCAACGTCCAGATCCACGCCATCAGCGTGGCCCTGGAGACGGGTGAGCAGCGCAAGGCCCTGGCGATAAACCGCCGCACCGGCCCGGAGCTGGTCGCCTCCCTGCCCAACTCGCGCCAGGGGCACCACCACATGGACCTCGCGCGAGCCTGGCTGTGGGACGGGAACCGCGACAAGGCCCTGTCCGAGCTGGAGATGGCCGAGCGCATCGCACCGCAGCTCGTCCGCAACCACCCCATCGCCCGCTCCACCCTGCGCAGCATCGTCTATGCCGAACGCACATCCACCCGTGAGAAGCTGAGGCGCATGTCCGACCGCTTCCACCTGGACGGATGAGAACCGTATTCCTCTGATTCATATTCAGCCCCCGGCTCGTCCTTAGCTTCAGGGGCATGAGCGGACGACCAACTCCCCATCTGCCCTCGCAGGGGGCCGAGTCCGGCACTGCGGCCCCCTTCTACCCCCGGCTCGGCGACCTCGCGGCCGACACCGCCCGTGGTGGCCGCGTGGGCGTCGTCGTCGCCCTCCCCGGCGAAGGCGCCGCCACATACCACCTGCAGCCGCCCGGCGGCGGTACCCCATGGTCCGCACCGGCGGACGCCAGCACTCTGCGGCCGGTACCGGCCAAGGCGACCCACGCGACCCTGCTCGTCCGGGACGCGCTCTACGACCACCGTGCCAGGCAGGGGTCGATGGCCATCCTGGTGCACCACGAGGACGGCAGCAGCACCGAAGCCGTGCTCGTCCTCACCCCACCCGATATGGAGCGGCTGCACTCCCAGACCGAACGCATCCTCACCGAACGGGAGCGGTCTCTGGGAGGCGCGCCGTGACGCGGACCGGCCGGCACCGCGCCGACAGCCACAGACCACATGGCACGGCGCTGGCCTTCCTCGGCCTCGCCGGGCCGCACCCGGGTACTGCGCGGCCACGTCGCCCGCCGAGGAAGCCTCTTAGGAACCCGATGCCCCCGGCCGCGCAGCAGGCGGCACCCGAGGGAGCTGTGGGGAGGCCGCTGCGGGCAGTTCGCTACCGGTGCGAGCTGTCGGCAGGCCCCCTCGACCGGTCGGCTCTCATCACGTTGGGTCGGCACTACGCGCTCACTCCCCGGCTCGCGGTGCGGTGGATGAGCGCACAGGCTGAACGCGTCGCCAGAGCACTCGACCCCGACCCCGAGGCTCGCTGGGCAGGGGTGACCGTGCTGCGTCCGGTCGAGGACGGGCGGCCTGACCCGGGCGGCACCATGCGGCGGTGGGCCCGTGACATGGATGAGCGGGAGAACGCCCTGGCGGTGCTGCGGCAGGGCTGGCCATACATCGCCACGGCACAGGACGAGACCACCCACTACTGCCTCCTGGCCGAGCCCATACCCCCGCCGTTCAGCAGCGGTCTGCGGCTGTACCGGCGCGCTCACTCCTGCCTGTGAGCCGCCCCGGTCATCACCGGGGCGGAAAGCCCGCCCCTTCCTCCCGCAGCCATGCCGTACAAGCCCGTGCTCGGAACACCCGGACCGCCCACGCCATCCCGCCCGTCCGCTTACCGCATGGAGGTATCACGGTGCACCACCCGGTCTCACCCAACACCGTCCTGGCCAATGCACTCACCCATGCTGAAGATGTCCTGGCCCCGATCATCCGCACCTCCCGCCCTGAGCGGGTGCGTTTCGTCGTCGGCACCCAGATCAACGGCGCGCCCCACCTCGGCACTTCACTCGTGCAGGCCCTCGCCTTCACTGTCGCCCGCCGCGTTCACCACCGCACCGGCATCCCGGCCGACGTGCTTTTCGGCGCTCTGGACAACGCGCCGTACGAAGTCGTCCAGGACCCTCACAGCGGTCACACCTACCAGCGCGCCTACGCCCAGGCCCTGGGCGAGGAGACCATCGCCGCCGAGACCCGCGCCCTCTGCCAGCCGCTGTTCGACGCCCTTGCCACGCGCCTGGCCGTGCCCTGGCACCTGCAGACCTACTCCGAGCAGCAGGCCGGCGCCCACTACCGCACGACCTGGCTGCGCGTCCTGCCCCGCATCGAGACGGCCCGCTGGTGGCTCGCCCCCTCCACCGGCATCCCACACCTGCGCGTGCCCTGCCCCGCGCCCGGCTGCGGGTGGGCAGAGAAACACGCCCAGCGCACCACCGCCCGCCTTGTCGATCCGGAATCGGCCGAGGTCACCGCGGTCTGCCTGCACCACGGCCCGTACACCGCCACCGTCACCCCGGCCGGCGGCGGCTACCTCGACCACGCGACCCTCTACCGCAACCTCGTCAAGGAACTCGCTCTCGGCTCCGACCGCGCCACCCTCCACGTCATGATCAAGGGTGGCGACTGGGTCTTCGGTTCCCACCTCGTCGACGGGGCGCTGCAAGCCGTCGGCCTCACCACCGGCCGGCTCCCAGCCCGCCTGTTCTGCCCCCAGATCATCACCGACACCGGCGCGAAACTGTCCAAGTCCCTCATCCGCGAAGGCCGGGCGCCCTTGCCCGACGGCGCGGCCCCCTGGATGCTCGACACCCGGCTATGGAGCGGCTCGTTGGACGAGTATGCCGACCGACTGCTCGCCCTGACCACCATCCTGATGTCCGACCCCCGACACTTCTTCCGGTCCTACTCGGCCGCCGAGATCAACCGTCTGATGGCCTCGCCCGCACCAAGGAGCCACACCCGCACATGACCGAGACCACCACCCGCGTCCACCACCTCAACCTCTACCGCCGCTACTTCGACCTCGTCGCCGCGGGCCGCAAGAACATCGAGGTCCGGGTGCGCTACCCGCACCTGGCCGACATGGCCGCCGGCGACACCATCCGCTTCCGGATCAAGGGCACCGACGAGGTCTGCGACGTACGGGTGAAGCGGGTGACCGCGTACGACGACTTCGAAGCCCTCCTCGACGGCGAAGGCCCTGCCAACATCAACCCCACCGCCACCCGCGGGGAACAGCTCGTCAACATCCGCACCATCTACCCGCCCGAGAAGGAAGCCCTCGGCGCCCTCGCCATCGAGATCGAACTGCTCAACCCATAACGCCGGACGGTTCATCCGGGACTGTAAGCCGCTCGTGCCGCGCCCCGTGACGCCAGCATCGTGCGGGCCACGGCCGTGGGGTACGCAACAATCAGCGTCAGCCACAGGTGCGGCCCGACCTGCGCAGCCCCGCTCACTGCCACCACCGTGACCTCCGAGCAGGACTGCCTCGCCCCGGTCGGCCCCCGTGTGAAGAGGACCACGGCCGGTGTCGTGCCGCTACGGCACCGGCCCTCCGATGACCGGATGGCGCGTACGATCCCAGCGCCAAGCTGACGATCCGACCACGGCCGTCACTGCTCTGCGCCAGGATCATCCCATGAACATTGACTTGGAGCGCGTAGCTGCGATTCAGCGGTCAGTGTTGGGGGTGTGCTACTCGCCGCCATTGTGATGGCGGCCTACCGCTTCCTTGCCTGGACCGCGCGCCGGATTCAGCCGCTGCAGGAGTGGTGGTCGGCTTGGAACGCCAGAGTCGCGGAGAGAGACATCGCACCGACGGTCCAGGCACTCCGACGCCTTGGCTTGGCGGATCTTCCGATTCAGTCACTCCGTGGGGCTGGCCAAGAAACCGCTGGGGCTGTGAAGCTCCGCTATCGGCTGCTCAGCTTCGCGATCGGCCTCGGTGTAGGGGACCTGGTCATGTCAACGATCAAAACGATCGAGACACAGCAACTGCAGCCGAGCCTGGCCCCACCAGCCCTCGCGCTCGCTGCTGTGACGCTGCCCCTCCTGACGTGGGCAGCCCGGCATAGTAAGGCCATCGCCGGATACCGGTTCTTGCTCTCGATCATGGCCGCCATCGAGGCGTGCGAGGCTGTGGCCAACTCCAGCACGGGTGGCAGGCATCAAGCACTTCGACACCTGGACGACACATGCGCCATCGTTCGGCGGTCGCTTCTCCGTGTCCACCGCATCTCGAACAGCGTCGGGCGCGGATCTCCTCGACAACGCAGCGCAAAGCGCCACGCCGCACTCGTCGTGGCCAAACTGCAACTGACCGAGGCACAAGTCGACTCCACGGGTGATGCAGCGCTCCGCAGTCTGGCCGCACTCTTAGCGAAGATCGGGAACAATTTCGCTGCGGGAAACGTAAGCACTCTCCTGCCCGAACAGCGCCTACGCGGCATAGCCCCGGTAACCAACAGGGAAGGGCTTCGCTTGGTGGCTGTGGTGGTCGCCACAGTTGGAACCCTGTGCATTGGCGCATTGCTTGGCCTTCCGGCAGGTGTCGATATCGCCTTGGCTGGAGGCTCCGCCGTGCTGACCGCGATGGCGGTGTACGGGCCACGGGCCGCAATCGCCAAGGCGGACGAGATCATGAACATTTTGAAGCAGTAACACAGGGCTTCATGACTCATGACCCAGCTCGCCGCGCCGGAGACAGCTCCGGTACGCCTCATAGCGCAGCAGTCCGCGCACAGTCCGCAGGACACCCGGTCGGGACCGTCGCACCCCATCGCTACCCATCGATAAAAGGCCAGGTCAGCGACCCGCAGGGAAGATCCCCGCAGGTCGCCGACCTGGCCCGTTACTAGGAGACCAAGAAGGCCTGACCCGGGTTCCGGGGCCCGTCCCCGGCCCGTCCAGGACCCACCGGTCCTTCCTTCCGCGCCCGGCCCGCCAGTTCCCCACCCGGAACCCGCGGGCCGGGCGCGGCCCTTTCTCCGGGCTCAGACGGACGCGGGTCCGCCTCCGCCACAGCCGGCAGCGCGACAACCACCACTGGTCGCAGGACGCCCAGGAGCGGATGAGTTCGCCGGCGCTGTCCCTGCCGAAGCGGTTGCCCGGGCAGGATCCACTCCGTAGCCCCGTCGGCATGGGTACCGTTCTCGTGACGAGGCTCGACCGGCCGCAGCCACCACCTCCTGCCGACCGCTTGAG
>NZ_PGSG01000053.1 GCF_002843305.1 Streptomyces barkulensis
CTCAAGCGGTCGGCAGGAGGTGGTGGCTGCGGCCGGTCGAGCCTCGTCACGAGAACGGTACCCATGCCGACGGGGCTACGGAGTGGATCCTGCCCGGGCAACCGCTTCGGCAGGGACAGCGCCGGCGAACTCATCCGCTCCTGGGCGTCCTGCGACCAGTGGTGGTTGTCGCGCTGCCGGCTGTGGCGGAGGCGGACCCGCGTCCGTCTGAGCCCGGAGAAAGGGCCGCGCCCGGCCCGCGGGTTCCGGGTGGGGAACTGGCGGGCCGGGCGCGGAAGGAAGGACCGGTGGGTCCTGGACGGGCCGGGGACGGGCCCCGGAACCCGGGTCAGGCCTTCTTGGTCTCCCAGAAGATCTTGTCGATCTCGGCGATGAGGTCCAGCAGCTTCTGGCCCGTGGCCGGGTCGGTGGAGCCCTTGGCGGCCGAGGCGGCCTTGAGGGCGTCGTTCACCAGCTGGTGGAGCTGCGGGTACTTCTCGAAGTGCGGGGCCTTGAAGTAGTCGCTCCACAGCACCGAGATGTGGTGCTTGGCGAGCTCGGCCCGGTTCTCCTTGATGTACGTCGCACGAGCCCGGTAGTGCGGGTCGTCGTTCGCCTGGTACTTCTCCTGGATGGCCTTGACCGACTCGGCCTCGATGCGGGCCTGGGCCGGGTCGTAGACGCCGCAGGGAAGGTCGCAGTGGGCGCTGACCTTCACCTTCGGGGCGAACAGGCGGGAGAGCATAGAGCTGTCCTTCCTCGTGATCGTCTTCTCACGTGCGAGATTACTCCGTGAGGAGCGCCTTTTCGCGTGTGCCCCCGCATCCCTGGGACAAAAGTCCGAGGGATGCGGGGACCAGGGGGGTACACGGGCAGGGCGCAGGGGCGAGCACGGGACCGGGAGGTACGGCGGATGCCGGAGCGGGCGGACGAGCAGGAGGGCCGCGGGCTGCTGCGGACCGGGCTGGCCGAGGTCTACAACCCGTCGATGGAGCCGACGCTGCGCCCCGGCGATCTGCTGGTGGTGCGCTACGGGGGAGCGGTGCGGCCCGGGCACGTGGTCGTGGTGCGGCATCCCTTCCAGCACGACCTGCTGATCGTCAAGCGGGCCGTGGAGCGGCGGGACGGCGGCTGGTGGGTGCGGGGCGACAACCCGTCGGTGCGCAACGACAGCCGCGAGTTCGGGGTGGTGCCCGACGAGCTCGTGGTGGCGCGGGCGTGGATGCGGCTGCGGCCCCTGCGGCGGGTTCAGCGCACCCCGGGGGCGTTGCTGGGCTGGGTCTTCTCGGCGCTGCGGCCGCTGCTCTCCAGGCGTTTGCGGGCCCGGTAGGCGGCGACGTTGGCGCGGGTGGCGCAGCGGTCGGAGCAGTAGCGCCGGGAGCGGTTGGTCGAGGTGTCCAGGTAGGCGTTGCGGCAGGGGTCGGCCTGGCAGACGCCCAGCCGGTCCACGCCCAGGTCGGTGAGGTGGAAGGCCAGGCCCATGCAGGCGACGGCCGCGTATCCGGCGGTGGCGTTGGCGGGGTGGTCGGCCAGGTGCATGTGCCAGCGGGGGCGGCCGGCGTCGTCCAGATGGCCGTGGCCGGAGATCTGCGGGCTGGCCGGGAACTCCAGCAGCAGGGCGTTGAGCAGGTCCACGGCCCTGGTTTCGTCGCCTTCCGAGGCGGCCGTGAAGACCGCGCGCAGCCGGGTGCGCACTCCCCGCAGCCGGGTCACGTCGGCCTCCGTGGCGCGCCGCGCGGCGCTCTGGCCCGGTCCGAAGAGGGCGCGTACGGCCTCCACGGAGGTGAGCGTGTCCTCGCCTCGCCGCGGCTGCTCGGTGTTGACCAGCCGCACCGCGAAGTCCGAGTAATAGTTCAGTTCCACTTGTGGTCCTTACGGGCGCGCTCTATGGTCGGGGAGAGGGGTGGGTAAGGGTTGCCTCTCGGTACAGGCTATTACGTATCCAGGGTGCGGGAGGCTGTCGTGACACGGGCGGACACGGAGACCGGGACGGGGTCGGGCGAGCCGGCGGGCACGGCCGAGGGCGAGCGGTGGAGGCACTGGCAGGAGAGCTGGGACCGGCAGCAGGAGTGGTACCTGCCCGACCGGGAGGAGCGCTTCGCGGCGATGCTCGACGCCGTCGAGGCGCTGGTGGGGACCGAGCCGAAGGTGCTGGACCTGGCCTGCGGCACGGGGAGCATCACCGGTCGGCTGCTGCGCCGGTTCCCCGGGGCCGCCGGCACCGGGGTCGATCTGGACCCGGCCCTGCTGGCCATCGCGCGCGGCCACTTCGCCGCCGAGCCCCGCGCCGCGTTCGTCACCGCGGACCTGCGCGACCCGCGGTGGACGGACGCCCTGCCGCACCGGTCGTACGACGCCGTGCTCACCTCCACCGCGCTGCACTGGCTGCGCACCGACGAACTGCGGGCGCTGTACGGGCGGCTCGCGGGCGTCCTGAGGGACGGCGGGGTCCTGATCAACGCCGACCACATGCCCGACCCCGCCACGCCCCGGATCAACGAGGCCGTGAACGCCTTCCACCGGGCGCGGCGCGAGCGGGAGAAGGCCGCGGGCACCCAGGACTGGGCGGACTGGTGGGCGGCGGCCGCCGCCGACCCGGTGCTGGCCGAGCCGGCCGCCGAGCGCTTCCGGATCTTCGGCGACCCGGTGGCGGGGGACCACGCCGACGGTGAGACGCAGTCCGCGGCCTGGCACATGGAGGCGCTGCGCGCGGCGGGCTTCGCCGAGGCGCGGACGGTGTGGGCGTCGCCGGCCGACGCGATGGTGCTCGGCCTGAAGTGACCGGGCCGGCGGCCCGGAGACGGCTCGCGGGTGGAAAGGCTGCGGGGGGCGGTACGGGCCTGGTCCCGTACCGCCCCCCGCGGCCGTGTCACACAGTGGGCGCTCAGCCGGCGCTCAGCGCCGCGCCACGCCCTCCGCGCGGGCGGCGGCGGCGACGGCGGAGGTCACCGCCGGGGCGACCCGCTCGTCGAACGGGGAGGGGATCACACAGTCGGCGCTCAGCTCGTCGGCGACCACCGCGGCCAGCGCCTCGGCGGCGGCCAGCTTCATACCCTCGGTGATCTTCGAGGCCCGCACCTGGAGGGCGCCGGCGAAGATGCCGGGGAAGGCGAGGACGTTGTTGATCTGGTTCGGGTAGTCGCTGCGGCCGGTGGCGACGACCGAGGCGTACTTACGGGCGACGTCCGGGTGGATCTCCGGAGTGGGGTTGGCCATGGCGAAGACGAAGGCGTCCTTCGCCATCCTCGCGACGGCCTCCTCGGGGACCGTGCCGCCGGACACGCCGATGAAGACGTCCGCGCCGTCCATCGCGGAATCCAGCGATCCGCTCAGCTTGGCCTTGTTGGTGAAGCCCGCCAGCTCCCGCTTGACGTCGGTGAGGTCGGTGCGGTCGGCCGAGACGATGCCCTTGCGGTCGCAGACCGCCACGTCGCCGATGCCGGCCTCCACCAGGATCCGTGCGATGGCCACCCCGGCCGCACCGGCCCCGGAGATGACCGCGCGCAGCTCGCCGAGCGCGACCCCGCGCAGCCGGGCGGCGTTGCGCAGCGCGGCGAGCGTGACGACCGCCGTGCCGTGCTGGTCGTCGTGGAAGACCGGGATGTCAAGGCGCTCCTGGAGCCTGCGCTCGATCTCGAAGCAGCGCGGAGCGGAGATGTCCTCCAGGTTGACGCCCCCGAAGGAGGGCGCCAGCCGGACGACGGTCTCCACGATCTCGTCCACGTCGGTGCAGTCCAGCGCGATCGGGACCGCGTCCACGCCGCCGAACTGCTTGAAGAGGATCGCCTTGCCCTCCATCACCGGCAGCGACGCCTGCGGGCCGATGTCGCCCAGGCCCAGCACCGCGGTGCCGTCCGTGACGACCGCGACGACCTGCGACTTCCAGGTGTAGTCGTGGACCAGTTCCGGCTGCTCGGCGATGGCGCTGCACACCTTGGCCACACCCGGCGTGTAGGCCAGGGAAAGGTCGTCCGCGTCCCGCACCGGCACGGTCGCCCGGACCGCCATCTTGCCGCCGCGGTGCAGGGCGAACGCCGGATCGATGGCCGACTCGACGCCGCCGTCCAGCTCGCCCTGGGAATTGACGATCTCCGCTGCCACTGTTTGACCCCTTTGCTGAAATTCCTGATCGAGGGTGGCCGCTGCCTGGTCGAGGCGCGGGCGGGCACCACGTCCGCGGCCTCTCCGGCGGATGGGGCCGCCGTCGAGGTGGTAACGGACGCCGGGCGCGTCGCACTCACGCCCTGGTCCCCGGGTGAGGGGTGTAACTGCTCTTTCTACCGGATGAGCACCACCACGCACGAATGTCTTCCGTCTCACCGGCTGCCCGCGAAGTACGCCGGACATGGGGCATCCTGGGCAAAGGGCCTGTAGAGAGGGTGGAAGGCCGATCGACACCCCGGGAGGGGAGTGACGAAGCTCTCCCCCTGTGTGCACGCCTCCGCTCATTCGAGCGGAGCGGACGATCGGGCGGGCTGTGGCATACGTCTCGCCTGGCGCCGATCGTTCCCGGTCGCCCGTTATCCGATTTTGACATGCCAGGCATCCTGGCCTCGGGTGTCCGGATGGCAAGATGCCCACATCACGCAGTGTCGCCGCGCGCCCCGGGCGTGCCCGGACGACCCCGGACACTCCACATCACCCCGCAGGAGGACCCCCTCATGACCGCACGCACCGACCGCCCCCTGCCCTCGGTGGAGGGCTCCCGCAGGCCGTCCGCGCGCCGGCGCCTGGCCGCCGCCGCGGCCGTCGCGATCACCGGCTCCCTGCTGCTGACCGCGTGCGGGGACCAGACCGACGAGGGCGGCAAGGGGGGCGGCGGCGAGGCCAAGAGCTCCGAGGCGCCGCTGTTCGACAAGCTCCCCAAGGACATCCAGTCCGCCGGCGTCATCAAGGTCGGCTCGGACATCGCCTACGCGCCGGTCGAGTTCTACGACGAGAACGACGAAATCGCCGGTATCGACCCGGACATCGCCGAGGCCCTGGAGAAGCAGCTCGGCGTCGAGCTGGAGTTCGGCAACGGCACCTTCGACGGGCTGATCACCGGTCTGAACTCCGGCCGCCACGACATCATCATGTCGGCGATGACCGACACCAAGCAGCGCCAGGAAGGCCTGGACGACAAGGGCGAGAAGGTCGGAGAGGGCGTCGACTTCGTCGACTACTTCCGGGCCGGCTCCACGATCCTGGTCAAGAAGGGCAACCCGGAGGGCATCAAGTCCCTGGAGGACCTCTGCGGCGAGACCGTCGCGCTCCAGCGCGGCACGGCGAACGAGGAGCTCGCCGAGACGCAGAGCGAGAAGTGCGACAAGCCGATCAAGATCCTCGCCTTCGACAAGGACACCGAGGCCCTCCTCCAGGTCAAGCAGGGCCGCGCGGTCGCAGACATCAACGACTACCCGGTCGCCGCGTACAACGCCAAGACCTCCGGTGGCGGTGAGGACTTCGAGGTCGTCGGCGACCAGATCGACGCCGCCCCCTACGGCATCGCCGTCAGCAAGGAGAACACCGAGCTGCGCGACGCCATCAAGGCGGCCCTGGACGCCATCATCGAGAACGGCGAGTACCAGAAGGTGCTGGAGAAGTGGGAGGTCACCGACGCCGGAGTCGAGGAGGCCACCGTCAACGGCGGTAAGTGAGCCGCAGCGAACCTCCGTAGTTCCACAGCAAAGGTAACTCTCCGTGTCCGAACCTGAAGACAAGGCACCATCCGCGCCGGTGCCGGCCTCCAACACCGAGGGCGGTGGAGCCGGGGCGGGCGGTGCGGCACCGGTGGCCAAGAGCTCCCCGGTGCCGCCCGAGGCCGTCAAGGCCATCCCGGTGCGCCACTACGGCCGCTGGATAAGCGCCGCGATCGTGCTCGTCCTGTTCGGCCTGGTGGTGGCGGCCTTCGTCAACGCCGACATCACCTGGCCGACGGTGGGGCGCTACCTCAACCACGAGACGATCCTCACCGGTGCGGTCAACACCCTGTGGATCACCCTGCTCGCCATGTTCATGGGCGTGGTGCTCGGCACCGTCCTCGCGGTGATGCGGCTGTCGAAGAACCCGGTGATGTCGTCCGTCGCCTGGGGCTACATCTGGGTCTTCCGTGGCACCCCCGTCCTGGTGCAGCTGCTGATCTGGTACAACCTGGCGCTGATCTTCCCGATCCTGGACCTGGGCTTCTACCGCGACGAGATGAACGACGTGATGACGCCGTTCCTCGCCGCGCTGCTGGGCCTGGGCCTGAACGAGGCCGCCTACATGGCCGAGATCAGCCGCGCGGGCATCCAGTCGGTGGACGAGGGCCAGACCGAGGCGGCCCACGCGCTCGGCATGACCGGCTCGCGCACCATGCGCCGCATCGTGCTGCCGCAGGCCATGCGGGTCATCATCCCGCCGACGGGCAACGAGTTCATCAACATGCTCAAGACCTCGTCGCTGGCCTACGCCATCCAATACAGCGAGCTGCTGTTCTCCGCCACCAGGATCTCCTCGCGCAACCTGGAGGTGATGGAGCTGCTGCTGGTGGCGACCATCTGGTACCTGATCCTCACCACGATCTTCAGCGTCGGCCAGTTCTACCTGGAGCGCTACTTCCAGCGCGGCTCGTCCCGCAACCTGCCGCCCACGCCGTGGCAGCGGGTGCGCGGGAGCCTCACCTCGTTCCGCACGCCGAGCCGGGTGGGAGGGAAGACGGTATGACCACCCCAGCTGTCCCGATGGTGAAGGCGGAGGGCGTCCACAAGTCCTTCGGCCACGCCCACATCCTCAAGGGCATCGACCTGGAGGTCGCCGCGGGCGAGGTGTTCTGCCTGGTCGGCCCGTCCGGCTCCGGCAAGTCCACCTTCCTGCGCTGCATCAACCACCTGGAGAAGATCAGCGCCGGGCGGCTGTCGGTCGACGGCCATCTGGTCGGCTACCGGCAGAAGGGCGACAAGCTCTACGAGCTCAAGGAGCGCGAGGTCGCCGCCCAGCGCCGCGACATCGGCATGGTCTTCCAGCGCTTCAACCTCTTCCCGCACATGACCGCGGTGGAGAACGTCATAGAGGCGCCCGTCCAGGTCAAGGGCGAGTCGAAGACGGCGGCCCGGGAGCGGGCCCTGAAGCTGCTGGAGCGGGTCGGACTCGGCAACCGGACCGACAACTACCCCTCCCAGCTCTCCGGCGGCCAGCAGCAGCGGGTGGCCATCGCCCGCGCGCTGGCGATGGAGCCCAAGCTGATGCTCTTCGACGAGCCCACCTCGGCGCTCGACCCGGAGCTGGTCGGCGAGGTGCTGGACGTCATGCGCGGGCTGGCCGAGGACGGCATGACGATGGTCGTCGTCACCCATGAGATGGGCTTCGCCCGGGAGGTCGGCGACTCGCTGGTCTTCATGGACGACGGCGTGGTCGTGGAGTCGGGCCATCCGCGCGATGTGCTGACCGATCCGCAGCACGAGCGGACGAAGGCGTTCCTGTCGAAGGTCCTCTGAGAGGCGGACGCCGTCGCGAGGGCGGTGCGGATCCCGGACCGGGGCCCGCACCGCCCTTTTCGCCTTTCCGGCGTCGTCCGCGCCGCCCGGCTGTCCACCCGGCCGTCCGTGCGGGCCGGCGGCGAGTGTCACACGGCCGTCCTGTTTCGCGGCGGCCCGGCTCGGCCTAGGGTTTGGATCATGTTTGCTGCCTATGCCGCGCGCATCGACCGAGACAAGCCGCTGACCGGACTGGAGCTGGGCGAGCGTCCGGAGCCGGACGTTCCGCTCGGCTGGACGACCGTCGACGTCAAGGCGGCGTCCCTCAACCACCACGACCTGTGGTCCCTGCGCGGCGTCGGCCTGGACGAGGAGTCACTGCCGATGATCCTCGGCTGCGACGCGGCCGGGGTGGACGCCGACGGCAACGAGGTCGTGCTCTACTCCGTCATCGGCGCGACCGGGCACGGGGTCGGGCCGCGCGAGCGGCCCTCGATCCTGACCGAGAAGTACCAGGGCACCTTCGCCGAGCGGGTCGCCGTACCGCAGTGGAACGTCCTGCCCAAGCCGAAGGAGCTCTCCTTCGAGGAGGCGGCCTGCCTGCCGACGGCCTGGCTGACCGCGTACCGGATGCTCTTCACCAACGCCGAGGTGCGCCCCGGGGACTCCGTCCTGGTGCAGGGCGCGGGCGGCGGCGTCGCCACGGCCGCCATTGTGCTGGGCGCCGCGGCGGGCCTGCGGGTCTTCGCCACCAGCCGGGACGAGGCCAAGCGCAGGCGGGCCGAGGAACTGGGCGCCGAGGCGGCGTTCGAGAGCGGCGCACGGCTGCCGCACCGGATGGACGCGGTGATCGAGACGGTCGGGGCCGCCACCTGGTCCCACTCGGTGAAGTCCCTCAAGCCCGGCGGCAGGCTGGTCATCTCGGGCGCCACCAGCGGACCGAACCCGCCGGCCACCGAGCTGAACCGGATCTTCTTCCTGGAGCTGAAGGTCGTCGGCTCCACGATGGGGTCCAAGGAGGAGCTGGCCGGGCTGCTGAACTTCTGCGCGGCCAAGGGCGTCCGCCCGGTGATCGACTCCACGCTGCCGCTGGACCGGGCCCGCGAGGGCTTCGAGAAGATGGCGGCGGGCGACCTCTTCGGCAAGATCGTCCTGACGGTCTGACGGTCTGACGGTCTGACGTTCCGGCGGCCCGCCACCGTTCCCGGGGAGGCGGACCGCCGAATTCCCTACGCCCCCGGGTCGCCCGTGCCGCTCGGGCCGTCCGTGCCGCCCGGGCCGGGCGAGCGCAGTAGGGAGACGATGCGGGCCGCCGCCGTCGACAGATGGCGGCGGGCCTCGCGCAGCCGCTCCTCGTCCACGCCGTGGTCGCGGGCCGCGTCCCGCACGTCGTCGCGGAACCGGTCCAGCAGCCGCTCCAGATCGCGCCGGGGGTCGCCGGACGGCGTGGCGGGCTCCTCGGCCCACTCCGGGGCCGCCGCCCGCGCCGCGCCCGCCCGTTCGTCCGGCTCCGCCCGCTTCGGCCGGGGCGCGGCCCGGCCGCCCGTGCCGCCCAGGTCTCCCAGACCGCTCAGGCCTCCCAGACCGCCCAGGTGCCTGCCCAGTTCCGACATGCCCGCGCGCACCGCGCCCTGCCAGTCGCCCTGCTGGACGTGTGACTGGACCTGCTCCTGGACCTGGCGGGCGATCCGCTCGGCCTCCTGGCGGGCGGCGTCCCGCGCCTGCCGGGCCCTGCGCGCCTGGAGCCGGGCCTGCTGGGCCTCCTGGCGGGCGCGGCGGGCCTGCTCCTTCCACTGCTCACCGGCCCGGCGCATCTCCTCGCGCGCGGCCCGCAGTGTGTCCTCGTCGGCCCGGGAGTCCTCCCGGACGCTCTCCCACGCCTTCTCCCAGCCGGGCGCGGACGTGCCGCCGCCCCCGGAGCCTTCGCCTCCTTCGGCGCCCGGAGTCCGCCCGGCTCCGCGGGCCCGCTCGGCCGCCTCGCGCATCTCGCGGCGCAGGTCGCCGGCCGCACCGCTGACGTCCTCGCGGATATCGGCGGCCAGCGCCGCCAGCGACCGGTGGATCTCCAGCTCCAGCTCGGTCAGCTCGCCCTGCCTGTCGGCGAGTTCGGCGCGGCCGGCGTCGGTGAGCGAGTAGACCTTGCGGCCGCCCTCGGTGGTGTGGCTGACCAGCCCCTCGGCCTCCAGCTTGGCCAGCCGCGGGTAGACGGTGCCGGCCGAGGGCGCGTACAGCCCCTGGAAGCGCTCCTCCAGCAACCGGATCACCTCGTAGCCGTGGCGCGGCGCCTCGTCGAGCAGCTTCAGCAGGTACAGGCGCAGTCGGCCGTGGGCGAAGACGGGGGGCATGTCACACGTCCTTACGGGGGGAGGGCTCGGCCGGCGAGGGTGTGCCGCCGGTCGCGAAGGGGGCGCCGGCCTCCTCGCCGGCTTCCGGCTCCGGGCGGCGCAGCAGGGCGATCGAGCCGGAGACGGTGGTGGCCCGCAGCAGTCCGTCGCCCGTGCCGAGGGTGCCGGTGACACGCCTGGTGCCCCACTGCCCCGAGATCCGCAGCTCCTCGAAGGCGCAGGAGACGGCGCCCGCGGCGGTGCCCGCCTCCACGGCGGCGTCGGCCGGCTCCGGCAGCCGCAGGGCTATCCCGCCCGACACGGAACTCAGCCGGACGTCGGTGCGCCGCCGCTCCCGCGCCGGGGCCAGGTCGACCGCCATGTCGCCGCTGACGGAGTCGGCCCGCACCGGCGAGCCGCCGCCGTCGATGACCGTCAGATCGCCGGAGACGGAGTTGAAGCGCAGGCCCCCCGTCACGCCCTGCGCCTGCACGTCGCCGGAGACCGTGTCGGCCCGCGCGTCGCCGCGCAGGCCCACCAGCGTGACGTTGCCGGTGACTCCCCGTACCTCGGTGCCCCCCTCGATGCCGGTGACCATGGCGTCGGCCCCGACCACGCCGACCTCGACCCGGACGCCGGCGGGCACGGCGAGCGAGACGTCGGCGCTGTGCCGCCGGGCATCGCCGTCCAGGAGGGTGAGGAACGCCTTCCAGGGCAGGTCGTCGTAGGCGACCGTGAGCGTGCCGTCCTCCAGCCGGACGGCCAGCGGGGGACCGGTGACGGCCCCGACCTCCAGCCTGGCGGGCGGGGCGTCGGTGCCGACGACGTTCACCGCGCCGCCCACGACGCGCACCCGCAGGGTGTGGACGTCCTCCTCGAAGACGAGCCCGCACGGCGCGTCCACGGACCACTCGGACCGGCCTGGCACGGCGGCCTCCCCTGCATCGGCGTACGACGACATATCGCGTCCCTGGCAAGACACGATATATCGCGGTGGCGGGAAGTCAAGGAGAGGGCACAGCCGCACCGCGGGCGCGCGGGCCGCCCGCCGTCACTCGTCCTCGTCGTCCAGGCGCGCCAGCCAGGTCGCCAGCCGCTCCACGGGCACCTCGAAGTCCGGATTGAGGTCGACGAAGGTCCGCAGCTGCTCGGAGAGCCACTCGAAGGTGACCTCCTCCTCGCCGCGCCGCTGCGCCAGCTCCTCGATACCGCGGTCGGTGAAGTACATGGCCGTCTCCTGTCGGGGCCTGATGGTGTGCGTCGGTACCACGGGCGTGGGGCCCGTACCGTCGACGCGACGGTACGGGCCCCACGGGGCCTGCGGACGGCGGCGGGCCGCCCTCGGCCCCTTTGCCGGCCTTGCCGGTCTCAGAGCCTCAGAGCCTCAGAGGTCGAAGACCTCGTTGACCAGCTGCTGCTGCTCGGCCTGGTGGCGCTTGGCCGAGCCCACCGCCGGAGAGGAGGACGACGGACGCGAGACCCGGCGCAGCCGGTCCGCGTTCGGGGCCTTCCCCGAGCCGATGAACAGGTCGAGGTGGTCCACCAGGTTGAGCGCGATGAACGGCCACGCGCCCTGGTTCGCCGGCTCCTCCTGCGCCCACACGATCGTCGAGGCGCCGGAGTAACGGGCCATCTCGGCCTGGATCTCCTTGCTGGGCAGCGGGTACAGCCGCTCCAGCCGGATGATCGCGGTGTCGGTCACGCCCCGCTTGCTCCGCTCGGCGGCGAGGTCGTAGTAGACCTTGCCGGAGCAGAAGACGACCTTGCGCACCTGGGCCGGGTCCACCGAGGAGTCGCCGATGACCGGGCGGAAGCCGCCGGAGGTGAACTCCGCCGCCTTCGAGGTCGCCGCCTTGAGCCGGAGCATCGACTTCGGGGTGAAGACGATCAGCGGCTTGTGGTGCGGGTTGTGCACCTGCCAGCGCAGCAGGTGGAAGTAGTTCGACGGCAGGGTCGGCGCCGCGACCGTCATGCTGTTCTGCGCGCACAGCTGGAGGAAGCGCTCGATCCGGGCCGAGGAGTGGTCCGGGCCCTGGCCCTCGTAGCCGTGCGGCAGCAGCAGCGTGACGCCGGAGGTCTGGCCCCACTTCTGCTCGGCCGAGGAGATGAACTCGTCCACGACCGTCTGCGCGCCGTTGACGAAGTCGCCGAACTGCGCCTCCCACATCACCAGCGCCTCGGGGCGGGCCAGGGAGTAGCCGTACTCGAAGCCCATCGCCGCGTACTCGCTCAGCAGCGAGTCGTAGACGTTGAAGCGGGCCTGCTCCTCGGACAGGTACAGCAGCGGGGTGTAGTCCTCGCCGGTCTCCCGGTCCACCAGCACCGCGTGGCGCTGGCCGAAGGTGCCGCGGCGGGAGTCCTGGCCGGCCAGCCGGACGGGGGTGCCCTCCATCAGCAGCGAGCCGACGGCGAGCGTCTCGCCCATCGCCCAGTCGATCCTGTCCTCCTCCACCATCGCCGCGCGGCGCTGGAGCTGCGGCAGCAGCCTGGGGTGGACGGTGATCCGCTCGGGGATGTTGACCTGGGACTCGGCGATCCGCTTGAGGACCTCCGCGCTGACGCCGGTGTCCACCGAGACCGGGAACTCCGCCTGCGGGGCCGGAACCTCCGCCGGAGCCGGCTGGCTGGTGGCGTCGCGGACCTCGGTGAAGACCTTCTCCAGCTGCCCCTGGAAGTCCTGGAGCGCCTGCTCGGCCTCCTCCAGCGTGATGTCGCCCCGGCCGATCAGCGACTCGGTGTAGAGCTTGCGCACCGAGCGCTTCTTGTCGATCAGGTTGTACATCACCGGCTGGGTGAAGTGCGGGTTGTCGGCCTCGTTGTGACCGCGGCGGCGGTAGCAGATGAGGTCGATCACCACGTCCTTGTTGAACGCCTGGCGGAACTCGAAGGCCAGCCGCGCCACGCGGACGCAGGCCTCCGGGTCGTCGCCGTTGACGTGGAAGACCGGCGCCTCGATCATCCGGGCCACGTCCGTGGCGTACATCGAGGAGCGCGCCGACTCCGGCGGGGCGGTGAAGCCGACCTGGTTGTTGATCACCACGTGCACGGTGCCGCCGGTGCGGTAGCCGCGCAGCTGCGACATGTTCAGCGTCTCGGCCACCACGCCCTGGCCCGCGAAGGCCGCGTCGCCGTGGAGCTGGACGGGCAGGACGGTGAAGTCCGTGCCGCCCTTGCCGATGATGTCCTGCTTGGCGCGGGCCACGCCCTCCACCACCGGGTCCACGGCCTCCAGGTGGGAGGGGTTGGCGGTGAGGGAGACCTTGATCTCCTCGCCGTCCAGGCCGGTGAAGGTGCCCTCGGCGCCCAGGTGGTACTTCACGTCGCCGGAGCCGTGCATCGACTTCGGGTCGAGGTTGCCCTCGAACTCGCGGAAGATCTGGGCGTAGGACTTGCCCACGATGTTGGCCAGCACGTTGAGGCGGCCGCGGTGGGCCATGCCGACGACGACCTCGTCCAGACGCGCCTCGGCGGCGGCGTCGAGCACGGCGTCCAGCATCGGGATGACGGACTCGCCGCCCTCCAGCGAGAAGCGCTTCTGGCCCACGTACTTGGTCTGCAGGAAGACCTCGAACGCCTCGGCGGCGTTCAGCCTGCGCAGGATGCGCAGCTGCTCGTCGCGCTCCAGCGAGGAGTGCGGACGCTCGACGCGGTCCTGGATCCACTTGCGCTGCTTGGGGTCCTGGATGTGCATGTACTCGATGCCGGTGGTGCGGCAGTACGAGTCGCGCAGCACGCCCAGGATGTCGCGCAGCTTCATCAGGGACTTGCCGGCGAAGCCGCCGACCGCGAACTCCCGCTCCAGGTCCCACAGGGTGAGCCCGTGCTCGGTGATGTCCAGGTCGGGGTGCTTGCGCTGCTTGTACTCCAGCGGGTCGGTGTCGGCCATGACGTGGCCGCGGACCCGGTAGGAGTGGATCAGGTCGAAGACACGGGCGGCCTTGGTGACGTCGTCGTCGTGGGAGACGTCGATGTCGCGCAGCCAGCGCACCGGCTCGTAGGGGATGCGCAGCGCCTTGAAGATCTCGTCGTAGAAGTCGTTCTCGCCGAGCAGCAGCTGGTGCATGATCCGCAGGAACTCGCCGGAGGCGGCGCCCTGGATCACACGGTGGTCGTAGGTGCTGGTCAGCGTCATGACCTTGGAGACGCCCAGCTTGTTCAGGGTGTCCTGCGAGGTGCCCTGGAACTCCGCCGGGTACTCCATCGCGCCGACGCCGATGATCAGGCCCTGGCCGGGCATCAGACGCGGCACCGAGTGGACGGTGCCGATGCCGCCGGGGTTGGTCAGCGACGCGGTGACGCCGGAGAAGTCCTCCATCGTCAGCTTGTTGTTCCGGGCGCGGCGCACGATGTCCTCGTAGGCCTGCCAGAACTCGAAGAAGGTCAGCGTCTCGGCCTTCTTGATGGCGGCCACCACGAGCTGGCGGTCACCGTTGGGCTTGACCAGGTCGATGGCCAGGCCGAGGTTGACGTGGTCGGGCTTGACCAGCGTCGGCTTGCCGTCCTTCTCGGTGTACGAGTGGTTCATCGACGGCATCGCCTTGAGCGCCTGCACCATGGCGTAGCCGATGAGGTGCGTGAAGGACACCTTGCCGCCGCGGGCGCGCTTGAGGTGGTTGTTGATGACGATGCGGTTGTCGATGAGCAGCTTCACCGGGATCGCGCGCACCGACGTGGCGGTGGGCAGCTCCAGCGAGGCGTTCATGTTCCGGGCGACCGCGGCGGACGGGCCGCGCAGCGGCACGTACTCCGGTCCGGCCGCCTGGCCGTCCCCGCTCCCGGCGGGCGCGGGCTTGGCGGCGGGCTCGCTCTTGGGGGGCGCGGCCTTGGCGGCGGGCTCGCTCTTCGGGGGAGCGGGCTCGGCCGCGGGGGCCTTCGCGGCGGGCGCCGTCTGCCGCGGCTGAGAGGCCTGTGACGCCGGGGGCTCACCCGCGGGCTTCGACGCGCTGGGGGCCGCGGCACCTCCGGCGGCCTGTCCCGGCTTGTAGTCGGCGAAGAAGTCCCACCAGGCCCGGTCCACTGAGTTCGGGTCCTGGAGGTACTGCTGGTAGATCTCGTCGACGAGCCACTCGTTGGCACCGAAACCGGCGGCAGGACTCTTGCCCTGCCCGTCCTGTTCGGTCCTGGGAGAACTCGAAGTCTTGGGGGCCTGTGGCGACACGGCGGCAACCGCCCTCTTCCGCTTACCTGTGTGGGTGGACAGCAGAAATAAAGGCTACGCTCCCTGCGCCGTTCGGTGCAGTCGGCATGGTGTTTGCGTCGCCTAAGTCACATCCACAGGTGCGTTTCGGCGCTTTCTTCGGCGGGAAACGAACATGGTTCGACTGCTTCAGGGAAGGAGCGGCCCAGGGAGTGGTCCCTGCCTCGCTCCCTCACCTCGCGACTGCTTCGAGCCTACGTCAACTCCAGTCCGGACGTATCGCCGGGAAGGGTGACGAGGATCCGGCAGCCGCTCGGGGATTCGGCCACCCCGATCCGCCCGCCGTGCAGATCCACCGCCCAGCGCGCGATGGCCAGCCCCAGCCCCGTGCCGCCGTCGCCGCCCTCGGCCGAGGCGGAGCGGCCGAAGCGCTCGAAGACCCTGGCGCGGTCCGCCTCCGGGATGCCCGGGCCCTCGTCCAGCACCTCCAGCTCCAGGCTCAGCGGGGCCCGGCCGGGACGTGCCCGCACCGTCACCCGGCCGTGGGGCGGGCTGTGCTTGACGGCGTTGTCGATCAGGTTGGCGACCACCTGGTGCAGCCGCTCGGTGTCGGCGTACGCGACCATGTCCGAGGGGGTCACCTCCAGATGGAGGTGGACGTCGGTGCGGGAGTGCCCCTGCCCCTTGGTCATGTTGGCCTCCTTGAGCACGCCCGCCAGATAGGGCCACACCTCGAAGCGGCGCGAGTGCAGCGGCACCACGCCGTTGTCGAGCCTGGACAGATCCAGCAGGTGCTCCACCAGGCGGCCCAGGCGCTCGGTCTGCCGCAGCGCGATGTCCATCGTCGCCGGATCGGCCTCGGAGACCCCGTCCACCACGTTCTCCAGCACCGCGCGCAGCGCCGCGATCGGGGTACGCAGCTCGTGCGAGACGTTGGCCACCAGCTCCTTGCGGTGCCGGTCGGCGGCCTCCAGATCGGCGGCCATGCGGTTGAAGGTCCCGGCCAGCTCGCCCAGCTCGTCGCGGCGGTCGACGCGGACCCGCCGGCTGTAGTCGCCGCGGGCCATCCAGCGTGCGGCGTCCGTCATCTCGTCCAGCGGCGCGGCCAGCCCGTGCGCCACGAACTGGGTGACCACCAGCGAGGCGATCACCGCGAGCAGGGCGATCACCCGCAGCTCGATGGCCGAGTGGACCGCGACGATGGTCAGCAGGGTGGTGATGGCCACCGTGACGATCACCAGCGCGCCCAGCGCGGCCTTCACGGAGCGGAACGGGTCCACGGGACGCACGCTCTCCCAGAACCGGTTCCACAGGGAGCGCCGGCGGCGGCCCGCGCCCGCCTCGCTCATGCCCAGTCGGGGGCCGGGGCGGGCGCCTCCAGCGCGTAGCCGACGCCGTGGACGGTGCGTATCCGCTCCGCGCCGATCTTCCGGCGCAGCGCCTTGATGTGGCTGTCGACCGTACGTGTGCCCGAGGCGTCCGCCCAGTCCCACACCTCGGCCAGGAGCTGCTCGCGCGAGAGCACCGCGCGGGGGGAGTTGGCCAGGCAGACCAGCAGGTCGAACTCGGTCGGGGTGAGGTGGACGTCCCGGCCGGACACCCGCACCCGGCGCTGGGCGTTGTCGATCTCCAGCTCGCCCAGCCGCAGCGTGCCCGAGCGGGGGGAGGACGCGGCGATCGTGGCCCGCTCCACGCGGCGCAGCAGGACGTGGGCGCGCGCGACCAGCTCCCGCATGGAGAAGGGCTTGGTCATGTAGTCGTCCGCGCCGACCCCCAGGCCGACCAGCATGTCGGTCTCGTCGTCCCGGGCGGTGAGCATCAGCACCGGAACCGGCCGCTGCGCCTGCACCCGGCGGCAGACCTCCAGGCCGTCGAAGCCCGGCAGCATCACGTCCAGCACCAGCAGGTCGGGCTGCCACACCTCGGCCGCCTCCACCGCCGCCGGGCCGTCCCCGGCGGTGCGGACCTGGAAGCCCTCGGCGCGCAGCCGGGCAGCGACCGCCTCGGTGATGGTCGGGTCGTCCTCCACGACCAGAATCCGGCGCTGGGCGCCCGGGGTGGCCGCCGCGGCGGCGGTGCCGCCGTGGGACTGCGTGGTGTTCCTGTGGTCCATACGTCTCGCCCTACCGCTCGGTTCCTCGCTAGAGCGTAAACGGCACGTGTGCGCCGCGCTACGCCGGTCGGGTGGCGAGGTGGACCACGTCCGGGACGCCTCGGGCGACGGGCACCTCTTCGGTGCGCACCCGTGTGAACCCGGCATTCCGGAGCGCTTCGCCGAACGCCCGGGACGGCTGCGCGGACCACACGGCCAGCACCCCGCCCGGGGTGAGCCGCCGGGCGCAGGCGGCGAGCCCGGCGGGGGTGTAGAGCGAGCCGTTGTCCTCGGTGACCGTCCAGTCGGGGCCGTTGTCGACGTCCAGGCACAGTGCGTCGTACGGTTCGCCGCCGCCGGGGCCGCCGCCGTTCAGGTGCGCCAGGAGGTCGTCGCGGACGACCCGCACCCGGGGGTCGGCCAGCGCGCCGGAGGAGATCTCGCCGAGCGGGCCGTCGCGGTGCCAGTCGATCACCGCCTCCTCACGCTCGACCACCGTGATCCGACCCCAGCGCGACTCGGCCGCCGCCTCGGCCAGCGAGAAGCCGACGCCCAGCCCGCCGATCAGCACGGCCGGGGAGGGCCGGCCGCCGCCGGTGTCCAGCTCCCGGAGCGCGGCCCGCACCAGCAGGCGCTCGGAGCGGCCGTCGGAGGTGTCCATCAGGAAGCAGCCGTTGGCGATGATCTGGAACAGCTCACCGTGCCGCCGCAGCACCACCTCGCCGTGGGGACCGTCGCGGCGGTCCAGGACGCGGGGGGCGCCGGCCCCGTGGCCGGCCGCCGTCTCGTACGCGGGGTGCGGGGAGCGCGGGTTCTGCGTGTCGGCCGTCATACCGGCCATCCTGCCGGTGACGGGCGGAGCGGGGTGGGCTGGCCGGTGAGCGCGGTGATCGCTCGCAGCGAACACGAGACGGGGAACACGGAGCGCCTCCCGGACATTGAACAGGCATTGAGTCGCTTCAGCTCAACTTGTCTGCCGAGGGAGAGATCATGGCTCTGTCGCCCGCAACGCTCACCCTGCCCGTGCTGCCGCTCGACGACGAGGTGGTGCTGCCCGGGATGGTGGTGCCGCTGGACCTGTCCGACACCGAGGTGCGGGCCGCGGTGGAGGCCGCCCAGTCCGCCGCGGGAGACGCCGCGGCCGGCCCCGGCGGCCCCGACGGCAAGGACGGCAAGGACGGCAAGGACGGCAAGGGGGAGAAGCCGCAGGTGCTGCTCGTGCCGCGCGTCGACGGCTCCTACGCGGGCATCGGGGTGCTCGGCCGCGTGGAGCAGGTCGGCCGGCTGGCCGACGGCGACCCCGGCGCCCTGATCCGGGGCGTGAGCCGGGTCCGGATCGGCGCGGGCACCACCGGGCCGGGCGCCGCCCTGTGGGTGGAGGGCACCGAGATCGAGGAGAGGGTCCCCGATCCGCTGCCCGGCGCCGTCGCCGAACTCGTCAGGGAGTACAAGGCGCTGGCCACCAGCTGGCTGCGCAGGCGCGGCGCCTGGCAGGTCGTGGACCGCGTCCAGCAGATCGACGACCCCGGGCAGCTCGCCGACAACTCCGGCTACAGCCCGTTCCTGGGCTCCGGGCAGCGCGTCAGACTGCTGGAGACCACCGACCCGGTGGAGCGGCTGAGACTGGCCGTCACCTGGCTGCGCGACCACCTCGCCGAACAGGACGTCGCCGAGGCCATCGCCAAGGACGTCCAGGAGGGGGTGGACAGACAGCAGCGCGAGTTCCTGCTCCGCCGTCAGCTGGAGGCCGTCCGCAAGGAACTGGCCGAGCTGAGCGGACAGGCGGACGGCGAGGGCGACGACTACCGTGCCCGGGTGGAGGCGGCCGACCTGCCGCCCAGGGTCCGCGAGGCCGCCCTGAAGGAGGCCGACCGCCTGGAGCGCGCCCCCGAGCAGAGCCCCGAGAGCGGCTGGATCCGCACCTGGCTGGACACCGTCCTGGAGATGCCGTGGAACGAGCGGACCGAGGACGCCTACGACATCGTCGGCGCCCGCGCCGTCCTGGACGCCGACCACGCCGGCCTGGAGGACGTCAAGGAGCGCATCACCGAGTACCTGGCCGTCCGCAAGCGCCGGGCCGAACGGGGCATGGGCGTGGTGGGGGGACGCCGGGGCGGGGCGGTGCTGGCCCTGGTCGGGCCGCCCGGAGTCGGCAAGACCTCCCTGGGGGAATCCGTGGCCAGGGCGATGGGGCGGAAGTTCGTCCGCGTCGCGCTCGGCGGGGTGCGCGACGAGGCCGAGATCCGCGGCCACCGCCGCACCTACGTCGGCGCGATGCCGGGCCGGATCGTGCGGGCCGTCAAGGAGGCCGGCTCGATGAACCCGGTCGTGCTGCTCGACGAGATCGACAAGGTCGGCAGCGACTTCCGCGGCGATCCGGCCGCCGCCCTGCTGGAGGTGCTGGACCCCGCGCAGAACCACACCTTCCGCGACCACTACCTGGAGGTCGAACTCGACCTGTCCGACGTGGTGTTCCTGGCCACCGCCAACGTCCTGGAGTCCATCCCCCAGCCCCTGCTGGACCGCATGGAGCTGGTGCGGCTGGACGGCTACACCGAGGACGAGAAGGTCGTCATCGCCCGCGACCACCTGGTGCCCCGCCAGCGCGAGCGCGCCGGGCTGGAGGCCGGCGAGGTGGCGCTTGAGGAGGACGCGCTGCGCAGGCTCGCGGGCGAGTACACCCGCGAGGCGGGGGTGCGCGACCTGGAGCGGTCCGTGGCGCGGCTGCTGCGCAAGGTCGCGGCCCAGCACGAACTGGGCGAGCGCGAGCTGCCGTTCACGGTCGGCGCGGACGATCTGCGCGCCCTGGTCGGCCGCCCGCACCACACCCCGGAGTCCGCCCAGGACCCGGCCGGGCGGCGCACGGCCGTCCCCGGCGTGGCCACCGGGCTGGCCGTCACCGGCGCGGGCGGGGACGTCCTCCACGTCGAGGCGTCGCTGGCCGATCCGGAGACGGGCGGCTCCGGCCTGACGCTGACCGGGCAGCTGGGCGAGGTGATGAGGGAGTCCGCGCACATCGCCCTGTCCTACCTGCGCTCGCGGGGCGCCGAACTGGAGCTGCCGGTGGGCGACCTGAAGGACCGCGGCGTCCACCTCCACGTCCCGGCGGGCGCGGTGCCCAAGGACGGGCCGAGCGCGGGCGTCACCATGACGACCGCGCTGGCCTCGCTGCTGTCGGGCCGCCGGGTCCGCCCGGACGTGGCGATGACCGGTGAGGTGTCGCTGACCGGCCGCGTCCTGCCGGTCGGCGGGGTGAAGCAGAAGCTGCTGGCCGCCCACCGCGCCGGGATCACCACGGTGGTCATCCCCGAGCGGAACGAGCCGGACCTGGACGACGTGCCCGAGGAGGTGCTGCGCAAGCTGGAGGTCCACCCGGTCTCGGACGTCCGCCGGGTGCTGGAACTGGCCCTGGCCCCGGCCGAGGCGGACCTGCCGGTCGCGGTCTGAGCGGGCGGGCCGGAACGGGCGCCCCGGGCGCCCGGAGCCGCGTCAGCCGGGGTTCACCCCGGCTGACGCGGCCCTAGAACTCCACCAGCACGGCCGTCGCGTCGTCGTGCGCCTTGCCTCGCGGGAAGGCCGCGCCGGCGCGGTCGGCCGACTCGGCGGTGCGCACCCGCCCGATCAGCGACCGGGGTCCCTCCTTGCGGAGCACCGCCATCAGCGCGGTCCAGTCGCCCAGGCGGAAGGTGTCGGTCCAGCGCGTGACGCCGTCGCTCAGCGCGGCCAGCGCGCGCACCCGTTCGCGGGGCGCCGAGCCCACCACCGCGCGTCCGGCCACCGCCGGGTCGGCCGCCGCGGTGAAGAAGCCGCCCTCGGCGTTGCGCAGGGACTCCAGATACGCGGCCCGTTCGGCCGGCGGCAGCGCCCGCGCGGCGGGCCGCAGCCCGTCCAGCCGGGAATCGAGGACGGGCGTCACCGATCCGTCCGTGCCCTCCACCAGCAGCGCCGAGTCCGAGAGCACCAGATGCTCGACGGCCGAGTCGTCCCAGCGGACCAGCACCACCGTCGCCTGCGGGGTTCGGGAGTGAGAAAGGTCACACCCCGGGCCGTGGGAGGAGGCGGTCCGGCCGATGGCGGAGGCGAGGCACTCCCCGAGCGTCATATCCCGGCGCGAACCGGACAGTTCGAGCAGCGCCCCGCCCAGCCGGGCCACGTACCACGGCACGTCGTGCGCGCACCCGGTGTCGTCCGGGGGCGGGGTCACGCCGTCCAGCACCACCAGCGTCCCGCCCCTTCCCGCCGCAGGTAGGGCTACCGACGCGTAGTCCTCGTTGGGGACCTGGGGGCTGCCGGGTTCGCTCGCCATCTCGATCCGCATGCGCGCCAGTGTGCCGGAGGGGCCGGAGGGGAAGCGCGGGGCGGACGCCGCCGGCAGGGCGGGCGGGGGGAGCGGAATACAGGTCTGAACCACTGTCACGACCTGCGGGTTCTTCGCCGGAGTTCTACCGGAATCAGAGTGTCCGTGAAACGGTGGGCGCGAATATTGCCAAAAGGCCGGGCGGATTTCCAACCCCTGACCGGTGTGTGGCCGAACCGGTCGCGGCATCGGAGTTGTTCGGCAACTCCCCCGTGATGTTCACTCCTTCGAGTGGCCCGGCAGGGGGACCGCCTCCGCACCCGCCGCGACGATGGAAACGTCGGCCGCCGCGGGCAGCCGTGAACGGACGGGATACGGTCCCCTGCCGCACACATTGGACTGTCGCGTCCCGGACTGGTCCGGGACCGCGGAACGAGATTGCGAGCACGGGTGGGGAAGAAGCGACACCGGAGCAGCCGGCAGGACCTCCAGGACGGCACGGCCTCCGCACCGCCCCCCGCCGGGCGCCGGGCGCGGGTGCGCAACAGACTCCTCGCCTCCGTCGTCCTGTGCGCCGCCGCCGTACTCGCCGCGGGCGCGCCCTCGGTGGCCACGGCCTCGCGCGATCTGACCGACTCCCAGCGGCTGGTCGACCGCGCCGACCTGGGCCGCCGCGCGGTCTCGCTCTCCCACGCCCTGGCCGACGAGCGCGACGCCGTCGTCCGCCGCATCGCCGCGGGCAGCACCACCGGGGACGGCGAGGGGCTCTCGGAGCGGGAGCGCGCCCGGGTGGACCGCGCCATCCGGGAGCTGAGTACCGACGCCCCCGCCGACATACGCAGGCTGCTCGACGCCTTCCCCGACACCCGCCGGCAGGCCGTGGCCGGAGAGAGCGGCGCCGTCGAGACGTACGAGGCGTACACCCAGCTCATCCAGTCCCTCGGCGGCATCACCGCCGCCACCACCCGCGCCCTGCCCGCACGCGCGGAGAACGCGACGGCCGACGCGCTGCCCGACCTCGGGCGCGCCGTCGAGCAGGCCTCCGCCGCCCGCGGGCTGCTGCTGGCCGCGCTCGCCGGCGAGGGCGAGCAGCCGCGTCTGACCGCCGCCGCCCAGCAGGCGCACCTGCGCGAGCAGGCCGCCCTCGCCGACTTCGACCAGACCGCGCTCGCCGACGACCGCGACGCTTACGCCAGGACCGTCACCGGCACCGACGTGACGCTGGCCGAGCGCTATCTGGTCCGCCTCACCGACCAGCCGCGGCTGGACTACCAGGACCGCTCCCTGAACTCCGACCGCGTGGCGTCCGCGCTGACCGCCCGGGTGGACCGCATGCGCAGCATGGAGTCCTCGCTGGCGGCCGCCGAGGTGAAGAGGCTGGAGGGGCTGCGCGACGACGACGTCACGGCGCTGGAGCTGCGCGCCGCCCTGCTGGGGGTCTGCCTGCTGCTCGCGGTGGGCATCAGCGTGCAGACCGCCCGTTCGATGGCCCGGCCGCTGGCCGTCCTGCGGCGCGGCGGCGAGCGGGTGGCCGCCGACCCGGTGGGCGAGGAGCCGGTGGCGTACACCGGCCGCAACGACGAGTTCGCCGATGTCGTACGTGCCGTCAACCGCCTGCGGGCCACCGCCGCCGAGCTGCACGAGCGCGCCGTCCGGGCCGAGGCCGCGGCCGGCTCCGAGGCGGCCGGTTCCAAGCGGTCCGCCGACTCCGCGGGCGAGGCCGGAGCCGCCCCGCTCGCCGCCGAACTCGCGGCCGTACGCGAGCGGTTGACCGCTCTGACGGCCGAGAACGAGAGGCTGCTGCGCGAGCACGAGTCCGCCAGGGCCGCCGCCGGGCCCGCCGAGTCCGCCAAGGACGCCGGGGGCGAGCGCCCGGAGCGCCGCCAGGGCGCCTCCAACGGCACGTTCGTCCACCTCGGGCTGCGGACCCTGGGGCTGGTGGAGCGGCAGCTCGCCCTGATCGAGTCCATGGAGCACGAGGAGAAGGAGCCGGAGCGGCTCGCCTCCCTGTTCAAACTCGACCACCTCGCCACCCGGATGCGCCGCCACAGCGAGAACCTGCTCCTCCTGGCGGGCTCCGAGCACACCACCGGTCATCTGGAGCCGGTGCCGCTGCTGGACGTGCTGCGCGCCGCGGTCAGCGAGATCGAGCGCTACGAGCGGGTGGAGATCGCCACGCTGCCGCCGCACGCCCAGGTCTCCGGCTCCGCCGCCGACGACATCAGCCACCTGATCGCCGAACTGGTGGACAACGCCACCGCCTTCTCGCCGCCGGAGGCCGAGGTACGGCTGTCGGGCTGGATGCTGGAGAACGGCGAGATCATGCTCTCCGTCCAGGACGAGGGCATCGGCTCCTCCCCCGAGCGGCTGGCCGAGCTCAACGCCAAGCTGGCCGACGGAGCATTTGCCGCCCCCGAGGACGACGACGCGCTGGGCATGGGCCTGTACGTGGTGGCCCGGCTCGCCGCGCGGCACGGCGTACGGGTGCAGCTGCGCGAGCAGAAGCAGGGGGGCATCGCCGCGGTCGCCGTCCTGCCGCGCGCCCTGCTGCCCGACCGCCCGGTGCCCGGGGCCCTCGCGGGGGCCAGGACCGCCACCGCGGGCACGGCGCAGCCCCTGCCGGGCACGGTCGCCGAGGCCAACGGCAACGCGCTGCCGCCCCGCCCCGACCGCGCACGCCCGGCGGTGACGGACGCGCCGGACACGGGAGCGGACGCCACCGACGGCGCCGCCGCCCGCCCCGCCGATGTCACCGAGACCGCGCCGATCCCCCGGATCACCGAGGACACCGCGCCTCCCCGGGCGGCCAGGGCCGTCGACGCCGCCGACGCCACCGGTGTCGCGGAGGCCGACGAGGCCGCGGCCGACCCCGCGCGCGACGCCCTGGTCCGGGCCGCGGGCCCGTACTACGTCGAGCCCGGGGACCTCCGCGAGCACAGCCGGACCCCGGACGAGGCACCGGCAGCGGTTCCGGAAGCGGCGCCCGAACCCGCCCCGGCCTCCGCTCCGGAGGACGGGACCCCGCCCGCCCCGCGGACCGTCACCGCCAAGGGGCTCCCCAAGCGCACACCGCAGACCGTGGAGACCGGAGCCGATGTCCCCCGCCCCCGTAAGGGCGGGCTGAAGGCCGAGGAGCTGCGCAGACGGCTCGGCGGCTTCCAGCAGGGCGCCAGGGACGGCCAGCGCGACGCGGAGGCGCAGATCGCCGCCGAGCAGGTCGCCACCGGCCGGAGCGACGGCCCGGCGGACGACCGCGCGGAGGCGACGGACACGGGTGGCACTGTCGAGGAGGCACGCAAGTGAACGCGCCCACCACCGCACACACGCCCAGCAGGCAGGCACGCAACCTGCGCTGGCTGCTGTCCAATCTGGTCGACGAGGTCCCCGGCGTACGGTCCGTCGCCGTGGTGTCCTCCGACGGCCTGCTCCTGCTCTCCTCCGAACCGGGCGGAACCGCCGGCGCCGCCGGCCCCGGCGCCACCGGTCCCGGCGGCGGGCCGGACCGCGGGGAGCACGGCGGGGAGCGCGCGGACGGCCCCGCCCCGCGCCGGGAACCGGGCGGGCGGCCGGAGCGCGGCCCCAGGGACTCCGGCGCCGACCTGGCCACCATCGTCTCCGGCCTCGGCTCCCTCACCCAGGGCGCGTCCAAGCTGATGGACGCCGGGCCCGTCAAGCAGACCATGGTCGCGATGGACGAGGGCAGCCTGTTCGTGATGTCGATCAGCGACGGCTCGCTGCTCGGCGTCCACGCCGCGCCCGACTGCGACATGAGCGTCGTCGCGTACCACATGGCCCTCTTCGTCGGCCGGGCCGGACACGTCCTCACCCCCGAACTCCGCACCGAACTGCGCACGTCGATGGAGCTGGACCAGTGACCTCCCACAGCCCGCTGCCCCTACGCAAACCCGCGCGCGTGCGCCCCTACTCCCTGACCGGCGGCCGTACCCGCTTCGGGCACGTCCTGCTGGTGGAGACCCTCGTCGCCGCCATCGAGGCCCCCGAAGCACGCCTGGAGCTGACCTCGGGGGGCCTGCGCGACCGGGTGATGCCCGAGATGCGGGCCATCGTCGAGCTGTGCCGCCGGATGCGCTCGGTCGCCGAGATCGCCGCCCGCCTGCGGATGCCGCTGGGCGTGGTGCGCGTACTGCTCAGCGACCTCGCCGACCAGGGGCGCATCCGGGTCTACGGCACCGGCTACGACAACGACCGCCCCGACCGCGCACTGCTGGAGAGGGTGCTGGGCGGACTCCGCAGGCTCTGACGGCCCCTCCCGCACCCCGTCCGGCGCGGAAGCCGGGCACAGACACCGAAGCAGACCCGAAGCAGACCCCGAGAAAGACCCGTGGTGGACGCCGTGAACGACCCGGCACAGAGCGCCGAGAAGCTCCAGCCCTGGCAGGAGGAGCGCGGACGCGCCCCGATCTCCGTCAAGATCGTGGTGGCGGGAGGCTTCGGCGTGGGCAAGACGACCTTCGTCGGCTCGGTCTCCGAGATCGAACCGCTGACCACCGAGGCGGTGATGACCCAGGCCAGCGAGGACACCGACGACCTCACCGCCACCCCCGAGAAGACCACGACCACGGTCGCCATGGACTTCGGCCGCGTCACCCTCGACGCCGACCTGGTGCTGTACCTGTTCGGCACCCCCGGCCAGCGGCGCTTCTGGTTCATGTGGGACGACCTGGCGCGCGGCGCGATCGGCGCGGTGGTGATGGCCGACACCCGGCGGCTGGAGGACTGCTTCCCGGCGCTCGACTACTTCGAGAGCTGCGCCCTGCCCTACGTCGTCGCCGTCAACCACTTCGAGGGCACGGAGTACTACGAGGCCGAGGACGTGCGCGAGGCGCTGTCCGTCCCCGACCGCGTGCCCGTCGTCATCATGGACGCGCGCAAGCGGGACACGGTCGTCGACTCGCTGACGGCGCTCGTCGGCCACGCGCTGGACCTCACCCCCGCCTGACCGGCGACTCACGGTCCCGCCCCGGCGCTCCACGCCCCGGCGCCCCACGAACCCCCCACACCCAGGCACCCCATCACCCAGGCACCCCAGGGGAGAACCGCCATGCGGAAGATACTCATCGTCGGAGCCGGCCAGTCCGGTCTCCAGCTCGCGCTCGGCCTCCAGTCGCACGGCTACGAGGTCACCGTGATGTCGAACCGCACGGCGGACGAGATCCGCGGCGGCCGGGTCATGTCCACCCAGTGCATGTTCGACCAGGCCCTCCAGCACGAGCGCGACCTGGAGATCAACTTCTGGGAGGACCAGAGCCCGCGCACCGAGGGCCTGGGCGTCTCCGTCGTCGGCCCCGAAGGGTCCCGTGTCATCGACTGGGTGGGCCACCTGGACGGCCACGCCCAGTCGATCGACCAGCGCGTGAAGATGGCCGGCTGGCTGGAGACCTTCGCCCAGCGCGGCGGCCAGCTCGTCATCCACGGCGCGGCCGTCTCCGACCTGGACTTCTTCGCCCGCACCTACGACCTGGTGCTCGTCGCGGCCGGCAAGGGCGAGCTGGTGACGATGTTCGAGCGCGACGCCTCGCGCTCGCCGTACGACAAGCCGCAGCGCGCGCTGGCGGTGTCCTACGTGCACGGGCTGGAGCGGCGCCCGGAGCACCCCGACATGCTGGCGGTGCGCTTCAATCTGGTGCCGGGCGTCGGCGAGCTGTTCATGATCCCCGGTTACACCGTCTCCGGCGCCTGCGACATCATGTTCTGGGAGGGGATCCCCGGCGGCCCGCTGGACGTCTTCCGGGGCGTCAAGGACCCCGCCGAGCACCTGGACCTCACGCTGGAGCTGATGAAGCGCTTCACCCCGTGGGAGTACGAGCGGGCCCGCAAGGTCGAGCTGACCGACGCGGGCGGCACGCTCGCCGGCCGCTACGCGCCGACCGTCCGCAAGCCGATCGGCCGCCTCCCCTCGGGCGGCGCGGTGCTGGGCGTGGCGGACGTGGTGGTGGCCAACGACCCGATCACCGGCCAGGGCTCCAACACTGCCTCCAAGTGCGCCGCCTCCTACCTGGCCTCCATCCTGGAGCACGGGGACAGGCCGTTCGACGAGGAGTGGATGCGGGCCACCTTCGAGCGCTTCTGGGAGGACACGGCCCGGCACGTCACCAAGTGGTCGAACGGGCTGCTGGCGCCGCCGCCGGAGCACGTGCTGCAGCTGATCGGCGCGGGCATGGAGCACCAGGAGCTGGCGAACCGCTTCGCCAATGCCTTCAGCGACCCGTCCGACCTGGAGAACTGGTTCTTCGACCCGGAGAAGGCGCAGGCGTACCTGGCGAGCCTGGCCTCGGCCTGAGCGGCCCTCTCGCCGCCCTGCCGGGCGTCCGTCACCGGCCGCGCCGCGCCGCCTCCGCACGGCGCAGCGCGGCCAGTTCACCGTCGCCGAGCGAGGCGAGCGCCCGCTCCACCTCCGCCAGCCGCCGCCCGGCCGCGTCCCGCCGCCGCCCGCTGTCGGCGGCGAGCGTGAGCTGCCGGTCCAGGGCGCCGCGCGCCCGGGTCGCGAGCCGGTCCAGCCGCCGCTCCTCGGCCGACAGCCGGGCCGCCGCGGCCGCCCGGTCGCCCAGCACCCGCTCCACCGCCCGTCCGTGCTCCAGCACCGTGCGCACCTCCCGCTCGTCACGGCCGAACAGCAGCCGCAGGGAGGGCGGAAGCGCTCCGGAGGAGCCTTGGTAGTGCTGCCGGGCCAGCCGTCCGGCCTCGTCGCGGGCCTCGGCCAGCCGTACGCGGACGCCGGCCAGTTCGCGCTGGAGCCGGTCGACCTTCCCGCGTCGCTCGGACACCTCCTGTTCGACGGCGCCGTGCGTCTCGCCGGCGGCCTCGGCCCGCCGGTACAGGTCCCGCATCCGGGTCAGCAGTTCGCCGACGGGCGCGTCACCGGCCGCCGGGGCCGCGGCAGGGGGCGGGGGAGAGGGGGAAGCGGCGGCGGACGGCCCCGGCCCCGCGGCGATGGCGGCACCGGTCACCGCCGCCACCACCGCCCGCACCAGACGGACCCGCACCCTCGACACCGGATCACCTCCGCGCTCCGCACCGCCACCGCCACTGCCACCGCCTCGCGGGCTTCCCCGCGAAGGCCCTGCGGCGATCGTGGCACGCGCGGCCGGGGCCCACCTCCGCAGCGGCGCCCCGGCTGCGGCAAACGCCGTAGGGATCCGTGGAGCACGGTGGCCCGGCCGGCGTCTCGGACCGGCCGCTTGACGGTGACGGCCGGCGCCCGGTCGCCGGGCCGCCCGGTGCACATCACCGCACCCGCCGGATCGCTCCCCCCGGTGGACGTGACGCCGTCGCAGGGGAAGGCGTACCCGTGCCGGGGGCCGTGGGTGTGGAACTCGGCGAAGGCTGCCCGCTCAGCGGTCCCCGGTTCCTCCGGTTCCTGTGCCCGGCCGGCTCCACGGCCACCTCGGAGTGCGCCGCTGCCTGCCCTCCGGCTGGTACACGTACCGCCAGCCGCGTGGCAGCACCGACCACCTCCCGCCGCCGGTCACCGCCTCCAGCCGGTAGACGTGGACGACGGGCCGGCCGCCCGCCGGATCGGGGACGGGGATCTCGTAGTACTTCGGCGGACGCCCCGTGGGGCCGAGCAGGACGGGCAGCACCCGCCCGTCCATCGGCCCGCCGGTGAACGCCGTCTCCTCGCTTCTCACCGCTCCAGTGTCACAGCAGGTGAAGGGCGTCGCCGACCACCGGAGCCACCTGCCGGACCAGCCGGCCCGCCGGTCCGTCCGGCCGCTCCAGCGCCAGCGCGGCGCGGGCGATCCGCGCCGCCCGCGCATCACCGGCGGCGGTGGCGGCCAGCAGGGCGAGGAAGTGGTCCACCAGCCAGTCGCGCAGCTCGGGCAGCGAGGGCTGCTTGCCCTCGTCGAGCCAGATCAGCGAGGCGGCCTCCACCGCGGCGATCCAGGTGCGGACGGCCATCCGCAGCCGCGGGCCCGGTTCCAGACCCGGCTCCACCCTCAGGTGCAGCAGGATCTGCTCGGCCGCGGCCCGCCGCACCCCGTCCACGATCGCGTCCGTCCGGGACGTCTCGGCCACGCTGCCGCCCCTCAGCAGGGCGGCGAACCCCGCGTCGTGCCCGTCGACGAAGGCGAGGTAGCGGTCCAGCGCCCGCGACAGCCTGCGGCTGAGCGGACCGCTCTGCGGTTCGGCGAAGCACCGCCGCAGCTCCTCGGCCGCGCTGCCGAGGGCGGCCTCGTACAACTGCTGCTTGCCACCGGGGAAGTAGCGGTAGACCAGGGGGCGCGAGACGCCGGCCGCGGCGGCCACGTCGTCGAGCGAGACGTCCTCGGGGGCGCGGTGCGCGAAGAGGACCAGCGCGGCGCCGATGAGCTGGTCGCGCCGCTCCTCCACGGTGAGCCTGCGGTATGCCGGGGCGGTCATGCGGGCAGCGTAACCGCCGCCGGGCGCCCCCGTCCCGTCCGCACGGTCCGTCCCGTACCGCCCGGCCCCGTGGCGCCCTACGCCAGCAGCCCGGAGCTCCGCCACAGCCTGCGGCCGGCCCCGCGCAGCACCCCGATCTCGTCCAGGAACTCCGTCAGCCGCCGCGCGCCCGTCTGCATCACCTCGCGGCGGTGGCCGCTGGCCCTCACCTGGGCGACCGCCTCGCGGCGGTCGAGTCCGACGTCCGTGTAC
The DNA here is from genome assembly GCF_002843305.1 of Streptomyces barkulensis. Lineage (GTDB taxonomy): Bacteria > Actinomycetota > Actinomycetes > Streptomycetales > Streptomycetaceae > Streptomyces > Streptomyces barkulensis. The sequence continues at coordinate 29,900 of NZ_PGSG01000053.1, forward strand.
ACCTGTGGGTTGACGAAGGATATGGACATCACCCGGGCCGCCTGGCCGGAGCTGATCCGGGTCAGCTCCGCCTCCCAGCGCGGACAGCTCACCATCTGGCGGCGCAGCTCCTCGCGCGCGTAGCGCACGTGCCGGGCCTCCTCGACGACGTGGATGCGGGTGATGCCGCGCACCAGCGGCTGGACGCGCTCGTCGGGGAACGTCAGCCGCTGCATCCAGTCCAGGACCTCCTCGCCCAGCAGGGTCGCGGTGAACGAACCGGGCGTGGTGGAGACGGTCTTGAGGACCCGGGCCAGGTTGTGGTGGAACCGAGAGACCGGGTACGGCCGCACGCCCGCCCGGGAGATGAAGCGGGTGAACATCTTGGAGTGCCGGCACTCGTCCTCGATCTCGGTGAGGGCGTAGCGCACGTGCGAGCTGTCCATGGGCTTGTCGTAGATGTGCCGCACCAGCAGCTGGATGAGGATGATCTCGAACCAGACGCCGAGCGAGGCGAGCGAGGCGGCCTCGCGGCGGGCGAGGTCCATTTGCTGCTCCTCGGACATCCGCCTCCACAGCGGGGTGCCGTAGAGGGAGACCAGCTCCGGCGGCCAGAACCACTTGCCCTCCTCGAAGGGCGCGTCCCAGTCCAGCTCCTTGTCGGGGTCGAAGGAGTGCTTGGCCGACGACTCGAGCAGGCGCTCGGCCACCTGTTCGCGGTCCTTGAGCAGCCCGAGGGCGTCCCGGAGCCGTCCGGCATCGGTCGCGGTCGTCATCGCACGGCCACCTCACTGTCGGGTTACTGACGGTCACACCTGAGTCGCCTCTTATGAGACCGCTCGTCAGCAAGCCCGTCAATCCCCCGCGCACGGCCGGCCGGACGCGCGAGCGCGTCCGGCCGGCCGTGGATCAGTTCCTCCGGCCGTGCGGATCGAAGGTCGTGCGCAGGTCGAACGCGTACGGCGTCGGCCCGTGCTCCCGCAGGTGCAGCAGGCGCTCCTCGGCCTCCGCCACGGTGGGCCGGTGCCCGTCCGCCACCCACCACAGGGCGGCCATCGCCTCGCCGATCCGCTCGAACCACTCGTGGCGCCGCTTGAGCAGCTCCCGGTGGCGGCCGGTGTACATGAACGCCGTGAGCGAGGGGAGGTCCCGCCACACCGACATGTTGATGATCAGCCACTCGTCCCCGAGCACGGGCACGTCCGTCGCGTTGCCCGAATCGCTCTGCAGCCGCCACAGGAAGCCGTCGGCTCCGTCGGCGGTGGCGTTGACCGGGTCGAGGGCCTCGGTGAAGTCCCGCAGCAGGGGGGAGTCCAGTGGAGCCTTGAGCCGTGCGATGTTGACCTGGGCGAGGTGGTGCGCGGCGTTGGTCGTCATGGACCGCACGCTAGCGGTGGATGCGCCGGCGGTGCGGGGGTTTTCGCCCCTCGGACGGCCCGCGCACGGCGGCGCCCGCCCCCGCCGCCGGATGGGCGACGGGGACGGGCGCTCGGAGGGCCGGCCGCGGCCGTCAGCGGTGGCAGTACTTCGGGGCCGGACCGATGTTCTGCACGTAGCGGGCGGAGACCCAGCCGTTGTGGTGGTGGTACTTGCGGTCCAGCTTGTACCAGCGCGGGTTGCCGTCGATGTTCTGGCTGTTGACCTTGCACTCGATGTGGACGATCTTGCCGTGGGGCAGGGTCGCCAGAACCCGGCTGTGGGTGGTGGGCTTGCTGCGGACGTTCAGGCCGGTGCGGGCGATGACCCGGCCCTTGTAGGTGTGGTGGTGCCTGACGTCCATCGACTCCGGCGCCATCTCCGGGTTGCGCGTCTCGGCACCGGCGCGCGGGGCCTCGACGCTCTGCCGGCCGAGGTCGGCGGAGGGGGCGGGCGGCTCGGCGAAGGCCGGCCCGGCGGCGGTGGCGAGTGCGACGGCGCCACCGGCGGCGACCAGGGCGAGCTTGCTGAGCTTCGACTTGACCATCGTGGAGAAACCTCCTGGGAGGGGAGGGCCCGGTGCGGGACCGGGCCCGGGGAAAGGACACATGGACTGCGTCACGGCCCGTGATGAGCCGATCACTACCACGCGCAATTCACGTTAAATCGGCACATATGCGCACGCAATCCATCACGGCCGGTAGCCGAATCGGCTAAGTCCCAGCTCAGAGCCCTTGTGGCCGCCCGGGGGCGCCTCCCGTCCCATTGCCCCGCACGAGTGAAGGGAGAGGTGTTTTCTCGCAGGTCAGCGGCCCGCCCCGTCACCCGTACGCCCTCGCCGCGCCGCGGCGGGTGCGTCAGTGCCCGTCCGGAGGTGCGGGTCGCCGGACCGGCCGAATCCGCGGGGCCCGTCCATGCGTGTGCCCCGCCGGACGCCTCCGGCGGGGCACACGCATGGACGGACCCGGGGGGACGCGGACGGGCACGGAAGAGCCCCGCCGGAGGAGTCCGGCGGGGCCCGGTGGGGTCAGCGCGTCCCCGGTGCGGGGCGCCTGCCGGTCACCACGTCACGTTGCCGTTGCCGCCGTCGAAGACGACGTCGGAGCAGGAGTAGAAGTTCTCCTGGCTGTCGGAGCGGGTCCAGTGGATGTACATGAGGTGCTGGCCGGAACGCTGCGGCAGCCGGACGTCCCAGTAGTAGTGACCGGTCTCGGAGCCGACGTTGCCCGACTGCGGCGGGTTGGTCACGGTGTTGATCTTCTCCAGGTCGCCCCAGGCCAGGGCCTTGTTCGGGGACCAGCCCTGCTTGGTGATGTAGACGTCGAAGCGGCCCGGGTGGTGCGCCCAGTTGCTGTGCTTGATCCGGACGTTCGCGCCGGAGGTGAGGTGGGTCTTCGGCCAGTCGCCGCGGGCGGCGTTGTACGAGGAGAAGTCGAACGGTCCCCGGTCGCCGCCGCTGCACAGCTTGCCGTCCGGGATGTAGCCCGTGGTGCGTCCGCCGCCGTTGGAGTCGAGCACGGCGAACCAGTTGTACAGCCCGGTGGTCCCGTCCTCCCGGACCGCGGCCGCGCAGGCCGGGTTGGCGGGCGTCTGGTGTCCGCTCCTGACCAGGTCCTGGTAGCACAGGTAGGTGCGCGAGCCCGGCATCATGGTCGCGCCGTGCGCCGTGGCCGGAGTGGGCGCGGAGGCCATGACGAGGCCGAACAGTGCAGCCCCGAGGAGGGCTAAGGAGCGGGGGGAGCGGGCCGGCGCCATGCGCCGGGCGGTGTGCTGAACAGCCATGGTGGGGGGTCTCCTTCGGAGTCTTCCGCGTCGGCGGGCGGCTGCCGGCTCCCGCCCGCGGAGCGGGCCGGGCCGACAGCGATCCGCCGGCTGGTGTGCGGCCATACACGGGGCGCTCCCGTTGCCGGGGTCGGCGGGAGGGGGCGTGGGGGTCATCCGCCAACCGCGTTGCTGGGAGCGCTCCCATTGCTTCAAGGTATCGCCGTATGAAGCGCTCGTAAACGTCTTCTCGCGATACGGCTTCCAAGGTTCCGTGAGATCCGGGCGGAAACCACCGCGAAACGGCCCGCGTCACCGCCCCGGCCCCCTGTATCGCCCCCTGTATCGCCCCCGGTACCGGCCCGCCGCCCCGGGCCCTGAGCGGCGCCGCCCTACACGGCCGGGCCGGCGGCCTCCCCCGCCAGATACCCGCGCATCACCTCGGTGTGCGCCGGGAAGGCCAGCTCGGCCGGCTCCTCCAGCACCATCCACTCCGTGGCCTCGGCCGTGGGCGCCGACGGGGGGAGGGAGGCGGCGTCCCGCTCGGGCAGCAGACCGAAGACGAGGAGGCTGGTGCCCCCGTTGTGGACGTCGACGAGGGCCACCTCCCGCGCCGCCGCCTCCAGCCCGGTCTCCTCCCACAGCTCACGCACCGCGGCCTGCCGCCAGCTTTCGCCCAGCTCCATGTAACCGCCGGGCAGAGCCAGCTCGCCGCGGAAGGGCTCGATGTCCCGCCGCACCACCACCAGCCCCCGGCCGCCCTGGGCGGTGGCGACGGGCTGGAGCGCGACCGCGACGGGCAGGGGGTTGGCCCAGCTCGTCTCGCCGCAGCCCGCGCAGTCCCTGGGCCACCCGGCGCCGTCCGCGTAGCGCGTCCCGCAGTACGGGCAGTGGGTGATGCGGCGGCCCGGCGTGAATCCCATGTGCTGACTGCCCCTCTTCCGCGTAAGGCCGCCCGCCGATGCACTGGCGGCGCTCCGCCCATCCAACCCGATGGACCGACCGGACGGAACGAAGGGGCCCGACCGTACGGCCGGGCCCCGAAGTCGCGTTCCGTCGCGCCGCGCGTCAGCAGTTCGGTACGCCCGGCAGCTTGGCGTAGGGGTGGTCGATGTAGATGTTGGAGATGAAGCCGCCCTGGTCGCGGAGCTTGCTCCACCAGTTGTTGGTGTAGCCCTCGGCGTTGACGGTGTCGCCCTGCTTCTGGCAGACGACCGTGACCCGGGTGGGACCGGCCAGGGTGGTCACCACGGCCGAGGAGAGGTAGGCGTCGGCGCGCACGCGCACGCCCGAACCCCAGGTGGTGAAGTTGCTCCCGCCGCCGCAGCCGTTGTCGCTGGTGAGGTAGTACTGGTAGTAGCCGCCGGGGTAGGCCAGGGCCGAGCCGTTGATGCGGATGTTCTGCCCGACGCCGTTGTAGAGCTGCTCGTAGTGGATGTGGGCGCCGGAGGAGTTGCCGGTGCTGCCGGTGGTGCCGATCTGCTGCCCCTGCCCGACCCAGGCGCCGCTCGCCACGGAGAAGGACGCCAGGTGGAAGTAGTACGTCTTCCAGCCGCCGCCGTGGTCGATGACGACGTAGTTGCCCGCGCCGCCCGCCTGGTAGTGCCGGGTGGCCGTGCCCGCCGCCGAGGCCAGGACGGGGGCGCCCGCGGTGGAGCCGCCGTCGGCGCGGACGAAGTCCAGCGCGCGGCGCACCTCAGCGGAGTGGTGGCTGTAGGTCCATCTCTGGCCGCAGGCGTAGGGGGCCTTGAAGTTGGGGGCGGCCAGCGTGCCGGCCTCCGCCGCCGCGGCGGCCGGAGCCGCGGTGAGTGTTCCGGCCAGTACGGCCAGCATCCCGGCCAGCGCGGCCAGGAGCCGCCCGAGCGGCCGGCGCCGCGAGGCGGGGGGCGTGAGGGATCGCGAAGACATGCGGTGGCTCCTCGTGGTGTGAGGGTGGGGGCGCAGCCCGCGGAACGCGCCGGCCGCCGGCTGCGGGACGGTGGGAACGTAACCGGACCGGCGCCGGCTCACAACGGGCGGCGGGAGCCTTTCGAACCAGCTGGAATGTCTTGCACCTGACAAGCTCTGGCTCTCACGATGACCGCGCCCGTCCGCCGCGACCGCGGCTCCTTCCCATCCCTCCCCTTCCCCCACCCCTGCCCCGAGGAGCCCGCACACGATGTACGCACACCTCCCGGCCACGTCCCCACCCGTACCACCGTCCGCACCGTGCGGGGCGGCCCGGCGGCGCACCACCCCGCGCCGCGTACGGGCCCCGCTCACCGTCGTCCTGCTCGCCCTGGGGATGCTCGGCACGGGCCTGGCGGCCCCCGCGTCGGCCGCCCGGAACGGGCCGGGGCCGCAGGCCCGCATCCCGGCCGGGGTCACCGCGGGCGTCGCCGTCTTCGACCGCGGCGCCGGCGCCTTCACCGAGCGGATCAACGCGGACACGCGCTTCCGCGCCGCCTCGGTGATGAAACTGCTCATCGCACTGGACCTGCTGTGGGACCGCGGCCCGGACACCCTCCCGGACGCCGACCGCGTCCGTCTGACGGCCATGCTGCGCAGCAGCGACGACTTCGCCGCGAGCCATTACTGGTCCACCCGGGGAGGCGCTGCGATCGTGAACCGGATGGTCTCCCGGCTCGCCCTCACCGGCACCGCCCCGCCGCCGTCCACCCACCCCGGCTACTGGGGCTACACCGCCACCACCGCCGCGGACACCGTACGGATCTACCGCCACGTCCTCGACGCCGCACCCGCGGCCGTACGCGACTTCGTCATGGGCAACCTGCGGCAGGCCACCCGCTGCGCGAGCGACGGCTACGACCAGTACTCCGGCATCGCCTCCGCCTTCGAGCGGCCCTGGGCGGTCAAGCAGGGCTGGTCCGGCTTCGGCTCCGGCGGCTGCACCGCCGACACCCCGGCCACGGCGTCCGCGTCCACTGCCTCCGCCGCGTCCACTGCCTCCGCCGCGTCCATCGCCTCCGCCGCGCCCACTGCCTCCGCCGCATCCGCCGGGGAACTGGACCTGGTGAGCGAGGCCCTGCACTCCACGGGCACGGTCGGCGGCGACGACCGCGCCATCGTGGCCGTCCTCACCCTCCACCCCGACGGCACCCCGTACGGCACCGCCTACTCCCGGCTCACCGAGCTGACCGGCTCGCTCGACGTCCCCGGAGCCCGGCGCCCGGCGGGCACCTGGGCCGGCACCTGGGGCTCCGGCGTCCGCGTCCGCACCGGGCCCACCACCGGCTCCTCCGTGGTGACCACCCTGCCGGCCGGCGTCGACGTCCTGGTCGGCTGCCAGAGGCGCGGCCAGACGGTCTCCGTGCCGCCCTACACCAACGACTGGTGGGCCTACCTGCCCCAGTACGGCGGCTACATGACGAACATCTACGCCGCCACCCCGGACAACAGGATCCCTGGCGTCCCCGACTGCCCGTAGGCCGCGCGACCCGTGTCCGGGCGCCCGTCCGGGGGCGCCCGGCTCAGGGCACGGGCCCGTCCAGAAGGGCGGTGCCCAGCGGGGTGCGGCGGTGCAGCACCCGCGTCCCGTCCCGCCGGGAGGCCACCAGCCCCGCGTCCCGCAGCACCGCCACGTGGTGGCTCACCGTCGACGGCGCCAGGCCCGTGAGCGATGCCAGGCCGGTGGTCGTCACCGGCTCCTCCAGCAACTCCAGCACCCGTGAGCGCGTACCGCCGATCAGCTGCGCCACCGGCGGCGCCGCCTCGTCCCGCCGCAGCCGGGGCAACCAGCCGGGCGCGGGGGAGAGCGGATGCACCAGGACCGGCGGCAGCGAGTCGTCCGCCAGCACCAGCGGGGTGCGGACGCAGAAGAAGCCGGGCATCAGCGTCAACGCCCTTCCTCGCAGAGGCAGTTCACGCTCCAGCGGATAAGGCGCCCGCAGCGCGCGCCCGCCGTACTCCCACCCCTCGGGCGCGGCGTAACTCGCCAGCAGCGCCTCCGCGCCCCCCGCCAGGGCGGCCTCGCCCCGGCGGGCGCGGTCGGCCGCGGCCTGTGCCCGGACGGCCGCCAGATACGGGGCCACCGCCACGCCGTGGTAGCGGCGCAGGGCCTCGCCCAGCCAGCGCAGCGCCTCCGCCCCGCCCTCGGCCACCCACCGCACGCTCCGCGGCACCGGACCGCGCACGTACACCCGCGCCAGCTCCTCGGCCAGCCGCCGCCGGGGCGTGGCCAGCACCCGCTCCAGGGCCGCGTCCAGGTCGTCCTCACCGCGGCCGGGGGTGAGGAAGTCGGGGAAGTACGGGGCCGGCGGGCACAGTCGCATCAGCTCCCGGACCAACGGGACCATCCGGCGCCGCTCCAGCGCGGCGCGCACCTCCTGGCGCCAGGGATCGAAGACGAGCGCGGCCTGCCGGTTCTGCAGCAGGTGCAGGCTCAGTACGGCCTCCCACAGCGGATCGGTCCGCCGCGCCACCCGCAACCGGGCCAACTCCCCGCTGTCGAAGCGCACATGCAACATGGGCACATCCCGTCGAGGCCGCGGCCCCGCCGGGCCGATTCCAGCGGAAACCTTCCCACCGCCGAACCGGGTTGAACGGCCCCGCGCGACCGTGCCACCGCGTGCCCGTGATCGGATCAGTCGCCGTGGTACAGACGGACGGGATCGATCAGCTGGACGGTGGGGTCGTCCTCGGCGAGGCGGCGCAGTTCGCCGGTGAAGCCGGCGCCGCTGTAGCACTGCAGCCGGGTCGTGTCGTGTGCGGTGCCGCGCGCGACGAGGAGGGCGCGGATCTGCCGGAGGCGTTCGAGGTGCCCCATGCCCATGACGTCGTTCCACTTGGCCTCGCCGATGGCGAGCAGTGCCTCGCGGCCGTTGTCGGTCTCGCCGTGCACCGCGACGTCGACTTCGTGGCCGGTCTTCGCGGCGGGATCGTTGACGGTCCCGGCGGCGACCCGGGTGACCTGCCCGCCGTGGGTGGCGGGGGCCGCGTGCCAGCGGGCCCACTCGCGGCAGACCTGCTCGAAGTGCGGGCCGACGACCTTGCTGCGGAAGGTGGACTGGGCGCGGCGCCAGACGGCGGGCGCGCGTCCCGGTCGCTCCAGGTCGCCCCAGGCGGGGCGCATGACCGCGTGGTAGAAGGCGATCAGGGGTTCGGCGATGCGGTAGGCGGAGCGATTGCGGCGGAAGGCGTCGGCCTCGTGGGTGATCATGCCTACGTCATGGAGAACGCTGAGTGGGTGGGCCAGGTCGGTGGACTTGCGGCCGAGGTAGTCGGCGATGCCGCCGCGTGAGGTGTTCCCGGCGGCGATGGCGGCCAGGACGGAGTGGTAGAGCGCGGTGTCGTGGAGTTCGGGCTCCTCCGCGAGCAGATAGCGGGCCTCGCGGAAGAGAGGACGGGCGGGGTTGAGGACGGCGCGGGCGACCCACGCGTCGAAGTCCTCGGGTCCAGTGGGGGCATCGCCCTGGGTGAACTCACGACGGTAGGCGGGGGTGCCGCCGACGATGGCGTGGGTGAGCAGCGCGGTGCGCGGGTCGGTGATCTCCCAGAACTCGGCGGCGAGGCGGAAGTCCAGGGTGGGGACGATGAGTTCCAGCCCGGCACGGCCGCGCAGCGGGGCGTCACCGGCGAGGAGCCCGCCCATGAAGGACAGGGCGGAACCGCACAGCAGGAGCCGTACGGGAGTGTTGGTGTGCTGGGCGGCGGGGTCGAGGGCGCGCTGGATGATCGAGGGGAGGGCGGGGGAGGCCTTGGCGAGGAAGGGGAACTCGTCGATGACCGCGGCGGTGGGGCCACCTCCGTCGGCGATGCGCATGAGCTCGGTCACCGCCTCGTCCCAGTGGGCGAAGCGGAACGGCGTGGGCTGGCCGCGGTAGCGGGCGAGCGCTTCTCCGAACTGGCGCAGGGCGTCGGCCTCGGTGGTCTCGGTGGCGGTGAACATGAAGCCGCCGCTCGCCCGTGTGACGGCGTCCAGGAGGAAGGTCTTGCCCTGGCGGCGCCGGCCGGAGACCACGCCCAGGGTGGCGCGCGGGCCGGGCAGGGTGGCGAAGCGGGTCAGTTCGGCCCACTCGAAGTCGCGGTCGAACATCTCGGCGGGCTTGTCCACAGTGCACCTCTGCATGAATAGGTGCATCTATTATAACTGGAGTTATTCATGCTGTCGGGGCTCGTTCACGATCGGCTGACCGGCGTCCGTCCGAGGACGCTCGACTCGGTGAGGCGCGCATCCCGAGCCGCTACCGACGCGTCCGGCTACGCAGGGCCCGTACCCAACTCCCGGCGGTGCGGGCCGCCTTCCGTCACAGCGGACCTGGGCGAGTTCGCTGAGGTCGTCGTGCTCGACCTGACGGGCGGGGAAGCGTCCCGGGTTCGTGCCAGGCACTGCAAAACCCGTCCTGCGGATCGAACCTTCCTGTGCAGGCGTGCCGCCGTCGTCGAAGATGTACGCGTGACCAACCGCATCAGCACGCTGATCTCAGCCTTCGGCGTCCTCGGCGGCGCGATGTTCCTCTTCATCGGCATAGGTGAGCACCAGGCAGGGACGTCCGCGCTGTGGGCAGTAGGCGGGGCCCTCGTCTTTCTGATCGCCGTCTACGCACTCGTTCGTGATCTTCGCGCTGCCGGGAAGCCGGTAGCGGGACGAGACGGCGAGGGGCGTGCCCGCTGAGCCTATGAGCCCCGGAGAGATCCGGGGCTCTCGGCATGTCCGGGGACTGGTCCGCGCGTGGTCCGAAACCGGGACTCGAACTGGGCGGAAGCGGCTTCCGGTTACTGCGGCATTACTACATGATCGCTGTCATGGGGCTGCCTTCGGCGGCGTCCGGCTGCACACGTACGAAGACCCCGCACCCAGCGTCGTGGCTGGTGACGGGGTCTGTCGGCACCTACTGCGAGGTACCCCCGGCAGGATTCGAACCTGCGCACACGGCTCCGGAGGCCACGAGCGGGCGAACCGGCACACGGGTGCTGACCTGCGGGGGAGCGGGGGCGAGAGCCGGTCGGACCCAAGATCATTACGCCATTACTACGCGGACCGCCTGTCACGTGTGCGAGGCGGCCGGTAGCGTCGTTCGCATGATCCGAGGTGATGACGAGTCTCAGGGCGGCGCGGAGGAGTTCACGGCCGAGACCGCGGGAGCCGTCCTCCTCGAAGCATGCCGTACGGCCGGGCTGGACGCGTCCGGTGCGGAGCTGCTGCGGCTCGGCTCCAACGCGGTGTACCGCCTGGCGGCCTCCCCGGTCATCGTCCGCATCGCGCGCGACCGGGACAGCCTGGAGGAGATGGAGCGGGCCGTGCGGGTGGCGCGCTGGCTGGAGGAGCAGGACTTCCCGGCCGCCCGCGTCGTCCCCGGCGTGGAGCAACCTGCGGTGATCGGCGGGCGTGTCGTCACGTACTGGGTGAACGCGCAGGACCGCACCGAGTACGCGCGCCTGGACGAGTTGGCCGACCTGCTCCGCCGGCTGCACTGGCTGGAGGAACCGGAGACGCTGGGGCTGCCGTACTTCGATCCGGCCGCCAAGGTGCGGGACTCCTTCCGTGGCCTCGACGGCGTCGCGGAAGACGACCGGGCCTTCCTGGAGGAGCGGGCCGGACGACTGCTCAAGGAGTACGACCGACTGGACTTCGTCCTCCCCTTCGGCATGATCCACGGCGACGCGAACGTCGGGAACGCGCTCCGCGACCGCGACGGCCGGGCCATCCTCATCGACCTCGACGGCCTCGCGCTCGCTCCCCGGGAGTGGGACCTCGTCCTGACCGCGCTCTACTACGACCGCTTCGGCTGGCACACCCGAGCCGAGTACGAGTCGTTCGTCCACCATTACGGCTTCGACCTCATGAACTGGCCCGGCTATCCCGTCCTCGCCGACCTGCGCGAGCTGATGATGACGCTCTGGCTCGGCCACCGGGTGACCACAGATCCCAGGTCGGCCGAGGAGTTCCCCCGCCGCGTCCGCGCCCTGCGCACGGATGGCAGCCGGAAGGACTGGCAGCCGTTCTGAGCCGCGCTCAGACCTCCGACGCTGCCGGATCGGATCACCGCTGGATCCGATCGCCTTCTTCGGTGAGGGTCAGGGTGAGCGCCCCCATGAACTCGAAGTCCGCGGTGTACTCCCAATTCGGCTCGTCTGCGAGGAGGCCGGGGAGGCTTACGCGTGGCAGCGGAGGGCCGGGTTGGAAGCCGGCGGTTCCGTCGGGAGCTGTCCAGGGGATGACGCGCGAGACGTTGATCCACCCCTTGTCCACAAGAGACAGGAGGGTGGGGACGAGTTCGGAAGCCGGGCCGCTGGCCAGAGGCTCGGGCAGATCTCCCCACACTCCGGGCAGGATGTCGATCTCGGAAGCGTTGATCATGAAGGCGCGTTCGGCAGAGGACAGATCCTCCGTAGCGGGGTAAACCATGCGTGGATCATCCCAGTCCATCGTGCTCGGGCCAGGGGCTACGTGGTGGGAAGCCTGTCGGCTGCCTCCCACAGCCGGTGATCCGCTGCCTGCTCGTAGAAGTCACGGACGACGGCCGTGGAGCCGATACGTGCCAGACGCTGCCGGAACTCGGCGAGGTAGCTGACGCAGCGGGCGGACTTGAGCTGTTCGCCGAGATCGAGGGCGTCCAGTGCCACCCGGCACGCCTCCTCCGGGTCGCCGGCCCGTAGGTGGGCGTCGGCGAGCACCATGGTCGCGAAGAAGTCGCTGCGGACGTGCGTGCCGCTCATGGCGTTCTCGGCGTGGGCGACGGCTCGGCGCGCGTGGTCGACGTCGCGGAAGCAGTGGGCGGCCTCCGCCGCGAGTTCGGCCTCGTCGAAGTAGGTGATCCACTCCGGTTCGTCGCCGCTGTTGCGGCTCTCCAGGGCCCGGGTCGCCTCGGTGAGGGCCTGCTCGCACGCTCGCGTGTCGCCGGTACGGGCCAGGGCGCGGGCCTCCATGGCGTGGAACTGGGCCAGCAGCGTCGGCGTGGCCACCCCGGAGATGCCCATACGGGCCGCGCGGGCGAGCGTGGCGGCCTGGGCGTAGTGGCCGAGGAACGTCGCCTGGTGACTCATCGCGGACAGGATGCTTCCGGCGAGTCGCCGGTCGTCGCCGTCCTGCGCGAGTCGGAGGGCCTGGAGGAAGTACCGCTGGGCGAGGCCGTGATGACAGGCGTCGTAGGACATCCACGCGGCCAGAAGCGTGGCCTCCGCGACGGTGGAGAACAGCGCGCGTCCGACGGATGCCTTGTACTGGCCGGTGAGCAGTGGCGCCACGTCTCGGCTGAGGTACTGGATCAGGGTATGCCGGGCGTGGTCTCCGCCGAAGCGGTCGTCCAACTGCGCGAACATCTCGCTCGTCGTCTTGATGGCGGCCACATCGGCGAGCCCTACACGGACGCCGCTCCGCTCCTCGACCGCCGGCGGTGAAGGCTTCGGGGCCACAAGCCAGCGGAGGGACGCCTCGCTCCACGCGGGCTCGGACGGCGCGGCATGGAGCAGCGGCTCGTACTCGTTGAGATCGGCACGCCACAACTGGGCGAGTGAGTCGATCGCGCTCTCGGGAGCCGGTGGATACCTGGTCTCCAGAAGCCGGGCGTCGTGGCCGGTGAGGTGGTTCAGCCCGAGCTCGGCACCGGTCTTGCCGAGGGCTTCGCACAGCAGCGGCCCGTAGAACTCGTCCGGAACGCTGTGGTCGTTCTCCCAACTGGCGATCCTACGCTTCACGCTGGAGTCGGCCGGGAGTGTCTGGCCCTGGCGGGCGGCGGCCTGGCGCATCTCACGTACAAGCCTCAACTGACCCCACCCGCGGTCCCTGCGGGCACCGCGTAGAAGACCCCCTATCGACTGGGCCGTTGCCACCGCCACCACTCCCTGCACGAACAGCCGTCGCGGCCTCCACTCACCATGACTCTACGCATCCGACAAGTCACACGGAACCGAAAAGCGGGGGTGCCTGCCGACTGGGGGATGACGAGGGGTGACGTGGTCGCCCCATGCGCGTCACCCCTCGTCGCCTCTCGTCATCTCCCCAGCTCAAGGCCCCGGAACCGAGTCTGATCACACGGCGGCCGAGGGGTCGCCGCATCGGTCAACCGAGGTGGTATCAGGTGCAGATGATGACGCGGCGGGGCGTTCAGTGGCTGTCCGCCGCCGCTGACGATCCGGGGGCATGCCGTGCGGCGTGGCTGGACGATCCCCGCCGACCGTACGCGCTGCCGGCCGGTCGCCTCTTCGACGTGGTGGTACTCGACCAGCGGATCGGCCTGGAGACCTTCGACCAGCTCGACCGGCGCGGGATGCCGCTCGGGCCGGTCTCGGCCGACTGGGCGGCGAAGCGGGTGGGCTTCTTCCTGCCGCCGAACTCCCGGAGCCGCTTCACGCGGATGGTGACGGGGGAGTCCCCGAGCCCTCCCGACTACCGCTACCTGGACGACGGCTCGGTCATCGTCGTTCCCGGCCCCATGCCGCTCAGCGGCGACCGCTACACCTGGCTGCGCGCTCCCATGCGACCGCCGGGCATCAGCCCGGCCCGGCTGGCGGCACTGGCAGCCATGTTCATCGCGGCCTCGGAACTGCTCGCACGGGCGGACCGGTACGGCGAGGAGCACACGCACGCGGACGGCGCGGGTCAGGAGACGGCTCGTGCACGGTGACGGCGAGGAACCGAACGACGAGGCGAGCTGGTCGCCGATCGACAGCCGTGAGTGGTACGCGGCCCGGGACGCGGTCGCGGCGCTGCGCGACGTGTTGATCGCGGCAGGGCTGTACAAGGACTTCCCCTATCTGCGAGCGGACCTCAACGCATTCGGACAAGGACTGATCGAACTGGGCCGTGTCTCCCCGCAGACGGCGGAACGACTGGCCGAACTGCTGCGGCTCGCCATGGAGTGCCCGCACGGCGCTGGAGGACATGGCGCCGCGTCGGCCGGCGACCCGCGCGGCCGACACAACGACGGAACCCAGACGTAAGTGGTGGATGACATGACAGAGCCGCTGGGCGTTCGCGGTGAGATCGCGAACAAGGAAGGCCGGGAGCTGTGATGCAGGGCGGCAACCGTGTGTATATCCGGTGCGAGTTGTCGGCGACTCCGCTCGATCAGGCGTCGCGGATCGTGCTCGGAAGTCACTGGGCCTCCACTCCGCGTCTGGCGGTCCGATGGATGCGCGGGCAGGCAGAACGAGTGGCCAGGGCGCTCGATCCCGAACCCGACGCTTCCTGGCTGCCCTCGGGATGTGCGCACGTAATCGGTCCAGGAGGTCTCGACCCTGGCGGGGGCATGCGGGAATGGGCCCGAAGTTCGTACGCGGGGGAAGACGCGCTGGCGGCTCTGAAGGAGGGACGGCCCTACACTTTCGCTGTCTGTGACGAGACAGCCTGTTATGAGCTGACTGCTGGACTGCCACTGGTTCTGCCCACGACTTTCCGGGTGTACCGGCGCGTCCGCACGGTTGCGTTGGCTGTCCTCGGCCTGCGGCAGGGCGCGAGCCTGCCCGAGAGCGCGGCTGTGAGGGGAACATGGCGTTGAGGCGGAAAGGATCACGGCGCATCGTGGTCGACGGCACGGCCTATCGCTGGCGCCTGCGCGGGAGACCCACGTACGGCCAGGGCATGTGCTGGTCTCCCTGCGCCTACGCAGTCGAGGACGCCGGCCGGCCGGGCACCGTGCTCGTCGTCACGACCGGCCGGCCGCACACCGGCAACTGGGTCGGCGTACCCGCCGACCCCGTGCTGCCCGGGGAGGTCGCGTATGCCGTCCGCACCGCCCTCGCGCGCGGCTGGAAGCCGGAGCGCCCCGGCTCTCCATTCCATCTGGACCGGTCGGACGGCTTCGTCCCGTGGGGCTGAGGGGCGGGTGACGTCCTGGGATCGCAGGTCCAAGTGCACATACGAAGACCCCGCACCCAGCGTCGTGGCTGGTGGCGAGGTCTGTCGGTACCTTCTGCGAGGTACCCCCGGCAGGATTCGAACCTGCGCACACGGCTCCGGAGGCCGTTGCTCTATCCCCTGAGCTACGGGGGCCTGTCGGCGGCGATCGGTTGATCGCTGCGACAGGTAGAACACTACCAGCTTCCCGGGGGTGGATCGGACAGGGTTTGCCGGCGCCGGGCGGGCGGAAAAGGGCGAAAGCCGGACGCAGGCGGAGGTGCGGGCCTACTCTCTGGGGTGTGCCTGGCATGTCCGGCCGGATCCTTGTGGTGGACGACAGCAGGGTCATCCGGCAGCTGATCAGGGTCAACCTCGAACTCGAAGGCTTCGAGGTCGTGACCGCGGCCGACGGTGCCGAGTGTCTGGAGATCGTGGAGCGGGTGCGGCCCGACGTGATCACGCTCGATGTGGTCATGCCCCGGCTCGACGGCCTGCGGACCGCCGAGCGGCTGCGCGCCGGCGAGCGGACGCGCGGCATCCCCCTGGCGATCGTCAGCGCCTGCATGCGGTCGGAGCTGGCCGGCGAGCGGGCGCGGGCGGCGGCGGTGGACGCGTTCGTGGCCAAGCCGTTCGAGCCGGTGGAGCTGGTGCGGACGGTGCGGCGGCTGGCCGCCGGCGGGTGCGGCGGCGGCGCGTGCGGGACGGAGCCCGCCGTGGGGCAGCCGGGGTGATACGGCAGCCCTGGTGAGCGGGACGAGCCCCGCGGTACGGGGCGGTGGGCACGGGCCGGTGTGAGGTGCGTGTCACCCCTTGAAACACGTTCGCGCCTCCCCACCCTCCCTCCCATACCCTTGACGCGTGACTCCCGCCCAGCTCTCGCGCACCGTGCTGCGCACCGTGCGCCGTGTGGCCGGCGACGGCGCGCTGGGCGAGCTGTCCCCGGGCGCGCTGGAGGCGCTGGACGGGCTGCCGGAGCGGATCACCGTGGGGCGTCCACCGCGGCCGGGCTGCGGGGACTACGCCACCAACGCCGCGCTGCGGCTGGCCGCCGTCACCGGACGGCCCGCCCGGAGCGTGGCCGAGGTTCTGCGGGAGAGGCTGGCGCGCGAGGCCGGCATCGCCGAGGTGGCGGTCGCCGGGCCCGGGTTCCTCAACATCACCGTGGCGGGCGGGGCCCGGGCGGAGCTGGTGGAGGCCCTGGCGGCGCGGGAGGGGGAGTACGCGCTCGCGGAGCGCACCGACCCCGCGCGCGATGTCCGCGGGTGGGCCGCCGCCACCGGCGTGGAGCCCGGCCCGAAGCTGCTGGAGCAGCGCGAGTCCAACCCCCTCTTCCTCGTCCAGTACGCCCACGCCCGCGCCCGCGCGCTGCTGCGCGGCGCACGCGCCCTGGGCTTCGCGCCCGAGGCCGGGGCGGGCGGGTACGCCTACGACGCGCCGCGCGAGGCGGAGCTGCTGGGGGCGCTGGCCGAGTACGAGCGGGTCGCCGCGCTGGGGGACACCGGCCGGCTCGCCCGCCGTCTGGAGACGGTCGCCGACGGCCTCCTCGGCATACACGCGTCCGTGCTGCCGGCCGGGGAGCACAAACCCCTGGCCGCCCACCGCGCCCGGCTGGCCCTCGCCCAGGCCGCCGGGACGGTGCTGGCCGGCGGCCTGTCCCGGCTGGGCGTCACCGCACCCGTACATCTGTGATGGAGAGCACGAAGCGACCATGAGCCGTTCCGCACACCCCGCCGGGCCCCGCCACGCCGACGTCCTGCCCGAGGGGCACTACACCCCGCCGCCCGCCGACCTCAATGCCCTCGACCCGCGCGTGTGGTCCCGTACCGTCGCCCGCGACGAGCGGGGGGTGACCACCGTCGGCGGGCTGGACGTCGTCGCGCTGGCCGAGGAGTTCGGCACCCCCGCCTACGTCCTGGACGAGGACGACTTCCGGGCCCGCTGCCGCGCCTGGCGCGAGGCCTTCGGCGACGAGGCCGACGTGTTCTACGCGGGGAAGGCCTTCCTGTGCCGCGCGGTGGTGCGCTGGCTGACCGAGGAGGGCCTCAACCTCGACGTCTGCTCCGGCGGCGAGCTGGCCACCGCGCTGGCCGGCGGGATGCCCGCCGAGCGCATCGCGCTGCACGGCAACAACAAGTCCACCGCCGAGATCGAGCGGGCCGTGGAGGCCGGGGTCGGCCGGATCGTGCTGGACTCCTTCCAGGAGATCGCCCGCGTCGCGCACATCGCCGAGCGGCTCGGCAGGCGCCAGCGGGTGCAGATCCGGGTGACGGTGGGCGTGGAGGCGCACACCCACGAGTTCATCGCCACCGCCCACGAGGACCAGAAGTTCGGGCTCGCGCTCGCCGACGGGCAGGCCGCCGAGGCGGTGCGGCGGGTGCTGAAGCTGGACAGCCTGGAGCTGGTGGGCATCCACTCCCACATCGGCTCGCAGATCTTCGACATGGCCGGTTTCGAGGTCGCCGCGCGCCGTGTGGTGCAGCTGCTGACCGAGGTCCGCGACGAGCACGGCGTGGAGCTGCCCGAGATCGACCTCGGCGGCGGTCTGGGCATCGCCTACACCCCCGAGGACGACCCGCGCGAGCCCCACGAGATCGCCAAGTCGCTGCACGAGATCGTCGCCCACGAGTGCCGGGCCGCCGGGCTGGCCGCGCCGCGGCTGTCGGTCGAGCCGGGCCGGGCCATCGCCGGCCCGACGACCTTCACCCTCTACGAGGTCGGCACCGTCAAGGAGCTTCCGGGGCTGCGCACCTACGTCAGTGTGGACGGCGGCATGTCCGACAACATCCGCACCGCGCTGTACGACGCCGAGTACTCCGTGGCGCTGGCCTCCCGCACCTCCGGGGCCGCGCCGATGCTCTCGCGCGTGGTCGGCAAGCACTGCGAGAGCGGCGACATCGTGGTGCGCGACGCCTTCCTCCCCGCCGACCTGGCCCCCGGCGACCTGCTCGCCGTCCCGGCCACCGGCGCGTACTGCCGGTCCATGGCGAGCAACTACAACCACTCCCTGCGGCCGCCGGTGGTGGCGGTCTCGGGCGGGGAGGCCCGGGTGATCGTGCGGCGCGAGACGGAGGAGGACCTGCTCGGCCTGGATGTCGGCTGAGCCCGGCCCGGACGGCGTCCGGACACCGCCCGGACGCCGTCCGGGCGGCGGCCCCTCACCGGGGCATCTCAAAAACGGAGGATGACGTCTCGCATGCTGGATGGAGCGGGGGATCCCGCCACCCGTGCGTGAGACTTGAGTCCTCAGGACTGTGGAGAAGCGAGGTCTGATGATGCGTACGCGTCCGCTGAAGGTGGCGCTGCTGGGCTGTGGGGTCGTCGGCTCAGAGGTGGCACGCATCATGACGACGCACGCGGAGGATCTCGCCGCCCGGATCGGGGCCCCGGTCGAGCTGGCCGGGGTCGCCGTCCGCCGTCCCGGGAGGGTCCGCGAGGGCATAGCGCCCGAGCTGGTCACCACCGACGCCGCCGCGCTGGCGGCCCGGGACGACATCGACGTGGTGATCGAGGTCATCGGCGGCATCGAGCCGGCCCGCACCCTGATCACCACCGCCTTCGAACACGGCGCCGGTGTGGTCACGGCCAACAAGGCACTGCTGGCCGAGGACGGTCCGGCCCTCCACGAGGCGGCCGAGAAACACGGGGCGGACCTCTACTACGAGGCCGCCGCCGCGGCCGCGATCCCGCTGGTGCGCCCGCTGCGCGAGTCCCTGGCCGGCGACAAGGTCAACCGCGTCCTGGGCATCGTCAACGGCACCACCAACTTCATCCTCGACCGGATGGACTCCACCGGCGCCGGGTACTCCGAGGCGCTGGACGAGGCCACCGCCCTGGGGTATGCCGAGGCCGACCCGACCGCCGACGTCGAGGGCTTCGACGCCGCCGCCAAGGCCGCGATCCTGGCCGGTATCGCCTTCCACACCCGCGTCCGCCTGGACGACGTGCACCGCGAGGGGCTGACCGAGGTCACCGCCGCCGACATCGCCTCCGCGCGGCGCATGGGCTGCACGGTCAAGCTGCTGGCCATCTGCGAGCGCGCCGCCGACGGGCGCTCGGTCACCGCCCGCGTCCACCCGGCGATGATCCCGCTGACCCACCCGCTCGCCTCCGTCCGCGAGGCGTACAACGCGGTCTTCGTCGAGGCGGAGGCCGCCGGTCAGCTGATGTTCTACGGGCCCGGCGCGGGCGGCGCGCCCACCGCCTCGGCGGTGCTGGGCGATCTGGTCGCCGTCTGCCGCAACAAGCTCGCCGGCGCCCGGGGGCCGGGGGAGTCGGCCTACGCCCAGCTCCCGGTGAGCCCGATGGGCGAGGTGGTCACCCGCTACCACATCAGCCTGGACGTCGCCGACAAACCGGGCGTCCTCGCCCAGTGCGCCACCGTCTTCGCCGAGCACGGGGTCTCCATCGACACCGTGCGCCAGCAGGGCATCGACGGCCCCGGCGACGGTGCGTCGCTGGTCGTCGTCACCCACCGCGCCTCGGACGCGGCCCTGTCGGCGACCGTCGAGGCGCTGCGCAGACTGGACACCGTACGCGGCGTCGCGAGCACCATGCGGGTCGAAGGGGAATGAGGAAGATGACCGTCACCACCGCCAGTCCTGGCAGCACCAGCGCTCCTCGAATGTCCGGCACCCACCAGTGGCGGGGCATCATCGAGGAGTACCGCGACCGGCTTCCGGTCACCGAAGACACCCCCGTCGTCACCCTGCGCGAGGGCGGCACTCCGCTCGTGCCCGCACAGGTGCTCTCCGAGCGCACCGGCTGCGAGGTCCATCTCAAGGTCGAGGGCGCCAATCCCACCGGGTCCTTCAAGGACCGCGGGATGACGATGGCCATCAGCCGTGCCAAGGAGGAGGGCGCGAAGGCCGTCATCTGCGCCTCCACCGGCAACACCTCCGCATCGGCCGCCGCCTACGCGGTGCGCGCGGGGATGGTCTGCGCGGTGCTGGTGCCGCAGGGCAAGATCGCGATGGGCAAGATGGGCCAGGCGCTGGTGCACGGCGCCAGCATCCTCCAGGTCGACGGCAACTTCGACGACTGCCTCACCCTGGCGCGCGGACTGTCCGACAACTACCCGGTGTCGCTGGTCAACTCGGTCAACCCGGTGCGGATCGAGGGCCAGAAGACCGCCGCGTTCGAGGTCGTCGACATGCTCGGCGACGCCCCCGACATCCACGTCCTGCCGGTCGGCAACGCGGGCAACATCACCGCCTACTGGAGGGGCTACCGGGAGTACGCCGCGCCCGGCCCCGACGGCGGGGTCCACGCCTCGCGCACACCGCGGATGTGGGGCTTCCAGGCCTCCGGCTCGGCGCCCATCGTGCGGGGCGAGCCCGTCAAGGACCCGCGCACCATCGCCACCGCCATCCGCATCGGCAACCCGGCCTCCTGGGAGTACGCGGAGGCGGCCCGCGACGAGTCCGGCGGGCTCATCGACGAGGTGACCGACCGTCAGATCCTGGCCGCCTACCGGCTGCTGGCCGCGCAGGAGGGCGTCTTCGTCGAGCCGGCCTCGGCCGCCTCGGTCGCCGGCCTGCTCAAGGCGGCCGAGCAGGGGAAGGTCGACCCCGGCCAGCGGATCGTCTGCACCGTCACGGGCAACGGCCTGAAGGACCCGGACTGGGCCGTGCAGGGCGCTCCGCAGCCGACCGTCGTCCCCGTCGACGCGGACGCCGCGGCGGAGCGCCTCGGCCTGGTGTGAGGGCGCCGGGCCTGTGACCCCCCGCGCCGGGTGCGCGCCCGCCGGGGCCGCACCCGGCGCGGGGGCGCATCGACGGCGCGCGACACGCATCGTGCGCCTCCCGTACGCCCTGTACCGCCACCGAACCGTCCTTCGATAGGGTGGGAGTGAAGTCCCGACCTGTCATACGGCATGTGCCAGAGGTCAGTGGACCGGTCCGGCCCCCAGCCGCGGTTTTCGAAGGCGTCGCGCCGCGCGTCCGCGACCCGCGCCGGACCGGCGTCCGCCCGCACATCCGACCGAGCATCCGAGCAGCACAGTCCCCGCAGTCCCACAGGACAGTCACATCAAGGAGAGTCAACGAGCGATGGCCGGTCCCGCGTTCCGCGCCGCCGCCGTCCGGGTGCGCACCCCCGCCACCAGCGCAAACCTCGGCCCCGGCTTCGACGCCCTCGGTCTGGCCCTCGGCCTGTACGACGACGTCGTGGTCCGCGTCGCCGACTCCGGACTGCACATCGACATCGCCGGCGAGGGCGCCGACACCCTGCCCCGCGACGAGAGCCACCTGCTCGTACGCTCCCTGCGCACGGCCTTCGACCTGCTGGGCGGCCAGCCGCGCGGCCTGGAGGTCGTCTGCGCCAACCGCATCCCGCACGGCCGCGGCCTGGGCTCCTCCTCCGCGGCCATCTGCGCGGGCATCATCGCCGCCCGCGCGGTGACCACCGGCGGCGCCGAGAAACTCGACGACACCGCCCTGCTGGAGCTGGCCACGGAGATAGAGGGGCACCCCGACAACGTGGCGGCCTGCCTGCTCGGCGGCTTCACCCTCGCCTGGACCGACGGCGGCGCCGCCCGGGCGATCAGGATGGACCCGGACCCCGCCGTCGTCCCGGTGGTCTTCGTCCCCGACCGGCCGGTGCTCACCGAGACCGCCCGCGGACTGCTGCCCCGTACCGTCCCCCATGTGGACGCCGCCGCCAACGCGGGCCGCGCCGCCCTGCTCGTCGAGGCGCTGACCCGCCGCCCCGAACTCCTGCTGCCCGCCACCGAGGACCGGCTCCATCAGGAGTACCGGGCCCCCGCGATGGAGGAGAGCGTGGAACTGGTGCACCGGCTGCGCGCCGACGGGGTGCCGGCCGTCATCTCCGGCGCCGGGCCCACGGTCCTGGCGCTGGCGCGGGACGCCACGGCCGACAAGGTCGCGCGTCTGGCGGGCGATGGATGGGCGGCCAACCGGCTGTCCCTCGACACGGCGGGAGCCGGTGTGCTGCCGCTGGCCGGCACGGGCCGGTGACACGAATGCGGGCCTTGGAGAGGGGGAATGTTTGTTGGGTCCGGTAGTGTTAACCTCAAGTCTGCACTCGCAGCCTCCTGGGACGACCCGAGGGCGGTGCGGTGCTCTCCGTGATCCCATGGGTACAGTCCCATACGGGGCCACTCCTTCTTCCGGGAGCCTCCAGAACTGCCTGAGCAGCCTGCCGAGCAGTGCCGAGCTCGCTCCGGAACGGCGTGATTGACGCACGTCATCCCCTCACGCCACACCATGTATTGACCATGTCCTGATTCCTCCGCCGTACATCCGGGCGGAACCACCGCCCCGGCCCGGTCGAGACGAAGACCGCCGCCGGACAGCACAACCGGTCGCCGAGCCAGACAGGCCGACGCCCGCTCCAGGGAAGGACCCTTCGTGAGCGATACCACCGATCTGATGGGCGTGGACGCCGCCGAAGCCGCCGCGCCCGCCACGGACGCCCCTGCCGCGCCCGCATCCGGTACCGCCCCCAGGCGTCGCCGCTCCGGCACGGGCCTCGAGGGCATGGTTCTCGCCGAACTGCAGCAAGTAGCCTCCGGCCTCGGTATCAAGGGCACGGCGCGGATGCGCAAGAGCCAGCTGATCGAGACGATCCGGGCCAAGCAGGCCGAGAACGGCTCGGGCTCCGCCGCCGCAGCCGCCGAGGCCCCCGCTGCCCCCGCCGAGAGCAAGCCGCGCCGCCGCGCGACCTCCAAGGCGCGTACGGGCGAGAGCGCCGAGGGCGCCGCCGGCGAGGCCGCTCAGCAGCAGATCGACATCCCCGGCCAGCCCGTCAGCGACGAACCCGCCGGCGAGCGCCGCCGCCGCGGCGGCAAGGGCGGCGAGGGCAGGGGCACCGAGGCCCAGGCCACCGCCGAGACCGCCGAGGACAGGCCCGCCGAGGGCCGGGGCGACGGCGGCAGGCAGGACAAGCAGGAAAAGCAGCAGGACAAGGGCGGCGACCGCCAGGACAAGGGCGGCGACCGCCAGGGCAAGGGCCGCCAGCGCGACCGACGCGGCAAGGACGGCGGTCAGCAGGGCCAGGACGGCGGCAACCGCCAGGGCCGCGGCGACCGTGACAACCGCGGCGACCGCGACAACCGCGACGACGACTTCGAGGGCGGCCGCCGCGGACGCCGGGGCCGCTACCGCGACCGCCGGGGCCGCCGGGGCCGCGACGACTTCGCCGCCGAGCCGCAGATCTCCGAGGACGACGTCCTGATCCCGGTCGCCGGAATCCTGGACATCCTCGACAACTACGCGTTCGTGCGCACCTCCGGCTACCTGCCCGGCCCGAACGACGTGTACGTCTCCCTGGCCCAGGTCCGCAAGAACGGCCTGCGCAAGGGCGACCACGTCACCGGCGCGGTCCGCCAGCCGCGCGAGGGCGAGCGGCGCGAGAAGTTCAACGCGCTGGTGCGCCTGGACTCGGTGAACGGCATGTCGCCCGAGAGCGGCAAGGGCCGGCCCGAGTTCGGCAAGCTCACCCCGCTGTACCCGCAGGAGCGGCTGCGGCTGGAGACCGAGCCGAACCACCTCACCTCGCGGATCATCGACCTGGTCTCGCCCATCGGCAAGGGGCAGCGCGGTCTGATCGTGGCCCCGCCCAAGGCGGGCAAGACCACGGTCCTGCAGTCGATCGCCAACTCCATCACCCGCAACAACCCCGAGTGCCACCTGATGGTCGTGCTCGTGGACGAGCGGCCGGAGGAGGTCACCGACATGCAGCGGTCGGTCAAGGGCGAGGTCATCTCCTCCACCTTCGACCGCCCCGCCGAGGACCACACCACCATCGCCGAGCTGGCCATCGAGCGGGCCAAGCGGCTGGTGGAGCTCGGCCACGACGTGGTGGTGCTGCTGGACAACATCACCCGCCTGGGCCGCGCGTACAACCTGGCCGCTCCCGCGTCGGGCCGCATCCTGTCCGGCGGTGTCGACTCCACCGCGCTCTACCCGCCGAAGAAGTTCTTCGGCGCCGCGCGGAACATCGAGGACGGCGGCTCCCTGACGATCCTGGCCGCCGCGCTGGTCGAGACCGGCTCGCGGATGGACGAGGTCATCTTCGAGGAGTTCAAGGGCACCGGCAACATGGAGCTCAAGCTCGACCGGAAGCTCGCCGACAAGCGGATCTTCCCGGCGGTGGACGTCGACGCGTCCGGCACCCGCAAGGAGGAGATCCTGATGGGCTCCGACGAGCTGGGCATCGTCTGGAAGCTGCGGCGCGTCCTGCACGCGCTGGACCAGCAGCAGGCCATCGAGCTGCTGCTGGACAAGATGAAGCAGACGAAGTCGAACGCCGAGTTCCTGATGCAGATCCAGAAGACGACGCCGGCGCCCGGCAACGGCGACTGACCGGCGTCCCGCACGGACAGCACCACAGCACGGCACAGCACGGCAAGGCACGGCGAGGGCCGCCCCACCGCACACGGTGGGGCGGCCCTCGCCGTGTGCCACGGGCCCGTCACCGCCCGGGCCCGTCACCGCCCGGGCCCGTGCCGCCCGCCGGAGCGGGCGGCACGGAGTGATCAGGCCCGATAGGGGTACGCCGTCGCAAGTGGAGAGGGAGGTCCCTCGCCGACCGCTGTCCGTCCGGCCCGGCCCGGTCCGACGGCTCCGACAGGCGCCGGACGGCCCCGCGGCAGTCCCGCACGGCAGGGGAGAGGCACGGCAGACGAGGAACGACATGGCGGACGAGGACACCACCACCGGTGGCGGGGAGAGCGGCGGGCAGGAACGCCGGAGCCCGCGCCCGCGGCGGCGCAGGGGGCTGTACGCGGCCGCGTGGGCCGCGGTCGGCGTCCTCGTGCTGGCCGGGGCCGGACTCGGGCTCGTCTACTCCAGGATCGACGGCAACATCGCCGGCATCGACATCGACTCCGTCCTGGGGCCGAACCGGCCCGCCGACGTCCCCGACGGCACCCTGGACATCCTCCTGCTCGGTTCCGACACCCGCGCCGGGGACAACTCCCGCTACGGCCGCGACGACGGCACCGCCCGCTCCGACACCGCGATGATCGTCCACGTCAACAAGGAGCACGACCGGGCGTCCGTCGTCTCCATCCCCCGCGACACCCTCGTCGAGCGGCCCGAGTGCGAGAAGACCGACGGCGGCACGGCGCCCGCCGCCCGGCGCACGATGTTCAACCGGGCGTACGAGATCGGCGGCCCGGCCTGCACCGTCAAGACGGTCGAGTCGATGACCGGAATCCGCATGGACCACTACGTGGAACTCGACTTCGACGGCTTCGAGAAGGTGGTCGACGAACTGGGCGGGGTGGAGATGACCGTCACCGAACCGATCGAGGACGAGGACAGCCGGCTGGACCTGGAGCCGGGACGCCACACCCTGGACGGGGAGCAGGCCCTGGCCCTGGTCCGCACCCGCAAGGGCGTGGGCAACGGCAGCGACCTGGGCCGCATAAAGCTCCAGCAGGCCTTCGTCAAGGCCCTCGCCGACCGGGTGGGGGACGTCGGGGTGTTCTCCGACCCCAAGAAGACCTACGACCTCCTCGACGCCGTCACCTCCCATCTCACCACCGACGCGGCCCTGGCGTCGGTCTCCGACCTGGCCGGTCTGGCCGGTGTTGTGAAGGGCGTCGACCCGGACGACATCGAGATGGTCACCCTGCCGGTGCGCTACTCATCCGCCGACCCCAACCGGGTGGTGCCGATCGGGGTGCAGACGGAGCGGGTCTGGGACGCGCTCAAGACGGACCGGCCGATCCCCGACTCCGCCACCAAGGGGTCGGCGGCCCGGGAGGCCACGGAGGCCGAGAACGCCGTGGAGGCCGGGGAGGCCGGGGAGGCCGGGGAATAGCATCCTCTGCCATCTGGTTTTGGGAGGTGCGGCCAGTAGTGGCAGACTGGTGCGTCGGTCCCGGTTCACGCGCAGGCAGCCATCCCCGTCGCCCGACCGTCGGGCGCGAGGAGCCGGTGCGACCCGGAACCCTCCCGATACCTAGGAGAGACCTTGAAGCGCGACATCCACCCGGAGTACGTGGAGACCCAGGTCAGCTGCACCTGCGGAAACTCCTTCACCACCCGTAGCACCGTCACCGAGGGCGCCATCCGTGCCGACGTGTGCTCCGCGTGCCACCCGTTCTACACGGGCAAGCAGAAGATCCTCGACACCGGTGGCCGTGTGGCCCGCTTCGAGGCCCGCTTCGGCAAGAACGCCGGGTCGAGGAACAAGAAGTAGCGACCCCGAACGCCGGTCCTCGGCCGTCCCCCAGGGAGGGCCGGACCGGCGTTTTGCCGTCCCGGCAGCCCTCTCCCCACACGAAGGACTCAACGATGTTCGAGGCGGTCGAGGAACTGATCGGCGAGCACGCCGACCTCGAGAAGCGGCTCGCCGATCCCGCCGTCCACGCGGACCAGGCCAACGCCCGCAGACTGGGCAAGCGCTACGCCGAGCTGACCCCGGTCGTGGGCGCCTACCACGAGTGGAAGCGCACCGGTGACGACATCGCCACCGCCCGCGAGCTGGCCGCCGACGACCCGGAGTTCGCCGCCGAGGTCAAGGAGCTGGAGGCCCGGCGCGAGGAGCTCACCGAACGGCTGCGGCTGCTGCTCGTCCCGCGCGACCCCAGCGACGACAAGGACGTCATCCTGGAGATCAAGGCGGGCGAGGGCGGCGAGGAGTCCGCGCTGTTCGCCGGCGACCTGCTGCGCATGTACCTGCGCTACGCCGAGCGGCAGGGCTGGAAGACCGAGGTCATCGAGGCCAACGAGTCCGACCTCGGCGGCTACAAGGACGTCCAGGTCGCGGTGAAGGCCCGCCAGTCCTCCGGCGGGAATCCCGCCGAGCCCGGCCAGGGCGTGTGGGCCCGGCTGAAGTACGAGGGCGGCGTCCACCGCGTCCAGCGGGTGCCCGCCACCGAGTCCCAGGGCCGCATCCACACCTCCGCCGCAGGCGTCCTCGTCCTGCCCGAGGCCGAGGACGTCGACGTCGAGATCAATCCGAACGACCTGCGCATCGACGTCTACCGCTCCTCCGGCCCCGGCGGCCAGTCCGTGAACACCACCGACTCGGCCGTCCGCATCACCCACGGGCCCACCGGCATCGTCGTCTCCTGCCAGAACGAGAAGAGCCAGCTGCAGAACAAGGAGCAGGCGCTGCGCATCCTGCGCGCCCGCCTGCTGGCGGCGGCCCAGGAGGAGGCGGAGAGGGAGGCCTCCGACGCGCGCCGCAGCCAGGTGCGTACGGTGGACCGGTCGGAGCGGGTGCGCACCTACAACTTCCCGGAGAACCGGATCTCGGACCACCGGGTGGGCTTCAAGGCGTACAACCTGGACCAGGTGCTGGACGGCGACCTGGACGCGGTGGTCCAGGCGTGCGTGGACGCCGACTCCGCGGCCAAGCTGGCCGCGGCTCAGTAACCGTGCGGCGCCCCGGGGCGGGGCACGCGGGGACGGGTGGAGGACGAGGAACGTGAACGTACTGCTCGCCGAGGTGGCCCAGGCCACCCAGCGGCTCGCCGACGCCGGAGTGCCCTCCCCGCGCTTCGACGCGGAGGAGCTGGCGGCGTACGTGCACGGCGTAAAGCGGGGGGAGCTGCACCGCGTCGCCGACGCCGACTTCGACGCCCGCTACTGGGAGGCCGTCGCCCGCCGCGAGGCCCGCGAACCGCTCCAGCACATCACGGGGCGGGCCTTCTTCCGCTACCTGGAACTCCGGGTGGGCCCGGGGGTGTTCGTGCCGCGCCCCGAGACCGAGTCCGTGGTCGGCTGGGCGATAGACGCGGTGCGCGCCATGGACGTCGCCGAGCCTTTGATCGTCGACCTGTGCACCGGCTCCGGAGCCATCGCGCTCGCGCTCGCCCAGGAGGTGCCGCGCTCGCGCGTGCACGCCGTGGAGCTGGACGAGGGGGCGCTGGAGTGGGCCCGCAGGAACACCGAGGGCTCCCGCGTCACCCTGCACCACGGCGACGCGACGACCGCCCTGCCCGAGCTGGACGGCCAGGTCGACCTCGTCATCTCCAACCCGCCCTACATCCCGCTCACCGAATGGGAGTACGTCGCCCCCGAGGCACGTGACCACGACCCGCAGATGGCGTTGTTCTCCGGCGAGGACGGACTGGACGTCATCCGCGGCATCGAACGCACCGCGCACCGCCTGCTGCGCCCCGGCGGCCTGGTCGTCATCGAGCACGCCGACACCCAGGGCGGCCAGGTCCCCTGGATCTTCACCGAGGACCGCGGCTGGGCGGATGCCGCGGACCACCCCGACCTCAACAACCGGCCCCGTTTTGCCACAGCCCGCAGGGAGGTGCCGTAAATGGCACGGCGTTACGACTGCTCCGACGCGACCGACCGCGCGACCGGCCTGCGCGAGGCCGCCTCGGCGGTCCGCCGAGGCGAACTCGTCGTGCTGCCCACGGACACGGTCTACGGCATCGGCGCCGACGCCTTCACCCCGGAGGCCGTCGGCGACCTGCTGGAGGCCAAGGGGCGCGGGCGCGGCATGCCCTCGCCCGTCCTGATCGGCTCCCCGAACACCCTGCACGGCCTGGT
Source organism: Streptomyces barkulensis (assembly GCF_002843305.1). GTDB lineage: Bacteria > Actinomycetota > Actinomycetes > Streptomycetales > Streptomycetaceae > Streptomyces > Streptomyces barkulensis. The sequence goes on from NZ_PGSG01000053.1 coordinate 58,319, forward strand.
CACCGACTTCTCCGAGCAGGCGTGGGAGCTGGTGGACGCCTTCTGGCCCGGCGCGCTCACCCTCGTCGCCCGCCACCAGCCGTCGCTGACCTGGGACCTGGGCGAGACCGGCGGCACGGTCGCCGTCCGCATGCCGCTGCACCCGGTGGCGATCGAGCTGCTGACCGAGACCGGCCCGATGGCGGTGTCGTCGGCCAACCTCACCGGCCACCCCGCCCCGCAGACCTGCGACGCCGCCCAGGAGATGCTGGGCGACTCCGTCGCCGTCTACCTCGACGGCGGCCCCACCCCCGACTCCGTGCCCTCCTCGATCGTCGACGTCACGGCCCCGGTGCCCAGGCTGCTGCGTGCGGGCGCGATCAGCGCGGAGGAGCTGCGCAAGGTCGTACCCGGCCTCGAGGCCGCCAGTTGACCCCGCCCGCCGGGGCGTCCGAGGAGCATGGCATACCGGTCTTCCGCATCCTCCACGTCTCCACCGGAAACGTCTGCCGCTCACCCATCACCGAGCGGCTGACCAGGCATGCCCTGGTGGCCAGACTCGGCGACGAGCGGGCCGGCGGGCTGGTGGTGGAGAGCGCGGGGACATGGGGGCACGAGGGCGCGCCGATGGAGGAGCACGCGGCGGAGGTCCTGCTGGAGTACGGCGCGGACCCGTCCGGCTTCCTCGGCCGCGAACTGCTGGACGAGCACGTCATCAGAGCCGATCTGGTGCTGACCGCCACCCGCGACCACCGGGCGCAGGTGATCTCCATGGGGCACTCGGCGGGGCTGCGGACCTTCACGCTCAAGGAGTTCACCCGTCTGGTGCGGGCCATCGACCCGGCCACCCTGCCCGGCCCGGACGCCGACGGCGGGGTGGTCGGGCGCGCCCGGGCCCTGGTGCGGGCCGCCGCGGCGCTGCGCGGCTGGCTGCTGGCGCCCAGTGCGGAGGCCGACGAGGTCTACGATCCCTACGGCGCCCCCATCACCTACTTCCGCAGTGTCGGCGAGGAGATCAACGCGGCGCTGGATCCGGTGGTCACGGCCCTGACGGGTGTCCCGGCGCGGACGTGAGACCGTGCCGGGCGCGCAACCGTCCGCACCGGGCCGTTGTCTAAGGTGTGGTGTCCCGGGCGTGAGCCCGGGGAGCCCGCGAGAATTCTGGGGAATCCGTGCGTGAATACCTGCTGACGCTGTGCGTCACGGCCGCGGTCACCTACCTCCTCACCGGCCCGGTGAGGAAGTTCGCGATCGTGGCGGGCGCGATGCCCGAGATCCGGGCCCGCGACGTGCACCGCGAACCGACGCCCCGGCTCGGCGGCATCGCCATGTTCGGCGGGCTGTGCGCGGGTCTGCTGGCGGCCTCCCAGCTCACCAACGTAGGCGACGTCTTCCGGCTCTCCGACGAGCCCCGCGCCCTGCTGGCCGGCGCCGGCCTGATCTGGCTGCTGGGGGTCCTGGACGACAAGTGGGGCGTGGACGCGCTGATCAAGCTCGGCGGCCAGATGATCGCCGCGGGCGTGATGGTCTGGCAGGGCCTGACGATCCTGTGGCTGCCGGTGCCGGGCGTGGGCAACGTCGCGCTGACCCCGCTGCAGGGCACGCTGCTGACGGTGGCGGTGGTCGTCGTCACCATCAACGCGGTCAACTTCGTCGACGGTCTGGACGGCCTGGCCTCGGGCATGGTCGGCATCGCGGCCGCGGCGTTCTTCATGTACGCCTACCGGATCTGGTACGGCTACGGCATCGAGGCCGCCGCCCCCGCGACGCTCTTCGCCGCCGTCCTGATGGGCATGTGCCTGGGCTTCCTGCCGCACAACATGCACCCCGCGCGGATCTTCATGGGCGACTCCGGGTCGATGCTCATCGGCCTGGTGCTGGCCGCCGGGGCGGTCTCCATCACCGGCCAGGTCGACCCGGACGTCATCACCGACACCACCGGCTCGGTCAAGACCACGGTCCAGACGATGGTGCCGGTCTACATGCCGGTTCTGCTGCCGCTGACGATCATCGCGGTGCCCATCGCCGACCTGGTGCTGGCGGTGGTGCGGCGCACCTGGCGGGGCCAGTCGCCGTTCGCCGCCGACCGCGGCCATCTGCACCACCGGCTGCTGGAGATCGGCCACTCCCACAGCCGCGCGGTGCTGATCATGTACTTCTGGTCGGCGCTGATCGCCTTCGGCGCGGTGGCCTTCTCGGTGCGCTCCTCCAGCCTGGTCATCGTGCTCGCGATCGTGCTGCTGAGCGCGGTGGGGCTGGTGATCCTGCTGTTGCCGAGGTTCACCCCGAGGGTGCCGGGCTGGGCGCAGCGGCTCGTGCCGCCGCGCTACCGCGCCCGGCGCGGTCCGGCCGAGCGGCCCGGGGAGGAAACGGCGCGGCGGCCCCCGGCGGAGGCGGACGGCGTGGACGAGGGGGCCGCGCGGACCGGCCCGGGGGCCGGGCGGCGTCCCGCGGGGGCGACGGCGCTCGGCGAGTACGATCGTGCGGTGCGCGGCGGCCGTCCCAGGGTGGACAACCGCTCCTAGCAGTCCCGCCGCCGTTCGTCACCGCGGAGTACCGCCGGCTGACCCGCTCGTGTGACAGTCCGCACACGAACTAGGTAAAGACCTCATCAAATAGTTTGTGATACCGTTCACGAGTCCGGTGAGAAGGCCGGTGGCCTCCAGTGCCCCCGATCAGCGAGTCCGTTCCGCCGGACGACCACAGCTTTCGAAGGTCACGCACCGCCCCCCGTAGACCACCCTGCTGGAGCAGCGTTTATGCAGTCGAACGACGCCCGGATCCTTCGTGGCGCCGCGATTCCCTCAGCCGGTGCCGGCCTGGTCGGCGTGATCGTCGGCGCGGTCGTCTCGGGAGGCGAGGGCGCCCTGGGAGCAGGCCTGGGCACCGCGGTGGTCCTCGCGTTCTTCAGCGTGGGCCTCCATGTGCTCGGCCGGATCGGACGGCAGTGGCCCGAACTCCTCCTCGGTGCGGGATTCCTGGTCTACACGACCCAGGTGATCGCCATGTTCGTGGTGATGAGGCTCCTGCGGGACGCCACCTTCATGGACGGCCGCGTGTTCGGTTTCACGGTGCTGGCCTGTCTCCTGGTGTGGCTCGCCGCCCAGGCGTGGACACAGACCCGGCTCAAGACCCCGTACGTGGAGCCCTCCGGGACCGGCAAGGCCTCCCCGGGCTCCCCCACCGCGGAATCCCGCGCGTGATCGCGAACAGAGCGAAGGCTCGGGGCAGGGGCGGTGGTAAGCCGCACCCGCCGGGCTGCTATCGTCCGACGCCGAGAGGGCCGCGAGCCTTGGCGAAGGCGCTGTGCGGGACAGCGCCGGACGCTCCTCGCCTCTTCACGGGGCCGTCCTGTCGCATAGCCGGCCGGTCCCTTCCCGCCCACCCCCAGTCCAGTGCCGCCCCGTGGCCCAGCGCCATGCCGACACCCCGAGGTAGCCGTATCCATGCGTCCGACCGAAGGAGCTCGCGGTGAGTAGTGACCAGTTGCTCGCCTTCGAGGTTGACTGCCACCTGTTCAAGGACTGTGGCTTCCAGGCCCCCAGTGTGTGGTCGTTCATCTTCGACCCGATCTTCGAGGTCGGCGGGTTCGAGTTCAACAAGCCGATGCTCCTCGCGATCATCGGCACGGCCGCGATCCTCACCTTCTTCTGGATGGCCTTCTCCAAGCCCAAGGTGGTCCCCGGCAAGCTGCAGATGGTCGCCGAGGCGCTGTACGAGTTCGTGCGCCGGGGCATCGCCCGGGAGGTGATGGGGAAGAAGGGCGACGCCTTCATCCCGCTGCTGGTGTCGCTGTTCTTCTTCGTGTGGATGCTGAACCTCTGGGCGATCATCCCCATCGCCCAGTTCCCGGTCAGCTCGGTCATCGCCTACCCGGCCGGCCTCGCGGCCGTGGTCTGGGTCACCTACATGACGGTGACGTTCAAGACGAACGGATTCATCGGCGGCATCCGCAACCTCTGCGTCCCCAGCGGACTGCCGAAGCCGATCTACGTGGTGCTCACGCCGATGGAGTTCATCTCCAGCGTCTTCGTGCGGCCCTTCACGCTGACGGTCCGGCTCTTCGCGAACATGTTCGCCGGCCACATCCTGATCCTGATCTTCACGATCGCCACCTGGTACATGCTCGGGACCTTCCTCGGCACCCTCTACGCGACCGCCTCGTTCGCGATGACGGTGGTGCTGACGGTCTTCGAGCTGTTCATCCAGGCGCTGCAGGCCTACGTCTTCACCGTGCTGACCGCCACCTACCTCTCCCAGGCCCTGGAAGAGGCGCACTGACCGGGCCAGCACCGCGGTCCCGACCAGCCACCACCCGCCCAACCCCAGACGTCCGGTGGACCAACCACCCACCGGCCCACCAAGAGAAGGAACCCAAGGAATGTCTGCTCTGGAGACCCTCGCAGCTGTCGAAGGCAACGTCGGCGCCATCGGCTACGGCCTCGCCGCGATCGGCCCCGGTATCGGCATCGGCATCATCTTCGGTAACGGTGTGCAGGCCATCGCCCGCCAGCCCGAGGCCGCCGGCCTCATCCGCCAGAACATGCTGCTCGGCTTCGCCGTCGTCGAGGCCCTGGCGCTGATCGGCTTCGTCGTTCCCTTCATCCTCTGACGAAGCCGCAAACGGAACCGACGAAAGGTCCACCATGATGAACCTGGCAGCTTCGGAAGCGCAGTCCCCGCTGCTTCCGGTCTGGCCCGAGGTCGTCATCGGCCTGATCGCCTTCGGCATCGTCTTCTTCGTGTTCGCCAAGAAGCTCCTCCCGGCCATCAACAAGGCCCTGGACGAGCGCCGCGAGGCGATCGAGGGAGGCATCGAGAAGGCCGAAGCTGCTCAGGCCGAGGCGCAGCAGACGCTCGAGGAGTACCGAGTCCAGCTCGCCGAGGCTCGTCACGAGGCCGCGCGCCTGCGGCAGGAGGCGCAGGAGCAGGGCGCCGCGCTCATCGCCGAGATGCGCGAGGAAGGCCAGCGGCAGCGTGAGGAGATCATCGCCGCGGGCCACGCCCAGATCGAGGCCGACCGTCGGCAGGCCGCGCAGTCGCTGCGCCAGGACGTGGGCAAGCTCGCCACCGACCTGGCCGGCAAGCTGGTCGGCGAGTCCCTGGAGGACGTCGCCCGGCAGAGCCGCACGATCGACCGCTTCCTCGACGAGCTCGAGGGGAAGGCGGCCTCCGCCGAGTCCTCTGGAGCCGCCCGATGAACGGAGCGAGTCGCGAGGCACTGGCCGCCGCCCGCGAGCGACTGGACGCGCTGACGGACTCCACGTCCGCCGACGCGGCCCGGCTCGCCGAGGAACTGGCCGCGGTCACCGCGCTGCTCGACCGCGAGGTGTCGCTGCGCCGGGTCCTGACCGACCCGGCGCAGCCCGGCGAGGCCAAGGCCGAGCTGGTCGGACGCCTGCTGGGCGGCCAGGTCGGCGGCGAGGCCGTCGATCTGGTCTCCGGCATGGTCCGCTCCCGCTGGTCGCGCTCGCGCGACCTGGCGGACGCGGTCGAGCAGCTCGCCGACGTCGCCGACCTCACCGCGGCCGAGCGCGACGGCACGCTGGACGACGTGGAGGACGAACTGTTCCGGTTCTCCCGGACGGTGGCCTCCTCCCCGGAGCTGCGTGCGGCTCTCGGCGGCAAGATCACCGACGACGCCCTGAAGGCGGCCAAGACCGAGCTGCTGCGGCGGCTGCTGGGGGGACGGGCCAAGCCCGCCACCGAGCGACTGGTCGTCCGCCTCGTGCGCCAGCCGCGTGGACGTAGTCTTGAAGGAGGGCTCGAAGCCCTCTCCGGGCTGGCCGCCGAGCGTCGCAACCGCTCGGTGGCGGTGGTCACCTCGGCCGTACCGCTCAGCGACCGCCAGAAGCAGCGCCTGGGCGCCGCCCTGGCGCGGCTCTTCGGACGCGAGATGCACCTCAACCTGGACGTGGACCCGGAGGTCCTCGGCGGAATCCGGGTGCGGGTCGGCGACGAGATCATCGACGGCACCGTCTCGGAGCGTCTCGAAGGGGCGACCCGGCGGATGGCGAGCTGAGCCCACGGCCGGCGGACACCGCGGGCGGTAGGCCACACCAACTCAAGAAGCAGTACTGGCGGCCCGAGTTGGGCCGTAGCAGACACATACGGGCCCAACAAGGAGAGCAGGGAACCCAGATGGCGGAGCTCACGATCCGGCCGGATGAGATCCGGGACGCGCTGGAGAACTTCGTCCAGTCGTACAAGCCGGACGCGGCCTCGCGCGAAGAGGTCGGGACGGTCAGCCTTGCCGGTGACGGCATTGCGAAGGTCGAGGGTCTTCCCTCGACCATGGCGAACGAGCTGCTGAAGTTCGAGGACGGCACCCTCGGCCTCGCCCTCAACCTCGAGGAGCGCGAGATCGGCGCGGTCGTCCTCGGCGAGTTCAGCGGCATCGAGGAGGGCCAGACGGTGCGCCGCACCGGCGAGGTCCTCTCCGTCGCGGTCGGCGACGGTTACCTCGGCCGTGTCGTCGACCCGCTGGGCAACCCGGTCGACGGCCTCGGCGAGATCGAGACCGAGGGCCGCCGCGCCCTCGAGCTGCAGGCCCCCACGGTCATGCAGCGCAAGTCGGTGCACGAGCCGATGGAGACGGGCTACAAGGCCGTCGACGCGATGACCCCGATCGGCCGCGGCCAGCGCCAGCTGATCATCGGCGACCGCCAGACCGGCAAGACCGCCCTGGCGATCGACACGATCATCAACCAGCGCGACAACTGGCGCTCCGGCGACCCGAGCAAGCAGGTCCGCTGCATCTACGTCGCCGTCGGCCAGAAGGGCTCCACCATCGCCTCCGTGCGCGCGGCGCTGGAGGAGAACGGCGCGCTGGAGTACACCACCATCGTCGCCGCCCCGGCGTCCGACCCGGCGGGCTTCAAGTACCTGGCGCCCTACACCGGCTCGGCCATCGGCCAGCACTGGATGTACCAGGGCAAGCACGTCCTGATCATCTTCGACGACCTGTCCAAGCAGGCCGACGCCTACCGCGCCGTGTCCCTGCTGCTGCGCCGTCCGCCGGGCCGCGAGGCCTACCCGGGCGACGTCTTCTACCTGCACTCCCGGCTGCTGGAGCGCTGCGCCAAGCTCTCGGACGAGATGGGCGCCGGCTCGATGACCGGTCTGCCGATCATCGAGACCAAGGCGAACGACGTGTCGGCGTTCATCCCGACCAACGTCATCTCCATCACCGACGGCCAGTGCTTCCTGGAGTCCGACCTGTTCAACGCGGGCCAGCGCCCGGCGCTGAACGTCGGTATCTCCGTCTCCCGAGTCGGTGGCTCGGCCCAGCACAAGGCCATGAAGCAGGTCTCCGGCCGGCTCCGTGTGGACCTCGCCCAGTTCCGCGAGCTGGAGGCGTTCGCCGCCTTCGGCTCCGACCTGGACGACGCCTCCAAGGCGGCGCTGGAGCGCGGTAAGCGCATGGTCGAGCTGCTCAAGCAGTCGCAGTACGCGCCGTACCCGACCGAGGACCAGGTCGTCTCCATCTGGGCGGGCACCACCGGCCGTATGGACGACGTCCCCGTCGAGGACATCCGGCGCTTCGAGAGCGACCTGCTGGAGCACCTGCACCGCGAGCGCAAGGACCTGATGACCGGCATCCGCGAGGGCGGCAAGATGTCCGACGACACCCTTCAGGTGCTGTCGGACGCCATCGCCTCCTTCAAGAAGCAGTTCGAGACCTCGGACGGCAAGCTGCTGGGCGAGGTCTGAGCATGGGCGCGCAGGTCAGGATCTACAAGCGGCGGATTCGCTCCGTCAGCGCGACCAAGAAGATCACCAAGGCGATGGAGATGATCTCCGCGTCGCGCATCGTCAAGGCACAGCGCCAGGTGGCCGCGTCGACTCCGTACGCCGAGGAGCTGACCCGGGCCGTCGCGGCCGTCGCCACCGGTTCCGACACCCAGCACCCGCTGACCACCGAGACCGAGAAGCCGACCCGGGCCGCGGTCCTGCTCGTCACGAGCGACCGCGGTCTGGCGGGCGGCTACTCGGCCAACGCGATCAAGGCGGCCGACCGGCTGACCGAGCGGCTGCGGGCCGAGGGCAAGGAGGTCGACTCCTACATCATCGGGCGCAAGGGCGTGGCCTACTACGGCTTCCGCGACCGGAAGATCGCCCAGTCGTGGACGGGCTTCACCGACCGGCCGTCGTACGCCGACGCCAAGGCCGTCTCCGGGCCGCTGATCGAGGCGGTCCGCAGGGACACGGCCGAAGGCGGCGTGGACGAGCTGCACATCGTCTTCACGGAGTTCGTGTCGATGATGACGCAGAACCCGGTCGAGAAGCGGATGCTGCCGCTCAGCCTCGACGAGGTCACGCGGCAGGTGGAGAAGCAGGAGCGGATCCGCCCGCTGTACGACTTCGAGCCGTCGGCGGAGGAGGTTCTGGACGCGCTGCTGCCGCGGTACGTCGAGAGCCGCATCTACAACGCGCTGCTCCAGTCCGCCGCCTCCGAGCACGCCGCCCGCCGGCGCGCGATGAAGTCGGCGACGGACAACGCCGAGGACCTCATCAAGTCGCTCACGCGGCTTGCCAACCAGGCCCGCCAGGCCGACATCACCCAGGAAATCAGCGAGATCGTCGGTGGTGCCAGCGCGCTGGCCGACGCTTCTGCGGGGAGTGACTGACAACTATGACCACCACTGTTGAGCCGACCGCTGCGGCGGGCGTGGCCACCGGCCGCGTCGCGCGGGTCATCGGCCCGGTCGTCGACGTGGAGTTCCCCGTCGACGCGATGCCGGAGATCTACAACGCGCTGACCGTCGAGGTCGCCGACCCGGCCGAGGAGGGTGCGAAGAAGACCCTCACCCTCGAGGTCGCCCAGCACCTGGGCGAGGGCCTGGTCCGCGCGATCTCCATGGAGCCGACCGACGGCCTGGTCCGCCAGGCCCCGGTGACCAACACCGGCCGCGGCATCACCGTGCCCGTCGGCGACGTCACCAAGGGCCGGGTGTTCAACACCCTGGGCCGCATCCTGAACGAGCCGGAGGCCGAGTCCGAGGTCACCGAGCGCTGGGAGATCCACCGCAAGGCCCCGGCCTTCGACCAGCTCGAGTCCAAGACCGAGATGTTCGAGACCGGCCTGAAGGTCGTCGACCTGCTGACCCCGTACGTCAAGGGCGGCAAGATCGGCCTGTTCGGCGGCGCGGGCGTCGGCAAGACCGTCCTCATCCAGGAAATGATCATGCGTGTGGCCAAGCTGCACGAGGGCGTTTCCGTGTTCGCCGGCGTCGGCGAGCGCACCCGTGAGGGCAACGACCTCATCGAGGAGATGGCCGAGTCCGGCGTTCTCCCGCAGACCGCGCTGGTCTTCGGCCAGATGGACGAGCCCCCGGGCACCCGTCTGCGCGTGGCCCTGGCCGGTCTGACGATGGCGGAGTACTTCCGCGACGTCCAGAAGCAGGACGTGCTGTTCTTCATCGACAACATCTTCCGCTTCACCCAGGCCGGTTCCGAGGTCTCCACCCTGCTGGGCCGTATGCCCTCCGCGGTGGGCTACCAGCCGAACCTGGCGGACGAGATGGGTCTGCTCCAGGAGCGCATCACCTCCACCCGCGGCCACTCGATCACCTCGATGCAGGCGATCTACGTGCCCGCGGACGACCTGACCGACCCGGCCCCGGCGACGACCTTCGCCCACCTGGACGCGACCACCGTTCTGTCGCGTCCGATCTCGGAGAAGGGCATCTACCCGGCGGTGGACCCGCTGGACTCCACCTCCCGGATCCTGGACCCGCGCTACATCTCGCAGGAGCACTACCAGTGCGCCACCCGCGTCAAGGGGATCCTGCAGAAGTACAAGGACCTCCAGGACATCATCGCCATCCTCGGCATCGACGAGCTCGGCGAGGAGGACAAGCTGGTCGTCCACCGCGCCCGCCGTATCGAGCGCTTCCTGTCGCAGAACACCCACGCGGCGAAGCAGTTCACCGGCCTGGACGGATCGGACGTTCCGCTGGACGAGTCGATCGCGGCGTTCAACGCGATCGCCGACGGTGAGTACGACCACTTCCCGGAGCAGGCGTTCTTCATGTGCGGTGGCCTGGACGACCTCAAGGCCAAGGCCAAGGAGCTGGGCGTCTCCTGACGTCCGCGCCCCACGACAGGGGGCGGGTGAAGCCCGCCCCCTGTCCCGCGCACCGTTATTCTGTGAAAACCCCAGTTTCGAGGAGCCACTGTGGCTGAGCTGCACGTCGAGTTGGTCGCCGCGGACCGCAAGGTCTGGTCGGGCGAGGCCAGCCTGGTCGTCGCGCGCACCTCGTCGGGTGATATCGGCGTCATGCCCGGCCACCAGCCGCTGCTCGGTGTGCTGAAGCCGGGCCCGGTGACGATCCGTACGACCGGCGAGAGCGGGGGCGGCACCGTCGTCGCCGCGGTGCACGGCGGCTTCATCTCCTTCGCGGACAACAAGCTGTCGCTGCTCGCGGAGATCGCGGAGCTGTCCGAGGAGATCGATGTCCAGCGCGCCGAGCGCGCGCTGGAGCGGGCGAAGTCGGAGGCGGACGCCGCCGCCGAGCGCCGCGCCGAGATCCGGCTTCGGGCCGCCTTGGCGAGCGCGCGCTGAGACCCGCGCGCATGTACGTGCCTCAGCCGCGGACCGCTTCGGAGCATCGCTCCGGCGCGGTCCGCGGCTGAGGCGATTGCTGGCTGCTGTACGGACGGACGAGGCGAGGAGGTCGGTGAAGATGGTCCTCGCTCTCGTGCTGTCCGGGGCGGTGCTGGCTCTGGTGCTGCTGGGGCTGTTCGCCTTCGGGTTGCGGCGGCGGCTGATCCAGCGGTCGGGCGGCACCTTCGACTGCAGTCTGCGGTGGGACGCGCCGGATCCCGGCGAGGGAGCCGAGGCCGGCGGCAAGGGCTGGGTGTACGGCGTCTCCCGCTACAGCGGGGACCGGGTCGAGTGGTTCCGGGTCTTCTCCTACGCGCCGCGGCCGCGCCGGCTGCTGGAGCGGGAGGCGATCGAGGTGCTGGAGCGCCGCAGGCCCGAGGGGGACGAGGAGTTGGCGCTCCTGTCGGACTCGGTGATCCTGGCCTGCTCGCACCGCGGCACCCGGGTGGAGCTGGCGATGAGCGAGGACGCCCTGACGGGCTTCCTCGCCTGGCTCGAAGCAGCCCCCCCAGGCCAGAGGGTGAATGTCGCCTGAGCGGTGCCCCCGGTGCCTGGGGGTGCCCCCGGACGGAGTCCGGGGGAGTAAGGACAGCGAACCGGGGAGACGGCGTGCGGGCCGTCTCCCCGGTTCTGTCACTTCAGGTGGTGCGTGGGGCGGATCACCGCCCGGGCGTCACTTGTTCAGCCCGTTGTGGATGGCGGTGATCAGCTCGCCGTTCGCGGTGTCCCCGCTGATCTCCCAGAAGAAGGCCCCGCCGAGCTTCTGCTGCTTGGCGTAGTCCATCTTCCCCGCGATGGTGGCCGGGGTGTCGTAGCTCCACCACTCGTCGCCGCAGTGCGCGTACGCGGTGCCGGCTATGACTCCGTTGGCCGGGCAGCGCTCCTTGAGGATCTTGTAGTCCTCGATGCCCGCCTCGTACTTGCCCGGTGCGGCGCCGGTGGCGGTGCCGCCCGGCTCCTTCTGGGTCACGCCGGTCCAGCCGCGGCCGTAGAAGCCGATGCCGAGCAGCAGCTTCTCGGCCGGGACGCCCTTGGCCTTGAGCTTCTTGATCGCGGCATCGGTGTTGAACGCCTCGTTCGGGATGCCGTCGTACGAGGTCAGCGGCGAGTGCGGGGCGGTCGGCCCGGTCTTGTCCCAGGCGCCGAAGTAGTCGTACGTCATCACGTTGTACCAGTCGAGGTACTGGGCGGCGCCGCCGTAGTCCGCGGAGTCGATCTTGCCGCCGCTGGAGGCGTCGGCGGTGATCGCGGCGGTCACGAGCTGGTCGCCGAACTCGGCGCGGAAGGCCTGAGCCATGGTCCTCATCACGGCCGGGCCGCTGGTGTCACAGGTCAGACCGCAGGCGTTGGGGTACTCCCAGTCCAGGTCGATGCCGTCGAACAGGCCCTGCCAGCGCGGGTCGTTGACCAGCTCGTTGCAGGACTTGGCGAACGCGGCCGGATTCTTCATGGCGTCGGGGAAGCCCCCGGACCAGGTCCAGCCGCCGAAGGACCACAGGACCTTGATGTGCGGGTACATCTTCTTCAGCTTCAGCAGCTGGTTGAAGTTGCCGCGCAGCGGCTGGTCCCAGGTGTCGGCCTTGCCGTCGACGCTCTGCTCGGCGGTGTAGGCCTTGTCGGTCGCGGCGAAGGCGTCACCGATGGTGCACTTGCCGCCCTGAACGTTGCCGAACGAGTAGTTGATGTGGGTCAGCTTCTCGGCGGAGCCGGAGGTGACGATGTCCTTCACGTGGTAGTTGCGGCCGTAGATGCCCCACTCGGTGAAGTAGCCCAGGTTGACGTACTCGCCCGGGTCGCCGCCGCCGTCGCCGCCGCCGGTGGTCTTCACCGTGACGGAACCGCTGGCCGGCCCGGTCTGGTCGGCGGTGTCGCGTGCCACCACCGAGTAGGTGTAGGTGGTGCCCGCCGTCAGGCCGGAGTCGGTGTACGAGGTGCCGGTGACGGTGGTGACCTTGGCGCCGTCGCGCAGGACGTCGTAGTTCTTGACGCCCTTGTCGTCGCTCGCGGCGCCCCAGTTCAGCTTCACCGATGTGTCGGTGATGCCGCTCGCGGTGGGGGTGCCGGGTGCGCCGGGCGGGGCGTCGTCGGGGTTCCCCCCGTCCGAGCCGTCGCACGGGCGGCCGTTGAGGGTGCAGTCGGAGGGGGAGCCGGTGCCGGTGCCGTTGAAGCCGAAGCTGACGCTGGCCCCGGGGGACAGGGTGCCGTTCCAGCCCATGTTCTTGGCGGTGTAGGTGTTGCCGGAGCTGGTGACGGCGGCGTCCCAGGCGGAGCCGACCTTGGTGCCGGTGGGGAAGTCCCACTTCAGCGTCCAGCCGCTGATGGTGGTGTCACCGGTGTTCTTGATCGTCCACTTGCCCTCGAAGCCGCTGCCCCAGTCGGAGGGCTTGGAGAAGGTGGCGGTCGCCTGCTCGGCGGCCTGGGCCGGGGAGGCCAGGGCGACCAGGGCGCCGAGGGGCATCAGCATCGCGGCCGCGGCCGCTACGGCTTTCCGTCTGATGCGATGTGCGGTGGTGTTCGTTCTCAAGAGCGCTCCTCGCACAGGGCCCGGTGCCGGACCGGGCCGTTGGGGGTCTCCTGCGCCGCTCGTGGAGAGTGCCATGTGCATGGCATGGGCGTGCAGTTGAACTGGAGCGTAGATTGGTCTGGACCACCGGTCAACAGGTATGCACCAATGAGGAATTCAACCTCCGGTCACCCCCAACTCCTGCGCCAGCACCGCGGCCTGCACCCTGCTGCGCAGCTCCAGCTTCGCCAGCAGCCGGCTGACGTGCGTCTTCACCGTCGCCTCCGCCATCGACAACCGCGCGGCGACCTCCGCGTTGGACAGCCCCTCGCCCAGGCACGCCAGCACCTCGCGCTCGCGCCGGGTGAGGGCGTCGAGCACGGCGGGATCGGTCCGGCGCCCGCCCCCGGGTGCGGCGGAGGAGCGGGCGAACTCCCGGATCAGCCGCCGCGTCACGACCGGGGCGATCACCCCCTCACCGCGCGCCACCGCCCGTACCGCGTCCACCAGTTGCGCCGCCTCGCTGTCCTTGAGCAGGAAGCCCGCGGCCCCCGCGCGCAGCGCGCCGAAGACATAGGCGTCGAGGTCGAAGGTGGTCAGCACCAGCACATCGGCCAGCCCCTCGCCGACCACCCGCTCGGTCGCCGACACCCCGTCCAGACGCGGCATCCGCACATCCATCAGCACCAGATCCGGCCGGAGTTCACGGGCCAGCCGCACCGCCTCCTCGCCGTCCGGCGCCTCCCCGACGACCTCGATGTCCGGCGCGCCGCGCAGGATCAGGACGAGCCCGGCGCGCACCGCCGACTGGTCCTCGGCCACGAGCACCCGGATGGTCATGCCCCGTCTCCTCTCCTCGTACCGGCACCGCCGTCCGCGCCGTCCGCGCCGTCCGCGACGCCGTGGACGGCGTCCCCCAGGGGCAGCACCGCCCGCACCTCCCACCGCGTGCCGCCGGCCGCCCCGGCCGGGCCCGCGCCGAAGACGCCGCCCAGCAACTCGGCGCGCTCGCGCATCCCGACCAGCCCGGCGCCCGAGCCGGGGGCGCGCGGTCCGGGGTGCCGGTCGCAGGGGCTGGTGACGGTGACGCTCAGCGCGCCGCCACCGCTGCCGCCGCCCTCCCGGCCGGGCGACTCCAGCACGACGGTCACCTCTCCCGGGGAGGCGTGCTTGAGCGCGTTCGTCAGAGCCTCCTGCACGATGCGGTAGGCCGCCAGCTCCACGGGCGCCGGCAGGGGGCCGCCGGAGCGCTCGTCGCGCAGGGTGAAACGGAGCCCTCCGGCCGCACCGTGCCTGCGGGCATGGGCCAGCAGCGCCTCCAGGCCGTCCAGGGTCGGCGCGGCGGACACCTCCTCGTCAACCCCCGCGGTCCGCAGCAGACCGATCAGACGGCGCATCTCGGCCAGCCCGTGCACGCTGTTCTCGCGGATGACCGCCAGCGCCTCCCCGGTGGCGGCGCGGTCGTCGAGCGACTGCGCCGCGGTGGCGTGGATGGCGATGGCGGAGAGGTGGTTCGCCACCACGTCGTGCAGTTCGCGGGCCATCCGGGCGCGCTCGGCGGTGACGGCCTGGACGCGGTCCATCTCCGCCAGCAGCGCGGTCTGCTGGGCGCGCAGCCGCTCGGCGGCCGCGGCGTTGCGGTGGTCGCGGACGATGACCCCCGTCCACGCCGGGCCGACCGTGAGCAGCCCGCAGACGACGCCCACCAGCAGCGCCTGGGGTTCGCGGGTGGCGGCCAGGGTGCCCACGGTCACGGCGGCGGTCAGCGCGGCGCTCGCCGGCGGCACGGCCCGTGACAGCCTCGGTCCGCCGTAGAGCACGGCCGCGTAGACCACGTCGGAGAACATCACGATCGTCGCCAGCAGCGACCGGGTGAGCAGGTCGCCGACCAGCGCGACCGCCCCCAGCACCAGCGCCGCGGACGGAGCGGTACGGCGCAGCGCCTCCGCCAGCGCCACCACCGCCAGCGGCAGCAGCACCCAGCCGTCCCCCAGCGGAGGGTGCGGGTTGTTGAACAGCCCCAGGGCCCACGACGCCAGCCCGCCCACCAGGCCGGCGGCGGCGATCAGCAGGTCCCCGCGGGGAGGGAGGGGCAAGCGGAGACGGGCGGTGCTCACCCGGCCATCCAACACCGCCGCGCCGGCCGCCCGCCTCCGCGTACGGGCCGGTACGGAAGCGGGCGGGATACATCGAAGGATGCAGTCCGGGATCGTCGCGGCGGACGACGTGCCGGGGCCGGACGGCGGCCAGGCTGGAGGCAGCGAGGGAAGAGGAGTGGTCCGCCGTGGTCGTCACACTGATCATCGCCTGCGAGGTGGCCTTCTGGGTGCTGCTGGCGGCCGGGCTGGTGCTGCGCTACCCCGCCCGGAGACCCCGTCTGGGAGCCGCCGTGCTGCTGTGCGAGCCGCTGCTGGAGGTGGTGCTGCTGGTCGTCACCGCGATCGACCTGAGAAACGGTGCCGAGGGCGACTGGAAGCACGGCCTGGCGGCCGTCTACATCGGCTTCACCGCGGCCTACGGCCACTACATGGTCAAGTGGGCGGACGGCCACTTCGCCCACCGCTTCGCGGGCGGTCCGCCGCCGGTGAGGCCGCCGAAGTACGGGATGGCGCGTGCCGTCCACGAATGGAAGATGTGCGCCCGCTCGGTGCTCGGCGCGATGGTCGCCCTGGCACTGCTCCAGGGCGCGGTCTGGTACGTCGGCGACGCCGGGCGGAGCGAGTCGCTGACGCAGTGGCAGCACAAGATGCTCTTCGTCATCGGCATCAGCGTGGTCATCGCGGCCAGTTACACGATCTGGCCCAAGAAGCCGAAGACGCCCTCCGGCGAACCGCGTGACCCCGCCGGTACCAGGCCCGCCGGTGACGGGCCCGCCGGTACCAGGCCCGCCGGGCGGGAGACGGCCGGGCACTGAAGCCCCGCGCCGGCATCACGCGCCGGAGACGGCAGAGGCCCCCGTCCCCGGAAGGGGGACGGGGGCCTCGGCCTCCGCGCGTCAGCGGTTCTCGCCGGGGACCCAGAGGATGTCGCCCACCTCCTTGTTGGCGGACCTGGCCAGGATGAACAGCAGATCCGACAGCCGGTTGAGGTAGGTGGCCGTCAGACGGTTCATGACCTCGCCGTGCTCCTCCAGCGCCGCCCACGTCGAGCGCTCGGCGCGGCGCACGACCGTGCACGCCTGGTGGAGCAGGGCCGCGCCCGGGGTGCCGCCGGGGAGGATGAAGCTGCGCAGCTTCTCCAGATCGGCCAGGAAGCGGTCGCAGTCCTCCTCCAGCTTGTCGATGTAGCTCTGCCGCACCCGCAGCGGCGGGTACTCGGGGTTCTCGGCCACCGGCGTGGCCAGATCCGCACCCACGTCGAACAGGTCGTTCTGCACCCGGACCAGGACCTTGGTGATCTCCTCGGGCAGGTCGCCGAGCGCGATGGCCACCCCGATCGCGGCGTTGGCCTCGTTGGAGTCGGCGTAGGCGGAGATGCGGGAGTCGGTCTTGGCGGTACGGCTCATGTCGCCGAGGGCGGTGGTGCCGTCGTCGCCGGTGCGCGTGTAGATGCGTGTCAGATTGACCATGGGCCGAGCCTAGCCACGCGCGGGCTCCGCGGAGCGCAGGTGTGCCCACCGTCACGGGGCCCGCCGTGCTCCCCGCCCGCCGCCCCGCCCAACTGCGCACGGCGGGCCGCCGAATGACCCGCGCGAGTGTGATGTCCGCCATGTGAGACGTGACGCGCATCTCTTCCCCGCCCACCGCGCGCTCACGGGCGCTAGGGTCCGCCTGAGAGTCGCACCGCAAAGCCGCAGAGGGGACATACACGTGGCCAAGAAGCTCGCCGTCATCGGAGCCGGACTCATGGGATCGGGCATCGCCCAGGTCTCCGCCCAGGCAGGCTGGGACGTGGTGCTGCGCGACGTCACCGACGAGGCGCTCGGGCGCGGCACGGACGGGATCCGGGCCTCGTACGACAAGTTCGTGTCCAAGGGGAAGCTGACCGCCGAGGACGCGGAGGCGGCACTCGGCCGCATCACCGCCACCACCGACCTCGACGCCGCGTCCGACGCCGACATCGTGGTCGAGGCCGTCTTCGAGCGGATCGACGTCAAGCAGGAGATCTTCCGCACGCTCGACGGTCTGGTGAAGGACGAGGCCGTGCTCGCCTCCAACACCTCCGCCATCCCGATCACCAAGATCGCGGCGGTGACGGAGCGCCCCGAGCGGGTCGTGGGCACCCACTTCTTCTCCCCGGTGCCGATGATGCAGCTGTGCGAGCTGGTGCGCGGGTACAAGACGAGCGACGAAACCCTCGCGGCGGCAAGGGAGTTCGCCGAGGGCGTCGGCAAGACCTGTATCGTCGTCAACCGGGATGTCGCGGGCTTCGTCACCACCCGGCTGATCTCCGCCCTGGTCGTCGAGGCCGCCAAGCTCCACGAGTCGGGCGTGGCGACCGCCGAGGACATCGACATCGCCTGCAAGCTGGGTTTCGGGCACGCCATGGGCCCGCTGGCCACCGCGGACCTCACCGGCGTCGACATCCTGCTGCACGCCACGGAGAACATCTACACCGAGTCGCAGGACGAGAAGTTCGCCCCGCCGGAGGGGATGCGGCGCATGGTGGACGCCGGGGACATCGGCCGCAAGAGCGGCCAGGGCTTCTACCGCTACTGAACGGACCCGTACGGCACACAGGCGGGTCGCCCCTACGGGTGAATTCGGCGCCGATTCGGCGGCGGACGGCAACTCCGCCGCCGAACAGGCGGTCAGTTGTGGTGAGACATAGGCAGACAGCAGTCACAGACGGACCACTTCTTTTCCGGGGGAGCGGATATGCACATCAGGGGCGACCACGCTGAACTGGTCGTCGGAGGTCGCCTCGACGTCCGCAGCGCGGCGGACGCCCGTTCGGTCCTGCACACCGCGGTCGACTCCGGAGAGGGCGATCTCGTGCTGGACCTCGCCGAGCTGGACTCCTGGGACGCCACCGGTCTCGGCGTGATCATGGGCGCGCACCGGCGGGCGGGCCGGTGCGGGCGCCGCCTCGTCCTGCGGGACGTACCGCCCCAGATGCAGCGCCTGCTGGTGGCCACCCGTCTGCACCGCATCCTGGCCATCGAGGGAGGCGGGCTCGCCGAGGGCGGAACCCTGACCAAGCCATAACTATTGGGTCAGGGCTCCCGCCCGGGCTTGCCCCCACGCCCGGGCCAGGCAATAGGGTTCTGGAACCCGCCGCCTACACTGCGCTGCGGACGGCCACCGGACCACGAGCGAAGGCCAGCGTACGGTCGGCCCTGGAGAGCTGAGCTTCGAGTACGCACCGCATCTGGGGGCACCCACCATGGACCCGAACGACCGGGGACCCGAGGAACAGGACAGCGGGAGCACCACCCGCGCGATCCCGCTCATAGCGGGCGAGTACCTGCTGACCGTCAATCCCGTCGACGGCAGCGAGATCGAGCCCTGCCCGCCCGGCGAGCACCCCGGCGCGCCCCGCAGGCGCACCCCTGAGTCCCGCGCCGAGCGGGAGCGTGCCGCCGTGGCCCCGCTCCCGACCGGAATCTCCCTGCCCGACCTGCCGCTGCTGGAGCGCACGGCGGAGCGCGAGCGCCTCCTCCAACTGCTCAGGCGCGGACGCTCGGTCCGGCTCACCGGGGCGCCCGGCTCCGGACGCAGCTCCCTGCTGGCCGCCGTCGCCACCGAGTGCGCCGACCTCGCCCCGGACGGCGTCATCCGGCTCAGCGGCTGCCGGCGCACGGCCTCGGACGTGCTGTACGAACTGTTCGCCGCGGTCCACGACGCGCCCCGGCACCGGCCCGACCGCGCCGAGCTGGAGGAGGCGGTGCGCGGCGTGGGAGCGATCGTCCTGCTGGACGACGCCGAGTTCGGCGGTCAGGCGCTCGACTCCCTCCTCGACGCCACCCCCGAGTGCGCCTTCCTGATCGCGGCCGCGCCCGGCTCCCCCGCGCCCTCCGCAGACGCGCCCCTGGAGGAGGTCGCCCTCTCGGGCATCAGCCGCGCCGCCTGCCGGGAGCTGATGGAGCACATCGTCCGCCGCCCGCTGACCGAGGACGAGGCGGGCTGGGTCGGGGATCTGTGGTTCGAGTCCGAGGGACTGCCGCTGCGCTTCGTCCAGGCCGGCGCGCTGCTGCGGCAGCGCGACGCGGAGGCGGAGGCCGCGCGGACCGCGGCCGACGGCGGCGGTGACGGTGACGGAGCCGCCGGTGGTGACGGTGGCGACGGCGGTGACGGTGGTGAGGCGGACACCGAGGACGCCGGGAGCGCCGAGGGGAACGGCCCGGCCGGCGCACCGCTGCCCACGCTGGCCGAGGGCGCGGCCCCCGCCGCCCTTCTGGCCGCCCGGCTGTCCGAGAGCACCCGCGAGGTGCTGCGCTTCGCCGTGGCGCTCGGCGGCGTGCTGCCGCACCCGGCCCATCTGCCCGCGCTGGTGGACGACGCCGACGCCGACGCCTCCCTGGGCGAGCTGCTCGCCTGCGGCCTGGTCACCACCGCCGGCACGTACTACCGGCTCGCCCCGGACGTGACCGGGCAACTGGCCGACGCCGGATACGCCGACGGAGCCGACGACCGCGCCCGTACCGCCGCCCAGCACTACGCCTGGTGGACCGGCCACCCCTCGGTCACCCCGGAGCGGGTGGCGCAGGAGGCCGAGGCGGTGCTCGCCGCCGTCCAGGGCGCCCGGCGCGGCGGCCACGCGAGCGCGGCCGTGCTGCTGGCCCGTACCGCCGCGCCCATCCTCGCCGCCTCGCTGCACTGGGGCCCCTGGGAGCGGATCCTGCGCGGCGGGCAGGAGGCGGCGCGTACGGCGGGTGAGGTCGCCGAGGAGGCGTACTTCCACCACGACCTCGGCGTGCTCGCCCTGTGCACCGGCCACCTGGACCGGGCCCGCGCCGAACTCGAGGCCTCCATCGGGCTGCGCGGAGTGCTCGCGGACCGCCGGGGCACGGTCGCCGGACGGCGTGCGCTGGCCCTGGTCGAGGACCGCTTCACGATCGAGGCCGAGGGCGGCCCGGACAAGGCGGCCGGGGGATTCGGGGACGGCGGGAAGGCCCTCGGCGGGTCGCTGCCGGCCGTCGCCGTACCGCCCGCCGCGCCCGACGCCTCCACCCCGCCCGCGCTCCCCAGACGCCAGAGCACGGCGAAGCCGCCCGGGGCCTCCGTACCGCGGCCCGTGGCGCCGGCCGCGGCACAGACCCCCTCCGGACCGCAGAGCACCGGCAGCACGCCGGCGCTCGACAAGCTTCCGCCCGCCCTGGCGGTTCCGCCGGTGACGGTGGGCAGCGCCTTCGACGAGACTCCCGGCGGCGGCACTTTCGGCAGCGAGGCGCTGACCCGGCCGACGCCGCTGGCACGGACCGCGCACGGCGCGGACGGCCCGGACGACGGCCGCCGCGGCCCGCGCGGGCTCGCCCTCCGTGGAGCCCGGCGCAACGTCTTCGCGGCGGGCGCGGGCGCGCTGCTGGCCGCGCTGGTGGGCACGGTCGTCACGATCGGCATGACCTCGGGGAGCGAGGAGCCCGCCGGCAGCGTCAACCCGGCGGTCACCTCCCGGGAGGACGACGGCATCACCGTCGACGAACCCGCGCCGAGCTCCAGCGACGAGCGGGGGAAGAAGCCGGGGGCGAGCAGCGCGCCGGCCGTCCCCGGCGGACCGTCCGGCAGCGGGACGGGCTCGGCCTCTCCGGAGACCTCCGAGTCGGATGAAGCGTCCGAGGAGACGGAGGAGGAGAACGGCACGACCTCCGGGGGCGGAGGGGAGGACACCGAGAAGCCCGGTGGGTCGACCACCTCGGGCGGCGGTTCGGGCGGTGCAGGTGGTTCGGAGTCCGGTGGCTCGGATTCCGGCGGCACGGAGTCCGGTGGTTCGGAGTCCGGTGGCACGGGCTCTGGTGGCACGGAGTCCGGTGGTTCGGAGTCCGGTGGCTCCGATTCCGGCGGCACGGAACCCGGGGGCTCCGACTCCCCGTCCCCGTCCCCGTCCACATCCACTCCCTCTGAGCCGACGACGGGCGGAGCCGGCGGGAGCGTCACAGCCAGTGGGACCGCGTCGAACACCGCCGCGCCGAGCAGCGGTCAGGCGTCCCAGGAGTCCACGGAGAGCCCGCTCATCTGACCCGGAGCCCGTAAGCCACGCACGCCGGGGCCGCAGCCGCGCTCGAAGCGCGGTCGCGGCCCCGGCGTGCGTACCGGGCAGGCCGGAGTGGTCAGAACAGCCGCAGCTTGTCGTCCTCGATGCCGCGCAGCGCGTCGTAGTCGAGGACGACGCAGTCGATGCCGCGGTCCGTGGCCAGCACGCGCGCCTGCGGCTTGATCTCCTGTGCCGCGAACACCCCCCGGACCGGGGAGAGGTGGGGGTCGCGGTTGAGCAGTTCCAGATAGCGGGTGAGCTGCTCGACGCCGTCGATCTCGCCGCGTCGCTTGATCTCGATCGCGACGGTGGTCCCCTCCGCGTCCCGGCACAGGATGTCCACCGGTCCGATGGCGGTGGGGTACTCACGCCGTATCAGCGACCAGCCCTCGCCGAGGGTCTCCATTCGGTCAGCGAGGAGTTCCTGAAGGTGTGCCTCCACACCGTCCTTGATCAGGCCGGGATCGACGCCGAGTTCGTGCGAGGAGTCGTGCAGGACCTCCTCCATGGTGATGATGAGTTTCTCCCCCGTTTTGTTGACCACCGTCCAGACGCCGACGCCGTTCTCCTCGCCCTCCTTGAGGGTGCATGGCGGAGACATCCAGTTGAGGGGCTTGTAGGCCCTGTCGTCCGCATGGACCGAGACCGATCCGTCGGCCTTCACCAGGATGAGGCGGGGGGCCGAGGGGAGGTGGGCGGTGAGCCTTCCGGCGTAGTCCACGGAGCAGCGGGCGATGACGAGACGCATGGTCGGTCACGCTACTGGACGACGGGCGGTCCACGCGATTCGCCCCTGCTTCTCCCTGTTCGATCACCGTTCGGGCGTGGCCGGTTGTGTGCCCACGAGCCTGGTGCGGCGGTACGCGCGGGCATAACGTTGCAGCCTGGGGGTCGCCGTACGAGATCGTCCGATTACGCGCAGCCCCGGCATTCCGTCCCTGAGGTCCCGGTATGTCCGGGATCGCGAGAGGAGAACTCATGTCGCTCGACGTCTCACCGGCCCTCCTGGAGCAGGCCGAGCGAGGCGAGGTCGATGAGGCGGCCTTCGTCGACTGCGTCCGTACGTCCCTGCCCTACGCATGGGACATGATCAGTTCTCTGGTGGCCCGACTCAGGGTGGACGGCGGGGAGTTCGCCGACAACCAGACGCCCCCGCCGGACGAGCGGGCGCGGGGCCAGCTGCTGCGCGCACTCGCCAGCGACGCGATACGCGGCGCGCTGGAGCGCCACTTCGGGGTGAGACTGGCCTTCCAGAACTGCCACCGGGTCGCGGTCTTCCCGCTGGACTCCTCCGTGGACGAGCGGCTCGCACGCTTCACCTCCGTCCGCGGCCAGCTCCTCAACCAGTCGCCGGAACTGCGCGACTGCTGATCGCGGGCGGACGGTGAGCGGGTGGGCGGCGAGCGGGCGGGCGGCCGGTCAGGGTGCCGTGCCCGTCCCCGTGCCCTCGTCGTCCGGCGCTGTTCCCGGCGCTGTTCCCGGCGTTGTGTCCGACGGTGCGGGAGCTGCCGCTGCTCGGGGGAGGAGCGGCAGCACCTCGGAACCCAGCCGCCAGATGTTCAGTTCGGTGGCGGCCAGGTCGCCGGAGCCCTCGGCCAGCAGCGCGAACCGGCCGATCCCGGTCCGTTCGGCGGTGGCCGTGAGCCGGTCCGCGCACAGTCGCGGCGGGCCGACCGGGTGCAGCGAGCACAGCAACTCGGTGTAGGCGAGCGGGTCGCGCATCGAACGCGCCCGGCCGTCCACGGTCGTATGGGCCTCCAACCCCTGCCGCAGCCAGCCGGGCATCGCCTTGGTGAGCGTCTCCACGGCCTCGTCGCGGGTGTCGGCCACCTGCGCCACCCCGGCCGACACGTGCCCGGCCGCCGCCACGGCCTCCGGGTCCGCTCCCGCCGCCAGCGCCTCGCGCCGCCACAGGGCGACCATGTCCGCCTTCTCCTCGTCCCCGCAGTGCATCCCCAGCAGCATCGGCAGCCCGCGCGCCGCGGCCAGCCGCACGGAGCCGGGGGAGGTGCAGGCGATCAGCACGGGCGGCGCCTCCGGCCCGCCGAGGCCCTGGTCCGGGCGCGGTACGACGGGGACCTCGCGGAAGTGGTAGCGCTCGCCGTCCGCGCCGACGCGCGGCTCGCGCAGCCAGCGCAGCAGCAGGTCCAGCGACTCGGGGAAGCCCCGTTCGTACGCCTCGACGCCGCCGCCGAAGACCTCCAGGTCCACCCAGGGGCCGCCGCGGCCGACGCCGAGGGTGAACCGGCCGCCGGAGACGAGGTGCAGCAGCGCGGTCTGCTCGCCCAGGGCGACCGGATGCACGGTGGGGAGCACGCTCACGGCCGTGCCCACCCCGATGCGCCGGGTGCGCCCCAGCAGCAGCGCGGCCAGGGTGATCGCCGAGGGGCAGACCCCGTAGGGGACGAAGTGGTGCTCGGCCACCCACACGGAGTCCAGGCCGGCCCGCTCGGCGGCCTCCGCGGAGCGCAGGGCGCGGTGGAGCGCCTCTCCCTGCCCCTGCCCCGGGAACTGCCCCGCCGGCACGAAAGTCCCGATGTGCATCGCCACAGCCTCCTGCCCGGTACCGGGACCGCCCCGGCGCCGTCCCGGCACCGCCGCGCGGCGGTGCCGGGACGGCGCCGGGGCGGTCTGCGGCGGCCCTCCGAACGGACCGCCGGACGGTCCCCTTGAGGCAACAACGCCTGACACGTGCCAAGGGCACGGCCTGCCGGGAATCCGCCGGGAATTTTTTCGGACCGCACGGGAGGGCGAGGGGGAGAGGCGCCGCGGGTGCGCGGCACAAGGCCGCCCGCGACCTGCGTAGGCTGGACGGAGCAGTCCGCCGACGGGCCCCGAAGGCCCCCGAGACCACGTGAGGTGCCTGTTGTCCCCGCGTCGAAACCGCCCGCGCGGCGGTGGCAGGTCCGCCCGCCGCGACGGGGAGGCGGACGGCCGCTACGGCATGGAGAACACCGACGAGTGGCGCGGCGAGGAGTGGGTGGTGCGGCAGGTCAGCGGACAGTCCGCGGCCAAGCACTACCGCTGCCCCGGCTGCGACCAGGAGATCCCGCCCGGGGTGCCGCACGTGGTGGCCTGGCAGCGCGAGGGGCGGGTGGACGACCGGCGGCACTGGCACCGGGCGTGCTGGAACGCCAGGGACCGCCGGAGCGCGCGGCTCCAGCGGTCCCGTCAGGCCCCCAGGTACTGACCTTGCGGGGTGGCGGCGCCCGTCAGACGTCGCGGGTGGAGATGCGGGCGTACGCGCCGGTCAGCGCGGCGAGCGTGACGCCCGCCAGCAGCCACAGCAGCGGCCACCCGGTGTCGGCCGAACCGCCCTCGAACGGGATGCGGAACAGCGAGGACAGGCCGTTGAGCACCGAGTACTCGCGCAGTTTCCCGCCGAACTCCCGCACGCTCTCGGTGAAGAGGAACAGCGAGACGATGAAGGGCAGCAGCACCAGCCCGATCATGGTGGTGATCGCGCCCGGGGTGCTGCGCAGCAGCGTGCCGACCGCCAGCGACAGCAGGCCCAGCAGCGCCACGTAGAGCGCGGCGCCGACCGTCGCGCCCAGCCACTCGCCGGCGGACGCGACGGCCTGCCCGGTGGCGGCCGTCTCCTCGTTGAGCATCCGCGGGTCGATGTACTCGGGGACGGGCTTGCCCTCGATCATCGCCGTCTGGACCAGCGCGGTCAGCGTGCAGGCGGCCAGCGTCACCGTGAAGGACAGCAGGAAGAAGACCAGAGCCTTGGCGAGCAGCACCCGGCCGCGCTGCGGGCAGGCGGTGAGGGTGGTGCGGATCATCCCGGTGCTGTACTCGGAGGTGATCACCAGCACCCCGAGCGTGATCACGCACAGCTGGCCCAGCATCAGGCCGAAGAAACCCCCGGCCAGCACCGGCATCTCCAGGGTGTCCTGGCCGCCGAGGGCGAAGGCCGTGAGGAGGCCGATGCCGAGGACGAGGACGAACATCACCGCGAGCGTCCACACCGTCGAGCGCACCGAGCGGATCTTGGTCCACTCCGAGGCGACGGCGTGCCCGAGACGGGTGCGCCGGACCGGGATCGGCGAGGCGTAGCCGTGGCCGCCGGGGGGCGGGCCGGAGGGCGCCTGCGACGCGGCCCGGGGGGGCGTCCGGCTGCGCGGGGGGTACGGGGGGCACGGCCTGGCTCGGCTGGGGAGTGCTCATCGGGCGTCCTCGCTGTCACGCTCGGTCGGGTCGGCGGGGGCGGGTACCGGCGCGGCCGCGGGCGGCTGCGGCGGCTGCCAGGTCTGCTGCGGCGTTACCGCGTACGGGTTGGGCTGTCCGGGGGCCTGTCCCGGCACCGGCGCCGCGTACCCCGCCGGCGGGCCCGCGTACCCCGCCGGCGGCTGCGCCAGGAGCCCGGCCCGCGTGTCCTCGGTGGACCGGTAGTCCACCGCGCCCTGCGTCATGCGCATGTACGCCTCCTCCAGGGAGGCCGAGTGCGGGGAGAGTTCCCACAGCCGTACGTCCGCCCCGTGCGCCAGGTCGCTGATCCGCGGCAGCGGCAGCCCGGACACCCGCAGCGCACCGTCCGGCTCCGGCCGGACGTGGCCGCCGGCCTCGGCGAGGGCGGCGGTCAGCTTGTCGCGCTGCTCCGGTGCGCCGTCGGGGGTGCGGACCCGGGCGAACTCGGCGGAGTTGTGCGCGATGAAGTCCTTCACGGACATGTCCGCGAGCAGCTGGCCGCGGCCGATGACGATCAGATGATCGGCCGTCAGGGCCATCTCGCTCATCAGATGGCTGGAGACGAAGACCGTGCGCCCCTCGGACGCCAGCCTCTTCATCAGGTTGCGGATCCAGAGGATGCCCTCCGGGTCCAGGCCGTTGACCGGCTCGTCGAACAGCAGCACCTGCGGGTCGCCCAGCAGCGCCGCCGCGATGCCCAGCCGCTGGCCCATGCCGAGGGAGAAGCCCTTGGAGCGCTTCTTCGCCACGTCCCGCAGGCCCACGACGCCCAGCACCTCGTCCACGCGCCGCGCGGGGATGCCGGAGAGCTGCGCCAGGCAGAGCAGGTGGTTGTAGGCGCTGCGCCCGCCGTGCACCGCCTTGGCGTCCAGCAGGGCACCCACCTGCCGGGGCGCGTTGGGGAGCCTGCGGTACGGGTGGCCGCCGATGGTCACGTGCCCCTCGGTGGGGGCGTCCAGACCCAGGATCATCCGCATGGTGGTGGACTTCCCCGAGCCGTTGGGCCCCAGGAAGCCGGTGACCATCCCCGGCCTCACCTGGAAGGAGAGGTTGTACACGGCCGTCTTCGCGCCGTAGCGCTTCGTCAGGCCGACTGCTTCGATCATGCTTCTTCCGCCCCTGCTGGCCGTCGCGGTCCGGGTGCTGGGCCCCCGTCTTGGACCAGGAGGCTACCGGGAGGGGTTCGGTTCCCGTCCGCCCGTGGGGCTCCTGCGGGACGTGCGTGGGGCGCGGCGCCCGTGAGAGGCGGTGGTGGAAGACGGCGGCGCCCCGCACCGCACAAGGGCGGTACGGGGCGCGGTGTCCCCCGTCTGCCGGCGCCGCCGGCCCGTGTCCGGCCTCAGCGCGACTGCTGGGCGGGAACGCCCAGCGACTCCTCGCCGCCGTCGGTGTTCGGCTGCCCGGTCGCGGCGACGGCCGCGCCGGTGAGCGTGGCCAGCATCTCGCGGACGTTGGTGAGCTGGGCGTTGATGCTGTCGCGGCGGTTGGTGAGAGCGGCCAGCTCGCGCTCGGACTCGCTGCGGATGCGGTCGGCCTTGGCGTTGGCGTCGGCCACGATGTCCTCGGCCTGGCGCTGGGCGGTCTCCACCGTCTGGCGGGCGCGGCGCTCGGCGTCGGTGCGCAGCTTCTCGGCCTCCAGGCGGAGCTGCTCGGCGCGGTGCTCGATCTCCGCCAGCCGCTTCTCGGCCTTGGCCTGACGGGAGGCCAGGTCGCGCTCGGACTGCTCGCGGCGCTTGGCCAGGTTGGTCTCGAAGTCGGCGGCGGCCTGCGCGGCCTTGGCCCGGGTGTCCTCGAAGAGGGCGTCGGCCTCCTCGCGCTTGGCCTGGGCGTCCTTCTGCGCGTCCGCACGCAGCGTGGCGGCCTCACCCTTGGCCTTCTCGACGATCCGGGCTCCCTCGTCCTCCGCCTTGGCCTTGCGGTCGGAGGCGTACGACTCGGCGTCGTTGCGCACCTGCTGCGCGGCGGACTCGGCCAGCTCCCGGTGCTGCTCGGCGGCCCGGCGGGCCTCCTCGCGCAGGTCCTTGGCCTCCTCCTCGGCGAGACGGAGGATCTTCTCGACACGGGCGCCCAGTCCGGCGTACGAAGGCTCGGAGTCGTTGATCTGCGCCTGTGCGTTCTGCGTCTCGAGGTGCAGCTCCTCGATTCGCTTCTCCAGCGAGGCGATACGGGCCAGTGCGTTGTCACGGTCGGCGACGAGCTTCGCGATGCGGTCGTCCACCTGACCGCGGTCGTAGCCGCGCCGCACGAGCTCGAAGCCGAAGGGAGAGGTGTTGTCGCTCATGGGGTTCCTGTCGGTCAGACGGGGTCGGACGGGAGAGTGATAGAGGGAATCCTAGGGGGGAAAACGGCGTGTCTTCGAGAAGATGCCGGTTTGATATGCAGAATGTACGCCCGTTCGAGTGGCTCAGTTCTTGCCCTGTTTGCCGCCGCCATGCGCCGCTCCCGCTCCCGCACCGGCCTTGACCGCTCCGTTCGATCCCCCGTCAGAACCCTTTCCCCCCTTGCCGTCCTTGTCGGACTTGCCCTTACCGGGTGACTCGAAGGACTCCAGTGCCTCCAGCACGTCCTGCACGCGCGAGATCTCGGCGTTGATGTCCTCGCGACGGCGGGTCAGCACATCCAGCTCGCGCTTGCCCTTCTCCAGGGTCCGCTTCGCCTCGGCCTCCGCCTCGGCGAGCACCTTCTCGGCCTCCCGGACGATCGCGGCCTTCTTCTGCTCGGCCTCCTTGAGCAGCCCCTCGGCCTTGCGCACCGCGGCGATACGGACCCTGCTCGCCTCGGAGTCGGCCTCCGAGCGGGTCCGACGGGCCTTCTCCTGAGCCTCGGCCAACTGCTCCTCGGCCGCCTTCACCAGCTTGTCCACACGCTCGCCGGCGGACCGCATCGCCTCCGCGGCCTCCCGGCGCGCCCGCTCGTGCAGCTCCTCGACCTCGGCCTCGGTGCGCGAGCGCAGCTCCTCGGCCCGCTCCCGGATGGCGCTCGCGTCGCGGCGGGCCTCCTCCAGCATGGTGTCGGAGTCGCTGCGGGACTTCTCCACCAGCGAGGTGCTCTCGGTCCGCGCCCCGGCCACCAGCCGCTCGGCCTCCTTGCGGGCGGCGCCCACCATGGTGTCCGCCTGCTCCTCGGCGGACGCCGCGATGCGTACGGCCTCCTCGCGGGCCTCGGCGACCAGCCGGTCGGCCTGCTCGGCCGCCTCGCCCAGCCGGCGCGCCGCCGCCTCACGGGCCTCGTCCCGTACGCGGTCGGCCTCGGAGCGCGTGCGCTCGGCCTCCTCGTCGGCGGTGGCCCGGACCCGGTCCGCCTCGGCGATCGCCTCCGAAACGGTGCGCTCCGCCAGTGACTTGGCGGCGTCCGTCTCCTCCTTCGCCTCCTGGCGCAGGGTGGCCGCGGCATGCTCGGCCGCGGAGCGCAGACCGGCGATCTCCTCCTCGGCCTGCTGGTGCAGTCCCGCGACCGAGTCGCGCACCTGCTGGGCCTTCTGCTCGGCGGCGGAGACCAGTTCGGCGGCCCGCCGCTCGGCCTCGGCCACCAGCCGCTCGGCCTCCGCCTGCGCCTCCTCGACCCGCTTGCGGGCCGAGGCGAGCAACTCCTCGCTCTGCTCCCGGGCCTGGGCCCGCTCCCGGTCCGCCTCCTGGCGGGCGCCGGTGAGCAGTTCCTCGGCCTCGCGGCGGCGCCTGGAGGCCTCCTCCTGGGCGGCGGTCAGCGCCTCGGCTGCCTCGGCGCCCATCCGCTCGGCGGCGGCGTCCGCCTCCGCCCGCACCCGGTCGGCGGTCTCCTGCGCCTCCGCGCGCAGCCGCTCGGCCTCGGTCGCCGCCTCGGTGCGCAGCCGCACCGCCACGGCCTCGCCCTCGGCGCGGGCCTGAGCGGCGTCGGAGACCGCCTCGGTGCGCAGCCGCTCGGACTCCTCCTCGGCCTGCTCGCGCAGGGCGCGCAGCCGCTGTGCCGACTCCGTGCGCAGCCGCTCGGTCTCGGCGCGGGTCTCCTCGCGCAGCCGCTCGGCCTCCTCGTGGGCCCCGCGCAGCTCCTCCTCGGCGGCGGTCAGCCGCTGCTCGGCCTCCTCGCGCAGCCGCTCCAGCTCCGCGTCGGCCTCGGCGCGGCGTGCGGCGACGGCCTCCTCGGCCTCCTCGCGCAGCCGCCGGCCGGCCTCCTCGGCCTCGGCGCGGGCCCGCTCGGCCTGCTGCTCGGCCGCCGTCCGCAGTTCCTCGGCCTCGGCGCGGGCCCGCTCCAGGGCCTCCTCGGCCTGGCGGCGCAGGGCGGTGGCCCGCTCGATCGCCTCGGTGCGCACCCGCTCGCCCTCGGTCACCGCGGCGCCGCGGGTCTCCTCGGCGTCCGCCTTGGCCTGGCTGAGCAGTTCCTCGGCGCGGCTGGCGGCCTCCTCGATCTGCTGGACGGCCTCGCGGCGGGCCTCACCGCGGATCCGCTCGCCCTCCTCGACCGCGTCGGCGCGCAACTGCTCGGCCTCGCCGCGCAGCCGCCGCGCGTCCTCCTGGAGCTCGACGGTCTTGGCGCGGTACTCCTCGGTGTCGTCCTTGGCCGCACCCTTGAGCTGCTCGGCCAGATCGTGCGCCTCGGCGCGCAGCCGGTCGGCCTCCGCCTCGGCCTCCGCGCGCAGCCGCTCGGCCTCCTCGGTGGCGGCCCGGGTGGTGGCCTTGGCCTCCTCGGACGCCTTGGTGAGCACCTCCTCGGCGGTGCGCGCGGCCTCGGCGAGCTGGGCGGCCGACTCCTCGGCCGACTTGGCGCGGGCGCTCTCGCGGGCCTCGGCGATCAGCCGCTCGGCCTCGGCGCGGGCGTCGGCCCGCACCTGCTCGGCCTCGGCCTCGGCGGCCTCGGCGTCCTTGGTGGCCTCGGCGACCATGCGCGCGATCTCGGCCTTGGCGGTACGCCCGCGCTGCTCGTTCTCCGACTCGGCGTCGGCCAGCCGCTTCGCGGCGGCCTCGCGTGCCTCGGCCAGGACGCGGTCGGCCTCGGCGCGGGCCTCGCGCAGCGCCGTCTCGGCCTCCTGCATCCGCTGCTCGGCCTGGCGGGCCAGCGCGGTGGCCTCGCGGCGGGCGGTCTCGGACTCGGCGGCGGTGGAGGTGCGCAGCCGCTCGGCGTGCTCGGTGGCCTCCTGCGCCTGGGTGGAGGCCGCGTTCAGCAGCCGCTCGGCGTCCGCGCGGGCCCGGCGCAGCACCTGTTCGGCCTCGGCCTTGGCGGCCTCCGCCTCCGAGTTCAGGCGCTGGCGGGACTGTTCGGTCAGCCGCTGCACCTCGGCGCGGGCCGCGGCCAGGGTCTGCTCGGCCTCGGCCCGCGCCTCGTCCGTCAGCCGGCGGGCCTGCGACTCGCTGCGGGCGCGCAGCTGCTCGGCCCAGGCGACGTTCTCGTTGACGTGCGACTCGACGGTCGCGCGGCGCTCGGCCAGCTCCTCGTCCAGCCGCTGGCGCCGGGCGACCGCCTCGGCGTGCAGCTCGGCCTCCATACGGGCCTGCCGCTCGGCGTGCTCCTGGAGGATCCGCTGGGTCTGGGCCCGGGCCTCGCGCAGCTCGCGCTCGGCGTCGGCGCGCAACTGCTCGGCCTGTGCCTGGGCGTTGCGCAGCAACTGCTCGGCCTGGTGCGACAGGTTGTCGTAGCCGGCCGGGCGCGCGGCGAGAGCGCGGCGCGCCTCGTGCAGCTTGGCGCGCAGCACTTCGACCTGGTAGCCGAGGTCGTCGGCGTGGTCGACCGCCTTGTCCCGCTCGTCCTTCAGCCGCTTCATCTCGGCTTCGAGCTGAGAGAGGTGGTCGTCAGCCTCGTAGCGGTCGTAGCCCCGCACTGCGCGGTCCCATCCGTCCCCTGGTCGTGGTGAAGGTGAACTGACCCTTCGGAGAAATGGTGTCAGATCATCGGCGGAACATGGGACGGGCCCCTGCCGGCCCGCAGCCCCGGCCGAACGGCCACTCTACCGGCCGGGGGAGCGGTCGTCAGTGGTGTGAGGAAGCGGAGGTGACCAGTTCTGTGAGCACGCCGTGGCAGTCCTTGGGGTGGAGGAAGGTGATCCGCGACCCCATCGAACCGGTGCGCGGCTCGTCGTACAGCACCCGGACGCCCTTGTCCCGGATCGCCTCGGCCTCGCCGTCGACGTCCGCGGTGCCGAAGGCGATGTGGTGCACGCCCTCACCGTTCTTCGCCAGCCACTTGGCCACCGTGGAGTCGTCGCGGGTCGGTTCCAGGAGCTGGAGGTAGGAGGCGCCGCCGTCGTCCGTGCCGTTGATCCGCAGCATGGCCTCGCGCACCCCCTGCTCCTCGTTCACCTCGGTGTGGAACACCTCGAAGCCGTAGGTGGCACGGTAGAACTCCACCGTCTTGTCCAGGTCGAAACAGGCGATACCGATGTGGTCGATGCGCGTCAGCATGGAAGACAGTGCACCGTCTCGGAGTGTGGTTACGCAACGTGCGCACGGTCACACCGACCGACCGGTGACCGGGGGCGGTACCGCTCAGTACATTGGCGATAACCCTCGTTAACTCCCTGCTCCGAAGGGGCCGCACCGTGACCGAAAAGACGAACCCCGAGACCCGTTCGGCGTCCGCCACCACCTCCGTGATCGTCGCGGGCGCCCGTACGCCCATGGGCCGCCTGCTGGGCTCGCTGAAGACCTTCTCCGGCGCCGACCTGGGCGGCTTCGCCATCAAGGCCGCCCTGGACCGCGCGGGCATCGGCGGGGACCAGGTCGAGTACGTGATCATGGGCCAGGTGCTCCAGGCCGGCGCCGGGCAGATTCCCGCGCGCCAGGCCGCGGTCAAGGCCGGCATCCCGATGAACGTCCCCGCGCTGACGGTCAACAAGGTCTGCCTGTCGGGCCTGGACGCCATCGCGCTGGCCGACCAGCTCATCCGCGCCGGCGAGTTCGACGTGGTCGTCGCCGGCGGCCAGGAGTCCATGACGAACGCCCCCCACCTGCTGCCGAAGTCCCGCGAGGGCTTCAAGTACGGCGCTGTGCAGATGCTGGACGCCATGGCCCACGACGGCCTGACCGACTCCTTCGAGAACGTCGCCATGGGCGAGTCCACCGAGAAGCACAACACCCGTCTGGGCATCGGCCGCGCCGAGCAGGACGAGATCGCCGCCCTCTCCCACCAGCGGGCCGCCGCCGCGCAGAAGAACGGCCTGTTCGACGCCGAGATCACCCCGGTGGAGATCCCGCAGCGCAAGGGCGACCCGATCCTGTTCTCCAAGGACGAGGGCATCCGGGCCGAGACCACCACCGAGTCCCTGGGCAGGCTGCGCCCGGCCTTCGCCAAGGACGGCACCATCACCGCCGGCACCTCCTCGCAGATCTCCGACGGCGCCGCCGCCGTGGTCGTGATGAGCAAGGCCAGGGCCGAGGAGCTGGGCCTGGAGTGGATCGCCGAGATCGGCGCCCACGGCAACGTGGCCGGCCCGGACAACTCCCTGCAGTCGCAGCCGTCCAACGCCATCCGCCACGCCCTGAGGAAGGACGGCCTGGAGGCCGGCGACCTCGACCTGATCGAGATCAACGAGGCGTTCGCGGCCGTCGCGGTGCAGTCGATGAAGGACCTCGGCATCGACCACGAAAAGGTGAACGTCAACGGTGGCGCGATCGCGCTGGGTCACCCGATCGGTATGTCCGGCGCGCGCATCGTGCTCCACCTCGCCCTGGAGCTCAAGCGCCGCGGCGGCGGTGTCGGCGCCGCCGCGCTGTGCGGTGGCGGCGGCCAGGGCGACGCCCTGATCGTGCGGGTGCCGAAGAAGTGACGGCGCGGTCGCACGGGCCCGTGACACCGCACACGACGGATGCGGGCCCGTGTGACCGGCGGCACGGCGGCGCGCGAGCGGCGCGGGAAGAATGACGGCTGGAACAGGTGGCCGACCACAGCGGCCGACCACAGCGGCCGACCGGCGGCCGACGAGGGCCGGCGACGGCCGAGTATCGCGAGGAGCGCAGCACGTATGGCGGTGGACGTCCCCGGACTGGTGGAGCAGGCACGGCAGGGCAGGCCCCGGGCCGTGGCCCGGCTGATCTCGCTGGTTGAGGGGGCGTCCCCGCAGCTCAGGGAGGTCATGGCGGCGCTGGCGCCGCTGACGGGCAACGCGTACGTCGTCGGTCTGACCGGCTCGCCGGGGGTGGGCAAGTCCACCTCCACCTCGGCGCTGGTGACCGCGTACCGCAAGGCCGGCAGGCGGGTCGGCGTCCTCGCGGTGGACCCCTCCTCGCCCTTCTCCGGCGGCGCGCTGCTGGGCGACCGGGTGCGGATGTCCGAGCACGCCTCCGACCCCGGCGTCTACATCCGCTCCATGGCCACCCGCGGCCACCTCGGCGGCCTGGCCTGGGCCGCCCCGCAGGCCATCCGCGTCCTGGACGCGGCCGGCTGCGACGTCGTCCTGGTCGAGACGGTCGGCGTCGGCCAGTCCGAGGTCGAGATCGCCTCGCAGGCCGACACCTCCGTCGTCCTCC
This sequence comes from Streptomyces barkulensis, assembly GCF_002843305.1. Taxonomy (GTDB): domain Bacteria; phylum Actinomycetota; class Actinomycetes; order Streptomycetales; family Streptomycetaceae; genus Streptomyces; species Streptomyces barkulensis. The sequence continues at coordinate 92,166 of NZ_PGSG01000053.1, forward strand.
TGGCGCCCGGCATGGGCGACGGCATCCAGGCCGCCAAGGCCGGGATCCTGGAGATCGGCGACGTGTACGTGGTCAACAAGGCCGACCGCGACGGCGCGGACGCCACCGCCCGCGAGCTCAACCACATGCTGGGCCTCGGCGAGGCACGGAAGCCCGGCGACTGGCGCCCGCCGATCGTCAAGACCGTCGCCGCGCGCGGCGAGGGCGTCGACGAGGTCGTCGAGGCGCTGGAGAAGCACCGCGCCTGGATGGAGGAGCGCGGAGTGCTCGCCGAGCGCCGCCGGGCGCGCGCGGCCCGCGAGGTGGAGACCATCGCGGTGACCGCGCTGCGCGAGCGCATCGGCGACCTGCACGGCGACCGGCGCCTGGAGGCGCTGGCCGAGCGGATCACGGGCGGGACGCTCGACCCGTACGCGGCGGCCGACGAGCTGGTGGCGGGGCTGACGGGGGAGTGAGCCCCGCCGGGGGCGGCCGTCAGTCCTCGCGGCGGTCGTCCCTGTCATCGCTGTCATCGCTGTCGTCGCTGTCGTCGTCGCTCCGGCTGTCGTCGCCGTCGTCCCGGCTGTCGTCGTCCCGGTCGTCGGCGTCGTCGTCCCGGCCGTCCGACCCGGCGCCCCGCTCCAGCACGTCGGCGCTGCCCGCGTCCACCGCGACCTCGTGCCAGGTGCCGTCCTCGCCCAGGACCTCGACCTCCCAGACCGGCCGGTCGCCGTCGTCGTCCTCCAGCTCGGCGGACTCCGCCGTGCCCGGTACGGCCTTCAGCGCGGCCGCGACGGCCTCCCGGAGGGTGACCTCGGCGCCGCGCAGCGTCCGCGACTCGTCCCGGTCGTCACCGCCCCTGTCGTCGTCCCGGCTGTCGTCGTCGCGGTCGCCGGCGTCGTCGTCCCGGTCACCGGTGTCGGCGCCGGCCCGCAGGCTCGCGGCCAGGGCGTCCTGAGCGGTGTCGTCGCCGGCGAAGGCGAGGGTGCTCCCGCCGACGGCGAGGGCGGCGGTGGCGACGGCGGCGACGACCAGCTTTCGGTTCATGGTTGGTTTCCTCCCTGGAGACGGGGTCTCGCGTCTGACGTGGAACACCGTCGCAGGGCGCGGCTGAAGGCATCCTGAAAGCACCTGAAGATCTCTTCAGGTCCCTTTTGGCAGGCTGACCCCATGCGCGTACTGATCGTGGAGGACGAGAAACGGCTCGCCCTGTCGTTGGCCAGGGGCCTGACGGCCGAGGGGTTCGCCGTCGACGTGGCCCACGACGGGACAGACGGGCTGCACCGGGCGACCGAGGGCTCGTACGACCTGATCGTCCTCGACATCATGCTGCCGGGCATGAACGGCTACCGCGTCTGCTCGGCCCTGCGCGCCGCCGGGGACGAGACGCCGATCCTGATGCTGACCGCCAAGGACGGCGAGTACGACGAGGCCGAGGGGCTGGACACCGGCGCCGACGACTACCTCACCAAGCCGTTCTCCTACGTGGTGCTGCTCGCCCGGGTGAGGGCGCTGCTGCGCCGTCGCACCCGGGGCGGGGCGTCCGTACTGCGGGTGGGCGGGCTGACCGTGGACCCCGCCGCGCGGCGGGTGACCCAGGAGGGGCGTGAAGTGGCGCTGACCGCCAAGGAGTTCGCCGTACTGGAGTACCTGGCGGTACGCGCCGGGGAGGTGGTCTCCAAGTCGGAGGTCCTCGAACACGTCTGGGACTTCGCCTACGAGGGCGACGTCAACATCGTCGAGGTGTACGTCAGCGCGCTGCGCCGCAAGCTGGGCAGCGCGGCGATCGCCACCGTGCGCGGCGCCGGATACCGGCTGGTGAGGACCAGTGCGTAGGCCCGTGCCCTCCCCGCTCGCCCGGCTCACCGTCCGGGTGCGCGCCGCGCTCGGCGCCACGCTCGTGGTGGCGGTGGCCCTGGTGGTCGCCGGGATCGCGGTGGTCGAGGTGCTCCGTGGGGGCCTCACCGAGAACGCCCGGCTGCACGCCGAGACCACCGCCCGCGAGGTCGCCGCCGGGGTCGCCGACGTGCCGGCGGACGAGGTGGCGGGGGTGGAGGCGCTGGCGGACGACGAGCCGGTGCAGGTCGTGGACGCCTCCGGCGCGGTGCTCGGAGCCGGTGAGCCGCTGCGCGGACGCGGGCCCGTGGCCGGCTTCAACCGGCCCGTCGAACCCCGGAAGACGCCCGCCGTCCCCTCCCCGGAGGACAGCGGCGGCGACGACCGGGACGACGACGGTGACGACGACGGTGACGACGACGACCGGGACGACGACGATGACCGCGACGACGGCACCACCCCGGCGCCGTCCGACGAGCCCGTCGCGGTGGACCGCAACAGCGTCACCCGGACCGTCGCCCTGCCCGTCGACGGGGACGGCGAGGTGACCTACGACCGCTCCCGGGCGGTGACGACGCAGGACTTCCGCCTGGTCGCCGTGCAGAGCGTCACCCGCGACCGCGTCCCCGTCACCGTCTACGCCGGCGCCTCCCTCGCCGAGCAGGAGGAGGCCGTCTCGACCGTCACCGGCACCATGCTCGCCGGGCTGCCCGCGCTGCTCGCCGTCGTCGGGGGCGTCACCTGGCTGGTCACCCGGGGCGCGCTGCGCCCGGTGGAGGGCATCCGGCGGGAGATGGCGGCCATCGCGGCCGGCAGCGACCTGTCCCGGCGCGTTCCCGAGCCACCCTCCCGCGACGAGGTGGCACGCCTGGCGCGGACCACCAACGAGACCCTGAGCGCCCTGGAGGCGTCCGTCGAGCGGCAGCGCCGCTTCGTCGCCGACGCCTCGCACGAACTGCGCAGCCCGATCGCCTCCCTGCGCACCCAGCTGGAGGTCGCCGCCGCCCACCCCGGGCTGCTCGACATCGACGGCGCGGTCCACGACACCGTACGGCTGCAGGCCCTGGCCGCCGATCTGCTGCTGCTGGCCCGCCTGGACGCCGGGGAGCGCCCCGGGGACGCGCGGGTGGACCTGTACGCGCTGGTGCGGGAGGAACTGGCGCAGCGCACCGGGGACCGGGTCACGGTCGTCCTGGAGGACGGCGAGGACGGCGAGGGAGGCGAACCGGTGGAGGTGGCGGGCTCGCGCGGCCAGCTCGCCCGGGTGCTCGGCAACCTCCTGGACAACGCCCGGCGCCACGCGGCCTCCCGCGTCCGGGTGCGGGTGGGCCGCGAGCACGGACAGGCCGTGCTGGAGGTCGCCGACGACGGCGCCGGGGTGCCGCAGGAGGAGCGGGAGCGGATCTTCGAGCGGTTCGTACGGCTGGACGACGCGCGCAGCCGGGACGACGGCGGCGCCGGGCTGGGGCTGGCCATCGCCCGCGACGTGGCCGCCCGGCACGGCGGCGGTCTCACCGCCGGCCGGGCGGCCGAGGGCGGCGCGCTGTTCACCCTGCGGCTGCCCGCCGCGGCCCCGGCCTCACCCGGACGGGCCGGGCGGGCCGGGGAGTCCGGGTAGCCCGGGCGGGGTTAGGGAACGTTGCTGTCGCCGATCCAGTCGAGGGTGTCGGTCCCGCCCCCGTCGTCCCACTTGATCTTGATGCTCTCGCCGTCCGAGGTCTTGCTGGCGGTACCGGCGATGTACTCCTCGTCGTCGCCCTCGCCGCACTTGAGCGCCATCCGGTAGCCGCGGCTCTGGTTCTCGCCGATCCCCACGCATATGCCGTCGCCGCCGAACTCGATCCAGGAGACCGAGTTCTTCCCCTCGGCCTCCCCGCTCTCGAACGCCTTGCCGACGGTCAGCGTCCTGGCGCCCTCGCCCTGCCACTGCCCCCTGAAGTCGTTTCCGGCGGGAGGCTCCCCGGCCGGTTCGTCGGTGGGCTCGTAGTCGTCGAGCGGATCCTCCGTCGTCTCCTCGGGGGTCGGCTCCGCCGTCTCCTCCGCCTCCTGCGTCGGTTCGGAGGAGACGCTCGGGGACGGGCTCACGGTGGCGGCTGCGCCGGGCTCGCCGTCGTCGTCGCCGACCGCCAGATAGACCCCGCCGCCGATGAGGGCGAGCGCCACCACGGCGCCGCCGACGATGAGGGCCACCCTGCCCTTCGCGCCCTTCGGGCCCCCGCCGCCCTGCGGGGGCGGCGGATAGGCGGCGTACGGGTTGGGCTGCCCGTAGGGCTGCTGGGGCGGCTGCCCGCCCGGGGGGTAGGCGTAGCCGGGCTGCCCGCCCTGGGGGTACGCCGCCGGGCCGCCGTAACCCTGCGGCGGCCCGGCCTGCGGCGGCCCGGCCTGCGGCGGCGGGGGCGGCGGCTGTTGGGGCTGCTGCTGCCCGCCCGGATACCGCGGAGGGCCGAAACCGTCGTGCGGGGGCTGGCCCGGTGGTGGCTGGCTCATCGGAGGTCACCTCTGGCGCGGGTCCGGCGGCAGAGGACCCTCCCGCTCGTCCGGTCCAGCGCTCCCCCGGAAAGGGCCGGTCAGCCGCGGACCCGCCGCGTCTTGTCCGTCACGGCAGTCGAGCGGGTCGCCCTCATCATCCCCCAAGAACCACCCCCGGGGCGCAGGGGTTCGGCGGGGCGCCTCAGCCGCGCCCGCGCAGTGACCGCAGATGCTCGGCGACCGGGACCAGCGAGCCGTGCAGTCCGTCGAGCGCCCCGGGCGGGAGCAGGTCGACGAAGTGGCGCCGCACGGAGGCGACGTGGTGCGGCGCCACCTCGCGCATCGTCCTCCAGCCGTGCTCGGTCAGCACCGCGAACAGCCCGCGCCTGTCGGACTCGCAGTTCTCCCGGCGTACCAGCCCGGCCTTCTCCATGCGGGTGATCTGGTGGGACAGACGGCTCTTGGACTGCAGGGTGGCGGCGGCCAGATCGCTCATCCGCATCCGGTGGTCGTCCGACTCGGAGAGGTTCACCAGGATCTCGTAGTCGTTCATGGTCAGCCCGAACGGCTGGAGGTCCCGCTCCAGTTGGTGCGTGAGGAGCCTGTTGACGTCGAGGTGGACGCGCCAGGCACGCTGCTCCTCTCCGCTCAGCCAGCGGGTTTCCTTGTCGCTCTCCATACCGTCGGACTCTACCCGGCGGCCGGGAGCGCTCTCTGCGCGGATCCTCACCACGGGAAGCGATCCGGTCACAGTCCGAAGCGGCGCTGGATGTCGCCCAACTGGCCCGGGAGCTGCGGCATCTGCTGCCCGCCGTGCCTGCCCTGCCCGCCGTGGCCGCCCGGTCCGCCGCCCGCGCCGGGGACGCCCGGCTGCGACGGCGGGGGCGTGCCGGTGTCCCGCTCCTCCATCAGCACCTCGGTCGACTGGATCAGCACCGTGCCCGCACCGGTGAAGTCGAACTGGTGCTCCTCGCCGGAGACGCCGCCGATCCCGGTCATCGCCCGCAGCCCCCCGAGCACGCCGCGCATGTACTGGTGGTCGTAGTGGTGGCAGGGCGAGGGGCAGTCCGCCCAGCCGACCAGCGCCTGTGGATCGACCCGCACCGGCGGCTCCACGAAGTGCACCTCGCCGTTGGAGGCCGCCACGAACTTCCCCGTCCCCAGCAGGGTCACGAAACCGGGGACGATGGACTGCTTCAGCGCCAGGCTCGGCTCGAAGGCCAGCAGGTTGCCCGAACGGATGGTGAGGTTGCCGTCCTCGAGATCGTAGGAGTTGACGTCGAAGGCGCGGTCGGCGAGCAGCATCCTGCCCCTGCCCTCGGCGACCACCCAGTCCGAGGCGTGCAGCGGGGAGTGGAAGCTGGTGGCGACCAGCCGGTCCAGGGGACCGTGGCCGATGCCGTTGAAGGTGATCTGCCCGTAGTAGGCGATCATCTTCCCCTTCTGCAGGAACCACCGGCCCGACAGGTCGACGCAGAACGCGTAGGGGTTGACGTTGTCGTTCGACGGCAGGGTGTGGGCGTCGTGGACGATCGGACCGTTCAAAGCTTCTCCTCGCTGGCCTGTACGAACACCTCGCCCTGCCCGGACAGCTCCAGCTGGAACGCCTCGCCCGAGCCGCGCCCGATCATGTCCCGCCAGCCGAGCGCCGTGGAGAGCTTGTTGCGTACGTCCCCGTGGTGGGCGACGTACGCCTGCGGGTCGACGTGGACGGGGCGGCCCGGGGCGATCGGGAGCCGGATCACCCCGCCGTGGGCCATCACGGCCACCGAGCCGTGCCCGGAGAGCGTCGTGGTGAACAGCCCCTGCCCGGTCACCTGGCCGCGCACCATGCCCATGACCCCGCCCTGGGAGCCCATGAACATCGTGCCCTGCTCCAGCGTCCCGTCGAAGGCGAGCAGCCGGTCGGCCTCCACGTAGAGGGTGTCGCCGGACAGTTCGACCACCTCGACGTGGTGGCCGCCGTGGCCGAACAGCACCGTGCCGTCGCCCTCGACCGTCATCAGCGGAGCCGCCTCGCCGGCCAGCCGCCGCCCGATCATCGAGCCGATGCCGCCCTGGCCGCCCTGGATGCTGGGGGTGAAGGAGACCTCGCCCTTGTACGCGATCATCGCGCCGCGCTGGCTGAACATCCGCTGCCCGGGCGCCACCCGGGCCTCGACCATCTTGGAACCGATCTCCCGGAACGGCATCAAGCACCCCCTTCGTGAGCTTCTCCGCCCGTGCGGCGCGGAGGTGCGGGTTTGGTGGGCGTCTGCGGGCCGGTGGCCGCACGTGCGTCGCTCACGGTCAGACATCACCGCCGATCGTGTTCCGTTCGCTGGGCTGGACGTAGACCAGTCCCTCGCCCTCGAAGCGGATCTGGAAGGACTCGCCCGACCCCTCGCCCATGAAGGTCCGGAAGTTCACGCCCGTCTGGAACTCCTGCCGCAGATCCCCGGTGTGGGCCACGTACGCGCCCGGGTCCACCTGGAGCGGCGTCTGCGGTGTGACGCGCAGCACCACCGCCGGGCCGTCCGACATCAGCGCGGCCGTGCCGGTGCCCTCTACGGTGGTGGTGAACAGGCCGTTGCCCTGGGAGGCGCCGCGCAGCCCGGTGAAGGTGGTGCCGGTGCGCAGGGAGCCGTCGGCGCACAGCAGGTTGCTGGACTCCACATGGAGCTTCTGCCCCTGGAGCGCCACCAGGGCGATGTCGCTCGCGCGGTCGGCGAAGTAGCAGGTGCCCTGCCCTTTCACCTCCATCATCTCCATCTGCTCGCCGGTGAGGCGGCGGGTGACCATGCCGCGCAGGCCCTCGCCGCCGCCGGTGAGCTTCTTGAAGGCCATCTGGCCGTCGTAGGCGACCATCGAGCCGTTCTTGGCCCTGACGGTGTCGCCTGCCAGGTCGACGGCGAGGACCTTGCCGCCTTGGAGTCGGAACTGAGCCACGGTGCGAATCTACCCGGACGCGGGTCTCCGGCGGGAGGCTGCCACAATGGCAGAGCTTGTGCATCCCTTCACAAAGGATCTCCCGTGGACCTCAAGACCGCTTCGGCGCTCCGCCGCCTCCGGCTCGTCTCCACCCCGGAGGCAGTCTCCTTCCTGCTGCTGCTGGTGTGCTCCGTGCTCAAGCGCACGACCGAGTTCAACGCGGTGCCGGTGATGGGCGCCGTCCACGGCGCTCTCTTCGTGCTCTACGTGATCTTCTGGCTGGACGCCTGGAACCGCGCCAGGTGGCCGCTGGGCCGCGCCGCGCTCTACTTCGCGCTCTCGGTGCTGCCCGGCGGCGGTTTCTACGCCGACAGGCTGCTGCGCCGCGAGACCGAGGCGAGCGTGATCGCCGCCCGGGCCCGCGCCGAGCGCGCCAAGCAGACCGAGCGCCCCCGTACGGGGGCGGTGGACGCGTGATCGTCGCCTTCTCGGTCACTCCGCTCGGGGTCGGCGAGGACGTGGGGGAGTACGTCGCCGACGCGGTGCGCGTGGTCCGCGAGTCCGGGCTGCCCAACCGCACCGACGCGATGTTCACCTCGGTCGAGGGCGAGTGGGAGGAGTGCATGGAGGTCGTGCGGCGGGCGGTGGCCGCCGTCGAGGCCCGGGCGCCGCGTGTCTCGCTCGTCCTCAAGGCCGATATCCGCCCCGGTGTCACCGACGGTCTGACCTCCAAGGTCGCCACCGTCGAGCGGCACCTGGGCTGACCGCCGGCCCCCGCCCGGCCGCCCGGCGGCGTCGCCGCCGGGCGGCCCGAGTGCTGAGACGGAGCTGACCACGATATGACCGGCCGGTAAGGTCGTAGCCGTGCCGAAGCCGCTCAGCCTGACGTTCGACCCGATCGCCCGCGCCGACGAACTGTGGAAGCAGCGATGGGGTTCCGTGCCCTCGATGGCCGCGATCACCTCGGTCATGCGCGCGCACCAGATCCTGCTCGCCGAGGTCGACGCCGTCGTCAAGCCCTACGGGCTGACCTTCGCCCGCTACGAGGCGCTGGTGCTGCTGACCTTCTCCAAGGCGGGCGAGCTGCCGATGTCGAAGATCGGCGAGCGGCTGATGGTCCACCCCACCTCCGTGACCAACACCGTCGACCGCCTGGTGAGGTCCGGTCTGGTGGCCAAGCGACCCAACCCCAACGACGGCCGCGGCACGCTCGCCTCCATCACCGACCGGGGGCGCGAGGTGTGCGAGGCGGCCACCCGCGACCTGATGGCGATGGACTTCGGGCTGGGCGCGTACGACGACGAGGAGTGCGACGAGATCTTCGCGCTGCTCAGGCCGCTGCGTGTGGCCGCGGGGGACTTCAGGGAGGGCTGAGCCGGGCCCCCGCCGGGTCCCGCGGAGCGCCGGTTACGCTCGTGTGCATGAAGAAGAGCGTGCTCACCCGCTACCGGGTGATGGCCTACGTCACCGGTGTCCTGCTGGTCCTGCTGGTCATCGGCATGATCGGCAAGTACCTGCTGGAGATGGACGGCGCCGAGGGCTTCACCTACGTCGTCAGCCTCGCCCACGGCTGGCTGTACGTGCTGTACCTGATCTTCGCCTTCGACCTGGGCTCCAAGGCGAAGTGGAAGTTCGGCAAGCTGGCCTGGGTGCTGCTCGCGGGCACCGTCCCCACCGCCGCGTTCTTCGTCGAGCGGAAGGTGTCGCGCGAGGTCGAGCCGCTGATCGAGGACGACGAGGCCGTCCCCGCCGAGGCCTGAGGGCTCCCCGGGAGCCCGGGCCCCGCGGTCGAGGCCCGCTGGACCGTCCGTGTGCGCCACGCCGCACCGGGCGGTCCTCCATCGACAATTACTTGGACGTCCTAGTAAATTTGTGCGTATGGACGCTGACGCCATCGCAGAGGGCCGCCGCCGCTGGCAGGCCCGGTACGACGCCGCACGCAAGCGGGACGCCGACTTCACCACGCTCTCCGGCGACCCCGTCGAGCCGGTCTACGGCCCCGCGCCCGGCGACACCGTCGAGGGGTTCGAGCGGATCGGCTGGCCCGGTGAGTTCCCCTTCACCCGCGGTCTGTATCCCACCGGCTACCGCGGCCGGACCTGGACCATCCGCCAGTTCGCGGGCTTCGGCAACGCCGAGCAGACCAACGAGCGCTACAAGATGATCCTCGCGGCCGGCGGCGGAGGGCTGTCGGTCGCCTTCGACATGCCCACCCTGATGGGCCGCGACTCCGACGACCCGCGCTCGCTGGGCGAGGTCGGCCACTGCGGTGTCGCCATCGACTCCGCCGCCGACATGGAGACCCTCTTCCGGGACATCCCGCTGGGCGACGTCACCACCTCGATGACGATCAGCGGCCCGGCCGTGCCGGTGTTCTGCATGTACCTGGTGGCCGCCGAGCGGCAGGGCGTGGACCCCGCCGTCCTCAACGGCACGCTCCAGACGGACATCTTCAAGGAGTACATCGCGCAGAAGGAGTGGCTCTTCGAGCCGGAGCCGCACCTGCGCCTGATCGGCGACCTGATGGAGCACTGCGCCCGGGGCATCCCGGCGTACAAGCCGCTGTCGGTCTCCGGTTACCACATCCGCGAGGCCGGCTCGACGGCCGCGCAGGAGCTGGCGTACACCCTCGCCGACGGCTTCGGCTACGTGGAACTGGGCCTCTCGCGCGGCCTGGACGTGGACGCCTTCGCGCCCGGCCTGTCGTTCTTCTTCGACGCGCACCTGGACTTCTTCGAGGAGATCGCCAAGTTCCGCGCCGCCCGGCGGATCTGGGCCCGCTGGATGCGGGACGTGTACGGCGCGAAGAGCGAGAAGGCGCAGTGGCTGCGCTTCCACACCCAGACCGCGGGCGTCTCGCTCACCGCCCAGCAGCCGTACAACAACGTGGTGCGCACCGCCGTGGAGGCGCTGGCGGCGGTGCTGGGCGGCACCAACTCCCTGCACACCAACGCCCTGGACGAGACCCTCGCCCTGCCCAGCGAGCAGGCCGCGGAGATCGCCCTGCGCACCCAGCAGGTGCTGATGGAGGAGACGGGCGTGGCCAACGTGGCCGACCCGCTGGGCGGTTCCTGGTACATCGAGGCGCTGACCGACCGGATCGAGGCCGACGCCGAGAAGATCTTCGAGCAGATCAGGGAGCGCGGACGCCGCGCGGTGCCCGACGGGCAGCATCCCATCGGCCCGATCACCTCCGGCATCCTGCGCGGCATCGAGGACGGCTGGTTCACCGGGGAGATCGCCGAGGCAGCCTTCCGCTACCAGCAGTCGCTGGAGAAGGGCGAGAAGAAGGTCGTCGGCGTCAACTGCCACACCGGCTCGGTCACCGGGGACCTGGAGATCCTGCGGGTCAGCCACGAGGTCGAGCGCGAGCAGGTGCGCGTGCTGGCCGACCGCAAGGCCGCGCGCGACGACGCGCGCGTGCGCGCCGCGCTGGACGGGATGCTGGCCGCCGCCCGGGACGGCTCCAACATGATCGAGCCCATGCTGGAGGCGGTGCGCGCCGAGGCGACGCTGGGCGAGATCTGCGGGGTGCTGCGCGAGGAGTGGGGCGTCTACACCGAGCCCGCCGGCTTCTGAGGCGGACCGGCGCGCGACCGGCCGCCGCGCGCCGTGCCGTGTTCCGGGCCCCGCCCGGCTCCCGTCCTTCCGGCACGGGAGCCGGGCCTCCGGCCTGTCACGGCAGGACGGAGGCCCGCCGGGCGGCATCAGAGCCGTCGTCCGGGGCCGTCCGGGGCCGTCAGGCGTCCACGGGGCCGCCAAGGCCGTCCGGGGCGGGCTCGGCGGGTCCGGCGGCGGAGGGCAGTCCGTGCAGCAGCAGGGCGGTCAGGGCGCGGGCCCACACCGGGGTGACGCTCTCCGCACTGACCAGTGAGCGGTGGACGACCGCGCCCGCGATCACGTCGAAGATCAGGTCGACGGCGCGGTCCGCCGCGGCGGCGCCCTCCGGGCCGGGCGGGTCGGGCGGGAGTTCGCCGCGGGCCTGGGCGCGGCGGCGGCCCTCGATCACCAGATGCTTCTGGCGCTCCACGATGGCGGTGCGGATGCGGGTGCGCAGCGCGTCGTCGCGGGTGGCCTCGGCGACGACGGCCATCAGGGCCGTCTTCGTCTCCGGCCGCTCCAGCAGCGCGGCGAAGGCGAGCACCACGTTCTCGACGTCCGCCCGCAGGCTGCCGAGGTCGGGCAGCGCCAGCTCGTCGAAGAGGACGGCGACGGCGTCCACGACCATCTCGCTCTTGTTCGCCCAGCGGCGGTAGAGGGTGGTTTTGGCCACCCCCGCGCGCATGGCCACGTCCCCCATGGTCAGCCCGCCCCACCCCAGCTCGACCAGCGCCGAGCGCGTCGCGTCGAGGATCGCGCGGTCGGCCGCGGCGCTGCGCGGCCTGCCCGTGCGTCGAGCGGAATCGGCCATGGGGTGACTGTAGCCGGGGCCGTGAGTTACGCTACGAGGCGTATCGAAAAGCTGGTTCCGGGATATCCGGAACAGGCGGCGATCACGCGACAACCACTGGCGCCGGACGGGGACCCGGCGCCGATGTGCGACACGCTGCACGGAACGGTCCGGGAACGGGGGAGACTGGTCACATGCAGCCACGCAACATGTCCATGAGCGGAGTGGTCGACCTCGCCGCGGTGAAGGCGGCCGGGGAGGCCAAGCAGAAGGCCGAGGAGGCCCGTGCCCGGGCCGCACGGCAGCAGGGCGGCGCCGGCGGTGCCGGTGCGGAGGGAGCGGCCGGAGCGGCCCCGGTGTCCCTGGTGATCGACGTCGAGGAGGCGGACTTCGAGCAGGAGGTGCTCCAGCGCTCCGCCGAGGTCCCGGTGGTCATCGACTTCTGGGCCGAGTGGTGCGGCCCGTGCAAGCAGCTCGGGCCGCTGCTGGAGCGGCTGGCGCACGAGTACGCCGGGCGCTTCCTCCTCGCCAAGATCGACGTCGACCGCAACCAGGCGCTCTTCCAGCAGTTCGGGGTGCAGGGCATCCCGGCCGTCTTCGCGGTGGTGGCCGGCCAGGCCCTGCCGCTGTTCCAGGGCGCGGCGCCCGAGCAGCAGGTGCGCGAGGTGCTGGACCAGCTCGTCCAGGTCTCCGAGCAGCGCTTCGGCATCACCGGTATCTCCGTGGAGGGCGGCGAGCAGGCCCCGGCCGCGCCCGTCGTTCCGGAGGACCCGGCGCTGGCGGCCGCCCACTCCGCGCTGGACGCGGGGGACCTGGGCGGCGCGGTCCAGGCGTACCGGAACGTGCTCGCCGGCGACCCGGCCAACACCGAGGCCAAGCTGGGCCTGGCCCAGGCCGAGCTCCTGCAGCGCGTCCAGGGGCTGGACGCGGCCCGGGTGCGCAAGGAGGCGGCCGAGGCGCCCGCCGACGTCCGGGCGCAGCTGAGGGCGGCCGACCTCGACCTGGCGGGCGGGCACGTCGAGGACGCCTTCGGGCGGCTGGTGGAGACGGTCCGCCGTACGGCGGGGGACGACCGGGAGGCCGCCCGCGTCCGTCTGCTGGAACTCTTCGAGGTGGTCGGACACGAGGACCCGAGGGTGGTCGCGGCACGCGGTGCCCTTGCCCGGGTGCTCTTCTGACCTGCCGGTTCCGGTGGTCCGGGACTTATTGACATAACGATCAACAGCGGCCGTGACTTTACCGAAACTTGGTAATCACGGCCGCTGTTACTCGCAGTAAACCACCTGGGGTGTTCGGTCCCGCAAAGTCCGTTTGATCCGATCGCCCATCGTTTCTCCCGGCAACCCTGGGTGTCCGCGTGATCACTTTCGGCGCAGCGCCTGTCATCTCCCCGTTACTCGCAAGTAACGAGCCCCTTGTGCCCCGGCCTCTCATGCACCACGATCGGCCACGCTCGGTCCATCGTCCGCAGCCCGGCACACCACATCTGGGCAGAGCCGGACCATGGGTCCCCACCGGGTGGGCCGGCGTCGGTGACGCCGGTCGCGGACAGGGGGGTCTCTGCCGAAGGGCAGGGCCTGTCCGGCAGGTTGCGCGAGAGCGTGGCCAGTGGTTGTCGCTCGGGGGTGATCGCCGGCGCTCCGGAATCAGGTGAATCCGGGGAACGGCGCTCTCCTTCCCGAGGACGTAGCACTTCTCCCATCCCGTCCGGGTCCGGCCCGGGCCGGAGATGTACGTCCGAGAAGGAGGAAAGTCATGGAGTCTGTGGCTCGTGGCGGGACCAGATGGAAGCGGTTCGCCGTCGTCATGGTCCCCAGCGTCGCCGCCACGGCGGCGGTCGGGGTCGCCCTGGCACAGGGTGCACTCGCCGCGTCGTTCAGCGTTTCCGGTCAGCAGGCGAAGGTCTCGGTCGACCGGCTGGACGGCAAGGGGTTCGTGCAGTACGGCACGATCGACACCGTGCACGGGGGCAAGAAGGTCCCCGTCGCCGTGTCGGCCTTCAAGAGTGCCGAGCTCAGGGGCCTGTGCCAGTCCGTCGTGATCCCCGTTCCGCTCTTCGGCGATGTCTCGGTGAAGCTGAACGCGGGCAACGACGGCAAGGTCGTCGAGGCGAAGAACCTCTACATCGACCTCGACCAGCTCGACGCCGATGCCACGTTCAAGAACATCAACATCGGTGTCTCGGCGAACGACACGAGCAAGGGTCCGGGTCTGAAGGACGGCGACGCCGTGCTTCCGGGCTCCTTCGCCCAGGAGGCCGACGAGGCCCTGCTCACCGACGTCAAGCAGACGTCCTGGGCCACCAGCGCCGGCACCTTCAAGCTCTCCGGCCTTTCGCTGAATGTCGCCAAGGGCAAGAACGAGTGCTTCTGACGCACTGAGCGGAGAGGGGGCGGGGGACCGCCGAGCCGGTCCCCCGCCTCCCCCCAGTGCCATCGATCTTTATGGACAGTTCGGCCCTAGGGAGCTGTTTTCTGATGAGTGCCGAGTCGCCGGTGAGTGCCGAGTCGCCGGGAGCGCGTGAACGCATCAGCCACTGGCGGCAGTCGTTCCGTCTGTGGCGCTGGCAGCGCCCCTTCTGGGCGGGACTGCTGACGCTGCTGGGCGGCGTGCCGATCATCTGGATCCCGTACGCCGATCCCAGCCTGAACCAGCTGTCCTTCCGGCTGGCGACCACCACGGGATCCGGATCGCTGATCATCGGCGTGCTGCTGTTCGTGCTGGGCCTGACCCTGTGGTTCCAGCCGCACTCCCGGGTGTTCAGCGGAGTCGCCGCCATCCTGCTGGCCCTGGTCTCGCTGGTGGTCTCCAACCTCGGAGGCCTCTTCGCCGGCTTCCTGCTGGCGATGATCGGCGGTGCGATGGCCGTCTCCTGGGTGCAGAGCAAGGAGCGGCCGGCCGAGCCCGCGGAGACCGGGGAGGTTCCCGGTGACCCCGCGCCCGAAGAGGCTCCGCGGGAGGTGGGCCTGGCCGTCGTCGAGCCGGCTCCCGCCGGGGCGGACGACGGACAGAACGGGGCGCACCGTGACGCCTGAGGAGTTGAACCGGAAGGACCGGGAAGGCCGGGACGAGGCGGCCGCGACCGCGCCGGACCGGCGTACGAGGACCGGGCCGCGCCACGCGGCCCCGAGGAAGCCGCTGCTGACCCGGCTGCACGTTCCCGCGGGCAAGGCGATAGCCCTGGCCGCCATGCCGTCGGCCGTGCTCATGGGCATGGGGCTCACCCCCAGGCTCGCCCTCGCCGAGCCGCTGCCCGAGAACCCCTTCAGGGACGGGCCGTGCGTGACCGCGCCCGACAGGGAGGCGGAGCAGGACAGCGGGCAGAAGGCGGAGAAGGACGAGTCCGGCCAGGACGGCCAGGACGGCGGGGCCGGCCGGGACGAGTCCGGCCAGGAGGCGAAGCCGGGCACCACCCCCGCACCGGAGCCCGGCACCACGGAGCCCGCCGAGCCCCCGGCCGACGGCGGCACCGGAGGCGGGGAGGAGGACGCCGGTACGCCGGAGCCCGAGCCGAGTCCCTCGGAGTCCGAGAAGCGCAACCCGCTGGACCCGCTGGGCATCGGCGAGGCCATCAGGGACCTGTTCACCCCGGACGACGAGAAGGACGACAGCGCGCAGGCCGAGGCCGCCGCCGAGCCCTCCGCCTCGCCGAGCCCGTCGCAGCCCGGGGAGTCCGGGGACGGCGGCTCCGACACCCCGGTGAAGGACGCCGTCGAGGACGCCGCCGACAGTGTCGGGAAGGGGCTGAAGGACACCACCGACCGCGTCGGCGACGCGGTCGAGGACACCGCCGGCAAGGCGCGCGAGAAGGCCGGGGAAGCGGCGGACGACGCCGCCGTCCCCGGGACGGACGCCTCGGGCAAGGAGCCCTTCCCCTGCCCGACCTACGACGCCGAGGCGCTGGCCGAGGCCGAGGAGGAACGGACCGAGGCGGTGCTGCCCAACGCCCCGTGGCTGCTGGAGACCAGTCTGCTGGCCCTCCACGGCCTGGACTACCACGGCATCGTCAAGGTCCGCACCCACAACGGCACGGTCAAGGACGTCCTGAAGTTCACCGCCCGCTCGGTGGACATCAGGGACCTGCACCAGCTGGTGGAGGGCCCCGGCGGCAGCACCGCGCACGTCAAGGCCGCCAAGGGCAGCACCTCCACCATCCGCAACGGCACGGTGACGATGTACACCGAGGAACTGAAGGGCAAGCTCTTCGGGCTCATCCCGATCACCTTCAGCCCCGAGTCGCCGCCGCCGCTGAACATCCCCGAGGTGTTCTTCACGGACGTGTCGGTCAGGCAGGCCGGCCAGTTCGGCGGAGACCTGCACGTCCCGGGCATGAACCTCTACAACGAGAACTGACGCCCGCGGCGAACGGCGGCGGCCCGCGTACCCCCGGAGGTACGCGGGCCGCCGCCGCTCATCGCGCCGCGGAGGAGGGGCCGGGAGGCCGACCGGTCAGCGCTGGTCGCTGCCCAGGTGGTGCACCAGCACCATGTTGGTGGTGCCGGGGATGCCCGGAGGCGAGCCGGCCGTCATGATCATGGTGTCGCCGATGTTGTACCGCTGGAGCTTGAGCAGTTCGGCGTCGACCAGGTCCACCATGTCGTCGGTGTGGTCCACGTGCGGCACCACGAAGGACTCCACGCCCCAGCTGAGCGTGAGCCGGCAGGCGGTGGAGGGCTCGGTGGTGAAGGCCAGGATCGGCTGGGCGGCCCGGTAGCGGGAGAGCCGCCGGGCGGTGTCGCCGGACTTGGTGAAGGCGACCAGCGCCTTGCCGTTGAGGAAGTCCGCCATCTCGCAGGCCGCGCGGGCCACCGAACCGCCCTGGGTGCGCGGCTTCTTGCCGGGCACCAGCGGCTGGAGGCCGCGCGAGAGCAGCTCCTCCTCGGCGGCCTGGACGATCTTCGACATCGTCTTGACCGTCTCGATCGGGTACTGGCCCACCGAGGACTCCGCCGAGAGCATCACCGCGTCCGCCCCGTCCAGGATCGCGTTGGCCACGTCGGAGGCCTCCGCGCGGGTGGGCCGGGAGTTGGTGATCATCGACTCCATCATCTGGGTCGCCACGATCACCGGCTTGGCGTTGCGGCGGCACATCTCGATCAGCCGCTTCTGCACCATCGGCACCTTCTCCAGCGGGTACTCCACCGCCAGGTCGCCGCGGGCCACCATCACGCCGTCGAACGCGAGGACCACGTCCTCCATGTTCTCCACCGCCTGCGGCTTCTCCACCTTGGCGATCACCGGGACCCGGCGGCCCACCTCGTCCATCACCCGGTGGACGTCGCGGACGTCGGCGGCGTCGCGCACGAAGGACAGCGCCACCATGTCGCAGCCCATCTCCAGCGCGAACCTCAGGTCATCGACGTCCTTGTCCGACAGGGCCGGGACGTTGACCGCCACACCGGGCAGGTTGATGCCCTTGTGGTCGGAGATCACACCGCCCTCGATGACGATGCAGCGCACCCGGGGACCGTCCACGTCGATCACCTGGAGGGCGACGTTGCCGTCGTTGATCAGGACCGTCTCGCCCTTGGAGACGTCGCCCGGCAGGCCCTTGTAGGTGGTGCCGCAGATGGTGCGGTCGCCGGGGACGTCCTCGGTGGTGATGGTGAACTCGTCACCGCGCACCAGCTCGACGGGACCGTCGGCGAAGGTCTCCAGACGGATCTTGGGGCCCTGGAGGTCGGCGAGCACACCGATGGCGCGCCCGGTCTCCTGGGAGGCCTTGCGCAGACGGTGGTAGCGCTCCTCGTGTTCGGCGTGGCTGCCATGGCTCATGTTGAAGCGGGCCACGTTCATGCCGGCCTCGATCAGCGTCTTGAGCTGATCGTAGGAGTCCACGGCGGGGCCCAGGGTGCAGACGATTTTGGAACGGCGCATGGGGCGATCCTATCTTTTGTTCAGTGGCGGAACGTTCCCGGTGGTGAGCCGGCTCACTTCCGTCCCATGGTGCCGCCGCCCACCAGCGCGTACGTCTGGCCGGCGATCTCCAGCTCCTCGTCGGTGGGCACCACGGCCACCGCCACCCGCGCGGTGGGCGGGGACACCAGCCGGGGCCCGCCGCCGTGCGCGGCGTTCAGCTCCGCGTCCACGGCCAGGCCCAGGCCCTCCAGCCCGTCGACGGCGGCCTGCCGCACCGGCGCGGCGTTCTCGCCGACCCCGGCGGTGAAGGCCACCGCGTCCACCCGGCCGAGCACCGCGCAGTAGGCGCCGATGTACTTCTTCAGCCGGTGGACGTAGACGTCGAAGGCCAGCCTCGCCGACTCCGCGTCCGGCCCCTCGCCCGCCATCCGGCGCAGGACCTCCCGCATGTCGTTGTCCCCGCACAGGCCCAGCAGGCCGCTGCGCTTGTTCAGCAGGGTGTCGATCTCGTCCACCGACATCCCGGCGACCCGCGCCAGATGGAAGACCACCGCCGGGTCGACATCACCCGAACGGGTGCCCATCACCAGGCCCTCCAGCGGGGTGAGCCCCATGGAGGTGTCCACGCACCGCCCGCCGCGCACCGCCGAGGCCGACGAGCCGTTGCCCAGGTGCAGCACGATGACGTTCACCTCGGACGGATCCCGGCCCAGCAGCTCGGCCGCCTTGCGCGAGACGTACGCGTGCGAGGTGCCGTGGAAGCCGTAGCGGCGCACCCGGTGGGCGTCGGCGACGGCGGTGTCGATGGCGTACCGGGCGGCATACTCCGGCATCGTCGTGTGGAACGCGGTGTCGAAGACCGCCACCTGCGGCAGATGCGGCGCCAGCGCCATGGCCGTGCGGATGCCCGCCAGGTTGGCCGGGTTGTGCAGCGGCGCGACGGGCACCAGGCGCTCGATCTCGGCCAGCACCGCGTCGTCGATCACGGTCGGCTCGGTGAAGCGGCGGCCGCCGTGCACCACCCGGTGGCCGATGGCGGCCAGTTCGGGGGAGTCCAGCCCCAGCCCGTCGCTGGCCAGTTCGTCGGCGACGGCCTTCAGCGCCGCCTGGTGGTCGGGCACCGGCTCCTCGCGCTCGCGCCGCGGGCCGCCGGCCGGGGCGTGGCGCAGGTACGAGGTGCGCTCGCCGATGCGCTCGACCAGGCCGGCGGCCGGGCGGGAGCCGTCGGCCATGTCCAGGAGCTGGTACTTCACCGACGAGGAACCGGTGTTCAGGACGAGGACGCGGGTGCCTCTCACTCGTTCGCAGCCTTCCCCTCGGGGCCGGTCGGTCCGGTGGACCGCGCGGACCCGGTGGATCGGGTGGGTTGGACGGGTTGGACGGGTTGGACGGGTTCGGTGGGCTCGGTGGGCTCGGTGGGTTCCGCCGGGCCGGCCGCCGCGCCCGCGGCCCGCCGGCTGTGCTGGGCCTGGATCGCGGTGATCGCCACGGTGGTGACGATGTCCTGCACCAGCGCGCCGCGCGAGAGGTCGTTGACCGGCTTGCGCAGACCCTGCAGGACCGGGCCGACGGCCACCGCGCCGGCCGAGCGCTGGACGGCCTTGTAGGTGTTGTTGCCGGTGTTCAGGTCCGGGAAGACCAGCACGGTGGCCCGCCCCGCGACCCTCGACTCCGGCAGCTTGGTCGCCGCCACCGACGGCTCCACCGCCGCGTCGTACTGGATCGGCCCCTCCACCAGCAGGTCCGGGCGGCGCTCGCGCACCAGTTCCGTCGCCCGCCGCACCTTGTCCACGTCCGCGCCGGAGCCGGAGGTGCCGGTGGAGTACGACAGCATCGCGATCCGCGGGTCCACGCCGAACCGGGCGGCGGTGGCGGCGGACTGGACGGCGATGTCGGCGAGCTGCTCGGCGTCCGGGTCGGGGTTGACCGCGCAGTCGCCGTAGACCAGCACCTTCTCGGCCAGGCACATGAAGAACACCGAGGAGACGATCTCGGCGTCCGGCTTGGTGCGGATGATCTCGAAGGCCGGCCGCAGCGTCGCCGCCGTCGAGTGGGCCGCGCCCGAGACCATGCCGTCGGCCAGCCCCTCCTGGACCATCAGGGTGCCGAAGTAGGAGACGTCGGCCACCTGGTCGTAGGCCAGTTCGTGGGTGACGCCCCGGTGGGCGCGCAGCTTCGCGTACAGCTCGGCGAAGCGCTCGCGCAGCGGCGAGGTGTACGGGTCCACGGCGCGGGCGGAGGCGCCCGTCCCCTCTGGCAGCTCCTCGGGCCCCAGCAGGCCCAGGTCGATGCCCAGCTCGGCGGCGCGTTTGCGGATCTCGGTCTCGTCGCCCAGCAGCGTCAGATCGCACACCCCCCGGCGCAGCAGCACCTCGGCCGCCCGCAGCACCCGCTCCTCGGTGCCCTCCGGCAGGACGACGTGGCGGCGGTCGGACCGCGCCCGCTCGATCAGCTCGTGCTCGAACATCATCGGGGTGACCCGGTCGCCGCGGACCACCGAGAGCCGCTCGGTGAGCCGGGCGGTGTCCACATGGCCCTCGAAGAGGCCGAGGGCGATCTCGGCCTTGCGCGGATTGGCCGTGGTCAGCCTGCCCTCCAGGGACATCAGCTCGCCGGCGGTGGAGAACGATCCGCCGGGCACCGACAGCACCGGAGTGCCCGGGGAGAGCCGGGCGGCCAGCGCCATCGTCTCCTCGCCGGGCTCCTGCCCGACGGTCAGCAGCACCCCGGCGATGGCGGGGGAGCCCGCGGAGTGGGCGGCCAGCGCGCCGACGACCAGGTCGGCGCGGTCGCCGGGGGTGAGGACCAGGCATCCCTCGGTGAGGGCGGGCAGGAAGGTCGGCAGCGTGGCACCGCCGAAGACGAAGCCGCGCACATCGCGGGCGAGCCCGGCCGGATCCCCCTGGAGCACCTTCGCCCCCAGCGCCTGGGCGACCTGGACGACGGTCGGCGCGGCCAGCGCGTGGTCCTCGGGCAGGGCGTACACCGGCACCGGCAGGTTCCCGTCCAGGCCGACGGCGCCGACCGCCGCGCCGTCCGCGACCCGGTTGGCGATCATCGCGAGGACCTCGCAGCCCAGCGAGGCGTACGCGTGGTAGGCGTTGCGGATCTCGGCGGTCAGCGAGTCGGTGTCCTGGCCGGTGCCGGCCACCACCGGCAGCACCGGGGCGCCGAACTCGTTGGCCAGCCGGGCGTTGAGCGCCAGCTCGGCGGGCAGACCGGTGTCGGCGAAGTCGGTGCCCAGGACGAGTACGGCCTCGTAGCCGCGGGCGACGGCGTGGAAACGGTCGACCAGCCGGGACACCAGTTCGTCGGTGCCCCGGTCGGCCAGGACGGCCACGGCCTCGTCGTAGCCGAGCCCGACCACGGTCCCGGCGGGCTGGGAGAGCCGGTAGCGGCTGCGCAGCAGGTCGTAGATGGGGTCGGGGCCGTCGTGGGCGAGCGGGCGGAAGACGCCGACCCGGCCGGTCCGCCGGGACAGGAGTTCCATGACTCCCAGCTCCACGACCTGGCGGCCGTCCCCGCGGCCGATACCGGTCACGTACACGCTGCGCGTCACGTGTGCTCTCCCTGCTCGTCGCGCCCGGGCCCCTACCGGCCCTGCTCTTCCCGTCGGGTACCCGGGCACGCCGTGGCGGAAAAGTGCCGGAGGGCCGAACCGGAGGGCCGAAGAGGCCGCGGGGGACCGCGGAGCTCCGGCGGGAACCCCGCCGGAGGCCGCGAGAACCCGCGGAAACCGGCCGGGACCAGCCGGACCAGCCCTTGGAGGGACCCGCTCGGGCACTTGTTCCTCTGACTGATCCCGACCCTACCGCCGTGCCCGTCGACGCCGTGTGCCGGTCGTGTCTCGAACGGTATGTGAGACGGAAGGCGGGGATGCGTTCAGGGCGTGAAACAATCGTGGCGGCGCCCCCGAACCAGCAGCGAGCAGGAGAAGCGATCCCCATGCGCATCGGAGTCCTCACCGCAGGCGGCGACTGCCCCGGTCTGAACGCCGTGATCCGTTCGGTCGTGCACCGCGCCGTGGTCGACCGGAACGACGAAGTCATCGGCTTCGAAGACGGCTTCAAGGGTCTGCTCGACGGCCGCTACCGCGAACTCGACATCGACTCCGTCTCCGGCATCCTCGCCAGGGGCGGCACCATCCTGGGCTCGGCCCGGCTGGAACGCGACCGGCTGCGGGAGGCGTGCCAGAACTCCGAGGAGCTGCTGGGCAGACTCGGCCTCGACGCGCTCATCCCGATCGGCGGCGAGGGCACCCTCACCGCCGCCCGGATGCTCGCCGACGCCGGGCTTCCGGTGGTGGGCGTGCCCAAGACGATCGACAACGACATCTCCGCCACCGACCGCACCTTCGGCTTCGACACGGCCGTCACCGTGGCCACCGAGGCCATCGACCGGCTGAAGACGACGGCCGAGTCCCACCAGCGGGTGATGGTCGTCGAGGTCATGGGACGCCACGCGGGCTGGATCGCGCTGGAGGCCGGGATGGCCGGCGGCGCCCACGGCATCTGCGTGCCCGAGCGGCCCTTCCAGATCGACGACCTGTGCAAGATGATCGAGGAGCGCTTCGCGCGCGGCAAGAAGTTCGCGGTCGTCTGCGTCGCCGAGGGCGCTCGTCCGGCCGAGGGCTCGATGCCCTACGAGAAGGGGCAGATCGACCAGTACGGGCACGAGCGCTTCACCGGCATCGGCAACCGGCTCGCCATCGAGCTGGAGCACCGCCTGGGCAAGGAGGCCCGCCCGGTCATCCTCGGCCATGTGCAGCGCGGCGGCACCCCCACCGCGTACGACCGCGTGCTGGCCACCCGCTTCGGCTGGCACGCCGTGGAGGCCGCGCACCGCGGCGACTTCGGCATGATGACGGCCCTGCGCGGCACCGAGATCGTCATGGCGCCGCTGGCGGACGCGGTCACCGAGCTGAAGACGGTGCCGCAGGACCGGATGGACGAGACCGAGGCCGTCTTCTGACCGGTGGGGCCGGGGTGGAACCGGGGGACCGGGGGCCGGGGGACCGGAGCCGCTCCCGCCCCGCCGTCCCCGCCGTCCCCGTCGTCCTCGCCGCCGCGCCCGTCGCGCGCCCCCTCAGCTCAGCCGGGGCCGCGCGACGGGCGCGGCGCGTGTGGGGCCGGTCCCGGGCCGCCCGGCCCCACCGGTCAGGGCCGCCGCGCCTCCCGTGCGCCCACCGCGGCGGCGTACGGCTCAGGCCGGGACGAGCCAGATCGTCGCCAGCGGCGGCAGTGTCGGGGCGATGCCGGCCGGGCGGCCGTGCACCGGGGCCGCGTCCGCCTTCAGCGGCCCGGGGTTGCCCACGCCGCTCCCGCCGTACCGCGCCGTGTCGGTGTTGAGGACCTCCCGCCAGGCGGGGAACCCCTCGGGGACGCCGATCGGGTACTCGTGCCGGACGACGGGGGAGAAGTTGGAGACGGCGATCAGCGGCGAGCCGTCGGCGGCGTACCGCAGGAACGCGAAGACGTTGTCGTCGGCCGCGCCCCCCTCGATCCAGGAGAAGCCGGCCGGATCGGTGTCCAGCTCCCACAGGGCGGGCGTGGCGGTGTAGACGCGGTTGAGGTCGCGGACCAGATCCCGCACCCCCTGGTGGTCGCCGGCGGCCGAGTACGCCGGGTCCAGCAGCCACCAGTCCGGCCCGTGCGCTTCCGACCACTCCGCGCCCTGGGCGAACTCCTGTCCCATGAAGAGCAGTTGCTTGCCCGGGTGGGACCACATGAAGCCCAGGTACGCCCGGTGGTCGGCCCGCTGCTGCCACCAGTCGCCCGGCATCTTCGACACCAGCGACCGTTTGCCGTGCACCACCTCGTCGTGGGAGATGGGCAGGATGTAGTTCTCCGAGTAGGCGTACACCATCGAGAAGGTCATCTCGTTGTGGTGGTACTTGCGGTGGACCGGCTCCCTGACCATGTACTCCAGGGAGTCGTGCATCCACCCCATGTTCCACTTGAAGCCGAAGCCCAGCCCGCCGAAGCCGCCCGGCCCGGTGTGGTGGGTGGCGCGGGTGACGCCGTCCCAGGCGGTGGACTCCTCGGCGGCGGTGATCACGCCGGGGCAGCGGCGGTAGACGGTGGCGTTCATCTCCTGCAGGAAGGCCACCGCGTCCAGGTTCTCCCGGCCGCCGTACACGTTGGGGGTCCACTGGCCGGACTCGCGCGAGTAGTCCAGGTAGAGCATCGAGGCGACGGCGTCCACGCGCAGGCCGTCGATGTGGAACTCCTCGCACCAGTAGACGGCGTTGGCGACCAGGAAGTTGCGCACCTCGGTGCGGCCGAAGTTGAACTCCAGCGTCCCCCAGTCCGGGTGCTCGGCGCGGGCCGGGTCGGAGTGCTCGTACAGCGCGGTGCCGTCGAAGCGGGCCAGCGCCCACTCGTCCTTGGGGAAGTGCGCGGGCACCCAGTCCATCAGCACCCCGATGCCCTCCTGGTGGAGGCGGTCGACCAGGTACCGGAAGTCGTCGGGGGTGCCCATGCGCGCGGTGGGCGCGTAGAAGCCGGTGACCTGGTAGCCCCAGGAGCCGCCGAAGGGGTGCTCGGCGACGGGCATCAGCTCCACATGGGTGAAGCCCAGGTCCTTCACGTACGCCGGAAGCTGCTCGGCCAGTTCGCGGTAGGTCAGCCCGGGGCGCCAGGAGGGCAGGTGCACCTCGTAGACGGACAGGGGAGCCTGGTGGGGAGCGCGTTCGGCGCGGCGCGCCAGCCACTCCTCGTCGTGCCAGGTGTACGCCGACTCCTCCACGATCGAGGCGGTCGCCGGCGGGGTCTCGGTGCGGCGGGCCATCGGGTCGGCGCGCAGGGTGTGGGAGCCGTCCGGGCGGGTGATGTCGAACTTGTACAGCGCGCCCGCGCCGACCCCGGGCAGGAACAGCTCCCACACG
This sequence comes from Streptomyces barkulensis, assembly GCF_002843305.1. Taxonomy (GTDB): domain Bacteria; phylum Actinomycetota; class Actinomycetes; order Streptomycetales; family Streptomycetaceae; genus Streptomyces; species Streptomyces barkulensis. Next base: position 116,495 of record NZ_PGSG01000053.1, read on the forward strand.
CCGCTGCCGCCCAGTGAGCGCATGGGGGCGGCCGTGGCGTCCCAGCAGTTGAAGTCCCCGGCGACCCGTACCCCCAGGGCGTTGGGCGCCCAGACGGTGAAACGGGTGCCGGCCACCCCGTCGACGGTCATGGGACGCGCGCCCAGCGCCCGCCACAGCTCCTCGTGGCGGCCCTCGCCGATCAGGTGCAGGTCCAGCTCGCCGAGCGAGGGCAGGAAGCGGTACGGGTCCTCGGTCTCCAGCTCGTCCTGACCGGGTTCCTCCCCGTAGCGCACCAGCAGCCGGTAGGAGGGCACCGGGGGCTCGGCGGCCAGCGGGAGCACACCGGAGAACAGCCCGTCCCCGTCGTCGTGCAGCTCGGCCCGCACCCCCTCGGCCAGGACGGCGACACGGCGGGCGTAGGGCCGCAGCGCCCGGAACAGCACCCCGCCGGGCACCCGGTGGGCGCCGAGCACCGTGTGCGGGTCGTGGTGGGAGCCGTGCAGCAGGCGCTGCCGCTCACCGGGGTCGAGCGCGGCGGCGCGCCCGACGCCCTGCCCCGCCGGGGCGTCGTCGCTCCGGCGCGGTGCGGGCGGGCGGGCGCCGGGCCAGTTGGGGGCGTGGTCCTTCAGCGGCTCGTCCTGGCGCAGGGCCACGGGCTCGGACGCCGCCGTCTTCCCGGCCGCGACCTTCCTCGCGGCGGTCTTGCCGGCGGATCCGGCCGCGGTCTTCCCCGCCGGGGCCTTCTTGGCGGTGGCCTTCCCGGTCACCGCCTTCTTCCCGGTCACCGCCTTCTTGGCGGTGGTCTTCCTCGTGGCGGCCTTCTTCGCCACCGCCTTCTTCGCCACCGCCTTCTTCGCCACGGCCTTCTCGGTCGCGGTCCTCTTGGCGGCCGCCTTCTTCGCGGCGGTCTTCTTCGCCGCGGTCTTCCCGGCGGCGGCCTTCCCCCCGGCGGGGTCCGCGGCGCCGGCCGGGTCCTTCGGGCCGGCGGCTCCCGGGGAGGCGGCCGGGGCGGCGTCCTCGTCCCGGCCGCCGGTGCGGACGGGCCGCGGGGAGGTTTCGGAGAACGGTCGGCTGTCGGGACGGGGGGTCACGGAAGGGGCCTCCTGTGCACGGAATCGTTCAGGTGTCCGCGAGCCGCTGGACGGCGGACATCGGGATGGCGAGCCAGGCGGGACGGTGCCTGGCCTCGTAGAGCACTTCGTAGACGGCCTTGTCCGTCTCGTACGCGCGCAGCAGGACGTCCTCGTCGCGCGGGTCCGAGCCGGAGGCGTCGGCGTAGCCGGAGCAGTAGGCGTCACGATTCTTCTCGGACCACTCGCGGGCCCACCCGGCCTCGCCGGGGGCGGACCGGGCGTGCTGGCACGCCGCGTAGTCGAAGGAGCGCAGTATCCCCGCGATGTCCCGCACCACCGGCTGGGGGCGGCGGCGTTCGGCGATGGGACGGGCGGGCTCGCCCTCGAAGTCGATGACCGACCAGCGGCCGTCGTCCCCCGCGCACAGCGCCTGGCCCAGATGGAGGTCGCCGTGGATGCGCTGGGCGGACCAGGAGCGCCCGCCGCGGCCGAGTCCGGCGACGGCGTCGAAGACGGTGTGCAGCTTCCCCCGGTAGGGGCGCAGGGCGGGTACGGCGGCGGCCGCGGCCTCCAGCCGCTCGTTCATGCCGGAGGCGATGAACTCGAGCTGGCGGCGGCCCAGCGCCGTCACCGGCAGCGCCTGCGCCAGCGTGGTGTGCACCTCGGCGATCGCCTGGCCCAGCGCACGCGCGGAGCCGGAGAAGTCGCCGTGCGACGCCAGCGAACCCAGCGCGAGCTGCCAGCCGTCGCTGGTGCCGGGCAGGAAGGGCTGGAGCACACCCAGCGTCATCGGCTCGCCCGCCTCACCGCCCTCGCCGGGGCGTTCGCCGGTGCGCGCCTCGAACCAGGCGGCCGGCGCGGGCACCCGGTCCGACCCGGCCCGCGCCAGGGCCAGCGGCAGCTCCAGATCGGGGTTGACGCCGGGGCTGACCCGGCGGAACAGCTTGAGGATGTGGCTGTCGCCGTAGACCACCGAGGAGTTCGACTGTTCCACGCTCAGCGGCCTGGGCGGCAGCCCCTGCGGGATCGTGGTGCCGCGCTCCCGCTGGAAGAGCAGCGGTCCCAGCCGGCCGGGGGAGCGCAGCCGCTCCAGCAGCACGGCGGCCAGCCGGGGATCGTGCAGGGCCTCGTACACCGTGCGGCCGGCCAGCGGCCCGTCGGCGGGGTGCCCGATCAGGGACCCGGCCAGCGGCGGCGGCAGGGCGTCGCGCACGCCCAGCAGCAACTGGTAGCAGTCGGCGGGAACCGGATGGGTCTGCTCCGGCCCGCCGGGCTGGCGGGCCCGCACCAGCAGGTGCAGCAGACCCGGCGCGGCGCCGCTCGCGCACGGCAGCAGCTCGGTGGCGGCGACGAGGGCGAATCCGCTGACGGGCCGCCCCTTTCCGGCGAACCAGCGTTGCCGCGGAAGCCATTCGGTGAGCAGTGGCGTGAGCGAACGCAGCAGCGCCGCGCCCTCCGGCTCGCGCGTGGCGACGACGGCGGCGCGCGGCGAGGAGCTGTCCGACATGGCGTCCTTTCCCCGGGCACACGAAAGGTACGGCAGAGTGTCCCGGATTGCGGCTGTGGCTGTCCGGCGGTGCGGGACGTGTCGGGGAGTACCCACCAAGCGGGCTAGCGAACTGCTTCGAGCGGTGCGATCGGTGGTGGGAGGAATACTGCCCGCGGCGGCCCGGGCCCAATCCGTGTCCGGACTCGTTCCCGGGCCGCCGCCGTCCATGCCTGCCCTACTTCCGCCTCACGCCTGCTCGCGCAGCCGGAACCAGTAGAAGCCGTGCCCGGCCAGCGTCAGCAGATACGGCAGCTCCCCGATGGGAGGGAACCGCACCCCGCCGATCAGCTCCACCGGATGGCGTCCGCCGAAGGCGTTCAGATCCAGCTCGGTGGGCTGCGGGAACCGCGAGAAGTTGTGCACGCACAGCACCAGGTCGTCCCCGTACTCGCGCAGGAAGGCGAGCACCGCCGGGTTGGACGAGGGCAGTTCGGTGTACGTGCCCAGCCCGAAGGCCGGGTTCTGCTTGCGGATCTCGATCATCCGGCGGGTCCAGTGCAGCAGCGAGGAGGGGCTGCTCATGGCGGCCTCGACGTTGGTGACCTGGTAGCCGTGGACCGGGTCCATGATCGTGGGCAGGAACAGCCGGCCCGGGTCGCAGGAGGAGAAGCCCGCGTTGCGGTCGGGCGTCCACTGCATGGGGGTGCGCACCGCGTCCCGGTCGCCCAGCCAGATGTTGTCGCCCATGCCGATCTCGTCGCCGTAGTACAGGATCGGCGAGCCCGGCAGGGACAGCAGCAGGGCGGTGAACAGCTCGATCTGGTTGCGGTCGTTGTCCAGCAGCGGGGCCAGCCGCCGCCGGATGCCGATGTTGGCGCGCATCCGCGGATCCTTGGCGTACTCCGCGTACATGTAGTCGCGCTCCTCGTCGGTGACCATCTCCAGGGTCAGCTCGTCGTGGTTGCGCAGGAAGATGCCCCACTGGCAGCCCGAGGGGATGGCCGGGGTCTTGGCCAGGACCTCGGAGACCGGGTAGCGCGACTCGCGCCGCACCGCCATGAAGATGCGCGGCATGACGGGGAAGTGGAACGCCATGTGGCACTCGTCGCCGCCCCTGGAGTAGTCGCCGAAGTAGTCGACGACGTCCTCCGGCCACTGGTTGGCCTCGGCCAGCAGCACGGTGTCGGGGTAGTGGGCGTCGATCTCGGCGCGGACCTTCCTCAGGAACTCGTGGGTCTGCGGGAGGTTCTCGCAGTTGGTGCCCTCCTGCGCGTACAGGTAGGGGACCGCGTCCAGCCGGAACCCGTCGATGCCCAGGTCCAGCCAGAACTTCAGCGCCGAGATCATCTCCTCCTGGACCTGCGGGTTCTCGTAGTTGAGATCCGGCTGGTGGGAGAAGAAGCGGTGCCAGTAGTACTGCTTGCGAACCGGGTCGAACGTCCAGTTGGACGCCTCGGTGTCGACGAAGATGATGCGGGCGTCCGGGTACTGCTTGTCGTCGTCGGCCCACACGTAGTAGTCGCCGTAGGGGCCGTCGGGGTCGCGCCGGGACTCCTGGAACCACGGGTGCTGGTCGCTGGTGTGGTTCATCACCATGTCGATGATGATCCGCATGCCGCGCTGGTGTGCGGCGTCCACGAACTCCACGAAGTCGGCGAGGTCGCCGAACTCGGGGAGGACGGAGGTGTAGTCGGCGACGTCGTAGCCGCCGTCCCGCAGCGGGGACTTGAAGAACGGGGGCAGCCAGAGGCAGTCCACGCCCAGCCACTGCAGGTAGTCGAGCCGGGCGGTGAGGCCCTTCAGATCGCCGATGCCGTCGCCGTTGCTGTCCTGGAAGGAGCGGACCAGCACTTCATAGAAGACGGCCCTTTTGAACCAATCGGGATCGCGGTCCTTGGCGGGCGTGTCCTCGAACGTGTCGATGACGGGTTCATTGACGGTCATGGTTGGGTGACCCTCCGGTCTGTGGGGACGGTCGCAGGGAGAGGATGTGCGCGGGCGCCGCGCCGCGGCCCGGCTCCAGGCGCACATAGTTGTCCCTGCCCCAGTGATAGGTCTCGCCGGTGAGCTCGTCGCGCACCGGGAAGGGGTCGGCGCCATCCGCCTGAGCGGGAGTGAGGCCGAGTTCCGCCAGGTCCAACGAGACCGTGGCCTCGTGGGTGTGGTGGGGGTCGAGGTTGACCACCGTGAGAACCGTGTCGGCGTACGGGTGTGCGCAGTGCTTCGAGTAGACGATGATCGACGGGTTGTCGCTGTGGTGGAAGCGCAGGTTGCGCAGCTCCTGCAGTGCCGGATGACGGCGGCGCAGCCGGTTCAGTTCGGTGAGGAGCGGGGCGATGGTGGTGCCCGCACGCTCCGCGGCCGCCCAGTCGCGCGGGCGGAGCTGGTACTTCTCCGAGTCAAGGTACTCCTCGCTGCCCGGCCTGGCCGGTGCCGACTCGCACAGCTCGTAGCCCGAGTAGACCCCCCAGGTGGGAGAGAGGGTCGCGGCGAGCACCGCGCGGACCTCGAAGGCGTGGCGACCGCCGTTCTGGAGGTAGGCGTGGAGGATGTCGGGGGTGTTGACGAAGAAGTTGGGCCTCATGTACGAGGCGGCGTCCCCGGAGAGTTCGGTGAGGTACTCGGTCAGCTCGTCCTTCCCGTTGCGCCAGGTGAAGTAGGTGTAGGACTGCTGGAAGCCGATCTTGGCGAGGGTGTGCATCATCGCCGGGCGGGTGAACGCCTCGGCCAGGAAGAGGACGTCGGGATCGGTCCCGTTGATCTCGCCGATCACCTTCTCCCAGAAGACGACCGGCTTGGTGTGCGGGTTGTCCACGCGGAAGATCCGCACCCCGTGGGACATCCACATCCGCAGGATCCGCACGGTCTCGGCGACCAGCCCGTCCATGTCCGCGTCGAACGCGATGGGGTAGATGTCCTGGTACTTCTTCGGGGGGTTCTCGGCGTAGGCGATCGTCCCGTCGGGGCGGTGGCGGAACCACTCCGGGTGCTCCTTGACCCACGGGTGGTCCGGGGAGCACTGCAGGGCGAAGTCCAGGGCCACCTCCATGCGCAGTTCGCGGGCGCGCGCCACGAAGCGGTCGAAGTCCTCGAAGGTGCCCAGGTCCGGGTGGATCGCGTCGTGCCCGCCGGCGGCCGAGCCGATGGCCCAGGGGCTGCCGACGTCGTGGGGACCGGCGGTCAGGGAGTTGTTGGGGCCCTTGCGAAACGATTCGCCGATGGGATGGACCGGCGGCAGGTAGACCACGTCGAAGCCCATGTCCGCGATCGCGGGCAGCCGCTCGGCGGCCGTGCGCAGGGTGCCGGGGACGGGCGGCTCGCCCTCCCGCACCACCGCGCCCTCCGAGCGGGGGAAGAACTCGTACCAGGAGCCGAACAGCGCTCTCCTGCGCTCCACCAGCAGCGGCAGGGGACGGGTGGCGGTGACCGGTTCGCGCAGCGGGTGGCGGTCCAGCGCGGCCACCACCTCGGGCGCCAGCGCCGCGGCCAGCCGTGCGGCGACCGGGCGGGAGGCGTCGCGCAGGGCCTCCACGGCCCCCAGCACGGCCGCGCGGCCGTCGTCCCCGGGCACCCCCGCGGCGGCCCGCTCGTGCAGCAGCGCGCCCTCGGTGAGGGTCAGCTCGGCGTCGATCCCCGCCGGGACCTTGATCCTCGCGTTGTGCCGCCAGGTGCCCACCGGATCGCCCCACGCCTCGACGGTGTAGGACCAGCGGCCCTCCGAGCCGGGGGTGACGTCCGCGCCCCAGCGGTCGGTGCCCGGCGCCAGTTCCCGCATCGGCGTCCACGGGCCCGGGCTTCCGCTCGGGTCGCGCAGGACGACGTTCGCGCCGACCGCGTCATGGCCTTCGCGGAAGACCGTGGCCGAGACCCGGAAGGTCTCGCCGGCCACGGCCTTCGCCGGGCGGCGCCCGCAGTCGACGAGCGGATGGACGTCCAGTACGGGAATGCGACCGATCATTGGATCACCTGGTGGCGTTACGGATGGTTTTGTTCTTTCTATCTGTTCCACAGACCGTTGACGGGCCGGGGGCATGGCCGCTCCTGTCCGCTTTCACTCGGCTGGCGTGACGGTTGTTCCGGGGGAACCCGGGAAGGGCGGTAGGAGGAGAGACTGCCCGCCCGGACGGGACGGGCATCCGCCTCAATGTGAACTACTCGTAAGCAAACGTGCCCAACCTGACCGTTCCCGCCACGGGCCGGGAAACTCCTCCTCTCCTCGCGCCGGTGGCGGCACCCGGTGCCAGGCGGAGGGCCGGCGGAAGACGGACCGGGCGCCGCGCGCGGGCGTACGACGATTGCGCGCATATGCGCCCATGGGGCCGTTGGTGACGTGATGACGGGTTACCGGGCGAAAAGAGCGGAGATCCGGCTACCGTCGAGGGGTGAAGGCCATTCGTCGATTCTCTGTACGTCCCGTCCTTCCGGAGCCCCTACGACCGCTCAGCGACCTGGCGCACAACCTGCGCTGGTCCTGGCACCCCGAGACCAGAGAACTCTTCCGCCGCGCCGACCCCGACGGCTGGCGCGCCTCCGGCGGCGACCCGGTGCGGACACTGGGCACCGTCTCCGCCCGGAGACTGGAGGAGCTGGCCCACGACCGCGACTTCCTGGAGAGGCTGTCCGCCGCCGCGGGGGATCTGCGCGAGTACCTGACCGAGCCGCGCTGGTACCAGCGCGCGGAGGGCGAACCGCCCGCCGCCATCGCCTACTTCTCCCCCGAGTTCGGCATCACCGCCGCCCTGCCCCAGTACTCCGGCGGGCTCGGCATCCTCGCCGGGGACCACCTCAAGGCCGCCAGCGACCTCGGCGTCCCGCTGATCGGGGTGGGCCTGCTGTACCGCCACGGCTACTTCCGCCAGAGCCTGTCGCGCGACGGCTGGCAGCAGGAGCACTACCCCGTCCTGGACCCCAACGAGCTGCCGCTGGAGGTGCTGCGCGAGCCGGGCGGCGCCCCGGTCCGCGTGGATCTGCGGCTGCCCGGCGCACGCACCCTGCGCGCCCACGTCTGGCAGGCCCGCGTCGGCCGCGTCCCCCTGCTGCTGCTCGACTCCGACGTGGAGGACAACGCCCCGCGCGAACGTGACGTCACCGACCGGCTCTACGGCGGCGGCAGCGAGCACCGGCTGCTCCAGGAGATGCTGCTGGGCATCGGCGGGGTGCGGGCGGTGCGCGCGTACTGCCGTGTCACCGGCCACCCCGAGCCCGAGGTGTTCCACACCAACGAGGGGCACGCCGGCTTCCTCGGACTGGAACGCATCCGGGAGATGGGCGGGGAGGGCGTGCCCTTCGACACCGCGCTGGAGGCCGTGCGCGCCGGGACGGTGTTCACCACCCACACCCCCGTCCCCGCCGGCATCGACCGCTTCGACCGCGAGTTGGTCGCCCGCCACCTCGGCGACGACGGCGAGCTGCCCGGCGTGGACGTGGGGCAGGTGCTGCGGCTGGGCACCGAGACCTACCCCGGCGGCGACCCCGGGCTGTTCAACATGGCCGTGATGGGGCTCAGGCTCGCCCGGCGCGCCAACGGCGTCTCCACACTGCACGGCGCGGTCAGCCGGGAGATGTTCGCCGGGCTGTGGCCGGGCTTCGACGCCGCCGAGGTGCCCATCACCTCCATCACCAACGGCGTCCACGCCCCCACCTGGACCGCCGGCGGGATGCGGGCGCTGCCCGCCGACGCCGGCGGCGCCGAGCTGTGGGAGGCCCGCCGCGCCCTGCGCGAGCAACTCGTGCAAGAGGTGCGCCGGCGGCTGCGCGCCTCCTGGCGGCAGCGCGGCGCCTCGGACGCCGAACTCGGCTGGATCGACGGCGTCCTGGACCCGGACGTGCTCACCATCGGCTTCGCCCGCCGCGTTCCGTCCTACAAGCGGCTGACGCTGATGCTGCGCGACCGCGAGCGGCTCACCGAACTGCTGCTGCATCCCACCCGGCCCGTCCAGCTCGTGGTCGCGGGCAAGGCGCACCCGGCCGACGACGGCGGCAAGCGGCTGATCCAGGAACTGGTGCGGTTCGCCGACGACCCCCGGGTGCGCCACCGGATCGTCTTCCTGCCCGACTACGGCATGGCCATGGCGCAGAAGCTCTACACCGGTTGCGACGTCTGGCTGAACAACCCGCTGCGCCCGCTGGAGGCGTGCGGGACCTCCGGGATGAAGGCGGCGCTCAACGGCTGCCTCAACCTCTCGGTGCGGGACGGCTGGTGGGAGGAGTGGTACGAGCCGGACTTCGGCTGGGCCATCCCGACCGCCGACGGCGGCGGGCCCGGCGCGGCGCACGAGAGCGCGCAGGACCGCGAGCGGCGCGACGACATAGAGGCGGCGGCGCTCTACGAACTGCTCCGCGAGCATGTGGCGCCGTGCTTCTACGACCGCGGGCCGGCCGGTGACGGGCTGCCCGGGCGGTGGATCGAGATGGTCCGCCAGACCAGGCAGAGGCTCGGGCCGAAGGTGCTCGCCGACCGGATGGTGCGCGAGTACACCGAGCGGCTGTACACCCCCGCCGCCCACGCCCACCGGGCGCTGGACGCCGGCGCCGCCGGGCGGCTGGCGGCGTGGAAGGCGCGGGTGCGCGCGAACTGGCCGCGGGTGGCGATCGACCATGTGGAGTCGGTCTGCGAGTCCGTGGAACTGGGCGGCTCGCTGTCGCTGCGGGTACGGGTGGCCCTGGGCGGCCTGGAGCCGGACGATGTGGAGGTGCAGGCGGTCGCCGGGCGGGTGGACGAGTCGGATTCCATCGCGGGCGACGAGGCGGTGCGCGTACCGCTCAAGCCCTCCGGCGGGACGGAGGAGGACGGGGGCCGGCTGTACGAGGGGCCGCTGGCGCTGGACCGCACCGGGCCGTTCGGCTACACCGTCCGTGTCCTGCCCTCCCATCCGCTGCTGGCGGGCCCGTCCGAGATGGGGCTGGTGACCCTGCCGCCGGACGGCCTCGGCGCCCGGGAGGCCGCCGGGATGCTGCTGCGCTGAGAGGCCGGGAGAGGGGGATACGGGGGAGGGATACGGGGGAGGGGGAGCCGCGCCGGTGGCGCGGCTCCCCCTCGTCGTGGATCAGAAGGTGAGCTTCCAGCTGTTGATGTAGCCGGAGTCGGTGCGGTAGACGTCCCTCACCCGCAGCTTCCAGGTGCCGGAGGCCGTCTCGGAGGAGGCGTCGACGGTGTAGGACGCCCGGACGTCGTCGCCCGAGTCCCAGCCGGAGTTCTTCAGCCGGTAGGTGCTCCCGTCCGGGGCCACCAGGTCGATGACGAGGTCACCGCGGTAGGTGTGGACGATGTCCACGTCCACCTTCAGGTCGCCGGG
>NZ_PGSG01000054.1 GCF_002843305.1 Streptomyces barkulensis
ACGCCCAGCATCCGCCTGGCCTGGTCGTAGTACGGCTTCAGCTCCTCCTGCCAGTCGGTGATGTGCCCCCACTGGCGGTCGGCGAAGAAGGCCGGCGGCGGCACGTAGAGGGTGTTGGCGTAGTTCAGCGAACCGCCGCCCACCCCGGCGCCGGCCAGGATCATCACCTTGTCCATCAGATGGATGCGCTGGATGCCGTACAGGCCCAGCGCCGGGGCCCACAGGTAGTTCCGCAGGTCCCAGGAGTTCCTCGGCAGCGTCTCGCGGGTGAAGCGCCGCCCCGCCTCCAGCACCCCGACCCGGTAGCCCTTCTCCGTCAGCCGCAGCGCGGACACCGAACCGCCGAAACCGGAACCGACCACGATCACGTCGTAGTCGTAAGCGCGCTCGGTCTCACGGCCGGGTTCGCGGTCGGTCTCACGGCCGGGTTCGCGGTCGGTTCCGCGGTCGCTGTGGTGGTCGCTCATGGCCGTCCCCCTCTCACTTCCGGTAGAGGGCGTCGATCCGGTCCGCGTGGACGGCGGCCACGGCATGCCGCTTGATCTTCAGCGACGGGGTCAGCAGGCCGTTGTCCTCAGTGAACTCCCCCTCGACCAGGGCGAAGCCGCGGATCGACTCCGCCCGGGAGACCGCCTCGTTGGCGTAGTCCACGGCGCGCTGGACGTCGGCGAGGAGTTCGGGGTCCTTCTCCAGTTCGGCGAAGGGGGTGTCGAGGGGGCGCTTGCGCACCGACAGCCAGTGCTCCAGGGCGTCGGGTTCGAGGGTGATCAGCGCCGCCACATAGGGCCGGTTGTCGCCGACGACCATGCACTGACCGATCGGCGGCCGGCTGCGCAGCCGGTCCTCCAGCACGGCCGGGGAGACGTTCTTGCCGCCGGAGGTGACGATGATGTCCTTCTTGCGGCCGGTGATGGTGAGGTAGCCCTCCTCGTCCAGGAAACCGACGTCTCCGGTGGCGAACCAGCCGTCCCGCAGGGACTGGGCGGTGGCCTGCGGGTTGTTCCAGTAGGAGGCGAAGACGACGCTGCCCCTGATCAGCACCTCGCCGTCGTCGGCGATGCGCACGGCGGTGCCGGGGATGGGCTGCCCGACCTTTCCCGGGCGCGGGTCCAGGGGCGGGACGAGGGTGGCGGCGGCGGTGGTCTCGGTGAGGCCGTAGCCCTCGTAGACGATGATGCCGCAGGCGGCGAAGAAGAGGTTGAGGCGGCGGTCCAGGGGGGATCCGCCGCTGATGGCGTAGTGGAGCCTGCCGCCGAGTTCCTTGCGGACGCGCCGGTAGACCAGCAGGTCGTACAGGCCCCGGGCGAGGGAGAGTTTGAGGCCGGGGCCAGTCCCGGCGCCGCGGAAGGTGTCCATGAAGGCCTCGCCGTAGCGCACGGCGATGCGGTCGGCCCGCTCGAAGGAGGAGCCGCGGCCGATCTTCTCCGCCGTGGCGCGTCCGGTGTCGTGGATCTTCTCGAAGAGGTAGGGCACGCCGACGAGGAAGGTGGGACGGAACCGCTTGAGTTCGGGCCGCAGTTCGTCGGGCTTGATGCTGGGCCAGTGGCCGATCTCGATGCGCGCCTGGAGGCAGGCGATCTGGATGGTGCGGCCCAGGATGTGGGCCAGCGGCAGGAACAGCAGCGTGGAGGCCTCCTTGCCGGTGGCCGCCTCGAAGACCGGGTGCAGCAGCTGCACGGTGTTGTACGCCTCGGCCTGGAGGTTGCCGTGGGTCAGCACGCAGCCCTTGGGGCGGCCGGTGGTGCCGGAGGTGTAGCAGATGGTGGCGACGGTGCCGGAGGTCAGGCCGGCGCGGCGCTCGGTCACCTTCTCGTCGCCCACCTCCCTTCCCAGGTCGGACAGTTGGGCGACGGCCCCGGCCTCGATCCGCCAGGTGCGCGGCGGTTCGGGGACGGAGACCGCGGCGGCCGCGGCGGTGACGGCGTTCTCCCCGGTCTCCACGACCAGGAAGCGGGCGCCGGAGTCGCGCAGGATCCACTCGATCTGGTCGGCCGACGAGGTGGGGTAGACCGGTACGGTCTGCCCGCCGGCCGCCCAGATCGCGAAGTCGAACAGCTCCCACTCGTAGCGGGTGCGGGACATCAGCGCGACCCGGTCGCCTGCCTGGAGTCCGGCCGCGATCAGCCCCTTGGCGACCGCGTTCACCTCTCGGGCGAAGGCCGCGGCGGTGACCGGGACCCACCGGCCGGCCTCCCGGCGGCGCAGCACCACCGCGTCGGGGTCCTGCTCGGCGCGGGTGAAGGGGATGTCGGCGGTGGTGCCCCGGTCGGCGGGCGGCGGGGTGCGCCAGGAGGAGCGCGCCTCGCGTACGGCGCCGTCCTCCCGGACCAGCTCCACCGTCACGCGGTCGGCGAGTTCGCTGCGCTGCTTCGCCCTCTTCAGATCCTTGCGTACGCCCATGGTCGGCTCCTGTTCGCGGCGTGGGGAGGACTGCACTGGCCGGTGTGGGGGGTGGGAGGTGTGGACCGGCTTCGGTTCGGGGAGCGGGGCCGGCCGGGCCCGGGGTCGTCGGGCCCGGTGCCGGGCCGGGGACAAGGGGCGGGCCCGTACGGGTGGCGGTGGCTCGTACGGGCCCGGCGGTCAGCGTTCGAGGATCGCGGTCACGCCCTGTCCGCCCGCGGCGCAGATCGATATCAGGCCGCGTACGGTCGGCTCCCCTCCTTCGGAGGGCCCGCCGCGCTCGGCGGCCTTCTCGTGGAGCAGCTTGGCGAGGGTGCCCACGATCCGGCCGCCGGTGGCGGCGAAGGGGTGCCCGGCGGCGAGGGAGGAGCCGGCCACGTTGAGCCGGTCGCGGTCGACGGTGCCCAGCGGGCCGGGCAGGCCCAGGCGGCGGACGCAGAAGTCCTCGTCCTCCCAGGCGGCGAGGGTGGCCAGGACCTGGGAGGCGAACGCCTCGTGGATCTCGTACAGATCGAGGTCGCCCAGCTTCAGCCCGGCGCCCTGGAGCAGCTTCGGGACGGCGTACGCCGGCGCCATGAGCAGTCCGTCGGGGCCGTCGACGAAGTCGACGGCGGCGGCGCGGGAGTGGGTGAGGTAGGCCAGTACCGGCAGGCCGCGCTCGGTGGCCCACTCCTCGCTCGCCAGCAGCACGGTGGAGGCGCCGTCGGACAGCGGGGTGGAGTTGCCGGCGGTCATGGTGGCCCCCTCGCCCTGGCCGAACACCGGCTTGAGGCGGGCGAGTTTCTCCGGTGTGCTGTCCGGGCGCAGGTTCTGGTCGCGCTCCAGGCCCCGGAAGGGGGTGACCAGGTCGTCGAGGAGGCCGCGTTCGTAGGCGGCGGCCAGGCGCCGGTGGCTGGTGGCGGCCAGCGCGTCCTGGTCGGCACGGGCGATGCCCCACTCGGCGGCGGTGCGGGCGGCGTGCTCGCCCATCGACAGGCCGGTGCGCGGTTCGGCGTTGCGGGGGATGTCGGGGACGGCGTGCCGGGGGCGCAGACCGGCCAGGGCGCCCAGGCGCTGGGGCAGGGAGCGGGCCCGGCGGGCCTTGAGCAGCAGTTTCCGCAGGTCGTCGTTGACGCCCAGCGGGGCGTCGCTGGCGGTGTCCACGCCGCCGGCGACGCCGCACTCGATCTGCCCCAGGGCGATCTTGTTGGCGACGAGGATGACGGTCTCCAGGCCCGTTCCGCAGGCCTGCTGGACGTCGTAGGCGGGGGTGCGGTGGTCCAGCGTGCTGCCGAGGACCACCTCCCGGGCGAGGTTGAAGTCCCGGCTGTGCTTGAGGACCGCTCCCGCGGCGAACTCCCCCAGCACCTCGCCGCGCAGGCCGTGGCGCTCGATCAGGCCGGCCAGGGCGGCGGAGAGCATCTCCTGGTTGGAGGCGGTGGCGTAGGGCCCGTCCGCCCGGGCGAAGGGGATGCGGTTGCTGCCGACGATCGCGACGCGGCGGACGGCCGTTGCCATGGCCACCACTCCTTGTGGTAGGAAACCCCTCTACTTACTTCGGAGTAAACTTACTCATGCGTAAGGAGAAATCAATGGTGGATCGCTACCAGAAACTGACGGCCTCCGGACCCGGGGCGCTCCTCGCCCGGCGCCTGGGGCTGCCGCGCCCGGAGATCCTGGAGCGCCACCGCCCGGGCCGCCCCGTCCTGTCCGGCCCGGTGGTCGTGGACGGCGCGGGGGGCGGCCGGCTGACCGGGCCGCTGCGCGAGCTGGTGGCCGCGCTGCCGGGCGCCTTTGGCGGCTCCTCCGGTTCGCAGGACGCCCCCGCCGCACTGGTCTTCGACGCCACCGGCATCGACGGCAGCGAGGGGCTGCGCGCCCTGCACGACTTCTTCCACCCGCGGATCCGCTCGCTGGCCCCCTGCGGCCGGGTCGTGGTCCTGGGCACCCCGCCCGAGGCGGCCGGCGGGGTGCGGCAGGCCGCCGCCCAGCGGGCGCTGGAGGGCTTCGTGCGCTCGGTCGGCAAGGAGCTGCGGCGCGGGGCGACCGCGCACCTGCTGCTCGTCGCGCCCGGCGCGGAGGACGCGATGGAGTCCACACTGCGCTTCGCGCTCTCGCCCCGTTCCGCCTACGTCTCCGGCCAGGTGCTGCGGATCGGGGAACCGGTCGCGGGAAGTGCCGCGCCGGCCGACTGGGAGCGCCCGCTTCAGGGGAGGACGGCCGTGGTCACCGGAGCGGCGCGCGGCATCGGGGCGGTGGTGGCCGAGACCCTGGCCCGGGACGGGGCGACGGTGGTCTGCCTGGACGTGCCCGGCCAGGGCGGGGAGCTGCGCGAGCTGGCCGGGCGGATCGGCGGGGACGCGCTGGAGATGGACATCACCGCCGACGGCGCCGCCGACGCCCTGGCGGAGCATCTGATCGACCGTCACGGCGGCGTGGACGTCGTGGTGCACAACGCGGGCATCACCCGCGACAAGACCCTGGGCCGGATGGACGCCGCGAAGTGGGACTCGGTGATCGCGGTCAACCTCACCGCGGTGGAGCGCCTGACCGAACGCCTGCTGGAGCCGCGGGATTCCGGGGAGCCGGTGCTGCGCGAGGGCGGCCGGATCGTGTGCACCTCCTCCATCAGCGGCATCGCGGGCAACGTCGGGCAGACCAACTACGCGGCGAGCAAGGCCGGTCTGATCGGGCTGGTCCAGGCCCTCGCCCCGGTCGTGGCCGAACGCGGCGTCACCGTCAACGCGGTGGCCCCGGGCTTCATCGAGACGAGGATGACGGCGGCGGTGCCCCTGTTCGTGAGGGAGGCGGGCCGCCGTATGAACAGCATGAAGCAGGGCGGACAGCCCGTCGACGTGGCCGAGGCCGTCGCCTATCTCGCCTCGCCCGGCAGCGGCGGGGTCAGCGGACAGGTGCTGCGGGTGTGCGGCCAGTCCCTGCTGGGAGCGTGAAGGACGTGGGAGACATGAAGGGCGCGGAGGACGCGGGGAGCGCAGGGAGCACGGGAAGCGCCGGCCGCGGGGAGCCGGAGACGCTGGAGTTGCCGTCCGCGCCGGGCACGGCCGGGCTGTACGTCCGCGCGGTGCTGCCCAAGCCCGGCGGCGGGCGGGGCCGTCCGGTGCCGGCGCGGCGGCTGGTGCTGCGCGATGTCGCGGCCGACCCCGGGCGGCTGCGCCGCTACGCCGGGGTCTGCGGCTTCGCCGGCGCCTCCCGGCTGCCCATGACGTATCCGCACATCGTCGCCTTCCCGCTGGCGATGTCGCTGATGACCCGGCGGGACTTCCCGCTGCCGCTGCTCGGGCTGGTCCACATCGCCAACCGGATCGACCGGCACAGGCCGGTCGAGGCCGGGGAGCGGCTCACCTACCGGGTCTGGGCCGGGGATCTGCGGCCGCACCCGAAGGGCACCGCCTTCGATGTGACGGCCGAGGCCGACGACGGCGCCCGTACGGTGTGGCGGTCGGTCAGCACGTATCTGCGCCGGGGGCGCGCGGCGGCCGGTCCCGCGCCGGGCGCCGGAGCCCGCTCCGGTGGGGCCCCGTCCGGTGGGGCCCCGTCCGGTGGGGCCCCGTCCGGTGGAGCGGGCGACCCGGGCGGTCCGGTGCTGGAGGAGCGCTGGGAGGTGCCCGGCTCGGCGGGGCGCGCGTACGCCGCCGTCTCCGGTGACCGCAACCCGATCCATCTGCACCCGCTCACCGCGCGGCTGTTCGGCTTCCCGCGCGCCATCGCGCACGGCATGTGGACCAAGGCCCGCTGCCTGGCGGCGCTGGAGGAGCAGCTGCCCGGCGCCTGCCGGGTGGACGTCTCCTTCCGGGCCCCGGTCCCGCTGCCCTCGGCGGTGCGCTTCCGTGCCGCGGGCCCGGCCGCGTCCGCCGACGACGGCGTGCTGTGGGACTTCACCCTGCGCGGGGACGGCGACGCGGGGCGCGAGCATCTGCGCGGCGAGGTCTCACTCCTGGACTGAGCGCTCCGGCGCCCCCGGCGCCCTGGGGCCCCCGGCGGGTTCCGGGTCCGGGGCACCGGACCCCGCCGGGGGCGTCCAGATCTCCCCGGCCAGCACGTTGCGCATGCCCACCCACACCATGTTCATCAGGCGCCGGGTGACCCGCTCGGGAGACTCCCCGGGGTGGCGCTCCATCCAGTCGGTGAGCGAGTCCGCCGCTCCCACCAGCGCGTGGGCCACGAAGTCGGCCTCCTCGTCGGCGACCGGGACCGGCCCGAGGGCCTCGCCGATCCCGTCCCGGACCAGACCCGCGACCTCGGCCATGACCGCGCGACGGGCCTGGGCGACCTCGGCGGTGATGGCCTCGCTGAGCTGCGACGCCTGGCGGTGGAGGACGACCCAGCTGTCCCGGTGCTCGGCCACGAAGGCGAAGAACGCCGACAGTCCCGCCCACAGCCGCAGTTCCGGGGTGCGCACATCGCGCGCCGCGCCCTGGAAGGCCGCCACCAGCCGCTCGGCCTCGCGGCGCAGGCAGGCCAGGAACAGGCCCTCCTTGGAGTCGAGGTAGAGGTAGACCATCGGTTTGGAGATACCCGCCAGCTCGGCGATCTCGTCCACCGAGGCGGGGTGGTATCCGCGCCTCGCGAAGACCTGGACCGCCACGTCGATGATCTGCTGTTCCCGGATCCTCCGGGGCACCCGTCGCCTGCGTTCGCCGCTCACTCTTGCCAGCCTACCTACCACGTCGTAATCTTACTCACCAGTAAATTTACTCTTGAGTAAGAAGAGTGAAGGGGAACCCCATGACCAACGGCGTCAGCCGGGAACCGGCCGACCTCGCCGCCCTCGACTTCACCACCGTCTCCCCCGAGGAGTTCGCGCGGATCGTCAAGGGCCTGTCCACCAGGGAGATCGCCGAGATCATGCGCGGCGAACTGCGGATGCGCGTGCTCGGCGAGGTCTTCCGGCGCATGGAGCGGCAGTTCCGCCCCGAGCGGGCCGGATCGCTGGACGCCGTGATCCGCTGGAAGGTCACCGGGGAGACCGAGGTCGTCCGCGAGATCACCATCTCCGAGGGCACCTGCACGGTCCGCGAGGGCCGCGGCGAGGCCGACCCGCGTGTGACGCTGACCATGGGCGACGCCGAGTTCCTCAGGCTCGTCTCCGGCAACGCCAGCCCCGTGACGATGTTCATGACGCGCAGACTGAAGCTGGCCGGCGACGTCGGCCTGGCCTCCGGCCTGACCCGATACTTCGACATCCCCAAGGCGTGAGGAGCGAACGCGGATCATGAGCGGTTTCTGCCTCGACCTCACCGAGGAGCAGAGCGACCTGCGCGAGTGGGTGCACGGCTTCGCCGCCGACGTCGTGCGCCCGGCCGCCTCCGAGTGGGACGAGCGGGAGGAGACCCCCTGGCCCGTCATACAGGAGGCGGCGAAGATCGGCCTGTACGGCTTCGAGTCCCTGGCCGACATGTACGGCGACCCCTCGGGCCTGTCCCTCCAGATCGCCAATGAGGAGCTGTTCTGGGGCGACGCCGGCATCGGCATGGCCCTGTTCGGCACCTCGCTGGCGGTGGCGGGCATCTTCTCCGCCGGCACCCCCGACCAGCTCGCCGAGTGGGTCCCACAGTGCTTCGGCGACGAGGACGACCCCAAGGTGGCGGCCTTCTGCGTCTCCGAGCCCGAGGCCGGCTCCGACGTCTCGGCCATGCGCACCCGCGCCCGGTACGACGAGGCGAAGGACGAATGGGTGATCAGCGGCCAGAAGGCCTGGATCACCAACGGCGGCATCGCGAACGTGCACGTGGTGGTGGCCTCGGTGGAGCCGGAGCTCGGCGCACGCGGCCAGGCGGCGTTCATCGTCCCGCCCGGCACATCCGGTCTGGAGTCCGGCCGCAAGATCAGGAAGCTGGGCCTGCGGGCCTCGCACACCGCCGACGTCTTCCTGGACGAGGTGCGGGTGCCGGGCCACTGCCTGCTGGGCGGCAGGGAGAAGCTGGATGCGCGCCTGGCCCGCGCCCGCGAGGGCGGACGGGCCAAGGGGCAGGCCGCCATGGCGACCTTCGAGGTCAGCCGGCCCACCGTGGGCGCGCAGGCGCTCGGCATCGCGCGCGCCGCCTACGAGTACGCCCTGGAGTACGCGGGCGGCCGCGTCGCCTTCGGCCGCCCCATCGTCGAGAACCAGGCCGTCGCCTTCGCCCTGGCCGATCTGCGGACCGAGATCGAGGCCGTCCGCCTGCTGATCTGGCAGGCGGCCTGGATGGCCCGCAACGGCCGCGCCTTCGACGCGGCCCAGGGCTCGATGTCCAAGCTGCGCGCCGGCGAACTGGCCGTCGCCGCCACCGAGAAGGCCGTACAGGTCCTCGGCGGCGCCGGGTACAGCCGGGAGCATCCGGTGGAGCGGATGTACCGGGACGCCAAGATCTACACGATCTTCGAGGGCACCAGCGAGATCCAGCGCCTGGTGATCGCCCGCGCGGTCTCCGGCCGCCACATCCGCTGACGCGGCGCCGGTCCCCACCGCTCCACAGCATCGTCCGTCCGCGCTCCCGGCCGCCCGGGGCGCGGACGGGCGCGTTCCGTTCCGCGGCCCCAACTCGCCTTTTCCACAGGCCTCTTGTGACCCGCGTCACCTCGTGGCTAGACTCCCGCCCGCTGTGATTCGCACACGTTTTCTTCGCATGTCGACCATCGGACCCGACCTTCACGGACACCACGTGGAGATCGAGTGGAGGGACTGCGCGTGGAACGAGAACCGGCGTTACGGGAGACGAGCGCTTTACCCGCGTTGACCCGCTTGGGCGCACGGCTTTCCGCGCGGCCTTCCACACGGTTTCCCGCGCTGCTTTCCACCCCGCCCCCCGCGCCGCGCCCCCGGCCCGCCCGGTGAGGCGGACCGGGGCCGCGGACCCGGCGGCCGCCGGGCACCGGACTTCCGCTCCGGGCCACGACGTACGGCTGCTGTGGTGGGCCAACAGCGCCGACGCCCTGGGCACCCAGATCTCCGGTCTCGCCCTCCCCCTGCTCCTGCTGGGCCTGGGGTACTCCCCCGCCCTCGTCGGAGCCGTCGCGGGGGCCTCCACCGCCCTGGGGCTGCTGCTGGGCCCGTTCGCCGCCGTGCCCGCCGACCGGGGCGCCCGCCGCCGCGTGATGATCCTCTGCGCCGCGGTGTCCGCCGCCGCGCTGGGGTCGCTCGCCGCGGCCCTGGCACTGGGCTCCCTCCATCCGGCGCACCTGTTCGCCGCGGTCCTCGTCGAGCGCGTCGCGACCTCCTGCCAGGAGGCGGCGGCCCGCGGCGCCGTGGCCCTGGTCTGCCCCGCGGACGACCACCCGAGGGTGGTCTCGCGGCTCCAGGCCGGTGAGCAGGGCGCCCTGGTGCTGGGGCCACTGCTGGGCGGGCTGCTCTACCAGGCCGCCCGGTGGCTGCCGTTCCTGGCGGACGCCCTGTCCTACCTCGTCGCCGCGCTGTGCGTGCGCGGCATGCGCTCGGACCTCGCCCCGGCGGGGGCGCGGGCGCGGGCGCGGGACACACGCCCTTCGCGGGCCCGGTGGGGGGCCTTCGCCTCCGAGGCGGGAGCGGGTCTCTCCCTGGTCCTGCGCTCCCCCGTACTGCGCCTGGTGCTGGTGTGGACGGCCGCCGCCGGCGGGCTGCTGGTCGCGCTCCACTACACGGTCGTCTTCGCCCTCCAGGAGAGCGGACGGGGCCCGGCCGCCGTGGGGCTGGTGTTCTCCGTCGCGGGCGCCGCCGGCCTCGCCGGGGCGCTGGCCGCACCCGCCGTGGTCCGGCGGCTGACCGCGCCGCGGACGCTGGTGGCGGTCTCGTGGCTGATCGTGCCGGCCGCCGCCGGGCTGGCGGCCGGAAACGGCCCGTGGTCCTACGGGCTGCTGTTCGGCGCCGTCTCCCTGCTGGTCCCGGCCGCCGTGGTGGTGCTCCAGACCCGGGTGCTGCGGGTGACGCCGCCCGAGCTGCTGGCCCGCACCGGAACGGCGCTGGCCACCGCGGCGGGGATCGCCGCGGCGGTGGCACCCCTGGCCGCCGGGACGGCCGTGGCCCGGGCCGGCGCCGCGCCGACGATCGCGGGGTGTGCGGTGCTGCTGGCCCTGCTCGCCGCGGGCACCACCCTGGCGGTGGCCCGCGGCGCCCTGTCCGCGCCCTCGCCCGGGCCGGCCGCGACGGCGAAGGGGGCGCTGTGAACACGGTCGCCTCCGCGCCGGACGCGGGCCGTCCCGCACCCGGTTACCGCGTCTACCGGCCGGTGCTGCCGGAGGTCTGTCCCGGCGACCCCGCGCTGATGGTGCTCACCGGTGACGCCGGCGGCCGCTGCGAGGTCTTCGCCCTCGACGCCCGTACCGGCCGCACCCGGCAGGTCACCGACCGCCCGCGCGGCACCCTGCACTGCGCCATCGACGCCGACGCCGCCGTCTGGTGGTTCGACGAGGACGAGACCGGTCGCGGCCGCTGGCTCCACCAGGACTTCCACGGCGGCCCCGTACGGCCCGGCCTGACCGGTCTGCCCGCCGGGACCCCGCGCGGGCTGGCGGTCGGCGCCGGCGGGACGGTCGCCGTCGGGCTCGGCGACGAAAGCGGTCTGACGGTCCACCTCGGCCGGCGCGGCGGCCCGGGCCGGCCGGTTCTGCGGGCAAAGGGGCACGCGGTCCTGTGCGGGCTCTCCCCGGACGGCCGGCTGCTGGCCGTCACCCGCTCGGCCTCCTCGGACCGGGCCGTCACCGTCCACACCGCCTCCGGCGCGACGGTGACGGAGCTGTCCGGCCGGGGCGGCGGGCTGTGGGCGCTGGGCTTCGCCCCCGCCGTCCCCGCCTCCCCCGGCGGCGAGGAGGGCGGTGGTGAGGACGGCGGGGCGGAGCTGCTGCTGGTGCGGCAGGACGGCGACCGCTACGAGACCGCCACCTGGCGTGCCGGGGACGGGGTGCGCCCGCACCGGTGGTGCGCCTTCGACACCGAGATCACCGCCCGCTGGTACCCCCGGGGGCGCCGGATCCTGGTACGCCAGGACCGCCGCGGCCGCAGCCTGCTGTTCACCGCCGACCTGGACCGGCAGGCCCTGACCCCCGTGCCGGTGCCCCGCGGCAGCGTCCTGGACGCCGTGCCCCGGCCGGACGGGGACGTGCACTACCTGTGGACCGACACCGCCACCCCACCGCACGCCCGTTCCGCCTCCGGGGCCCCGCCGCCGGCCGCGGAAGCGCCCGCCGTCCGGGTGCCCGGGCGGCACACCGAACTGTGGACGCCCGGGCCGGACGGGGAGGTACACACCCTGCTCAGCCTCCCCGAGCGCCCCGCCGTCCGTCCGCCGCTGGTGATGCTCGTCCACGGCGGCCCCGCCGACCACGACCGGGACGCCTACGACCCGACCGTGCACTCGCTGGTCGCCTCGGGCTTCGCCGTGGCCCGGGTCAACTACCGCGGCTCCACCGGCTACGGGCCCCGCTGGCGCGCGGCCTACGGCCAGGGGGTGGGCCTGACCCAGGTCGCCGACCTCGTCTCGGTCCGGGCCGACGTGCTGGCGCGCGGGCTGGCCGATCCCGGTGCGGTGGGCCTGTGGGGGACCTCCTGGGGCGGTTACCTCGTCCTGCTGGCGCTGGGCACCCGGCCCGGCCTGTGGCGCGCGGGGGTGGCCGTCAAACCGCTGGCCGACTGCGCCACCGCCCACCGCACCGGTACGCCGGCCCTGCGCGCCCTGGACGAGGCGCTGTTCGGCGGCACCCCCGAGCAGGTGCCCGAGCTCTACGCACGCAGCTCCCCCGTCCACTACGCGCACCGGGTGCGGGCGCCGCTGCTGATGGCCGCGGCCCTCCACGACGTCAAGTGCCCGCCCGAGCAGGTGCGCACATACCTGGCCGCGCTGCGCGCCTCGGGGGTGCGCCACGAGGAGATGTGGCTGGACTCCGGTCACGACGGCTACCTCGGCGGCGACCACGTCGCCGTGCTGCGCCGGGCGCTGGGCTTTCTGGACCGGGAGCTGCGCGGCGCCGGCCGGGCGGCCGGCCGCGATCACGACTCCCCGCCCCGGCCGGGGCGGGGGCAGGGCCGGCCGCCGGCAGCGGCGGCCGGGGACCGAGTGGACCACGAGAGGAGGTAGCCATGCAGAAGGACGTCATCAACAACGACCCGCTCGCGGGCGACGAGGAGAACCGCAAGCCCACCGTCGGCGTCACCGTCACCATCCCGCTCCGCACCGCGGAGGACACCGAGGAGGAGTGACTCCTCACCGCCCGGTCCGGCCCTCACCGCCGGGCCGGGCGGCCGCTTCCGGCCACATCTTCCGTTCCCAGGAGCTGCCATGCGCGTCCTTCTTGTCAACATGCCCTGGTCACCGATCGATCTGCCGTCCCTGGCGCTCGGCATCCTCAAGCGCAGCGTGGACGAGCGGGTTCCCGGTGGCCGGGCCGAGGTGCTGCACGCCAACCTGGAGTTCACCGACTGGATCACCGACCGCATGGAGTTCTCCGGGGACGACTACGAGTACTACGCCCTGTCCTCCTACTTCATGGGATGCGGCGACTGGGTCTTCTCCTCCGCGCTCTACGACGATCCCGAGTGGCGGACCGAGGAGTTCACCTCCGTGATGGGCGGGAAGCTGCGGTCCTCCCGTCTGCGGCTGACACGTGAACTGCACCGAATCGCGCCGGAGTTCGTCCGGGAGACCGCCGAGCGGATCGTGGCGTACGGCCCGGACGTGGTTGGCTTCACCTCCACCTTCCAGCAGAACACCGCCGCGCTCGCCGCCGCCCGGCAGGTCAAGCTGCTGGCCCCGCACATCGTGACCGTCATGGGCGGCGCCAACTGCGACGCCGAGCAGGGCGCCGCCGTCCACCGCAACTTCCCCTTCGTCGACCATGTGGTGCGCGGCGAGGGCGAGGTGGCCTTCCCCCGGCTGCTGACGGCGCTGGCCGGGGGCGCGGACCTGTCGGACATACCGGGGCTGTGCCACCGGGGGGCGGACGGATCCGCCACCGCCAACCCGATGAGCACCTCGCCGATGCCCCCGTCCGCCATCCTGCCGCCCGACTACACCGGCTACTTCGAGCGGCTGGCCGCCTCCGTGGCCCGCAACTGGGTGGAGCCCAAGCTCGTCGTCGAGGGGGCCCGCGGCTGCTGGTGGGGCGAGAAGCACCACTGCACCTTCTGCGGGCTCAACGGCTCGTTCATGCAGTTCCGCAGCAAGAGCCCGGAGGTCTTCCACGACGAGATCATGGAACTGGCCCGCCGGCACCGGGTGCTGGACATGTACGTCGTCGACAACATCCTCGACATGGGCTACCTCAACACGGTGCTGCCCCGCATCATCGACAGCGGGTACGACCTGCGGCTGCACATCGAGATCAAGGCGAACATGCGCCGATCCCAGCTGCGCACCCTCGCGGACGCGGGCCTGATCTACGTCCAGCCGGGTATCGAGAGCCTCAACAGCCGGGTGCTGGGGCTGATGGACAAGGGGGTCAGCGGCTGCCAGAACGTCCGGATGCTGCGGGACGGCGCCGAGACCGGCCTGTCGGTCTCCTGGAACTACCTCCACGGCTTCCCCGGCGAGACGGCCGCCGACTACGAGGGGGTCATCGCCCAGATACCGGCGCTGGAACACCTGAACCCGCCGGTCGACCTGTCCGCACGCATCGCCATCGAGCGTTTCAGCCCGTACTTCACCCGCCCCGAGCTCGGCTTCTCCGGGCTGCGCGCCGAAGAGCACTACCGCTTCACCTACGACCTGCCCGAGGAGGAGCTGTACGACCTGGCCTATGTGTTCAAGGCCCCGGAGCGCGGCATCGGCGAGGACACCGTGAAGTCGCTCAACAAGGCGCTGGCCGCCTGGAAGAAGGCCCATGCCGACAGCAGGCTCACCCACGCCGACCTGGGCGACCGGATCGTGCTGGTCAGCCGCCGGAGGCTGTTCGACTGGGGCGCGCTGGAGCTGACCGACCCACTGGAGATCGCCGCCTTCCGACTGCTGGACCAACCGCACGCCCCCGCGGCCCTCACCCGCAAACTCACCGCCCGGCTGCGGTACGCCGTGGAGGGGGACGCCGTGGAGAGGCTGCTGAAGCGCTGGCTGGAACTCGGCCTGGTCTTCGCCGAAGGCGGCCAGTACGTCCACGTGGCCCCCGCGGCGGTCAACGAGGATCTGTTGAGGCTGGACTTCATGCGCCATCTGCACGCAGCCCCGCGGGAGGGCGGCCCCACACCGGCGGCGCGGCCGACGGCCGGTGTCTGAGGGTTCCACGGGCCGCCGGAGACCGCCGAAGGCCACAGACCACAAACCACCGGCCACCGGCCGGGCAGGCGAACGAGAAAGAGGGCACGAGTGAGCACGACGATCACGGAGAACCCCGGCGGCCCGGCGCCGCTGACCGTCGCCGCCTGGCGCGACTACGACCCGCGGGCGTGCGCGCTGCCCGGCATGCGCATGGACGATATGCGCGTCGAGGGCCCGGTCGCGGCCGCGGTGGACCGGCTGTGGGAGTCGGGCGTCCGCCGGGTGCGGCTGCCGGGCACGGTGGACCTCGCCGCCACCGGCGATCCCGGTGCCGCGGCCCGCGCCGTCCGCGACCTGTGCCTGGTGCGCGACCTCACCGCACGCGCGGTGTTCGTCGAGTGGCGGCTGCGGCTGGCCCCGGAGTCCTCCGGCGGCTGGGAGGTCCTGGGCCACCTCCAGCCGCCCGGTGAGCTGGAGGGGCCGGACGACGCGGCCGGTGCGCTGGCCCGGTGGCGCGAGGGGCACTACCTGTGCAAGTGCCTGTGGCGGCAGGGCCCGGGTTTCGTGCAGATACGCGACCGCCGCTGGGGGGATCTGCGCCGCTTCACCGCCGACGGGCCCGAGTACCACGCGGCCATCACCGCGCTCGCCTACGGCGCACGCGCCGGTGACGTGCCCGCGCCGATCCTGGCGGAGTTCCGCGAGGAACGCCTGGTGGCCGATGTGGGGCCCCTGGTGCTGTGGCTGCCCTACCGGGTGCGGCGGTGGATCCAGGAGGCCATGGTGATCTGACGGCGCTGAGGTGCCGCGATGCCATGGCGCCCCGGTGCGGCAGGGTGGTCCGGCGGCGGAACGGGGAGCGCAGCCGTACGGCCGTACTCGTCCCACTCCGCGCGCCCGCCCTGAAGGCGTGGCGCCCACACGGCGTACCCGGGGCCGCGGGCGTCCGGTGTTCACCGGAGGATCGCGGCCCCGGGTGCGCGCGCCGTGGCGGCGGGTGTCCGTCAGCCGAACGGGACGACGGCGACGGGCGCCTTGGAGTGGTGCATGACCGCGTGGGCGACCGGCCCGGTGTGGAAGCCGATCGGCGAACGGCGGATGCGGCGGCCGACGACGACCAGTGAGGCGTCCTCGGAGGCCTCCGTCAGATGGCGGGCGGCCCGGCCCACCACGGCCTGCGCCTTCACCTCGACGTCCGGGTACTTCTCCCGCCAGTGGCTCAGCGCCTCGTTCAGGTTGCGGGAGCTCTCCTGGGCCAGGTCGGTGGCCAGGCGGGGGTCGACGGCGACGGGGTCGACGCCGTAGACCAGCGGCGGGTTCCAGCCGTGGATGACCCGCAGCGCGGCGCCGCGCCGGGCGGCGGCGTCGAAGCCGAACTCGATGAGCTCGTCGGCCGGCCGGTACAGCTCCAGTCCCATGACGACGTCGCGGGGCGTGGCGGGAGGCTCCGCGCCCTCCGGTTCGCCCTCCTTCGACGTCCCGGCCCGCACCAGCACCACCGGGCACTTCACCCGGGCGACGGTGGCCAGGCCGACGGAGCCGACCAGGAAGCCGGCCACGGGCCCCAGGCCGCGGGTGCCGATGACCAGCACCTCGGCCTGCTCGGCGACCGCGGTCAGCACCTCGGGGGGACGGCCGGTGAGCTGGTCGGTGGTGATCTCCAGCTCCGGGTGACGGCGGGCGAGGTCGTTCGCCGCCTCGCGCGGGATCCGCTGGGCCCAGTGCTGCCGGGTCTCGGGGTCGGCGAAGGAGTCCGGAGGGGTGAAGGGGTCGGGCTCCCGCACGTGGACGAGGCGCAGCGGCACCCCGCGCCGCGCCGCCTCCCGGGCGGCCCAGTCGGCGGCGGCCAGGCTCTCGGCGGAGCCGTCCACTCCCACGGTGACCGTACGTACCATCACAACACCTCCGTTGACAGGCGGCTCTCCGCCGCTTTCGTTTCCATGATCGGTCCGGGTACCCGCGTTCGGCAGGGGTCACTGGTCCCTTTCCAGCGGGCCTGGTGTCCCGCGCGGCGGGGAAACGGCCGGCCCGCGGCGCCCCGGGGGGCGTCGCGGGCCGGTGGTCCGCCGCGGGGCGGCGGGTTCACCGCAGCCAGGGGAGGCTGCGGACCAGGGGCAGCCGGGCCCACCACCGGCCCAGTCCCCAGGTGTCGCCCGCCGCCGCGACCGCCAGGGCGATCAGGACGGCGGCGTACATCACGTGGTAGTCCACGACCGGGTTGGTCGACATGCTGGGGCTGCCGTCCGACAGGTGCTGGGCCAGGGGCCACTCCGCGGCCCACATCAGCGCCATCATCACGGTTCCGGCGGCCGCCGCGAGCCGCAGTGCGACGCCGGCGGTCAGGGCGAGGCCGATGCCGAGCAGGCCGAGCATGAACAGCCAGTCCGCCCAGGCGGCCCCGGCGATGCCGTGGAAGAACGACTCCAGGGGGCCGACGGCCACACCGCTGAGGAAGCCCTTCGTGGGCGAGCCTCCCTCGGTCCAGGCCCGCTCGGCGGGGGTCGCGTAGCCCAGGCCGAAGGCCTTGTCCGCGAACGCCCACAGGAAGACGAACCCGGCCGCGAAGCGGACCCCGGCCAGGACGCGGGCCGCGGCCGACGCCGCCGGGACCACGGCCGTCGCGGCCGCCGTCTCGCCGGACGCGGGTGCGGTCTGGGTGGTGCGCCGTACCGGGAGGCGGAACCCCCGGTGTCCGTGCGTGTGGCCGTGGACTGCCATGTCGCTCATCCCCTTCGCGGAAAGCCGGCCCGCCGTTCGGGCACGTTCACACCGTCTCGCGGCGGCGGCCGCGGCAGCAGGGGTCCGCGGGCCCGTGCACGGGGGCCGAAAGTCCCGTCCGGGGTCCCCGTACGGCCCCTGTCCCAGTGGTGCGGGAAATCCGACGATGACGGTGGGGTACCACTTCCCGGCCACGGGAGTACAACGGGAGTAGAGGCAGCGGCGGCGGACCGCCACGACGCCCGTACCGGGAGCGGACGCCCGCGTGTACACCGCCCACTCGGCACCAGGGAGGCCCGCCATGATCGTCACCGCCAACAACCTGCTCGGGGCGCTGCCCCCGGAGAACCGCGAACGGCTGCTGGAACTCGCCCGCGAGGTCTCCTTCCCCGCCGGCGCCCGTATCTCCGAGGAGGGCCACCGGGCCGACCGGTTCTGGGTCATCCGCACCGGCTCGGTCACCCTCGACATGCGGGTGCCCGGCCGCCGCCCCGCGGCGGTGGAGACCCTCTCCCACGGCGACCTGCTGGGCTGGTCCTGGCTCTTCCCGCCCTACACCTGGCAGTTGGGCGCCGAGGCGCTCAGCCCGGTGCGGGCCCTGGAGTTCGACGCCGCCCGGGTGCGTCAGCTGTGCGAGGCCGACCCGGTGCTGGGGCGCGCGGTGGCCCTGCGGATGGCCGAGATCATCTCGCACCGGCTGCAGGCGGCCCGCACCCGGCTGCTGGACCTGTACGGGCCCTACGGCAGCGGCCCCATGCCGTGACGCGCGCCCGGCGCGGCACGGCGGACGACTTCTCGAGGAGGGCCCCATGGACAACACCGGCGACAAGGACAACATGGACAACATGGATGGCGCGGACGGCGCCTCGCACACCCCGCACACCGTGGGCGACGTGATGAGCCAGACCGTCGTCTCCATCGGGCGGGACGCCCCGTTCAAGCAGATCGTGATGACCATGGAGCAGTGGAAGGTCAGCGCTCTGCCGGTGCTGGAGGGCGAGGGCCGCGTCGTCGGCGTCGTCTCCGAGGCGGATCTGCTGCCCAAGGAGGAGTTCCGGGACGGCGACCCCAGCCGCATGGAGCAGTTGCGGCGCCCGGAGGAACTGGCCCGGGTGGGAGCGGTGACCGCGGGCGAGCTGATGACGTCGCCGGCGGTGTGCGTCCACGCCCGCGCCACACTGGCCGAGGCGGCGCGGATCATGGCGCGCCGGCGCGTCAAGCGCCTGCCCGTGACCGATGCCGACGGCCTGCTGGCCGGCGTCGTCAGCCGCGGAGACCTGCTGAAGGTCTTCCTGCGCCCGGACGAGGACATCGCCCGGCAGGTGCGCCGGGAGGTCGTCGAGCCCCTCTTCCCCGGCGGTGACCGGAGCGTGGGGGTGCGGGTGGCGGACGGTGTGGTGACCTTCACCGGTGAGATCCGCAACACCGCCCTGGTCCCGGTGGCCGCCCGGATGGCGCGGTCGGTGGAGGGGGTGGTGGACGTCGGGTTCGATCTGGTGCGGTCCGCGTGACGTGAGCCGCCGGCGACCACCGGCGCCCCTCCCCCCGCGACCGCCGGTTACCTTCGGAGAGCGCCTGTCGCCTTCGGTGACACGGCCGGTGCGCCGGGGGCGGCCGGACGCGGGCTCCCGCCGCGCGTGCGGGCGGCGGGGCCGTCGGCCCCTGGCGCCGGACGGGCGGGTCGGGGCAGGATCATGGGGCGGGGGGCGTGGCGCCCCTGACCGACAGCGTGAAGGATCCGTATGACCCAGGCCCAGCAGTTCTCACCACAGGACCCGATCCGGGTGTTCCTCCTCGACGACCACGAGGTGGTGCGGCGCGGCGTGCACGACATGCTGGACGCCGAGCCCGACATCGAGGTGGTCGGCGAGGCCGGCACGGCCGAGCAGGCCCTCGCGCGCGGTCCGGCCCTGCGTCCGCACGTGGCCGTGCTGGACGTACGCCTGCCCGACGGCAACGGCATCGCCGTCTGCCGCGAGCTGCGCTCGCGGATGCCGGAGCTGGCCTGTCTGATGCTGACCTCGTTCGACGACGACGATGCCCTGCTGGACGCGATCATGGCCGGTGCCTCCGGCTACGTCCTCAAGCAGATCAAGGGTTCGGACCTGATCGCCGCCGTGCGCACCGTCGCCTCCGGGCAGTCCATGCTGGACCCGGCGACCACGGCGCGGCTGATGAACAGCCTGCGGGTGCAGGACACCGAGGAGCCCGCCGAGGAGCCGCAGGACGCCGCGCTGGCCTCGCTGACGCCCCGTGAGCGCGACATCCTGGCCCTGATCGGCGAGGGGATGACCAACCGGCAGATCGGCAGGCAGCTGTACCTGTCGGAGAAGACGGTCAAGAACAACATCTCCCGGCTGCTGGCCAAGCTGGGGGTGGAGCGGCGGGTCCAGGCCGCCGTCATCGCCACCCAGACCGCCCCGCACCCCCCGGGGCAGCAGACGCGCTGAGCGGGATCCGCGCGAGCGGCGGGGCCGGCGGACCGGGGCGGGCCCCGCCCGTTTTTGTCCCGGATGGGGCCGTCCGGCCCTATCCCCGCCCGTGCGGCGCGCGCACCATGGACCCATGCACCGACACGACGGCTTCCGCGAACTCGACCGGCGGGAGTGCCTGGACCTGCTGGCGCAGGTCCCTCTGGGACGCAT
The DNA here is from genome assembly GCF_002843305.1 of Streptomyces barkulensis. Classification (GTDB taxonomy): domain Bacteria; phylum Actinomycetota; class Actinomycetes; order Streptomycetales; family Streptomycetaceae; genus Streptomyces; species Streptomyces barkulensis. The sequence continues at coordinate 19,901 of NZ_PGSG01000054.1, forward strand.
CGTCTACACCGAGAACGCGCTGCCCGCCGTCCTCCCGGTCAACTTCTTCCTGGACCACGACCAGGCCGTGGTCCTGCGCACCTCGGGCGCGTCCCGGATGGCCCGCGCGGTGGACGCCAGCGTGGTCGCCTTCGAGGTGGACCGGTTCGACGAGACGACGCGCTCCGGCTGGAGCGTGGTCGTCACCGGGCGTGCCTCGCTGGTGACCGATCCCGGTGAGGCCGAGCGGCTGGGCCGGGCCGGGCCGCTGTCCTGGGCCCCGATCGAGGACGGGGTCCATGTACGGATCGAGCCCGAGCTGGTGACCGGCCGGCTGCTGGAGGACGTCTCGCCCGCCGGGACCGTCTGAGCCTTTCGCCCCGCGCGGGTGCCCCGGCCGGTGGAGGCCGGGGCACCCGCGTTCCTCGTCCTTCCCTTCCTCCTCCCGGGCCGCCCTCCCGGGCCACCCTCCCGGGCCGCCCTCCGGGGACCCCGGCCGACCGGTCCCGGGGCAGGGGCCGACCGGCCCTGTTCCGCCGCCCGGCCGGGGCCTTCCGGCCGGGCGGCGGGGGCTCTCCGGCCCCGGCCCCGCGCGCCGGGGCCCGCATAGCGTTCCGGCCATGGTGAACGACGAGAAAGCGGGGGCCCGGACGGTCCGCGGTGAACGCGACTGGCCGCTGGCCGCGCGCCGACTGCTCAGCCGCCGCGAGGTGTCGGCCGACGGCCGCGCGGTGTACGGCACGGGCGACGAGAAGTGGGAGGGCTTCTACCGGGACCGGTGGTCCCACGACAAGGTGGTGCGCTCCACCCACGGCGTGAACTGCACCGGGTCCTGTTCGTGGATGGTGTACGTCAAGGACGGGATCATCACCTGGGAGCACCAGGCGACCGACTACCCCTCGATCGGCTCGGACTGCCCCGAGTACGAGCCCCGCGGCTGCCCGCGCGGCGCCTCGTTCTCCTGGTACACCTACTCCCCCAGCCGGGTGCGCTACCCGTATGTGCGCGGCACGCTGCTGAAGATGTGGCGGGAGGCCCGCGGCCGGCTGGGCGACCCGGTGGCGGCCTGGGCGGAGATCACCGGCGACCCGGCCAGGGCCCGCGCCTACAAGCGGGCGCGCGGCAAGGGCGGCTTCGTCCGCGCCGACTGGGACGAGGTGGCCGAGCTGGTCGCCGCCGCGCAGGTGCACACCGTCAAGGAGTACGGCCCCGACCGGGTGGCGGGCTTCTCCCCGATCCCGGCGATGTCGATGGCGTCGTTCGCGGCCGGTGCCCGGTTCCACTCCCTGATCGGCGGCACCCTGCTGTCGTTCTACGACTGGTACGCCGATCTGCCGGTCGCCTCGCCGCAGGTCTTCGGCGACCAGACGGACGTGCCGGAGGCGGCCGACTGGTGGAACGCCGGCTATCTGATCATGTGGGGGTCCAACATCCCCGTCACGCGCACGCCGGACGCGCACTTCCTGACCGAGACCCGCTACAACGGCACCAAGGTGGTGGCCGTCAGTCCCGACTACGCCGACAACGTCAAGCACGCCGACGAGTGGCTGGCCCCGCACCCGGGCACCGACGGGGCGCTGGCGATGGCCATGGGCCATGTGATCCTGCGCGAGTTCCTGGTGGACCGCGAGGTGCCCTACTTCCGGGACTACCTGCGCGCGTTCACCGACGCCCCGTTCCTGGTCACCCTGCGCGAGCGGGCGGACGGGCTCGTGCCGGACGGGTTCCTGACCGCGGCCGACCTCGGCGGCGGTCAGGCCGAGGAGGAGAACGCCGGCTCCAAGACCGTGCTGCTGGACAGCCGCACCGGCGAACCCGTCGTGCCGAACGGCTCGCTCGGCTTCCGCTGGGCCGAGGCCGGTAAGGGGCGCTGGAACCTGGACCTGGGTGAGGTGGTGCCCGAGCTGAGCCTGCTGGAGCGGGCCGGGGAGACGGCCGCGGTCGCGCTGCCCCGGTTCGACGAGGGGGCGACCGAGGGCGGCGGCAGCATGGTCCGCGGCGTCCCCGTGCTCCGGATCGGCGGGAAGCTCGTCACCACCGTCTTCGACCTGATGCTCGCCCAGTACGGGGTGGAGCGCCCCGGCCTGCCGGGCGACTGGCCGACCGGTTACGAGGACGCGGACCGGCCGTACACCCCGGCCTGGCAGGAGACGATCACCTCCGTCCCGGCGGCGCAGGCGGCCCGGATCGCCCGCGAGTTCGCCCGCAACGCCGAGCGCACCGGCGGCCGCTCCATGATCGCCCTCGGCGCGGGCACCAACCACTGGTTCCACTCCGACACCATCTACCGCGCCTTCCTGGCGCTGACGACCATGACCGGCTGCCAGGGCGTCAACGGCGGCGGCTGGGCCCACTACGTCGGCCAGGAGAAGGTCCGCCCCGTCACCGGGCTGCAGCACCTGGCCTTCGCGTTCGACTGGCAGCGGCCGACCCGGCACATGGCCGGCACATCGTACTGGTACCTGAACTCCGACCAGTGGCGCTACGAGGCGTTCGGGCCCGGCGAGCTGGCCTCTCCGCTGGGCGAGGGGCGGTTTGCGGGCAAGGCGTTCGCGGACTGCCTGGCACAGGCGGTGCGGCTGGGCTGGACGCCGGGGCACCCCGCCTTCGACCGCAACCCGCTCGATCTGGCGGACGAGGCGAAGGCCGCGGGCCGGCCAGTCCCCGAGCACATCGTGGAGGAGCTGAAGTCCGGGCGGCTGCGGTTCGCCGCCGAGGACCCGGACGACCCGGCCAACTTCCCCCGGGTACTGACGGTGTGGCGGGCCAACCTGCTGGGCTCCTCCGGCAAGGGCAACGAGTACTTCCTGCGCCATCTGCTGGGCACGGACGCGGCCGTGCGCTCCGAGCAGACGCCGCCCGAGGGGCGCCCGCGGGAGGTGGTCTGGCGCGAGGAGGCGCCCGAGGGCAAGCTCGACCTGCTGGTCACCATGGACTTCCGGATGACCTCCACCGGCCTGCTCTCCGACGTCGTGCTGCCGGCCGCCACCTGGTACGAGAAGGACGACCTGTCCAGCACGGACATGCACCCCTTCGTCCACGCCTTCACCCCGGCCATCGCCCCGCCCTGGCAGGCCCGCACCGACTACGACGCCTTCCTCACCGTCGCCGACCGGTTCAGCGAGCTGGCCGCCGAGCACCTGGGCACCCGCACCGACGTCCTGGCCGTGCCCCTGCTGCACGACACCCCCGACGAACTCGCCCAGCCCGGCGGGGTGGTGCGCGACTGGAAGGCCGGCGAGTGCGAGCCGGTGCCCGGCCGCACCATGCCCAAGCTGGTGACCGTCGAGCGCGACTACGCGGCGGTCGCGCAGAAGATGCGGGCCGTCGGGCCGCTGCTGGACACCCTGGGCACCACCACCAAGGGCGTCACCGTCCACCCGGACCGGGAGATCGGCGACCTGCGCCGCCGCTGCGGGACCGTCCGCGACGGGGTGGCCGCCGGCCGGCCCTCCCTGGCCACCGCCTCCGACATGTGCGAGGCGATCCTGGCCCTGTCCGGCACCACCAACGGGCGCCTGGCCACCGAGGGCTTCCGCGAGCTGGAGCGGCAGACCGGCAGCGAGGGCCTGGTGGAGCTGTCCGCCGAGCGCGAGGCCGAGCGGATCACCTTCGCCGACACCCGCGCCCAGCCGCGCTCCGTCATCACCTCGTACGAGTGGTCGGGGTCGGAGACGGGCGGCCGCCGCTACTCGCCCTTCGTCATCAACACCGAGCACCTCAAGCCCTGGCACACCCTCACCGGCCGCCAGCACTTCTTCGTCCAGCACGACTGGATGGCCGAACTCGGCGAGCAGCTGCCCGTCTACCGGCCCCCGCTGAACACGCCCCGGCACTACGGCGACGAGCACCTGCGCGAGGACGGCCGGGCCGAGGTCACGGTCCGCTACCTCACCCCGCACTCGAAGTGGTCCATCCACTCCAACTACCAGGACAACAAGTACATGCTCGACCTCTCCCGGGGCGGTCCCGTGATCTGGATGTCCCGGGAGGACGCCGAGCGGATCGGCGTGAAGGACAACGAGTGGATCGAGGCGTACAACCGCAACGGCGTCGTCGCCGCACGGGCGGTGGTGACCCACCGCATGCCCGAGGGCACGGTGTACATGCACCACGCCCAGGACCGCAACGTGAACGTGCCGAAGACCGAGGTCAGCGGCAGGCGCGGCGGCATCCACAACTCCCTGACCAGGCTGCTGCTCAAGCCGACCCATCTCGCGGGCGGCTACGCGCAGTTCACCTACGCCTTCAACTACTACGGACCGACCGGCAACCAGCGCGACGAGGTCACCGTCATCCGCCGCCGCGACCAGCAAGTGGAGTACTGAGATGCGTGTCATGGCCCAGATCGCGATGGTGATGAACCTCGACAAGTGCATCGGGTGCCACACCTGCTCGGTCACCTGCAAGCAGACGTGGACCAACCGCAGCGGCGTGGAGTACGCCTGGTTCAACAACGTCGAGACCAAGCCCGGCGTCGGCTATCCGCGCCGCTACGAGGACCAGGAGCAGTGGAAGGGCGGCTGGATGCTGGACAGGCGCGGGCGGCTCGTCCTGCGCTCCGGCGGCCGGGTCAGGCGGCTGCTGTCACTGTTCTCCAACCCGGACCTGCCCTCCCTGGAGGACTACTACGAGCCGGTCACCTACGACTACGACAACCTCGTCAGCGCCCCCGCCGGACCGGACATGCCCGTCGCCCGCCCCCGCTCGGTGCTCACCGGAAAACCCACCTCCATCACCTGGGGCGCCAACTGGGAGGACGGGCTCGGCGGCGCCCCGGAGAACGCCGGCGGCGACCCCAACCTCGGCGGGGACTGGGCCGAGAAGGTCAGGTTCGAGTTCGAGCAGACCTTCCTCTTCCACCTGCCGAGGCTGTGCGAGCACTGTCTCAACCCGGCCTGTGTCTCCGCCTGCCCGTCCGGCGCGATGTACAAGCGGGTCGAGGACGGCATCGTCCTGGTCGACCAGGACCGCTGCCGCGGCTGGCGGATGTGCGTGACCGCCTGCCCGTACAAGAAGGTCTACGTCAACCACGCCACCGGCAAGGCGGAGAAGTGCACCTTCTGCTTCCCGCGCATCGAGGCCGGGCAGCCCACCGTCTGCTCCGAGACCTGTGTGGGGCGGCTGCGCTACCTGGGCCTGCTCCTGTACGACGCCGACCGGGTCGGCGAGGCCGCCTCCACCCCCGACGAGAAGGACCTCCTGGACGCCCAGCGCGGTGTCTTCCTCGACCCGCGCGACCCGGAGGTGATCGCCGCGGCCCGCGCGTCCGGCATCCCGGAGGACTGGCTGGAGGCCGCCCGCCGCTCCCCCGTGTACAACCTGGTCATGAGGTACCGGGTGGCCCTGCCGCTGCACCCGGAGTACCGCACCCTGCCCATGGTCTGGTACGTGCCCCCGCTGTCGCCCGTCCTGGACGCCGTCGACGCGGCCGGCGGCGACCAGGACGACCCCGACCACGTGTTCGCGGCCGTCACCCGGCTGCGCATCCCCCTGGAGTACCTGGCCGAGCTGTTCACCGCCGGGGACACCGACGTGGTCGGCGGGGTGCTGATGAAGCTCACCGCGCTGCGCTCCTACATGCGCGAGCGCACCCTCGGCGAGGCCGGCGACGAGGCGGCCCTGAGGGCCGTCGGGCTCACCCCCGGTGAGGCCGAGGACCTGCACCGCCTGCTGGCCGTCGCCAAGTACGCCGACCGCTACGTCGTCCCGGCCGCCCACAAGGAGGACGCGGCGGCGCTGACCGCGATGGAGAACCGCTGTCCCGTGGAGTCCTCCGGCGATCCGCGGCCCTCCGACGGCCGTCGCGTGATGCTCGGCATCCCCACCCTGCGCCGCGCCCCGGCCGCCCCGGAAGGAGACCCCGCATGAGCCCCCTCCCGAACTCCGTCCGGGGGTACCCCCCGCCGGCCACCGTCCGCACCCGGGTGAAGGCGGCCCTGCGCCGCCCGCACCGGTCGGCCGCCCCGCTCACGCCCGAGGAGGAGGAGACGCGGGCCCTGCTGCTGCGGCTGATGTCCCTGCTGCTGCAGTACCCGGACGCCTCGCTCACCGCCGCCCGGCCGGTGCTCACCGCCACCGTCGGGGCGCTGCCGCCCTCCCCCGCCGCCGAGCGTCTGGCCGCGTTCACCCAGTGGTTCGCCGGGCAGGAGCCGGACGCGCTGGAGCGGCACTACGTCGAGACCTTCGACCTGCGGCGCCGCAGCGGCCTCTACCTCACCTACTACCTGCACGGCGACACCCGCCGCCGCGGCATGGCCCTGCTGACCCTCGCCCAGCGCTACCGCGCCACCGGCTGGGACACCGACGGCGGCGAACTGCCCGACCACCTCCCGGTCGTCCTGGAGTACGCCTCGCTCGCCGGGCCGCGCGCGGGCGAGGCCCCGCTGCGCCTGCACCGGCGCGGGCTGGAGCTGATCCACCACGCGCTGGCCGACGGCGGCTCCCCCTACCGGCACGTGCTCGCCGCGCTGCTGACCCTGCTGCCGCCCGCCACCGAGGCCGATCTGAAGGCCGTCGCCGAGCTCGCCGCCCAGGGGCCGCCCGCCGAGGACGTCGGGCTCGACCCGTACGGGGCGGGCGAGTTCGCGCCGCCGGGCGCGTTCGTCCCGCCCCGGCAGGCCCCGCCCACTGTCATGCCGCCCCCGTCGACCCCGGAAGGCTCCCGATGAGCGCCCCACCCGCATCCGCACCCGTCCTCCTGGCCGCGGCGAGCGGCGCCGAACTCCTGCTGTGGGTGGCCGTTCCCTATGTCTGCCTCGCCGTGTTCGCGGTGGGACACGTCTGGCGCTACCGGCAGGACCAGTTCGGCTGGACCTCCCGCACCAGCCAGCTGCTGGAGCACCGGTGGCTGCGCTGGGGCAGCCCGCTGTTCCACCTGGGCGCCTTCATGGTGATCGCAGGACATGTCGTCGGCCTCGCCGTGCCGGCCTCGTGGACGGAGGCGGTCGGCGTCGACGAGCACACCTATCATCTGACGGCCGTGTGGGCGGGCTCGGTCGCCGGGGTGGCCATGGTGGCCGGCCTGGGCATGCTCTGCGCCCGCCGGCTGCTGACCCGCCGGGTCCGGCTGGGCACCGACCGCAGCGACAAGCTCCTCTTCCCGCTGCTGTCCGCCACCGTGGTGCTGGGCATCGCCGCGACCGCCGCCCACAATGTGTTCGGCGCGGGGTACGACTACCGCTCCACCGTCTCCGTCTGGTTCCGCGGCCTGTTCGCCCTCCAGCCGCAGCCGGAGGCGATCTCCGGCGCGCCGCTGCTGTTCCAGCTCCACGCCCTGACCGCCTGCCTGCTCTTCGCCGCCTGGCCGTTCACCCGGCTGGTGCACGTGTGGTCCGCCCCGGTCGGCTATCTGGCCCGGCCCTATCTGGTCTACCGGAGCCGGAGCGGCGCCGCGGTCCCGGCCCCCCGGGGCGGGGTGCCCCGGCACCGGCCCGGCGGGAACAGGCCCGGCGGGAACAGGCCCGGTCGCCGCACCGGGAGCCGGGCGTGACGGCCGAGCGGGCTCCCGAGGAGTCCGGGAGCGCCGCGCGGGCGCGGCGCTCCCCCCTGGGGGCGGGCCGGGCGACGGCCCTGGTCATCACCCTCACCGGACTGGTCGGCTGGCTGGCCTCCTTCCAGCTGACCGCCGACGGCTGGCGGGTGCTGGGCGACCCGGACTACCGGCCCTCGTGCGATCTCAGCCCCGTCGTCGGCTGCGGCAGTGTGCTGTCGAGCCCGCAGGGCAGTGTGCTGGGCTTCCCCAACATGCTGCTCGGCCTGGGCGCCTTCGCCGCCGTCGCCGCCCTCGGCGCCGCCCTGCTCCTGGGGGCGCGGCTGCACCGGGCGCTGTGGCTGGCCCTGAACGCCGGGGCGCTGGCCGGGGTCGTCCTCGTCCACTGGCTGATCCAGCAGTCGCTCTACGAGCTGGGCCGGATCTGCCCGTACTGCGCCGTGGTGTGGGCCGTCACCGTCCCGCTGTTCTGGTACGTGACGCTGCACGACCTCCGGCACGGCGTCCTGCCGGTGCCGCGCCGCGCGCGGGGCGTCCTGAGCGCCGTGCTGGAGCTGCACGGCGTGATCCTGGCGACCTGGTACGCCGTCGTCGTGCTGCTGGTCCTCACCCGCTTCTGGGACCACTGGACCGGCCTGCTGTGAGACGGTCCGCCCCGTCACCGGGCCCGGCTCGGGCCCGGTGACGGGGCGGGTCCGCGCCGGGCCGGCCGGCGGAATCGGTCCGCCGGGGTCAGTCCAGCCGGACGGTGAGCAGTACCAGGGCGTCGGTGTCGGCGGTCAGCCGGTGGCGCTCCGCGGGGATGGCGATGAGGTCCTCCGGGCCCAGCTCCCACTCCCGCTCGACGGTGCTCAGCGTCACCCGGCCGGTCAGGCACAGCAGCGTCGCGGCTCCGGGCGCCTGGTGCTCGGCCAGCCCGTGGCCGGCGGCCAGCGCCATCAGGGTCACGCTGAGTCCGGGGACCTTGACGACGGTCTGCGCCTTCCGCCCGGAGCCGGCCGCCCCCGCCTCGGCCAGCAGCCACTCGCCCTGGGCCCTCAGCCCGGCCACCTCTCCGGCGGGGTGTTTCTCGCGGTCCGGTTCGGGACCGCCCTGCGGAGTGATCATCGGACACGCTCCCATCCGCGCCGGGTGGCACGCGAGCCCAGCTGCGTGTCCCGGCTGCGGTAGACGATGTAGGGACGGGTGAGGTACCCCAGCGGAGCGGTCAGCATGTGCACCAGCCGGGTGAAGGGCCAGACGGCGAACAGGGCCAGCGCGCTGAGCGCGTGGAGCTGGAACAGCAGCGGCACGCCGACCATCAGCGCGGGGTCGGGCTGGAAGTAGAAGATCGACCGGAACCAGGGGGAGATGGTGGTCCGGTAGTCGTAGCCGTCGTCGACGATGTTGGCGGCCACCGTGGCGGCCAGCCCCAGCACCAGTGCCGCGGTGAGCATCAGGTACATCAGCTTGTCGTTGCGGGTGGTGGCGCTGAAGACCGGGCCGACGGTGCGGCGCCGGTAGATCAGGATGGCGATCCCGCCCAGGGTGCTCACGCCCGCGATGGTGCCCATGACGACGGCGGAGACATGGTAGGTGTGCTCGCTCACCCCCGCCGCCTCGGTCCAGCTGTTGGGGATGACCAGGCCGACGACATGGCCGATCAGCACCACCAGGATGCCGAAGTGGAACAGCGGACTGCCGATGCGCAGCAGCCTGCTCTCGTAGAGCTGGGAGGAGCGGGTGGTCCAGCCGAACTTGTCGTATCGGTAGCGCCAGACATGCCCGCCGACGAACATCACCAGCGCCACGTACGGCAGGATCACCCACAGCAGGATGTCGAGCGCGCCGGGGCCGGCGGCGTTCTGGGCCAGGTGCGTCATCGGCGGCCTCCCACCGGGTCGGGCATGTACTGGGGCGGTGCGAAGGGCGCCAGGCCCACCTCCTCCTCGGGCGGCCCCTCGGCGGCCAGGCGGGTGACGGCCTCGCGCTCGTCGCCGCCCAGCGGCGGCAGGGTGGCCGAGACCGAGTCCAGGACGTGCGCCCAGGGCGCGCCGGTGTCGTGCAGGGCCAGGCGCAGCAGTTCCAGGCCGGCGCGGTGCTCGGTCAGCAGCTTCCGCCCGGCCTCGGGCTCGCCGGCGGCGAACTCCAGGACGACGGCCAGGTGGTCGGGCAGTTCCTCGTCGGTCAGGCGCAGTCCGGCGGCGGCGTACGTCCGCTTGATGCGCAGCAGCGCCACACCGCGCTTGCGGGTGTCGCCGTGGGCGTAGTAGGTCAGGAACGGGCAGCAGCGTCTGCGGTGGTCGAAGACCTCCACGTACTCGGCGGCCAGGCGGGCGGTGCCGGTGCGCTCGGCGTGGTCCAGGAAGCGGTGCAGGGGGGCCGCGACCGGTGCGGGCAGCGCGGCCGCGACCCGGCGGGCCAGACGGAGGCGGCCGTCCAGGTGCTCGTCGGGGTAGGCCAGCAGCAGCGACTGAACCTGCCAGGCCGGTGCGGGCAGGGAGGCTTCCGGTCCGGGCGTGTGCCCGGACGTGTGCCCGGTGGCGCGCTCGGGGGTGTGGTCGGTGGTGCGGGGGGTCATGGCTTCGGCTCGCTCTCGGCGTTCGGGTCGGTGCCGTCCATCAGTTCCCTCGGGGGCGCCTCCCCGCTGCCGGGACTGTCGGGGAACAGCCCCTTCGGGCGGCCCTTTCCGTCCCAGTTGAGGAGGTTGACGCGATTGGCCTTGTCCGCCGGGTCGGTGAAGGAGTCGGTGGTCTGGCGGGCGTGGAGCATCCGGAAGTTCTCCACGGCCACCGGGTCGGGCCCGCCGGACGCCTCCCCGAACGGGCCGGAGCCTCCCGCCCGTCGCCCGGCCCCTCCCATCCCGGGGCCGCCCTCGTAGTCCAGGCTGCACTCGGTGGCCAGTTCCTCCAGGCCGTGCGCCTGCTCGGCGTGGGCGGGCGGGATGACGTACCGCTCGTCGTACTTGGCCAGTGCCAGCAGCCGGTACATCTCGTACATCTCCTCCTCGCCCATGCCGACGGCGGCCGGGATGGAGGCGTCGGGCTCACGGCCGAGGTTGATGTCGCGCATGTAGCTGCGCATGGCGGCGAGCTTGCGCAGCACGGCGTCGACGGGGGCCGGGTCGCCGGCGGTGAACAGCTCGGCGAGGTACTCGACGGGGATGCGCATCGTGTCGATGGCGGCGAAGAGGTTGCCGCGGTCCTCGGCGTCGTGGCCGGTGCCGCGCACCGCGTCCACGACCGGGGACAGCGGCGGGATGTACCAGACCATGGGCATGGTGCGGTACTCCGGGTGCAGCGGCAGGGCCACCTTGTAGGTGTTGATCAGGGAGTGGACCGGGGAGCGCTGGGCGGCCTCGATCCAGTCGCGGGGGATGCCCTCGCGCTCGGCCGCCGCGATCACCTCCGGGTCGTTCGGGTCGAGCAGGATGCTCCGCTGCGCCTCGTACAGGTCCTTGTCGTCGGGGGTGGAGGCGGCCTCCAGCACCCGGTCGGCGTCGTAGAGGACCAGGCCGATGTAGCGCAGCCGCCCCACGCAGGTCTCGGCGCAGACGGTGGGCAGTCCGACCTCGATGCGCGGGAAGCAGAAGGTGCACTTCTCGGCCTTGCCGGTGCGGTGGTTGAAGTAGACCTTCTTGTACGGGCAGCCGGTGACGCACATCCGCCAGCCGCGGCAGCGGTCCTGGTCGACCAGGACGATGCCGTCCTCGCTTCGCTTGTAGATCGCCCCCGAGGGGCAGGAGGCGGCGCACGAGGGGTTGAGGCAGTGCTCGCAGATGCGCGGCAGGTAGAACATGAAGGTCTGCTCGAACTCGAACTTCACCTTGTCCGCGATCTCGGCGACCAGCACGTCCTTGCCGCCGTGCTCCGGAGCCCCGCCGAGGTTGTCGTCCCAGTTCGCCGACCAGGTGATCTTCATGTCCTCACCGGTGATGAGGGACTTGGGCCGGGCGACGGGGCTGTGCTCCTGCAGGGGGGCGTTGGTGAGGGTCTCGTAGTCGTACGTCCACGGCTCGTAGTAGTCGTCGAGCGCGGGCAGCTTGGGGTTGGAGAAGATGGTGATGAGCTTCTTGAACCGGCCGCCGGCCCTGAGCTTCAGCCGTCCCCGCTTGTTGACCTCCCAGCCGCCCTTCCAGGTCTCCTGGTCCTCGTAGCGGCGCGGGTAGCCCTGGCCGGGCCGGGTCTCGACGTTGTTGAACCAGACGTACTCCACGCCGCTGCGGTTGGTCCATGCCTGCTTGCAGGTGACCGAGCAGGTGTGGCACCCGATGCACTTGTCGAGGTTCATCACCATCGCCATCTGGGCCATGACCTTCATCAGTAGGTCACCTCCTGGGAGCGGCGGCGGATGACGGTGACCTCGTCGCGCTGGTTGCCGGTGGGGCCGAGGTAGTTGAAGGCGAAGGAGAGCTGGGCGTAGCCGCCGATCAGGTGGGAGGGTTTGATCATCAGCCTGGTCAGGGAGTTGTGGATGCCGCCGCGCCTGCCGCTGGTCTCGGAGCGGGGCACGTCGATGAGCCGGTCCTGCGCGTGGTGCATGTAGACGGTGCCCTCCGGCATGCGGTGGGAGACGATCGCGCGGGCGACGACCACGCCGTTGCGGTTGACCGCCTCGATCCATTCGTTGTCGGCCACTCCGATCTTCCGCGCGTCCTCCCGGCTCATCCAGACGGTCGGCCCGCCGCGGGAGAGGGAGAGCATGAACAGGTTGTCCTGGTACTCGGAGTGGATGGACCACTTGTTGTGCGGGGTCAGGTACCGCACGGTGACGCCCAGTTCGCCGGTGCTGCCGACCTGGGGCTCGTCGAAGAGGGCGTGCATGTTCAACGGCGGCCGGTACACCGGCAGCCACTCGCCCAGCTCCGCCATCCAGTCGTGGTCGAGGAAGAAGTGCTGGCGTCCGGTGAGGGTGTGCCAGGGCTTGAGGCGCTCGACGTTGATGGTGAAGGGCGAGTAGCGCCGCCCGCCGGACTCCGACCCGGACCACTCCGGGGAGGTGATGACGGGTACGGGCTGGGACTGGGTGTCGGCGAAGGTGACCCGTTTGCCCTCGTGTTCGGCGGCCAGGTCGGCCAGTCGGGTGCCGGTGCGGGCCTCGACGCTGCGGAAGCCCTGGGTGGCCAGATGCCCGTTGGTGGTGCCGGACAGGGCGAGGATCGCCTCGCAGGCCTGGATGTCGCGGGCGATGGAGGGACGGCCGTCGGCGACGCCGCCGTGGACGGTGCCGTTCTTGCTGCGCAGGTACTCCAGTTCCCGGTCGAGTTTGAAGGTGACGCCCTTGGTGGTGGCGCCCTGGCTGTCCAGCAGGGGGCCGAGGGCGGTCATCTTCTCCGCCACTGCCGCGTAGTCGCGTTCGACGGTCACCAGTTTGGGCATGGTGCGGCCGGGGACGGGCTCGCACTCGCCGGCCTTCCAGTCCCGTACTCGGCCGTGGGGATTGGCCAGTTCGTCCGGGGTGTCGTGCAGGAGCGGGGCGGCGACCACGTCGCGGACGGTGCCCAGGTGGTCGGCGGCCAGCCGGCTGAAGGCCCTGGCGATGGTGTTGAAGGCGTCCCAGTCGGTGCGGGTCTGCCAGGGCGGGGAGATGGCCGGGTTGAACGAGTGCACGTAGGGGTGCATGTCGGTGGTGTTGAGGTCGTGCTTCTCGTACCAGGTGGCGGCCGGGAGCACGATGTCGGAGTAGATGGTGGTGGACGTCATCCGGAAGTCCAGCGACAGCAGCAGGTCGAGCTTGCCGGTGGGGGCCTGCTCGTGCCAGACCACGTCGCGCGGGCGGGCCCCCTCGGGCGCCTCCTCGGCGCGCACGGAGGAGTCGGTGCCCAGCAGGTGTTTGAGGAAGTACTCGTTGCCCTTGGCGGAGGAGCCCAGCAGGTTCGCCCGCCACACCGTCAGTACCCGGGGGAAGTTGGCCGGGTCGTCCGGGTCCTCGGCGGCGAACCGCAGCCGCCCGGCCTTGAGTTCGTCCACCACGTACTCCCCCACCTCGCGGCCGGCCGCCGCGGCGTCCTCGGCCACGGCCAGCGGGTTGCGGTCGAAGGTGGGGTAGGACGGCATCCAGCCCATGCGGGCGGACTGGGCGATGACGTCGGCGGTGGTCTTTCCGGCGAACGTGCCGCCCGCGGAGGCCGCCGAGAGGGTGTCGGCGCCGAAGGGGTCGTAGCGGAACTGGTCGGTGTGCAGGTACCAGTACGCGGTCTGGATCATCTGCCGGGCGGGCCGGTTCCAGTCGGCGGCGGTGGCCAGCGCCGAGTAGCCGGTGATGGGGCGGACCTTCTCCTGGCCGACGTAGTGGGCCCAGCCGCCGCCGTTGACGCCCTGGCAGCCGGTGATGGTGGTCAGGGTGAGGAAGGCCCGGTAGATGGTGTCGGAGTGGAACCAGTGGTTGGTGCCCGCACCCATGATGATCATGGAGCGGCCGCCGGACTCCTCGGCGTTGTCGGCGAACTCCCGCCCGATGCGGGCGGCCTTCTCCGCCGGAACCCCGGTGATGGCCTCCTGCCAGGCGGGGGTGTAGGGCTGGGAGGCGTCGTCGTAGCCGGTGGGCCAGGTGCCCGGCAGCCCGTCGCGGGCGACGCCGTACTGGGCCAGCAGCAGGTCGAAGACGGTGGTGACCGGCTTCCCGCCGATCCGGCGGACGGGGACGCCGCGGCGCAGTGACGCGGCCCGGCCGTCGGGGGTGTCGAAGCGGGGCAGTTCGACCTCGACCGCCGCCTCGCCGCCGCCGGAGGCGGTGAGCAGCGGATCGGTGTCGCCCAGCTCCAGGTTCCACTTCCCGGCGCCGGACTCGCCGTAGCGGTGGCCGAGCGAGCCGTTCGGCACCACGGGGCCACCGGTGGCCGAGTCCAGCAGGACGGTCTTGAACTCCGCGTTCTCCGCCTCCGCCTCGGCCCCGCCGAGGTCGGCGGCGGTCAGGAACTTGCCCGGCCGGTACACACCTTCCGGGCCCTCCTCCAGGCGGACCAGGAACGGCAGGTCGGTGTAGCGCTTGACGTAGTCGGCGAAGCGCCCGGCCTGCCGCTCGACGAAGAACTCCTTGAGGATCACATGGCCCATGGCCATCGCCAGCGCCCCGTCGGTGCCCGGGTGCGGGGCCAGCCACTCGTCGGCGAACTTGACGTTGTCGGCGTAGTCGGGGGCGACGGCGACGACCTTCTGGCCCCGGTAGCGGGCCTCGGCCATCCAGTGCGCGTCGGGGGTGCGGGTCACCGGCAGGTTGGAGCCCCACATGACCAGGTAGCCGGCGTCCCACCAGTCCCCGGACTCGGGGACGTCGGTCTGGTCGCCGAAGACCTGCGGGGAGGCCACCGGCAGGTCGGCGTACCAGTCGTAGAACGACAGCATCGCCCCGCCGAGCAGGGAGTAGAAGCGGGCTCCGGCGGCGTGGGAGACCATCGACATCGCCGGGATCGGGGAGAAGCCGGCCAGCCGGTCGGGGCCGTACTCCTTGATGGTGTGGACGTGGGCGGCGGCGATCATCTCGGCCGCCTCCTCCCAGGTGGCCCGCACCAGACCGCCCTTGCCGCGCACCGACTTGTAGCGCCGGGAGCGCTCGGGGTCGGAGACGACGTCGGCCCAGGCCGCCACCGGGTCGCCCAGGCGCTGTTTCGCCTCGCGGTACATCTGCAGCAGCACCCCGCGCACATACGGGTAGCGCACCCGGGTGGGCGAGTAGGTGTACCAGGAGAACGCGGCGCCGCGCGGGCAGCCGCGGGGCTCGTACTCGGGGCGGTCGGGGCCGACCGACGGGTAGTCGGTCTGCTGGGCCTCCCAGGTGATGATCCCGTCCTTGACGTACACCTTCCACGAGCACGATCCGGTGCAGTTGACCCCGTGGGTGGAGCGCACCACCTTGTCGTGGGACCAGCGGTCCCGGTAGAAGGTGTCGGCCTGTCGTCCGCCGATGCGGTACAGAGCCCGGCGGTCCTCGGAGACCTCGGCGCGGGTGAAGAAACGGCGGCTGCCCACCAGGGCGTCGGCCACCTCACCGTCCAGACCGGGACGGTGCTCCGTCTCCGCCGCGGTCTTCCTGTTCCTCGCTCTCACCAGCGCGTCCCTCCCGGGATCGGAAGTCGGTTCCCGCACCGGGCCGCGGACGGCCGGGCGCCCGCCTCGACCATGCGCGCTCCCCGCCCCGCTCCGGTGCCGACCCGTTGACTACCCGGGAAGCAAGATCTCACACGGGCCGTTCGGAAGTGTTTCCGATCATTCACCGGCGCGGTCGCGCCCTCAGGCCGCGGCGGCGGGCATCCCCGATCCGGCGCGGCCGCGGGCGGCGGCGACCGCCTCCCAGTCCTCGGTGTCCAGCACGGACAGGGCGGCGGGGAAGACGCCGTCCTGCTCCTTGAGGATGTGCTCGCGCAGCGTCTCCAGGGCCTCCCGCAGGCGCCGCGGCCAGTCCGGGTCGGCCGGTGTGCCGCCCTCGGCCTCCGCCAGCACCGACTCGATGCGCCGGTGTTCGTCCTCCAGTGCCGCGATGTGGTCGGGGAACTCCTCCTTCATCGCGGGGAAGAGACCGTGCTCCTCGACCTCGGTGTGCGGGCCGAGGACCGCGGCGATGCTCCGGGCGGCCCGGGCCATCCGGGCGACGTCGCCGTCGCTTTGGGCCGCACGCACCTCGCCGATCATGTTGACGACCGTGTCGTGCTCACGGGTCAGCTCGTCGATGGCTTCCAGGGACTGGCAGCCGCAGTACTCGCACATCTCCTCGTTCCTCTCGTCTCCCGGACGCCGTACCGTCAGGTGGCGCGCTGTCAGGTGGTGCGCCGTCAGTCGTGCCGTCAGGCGTGCCGTCAGGCGTTGTGCCGCTCCACGGCCCGCCGCACCCCGGTGAGGGTGTAGACCAGGGCCGCCCCGGCGACCAGGGCCAGCAGCGTCAGGCCGATCGCGTAGGAGTCGGTGGCCCCGTAGACCGCGCCCATCACCAGCGGGGGCAGGAATCCGCCCAGTCCTCCCGCGGCGCCCACCACACCGGTGACCGAGCCGACCTTGTCCGCCGGGGCGGCCAGCGAGACCAGGGCGAAGGTCGCGCCGCTGCCGGCGCCCAGGGCGACGGCCATCGACAGGAAGGCCACGGTGCCCTGCGGGGCCAGGTCCAGGGTGAAGGACTGCATCACGGCCCCGACGACCACCACCGCCAGGGAGGTGGCCAGGACGCGCACCGGGCCGAAGCGGTCCGACAGCCATCCGCCGATCGGGCGCATCAGCACCGCCAGTACCACGAACCCGGCCATCCGGTTGGCCGCGTCGGTCTGCTCCAGCCCGTAGGCGGTCCTGAGGTAGACCGGCAGGTAGACCGAGAAGGCGACGTAGCCGCCGAACGCCACCGCGTACAACGCCGACGCCTGCCAGGTGATTCCCAGGCGGGCGGTGGCGGCCAGCCGGCGGAGCAGGGGCTGGGAGGGCACGCTGCGGCCGGGGGCGTCGCGCAGCACGGCGTAGGCCAGGACCGCGTAGAGGGCGAGGGCGACGGCGGTGATCACGAACGGGGTGGCGGTTCCGTGGTCCTTGACCAACTGGACCGTGGTCAGGGCGCTGATGGCGGTGCCGCCCATGCCCGCGCCGAAGATCCCGACGGCCAGGCCGCGGCGCTCGGGCGGGAACCAGGCGTTGACGAACGGCACCCCGATGGCGAAGGCGGTGCCGCCGATACCGAGGAAGAAACCGCCGATCAGCAGCCCCGCCAGGGAGGTATGGCCGGACAGGCCCAGATAGAGGACGGGAACGATGGTCGCGGCGGAGACCAGCGGGAACATCACCCGGCCGCCGAACCGGTCGGTCAGCGCGCCCACCGGGATACGGCCCACCGAGCCGACGATCACCGGCACCGCGACGATCAGCGACTGCTCGAAGGAGGACAGCTCCAGGATCTCCTGGAAGCGGGGCCCCAGCGGGCTCAGCAGTGCCCAGGCCCAGAAGTTCAGGGCGAAGCCGACGGTGGCGAGAGTCAGCATCAGCAGGCGCCGCTTCGCGGTCTTGTCGGTGCCGGTCCCCTCGGCGGTCGGACGGGCGGTCGCGGTCGTCCCGCGCGGCTCACGGTCCATGGTGGTTCCCGTATCCGTTTCGTACGGCAGTGTGGTCATGTCGTCCTCAACCGGCTCGATGGTGACTCCGTGTCGCGGGCCGGAACCGGTGGTGTGTGCCCAGGTGCCCTGAGCGGCCGGTGCCATGCCCGCACCTCAAGGGTCTTCACACCCCTGTCCGGCGGTAAGGGACCAACAGGTCCCGCAAGGGACCATTGGTCTCGCCTTTCCGGGGCCGCCCGGCGCGCCCCCGGCGCGCCCCCGCGGCGCCCGCCCCCGCGGCACGGCGCCCGTCAGGTGACGGGCAGGGCCGTGGCCAGGAGCACCACTCCCAGCGAGCCGACCAGGGAGGTGACCGCCAGGGCCCGGGCCAGCTCGGGACGGCCCCGGGAGTGGGCCCGGCCGTGCAGCGCGGCGACGGCCATCACGGCGGTGAACAGGGCCAGTTTGGCGGCCAGGGTCCGCCCGTAGCCGGGCTCGGCCAGCGAGGCCCAGGTCACCCCCTTGTGCCAGGCCATCGCGACCCCGCCGGCCAACTGGAGGGGCAGGAACACCGTCCCGGTGAGCTTCCCGAAGCGGCGTCCGGCCTCCCGGACGAACCGCCCCCGGGCCTCGGGGGCCAGCATCCGGCGGGCCAGTGGCAGGATCACCAGCGACAGGGCCAGTTGCCCACCGACCCACAGCGCGGCCCCGATGACGTGGGCGAAGCGTACGAGGGCCCATGCGTCCACCCCGTTCACCTCCTCACCTCCACCACTCCACGGGCGCCGGCCTCGGCGCGGCGCATGTCGTGGTCGACGAACGGATAGCGGCCGGCCTCGGGGAACACCGTCTCGACGAAACCGCCCTGGGCCGGGGCCAGGTCGAGCACCTGGGCCCCGCCGGGACCGTCCGGGCGCAGCAGACGGGCGCCCTCCTGGTAGACGCTGTCGAACACCGCGCCCACCACGTGGAAGGCGACCCCGTCGCCCGGCCCGGCCGCCACCACCCAGAAGCGGACCCGCTCCCCGGCCCGCGCGGTCAGGGGCGCCTGGGCGTACTGGCCGGCCACCCCGTTGAAGGCCCAGGCGTCCGGGCGGTTGGCGCGCATCCTCGCCACCTGCCCCTCACTGCCGACGGCGCCCAGATAGAGCTGGGAGGTCACCAGCAGATACTCCCGGTCGACCTCGGGCAGGCCGGGCGGATCGATCACCACGGCCCCGTACATGCCGTTGGCGATGTGCTGGAGCATCGGCGCGGTGCCGCAGTGGTACAGCCACGCGCCGCTGCGTTCGGCGGTGAACCGGTAGACCAGCGACTGGCCCGGTTCGATGGTGCGCATCGGCTTGTCGGGGGCCAGCGCCCCGGCGTGGAAGTCGATGCTGTGGCCCATGGCTCCGTCGTTGACCAGGGTGATCTCGAAGGTGTCGCCGACCCGTCCGCGCAGGGTGGGGCCCGGCGCGGTGCCGCCGAAGGTCCACATCCGCTGCCGCACCCCGGGAGCGACCTCGATGTCCTTCTCCACGGTGCGCAGGGTCACCCGGTGGACGCGGCCCGGGCCGGCCGGCGGCAGCGCGGCCGGACGGGAGGCCCAGCCCGGCGAGAACTCCGCGGTCAGATCCGGCCCGGCCGCCCCCGAGGCCGGGGCGCCGGGGTCCGCCGTACCGCCGGGGCGCTCGGTGTCGCCGCCGGCGCCGCCCGCGCCGGTCTCCCGTACCACGATGCGCATGCTCATGCCCGCGGCACGGTGTCCGGCCACGGTGCACCAGGCCGCGCGGTCGGCGGTGACCGTTCCGACGTCCAGGCGGGCGCTCCCGCCCCGGTCGAGCATCGGGGTGGCGGGGCCGTCCTCCACACGCAGGTCGTGGCGCATGGCGTCTTCGTTGACGACCTCCAGGACCAGGCGGGTGCCGGAGGGGACCTCGACGGTGGCGGGGCTGACCCGCATGCCCCTCAACTCCACCCGCACGGTGCGCGTCCCGGAGGCGGCGGTGCCGGCGCCCCGGCCGTCCGCCGTCCCCGCTCCGCCGCCCGGTGTCCCGGCCACCAGTACGGCCAGTACGGTCAGCAGGACGCCGGCCGCGGCTCCGAACAGGGGGGCCCGCCGCGAGGTGCTCGTGGGCGGGGGTCCGCCGCGGGGTCCGGGCGGCCGGTCGGCCTGTGTGGGCGGGCCGGGCGGTTCGGGTGATTCCGGCGGGCCGGGTATGCCCGGTGGCGGGGCGTCGGCCGCCTCGGCCGGGGGTGGGGTGGTCACGTGCGCTCCTCAGGGTCCCGTCGCGGTCGCGGCGGATGATCGGGACATCGAGGCCGATTGTCGTTCCGGGGCGTACCGGCGTTCGGGCGGCGAAGGTCCCTCGCGCCGGGCCTTTCGGCCCCCGGTCCGGCCCCGGGGGTCCCGGGTCCGGACCGGGGGGCGGCCGCGTCAGCGGTGGGTGAGGCGCAGGCGCCAGGCCTGCGGGCCGCGCTCCAGGTACTCCACCGCGAAGGCGCCGGGTGCGCGCTGCTCGATCTGGGCCAGCAGGGGCAGCGGGTCGTGCGGTGCGACCAGCACCATGGACCGGCCCGCGGGGACGGCCTCGAGCGCTCCGAAGACCGTGGCGTGGCGGATGGCGTGCGGGACCTCGCGCACGTCCAGTTCGGGCGCTTCCCCGGCGTCCGTCTCCCCGCAGGCGCAGCCTCCGCCGCAGCCGCCCTCCTCGCCGCCCTGGCCCGTCCCGCCCGGTTCCTCGTGGCCGGACTCCTCGTGGCCGGACTCCTCGTGGCCGCCGAGCAGTTCGTGCATTCCGGCCAGCATCTCGGCCAGGGAGACGTCGGGCGCGGCGGCGAGCAGCGGCAGCACCAGGTGGTTCTCCTTGTCCAGGTGCTCCTCGAAGAGGACCTGGAGGGCCCGTGCGTCGGCCGCCGCGCGGGCCGGGGTGAGCGGGGCGCGCAGCGCCTCGACGAGCGCTCCGATCCTGCGGTGCTCGGCGAGCATGCCGTCGACCAGCAGCCGGGCCTCGGCGGTGCGGTGCGCGGCGGGGTAGAGGGCGGACTCCTCGGCGGCGGCGTGCGGGAGGAGTTCGCGGTCGCAGAAGGCGACCAGGCCCGCGCGGGCCCGGCCGGCGGCGGCCGGGTCGCGGTCGGCCGCGTCCAGCAGCATCGCGACCCGGCCGGCCAACTGGCCCGCGAGCTGGGCGTGGTGGGCCTCGACGGCTTCGACGGCCGCGGCGTCCCGGGGGTCGGAGGCGAGGGTGAGAGTGCTCATGGCTTTCCTCCCGAGGATGGGCGGCCCACCGGGTCGTCCGGGGCCGACGCGAGCAATATACTACGGACATGTCCGTGAAAAATAAGGGTCCACTGCCGGGCGGCGGCTCGGACGACCATCCGCCGGTCTCCCGGCAGCGCAGAGCGGTCCTGCGGCATCTGCGCGGCCGGACGGAGCCGGTCACGGCCGCCGACCTCGCGGCGGAGTGCGGGCTGCACTCCAACACCGTCCGCGAGCACCTCGACGCCCTGGTCGACGCCCGTCTGGCCGCTCGCGAGCGCGCTCCGGCCGCCGGCCGCGGCCGGCCCGCCTGGCTCTACCGGGCCCGGGCCCCGCAGCAGTCCGCCGTGCGCGAGTACGCCGGGCTGGCCACCGTCCTCGCCGCGCGGATCGCCCGCACCAGCCCCGACCCGCGCGCCGACGCCCTGGCCGCCGGGGAGGAGTGGGGCCGCGCCCTGCTCGCCGGGCAGGAGCCCGCCCGCGACCCCGGGGAGGCGCGCGCAAGGGTGCTGGTGCTGCTGGAGGAGATCGGCTTCGCCCCGCAGCCGGACGGGCCCGACGGGACCGCACGCGAGGTGCGGCTGCCGCGCTGCCCCTTCGTCGAGGCCGCCCGCGAGTACCCCGGCGTGGTCTGCGCCGTCCACGAGGGCCTGGTCAGGGCAGGGCTGGCCGCTCTGGGCGGGGACGCGGAGCAGGTGGCGCTGCACCCCTTCGCCGAACCGGACGCCTGCCGGCTGAGTCTGGACGCCGGACCGCACGGGCCGTCGGGGGACGACGCCGCCGGAGGGGACCGGTGACCGGCCCCGGAGCGGCGCCCGCCCGTGCCTCCGCCGCCGCGGCCCGGCGTACGGGCGCCCGCCGCGCCGTCCTGCTGCTGCCGGCCGGGCTGGCCCTGCTCGCCGGACTCGACGCCGCCCTGCTGCTGCTCGGCCTGCCCGCCCCCGTCGACGCCGACCGGCTGCCGCGCGTGCACGGGGTGCTGCTGGTGCTCGGCTTCGCCGGGACGCTGGTTTCGCTGGAGCGGGCGGTCGCCCTGGGCGCCCGCTGGGGGTACCTCTCCCCCGCCTGCCTGGGCGCGGGCGGCCTGCTGCTGATCACGCCCGGCGGGCTCCGTCCGGGCGGGCTGCTGCTCGTCGCCGGCGCCGCCGTCCTGCTCGCGGTCTACGTCCGGCTGTGGCGACGTCAGCCCGGCCCGGCCCTGGCCGTGCAGGCCGGGGGCGCGGTGGCCGCGCTGGGCGCCGCGCTGCTGTGGCTCGGTGGACTCGACGTGCCCCGGCTGCTGCCCTGGCTGGCCGCCTTCCTGGTACTGACCATCGCCGGGGAGCGGCTGGAGCTGTCCCGGGTGGGCCTGCTGCCGCCCCGCGCCGAGCACTCCTTCCTCGCCTGCTCCGGCGCCGTGCTCGCCGGGGCCGTCGCCGCCCTGCTGTGGCCCGCCGCCGGCACTCTGCTGCTGGGCGCCGCGCTGCTCGCCCTGGTCGGCTGGCTCACCGCGTACGACGTCGCCCGCCGGACGCTGCGCTCCACCGGGCTGCCCCGCTTCGGCGCCGCGTGCCTGCTGGCCGGCTACGCCTGGCTGGGCCTGGCCGGGGTGCTGTGGCTGGTGTACGGGCCGATCGCAGGCGGGCCGCGGTACGACGCGGTGGTGCACTGCGTGTTCCTGGGCTTCGTACTGTCGATGATCATGGCCCACGCTCCGGTGATCCTGCCCGCGGTGCTGCGCCGCCCCCTGCCCTACCATCCCGCCCTCGCCGTACCGGCCTGGCTGCTGCACCTCTCGCTGGCCCTGCGCGTCCTGATGGGCGACCTGCGGGGCGTGGAGTGGGCCTGGCGGCTGGGCGGGGCCCTCAACATCGCCGCCGTGCTGCTGTTCGCGGCGGTGGCGGTGTCCTCGTCGGTGGCCGCCGCCCGGCGCTCCCGGACCGGACCACCCGAGCCGTCCGCCTCGTCCGCCCCCTCCGCCCCGGAGGTCTCCCGGTGACGCTCCTCTCGCCCCGCTCCCCCTCTCCGGGTTCTCCCGGTTCTCCCGGCTCTCCCGGTTCTCCCGGTTCTCCCGGCGGCCCGCCCCCGCCGCCCGCCGGGCGTTCGCCTCGCGCCTCCTGGCACCTGGGCGCGAACGCGGTGGTGGTGCTGTGGCTGGCACTGTTCGCCGCCGCGGCGGCCGGGCACCACTTCCTGCCGTCCGCCCGCTGGCTGATGGCCCATCTGCTGCTGCTCGGCGCGGTGAGCAACGCGATCGTCATCTGGTCGGGGCACTTCGCCGCCTCGGTGCTGCGGCTGCCGGAGGCGAACCGAGGGGCCCCGGCCGCGTGGCGGCTGGTCTGCCTCAACGCCGGTGCCGCCGCCGTGATCGGCGGGATGGCCGCCGGGGTGTGGCCGGCCGTCCTGGCGGGCGGGGCGGCCGTGGCGGGCGCGGTGACGGCCCACGCGGTGTGGCTGGTGCGGCTGACGCGCCGCGCCCTGCCCGGCCGCTTCACCATGACCGTGCGCTACTACGTGGCCGCCGCCTGCCTGCTGCCCGTGGGCGCCGCGCTGGGTGTGGTCATGGCCCGCGGCGATCTGTCCGGCGGCCTCCACGCACGGCTGCTGACGGCCCATGAACTGGTCAATCTGCTGGGCTGGGTGGGCCTGACCGTGGCCGGGACGCTGATCACCCTGTGGCCCACGATGCTGCGCACCAAGGTGGCGGACGGGGCGGAGCGCGCGGGCCGCCGTGCCCTGCCCGTGCTGCTCGCCGGGCTCGGCGCGGCCGTCGTCGCCGTACTCGCCGGCCCGCCGCCCCTGGCCGCCGCCGGGGTCGCCGCCTACGCCGGCGGGTGGGCCGTGGCGGGTGTGCCCTGGGTACGCGAGGCGCGGGCGAAGGCGCCGCGCTCCTTCGCAACCTGGTCGGTGGCCGCGGGCGGGGTGTGGCTGCTCGGCTCGCTGGCGGGCCTGGCCTGGATCCTGCTGACCTCGTCCTCCTGGCCGCAGGCGGCGGCGCGGGTGCCGGCCCTGACCGCGCCGCTGGCCGCCGGGTGGATCGCCCAAACCCTGCTGGGGGCGCTGACCTTCCTGGTGCCGGTCGTGCTCGGCGGCGGGCCTGCCGCCGTACGGGCCGCCTCCGCCGGGCTGGAGCGGGGCCGGCCCTTCCGGCTGGCCGCGGGCAACGCCGCGCTGGCGCTGTGCCTGCTGCCGGTGCCGTCGGTGGTCCGGGTGGTGGGCTCGGTGCTGCTGCTGGGGGTGCTGGTCGCCTTCCTGGTGCTGCTGGTCCGCACCGTCGCAGGCGGGCTGCGGGCCCGCCGGGGCGGTGCTTCGGCGTCCGGCGCACCGCCTTCCGCGCGTCCGTCCGCACCGCCTGCCGGGAAGCCGGCCGGAAGGCGGACCGCGGAACCCCGCCCGCACCGCGTCCTGGGCGGCGCCGCCGCGGGGCTGGCGGCGGTGGTGCTGGCGGTCGCGGTGGGCGGCGCGGCGGACGTGCGCTCCCTGCCGGTCCTGCCCCGCGCCGCCTCGGGCACGGCGGACGGCACGGCGGACGCGGGTGTGCGGGCCACCGGCGAGACCACCACCGTGGAGGTGGTGATGCGCGGGATGCGGTTCCACCCGGCCTCCGTCGAGGTGCCCGCCGGGAACCGCCTGGTGATCGAGGTGCGCAACGAGGGCGACGACGGCCACGACCTGGTGCTGGAGTCCGGCGCCCGCACCGGCCGGCTCGCCCCCGGCGAGCGGGAGACGCTGGACGCGGGAGTCGTCGGCCGCGATCTGGAGGGCTGGTGCTCGGTGGTGGGGCACCGGCGGATGGGCATGGTGTTCGGCGTACGGGCCACCGGCGGCAGCGGCGGAGGCAGGGCAGCCGGAGAGGAGGAGCCCGAAGGCCCCGCAGAGCACGGAGAACACGGCGAACACGGAGAACAGGGCGGCGCCGGCGGGGAGTCGGCCGCCTCCGCCTTCGATCCCATGGCCGAGCCCGCCCCCGGCTTCACCGCCCGCGACGCCGCGCTGCCGCCCGCCAGCGGCGACTCCGGTCCGCGCGTCCACCGCCGGACCCTGACGGTGCGCGAGACCGTGCGCGAGGTCGCCCCCGGAGTGCGGCAGACCCTGTGGACCTTCGGCGGCACCGCGCCGGGTCCGGTGCTGCGCGGACGGGTCGGCGACACCTTCGAGATCACCCTGGTCAACGACGGGTCGATCGGCCACAGCATCGACTTCCACGCCGGGGCGCTGGCCCCCGACAAGCCCATGCGCACCATCGCCCCCGGCGAGTCGCTGACCTACCGGTTCACCGCCGAGCGCAGCGGGGTGTGGATGTACCACTGCTCCACGATGCCGATGTCGCTGCACATCGCCAACGGCATGTACGGGGCCGTCATCGTCGACCCGCCGCAACTGCCCGAGGTCGACCGGGAGTTCCTGCTGGTCCAGTCCGACCTGTACCTGGGCGGGCAGGGAGGTACCGCCGACGCGGGCAAGGTGGCGGCCCTGCGGCCCGACGCCGTGGTCTTCAACGGCTACGCCAACCAGTACGCCTACGACCCGCCGGCCGTCCGCACCGGCGAGCGGGTACGGATCTGGGCGCTGGCGGCCGGGCCGAACCGGCCGAGCGCCTTCCACGTCGTCGGCGGCCAGTTCGACACCGTCTACCAGGAGGGCGCCTACCGGCTGCGGCCGGACGATCCGGGCAGCGGCGGCGCGCAGGTGCTGGATCTGGCCCCGGCCTCCGGCGGGTTCGTGGAGCTGACCTTCCCCGAGGCCGGCACCTATCCGTTCGTCTCGCACATCATGAGCGACGCCGAACGCGGCGCGAAGGGGGCCTTCAGGGTGACGGACTGAGCCGCTTCTCGAACCAGTGGTCGGCGTACTTCCCGCCGTTGTAGTCGGGGATCTCGGCGTAGCCGCCGCGCGCGTACAGGGCGCGGGCCTCGACCAGGTCGGCGCGGGTGTCCAGGCGGACCACCCGCGCGTCCAGCACCTCGGCGGCGGCGCGTTCGGCCGCCGCCAGCAGCCGCGCGCCGCCGCCCGTCCCCCGTGCGCCGGGGAGCACGAAGAGGCGGGTCAGCTCGGCGGTCCGCTCCTCCAGCAGGCGCAGGCCGGCGCACCCGGCGGGCCGCCCCTCCCACCGGCCCACCAGGAAGTGGCCGGTGGGAGGGGCGAGATCGTCGCTGGGCTCCTCGGCGAGCGCCGCGTCGACCTCCTCCCGGGTGGCGCGGCGGCCGTGGTAGCGGCCGACGATGTCGTCGTAGTACGCGCGCAGCAGGGCCGCGGAGTCGGGATGCCCGACGGGCAGGGGCGCGATGTTCCAGGAGTCCGGTCGTCCGTCGTTCACGCGCCTCATCCTCACAGGCCCGCCGCACCCGCCGCCTCCCGGTTTCCCTCCCGTCCGGGTCCCGGTTCGGGCCGTGGTGCCGCAGGTCGTCGCGCGCGGCCTCCGGCAGCACGTCGGCGCGCTCCTCGGCGGGCCGTCCCCGGCCCTCACCGGGGTCGCCGCGATGCCCGCGCCGAAGGGAGCGCCGCACCTCACGCCGACAGCGCGCGCCCGTCCTCGTCGCCGCTCTCGGCACAGGCGGCGGCCAGGTCGTCCAGGGGAAGGTCCAGTACGGCCGCCAGGGCCGCCACCGTGAAGAACGCCGGGGTCGGCGCCCGTCCGGTCTCGATCTTCCGCAGTGTCTCCGCCGACACCCCGGCCGCCGCGGCGACCTCCACCATGCTGCGCCCGCCGCGCGCTTCGCGCAGCAGTGCACCGAGCCGTTCCCCGCGCTGCCGCTCCCACGGGGTCAGAGGAGTTCTCACCATGACCGTGATACTAATACCGGTATAAGAATTGGAGCGCGCCGACCCGGCGCGTTGCGACAGCACGACACGCACAGGGAGAAGTGGCACAGCATGGTGGAGATCAAGACCGACGCGGCACTGGAGGCCATGCGGGAGGCCGGGCGCGTCGTTGCCCGGGCCCTCGCGGCCGCCCGGGACGCGGCGGGCGTCGGCGTGTCCCTGCGGGAGCTGGACGAGGCGGCGCGCGCCGTCCTGGCCGAGGCGGGGGCGCGCTCCCCCTTCCTGGGCTACCGCCCCTCCTTCGCGCCCACCCCGTTCCCGGCGGTGGCCTGCGTCTCCGTCAACGACGCGATCGTGCACGGCGTCCCGGACGGCTACCGGCTGCGCGACGGCGACCTGGTCAGCGTCGACTGCGGCGCGGAACTCGACGGCTGGACCGGCGACGCGGCCGTCAGCTTCATCGTCGGCACCCCCCGGCCCGCCGACCTGGAACTGGTCAAGGCCACCCGGGAGGCGCTCGACGCGGGTATCGCGGCGGCCACCGCCGGGAACCGGATCGGCGACATCTCGCACGCCATCGGCGCCGTCGCCGAGGCGGCCCGCTGCGGCATGCCGCGGGACTTCGGCGGCCACGGCATCGGCCGCCGTATGCACGAGGACCCCCATGTGCCCAACCGCGGGCGCCCCGGGCGCGGCTTCCCCCTGCGCCACGGGCTGGTCCTCGCCATCGAGCCGATGCTGATGGCCAGCGGGAGCGACGCCTACCGCACCGACACCGACGGCTGGACGCTGCGCACCGCCGACGGCAGCCGGGCCGCCCACATCGAGCACACCGTCGCGGTCACCGACGAGGGCCCGCGCGTGCTCACCCTGCCCTGACCGGACCCGCGCCGGGTTCCCTGCGGGCGATCAGCTGGAAGAGGCGGGCGGTGTGCCGGTAGGCGGGCCGGTCGGTGACCGCGAGTTCCAGCCGCTCCAGGTCGGCGTAGAAGGCCGGGTCGTACTTGCGCTCGTCGTCGGTGATGTAGTCGCTGACGCTGCGGATGCCGTAGTGCGCCGCCCCCGGGCAGCCCAGGCCCTCCAGCCGGGAGGCGATCTCCTCGGCGGTGTACAGCGTCATGTCCGTGCCGAAGGTGCGGCCGTCGGCGCGGTCCCGGCCGAGGGCCGCCAGCGCGGCGGCCGGGTCCAGTTCGCGTACGGCCGCGACCAGCGGGGCGGAGTGGCGGTTGACGGCCATCACCGACAGTACGCCGCCCTCCCGCAGCGGCGCCACGGCCGCCGCCAGCATCTCCTCCGCCGCGGCTGGACTCTCCGCGTACTGCAGGACGTTGTGGCACAGCACGACGTCCCAGCCGCCCGAGGCGATCTCCCGCGGCAACTCCTCGACGCGGGCCCGGACGCGGGTGACGCGGTCGGCTACTCCGGCCGCCTCCGCGCGCTCCCCGGCGGCTGCCAGCATCCCGGGGGCGAGGTCCACCACGGTCACGCGGTGGCCGCGGACCGCGAGCCGGACGGCGTCGCCGCCGTCTCCCCCGGCCAGGTCCAGGATCCGCAGGGGACCGTCGCCGAGCCCGTCCAGGTGACGCAGGAGGTTGGCCTCGGCGAGGGTGAAGCGCAGACGCCCCCAGGGGGCCTGCTGCCACTGCCGCCAGGCGGCCATGGACGAGTCGAATCTCCGCGCTGCCCCGGACATGCGCAGACCCTAACCCGGGCGCCGACTCGGCGGCCGTGTACCGCAGTTGTGGTCCGTACCAATCCTCTGCCGATGTATTGCCCCCACGTACCGGGCGGCCCAAGCTGTCGGGCATGGACCTGGAACTGCGGCACCTGAAGACGATCCGGGCGATCGCGGACGCGGGCAGCCTCACCCGGGCGGCCACGGCACTGGGCCTGGCCCAGCCGGCCCTCAGCGCACAGCTCAAGCGGATCGAACGCGCCCTGGGCGGGGCACTGTTCACCCGCGGCCGGTTCGGGGTCCGGCCGACCGCGCTGGGCGAGCTGGTACTGGACCGTGCCTGTGTGCTGCTGCCCGCGGTGCGCGAACTCCAGGAGGAGGCCGTACGGTTCGCGCGGGCGTGGGAGGGCATGCCGCGCTTCCGGCTCGGCGGTACGCACGGGCCGCTGCTCGGCGGCCTGGTGGACCGGCTGGCGAAGTCCCATCCACAGGTCGCGGTGACCACGCGGACCTCCTGGTCGGAACGGGAGATCGCCGCGCTGGTGGTCGAGGGACGGGTGGACTTCGCCCTGGTCGGCGCCTGCGGGGAGAGTCCGCCGCCCGCGGCGGACCGGCTGGTGTGGCGGGAGATCGCCGTCGATCCGGTGTTCGTGATGCTGGGCCGGGACCATCCGCTGGCCGAGCGGCGCGAAGTGGAACTGGCCGAGCTGGCCCGGGAGTCCTGGGCTGACGTACCGGGGGACGGCTGCTTCGCGGACTGCTTCGCCGCCGTCTGCGCCCGCGCCGGGTTCACCCCCGCCCGCGTCTACGAGACCGACACCGCCTCGTGCGTCCATCTGGTACAGGTGGGACGGGCGGTGGGACTGTGCCGGGCCACGTTCCCGCCGACCCCGGGCGTGGTGACCCGCCCGCTGGCCGGGGCTCCGCTGCACTGGCGGCATCTGGTCGGCTGGCATCCGGGCTCTTCCGCGGCGGGCGTCGCGGGCTCGGTGGTCGCCCAGGCCCGCGCGGCGCACACCGAGGCAGCCGCCCGCAGCGCCAGTTACACGCGGTGGCTGGCCGACCACTCCGGGTTCGGGGCGACTTCCCCTGCCGCGGTCGGATGACCGCGGGATGACAGTCGGACGATACGGCCTCGCACGACACGCCGGGGCGCCTGACCGGCGCCACGGCGGCCCGCCCGGCCCGACCGCCAAGGCTCCCGTAGCGGAACGGAGTTGTGCGGCGGCCGGCGGGCCGCTGGTCGGGGCGTACGCCCGGACGGATGCGGAGTGCCGGTACCACCCCCACGATGACATCCCCCGGTCCGCTACAGTCCGTCGTCCTGGGAAGTGCCACAAGGGGGCTGAATGCGTCGCGATACATGCCCGGTCTGCGAGCAGCGGGCGCCGGTGACCGACGGGGTCATCGGCCACCACGAGAGCGAAGGCCGAAGCTGCCGAGGAGTGGGCCGGACCGCCGCGGAGGCGGAGGCCCCACGGGAGGACGCTCCGCGTCCCGCCGGGAAGAACCGTACGAAGACGGCCGCGCCTGTGCTCGCGGCCCTGGGGCTGGTCGGCCTGCTCCTCATCGTCCTCGGGGTCGTTGTCGGCTCCGTACCGCTCCTGACGGGCGGTGCCGTCCTTCTCGTCTCGGCGGGGGCCGGTGTCCTGCTGAGCCGCCGCGCCCCGGCGGGCGGGCGCGGTGCCGCACGCGCGGCGGCCGGTGAGCGGACCGCCGGGCAGGGCGAGGCCGAGAAGACAGCCGGAGAGGCCGCCGAGAAGACGGCGGAGGCGGCGGAGGCGGCGGAGGCTGAGGCCACCGTCCACGCCGAGCCGGAGCCGCGCACCGAGCCGAGGCAGGAGACGGAGCACCACGAGGAGGAGAAGGAGAGTGCCTCCGGCTCCGTCCTGGTGGAGGCGGTCTCCGTGGAGGAGACCGCTCCGGAACGGCTCTCGGCGGGCGGTCTGTTCATCTCCGGTCCCACTGACTCCGCCCCTCAGCCCGACCGGTCGGACCGGTCCGACCGGGAGGAGAGCCGGGACTCGGCTCCCCGCGCACCGGAGCCCGAGCAGAGCACACGGGAACCGGAGCCCCGTGCCGACGAACCCGCCTCCCCCACCGTGGAGACGGTGAAGGCCGAGACGCCTGCCCCGGAGACCGAAGCCCCCGCCGAGATCCCCGCTCCCCGGGCCGAGGAGGCCGCCCCGGCGGTCCCGGCCACCGCGGAGACCGCGGAGACCGCGGAGACCGCGGAGACCGCGGAGACCGCGGAGACCGCGGAAGCCGCGGAAGCCGCGGAAGCCGCTGGGGAGGCCGACGGCGGCAAGGTCGCTGCTCCGGAGCCCTCCGCCGGGAACGAACCCTCCGCACCCGTCGAGGCGTCCGCGCCGGAAGCCGATGAGCCCGCCGAGGCGCCCGCCACTGCCGTGGCCGAGGACCCGGCGCCCCGTACGCCGGAGCCGGAACCAAAGCCGGAGCCGGAGCCGGAGCCGGAGCCGGCTGTCGAGAAGGTCGACGAGTCCGCGTCGTCCGCGCCCGCAGCCGCAGCCGCAGCCGCAGAGCCCCTCACGGTGCCCGCCGGGGACGCCGACGACACCACCCCGGAGCCCGGGCCGGCCTCGGAGGACTCCTCCGAGGGCTCCTCCGAGGGCTCCTCCGAGGAACCTGTCCAGGCGCCCGCCGCGCGCATCGTGAAGCAGGCGGCCCCGTCGGCCGGGGAGACCGAGGCCGCCGAGACGCCTGCCGCGGCCGCCGAGCCGCCCACCGAGCCCGGACCGGCCGAATCCGAATCCGACGCCGAGTCCGCCGGTGGTCCGTTCGCCCGGCAGGCGGAGGCCGCCGGGATGGACGCCGGGACGCTCCGCGAGATCGCACAGGCCGTCGTCACCGAGCAGAACGCCAGCATGGTCTACGTGCAGCAGCGCTTCTCCCTCTCCCGTACGGCCGCCCGGCGCGCCCTGGACGCGCTCGAGGAGCTCGAAGTGGTCTCTGCCCCGGCCAAGAACGGGCGGCGCAAGGCCCTGGCCACGTCCCTGGACCACCTCGCCCCGGCGGGCAAGCACTGATCCGCGCACTGCGGCACGATGGAATCCGCAGGCCACACGGGGTGCGGCGGCTTCCATAACGCGGTGGGGGGAGGGGAGTTGACAGCTCCTCCCCCCACCGCGTCCGCGTCTACGGTTTCGGTCACCCCGACGAAACCGAGGAGAACCACATGCTCCACAGACGCGTCGCAGGCGCGTGCGCGGCCGCCGTGGCGGCCGGCGCACTCGCCCTGACCGGACTGCTGCCGGGCACCGCGACGGCCGACCCCGCCGCGTCCGCCCCGCGGAAGGCGGACGCCCACCCTGCCTCGTCCGCCCTGTCCTCCGTGCCGCCCGGCCTGCTCAAGGCCATGCAGCGCGATCTCGGCCTCACCGTCGGCGAGGCGAAGGACCGGCTGGTGAACGAGAGCAGGGCCGGAGAGGCCGCCGGGAAACTGCGCCTGGCGCTCGGCGGCGACTTCGCCGGCGCCTGGGTGGCGGGCGACGACGCCGCGACCCTCACCGTCGCCACCACCGACGCCTCCGAGGCCTCCGCCATCACCGGGGCGGGCGCCCGGGCCGAGGTCGTCGAGCACACCCTGGCCGAACTCGACGCCGCCAAGGCCGCGCTGGACCGGGCCGCCGGGAAGAACGCCACCACCGCCGCGCCGGTGTGGTACGTCGACGTGAAGACCAACTCCGTGGTCGTCCGCGCCTCCGACACCGCCGAGGCCCGCGCCTTCGCCGAGGCCGCGGGCGTGGACGGCGGCCTGGTGCGCGTGGTGAAGTCCGCCGAGCGGCCCCGCCCGCTGTACGACCTGCGCGGCGGCGACGCGTACTACATGGGCGGCTCCGGCCGCTGCTCGGTCGGCTTCCCCGTCACCAGGGGCAGCCAGCAGGGCTTCGCCACCGCCGGCCACTGCGGCCGCACCGGCACCAGCGTCTCGGGCTACAACCAGGTGGCGCTGGGCACCTTCCAGGGCTCCTCCTTCCCCGGCAACGACTACGCCTGGGTCGCGGCCAACTCCAGCTGGACCGCCACCCCGTACGTGAAGACCTCCAGCGGCAACGTCCAGGTGGCGGGCTCCACGCAGGCGGCGGTGGGCGCGTCCATATGCCGCTCGGGCTCCACCACCGGCTGGCACTGCGGCACCATCCAGCAGCACAACACCAGCGTCACCTACCCCGAGGGCACCATCACCGGCGTGACCCGGACCACCGTGTGCGCCGAGCCCGGCGACTCCGGCGGCTCCTACATCTCCGGCAGCCAGGCCCAGGGCGTCACCTCCGGAGGCTCCGGCAACTGCCGCACCGGCGGCACCACGTACCACCAGCCGGTCAACGAGATCCTCTCCGCCTACGGCCTGACGCTGAAGACCACCGGCGGCGGCCCCGACCCCGACCCCACCGACCCGCCCACCGACCCGCCGGGCGGCACCTGGCAGGCCGGCACCGTCTACTCGGCCGGCGACCAGGTGACCTACGGGGGCGCGACCTACCGCTGCCTCCAGGGCCACCAGGCGCAGCCGGGCTGGGAGCCGCCGAACACCCCGGCTCTGTGGCAGCGGGTGTGAGCACCGTCCTGACTCGAGCCGGAGTCCGATCCCGTTCCTGACCACCGCCGCGTGCCGCCCGGGTGCGCGGGCGGCACGAGGCCGGAGGGCGTCCCATGGGGGGAGCGCCCTCCGGCCGCGGTCGTGCCTCGCGCGCCGCGCGCCGTCGCGAGGCCCGGCCCGCCCGGAGGAATCGCATCCGCCCGGAGGAGTCGCACAGGAGAACGGTTTTTGATCAAGCCCTGGGCAACGGGCGCGTTCATCGGTATTTTTCGCCCCCTGCCGCCCGGAACGCGATGCGGCAGAGGTTCGGTGATGGGGGTGCCGTGCGCGATTTCAGCCTTCCGCCCGTGGTGGAGCCGATGCGGAAGGGAGGGCTGGCGGACTCGGTCCACGAACTGGCCGAACGCGACCCGCACTTCGCGCAGCTCGCCCGCCGTGCGGACCCGGCGGGCGGTGACCGGGCGGGCGGTGATCCGGCCGGCGGTGAGTGGACCACCGTCACCGCCGCCGCCTTCCGCGACGAGGTGAGGGCCCTGGCCAAGGGCCTGCTGGCCGACGGCATACGGTTCGACGACCGGGTCGCGGTGA
This sequence comes from Streptomyces barkulensis, assembly GCF_002843305.1. GTDB lineage: Bacteria > Actinomycetota > Actinomycetes > Streptomycetales > Streptomycetaceae > Streptomyces > Streptomyces barkulensis. The sequence goes on from NZ_PGSG01000054.1 coordinate 53,161, forward strand.
TGGCCCGCACCCGCTACGAGTGGACGCTGTTCAGCTACGCGCTGTGGACGATCGGCGCCCAGGTCGTGCCCGTCTACCCCACCTCCTCCGCCGAGCAGGTGCGCTGGATCCTGGCCGACGCGCAGGTGGCGGCGGTCGTCGTCGAGCACGAGGAGCACGCCATGACGGTGGGCTCGGTGTGCGACGCGGCGCCGTCGCTGCGCCGTATCTGGCAGCTCGACACCGGCTGCCTGCGGGAGCTGAACGAGCTGGGGCGCGGCGTCCCCGACGATCTGGTGGACCGCCACCGCCTGGCGGTGACACCGCGCTCGGTCGCCGCCGTCACCTACACCTCCGGCACCACCGGCCGCCCCAAGGGCTGCGTGATCACCCACGCCAACCTCGCGGCCGAGTGCGACATCCTGCTCGCCGGCTGGCCCGGGCTCATCGCCGCGCAGGGCGAGCGGCCCGCCATCCTCGCCTTCCTGCCGCTGTCCCACATCTACGGCCTGATGGTGCAGGTCTTCTGCGTCCGCAACGGCGTGCTCCTGGGCCACCAGCCCGAGATCGCGCCCGCCGAGCTGCTGCCCGCGCTCGCGTCCTTCAGGCCGACGTTCGTCTTCGCCGTGCCCTACGTCTTCGAGAAGATCTACCGCAAGGCCCGACAGGCCGCCCTGGAGGCCGGCAAGGGCGAGGTGTTCGACCGGGCGATGGACGTCGCGGTGCGCTACGCCGAGGCCGTGGAGCGGCGCGACGCCGGCACGGGCCCCGGGCCCGGCCCCGTGCTCAGGGCCTCGCACGCGCTCTTCGAGCGCACCGTGTACCGGAAGCTGCGGGCGGTGCTGGGCGGGCGGGTGCGGTACGCGGTCTCGGGCGGCTCCACGCTGCGCCGCGAACTCGGTCTGATCTTCGCCGGCGCCGGGATCACGGTCTACGACGGCTACGGGCTGACCGAGACCACCGCGGCGGTGACCGGCCAGCCGATGGGCCGCGTCAAGTTCGGCACGGTGGGCCGCCCGATGCCGGGCCACTCGATCCACATCGCCCGCGACGGGGAGATCTGGGTGCACGGCGACGTCGTCTTCGCCGGCTACCTCAACGACCCCGAGGCGACCGCCGGGGTGCTGCGGGACGGCTGGTTCGCCACCGGGGACGTCGGCCACCTGGACGACGAGGGCTATCTGGTCATCACCGGGCGCAAGAAGGACATCATCATCACCAGCGGCGGCAAGAGCGTCGCCCCGCAGGTCCTGGAGGACCGCGTCCGCGCCCATCCGCTGATCTCCCAGTGCCTGGTCGTGGGCGACGACCGCCCCTACGTCGCGGCGCTGGTCACCCTCGACCCCGAGGCGCTGGAACAGTGGTTCCGGCTGCGCGAGCGGGAGCCGCTGCCGCCCCGGGAGGTCCTGCGCGACGAGGAGTTGCACGCGGAGGTCCAGCGGGCGGTGTCCAAGGCCAACAACGCGGTGTCGCGTGCGGAGTCCATCCGGGCCTTCCGGATCCTGCCCGCGGAGTTCAGCATGCGGGAGGGCCTGGTCACACCGTCGCTGAAGATGCGGCGGGCGGCGATCGCGAAGATGTACGAGGCCGAGATCGAGGCCCTCTACGCCTCCTGAGCCCTGCGTCCGGGCCACACCGGAACCTCGGAATACCCTTCCCGGAAACGGAGTTGACGCCCCCGGCGGAACCACGGCAGCATCCGCCGGGTGGAGATCACCGACCTCACCCCGGCCGAGCTCCGCGTGTGGCGGGCCTTCCCGCTCAACAAGGGCGTCGATCTGCGCGAGAGCGTGGACGACGACCCGGCGGACGGCGCCTCGTGGGGCCCCGGGCGCACGATCCGCGCCGAGGTGTTGCGGGCACTGCTGCTCGACGGCCCCACCACCGGCGGCGAGGTGCCCGGCCTGAAGCTGACCGGCGCGCGCGTCACCGGCCGGCTGGACCTCATGTACGGGACGGTCGAGCACGCCGTACGGCTGCGGTCCTGCCACTTCGAGCAGCCGCCGAACCTCTACGGGGCGCGGATACGCGCCCTCGTCCTGAGCGATTCGGTGCTCCCCGGCCTCACCGCCGGGACCCTGCGCGTCGACATCGTGCTGCGGATGACCGGCTGCCGGATCACCGGCCCCGTACGGCTCGCGGGGGCGCAGCTGACCGGGGCGTTCTTCCTCGACGGCGCGGTGCTGGGCGTCCCCGGTGCGCAGGGCGGTCCGCCGCCGGGCCCGGAGCGGGAGGGCCCCGGAGAGCGGCCGGAACCGGCCCTCCAGCTCAACCACGCGACGGTCGGCACCGACGTCTGGGCCACGGGACTCACCGCACACGGCCGGGTGCGGTTGGACGGCGCCACCATCGGCGGACTGGTGAACCTCGACGACGCCGAACTCCACGACCCGGGCGGCCTCGCACTGGAGGCCGAGACCCTGTCGGTCGGCACCGATCTGCGCGCCGCCCGGCTGCGCGCCCGCGGCATGGTCAACCTCAGTGGCGCCACGATCCCCCGCCGGCTCGTCCTGAGTTCCGCGCGGCTCTCCAATCCCTCCGGGCAGGCGCTGAGGGCCAGCGTCAGCACCATCGGCGAACTGTGGTTGCGCGGCACGGCCCCGGTCCAGGGCGCCGTGAACCTGCGCGGCGCCCAGCTCGACCTGCTGGACGCCGCCCCGGAGGTGTGGCCCGAACGGGTCAGGCTCGACGGGCTCACCTACCGGAGGCTGACCCCGCATCTGCCCGCCGAGCGGCGGCTGCCGCTGCTGGAACGCGAGGAGACGGGCTACCTGCCCTACACCTACGAGCAGTTGGCCACCGCGTACCGCACCGCGGGCGACGAGGCGGGCGCCCGTACCGTGCAGCTCGCCAGACTGCGCCGCCACCGCCGCACCCTGCCCCCGTACGCCAGGCTCTGGGGACATCTCCAGGACGCGACCGTCGGCTACGGCTTCCGCCCGATGCGGGCGGCCGGCTGGCTGCTGGCGCTGCTGCTCGCCGGCACGCTGGTCTTCGCCGGGGAGCACCCCCGCCCGCTCAAGGCAGACGAGGCACCCGACTTCAACCCCCTCTTCTACACCCTCGACCTGCTGCTGCCGGTCGTCGGCTTCGGCCAGGAGGCCGCCTTCGCACCCGAAGGCGCGTACCAGTGGCTGGCGTACCTGCTCGTCGTCACCGGCTGGATCCTGGCCACCACCACGGCGGCGGGCATCACCCGCGCCCTCGGCCGCCAGTGACCGCGCCCGCGCCGGTAGGCCGGGACCTGGAACCGCTCCCCCAACAGGCCCTGGCGGGGCGGGTGATAGAAAGAATCCGACTTCAACCGCCGGTGTTCCAGGTCGAGAAGCGGTGGACCGCTTCCGTCCGGCTCCGTCCCACGAAGGTCCGGGGGACCGGGCAGCCGGCCCGTGCGTGACCGAGAGGCCCATGTCGCAGCCGCCGTTCAACCAGCCGCCCTCGCAGGGTTTCGGCCCGCCGCAGGAGCCCCCGCCGTCCTACGGCTACCCGCAGTACCCCGCGCCGCCGCAACAGCAACCGCAGCAACCGTCCCAGCAGCCGCCCGCAGGGCCCCCGCAGCCGGGTGTGCCGCCCCACGGGCAGTACGGGTACGGGTACGGGTACGGGCAGTACCCGCAGCAGCCCGTGCCCGGCGCTGGGGGCCAGCCGCCGACCGGCGGTGGCGGCGGGAAGGGCAAGGTCCTGGCGATCGTCGCCGCGGTCGTGGCGGTCCTGCTCCTCGCCGGTGGCGGGGTGTGGTTCCTGACCGGGGACGACGGCGAGAAGACCGCCCGGAAGAACGCGGACACCGGCGACGGCTCCGAGGCCGGGAAGGAGGGCGACGCCGGGGAGAAGGGGGGCGGCACCGAGCGCAAGGGCCGCGCCGAACTGGCCTGGAAGGTGGGCCCCGCGGAACTGCCCGACCTGGACAAGGTGGTCTTCGAGAGCCACGGCACCTGGTTCGCCGGCGGGAACCTCGTCAACGCGTCGTTCGACGCCGTCACCGCCTACGACATGGAGACCGGCGAGGAGGCATGGAGCATCGATCTGACCCGCGGTCCCAAATGTGTTGCCACTCCCCGCTCCTCGGACGGCAAGGCCGCACTGCAGTGGGGTCGCAGGTGCGAGAAGATCATGGTGATCGACCTCGTCCAGGGCAAGGAGCTGTGGCGCAAGGACCTGCCCAGCGAGGACTCGGACATGAACGAGTTCGGTTCCACCGAGATGGCGCTCAGCGGCGGTACCGTCGCCGCGGCCTGGAACGGCGACGCCGTCGGTTACGACCTGGACACCGGCAAGCGCCTGTGGGAGACGGAGGAGAACTCCGACTGCGGCGACACGTCCTACGTCGGTGGCTCGCGGCTCATCGCAAAGGTCGAGTGCGACTACGGGCAGAAGCAATCGCTCCAACTGGTCGAGGAGGACGGCGGCAAGGGCTGGGAGTGGAAAGCTCCCGGGGAAACCGAGATCGTCCACATCTACTCGGTCGACCCTCCGGTGTTCGGCGTCCGGGCCGGCGACTCCATCGAGATCACCGACATCATGATCCTGGACGACAAGGGCAAGCCGCGGTCGAAGATCACCATCCCCGAGAAGCGTTACCGGTTCATCTGCGAGGGCATCACCCTGGCCGGCTGCTTCAACGTCGTCGTCGACAAGGCGAACGACGCTCTCTACCTGCAGACGTACCTGATCGCCGGCGAGAACGGCACCACCGCCGACATCGAGGCGTTCAACCTGTCCGACGGCAAGCCGAAGTGGCGCTCCGAACCCACCGGGGAACGCCTCGCCAGTCCGCTGACGATGCACGACGGCAAGCTGATGAGCTACGAAACGTACCCGATGGCCAAGGCGGGGGTGCTCACACTGATCGACCCCGATACGGGCGAGGCGACCCCGTACATGGAACTGCCCGCACAGGAGGAGGACGCGCAGCGCAGCATCCCGGCCACCGGCAGCGGTCGCCCGTACTGGCAGGACGGCGGGCTCTTCCTGGTGAGACACATGTACTACGACGATGCCGGGCTCAACAAGGGCGGCATACTGGCGTTCCGCTGACCCGGCGCTCCCGGCCCCCGCTCCACCCCGGCGGCCCCGTGCTCCTCGACAGCGGGAGCACGGGGCCGCTCGTGCGCGTCACGGGCCCCCGGCCGAAGACCTCTTCCGGCCGGGACGACCCGTCGGCGGACCTTCACGAGAGATCGAGGCCAATGGTCGAGGGCGCCCCCGATCCATCCGGCTCAGTTGCCTGCCCCCGCAAGCCAGGCCGAAATCTTCGGGCTGAGCTTGTCGGGCGCTTTCGTGTGCCCCAAGTACTCGTATTCGAAGCGATCAGCGTCAGGATAGTTCTTACCCCATGCGTCCGCCGCGCTTTGCGGAGTGACGGGGTCCTGGGGATTCTCGAGCAGAAGCAGACTCGGCATGTCCTCCGCCTCTGGCAGCGTCCACGCAGATCCTTCTGCATCACTTGGCATTGCCGAGCATGCGTAATGCATGCGCGCCATTGCCGCCCCGAGCGGATTCCTCTCCTGCGAGCCCGCCCCTGCCCCCCAACCGTCATATGCTGGACAGATATTGGCGATGTATCCAACAAAATCCGGCAGGACTTGACCGTCTCCGTGGCGCCGGGTGAAAGCATAGCTTCCCGACTTTATGACCTCCTGGTCGGTCGCGCTCAACTCAGGCCAGTTCGTCAGGATTTCACGGAGGGGCTTCCTGTTGCTCTCCATGTTATTGGAGAGTGAGAAAAGAGCGGTCATCCGCTCATATTGCTCGACACCGCCTCCGAGGCCGGTCGGAGTCGTGCTGTCGCTACCCATTTCGCGCAGCGTCCGGTGCAGAGATTTCCGGCAGTCGGCGGCCGCATCGTCACCTGTGCACCCCATGACGTCCTGCAGGCCTTCTTCCACAGCAAGGCTTCGCTCGACCATGAGCGTGGTTGCGTGCGTTCCCGGCGGCGGGGCAGGTGCGTCCATAACCGCCCAGCCGCCGGTGCGCTTCAACTCGGGCATTACAGCACTTGCCCGGACTGCGCCGAACGACTGTGCATAGATGCCGGCTATCCTGCCCTCCTTCTGCCTCAGCTCCCTGAAGGACTTCTCGTACTCCGCACGATCGAGGCGGTGAAGATCGAGGTCACAGGATTCCCTGAACTGGCCAGGCCATTCCTTCACCTGTTGTTCGGGAAGCTCGCCACCGCCCGATACCTTTGTCAGGACGTTGAGGCAGTCCGGGTCGACCTCATGGACAACCCATGGCTCGACGAACATCGCCACGGTCTCGTTCTTCAGCCATGAAGGAAGAAGTGACCGCGTAATTCCTACTTCGAGAGGACTGATTCCCGGGCCTCCAGGATCCCAGAAGACCAGCCCGTCCTGTTCTTTGGACCTCAAGGTGGCTGAGGCGTGCGGGGCCTCCGTCTCGGGAAGGGGCGCGTAGATCACCGCCCATATCCCAGTGGAGAGCAGGTGGCAGCGAACGGTCTTGCCCGCACACGCCTGAGGCGTCGACGGCTTCGGCGTTACCGATTGCCTGGCACCGGCCTGATCACCCTTGGGCTGATACAGGAGGAAGCCCGCGACCAGGACGGCGGCCAAAGCCGCCGCGCCGGCGAACCAGCGGGCGGCTTTGGCGTATCCCATGTGGCGCATCACTAGCATGTTTCGCTTACATCATAGGAATCGCAGCTGCCCTCGAGGTCCGAGGCGCCGTCTACGAATGTCACGCGCTGGAAGTCGTGCATCGACCCTGCAGTACCCTGCTTCACCTTGAAAGAATTCGTGTAGGCGGCCTCGTAGTCCCTGCCGCCATTCCACAGGATAAGGCCCTGGTCCATCTCGATCCACTGGCTTCCCGGGTTCGAAGAGTTGTACCAGACCTCGTAGGTGTCACAGTCATTGAAGGTGTAGCCGAAACCACCCACCGGTGAAGTGACCGAGAGCGAGAGGTTGTCGGCGTTGCAGTCCCCCTCAAAGGACGTCCTGGGGGCGATGTCCTCCCAGGTGACCAACCCTGACTCGATCCCGTCGTACGGGTAGCTCTGGACGCGGATCAGCTGGACGTAGGGGTCCGGGTAGTCGTTGATGTTCGCCGGCTTCGCCACACCGAACCGGCTGTACTGATACCAGTCGTAGGTGCCGCTTCCGTCATCGGAGAGCTTGTTCCGCTTCCAGGTGAAGTGACCTTCACCCATGCCCGGGACGCGGAGAATGTACTGACCACTTCCGTTGTTCACCCAGTCGGCCATTCCCGGGCCGGCATACTCCGCGAGAGCCACATCCGGATTACTGGTCTCGGATTCAAGGGTGACCGCGCCATCGGAAACTTCCACTCCGAGGCTGTCGATAACCGTCCCCTTCGGGAGGATCGCTTCAACATCGCCGTCAAGAAGCGGGATGACCTCAACCTCTTCCGAGCGGTAGGTGTTCCCGCGCTCGGCAGCCTGGCGAGTGAACTCCTGGACCTTCTTGAGGTCCTCGCCCGTCAAACCGCTCCTGGCGCGAACGTTTCTCGCCTTCGCTCTAGCCTCCTTGAACTCCTTGGAGCTTACCTTCCACTCCTTGTTTTCCTTCTTCAGGCTCGCTCTGACGACCTTGTTGTCAGTCCTGGCGAGACGTTCCGCCGCCTTCGCGGCCCGTTCGCTCTTCGAAAGCTTCTGAGCGTCCTGCTGCCCTGCGGCCTGTGCGGGAAGCGCCAGCCCGCCCAGTGCTACACCTGCAGCTATGAGTATTGCCGCTGATCGACGCATGGGAGCTCTCCTTCGAGCGGTGGAATAAATAATGCGCAAGCCACATAAACCCTGAACGATCCATGATCGTTTAGCTTGCGCTCCGGGACCGTATACCGCTGCGCAGGAGTCGAACAAGATCACCCACCCCATCGTGACCCGAGCGTCACCTTCAAATATTCCCCCTATTTCACCATTTTCGCCGCCTCAGCAGTGAAATGGCTCGACAGATGATTCTGTCCGTAATCCATGCTTATTTCCACTGGTTGGGAGCACCCGGGACCCGGCGCCCATCAGGGGCTGCGCCCACGCTCCCGCGGCGCTGTGCCATGGGTCCAGGAATCAGCACAACTCGGTTGATACCGACGTCAGGTTCGGACAGGCCCGGACCAGCAGCGCACCCCGCGCGGCGGCCACCAGGGCTGATACTCGGTACCGAGGGAACCCCGCGCCAAGCCGAAACGCCCGGTCGAACCCGACGTCCTCGCCGAGGCCGACACGGGCGGCTTCACCAGGAAGCAGTAACCACCGCTCCGGCCGACGCCCCTGACGCAACCCTCATACGGAAAACGGACATCACTCCACGAACGCCTCTCAGTCCGTCCGGGCGGCGGCGAGGTGGGCCTCCACCCCCGCGACCCCGTCGATGCCCTGGCACAGGCCCACGACCACCGGGACGAGACGCGCTTCCGGCACGTCCCCCCGAAGGGTGACGACCCCGTCCCGGACCTCGACCGCGACGGCGTCCTCGTCCAGGTCGAGGATGTCCCCCAGGACGTCCTGCTCGACCTCTTCGCGGATCTCGGCGTCGGAGCGGATGAAGACGTCGAGCAGGTCGCTGCGGGTGACGATGCCGGCCAGGAGCCCGTCCTCGTCGACCACCGGCAGCTGCTTGACGTGCCACCTGCGCAGTTCCCGCGCGACCCGGGGGATGGTCCAGTCGGCACGGGCGGTGAAGACGGGGCTGCTCATGAGCGCGCCGGCGGTCCGGGCCCGGGCCTTGCCCCAGGAGCGCTCGTCGTCCCCGTCCTGCCCCTGCGGGTCGGGTATGCCGGTCTCGTGCCGCAGCACGTCGGAGGCGGAGACGACGCCGACGGGAGCGCCGTCGTCGTCGACGACCGGGGCCGAGACGATGTCGTTGGCGTCCAGCAGGGCGGCGACCTCCGGCAGCGGCGTGTCGGGGCGGAAGGTGACCACGTCCTCGGTCATCACGTCACCGACCGTGTGGCGGTACAGCATGGCATCGGCCTCCTCCGCGTCGCGGCGGGGCGGCCGCACCCTCGCCGGCCGTTCCACCGTCGCCGTCCTCCCTCCCCATGACAACACCGCGCCGCTCCGGCGGCCAGTGCCGTTCGGCCCGACGGGGAGGCCGGCGGTCCCTCGACCAGGGCCGCTGTCCTATCCTCGGCCGATGCGTTTACACCCCATCGACCGCCCGGCCGATCTCGACACGGTCCGTGAGTCCTACGACCGGGTGGCCGACAACTACGTTCACATGGTCCGGACGACGGGCTGCGGCGACATCCGCACCCATCCCTGGCTCAAGGCGTCGATCGACGCCTTCGCCGACACCGTGCGCGGGCTCGGCCCCGTCCTCGACGTCGGCTGCGGCCCCGGAACGGTGACCGCCTACCTCGCCGAACGCGGGCTCGACGTGTCCGGGGTCGACCTCTCCCCCCGCATGATCGAGAACGCGCGCCGCCTCTACCCGCACTGCCGCTTCGACGTCGCCTCCGCCACCGACCTCGACCTCGACCTCGGTGAGGCGTCCCTCGGCGGCGTGCTCGGGTGGTGGTCGCTGTTCAACCTCCCCCGTGACGTCCTTCCCCAGGTCCTCGCCATGTTCGCGCGCGCCCTGAAGCCGGGCGGGCACCTCATCACCGCGACACACGTCGGCGACGAGGACATCGCGCGCACCGAGGCCTACGGAGGCGTCCCCGTCCGCTGGACGACGCACCAGTGGCGGCCGGAGCAGCTCGTGGACCTGATCGAGCGGGCCGGCCTGCTTCCGGTCGCCGAGCTCCGCCTCCCCGCCGAGGAGCAGACCGGTCCGGGCGTGGTCGTCATGGCCAAACGCCCCGGCTGAGGCACGGGCGCTGGGCGGCGGGGCCCGCCTCCTCGATCGGACGAGGGCGGCACGCCTCTTGATAGGCAAGTAGCCACTTGCCTATGGTGTTGGTCGTGGCGGAGGACCTCTTCAAGGCCCTGGCCGACCCCACCCGCCGGCGCATCCTCGATGAGCTGGTGGAGCGGGACGGCCAGACCCTCTTCGAGATTTGCGCAAGGCTGGCGAACAAGCACGGTCTGGGGCTGTCCCGCCAGGCGATCAGCCAGCACCTGGCCGTACTGGAATCCGCCGGTCTGGTCGTCTCACGGCGCCAGGGCCGCTACAAGTTCCACGAGCTGAACACCGAACCCCTCGAACTCATCGTGACCCGATGGCTCAGGCCCGACACCCCGGAGAGCACACCATGAGGATCCACCTCACCAGCGTCTTCGTCGACGACCAGGACAAGGCCCTGCACTTCTACACCGACGTGCTGGGCTTCGTGAAGAAGCACGACGTCCCGCTGGGTACGGACCGGTGGCTGACCGTGGTCTCGCCGGAGGATCCCGACGGAACGGAGCTGCTGCTCGAGCCCTCCGGCCACCCCGCGGTGCGGCCGTACAGGACGGCACTGGCCCAGGACGGCATCCCGGTCGCCTCCTTCGCCGTGGACGACGTACGGGCGGAGTTCGACCGGCTGCGCGGGCTCGGGGTGCGCTTCACCCAGGACCCGCTGGAGATGGGCACGATCACCACCGCGGTCCTGGACGACACCTGCGGCAATCTGATTCAGATCGCGCACAGCGGGTAAGGCGCCGGCCCGCGCCTTCCGGGCCCCAAGCCCGCCCGTTCGACGAGGCAACCGCCGCGATCCACCGTCCGCCGTCAGGTTCGGACGCGCGGCGCGGGCGAGGCGGCGGCACGGCGCACGGGCACCACAGCGGAGACTGCCGACACAGCCGCCCCTGACAGAGCAACGCCCGCAAAGGATCTCCGGGAGATACGGGGTGAATTCATGTCTCCCACACTGCCGACGGATCCACGTCCGGACATCCAGGGGTCACCCCGGAACGGGCCCCGACCTCGCCGGGTCACGCCCTAATCTGGCCCCATGGCACAGGATGTGGACTTCCGGGTCGGCGACGTACTGTCCGTCACCTGTCCGTTCACCGAGACCCGGGCGACGGACTTCGGGCTGGATCACCTGGCTCTGGAATGGCCGTGGTGGCGGCCCGATCCCAGCGGCGAGGTCGGCCACTGGAACGGAATCGTGGCGCTGGGGCTCGACGCCGGAACCCGTATGTGGGACGAGACGGGACTGTTCCGCACCGACCCGGCGCCGGAGCACCTGGAGCCAGGGGACGTGTGCCGGGTCGGTGTGCCGCCGACGGTGGTCCATGTGACCGCCGTCGACCACTTCGACCCGCCGCTGAAGACCGTCTGGCTGCCCCATCCCCGTCTGGTGGTCTCGGTGCTCCCCAGAGGTCTGTCGTACCGGGAGGCTCCGGCAGATAGCCATGATGACGGCACCGGCTTCGAGATCTACCCGGGTGACGGCATACCGTTCACATTTGACCTGTTGTTCCGGCCGTACGCCTTCCTCCAGCCCGGCGACGAGGTCGCCGACGCCACCGGCAGAGCATGGCGGTTCGACGGGCCGTGGGCCTGGTACGCCTTTGACGGCGAAGCGGCCCCTGCGGCTCCGCAATGGCCACTGTCGCTCCTGGCCCGTGCCGGTGCGCCGCGCACACCGGAAGCCGCCGCGACGGTGGCCCGTTCCACGGAGACCGGCTCCCACCGGAACGTCCTGCTGCGCTGGACCGGTCTCACCGACGCCACCCCCACGCCCCCCGGCACGGTCGTCCCTTCTGCCCGGTAGTCCCGGCCTCACGGGAGCCTACGGCTGGAGTCCCGACCATGCGCGGCGACCGTCCGGCCCGGACGGCACCGGCCCCGCTTGGGGGATGATCTCCCGGAGGACACCCGAGGAGAGGAAACACATGAGTCCGACACCGCACGAGCGCACCGTCCCGCCGGCGCGCGCTGATGAACGGACCACGCTGGAGGGCTGGCTGGACTTCCACCGCGAGACCCTGGTGCTGAAGTGCTCGGGGCTGGACGACCGCGGCCTCCGTACCGCCCCGCTGGAACCGTCGCGGATGACGCTGCTGGGCCTGGTCCAGCACCTGGCGGAGATCGAACGCAACTGGTTCCAGCGGGTGTTCGCCGGTCTCGACGTGCCACCGGTCCACGCGGACGCCGGCTGGGACGGCTTCGGGCTCGTCCCGGAACGCGGCATCGACGAGGCGCTGGCCGCCTGGCGCGCCGAGGTCGCGCGGGGACGCGAGCTGACCGCCGGCGCCTCGCTGGATGAGACCGGCAGGCTCTCGGAGCAGGAGGCCGCGCACCTGGGCAGCGAGGAGGTCTCGCTGCGCTGGATCCTGGTCCACCTGATCGAGGAGTACGCGCGCCACAACGGCCACGCGGACCTGCTGCGGGAACGCATGGACGGCACCACCGGCCCCTGAGCGTCGCCCGCCGCCTTCACTGCGGCGGTCCGCCCGCAGAAACGGGGTTGTCCAGGAGGACCGCCACCTCCGCCCAGACCGTCTTGCCGACGGGTTCGCGCGGGACCGCGCCCCAGCGGGTGGCGAGGATGTCCACCAGGAGCAGGCCGCGCCCCGACTCGTCGTCGGCGGACGGTGAGGGCGGAGCGGCCGGAGGCCGGACCGGGGAGGCGTCCGAGACCTCGATACGGACCAGGTTCCCCCGCACTTCGAGCGCGAGGCGGAAGTCGCGTCCGGGCACGCGGCCGTGCCGCACCGCGTTGGCGGCCAGTTCGCCGACCAGCAGGGAGACGGTGCACGAGACATCCGATGCGGCCGGCCACCCCCACTCCTCCATGCGCCGTACGGCGGTTTTCCGGGCCAGCCGCGCCCCCTTGGCGGATGACGTGAACCGCATGGTGAACAGCCGGGGTTCGGGGCCGCCCGGGTGTGCCGCGCCCGGCTGCGGTTCCTCGTCGGGCGTGGTCGTCGTCATCAGCACGAAAGCCGTCCTTCGCTTCCTCGTTCGATCCGCAACGTAGGCGGATCATTACGTTCCGTGCTTCAGGATCGATCGGCGAGCCTAGGCTCGGAAGGGGATGAAGCCTTACCTTCCAGCCCGTAAGAAACGGAAGTGATGTTTTGGCCAAGGATGTTGATCCCGGGGCATCGATGGCGGCCCTGTTCGGCTCGCGGGTGCGCAGACTCCGCGTCGCCGCCGGGCTGACCCAGGCGGAACTGGGTGAGAAGGCGCATGTGGTCGCCAGCCGGATCACCCAGGTCGAGCGGGCCTCCGGGGCGAGACCGACGCTTGAACTGGCGCGCACGCTGGACGACGCGCTCGGAGCGGACGACCTGCTGGTCGACCTGTGGCCGTACGTCTACCGCGAGACGTTCCCGAACTGGTCGCGCAGGTTCATGGAGTACGCGGAACGGGCCTCGGTCATCATGCAGTACGCGGCACATGTGGTGCCCGGCCTGCTCCAGACCGAGGACTACGCGCGAGCCCTGCTGAGCGTCGGCCGGACGCTCAGCGGCAAGGAGCAGTTGGAGGAACGCGTCGCGGCCCGGCTCGGGCGGCAGGCACGGCTCTGGTCACCGGGCCGTCCCGAACTGTGGGTGATCCTGGACGAGTCGGTGCTGCGGCGCCCGATCGGAGGCCGAGCCGTCATACGGGGCCAGTTGGCAAGCCTCCTCGAAGCGGCCGAGGAACGTCACATCACCGTGCAGGTGCTGCCGTTCGACCAGGGCGAGCATGGCGCGCTGGGCGGTTCCCTGACCCTGCTGACGATGCCGGACGGCTCGGAGACGGTCTACACGGAAGGCGCCGACTACGGCCAACTCGTCGAGGAACCGACGGAGATCAGGCCGTACAGGGAGACATACGATCGACTGCGGGCGGCAGCCCTGCCCCCGCTCATGTCGCTCGACATGATCCGATCCGCGCTGGAGGACAACCGTGAAGCGAGTGTCCCGTCCCGATCTCAGCGGCGCCGAGTGGCGCAAGAGCAGCTACAGCAACCAGGAGGGTGGCGACTGCGTGGAGGTGGCCGACGGCTTCCCCGGCAGCATCCCTGTCCGTGACAGCAAGGTCCCGCACGGGCCGGTGCTGGCGTTCCCGTCGGCGTCCTGGGCTTCCTTCATAAGCGAGTTGAAGGCCGACCGCCGCGCCTGAGCGATCCGGGGGCCGGTGTGCGTCGGTTCCCTGGTCCCGCCGGACCCTCGCTCACGAGGGTCCGGCGGGCCACGAAATCCCTTAAAGAACCGGGAGAAAGAACCTCCCACCCACCCACCCTTTCCCCTCGTCACCCGTACGGGTGACGAGCTTGCAGGTTCGAAAAGGGGGTGGTTACGTTCATCGCGACAACCGCAAAAAGTTGCGGCCCCCGGCCGGGACTGGCATCCCGATCGAGGGCCTCACCGATCAGGAAGAAAGCACCTTCCCGATGGCTGACTCGCAGTTTAGCGCGCCTTCGCGCGCCCGCGCCGGTGCACCGACATCCGGCGTGATCCATGTACGCACCCGCCTCACCGCCAACTTCACCGTCCTCGCCAACGCCCTCGCGCAGCGGCCCGGCAGCGCGGTCACCATCGGGGTCGCGGCCTACATCTCCTCCCTCCCGGACGGCGCTCCGGTGAGCATCACCGCGCTGTGCGAGCACTTCTCCGAGGGCGAGATCCTGATCTCCCGCGCTCTGCGGGAGTTGGAGGCGTCCGGGCATCTGGAGCGGCGGCGCGAGCGCGGGCCGGACGGCCGGGTCCGTACCCGCACCTACTTCCACGACGTACCGCCGGGCGACGACGACCCGGATCCCACACCACCGCCCGGCCGCCGGCCTCGTCCCGCGCCCGTCCGCGTGCCGGTACCGGCTCCGCGTACGGCCTCCGACCCGGCGCCCCTCCCGTCTGCCCCGGCACCGGCCACCGCTCCCCCGGACCCGCTCCCGGCCGTGGTGCGGTCACCGCAGGCGCCGCCTGCTCAGCCCGCTCCGCTCGGCGAGGCCGATCCGGACGCGGTGCGGGTCCTGGCCTGTCTCCGCAACGCCGACCCCCGGCTGATCCTCTCCGAGGGCGAGGCCGCCCGGCTCGCCCCGGACGTGGCCCGGTGGCTCGCGGCGGGCGTGTCCCCCGCCCGGATCACCGAGACGCTCACCGCCGGCCTGCCCGAACGGCTTCTGGCCCGCCCGGCCCGCATCCTGGCCTTCCGCCTCGGCGAGCCGCCCCTGCCCGCGCCCGCCTCGGCCCCGTCGCCCGCCAAGCCGGCCGTCCTGCCCCTCCAGACCTGCGACGGCTGCGAACGCGCCATCCGCGCAGCCCGGCCCGGCCAGTTGTGCCGCGACTGCCGCATGGAGCGGGAGGAAAACCGTGCGGCCTGCTGATTCACCGAGTATGGGGAGCAACACCATGAGTATGGTGTTGTGTATGGCAACCAAGAAGGTCACCGTGACGATCCCGGAGGATCTCCTGGAGGAGATCCGCTCCGAAGTGACTGAGCGGGGCATGTCGGCGTACTTCACCGAGGCGCTGCGCCTGAAGCGGGAGCGGGACCGGCTCCGGGAGCTGGTCGACTGGCTGGAGGAGGAACACGGGCCGGTCACCGAGAGCGAACGTGCTGCGGCGCTAAGAGAGTTGGAAGACCTCGACGCCGAGCACAAGCGCCGCCGCACCACCGCACGGAACTGTCCCGGAGAGGCCGCGTGAGGAGGCAGAACAGCAGGGAGGCGCCACCCCGCGTCTTCGTCCTGGATTGCGAGGCCCTGTCGCTGGCCGTGCGTGGCGACCGCGCCATGATCGCCCGCCTCGACCTGGCGGCCCGGGGGGAGGCCGAGGTGGTGACCTCCCCCATAACTCTTGTCGAGGCGTACGACGGGAGGACCACTGAGCGTCGCTGGGACTGGGTGCTCTCCCGCCTCACCGTCGCGGACATCGGCAAGGAAGAGGCCCGGCAGGCGCGCCGACTTCTGAGCCGGGCCGGGCTGCACGGCCACAAGTACTCGATCGACGCAGTGCTCGCCGTCGTCGCGCGACAGCAGTCGGGCCGGGTGACGGTCTTCACCTCGGACGTGGACGACCTGGAGAGGCTGGTACCGGACAGGGTCGTCGTCGTGAAGGTGTGAGCGCGAGCCGTCCTGGCTCGCATAGGGTGACGGCCATGGCATGCCGCATCAGCGAACTCGTCGTCGACGCCACCGACCCCGAACGGCTGGCCGCGTTCTGGAGCGAGGTCCTCGGCTACGTCGAGTTCGGCCGGGATGACGACGGAAGCATCGAGATCGGCCCGCCCGGCACCGGTTTCGGCGGCCCGCAGCCCACCCTCGTCATCAGCCCCACCAGCGACCCCCGCCCGGGGAAGCTCCGGCTGCACATCGACGTCAACGCCACCGACCGCGACCAGGACGCCGAGCTGGAACGGCTGCTCGCCCTCGGCGCCCGGCCCGTCGACGTCGGCCAGACCGGCACCGAGAGCTGGCACGTCCTGTCCGATCCCGAGGGCAACGAGTTCTGCCTCCTGCGCGCCCGCCTCAAGCCCCTGTGACGACCGTGCCCGCTCAGGGCGCGCACCGAAAAGGCCGCCAGGCACCTGAACCGTGTACGCGGGCGAGCAAACACGATTTGGTGACGCTCGGCGCGGAGATCAGGAAGGTCGCCGTCACGCTCCCGGAATCGCCGATTGATCATCCCTGCCCTCGCCCACTGCCTGACCGGATTCGAAGGCGCGCGGCGACGGCTCGGACGGCGGCGATGTCGGGGCGGTCCCGGTGGCGGCCGTTCCAGGCCAGGACCGCGGTGCTGGGCGGCAGTTCGGGTACGTCGAGGTAGCGGACTCCGGGCCGGGGATAGAAGTCGCGGGCCCGGGCGGGCAGGAAGGCGATGCCCTGTCCTCTGGCGACGGTCGTCAGCATGCTCTCGACGTCATCGACGACGGGGCCGTAGCGGACAGGCGCGCCGTCGGGGCGCGGGTCGGCGCTCCAGTGTTCCCACCAGGCACGGGATGCCCACGACGGTACGTCTACGACGGTGTGACGGGCGAGATCGGCGAGGGACACGGCGGTGTGTGCGGCGAGAGGGTCGTCGGCGGGCAGGCAGACGACCCGACGCTCGCGGCTCAGTGGAAGGACCTGGATGCCCGCGGGCACGGGCTCGCGCAGGAACGCAATGTCCACATCGCCTCCCAGAAGTGCCTGGAACTGCTCGCCGAAGCCGAGGGCTCGCAGTTCGACCGCCAGACGCGGATGCTCCTGTGCGAGGCCTGCCAGAACGGCCTGCGCGTAGTTTGTGGTGGCCTCGCCGCCTATCCCTCCGACGCGCAGGCTCCCGGCGACTTCACGGAGGTGCCGCTCGGCAACCGCGTGCAGTCTGTCCACGGCGGCCAGGACCTCACGGGCTTCCGGCAGCAGCGCCCTGCCCGCCGGCGTCAGGCTCACGGCTCGGCTGGTGCGGTCGAAGACGGCGACGCCCAGCGCATCCTCCAGGGCACGCACCTGCCGACTGACCGCAGGCTGCGTGGTGAACAGCCGGGCGGCGGTGCGCCCGAAGTGCAGTTCCTCGGCCAGGACGGTGAAGATCCGTAGTTGGTGCAGGTCAGGTGTACGAGTGGCTGCGGTCCGGCGGCCCTCATTCATACGTCCAGCGTATCGATGCCGCGGCTTCCCGCATGAGGCTTCCTCTTCCGCGTGTGGTGCGTCCCCGGCAGGCTTTCCGTGCACAGGGAAACGACCACACGCACAGCGCGGTCCGGGCGCAGTTCGCAGGGCCGTGCCGTCACTCTGCCATGGGGGAACACATGCGCACGAAGCACTCGGTTCTCGGCCTTGCGGCCGGGGTCGCCTCGCTCCTGGTCTCCGCCGCCGTCACCGGGCCCGCCCAGGCGGCCACCCCTGCGGACGGAGGCGCTACCGTCCAGGTGATGAAGGCCCCGCCGGCGCCGGAGGAAGCGCGGACCGTGCAGGCCCAGGGAGCGGCTGCGACCTCTCCGGGCATCTCGCCGAGCGTCAGGACCGCTCATGTGCCGCCTTACAGCGACTTCCCCTGCGCCAGCGGCAACCTCTGCACCCTGGCCTGGGACTCCACGAAAGGCATGTGGAAGGTCTTCTACCTCTACACCTGCAACCGGTACCACCTGACCAACTGGCTCGGCACCGGTCACTACGCGAACAGGCAGACCGGCAGCCCGACCTCATACTTCTACGGCAGCAGCGGAAACGTCATCAAGTCCTTCAAGCCCTTCAGCGGGACGCGACAGCAGGACTGGGGGCCCGTCTGGTCCATTCGCAACTGTTGAGCGCACACCGTGCGGTCCCGGCGGGCGGGGAGTGGACCCGCACCGCCGAACCTCGGGCCATGCCGCCTTGCTTGATGGTTTCGGTCCGGTCTGAAAGGACATCACCTCGCCAGTCCGATCACCGCACACTGACCATGATCACAGCACAGCAAAGGAGGAAAATCGTGCGTAACCGTGTCCTCGGGGCCCTTGCCACGGCCGCCGCGTTCGCTGGCGTCGTGGGTGCGGCCGCCGCCCCGGCATCCGCCTCGAGCTGGATCACTCCGGAGCAAGTCCACAGCATCACAAACCCGAGAACCGCCGTGTTCAAGGAAACTCCGGCCGGTACCGTCCAGGTCCGTTACGGCACGTACGGCGGGGTCCAGTACGGCTGGGGGCGTGTGGTGAATCCGGCGGCGGGCTACGACCTCATGTTCGAGGTTGACACTGACGGGGACCGTAAAGCGGACACATTCTCAGGGGACTTCAACATCTCGGGGGGCGGTATTCACTGGACCGGGGGGTATCCCACGTCGTCCAGCAGCAAGGTCGCGTTCCGTGCGTGCATCACCAAGCAGTTGACGTGCGCGGAAACCACTTACAGAACCGCGTGGTGGTGACGACGCGATCGGCATCGGCGCTTGAGGGCGGGAACCGGTTCGGTGCTGTGCCCGGAGAGGGGTCGCCGAGGGGATCAAAGGCCGGCCGGGCGATGCGCCGGAGGGCCGGCGCCGGTGGGCCGGCGCCGGTGGGCCGAGGAGGCGTTCCATCCGCCGCAGCCGTGGCGGCGGATGGGGTCGGCTGTCCGCGACCCGGCCGACGGGCGATCGCGGCCGGCCAGGCCGGCCCCGGGGTCGGCCCGGTCCATCCGGGCTGTACTTCGGCGGCCTGAAACGATGACCAAGGGCAGGGGGCCGCGTCCTGCCCCGAGGTGAGTGCAAGGTCGATCTGGCGGGCGAGGACGGTCGGGGGGCCGTGTCGCTCCGGAGGGGCGGCCCTCGGCGGCACGGGCGGCGGGGAAAAGGGCTGGAGGCGGCACAGGCGCGGGTGGGAGCGTGGCCCCATGAACACGATCGACGATCTCATAGCCCTGGCCGCCGTCCACGGCCTGCACCTGTCCGCGCAGGACGCCACCGTGAACGAGGCGGGCCTGGACTACCGGGTCGTCATGGCCTTCGACACAAGCGGCCGCAGGTGGGTGCTGCGCGTGCCGCGCCGGGCCGATGTCTCCGAGGGCATGGCCGCCGAGAGGCGCATCCTCGACCTGGTCGCCCCCGTCCTGGCCGAGGACGGCGTCGCGGTCCCCGACTGGCAGGTCCGCTCCCCCGAGCTGATCGCCTATCCGGCCCTGCCCGGCGCCCCGGGCCTGACGCTGACCGATGCCGGGGAGCCAAACTGGCACATGGATCCCGCCAGTCCGGTCTACGCCGAGCGCCTGGGGCGTCTGCTGGCCCGCCTGCACTCCATTGCCCCGGAGCGGGCCGAGGCCGCGGGGGTCGAGGTCCGCACCCCGGCCCGGGTACGTCAGGCGTGGCGGGAGGACATCGCCCGCGTGAGCGAGGCCTTCACCGTCTCCCCCGCCCTGACCGAGGCCTGGCGGGCCTGGCTCGAGGACGACACCTGCTGGCCCGAGCGGACCGTGATGACCCACGGCGAGATCTACCCCGCGCACGTGCTGCTGGACGAGGAGGGCACGATCACCGGAGTCCTGGACTGGACCACCGCCCGCGTGGACGACCCCGCCCGTGACCTGTCCTTCCAGTACGGCGCCGCGGGCGAGGAGATGCTGCAAGCCACCCTCACCGCGTACGAGCGGGCGGGCGGGCACGTCCACCCCGGCCTGGCGGCCCAGGCGAAGCACCTGTGGGACTCCTCCCCGATCGGGTACGCCCTGTACGCGCTGACCACCGGCGCCGAGACCGACCGGGCCACCGCGGCGGCGATGCTGAACCCCGAGGCCTGACGCCCCGCCCGGTCCTGCGGCGGTGCTCCCGGAGAACCGTGGGCCGATCGGCGCCGGGTCCGGCTGAGTTCCTCAGCCGGACCCGGCGCCGATCGGCCATCCCAACACTTAGCCCTTGCGCTAACTATCACCCCGCGCAATACTTAGCCATATGGCTAAGTATTCGGCGGAGCTGGACGGCGTGTTCGTCGCCCTCGCCGACCCGACCCGGCGTGCGGTCGTCCGGCACCTCGGCCACGGGCCCAGAAGCGTCGGCGACCTCGCCCGCGAGTTCCCGATGACCCTCCCCTCGTTCATGAAGCACGTTCGGACGCTCGAGTCGAGCGGGCTCATACACACGGTCAAGTCCGGCCGGGTGCGCAGCTGCGTACTCAACCGCGAGCGGCTCGCCCTCGTCGACGACTGGCTCGCACAGCAGCGCCGGATCTGGGAGGAGCGCACCGACCGACTCGAGCAGTTCGTCACCGACCCGGAGGAGAACAGGCAGTGAACCCCGACCCCGGCCCCGGATTCGGCCGCACCCCCGGCCCCCGCTTCGACCCCGACCTCGATCTCGCCCTGGAGCGGATCATCCGGGCGCCGCGCGCGACCGTCTGGCGCGCCTGGACCGACCCGTCCCGGCTCGAGCGATGGTGGGTCCCCGCCCCGGCCCGCTGCCGGGTGGACCATCTGGAACTGCGGCCCGGCGGGGCGTTCGTGACGCGGCTGAGCGAGGACGGCGCCGGGTTCGTCCCGCACCTGGACGCGTGCTTCCTCGCCGTCGACGAGCTCCACCGGATCGTGTTCACCAACGCGGTCGACAGCGCCTGGCGCCCCGCCGATCCCGCCCCGGTCGCGATGACCGCCACGATCACACTGGCCGACCACCCGGAGGGCACGGACTACCGGATGGTCGTGCGGCACGGCGACCCGGAGGCCCGCGCCCGCCACGCCAAGCTCGGCTTCGCCGAGGGCTGGGGTTCGGTCGCCGACCAGCTGGCCGCCCTCGCCGAGAGCACGGCCACGCGACGGGCTGCGCGATGAGGATCGCCATCACCGCCTTCACCACGCTCGACGGGGTCAGCCAGGGGCCCGGCTCGCCGGAGGAGGACACCAGCGGCGGTTTCGGCCGCGGCGGCTGGCTCGTGCCCCACATGGACGGGACGTTCGTGCGGCGCGCCTCCGCGTGGCTCGACCTCGCCGACGGCCTGCTGCTGGGCCGGCGCACCTACGAGGCGTTCGCACGCGACTGGCCGGCGATCACCGACCCGGCCGACCCATTCGCCGAGCGGATGAACACACTGCCGAAGTACGTCGTCTCCAACACCCTCACCGAGGGGTCCTGGCACCCCACGACCGTGCTCGGGGGCGATCCGGTCGGCGCGGTCGCCGAGCTCAGGGCTCGGCCGGGGCGGGAGATCCAGATCCACGGCAGCGCCCGCCTGGGGGACGCGCTGTTGGCCGCCGGCCTGGTCGACACGCTCCGCCTCGTGGTCGCGCCCACGGTGCTCAGGGCCGGCCGCCGCCTGATGTCCGGCCCCGGCGCCCCCTGCGGTCTCCGGCTGGTCCGCCACGAGGCGACGCCGAACGGACTGCTGCTCCTGGAGTACGAGACGACGGGCGAGGCGTCACAGGGCACGTACGAGGGCGTCACCGCCTTCGTCCGGTAGCCCGGCGGGCCGCCCGGATCCACTCCATGGCGTGTGACGCCGGCCGGGGTGAGGTCGTGGACTGGGCGACCCACCTCTTCGGGCATGCGGCATACCCGGAGATGGCCAAGCGTTCCGTTTCCCTGGGTTCCGGACGACGCGGAACGCATGGCGCAGTGATCGGGTGCCCGTCTCGGACGGTGGGCGATGCCCTGCCGTGCCTGCCGCCCGGGACTTGTCCGGCCGGTCATGCGACGGAGGCAGATGGAGACGGCGGTCTTGCGCCGCCGGTCAGTGAGCTGTCGCAAGCCGCTGGTACACCGTCACCCGGCGGCCACGAATCTGCTCGCCGGCCACCGGCGTGAAGTACTCCTTCAGCACGGTGGTTTTCATGTTGTCCCGCTCGGCCGTCACCGGTTTCGCCACCCGCGTCGCGTCCGTCACCAGCAGTATCCGTTGCTGGGCCAGCATCGCAGCACGTATGTGATCCGGGCTCGCCTCCACGCCTTTCAGGGTCCCGGACCTCTCCGGGCTCTCCGCGAGAGCTATGTCCCGCAGTCCGGCAAAGGCGTTTGGTGAGACGGACTTGGTGTCCCTGCGCGCTGACGGGACGAAGAGCACCGCACTCCCGGTTTCTTTCATCCGCCGCACCTCCGACGCCACCGCCAGGACATCGTCCACCCTGCTTGCCGGGGACCGCTTGGCCAGTGTCTGCGGCAGCAGTGCCACCACCGCCACGGCAACCACTGCAGGGAGAATCCACTTCGATGCTCTTGGGAGCCGGGGCCTGACCGCCTGGATCGCCGAGCCGACGGCAGTGCCGATCAGCAGTGCCAGCCCCAGCATGCTGTAGAGGATGTACCGGTCCAGGAACAACGGCTGAATCAGGGAAAGGGCGATGAGGCCGATCTGCGGCACCGCCAGCAGCGGTAACCCGACGGCTGCCACCGACAGCCGGCCTGCTCGGGGCCGGTCCAGTAGCGCGCCGACGCCACCGATGGCCAGCAGAACCGCTGGGCCGATCAACATGTGCCAGGACAGCGGCGGTATCCATGACACCTGTGCGGACTGGCCCCGGCTGAAGAGGATCAACGGCAGCACACAGGCCGTGGCGGCCGCGGAGGCTGTCATCCAGCGTGTCCAAACTTCGCGCCCGGCTCGTGTCCACAGGAGAGTTCCCAGGTGTGCCGCGCAGATCACAAGTGAGAGCCAGTTCAGCAGCCCCATCAGACAAACGGTGCCGCCGTATGCGGCCCAGCACAGCCTCCGGCCACGCCCGCGAAGCGCAGTCACGAGGAGCAGTGTGGAGATCCCGGCACCGGCGGCGACCATCGCGTAGGGCCGCCCCTCCTGGAGGTAGAACTGCACAGCGGGCAGCAGCCCGAACGCCATACCCCCTGCCAAGCCCACCCACACGCCGGCCAGCCTGTGACCGATGACCGCCACGCAGGCCGCCGCGACTCCCATGGCCAGCACCGAGGGCAGCCGCAGGGTTGTGGTGCCGGCCCCGAAGCAGTCGAACAGCACGTGCATCAGCAGGTAGTAACACCCGTGCACGACGTCGACGTTACCCAGCATGTGCCAAATCTCGGCTGTGGAGCGTTCGGCCACCTGCCAGGTCGCGGCCTCGTCCCGCCACACGCTGTCCTGCCGCGACAGCCCCCACAGGCCGAGGGAGACAGTCCACAGCACCGGAAGCAGCCAGATGAGAACGGCGCGACGCAGGGGGGCGGCTTCTGCCGCGAACGTCGCCTCGGCCTCCAGGTGGCGAGGCGACAAACGTAACTTGCGGTCAATCGACATCGAGGAGGGCTTCCGGATCGGTCGTTGAAGAGGGCGGGCGGTCAGGCGTCACTCATTGATCACGAACGTATGCACCCTAGTACTCCAGTACGAGCGTGGGGCCGCACGGCCGGATCACGGTGAACCGGGGGTGGACCACGCCGACATCACCGCCGCGTTGAGCCTCGTCCCGCTGGTCCGCGGGGAAATGGCCCGGAGTCGCGGCACGACCTGGCAGGAGATCGCCTTCGGGCTCGGGCTCGGCACCCCGCAGGCGGCCAGGCAGCGATACGAACGTCCGGCCGGCCGCGTCGCGGCCGATGCGGCCGACGCGGAAGGCCCGCAGTAGGAGGCCCCGTACCGGATTCGCCTACCGGTCAGGGGCCGATCGTCCGGGGCTGCGGCCTCCAGACGCATGCCGGTCTTCCACGCCTTGGAAGAGATCTCCGGGAATCCGGCCGACGACGACTACAGCGGGGCCGCGTCGCGCGAGGGGGCGGCGGTGCTGGCGCGGACGGTGAGGGTGGGGTCGGGGGCGCGGCGGTGTTCGACGCGGTGGCCGGCTACGACGTCCCGGAGCCGGCGGGCGGCCAGGGCGCCGTAGGCGGCGATGTCGCGGTGCAGCGCGGTCAGCCCGGGGTGGACCAGCCGGCACAGCGGTGAGTCGTCCCAGGCCACCAGGGAGACGTCGGCGGGGACGCGGACGCCCAGGCTCTGCGCGGCGCTCAGGCCGGAGACGGCCATCACGTCGTTGTCGTAGAGGATCGCGGTGGGGCGGTCCTCGCCCTCCAGCAGGGCGCGGGTGGCGGAGCAGCCCTGTTCGCCGCTGTAGTCGGCCTCCACGCTCCGGCCGGTGACGCCCCGCTCGGCGGTGGCGGCGGCGAACGCCTCAGTGCGCAGGAGGGTGTGCCGCAGGGCGGCGGGCCCGGTGACGTGGGCGATGGAGCGGTGCCCGAGGTCGGCGAGGTGGGTGACGGCGGTGCGCACCCCCGCCGCGTCGTCGCTCCACACCGCGGGCAGGCTTCCGGTGCCGACGGGTGCGCCGATCACCACGGCGGGCAGGCGCAGCTCCTCCAGGGCGCGTATCCGGGGATCGTCCACCCGCAGGTCGACCAGGAAGACGCCGTCGACCTTGCGCTGCGCCCACCAGGCCCGGTAGGTGGCCGTCTCGGCGTCCGCGTCGGGCGCGACGGTGAACAGCAGGGAGGTGCCGTCCCCGGACAACTCGCTCTGGATACCGGAGACCAGCTGCATGAAGAACGGCTCGATGCCCAGGGAGCGGGCCGGGCGGTCCACCACCAGTCCGAAGGCCCCGGCCCGGCCGTCCGAGAGGGCCCTGGCGGCGCTGTTGGGCTGCCAGCCCAGCTCCTGCGCGATGGCGAGCACTCTGGCGCGGGTCGCCTCCGACACCCCCGGGCGGCCGTTGAGCGCGAAGGACACCGCGCTCTTGGTGACCCCCGCACGGCGGGCGATGTCCACCATCGTGGGACGCTTCACCGCTTCTCCCTCCCGCCCGCGGTCGCCGGCGAACCGGGGCTCATCCTAGAGCGGACCGCTCACGCCCGGAACACGCGTTCCGAAGGCCACCCGAAGGCCACCCGAAGGCCGCGGCCCGGCCCCGGGGAGGGCCCGTACATCACCCGCGCCCGCCGGGGTAGGAGGCGAAGGAGGACAACCGAGCTCAAAGGGTGCGGCTCGCCGCGACGGGCACCCGTGAACAGCTGGAGGAACCGTGCCGGGCATTCTGAGCAAGATCGCCATGTTCGCCCGAACCCCGCAGGGTCGCCGTCTGACCCG
Source organism: Streptomyces barkulensis (assembly GCF_002843305.1). Lineage (GTDB taxonomy): Bacteria > Actinomycetota > Actinomycetes > Streptomycetales > Streptomycetaceae > Streptomyces > Streptomyces barkulensis. The sequence continues at coordinate 78,369 of NZ_PGSG01000054.1, forward strand.
GCAGGCCAAGAGGGCGGCCTCAGACCCCAGGAAGCGGGCCCAGGCCAAGCAGGCCCTGAGCAGGCTGCGCGGCCGGGGGCAGGGGCGTCACTGAGGCGCGCCGCCCCTGCCCGGCCCGCCGGCCCGGGGTACGGCTTCACCCCCGAGCACCCCCGAGCACCGCCGCCCGCCGCCGTGGAGAGACGACGGCGGGCGGCGGTGTGCTGCCAGGATGGGCGCATGACCGGTATCAGGATCGGGGACGGCGGTGGTTTCGGCGGGATCACCCTCGTCCACACGGCGGATCTGGACGCCTCCGTACGCGCTGCGGCCCGGTCCCTGCTCGACGAGGTGTTCGAGGGGGACATGACCGACCAGGACTGGGAGCACGCCCTGGGTGGTGTGCACGCGCTGGCCTGGGACGGTCCGGAGCTGGTGGGCCACGCCTCACTGGTGCAGCGGCGGCTGCTGCACGGCGGCCGGGCGCTGCGCGCCGGCTATGTGGAGGGCGTGGGGGTCCGCGCCGACCGGCGCGGGCGCGGACACGGGGCGGCGCTGATGGGGTCGCTGGAGCGGGTGGTGCGCGGCGCGTACGACCTGGGGGCTCTGGCCTCCACCGACGAGGCGCTGGGTTTCTACGCGGCGCGCGGCTGGCTGCTGTGGCGGGGGCCCGTCTCGGCGCTCACTCCCTCGGGCACCGTGCGTACGGAGGAGGACGACGGGTGCGTGCACGTGCTGCCGGTGGCTGGCGGTGCGGAGCCGGACACCTCCGGTGAGCTGGTCTGCGACTGGCGCGAGGGCGATCTCTGGTAGTCGGCCGGCTCCGCCGGCGGGGCAGGGTGCCCGGCGTGGCGTCGGGGCGGGCCGTATCCGCCCGGCGTGTTCCGCTGCCCGGTCCACCACGGCCCACGCGGGCGGGTCCGTCGAGGGCGCACCGGGCTTCCGCCGGAGCGGTCACGGGCGTCGCGGCCGTTTCGGCGGCGATCCCGCGCAGACGGATTGTCTGCGGATGCCATGGGTGTCATGCTCACAACGCCTGTCGGTAAACCGGCGGTAACCCCCCTACTGCACCGTGAGGAGCCGCACGTGAGCGATCCCCGAACCCAGCGGCGCACACCGCCCGGCACCGCCCCGGAAGCACCGGCCGCCCCGGACGCCCCCGCCCGCGCGCCGGGCAGCAGCCGCCGCGGCGTCCTGCGCGCCACCGCCGCGGCGACGGCCGGGCTCGGCATCGCCGGGCTCCCCACGACCGCGGCCCACGCCGCCGAAGACACCACCGCCGGCCGCACCACCGCCGCATCCGGGCGGGCCGATGCCGCGGGAGCCGGCTCCTATCTGGTGGGGCGCGGCATCGCGGACGCCACCGGCGAGGTGGCCGAGGTCGGCATGATGGGCTACGGGCGCACCGACCAGCAGGCCCAGGGCCTGCACAACCGGCTGCGGGCCCGCGCCTTCGTCATCGCCGACCGGGCCGGGGACGGGAGCGCCGGGGAGCGGGTGGCCCTCGTCGTGGTCGACTCCCCCATGATCTTCTCCAGCGTGCACCAGGCGGTGCTGCGCGCCCTGGACGAGCGGTACGGCGGCCTCTACGACGCCCGCAACACCATGATCACCGCCACCCACACCCACGCCGGTCCGGGCGGCTACTCCCACCACCTGCTCTACAACATCACCACGCTCGGCTTCCACGCCAAGACCTTCGACGCGGTCGTGCGCGGCATCGTGGAGGCCGTGGGCCGGGCCCACGCCGATCTGGCGCCTTCCGAACTGTCGCTCTCCCGGGGGGAGTTGCGCGGAGCCAGCGTCAACCGCTCCCGTACCGCCTTCGACCGCAACCCGGCCGACGTCAAAGCCCACTTCCCCGACGCGATCGACCCGCTCACCACGCTGCTGCGGATCGAGCGGCAGGGGCGGCTGGTGGGCGCGGTCAACTGGTTCGCCACCCACTGCACCAGCATGTCCGGCGACAACCGGCTCATCAGCGCCGACAACAAGGGATACGCCGCCTACCACTGGGAGCGCGAGGTGGCGGGCGCGGACTACCTGGCCGGCGGCGCGCCCGAGGTGATCGCCGCCTTCGCGCAGACCAACGCCGGCGACATGTCCCCCAACCTCGACCTGGAGCCGCCGGCCACGCCGGAGGACTTCGAGCACACCCGGGCCAACGGTCTGCGCCAGTACCGGGCCGCCGCGCGGCAGTTGGACCGGCCCGGCACCCGGCTGTCGGGCGGCGTGGACTCCCGGCTGGTGTATGTGGACCTCTCCGACGTCACCGTGGGACCGGAGTTCACCGGTGACGGGCGCACCCACAGGACGGCCAAACCGGCCGTCGGCGCGGCCATGGCGGCGGGCAGCACGGAGGACGGGCCGGCCTTCCCCGGCTTCTCCGAGGGCGAGAACCCCTTCTGGGACGCCGTCTCCGACTCGGTGATCTACACCGTCTCGCCGGAGCTGCGCGACGCCCACGCGCCCAAGGCGATCGCCGTGCCCATCGGGGAGATGAACCGGATCTACCCCTGGGTGCAGGAGATCGTCCCCGTGCAGCTGGTGCGGATCGGCCGCCTGTACCTGATCGGCGTTCCCGGCGAGGTCACCATCGCGGCGGGGCTGCGGCTGCGGCGCACCGTCGCACAGGCCACCGGCGCGGACCTGGACGACGTGCTGGTGGCGGGCTACGCCAACTCCTACTTCCACTACCTGACCACCCCCGAGGAGTACGACGCCCAGCACTACGAGGGCGGCAGCACCCTCTTCGGCCGCTGGCAACTGCCCGCGATCCAGCAGGTCTCGGCGGAGCTGGCCCGTGCGATGCGCGAGGGGCGGGCGCTGCCGGCCGGCCCAAAGCCGCCCGACCTGTCCGCCGCGCCGCTCGCCCTCCAGCCGCCGATCGTGCTGGACGCCCCGCAGATCGGACGCTCGTTCGGTGACGTGCTGAGCCAGCCACGCGAGGGCTACCGGGCCGGCGAGCGGGTCACGGCGGTGTTCGCCGGCGCCCATCCCGGCAACGACCTGCACCGGGGCAGCACCTATCTGCGGGTGGAGCGGTACGAGGGCGGGGTGTGGCGCACGGTCGCCGACGACGGCGACTGGTCGACGGCCTTCCGCTGGGAGCGCGACGGGATCGCCGCCTCGAAGGTGACCGTCACCTGGGACGTGCCCGCCGACGCCGCCCCCGGCCGCTACCGCGTCCGCTACCACGGCGACGCCAAGCCCCTGGTGGGCGGCGCCCGTTCCTTCTCCGGCACCACGCGCACGTTCACCGTGCTGGCCTGATCCTTCCCGGCGGCCGGGCGTCCCGCACTATGCTCCACCGGGCCGCCCGGCCCGCCGGGGAGGTGGGGTGAGTGACGTACGAGCCGGTACCGCTGCACCGGCTGGAGGTGCCCGCGCCGAACGCGCTGCCGTTCGCCATCGGCTCCTTCGACACCATCGGGCCGCTGTCGCGCGCCGGCTTCCCGCACCGGCACGTCTTCCACGAGGTCGTGTACGTCACCAGCGGAAGCGGCACGCATGTGGTGGACGCGGTGCCGTGGCCGCTGAGCCCGCCGAACCTCTGCGCGGTCGTTCCCGGTCAGGTGCACCACTGGCGCGGGGTCTCGGGCCTGAACGGCTGGGTGGTGCTGTTCACCGACGACTTCCTGCTGGAGCACCCGGAGGACCGCGAGACGCTGCGGGGGCTGCGGGAGCGGCCGTGGCTGCGGCCGCCGCGCGACGAGGCGGTGCGGCTCTCGGCGCTGCTGCGGGAGATGGACCGGGAGTACCGCGCCCGGGGCGAGGGATTCGCCTCCGTCCTCCAGTCCTATCTGCACGTCCTCCTCGTCCGCGCGAGCCGGCTGTCCGGCGGCGGCCCGCCCGCCGCAGCGGCCGGGCCGGAGGGCGGACGGGTGTCCAAGGCGGCCCGGGACTTCGGCCGGCTGCTGGAGGAGCCGGAGGCCGGACGGCTGTCGGTGCGCGAGTGCGCGGCGCGGCTGGGGGTGTCGGCCGGCCATCTGAACGAGACGGTCAGGCGGGCCACCGGGCGCACCCCGGGACAACTCCTGCGCCGGGCGCGGGTGCTGGAGGCCAAACGGCTGCTGACGGGGACGGGGATGACGGTGAGCCAGGTGGCCCGGCAGGCGGGCTTCTGCGATCCGGCGTACTTCTGCCGCTTCTTCCGCCGGGAGACCGGTGTCACCCCGGGCGCCTTCCGCAGCGGGGCCCGGGAGGGCGGCGGAGCGGGCGCCGACGGTGGGACGGAGCGGGGCGGGACCGGAACGAATCACCACGACCGCTGAATCCTGTCCATCGCCTCCGCCCGGACACCCGCATAGGTTCAGACCTGCTCGCGAAAGGTCCATACCACCTTCCCCGACAGCAGGAGAACCCGTGGAAGACCACACCACCCCCCGCCCCGGAGCCGGCTCCGAACCGGCCTCCGGGACCGGCTCCGGGACCGGCTCCGGGCCCGGCTCCGGGCCGCGCCCCATCAGCCGCAAGAACCTGCTCAAGGGGGCGCTGCTGGCCGCTCCCCTGCCGCTGCTCGTCGGCGGTGCGCCGGCCCTGGCCCGCAACCTGCGGCCGGCGTCCGCCGGCGAGCAGCTCCCGCTCACCCCGTACTGCGACGACGGGGACGACCCCACACCACCGCAGATGGAAGGCCCGTACTTCAAGCCGAACTCGCCGCGCCGCACCTCACTGGTCGACGCGGGCACCCAGGGCACACGGCTGACCGTCAGCGGGTACGTGTTCGGCCGGGCCTGCCGGCCGATCGTGGACGTACTGCTGGACTTCTGGCAGGCGGACGTGAACGGCGCCTACGACAACACCGGCTACCGGTTCCGCGGCCACCAGTACACCGACGCACAGGGAGCGTTCGAACTCACCACGATCGTCCCCGGCCTGTATCCGGGCCGCACCCGGCACATCCACGTCAAGGCGCAGGCGCCGGGCCGTCCCGTGCTGACCACCCAGCTCTACTTCCCGGGCGAGCCGCGCAACGGCACCGACGCGATCTTCGACCCCGCGCTGCTGATGAACGTGCGGACGGTCGGCTCGGCGAAGGAGGCGACGTTCGACTTCGTCCTCGACGTCTCCCAGACGCCGCCGCCCACCCCGCCCCCGGACGGCCCCGGCGGCACCTGGCGCGCGGGGGTGAACTACGGGGCCGGTGACCGGGTGGAGTACGGCGGAGCCTCCTACACCTGCCTCCAGGCACATCTGTCCCAGGCCGGCTGGGAGCCGCCGAACACCCCGGCCCTGTGGCGGCGGGCCTGATCCCCGCCGACCGATCCCCGCCTGCCGGGTCTCTTCGCCCGGGCCACGCCACCCGGGCCCGCCACCGAAACCCGGCGGCGGGCCCGGGCGTGGTCAGTCGGCCGCCGCGGCCCCGGTCTGCGGGCCCCGGCGGGAGCCGAGGCAGGCCAGGAGTCCGTCGCGGTGCAGCCCGGCGACCGGCGCCATCAGGTCGGGGTGCCGCAGCAGGGGCGCGGCCTGCCGGTCGAGCCCGTCGGGCGCGGCCAGCCTGCGGAAGTCGACCGCCAGCCCCCGCGCGTGCTCGCTGCGCAGGGCACCGGCCACCGCCTCCTCCACCAGGTCCGGCGAGGTCAGCAGGCAGGCCGCCCAGCTGGCGAGGACCTCGTCCACCCAGGTGCGCCAGGCGCTCCCCGTCTCGCCGGGTTCGCGGGGCACGGGGATCCACGGCAGTCCGGCGGACGCGCCGTCGGGACCGTCGTGGCCGCCGGAGCTGTCGGGGTCGCCCGGGCCGCCGGAGCCGGCCGGCTCCGGGGCCGCCGCGCCGGTGATCCGGTCCAGCCGCAGGGCGCCACCCGGCCCGGCGACCGCCACCAGCGCGGCGTCCAGCGGCGTCGGATAGCGCAGCCAGGCCGCGACCGTGACCGCCTGGCGCGCCTGCGCCTCGGCCAGGGAGGCGCTGAGCACGCCGCCGGCGGTCGGGTAGGAGCGGACCAGCCACCGGGTGGTGGCGGCTATGACGGAGGAGAGATCAGCAGACACCTTGGTCCCGCATTTCGGAAGAGCGGATTCCGGTATTCGGTACCTCGATGGTAACGAGACCCGCCCGGGCCGCCGGGGTGAATCGCGCCACCGGACCCCGGCGGCACGCGGAACACCTCACCGGGAGCCGAACCGGAGGGAGGCGCGCGGGAGAGCGCGCGGGAGAGGGTCTCGTCACCGGCCGTGTGCCGGGCTACGGTGACCTGTGACAGCCGCGCCTTCGGTGGTGACCGCACCGGCGGCGCGGGCGGACCCGGCGGGACACGGCGGAAGGGGAACTGCCGTTGAACTGCACCACATGCGGAGCCACCGTCATCCAGGGCCCCGACGGGCGCTGGTCCTGCGGCAACTGCGGAGCGACCGGATGACCCCATCACACTCCGACGTCCCGGCACCCGATGTGGCCGTGATGCACTGCGCGCAGTGCGGCTGGGCGGTCCAGGAGGGGCCGCGCGGCGGCTATGTGTGCACCCAGTGCTTCCACACCGTCGAGCCGCCACTGGACTTCGGCAGGGGCTGACCCGGGGCCGCCCGCCCGCGTCCCGCCCCGGGTACGCCTCAGCCGCCCCCTCGCGCCCGGGGCACGCGCGGCGCCGTGCTGTGCGGAGCGGGCCGCCGTGCGGCGCGGGGCGAGCCGGGCACCGCGGCCAGGACGTGCTCCGGCGGTCCGTCCGCGCCGGACGGCGCGGGGGCGCCCTCCGGCGGGGGGAGCAGCGGACTGCCGTGGCGCAGCAACCACCAGCGGTAGGCGGGGCTGGCCCAGGCGACCTCGGCGTAGGCGGCCATGAGGTCGGTGTGCAGACCGCCGATCTCGGCCGCCGACGGGCTGTCCGACCGGCAGGCCAGTAACAGCCGTACCGCCAGCGGGTCGTCGCGCAGCGGGCGGATGACCATTCCCTGGCGCTGCTGGGAGACGGGCTGGCACACGCTCACCGCCTCGCCCCCGGCGATCAGCGCCGCGGCGGTGGTGTTGTCGGGCACGTGGACCATGCGCGGGTTCAGTCCGGCGGTCGCGAAGGCGCGGCGCGTGGCGGCCCACTCCCCGTCCGCCGTGAAGTCGACGATCCACTGGTCGTCGGCGAGGTCGGCCATGTCGACCACCCGTCGGCCGGCCTGGGGGTGGGTCTGGGGCAGGGCGATGAACTGCGGTTCCCTGTCGATCAGGACGTGCTGTTCCACCCCCGGGGGGAAACGCAGCGGAAAGCCCTCCGGCTCGTGGACGAACGCCACGTCCACCTGCCCGTCGGCGACCGTCTGGAGCAGCGAGTTGGCCGAGACGTCGATGTGGATCCCGGTCTCGGCCCCGGGGTAGCGCTCCCGGAGCCTGCGCACCCATCCGGCCACGGCGCGGCTGGCCGTGCTGCCGATCCGCAGCCGCGCCCCTCCGGCCAGCGCCGCCGCGCTCCTCGCCTCACTCACCAGGGCCGCCATGTCGGCGACGATCGGACGTGCGCGGCAGAGCACGGACCGTCCCAGGGCCGTGGGGCGGCTGCCCGTGCGCTCCCGGGTGAACAGCCGTCCGCCGATGGCGTTCTCGATACGGCGCAGCTGCGTGGTCAGGGAGGGCTGGCTCATGCCCAGGCGCAGCGCCGCCTTGCGGACGCTGCCGGCGTCGGCGATGGCGCACAGCACACGCAGATGCCTCACGTCGAGCTCCACCCCTGGAGGATAACGACGCCCCAACAGGCGGCACCAGCCGTCCAAACGCCACCGAAACGGCATGCCCGGCGTTCCCGGCGCACGACTTGGGCCGTCCCCGGCCGTTCCGGTGGTCCTCGGCGCGCCTCCTCCGGCCGGGGGCCGAGCGGTGCGATCACGGGTGATAGCCCGGCGCTATCGCCTGTTGGCATCATCCCGGCGGCGCGGAGGTCGAACACAATTCTGACTGACCGAAGTTCCTCCGCCGGACCCGGCCCCCACAGGTTCCGCATCAGGTTCCGCACCCGGGTTCACCGACGAGAAGGAGACCCCCCACATGAAGTTCTCCAGAGCCGCCCTGGCCGCGGCGCTCGGTCTGGGCACGGCCCTGAGCCTGACCGCGGTTCCGGCCTCCGCGGCCCCCTCCCAGGCCGACCGGCTCCCCGCCTCGGTCGCCGCGTACTCCGGCTCCGCCGCCGACCAGGCCAACACCAGGGCCTTCTTCGAGGCCGTGATGGAGTCCGCGCTGTCCAAGCAGCGGGCCACGGGCGCGCAGGCCGTCACGGTCGTCTACGACGCCAGCCGGGCGCCCTCGTTCGCCACCGAGATATCCCGCAGCGCCCAGATCTGGAACTCCTCGGTCAGCAACGTGCGCCTGGTCTCGGGCAGCAACGCCGACTTCCGGTACTACGAGGGCAACGACTCGCGTGGCTCCTACGCCAGCACCGACGGCCGCGGCAACGGCTACATCTTCCTGGACTACCGGCAGAACCAGGTCTACGACTCCACCCGCGTCACCTCGCACGAGACCGGCCATGTGCTGGGCCTGCGGGACAACTACTCCGGGCCGTGCAGCGAGCTGATGTCCGGCGGCGGCCCCGGCCCGTCCTGCACCAACGCCTACCCCAACTCCGCCGAGCGCAGCCGGGTCAACCAGATCTGGGCGTACGGCCTGAGCGCCTTCCAGAAGGAGTCCACCGCCAAGGCCCGCTGACGACAGGGCGGTTCTCCGGTGAGTCGGCTCACCGGCAGGCCGCCGACCGGCGCGGCCGCCCGCCGGCCCGGCGTTTTCTCCCCCCACGGACGCCGGTCCGGCGGCCCCACTCCGGCGCCGGGCAGGAGAGAGGAGCCCCTGCCCGGCGCCGGCGCCCACACCTCGCGCACGGCCCGTGCCGCCGCCTCGCCGAAGCCTCGCCGAAGCCCCGCCGAAGCCCCGTCTGCACCGCGCCTGTGCCGCGTCACGGGCGCAGGATCAGCCGGACCGGGTTGCCCTCCTTGCGCAGCAGCCGGTCCACCGCCTCCCGCGCCTCCGCCAGCGGCAGCACCCCGCTGACCGACCGCGAGAAGTCCAGCCGGTGCCGCCGCACCAGTTCGACGAGCTGCACCACATGCTCGTCGGACGAACCGTAGTGACCCAGCACCTGCTGCTGGAAGTAGCTGAAGGCGGTGCCGTCGGTGATGGTCAGCGGCTGGTCGGTGAGCCCCACCAGCACCAGCCTGCCGCCCGGCCCCAGGCAGCGCACCGCCTGCTCCCGCACCGCCGGCACCCCGGCGAAGTCGAAGGCGAAGGCCAGCCCGGCCCCGCCGGTCTCCCCCCGCACCCGGGCCGGCAGCTCGGGGTCGTCCGGGGAGAAGGCCAGGTCGGCGCCGAAGGCCAGGGCCCGCTCGCGCGCCTCGGGCAGGGGATCGACCGCGATGATCGGCGCGGCGCCCACCAGGCGCAGCAGTTGCACACCGTGCGCGCCCAGACCGCCCGCGCCCCAGACGCCGGCCGGGCGCGCGGGCTCGGTGCGGGCGGTGGCGGTGACGGCGGCCCACGGGGTGGACACCGCGTCCGGGATGATCGCGGCCTGCTCGAAGGGCAGCTCGTCCGGGATCCGCACCAGCGTCGACTCGGCCGCCACCGCGTACTCGGCCCAGCCGCCGTCGTAGTCCACGCCGCGGGTCCACACCACCCCGTCCCGCTCCTCCCCGGCCTGGAGCAGGACGCGCTGCCCCGGACGCCACCGGGTCACGCCCGCGCCCGGTTCGGCGACGACGCCCGCGACCTCGTGGCCGAGGGTGACGGTGTCCCCGGGCAGGTACAGCGGGGTGAGCGTGCCGTCGATCAGGTGCACGTCCGACAGGCAGACCCCCGCGGCCTCCACCTTGACCAGCACCTCCCCCGGCCCCGGGCGCGGGGTGGGCACCTCCTCCACCGAGAAGGCGCGCGTCTTCACGTCCAGCCGTCCGGCGAGCACGGTGACCACCTGTCTCCCACATCGGTGCCTGTGATCGTCCTGCGTCCCCGCCGGGGTACCCGTGCCGGGGACGGGGAATCCGGGGGCGCGCGACGAGGCCCGGCCGGTGGGTCACGCTCCGCCGGCGCCGCTCCCGGATCCGGCGCCGGCCCGGCCCGGGGCGGGGATCTCCTCCGCCGCGGGCGGCGGGCCGGGCGGGGTCCCGTCGCCGAAGGGCCGCCCGCCCAGCTCCTCGCGGTGGTGCGGGGTCAGCCACCCGGACGGATCCGGGCCCAGCGGCACGATCTGGGTGGGGTTGATGTCGGTGTGCACCTGGTAGTAGTGGCGCTTGATGTGGTCGAAGTCGACCGTGTCGCCGAAGCCGGGGGTCTGGAAGAGGTCGCGGGCGTAGGCCCACAGCACCGGGTCCTCGGTCAGCTTGTTGCGGTTGCACTTGAAGTGGTTGTGGTAGACCGCGTCGAAGCGCACCAGGGTGGTGAACAGCCGCACGTCGGCCTCGGTGATGGTGTCCCCCACCAGGTAACGGCGGTCTGCCAGACGCTCGGAGAGCCGGTCCCAGCAGGCGAAGAGGTTGCGGTAGGCGCGCTCGTAGGCCCGCTCGCTCTTGGCGAACCCGGCCAGGTACACGCCGTTGTTCAGATTGCGGTAGACGTCCTCCATCACCGCGTCGATCTCGTCGCGCAGCGGCTCGGGGTACAGATCGGGCGCGCCGTCGCGGTGCAGCGCGGTCCACTCGGTGGCCAGGTCGAGCGTGATGCGCGGATAGTCGTTGGTGACGAGCACGCCGCTGGGGACGTCGACGACCGCCGGGACGCTGATGCCGCCGTCGTAGCCGGGCTCGCGGGCGGCGTACGCCTCGCCGAGGAAGGCGATGCCCAGCACCGGGTCCCGGCCGTCCGGGTCCAGGGTGAAGCGCCAGCTCCGCTCGTCCTGCAGGGGGTCGGTGACCGCCAGGGAGATCGCGTCCTCCAGGCCGAGCAGCCGCCGCACCACCAGGGCCCGGCTCGCCCAGGGACAGGCCCGGCTGACCACCAGCCGGTACCGTCCGGCCTCGACCGGCCAGCCGTCGGCGCCGTCGGCCGTGATGCGGTCGGTGAAGTGACTCGGGGACCTTTTGTACTCGGCTGTCGTGCTGCCGGGGTTGCCGACACTGGTCGTCATGGGGGCTGTCTTCCTCTCTGGCACCTGGGGCTCGGGCACCCCGGCCGTCCGGTTCGCCGACTCGCCGACTCGCCGACTCTCGGCTCTCGGCTCTCGGTTCGCCGGCTCTCGGGCGACGGGGCACGGGAACCGGACGCCTACCCGCTTCCGTGCCCCGGCACCCGTACGCCCGGCGGCCCCGCCGGGCGCCCCGGGGCCGGCGGGGCGCGGGCGGATCAGTCCAGGCCGAGGGCGGCCAGGTGCCGGGCGAAGGGGACGACGGTCTCCGTCTGCCCGCTCCCGCCGGCCGCGCCGGTCGCGTCGGTCGCGTCGGTCGCGTCGGTCGCGTCGTTGACGCCGTCCGTACCCGCCGCGGCGGACCTCTCGGCGGGCCGCGACCGGGCCCCGGCCAGTTCCGCCAGTTCCTGCCCCGCCCGCTCGATGCGGGCCGACAGCTCGCCCACCCTCTCGTCCACACCGCCCCAGTCCTCGGAGGCGGCGTAGACGGCGGTGGGGACGGTGACCGCCCGCAGGTAGGCGAACATAGGGCGCATGGCGTGCTCGATGACCAGGGAGTGGCGCGGCGTGCCGCCGGTCGCGGCCATCAGGACCGGCTTGCCGTGCAGCGCGGTGTTGTCGATGACGTCGAAGAAGGACTTGAACAGGCCGCTGTAGGAGGCGGTGAAGACGGGGGTGACCGCTATCAGGCCGTCCGCCCCCGTCACCGCATCGACCGCCTCGGCCAGGGCGGGGCCGGGGAAGCCGGTGACCAGGTTGTGGGCGATGTCGGTGGCCAGGTCGCGCAGTTCCACCACCCGTACCTCCACCGGGCGCTCCCCGCCCTCCAGGTGCCGCCGGGTCGCCTGCGCCAGCCGGTCGGCGAGCAGGCGGGTGGAGGAGGGGCGGCCGAGGCCGGCCGAGACGGCCGTGATCCGGATGGGTTCCATGGTTGTGCTCCTACGAGTCCTGTACGGGGGCGTCCGGTGTGCTCGGTGTGTCCGGTGGTGCCCGGGCGGGATGCGGTGGCTGCGCCAGGCCTGTCAGGCCGTGCCGGGCGGTGTCAGGCCGTGGCGCCGGGGGCCGCGGCTTCCGCTCCGGCCTCGGCCCCCGTCTCGCGGCGGGCGAGGAGGGAGGCGTGCGTGGGGGCGTCCGGCACCTGCGCGGGGCGCCTGGCGGCGAACTCCTCGCGCAGCACGGGCACGACCTCCTCGCCGAGCATGTCGATCTGCTCCAGCACCGTCTTCAGCGGCAGCCCGGCGTGGTCCATCAGGAAGAGCTGGCGCTGGTAGTCGCCGGCGTAGTCGCGGAAGGCGAGGGTCTTCTCGACGACCTGCTGCGGGCTGCCCACCGTCAGCGGGGTCTGCTCGGTGAAGTCCTCCAGCGACGGCCCGTGTCCGTAGACGGGCGCGTTGTCGAAGTAGGGGCGGAACTCACGGACGGCGTCCTGGGAGTTCCGCCGCATGAACACCTGGCCGCCGAGGCCGACGATCGCCTGCTCGGCGGTGCCGTGGCCGTAGTGGGCGTAGCGCTCCCGGTACAGGGAGACCATGCGCTGGGTGTGCTCCTTGTTCCAGAAGATGTTGTTGTGGAAGAAGCCGTCGCCGTAGTAGGCGGCCTGCTCGGCGATCTCCGGGGAGCGGATGGAGCCGTGCCAGACGAACGGCGGGACGCCGTCGAGCGGGCGCGGGGTGGAGGTGAAGCCCTGCAGGGGGGTGCGGAAGCGGCCCTGCCAGTCCACCACCTCCTCGCGCCACAGCTTGTGCAGCAGCGCGTAGTTCTCGATCGCCAGCGGGATGCCCTGGCGGATGTCCTGTCCGAACCAGGGATAGACCGGTCCGGTGTTGCCCCGTCCCAGCATCACGTCCACGCGCCCGTCGGCCAGGTGCTGGAGCATCGCGAAGTCCTCAGCGATCTTGACCGGGTCGTTGGTGGTGATCAGGGTGGTGGAGGTGGACAGGACCAGGCGCTCGGTGCGGGCGGCGATCCAGCCGAGCATGGTCGTCGGAGAGGAGGGCACGAAGGGCGGGTTGTGGTGCTCGCCGGTGGCGAAGACGTCCAGGCCCACCTCCTCGGCCTTGAGCGCGATGGCGACCATGGCCTTGATGCGTTCGTGCTCGGTGGGCGTCCGGCCCGTGGTCGGGTCCGGGGTGACGTCGCCCACGGTGAAGATTCCGAACTGCACTGCGCTCACATCCCAATGGTTGATTGTTCAATCACTTTATCGAACAGCCGGACTCCCCTCCCTATTCCGGCCCTCTCTCCCGCTGCTCCCCACCCGGCGGGCATGGACACCCGGGAGCGGGGAACCGCGTAGCGCGGAACGCCCACAACGGGCTGCCCGTACGGCCCGCACGGGCAGCCCGTACGAGGCAGGGAGCGAGGCACCATGTTCAAACGCCGCCACAAGGAAGAGCAGCACGAGAAGGACAGGCGACTCAGGCAGGTCGCCAGGGAGCACGTCCGCCACCTGTCCGGCGAGACCGCCAAGGGGCGGGTCGACCCGGCCACGACCGGGCGCGCCGGGCGCACCTGGCGGAAGAAGGGCTCCACCGGCAAGGACGACACGTCCCGCTGAGGACCGCTCCGGACCGTTGCGGTGGGTCCCGGCCCGCGTGGGTCCCGGCCCGCCCGGCCGGGGCCCACCGCACTCACTCCAGGATCTTCAGGCCCACGACACCGGCGACGATCAGCACCAGGCAGAGCACACGCCCGGCGGAGACGGGATCGCCCAGCGCGACCATCCCGTACAGCGCCGTGCACACGGCCCCGATCCCGACCCACACCGCGTACCCGGTGCCGATGGGGATGCCGCGCATCGCGTAGGCCAGACCGCCCATGCTGAGGGCGAGGGCGACGACGAACAGCACACTGGGCCTGAGCCGGGTCAGGCCCTGCGACGCCGAGAGCGCCGCGGCCCACACCGCCTCCAGGAGCCCCGATACGACCAGTACGACCCACGCCACGACGTGACCTCCGCAGGTGATGTGCCTTGCTGCGTATGACCTGCGCCGTCTTGTCCTGCCGGGTACGACGCGCTCGTCCGGGGCGCGGGGGCGCCACGGCCAACCTAGCACCGGATCGCGCGCCCGACCCGCGCCCTCTGAGCGCCCCTGCGCGCCCCTGCGCGCCCCTGCGCGCCCCTCGTCATGCCGCCGCGCTTCCCGGGCACGCGTGGTACATGCGCTACTACGCCGACCTGCACGTGCACTCCCGGTACAGCAGGGCGTGCAGCCGCAACAGCGATCTGCCGCACCTGGCCTGGTGGGCGCGGCGCAAGGGGATCACCGTGCTGGGCACCGGTGACTTCCTCCACCCCGGGTGGGCCGAGGCGCTGCGCGAGTCGCTGGTGCCCGCGGAGCCGGGACTGTTCCGGCTGCGCGACGACCTCGACCGCGAGGTGCTGGAGGACCTGCCCCCGGCCTGCCGCGGCCCGCTGCGCTTCCTGCTCCAGGTGGAGGTCGCCACCAACTACCGGCGCGACGGCCGGGGCCGCAGGATCCACCACCTTTGCTACGCGCCGGACTTCGACGCGGCCGGGCGCCTGGCCCGCGCCCTGTCCCCGTACGGCGACCTCGCCTCGGACGGGCGGCCCGCCCTGGCGGTGGACTCCCGCGATCTGCTGGAGGCCGTCCTGTCCTGCGGCGAGGGCGCCTACCTGGTCCCCGCGCACGCCTGGACGCCCTGGTTCGGCGTCCTCGGCTCGAAGTCCGGCTTCGACGGCGTGGACGAGTGCTACGGCGACCTGGCCGGCCACGTCTTCGCCCTGGAGACGGGTCTGTCCTCGGATCCGGAGATGAACTGGCGGGTCTCCTCGCTGGACCGCCTGCGGCTGGTCAGCCACTCGGACGCGCACTCCCCGCCCGTCCTGGGCCGCAACGCCACCGTGTTCGACACCGAGGTGGACTACTTCGCGATCCGCCGCGCCCTGGAGACCGGCCAGGGGTACGCCGGCACCGTGGACCTGTACCCGGAGGCGGGCAAGTACCACCTGGACGGGCACCGCGCCTGCGGGGTGCGGCTGGAACCGGCCGAGACCAGGGCGCGCGGCGGCAGGTGCCCGGTGTGCGGCAGGAAACCGACCGTCGGTGTCCTGCACCGGGTCGAGGAGCTGGCCGACCGCGCCCCCGGGCGGAGGCCGTCGACCGGCGGTGAGGCCCTGAAGATCGTCCCCCTGCCGGAGATCGCGGGCGAGATCCTCGGGGTCGGGCCGAAGACCAAGACCGTCGAACGCGCTCTGGAGGGTCTGACCGCCGCGCTGGGACCCGAACTGCCGTTGCTGCTCCAGGTGCCGGTGGGCCGGGTGCGCGGGGCGGGCGAGCCGGAGACGGCCGAGGCGATCGAGCGGCTGCGCGCCCACCGAGTGCGGCGCGAGTCCGGCTACGACGGCCGGTACGGCTCGATCTCGCTGTTCGGCCCCGAGGAGGCCGGGGAGACCGGGCAGCCGCGGGAAAAGCCGGCGCCGGCGGGCAGGTCGGGCCGGTAGGGCCGGTAGGGCGCGGGGACCCGGCGGGAGCGCGCCGCCCCGCCCCCGGACGCATACCGCCGCGACCGGCGGGTACCCCGGCGGCGCACCGATCCCCACAGCACGGGAGGCGGCCGATGCTCCCCCAGACCCTGAGGATCCCGACCGACGGAGGAGCCGCCCTGACCGGGGACCTCACCATGCCCGAAGGGGCCCGCGGCACCGTGGCCTTCGCCCACGGCAGCGGCAGCTCCCGGCACAGTCCGCGCAACCGGGCGGTGGCCGGGGTCCTGCAGGACGCCGGGCTGGGCACGCTGTTGTTCGATCTGCTCACCGAGGACGAGGAGCGGACGGACATGGTCACCGCCGAGTACCGCTTCGACATCCCCCTCCTCGCGCGGCGCCTGGTGGCGGCGGTCGACTGGCTCGGCGGCCGCCCGGACACCGCCCGGCTGCCGATCGGTCTGTTCGGGGCCAGCACCGGCGCCGCCGCGGCCCTGGTGGCCGCGGCCGAGCAGCCCGGCCGGGTGCGGGCCGTGGTCTCCCGGGGCGGCAGGCCCGACCTCGCGGGCGGCGCCCTGGACCGGGTCTCCGCGCCCGTCCTGCTGATCGTCGGCGGCGAGGACCACGAGGTGCTGCGGCTGAACGAGCAGGCGGCCTCACGGCTGTCGGCCCCGTGCACGGTGCACGTGGTGCCCGGCGCCACCCATCTGTTCGAGGAGCCCGGCACCCTCGACCAGGCCGCCGCCGCGGCCCGCGAATGGTTCGTCCGGATGGCCGGGCAGACGGTGCCCCGGTGAACCGCCCCGCCGCCCCGCCGCTGCCGCACCGGCGTCCGGTCCCTGCCGCCCGGCCCCGGTCTCCGCGCGGCGGGACCACCGGAAGCGAAGGGAGACAGATCATGCGCTTCCACGACCGCACGCAGGCGGGCCGGATGCTCGCCGAGCCGCTGCGGGACCTCCAGCGCGCCGGGGAGATCGGCGACCCGCTGGTCCTGGCTCTCCCCCGGGGCGGCGTCCCCGTGGGCGAGGAGGTCGCCCGCGCGCTGCACGCGCCGCTGGACGTACTGGTCGCCCGCAAGATCGGCGCGCCGTTCAACCCGGAGTTCGGCATCGGGGCCGTGGCGGGCGAGGGACCGCCGCTGTTCGACGAGCAGTCCCTGCGGATGCTCGGTCTGACGGCCGGGGATCTGGCCGGGCAGGTCGAGCGGGAGCGGGCGGAGCTGCGCCGCCGCGAGCACCTGTACCGCGGCGGCCGTCCCGCCCCGGAGCTGCGGGGCCGCACGGTGATCGTCGTCGACGACGGGCTGGCCACCGGCGTCACCGCGCGCGCCGCGCTGCACGCCGCCCGCGTCCTGGAGCCGGATGTGCTGGTCCTGGCCGTCCCGGTCTCCTCCGTGCAGGCGGCCGCGGCGATGGAACAGGTGGCCGACCGCCTGGTGTGCCTGGAGACGCCGCCGTCCTTCCAGGGGGTCGGGCAGTGGTACGAGGACTTCCACCAGGTGGGCGACGAGGAGGTGATCGCCGCCCTGAGGTCCTCGGCCACCGCACGGTAGTCCGGGCCTGTCGTACAGGGGTGAGGACGGGAGACGGCTCCCTGTCTCCGCGGGAGTCGTCCCCGCCGGGGGACGACTCCCGCGGAGCGGGCCGTCCCCCGGGCCGGGCGAGCCGGGCGGCGGGGCTCAGTCGGCGTCGAGGCCGAGGTCGGGTCCGAAGGACTCGTAGTGGATACGGGAGGCGGGGACGCCGCGCTCCAGCAGCTGGGTGCGCACCGAGCGCATGAACGGCACCGGCCCGCACAGGTAGGCGCGGACGTCCTCGGGGATCTCGACGCCCGACAGGTCGACCAGTCCGGTGCGCTCGGCCGGCCACCGGCCCTCGGGGTGCTCGTACCAGACGTGGAGGGCGGCGTCGGGCAGCTTGGCGGTCAGCAGCCGCGTCTGCTCGCGGAAGGCGTGGGAGGCCTCGGTGCGGTCGCCGTGCACCACGGTGGTGCGGCGCGGGGAGCCGGTGGCGGCCAGATGGGCCAGCATGCTGACCATCGGGGTGCAGCCGATACCCGCCGAGGCGAGCAGGACCGGGCCGTCGCCGTCGTCCAGCGCCACGTCGCCGAAGGGGGCGCCGACGGTGAGCACATCGCCCTCGCGGACGTTCTCGTGCAGCCAGTTGGAGACCTCGCCGGCCGGGTCGCCGCCGACGCGCTTGACCGATATCCAGCGGTCGTCGCCGTCGGGTGCGCAGGAGAGGCTGTACTGGCGGATCTGCCGCGCCCCGTCGGGCAGGGCGACCTGGACGGAGACGTACTGCCCCGGCCGGAAGGGCGGCACGGGGCCGTCGTCGGCCGGGCGGAGCATGAAGGTCGCCACCTCGGCGGTCTCCTCCATGCGGCCGACCACCTTCCAGGGCCGCCACACCTCCCCGTCGCCGAGGCCGCCCGCGGCGTACAGCCGCGCCTCCATGGCGATCAGGGCGCCGGCCATCAGCCAGTACACCTCGTCCCACGCCTCGGCCACCTCGGGGGTGACCGCCTCGCCCAGGACCTCGGCGATGGCGTCGAACAGATGGCGGTGGACGATCGTGTACTGGTCGGCGGTGATGCCCAGGGCCGCGTGCTTGTGGGCGATACGGGCCAGCATCGCGTCGGGGCGCCGGTCGGGGTTCTCCAGCAGCATGGTGGCGAAGACGGCGATGGAGCCGGCCAGTGCGCGGCTCTGGGTGCCGTTGGCCTGGTTGCCCCGGTTGAACAGGTCGCGCAGCAGCTCGGGGTGGGCGGCGAACATCCTGCGGTAGAAGACCGGGGTGATGTCGCCGATGGCGGCTCCGATGGCCGGCAGGGTGGCGCGTACGACGGCGGTGGACTTCTCGGACAGCATCACTGTCTCCTCAATTCGCATCTAATATGCGAGTTTCAGGGCGCGCGGAACCACTCCACGGCACCTCGGTCGGTTCGCGGCCGGATCGAATACGGGTCGGGCCGGGCGGCTACGTGGGGGACGGCGGGCCGGTGAGCAGGCGGAGCATCACCGGCCCCGCCGATCCGCCCACCAGATCCCGCACCGTCAGCGGGTCGAGCGTCGCGTAGAACGCCTCCTGGGCCTCGTGCAGCGCGGACCGCAGGCGGCACGCGCCGCGCAGCGGGCACGGCGCGGACGGGTCCTCGCAGCCCACCACGTCACCGGCGCCCTCCAGTTGGCGGACGAGCCGGCCGACGGAGGCCTCCCGGCCGCGGGATGTCAGCTCCAGCCCGCCGCCCCTGCCCCGCCTGGCCTCCAGCACTCCCATGTGCTGGAGGCGGCTCACCACCTTGGACACGTGCGTGTAAGGAGCGGCCACCGATTCGGCGACCTCCCGGGAGGTGGGGATCTCGCCCTCGTCCATCACCGCCAGGCGCATCACCACGCGCAGCGCCAGATCGGTGAACTTCGTCAGCCGCATGCCATGACGGTATCAATGCGCATCTCGGATGCGAATTTGGGGGTCGTGTGAAGGTACGGTTCGGGCCACGTGGAGCCGTACGGGCGCCGGGCCGCCCCAGGGCCGCGGCAGATGTCCTCCCAGGCCCGGTGTGATCGACCCCAGCACCCGGGCGTGGCGCGCGCCGGTGCAGGCCGGGACCGTGCCGGGCAGGCCGAGGACCGTGAGGAAGCCCAGCAGCGCGAAGGCGTACGCCTCCTTGGCGCCGGAGGGCAGACCGAGCCCGTCGGACACGCGAACCGGGATCCCGTCCAGGGCGCGGGCGAGCCGGGCCAGCAGCACGGGGTTGCGGGTGCCGCCGCCCGAGGCGATCACCTCGGTGCCGCCGGCCGCCCGTACGGCGTCGGCGACGGTGCGGGCCGTCAGCTCGGTGAGGGTGGCCAGCACGTCCTCGGCCGGAAGATGCCCGAAGCCGGCCAGGGCGGTGCGCAGGTAGGCGGCGTCGAACAGCTCCCGGCCGGTGGTCTTCGGCGCGGGCCGGGCGTAGTACGGCTCGGCCAGCAGTCTGTCCAGCAGCGGCCGGCGGACGGCGCCCGCGGCGGCCAGCGCGCCGTCCGCGTCGTGGTCGGCGCGTCCCCCGGTCAGCTCCCGCACGGCCGTGTCGAGCAGCACGTTGGCGGGCCCGGTGTCGTACGCCAGCGGGCCGCCCGCCCCGTGCGCCACCGTGATGTTGGCGATGCCGCCCAGGTTGAGGGCGACGGGCGTCCCCGGCCGGTCGCGCAGCCACATCACGTCCAGGGCGCTCACCAGCGGCGCGCCCTGCCCGCCGGCGGCCACGTCGCGCGGGCGCAGGTCGGAGACGACCGTGCGGCCGGTGCGCTCGGCGATCCAGGCGGACCGGCCGAGCTGGAGGGTGCCGCGCACCCGGCCGTCCTCCGTCCAGTGGTAGACGGTCTGCCCGTGGGAGACGACCAACTCCGCTGCCCCTGAGCACAGTTCGCGATCGGCACGGTCGGCTGCCGCCGCGAGGGCCTGCCCCAGGAGGGTGTCGAGCCGGCAGACCGCGGCCATGGTGGTGGACGACGGCGGGAGCGCCGCGAGCAGTTCGCGGCGCAGCCCGCCGGGGAAGGCGCACTCGAGGTCGCCCAGCGGGGTCAGGACGACGGTGTCGCCCTCGATCTCCAGGTCGGCGGCCGCCGCGTCGATCGCGTCGCAGGACGTCCCCGACATCAGTCCGATCACCCTCATGCCCGTGCCCTCCGTCTTCTCCGTGCCGTCCTCGCCGGTACGCGCCGTCCGCGCCCGGTCAGTCCCGCAGCGCGCGCCGGTGGTCGTCGCCGCGCAGCGTGAGCAGCGCGGGCAGGCCCACCGCGCAGACGGCCACCACGTACACCGCGGGGATGTCGGCGTCGCCGGTGCGCTTGATCAGCTCGGTGATGATGAGCCCGGCCGAGCCGGAGAAGACCGCGTTGGACAGCGAGTACGCCAGCCCCAGCCCGGTGTAGCGGACGGTGGTGGGGAACATCTCGGCGAGCATGGCCGGGCCGGGCCCGGCCAGCAGCCCCACCGCCGCGCCGGCCGCGAACACCGCCGCCGCCCTGGCCGCCCGGGAGGCGTCCGGGTCCTGGAGGAGGTCGAGCAGGGGGAAGGCGAGGGCGATCAGCGCGACCGTGCCCGCGGCCATCACGGCCCGCCGTCCGATCCGGTCACTGAGCGCCCCGGCTGGGAGGATGGCCAGCGCGAAGCCCGCGTTGGCCACGACCGTGGCCAGCAGCGCCTGCTGGAAGGAGGCCCCCAGGGTGCTCTGGAGGTAGGAGGGCATCACGACGAGGAAGGTGTATCCGGCCGCGGACCAGCCCATCAGGCGGCCGACTCCCAGCCCGATGGCCCGCCAGGTCTCGGTGGCGGACGGCGGGGAGGCCACGGCGGGGGCGGACTTCGCGCCGGACGCCCGGCGGAAGGAGGGCGTCTCCTCCAGCCGCAGCCGCAGCCACAGCGCGGCCAGCCCCATCGGCACGGCCAGCAGGAACGGCAGCCGCCAGCCCCACTCGTGGAGGGCCGCCTCGTCCAGCACCGTGGCCAGCAGGGCGGCCAGGCCGGCGCCGGCGAGCAGGCCGAGCGCCACCGTGAACGACTGCCAGGCCCCGTACAGCCCGCGCCGGCCGGGCGGCGCGAACTCCGTCATCACCGACACCGCACCGCCGAACTCCCCGCCCGCCGACAGCCCCTGGAGGACGCGGGCGAGGGTGAGCAGCCACGGCGCGGCCGCGCCCACGGTGGCGTACGTCGGCAGCAGGCCGATGGCCGCCGTGGCGGCGGTCATCAGCGAGACCACCAGGATCAGGGTGGGGCGGCGGCCGATCCGGTCGCCGATCCGGCCGAACAGGGCCGCGCCCACCGGGCGGAAGAAGAAGGCCAGCGCGAAGGAGGCGTAGGTCTTCACCAGGGCCTCGACGTCGCTCGCGCCCTCGGGGGTGAAGAACCGCGCGGCGATGATCGTCGCGAAGTACCCGTAGACCCCGAACTCGTACCACTCGATGAAGTTGCCGACCGATCCCGCCACCAGCGCGCGCCGTGACGCGGGCGGCGCGCCTTTCCCGTTTCCGGCCTCGCCGTCCCCGGACTCTCCGTCCCCGGCCTCCGCGGTCGCCGTCATCGTCCCGTCCTTCCGGTCCGTCGGTGCGCGCCCTGCCGGGCCCCGCCGTGGGTGTCACGGCCAGTCATGCCCCGCCGGCGGAGAAGAGATGTCCGGAACCCGGACCGAATTGTCGAGAGCACGTCACATCGAGCGCGCCACGACGCCCCGGCGCGTCGGCCGGGCGGGTGGTGGCGGTGCGCCGGTCGGAGCCCGGCCGCCGCGTCGCGAAGGGGGCCGGCTGTCACCCGACGCCATCCTTGCCGCTGACCCACTCAGCGGACGACCGGCGGAAGGAGCACATGTCATGAGCGTGTGCGAGGTGTGCGGCAACGACTACGAGATGGCGTTCGAGGTGCGCGCGGCGGGCGCCGTCCACGTCTTCGACAGCCTGGAGTGCGCGGCGCACCGGATGGCGCCCATCTGCGAGAACTGCCAGTGCCGCATCCTGGGCCACGGCTCGCAGTCGGCGGACGGACGGTTCTTCTGCTCCGCCCACTGCGCGCGGACGCAGGGGCACGTGGAGCTGGTCGACCACGGCTGAGCGGCCGGCACGGCCCGGCGGTCGGCCCGTACCCCGGCGCGGGTCCGGTGTGAGACCGTGGCGGCGTGAGACATGACGTCGTGACGACCGTGCCGCGGACCGTGCCGGGAGCGGCTTGCGGAGGTGGCCGGGCATGAGGCTCACCGTGCTGGGCGGCGGCGGGTTCCGGGTGCCGCTGGTACACCGGGCGCTGCTGGAGGACTCCGGGGACCGGGCCGGCCGCGTCACCGAACTCGTCCTGTACGACACCGACCGCGCCCGGCTGGACGCGATCGGCGCGGTCCTCGCCCACCAGCGCGCACGGCACACCGGCCCGGCCCCCGCGCTGCGCGCCACCACCGACCTCGACGACGCGCTGCGCGGCGCCGACTTCGTCTTCTCCGCCATCCGGGTCGGAGGCCTGGCCGGCCGGGTGCGCGACGAGCGGCTCCCGCTGGCCGAGGGAGTGCTGGGCCAGGAGACGGTGGGCGCGGGCGGCGTGCTGTACGGCCTGCGCACCCTGCCGGTGGCCGTGCGCGTCGCCGAACGGATCGCCGAACTCGCCCCCGGCGCCTGGACCATCAACTTCACCAACCCCGCGGGAATGGTGACCGAGGCGATGGCCGCCGTCCTGCGCGAGCGCGGTCTGGGCGAGCGTGTCATCGGCATCTGCGACTCGCCCGTCGGGCTGTGCCGCCGCGCCGCGCGCGCCCTGGGCGCCGACCCGGACCGCGCCGGCTACGACTACGTGGGCCTGAACCACCTGGGCTGGCTGCGCCGCCTCACGGTGGACGGCCGCGACCGGCTGCCCGAACTGCTGGCCGACCCCGCCGCGCTCGCCTCCTTCGAGGAGGGCAGGCTGTTCGGCGCCGACTGGCTGCGGACGCTGGGCGCGCTGCCCAACGAGTACCTGCACTACTACTACTTCAACCGCGAGGCGGTGGCCGCCGTCCGCGGGGCCCGGGAGACGCGCGGCGAGTTCCTGCGCGGCCAGCAGTCCCGCTTCTACGAGCTGGCGCGGCCGGACGACCCCGCGCAGGCGTACGGCGAGTGGGAGCGCACCCGCCGTGAACGCGAGGAGACCTATCTGGCCGAGAGCCGCGAGGCCTCCGGCGGCTGGGAGCGCGACAGCTGCGACCTGGAAGGCGGGGGCTACGACCGGGTGGCGCTGGCCCTGATGCGGGCGATCGCCCGGGACGAGCGCACCACCTTGATCCTGAACGTCCCCGGCCGCGGCGCCGTCCCCGGACTGGACGGCGACGCGGTGGTCGAGGTGCCGTGCCTGGTCGACGCCTCCGGCGCGCACCCGCTGGCGGCCGGCGCCGTGGCGGCCGACCAGCTCGGGCTGATGCTCACGCTCAAGGCCGTGGAGCGGGCCGCGATCGAGGCGGCGCGCACCGGTTCGCGCGGGGCGGCGCTGCGGGCGCTGGCGCTGCACCCGCTGGTGGACTCGGTGGGGGTCGCCGGGCGGATCCTGGACGCGGCGGGCGGGCCCGGCCGACCCGCCTGAAGCGGGCCGTGTGCAGGAGGCGGGGATGGCCGGCGCGGACGGGGGTACCCGTCGCCGGATCCGATGCCGTACGACCCCGAAGGGGAGATCCGGTGAGCGAGTACGAGCGTTCCCGCACCATGCCCGCCCTGCCCGAGCTGGTCTTCGACCAGATCAGCGATCCGGAGCGGCTGGACCGCTGGCTTCCGTCGGACCTCCACGCCCATGTGGAGGACCCCCCGGCCGTGACCGTGCACGAGGACCGCACCGGGCACGACGTCCGGGCCCTGTTCCGCGCCCGGCCCGAGCAGCTGCGGGCGGAGTGGGGCACCCGTGACGAGGGCGCGTACGCGGGCTGGCTGCAGGTGGCGGGCATCGGCAGCGGAGCCAGCGAGGTGACCGTGCACCTGTCCTTCTTCGACGAGAGCCACGCGCCCTCCCGGGAGGAGATCGACACCTCCCTCGACCGGAGCCTGGAGAGGCTGGCCGAGGAGGTGCGGATGCGCACCGAGGACGCGGGCTGACACGAGGACCCGGCGCGAAGGCCCGGCGCGAAGCCGGCCGGCGCCCGGGGGGCGTCACACGTTCGGGGGCGCCTCCCGCCACAGCGCACGGGTAGACCTTCCCCATGGCCCCAACCCAACAGGATCTGTACACCGCCCAGGCCCGCTCCCTGCACGGCACCGGCCGGGTGGACGTCTCCGGGAGGGCCGGCCTCCCGGTCGGCGCCCCCAGCGAGCTGGGCGGCAGCGGGCACGGGTACGACCCCGAGCAGCTGTACGCGGCCGCGCTGGCCACCTGTCTACACCAGGCGCTGGTCATCGCGGCCACCGAGACCGGTGTGGACCCCTCCGGCAGCGAGGTGACCGCGCACGTGCGGCTCAGCAACGGCGGCGCCCAGCACTACCGCTTCGACGCCACCGCCGACGTCTCGCTGCCCTCCGCCGAGGGGGACCGGCGCAGCCGTGTCATCGAGCAGGCCCTGCGCATCTGCCCGATCGGCGACCAGCTCGATCCCCCTCCGGCCTGACGGACCGGGCCCCGGACCGCTTCTCCCTCGTCACTTCCCCGCGTCACCTCCCCGGAGCGTCTCCCACCCCACCCCACCCCGCGCCGCCCCTCGCCTCAGCCGCGGGGCGAGAGGACCGTGACGAAGACCGGGTCGCCGTTGGAGGCGAGCTTCAGGATCGGCACCGCCTTGTCGTGCGCGTCGCCGTTCTCCTCGAACGTCAGCGTGCCGCTCGCCCCCCTGATCTGGGCGCTGTCCTCCATGAGCTGGAACATCCTGCCGACCGCCCGGCCGGTGACGCGCGTCCCCCTGCTCGCCATCTGCGCGCCACGGGCCGCGGTCAGCACCGCGTCGTGCGCCATCATCGCCTGGCCGTCGATGTGCCGCTCCCTGCCGAACCACTGCTCCAGCACGCCGCCCCTGCGGAAGGCCGCCCGCACCGCCCCGGGCGCGCCGTCCGGTTCGTCCTTCCACATCTCCGGGTGGGCCAGTCCGGTGTAGAAGACCTGCACCCCGCTGTCGGCGGCCTTTCTGACCTGGTCGTCGGTGAGGTTGGTGGTGTCGTCGCCGGTCATCACGGTGAAGTCCCACTCGGTGCAGAACCGCTCGGCCAGCGCGTCGAGGAAGTGGGTGAGATGCCGTCCCCTCCCGGCGAAGTAGACGGCATCGGGCCGGTGGAAGCACAGCTGGTTCGACAGGATCTGCAGCTCGTTCCTCCAGCTGTCCTCCAGGGAGGAGTCGAACTGCTTGCGTTCGGCGACCAGTTCGTACTCCTTCCCTCCCCGGGGGAACTCCTCGGTGAAGGCGTCGCCCAGGGTGTCGGCGTACAGGTTTCCCTCCGCCACGTCCTGGACCACCATGGCCGTGCGGATCTTCTTCTGTCTGAGGTACCGGGCCGCCACCCTGGCCTCGTCGACGTTGGTGGGGGCGACGCGGACGAAGCCCTCCATGCCGCCGATGCCGGTGGCGGTCATCGTGCTGGCCACCGTCGCCAGGCCCGCGTCGGACAGCCTCCTGAGGGCGGCCAGGTTGCGGTCCGTGCTCGGCCCCAGGCCGGTGACCGCCACCAGCGGCTCGCCGCCGTCCCTGAGCCCGATCAGCCCGTCGACGGTGTGCCGCCAGTGCGCGGAGCCGCTGCCGGTGTTGGCGATCAGCAGCCTGATCTTCGGGGTGAAGCGCTCGTTGTGCCGCTGCTGCGCCAGATGGGCGCCCTGGAGCTCGTGCCGCACCGACTCCTCGGGGTTGCTGTCGTTCTCACCGACCGTGACGGAGGTCATGTACGCCACGGTGACGTACTTCCCGTCCCCCGCGGTGACCTCCCGGTTCGCCCGCTCGATCCTCCCGCTCACCGCGGCCAGGTGCTCGGCGAAGACGTACGAGCCGTCGGTGGTCCCGACGCACTCCGCTCCCGGCTCCTCCATCCTCGTCACGCCCTGCGCGCACAGGTCGTCGCGGTGGACGTACCAGTCGTGGACGAACAGCGACACCCCGGCCAGGACCGCCAGCACCACGGCGGCGGTGACGGAGCGCTTGACGGTCAGCAGGGAGATCCGGTGTCCGGCCACACCCATCACCCCTCGTCCGCGAGCGTCAGCGGATGGCGCCAGTGCCGGTAGCGCTCGGCCTCGTCGTACAGGGCCACGATCTCACTCCCCCTCAGTTCGGACAGCCGGTCGTACTTGGCCGCTATCACGCTGTTCAGCCGCAGCCCGGGGTCGCCGAGCGGGTCGCTCCACAGCCAGCGCGCGCAGACCAGCCCCCGGATCACCGAGACGTCGGTGATCGAGTGGGTGGGCGCCTCGGGGGCGAGCTCTCCCAGCAGTTCCAGCGGTGAGCGGTCGGCGGGCAGCCGGTTGGGCGCGGAGGTGACCGCGTTGAACAGCCGGATCCAGCGTGCGGCGCTCAGCTCGCGGAAGCGGACCGCCATCTGTTCCACCACGTCCTCGACGCGGTGCGCCGCCAGCCGGTGGTACATCGTCTCCTCAAACCGGCCCTCCGCCTCGAAGTGGTCCGCCATCAGCTCGTGGACGGCGTCCCACTCGCCGGGGTCGGCGGCCAGCCGCCACAGCAGCAGCCTGCGCAGCCACGGGTGCAGGCGCGGCTGCGCGTGCCCGGGTTCCAGCAGCCAGCGCGAGCGCACCTCGTTGAACAGCGACTCGCCGGCGCCGCCCGGGCTCACCGCACCGAGGACCCTGCTGCCCATGGACAGGTCGCGGGCCGCCGCGCACCGCACCAGCGCTTCGCGCTGAGTCTGCGGGAAGTCCTCCAGAAGGTGGTCCAGCGCCGCGTCGGCCAGGGTGTCGTGCGGCGTCCGGCGCATCCTTCGGCCGGGCAGGGAGCGCAGCCACAGGTCGAACTCGCCGCTGCCCCGACGGGGCGTGTTGGCCAGGTCCAGGACGTCCATCACCTGCCGTACCGCCACCGGCAGGCCGCGCGTCAGCCGGTACACGAAGGGGGCGAGGCCGGAGTGGCGGGGCGAGGCCAGCTCGATGCCGGTGCGCACCTCGTCGAGCGTCAGATCGCGCAGCCGCAGCGGGTACCACCAGGAGTCGTCGCTGTCGTGGGCCGGGCGGCGCTCGCGCCAGTCGGCGAGACCGGCCCGGTCCGGGCCGCGCAGCCGCCAGGGCCACTGGTCCCCGGCGGACGAACCCCAGTTCTCCAGCCAGCGGTTGGAGCTGCCCACCACCGTCAGGGGGTCGCAGACGGCCCCGGTCAGGGCGGCGTCGCGGCGGGCGCCGGTGAGCAGCTCCAGGAACAGCCGCCCCTGGTCGGTGTGGCAGTTGTCCAGCAGCAGCAGATAGGAGCCGGGGGCGAACCAGCGGGCGGTGTCGTGGCGGAGGTCGTCGAGGAACGCGGCGAACAGGACGCGGTCGAGGATCCGCTTCTCCTGCTCGCTGCCGCTGTGCCGCCACATGTTGAGTTCCAGCAGGGCGTCCCAGGCGTCCCGGGAGGGCACCAGCGGGTGGTCGCCGAACCACTGCGGGGCGCCGGCGAAGACTCTCCCCGGCAGTCTGCGACCACCGCGCGCGGCGGCGTCCCGCAGGAGGGCCGCGACCACCGCGGGGGCGCCGTTGGGCGCGCCCAGCGCGCTGCCGGCAACCTCCAGGAAGGCGGAGAGGTAGTCCCCGTGCCGGTCCTCGGCCTGCCGCCGGAAATCCTCGAGCTGCCGCTGGACGGCGCGCCGGCCCTGCGAGCGGTCGGGCATCCGTAACTCGCGGTCCGAGGCGAGCAGGCCGAGGGTGAGCCGGGGGAAGCGCGAGACGCGGTACTGCGGCAGCCTGCGCTCCAACTGCCGGGCGATCAGGGCGAGGGCGTAGCGGGGCAGCAGTGCCTGGTCCGCGGCGAAGTTGAGGTAGGCGAAGGGGTGTTCCGGCCCGAAGCGGCCCATGACGGCGCCGTGCGCCTCGCTGGCCCCGCTCCCCCGCGGGCCGACCAGCATCGTCACCGGCCGCTCCGTACCGGGCGGCTGGTCCAGGCACTCGGCGACGAGGGCCAGGATGCCGTTGCGCCCCCGCATGCCCGTTCCCGTGCGGGAATCCTCCATCCGACCGGCCCTCCCCCGTGACAACCAACCGCCGGCACACAGGAGGATGCCACCTTCGGTGCACGGGCGACAGCGAGAAGCGGCCATCCGCCGCGGGAAGTACGGAAAGTGCGGGAGGTGCGGCGCCCGCCGCCTTCCGAGGCGGGCGCCGGGGGGCACCGGGCGGGCCGGCGCCCCCCCGGAGGGTGTCAGTCCTCCCAGGTGTAGAAACCGCGGCCGGTCTTGCGGCCCAGCTCACCGCGGGCGACCTTCTCCCGCAGCAGCTTCGGCGGCGCGAAGCGCTCACCCAGGGTGCCGTGGAGGTACTCGGCGATGGCCAGGCGCACGTCGAGGCCGACGAGGTCGGTCAGCCGCAGCGGCCCCATCGGGTGCTTGTAGCCCAGGCTCATGGCGGCGTCGATGGCCTCGGGCTCGGCGACGCCCTCCTCGACCATCCGGATCGCCTCCAGGCCGAGGGCCACGCCCAGCCGGCTGCTGGCGAAGCCGGGCGAGTCCCTGACGACGACGTCCTGCTTGCCCAGGGCGCGGACCCATTCCAGGGCCGTCCGCACGGTGTCGTCCGCGGTCCGCCCGGCCACGACCAGCTCCACCAGGGCGGAGGCGGGCACGGGGTTGAAGAAGTGCATGCCCAGGAACCGCTCGGGGCGGGCCAGCGCGGTGCCCAGTTCGGTGACGGACAGGGAGCTGGTGTTGGTGGCCAGCACCGTCGACTCGCCCACGGCCTTCTCCGCGGCGGCGAGCAGCCGGGCCTTGAGGGCGGGGTCCTCGGGGACGGCCTCGACGACCAGGTCGGCGCCGGCGGGCAGTTCTTCCACTGCGGTGACGGTGGTGACACGGGCCAGGACCCGCTCGGCGGGCTCCTCCAGCCTGCCGCGCCCGGCGGCCCGGCTCAGTCCGGTGGCGACGCGCTCCAGGGCCGCCGCGGCGGCCTCCTCGCCGCTCTCGACGACGACCACGGCCGAGCCGGCCGTCGCGAAGGACTGCGCGATGCCCGCGCCCATCCGCCCGCCGCCCACCACGCCGACGGTTCCCGGTGCCGCTGCCATGAGCTCTCCCCTTGTCTGTCGCGTCCGCTGCCGTGCCCGCCGTGTCCGCCGTGTCCGCCGTGTCCGTCGTGTCCGCCGTGTCCGCCGGGGGCAGGGCGACCGTACCGGTGGACGTCCCGTCCCTTGACAGGCGGTCCGGGTGTCGGTTTACCTGACGTCGCCGCAAAGCTAACCGAATGGTCGGTCGGGCTCAAGGGGCGCGGACCCGGACCCGCGGTGCCGCACGGCGGCCCCGGAAGGCCCATGACGGTCCACGACTGGAGTGGTGGAGGCGCATGACACAGCTCACGGAGGCCGGACAGGGCCCCGCCCAGCGGATGTTCGCCGCCGACCGGGCCTCCCGGGGCCTGGGCATGGAGCTGCTCCGGGCCGGGGACGGCTCGGCGGCGGTGCGGATGCCGGTGACCGCGCGCATGGTGAACGGCCACGGCGTCGCCCACGGCGGCTTTCTGTTCACACTCGCCGACACCGCGTTCGCCTGCGCCTGCAACAGCCGCGGCCCGGTGACCGTGGCGGCCGGGGCGGACGTCGTCTTCACCGCTCCCGCCCACGAGGGCGACGTGCTGCTGGCCGTCGCCGAGGAGCGCGCCCGCTTCGGCCGCAGCGGCGTCTACGACGTCACCGTCCGGCGGGAGGCGGACGGCCTGGTGATCGCCGAGTTCCGCGGCCGCAGCCGCACCGTCGGCGAACGCGGCGCGGACGGACGCGGCGCCCCGGCGGGGAGGGATGCCTCATGAGCGGCGGCCCGGCCCATCCCCCGCGCCCGGCCCTCGCCCCGGCCCCGAGGCCGGGGCAGGCGCCCGCCCTCGCCTCGCTGGACGCGGCCGAGCGGATGGACCGCGAGGAGCTGCGCGCCCTCCAGCTCGACCGGCTCCGCTCCACCCTGCGGCACGCGTACGACAACGTGGAGCACTACCGGCGCGCCTTCGAGTCGGCGGGCGTCACACCGGAGGACTGCCGTTCCCCGGCGGACCTCGCGCGCTTCCCGTTCACCACCAAGGCCGATCTGCGCGACACCTACCCCTACGGCATGTTCGCCGTCCCGATGTCGCGGGTGCGCAGGCTGCACGCCTCCAGCGGCACCACCGGGCGCCCCACCGTGGTCGGTTACACCGAGGACGACCTGGAGGTGTGGGCGGACGTCGTCGCCCGCTCCATCCGGGCCGCCGGCGGCCGTCCCGGGCACAGGGTGCACATCGCCTACGGCTACGGACTGTTCACCGGCGGGCTCGGCGCGCACTACGGGGCCGAGCGGGCGGGCTGCACCGTCATCCCGGCCTCCGGCGGGATGACGGCCCGGCAGGTGCGGCTGATCCTGGACCTCCGGCCCGAGATCATCATGGTGACGCCCTCCTACATGCTCGCCCTCCTCGACGAGTTCGAGCGGCAGGGCGTCGATCCGCGCGACTCCTCCCTGGAGGTCGGGATCTTCGGCGCCGAGCCGTGGACGGAGGGAATGCGCCGCGAGATCGAGGAGCGTGCCGGGCTGCACGCGGTGGACATCTACGGGCTGTCGGAGGTGATGGGACCCGGCGTCGCGCAGGAGTGCGTGGAGACCAAGGACGGGCTGCACATCTGGGAGGACCACTTCTACCCGGAGGTCGTGGACCCGATCACCGGTGAGGTGCTGCCCGACGGCGAGGAGGGGGAGCTGGTGTTCACCTCGCTGACCAAACAGGCCCTGCCGGTCGTCCGCTACCGCACCCGCGATCTGACCCGGCTGCTGCCGGGCACCGCGCGCCCGGCCTTCCGCCGCATGGAGAAGGTCACCGGCCGCTGCGACGACATGATCATCCTGCGCGGTGTCAATGTCTTCCCCACCCAGATCGAGGAAATCCTGCTGCGGGTCCCCGGCGTCGCGCCGCACTTCCAGATACGGCTCACCCGCCGGGGCCGGATGGACCACATGACCGTGCGCGTCGAGGCCCGCCCGGGCGCCGGGCCCGAGCGGCGCGCGGCCGCGGCGGCGGCCGTCGCCCAGGGCGTCAAGGACGGTGTCGGCATCACCGTCGACGTCGACGTGGTCGATCCGGAGACCCTGGAGCGCTCGGTGGGCAAGATCCGCCGCGTCGTCGACGCCCGCGAGGGGTGACCCGGCGGCGCCCCGGGCGTGCCCCGGGCCCTACTCGGGGAGGCGGCCGACCGGGCACCCGGACGGCCGCCTCCGGACTGCGGCGCGCGGTGCGCACTGCGATGATCGCAGTCCGCACCGAGGGGGGAGGAAGGGGATGGACGGGACACCGTGCAGACGTTCCTGCCGCTCGCCGACTTCGCCGGTACCGCCCGTGTGCTCGACGCACGGCGGCTGGGGAAGCAGCGGGTGGAGGCCCTGCAGGTGCTGCGCGCCCTGACCGTCCCCGGTTACGGCTGGGCCCGGCACCCGGCCGTGCGCATGTGGACGGGGTACGAGGAGGCGCTGGTCCGCTACGGCATGGAGATCTGCCGCCACTGGCGGCTGGCGGGGCGTGCCGACACCTGTGAGGCCACGATGCTGACCGATCTGCGGCATGCGACCGGCATCGCCGTCCCCCGCTCCCAGGAGGAGCTGGAGGCGGCCGGCGAGCTGCCGCCCTGGCTGGGCGAGCCCTCCTTCCACCGCAGCCACCGCTCCTCCCTGGTACGCAAGGACCCCGACCACTACGCGCCCCTGTTCCCCGGCGTGCCGGACGACCTGCCGTACGTGTGGCCCGCCTCGGACCGCGACCCACGCGCCCGGGAGCCGGGGTGAGGCTCCGGCCCGGGGGTACGGGAGGAGGGTGGAGGCGGTCGGGGCCCGCGCGGGCCGGCACGCGGGAGCGCGAAGGGACTGGTTTGCGCCCCTCACCCTCTCCGCGAGAATCTTGGCAGAGAGCAACCGTCCATCCGTGCCGACCGTCGAAGGGGGGATCGGGCGGAGCACCCCGGGTGCTGTGCCCCTGTTCTTCCGTGAGAAACCCTCCTCGTTCTCCAGGCGTCTTCGGGGACGCGCACGCCCGCACCGGTGGCGGTGACGGGCCCGCCGCCCCGCACCACAGCGTCCTGGCCGGGCCCGCGGTCGAGACGGCGCCGGAGCCGGTCGTCGCGGTGGACCGGCGGGGGCGGGTGTCGCTGGTGAACGCCGCCGCTCGTGCTCTGCTGCCCGGCCTCGCCCCCGGGATCCCGCTGGACACCGGCGTGGCGCCCGGCTGGCTGGTCGCCGCCGTACACGGCGGACACGGCGGACCGGACACCGGGTCGGCCGGGTCGGCCGAGGCGGATGAGACGGAAGAGACGGCCAAGGCGGCGGGAGCGACGGCGCACGGGTCCCTCCAGGGGCGCGCCTTCACCGCGTACGCCGCCCCCCTGCCGGACGGGCACACCGCCTGGTGGCTGTCGGACATCACCGGCCGGGAGGACGCCGAGCGGTCGCTGCGGTCGGAACGGGAGAGCACCGCCTTCCTGGCCCGGGCCTCCGCCCGGCTCCAGTCCTCGCTCAACCCGCGCAGGTGCGTGGTGACGACCGCCCGGCTGGCTGCCGGCCACCTCGCCGACGCCGCCGTCGTGGTCCGCCTGTCGCGGGACCGCCGCCCGGAGGTGACCCGGGCGGTCTTCGACGGGCGGCTGGAGGAGGAGACCCTGTCCGCCTCCCCGGAGGAGATGCCCGGGCTGGCCGAGGCGCTGGAGGGCTTCCCGCCGGTGTCCTTCCGGTCGGTCGATCCCGGCCTGATCCCCGCGTGGCTGCTGCCCGAGGGGTTCGGCCGCCCGGCCTCGCCGGTGGTCGTCCCGCTGCCGGGCAGCGGCGAGATCGCCGGGGCGATGGTGCTGCTGCGCCGTGCCGGGAGCGAGGACGCCGGACCGGAGGACGACACGGTGACCCGGATCTTCGCCGCCCGCGCCGGTGCGGCGATCTCGGCCGCCGCGCTCTACGCGGAGCAGGTCGCCACCGTCGCCGTGCTCCAGCGTGAGCTGCTGCCGCCCGCGCTGCCGCATCCGGAGGGCGTGGAACTGGCCGGTGCCTACCGCCCCGCCCAGAGCGCCCAGAGCGTCGGCGGCGACTTCTACGACGTGCATCCGGCCGACGGGCCCGGCCGGGAGACCGACGTCGTGCTCGGCGACGTGGCCGGCAAGGGCCCGGAGGCGGCCGTTCTGACGGGGAAGATCCGCAACACGCTCGCGGCGCTGCGGCTGGTCGAGACCGACCACGTACGGCTGCTGGACCTGCTCAACCGCGCGCTGCTGAGCGGCCCCCAGAACCGGTTCGTCACCCTGGTGCTCGCCTCGTTCGGCGCCCCGGACCCCGGCACCGGCCGGGTCGGCCTGCGGCTGACCTCGGCCGGGCATCCGCCGCCGCTGCTCCTGCGGCGCGACGGGAGTGTGGAGGCCGCCCGCACCTCGGGCACCCTGATCGGCGTGCTGCCGGAGGCGACCGCGACCACCTGCTCCACCACCCTGCTGCCCGGGGACACCTGCCTGCTGTACTCCGACGGCGTCACCGAGGCCAGGGGCGGGCCCTACGGCGAGATGTTCGGGGAGGAACGCCTGGCCGACGCGCTGGGCTCCTGCGCGGGCCTGCACGCCCAGGCCGTCGTCGAGCGCGTCGGGATGCTCACCTCCGAGTGGCTGGCGGGCCGGGAGCACGACGACATCGCGCTGGTGGCCGTCACCGCGGCCCACCGCACCCCGCTGAGCGCGGTGGGCGGGACCGTCCGTGCCGGAGACGCCCGGTGAGCCCGGGGCCGGAGTCCCTCGGGGGCCGGATGGAGGACTTCTGGGCGGCGCTGGAGAACGCGGACGAGCGCCGGGCCGTCGACCAGGTCACCGAGGCGCTGGACCGGGGCTTCGCGCCCGAGGATGTCCTGCTGGAGATCATCGCGCCCGCACAGCGGCGGGTCGGCGTGCGCTGGGCGGAGAACCGGCTCACCGTCGCGCAGGAGCACGCGGCCACCGCCGTCAGCGACCGCGCCGTCACCGCGGTCGCGGACCATCCGGCGGCGCAGGTCCCCGCCCGGCTCGGCCGGACCGTCGTGGCCTGCGCCGACGGCGAGTGGCACACGCTGCCCGCCCGGCTGGTCGCCGAGGTGCTGCGGCTGCGCGGCTGGCAGGTGGACTTCCTCGGAGCCCATGTGTCCACCCGGCAGCTGGTGCCCCATCTGCACTCCACCGGCCCGGACGCGGTGGCCCTGTCGTGCTCCCTGCCCGTACGGCTGCCCGTCGCCCACACGGCCGTCACCGCCTGCCGGGCCGCCGGCGTGCCCGTGCTGGCGGGGGGCGCCGGGTTCGGCCCGGACGGCCGCTACGCCCGTCTGCTGGGCGCCGACGCCTGGGCCGGCAGTGCCCGCGGCGCGGCCGAGCGCCTCGCGGCGGGCATCGCGCCCCCGTCCGAGTTGCCCCCGACCGCCGAGGAGG
Source organism: Streptomyces barkulensis (assembly GCF_002843305.1). Classification (GTDB taxonomy): domain Bacteria; phylum Actinomycetota; class Actinomycetes; order Streptomycetales; family Streptomycetaceae; genus Streptomyces; species Streptomyces barkulensis. The sequence continues at coordinate 112,842 of NZ_PGSG01000054.1, forward strand.
CGCTGCCGCATCTGGCCGACCGTGAGCACGCCCTGGTCGACGAGGCCCGCGGGCGGCTCGTCGACGAGGTGATGGCGGTGCTGCCCGAACGGTTCCCGCAGCTGCGGGAGTACGCCGGACCTCAGTGGGAGTACACCGTCGAGGACCTCCACCGCGTGGTGGAGTACCTGGTGGCCGCCCTCTACGTCGACGATCCGGGCCTGTTCGAGGGCTTCACCGCGTGGACGGGCCGGATCATGACCGCCCGGAGCCTGCCCGTCGACGCCCTGTCCACGGTGCTGGAGGCCATGGCCGACGCCTTCCGCGAGCTGCCCCGCGCCTCGGCGTACATCGCCGCGGCGCAGGCCGCGCTCGACCGCGAACTCCACTCCCCGCCCCCGTGATCCGCCGTCCCTCGGGCGGAGAGCCGCCCGTCCCGGCCGGCGCGGAGCCGGCCGGGACGGGCGGGGCGGAACGGGTACGGTCGGCTCCCGGTCAGCCGGCGACCAGCAGCGCCTGGGGTGCCGCCGCCTTCAGCCGGGTGTTGAGCCAGGACAGCTGACGGCCCGTCTCGCCCTCGCAGCGGTGGGCGAGTTCCAGCAGCTCGCGGTCGCGCGCCCCCTGGGCCGCCTGGGCGACGGCCGTCCAGGTCGTCTGGACGAGAGTGCCCAGCACGTACAGGTCCTGGAGGTCGCGCAGCAGTCCGACGGGGCCCTCGCGGACCCCGGCGAGCCCTTCGGCGTGCAGCCGCTCGGGCTCCTCGACGTCCTCGCCGGCGGCCTGCTCGCCGTAGCGGCGGGCGATGGGCTCCAGACGGCGGACGTGCTCCTCGCTCATCTTCGCCAGGGTGTCGCAGACGTGGTACACGTCGGCCTCCGCGGCGTGCCCCTCCCCCACGGTGCGCAGGGCCTCGGCGAGGGTCTGCTCGCTGCGGTGGAGCAGACCGACGTAGACGGCCAGACGGGGCATCAGGACCTCCCTGGGGCGGCGGCCTCGGCGATGTGGCCGGGGTTCTCGGGGACGGTGGCGGGGTCGCCCGGGTAGTCGGGGGTGGGGGCGGGCTCGGCGGCGGTGTCCGCCTCCGGCCCGCCCCGGGTGGGCGGTACGGCACCGTCCGCCGGCCCGGAGGCGGTCGTGGTGGGCGCGGGGGCGGGGCCGTCGCCGTCGGCGACCTTGGTCACCCGGCAGGCGGCCGTCTTGAAGTACGGCTGCTTGGACACCGGGTCCCAGATGGTCATGGTCAGTTCGTTGGCCTGCCGGGGCGCGCCGTCGAACGACACCTCCTCCGGGTCCCAGCGGCCGTAGTGGAAGGGCGCGAACACCGTGCCCTCCCGCACATGCCCGATGCGGGCGCGTACCTCGATCGCCCCGCGCGGCGACTCCACCCGCACCCGGTCGCCCTCGGCGATCCCCAGCCGCCGCGCGTCGGGGGCGGACAGCTCCGCCCAGGCATCGGGCGCGGCCCGGTTCAGCTCGCGGGAGCGGCCGGTCTTGGTGCGGGTGTGGAAGTGGTAGGCGGTGCGCCCGGTGGTGTACAGCAGCGGGTACTCCTCGCCGGGCTCCTCGTGGGGCGGCACATAGGCCGCGCCCTTGAGGAAGGCGCGCCCCGCCGGGGCCTTGGCCCGGTACTCGACGGGGGTCACCGTGCCGCCGGTGAGCAGGTCGTGGCCGTAGGTCTCGCAGAACTCGGGATCGGTGTTGAACACGCCGTCCGCGTACAGCCGGTCGGTGCCGTCGGGGTGCTCCTCGGTGCAGGGCCAGGGGATGCCGGTGGGGCCGCGCAGTTTGCCGTAGGACAGGCCGCTGTAGTCGCAGGGGCGGCCGCGGCTGCACTCGCGCCAGGCGTCGAACGCCTCCTCGGGGGTGCGCCACTTGACCAGCGGGGCGCCGTCGGAGTCGCGGAAGTCCATGGCGTCGGCGTACATCAGGAAGATGTCCAGGTCGCTCCTGGCCTCGCCGGGCGGTTCGACGGCCTTCTCCGACAGGTGCACGGTGCGGCTCGCGTTGGTGTAGCAGCCGGTCTTCTCGCCCCAGCCGGCCGCGGGCAGCACCACGTCGGCCAGTTCGGCGGTCTCGGTGAGGAAGAGGTCCTGGACGACCGTGAAGCACTTCTCGCCGCCGAGGATCCTCCGGGCGCGGGACGACTCGGGCATGGAGACCACCGGGTTGGTGGCCGAGATCCACAGCAGTCCGACGGAGCCCTGCTCGGCGTAGCGGAAGATCTGCATGGCGTGGGTGGGCGGGGCCCAGTGCGGAATCGTCATCTCGTCGACGTTCCACAGCTTCGCCAGCTCGCGGACGTGCGCGGGGTTGCTCCAGTTGCGGAAGCCGGGCAGATCTCCGTCGGCGCCGCACTCTCGGGTGTTCTGGGCGGTGGGCTGGCCGTTCATCTGGAGGACGCCGGCACCCGGGCGGCCGATCATGCCGCGCAGCAGGTGCAGGTTGTGCACGGCCACGGCGGCGGCGGTGGCCTGGTGCGACTGGTAGAAGCCCTGCAGCACGGTGGACAGCACCCGCTCGCTCTCCCCGAAGATCCGTGCCGCTCGCCGTACGTCCTCGGCGTCCACTCCGCAGATCCGGGCGGTCTCCTCGGGCGTGTAGGGCTCCACCGTCCCGCGCAGTTCCTCCACGCCCAGGGTGTGGCGCCCCACCCACTCCTCGTCCACCCGGCCGCCTGCGAGGAGCTCCCGGGTCAGGCCGTTCATCAGGGCCATGTTGGTGCCGACCCGGGGCGCGAGGTGGACCCCGCCGGTGCGCTCGGCCTCCTCGGCGACCTTGGTGCGGCGCGGGTCCACGCACACCACCTTCGGCGGGTCGCCGGCGCGGGTGCGGTCCAGCACGCGCGCCCACAGCACCGTCTGGGTCTCGGGCATGTTGTGGCCGAAGAGGAAGAGGGCGTCGCAGTGCTCGATGTCGGTGTAGGAGCCGGGCTGCCCGTCGGTGCCGAAGGACTCCTTGAAGGCGGCGGCGCTGGTGGCCGTGCACAGCCGGGTGTTGCCGTCCATGTGGGGGGTGCCCAGGCCGGCCTTCCCGATCACGGCCAGGGTGTAGTACTCCTCCAGGAAGAGCTGGCCGGAGGTGTAGAAGCCGTGGGACAGCGGGCCCTTCTCGTCCAGCAGCCGCCGGGAGACCTCCGCGATCCGGCCCATCGCGGTCTCCCAGTCGGTCTCGACCAGACGTCCGTTCTCGCGGACCAGGGGCCGGGTGAGCCGGTCGGCGCTGTTGGCCCAGGACCAGCTCCCGTACAGGCCCTTGGGGCCCAGCCGCCCGTGGTTGACCACGTCGGTCGCCACCCCGCGCACCCCGACCATGCGCCCGTCCTTGACGGCGATCTCGCAGCCGCAGCCGTTGCTGCACAGCACACAGGCGGAGCGCACCCAGCGCTCGACGTCCTCCTCCGCCACCCCCCTGTCCAGATGGCGGTCGACCCGGGCGGGCCACACCGTTCCCCTGGCATGCGGTGTGCGGGGTCCCCAGATGTCGGCGATCCGGTCCATGTGCTTCCTCTCCCTGCCTGCTCCCGGCCGTGCGTGCCGTGCCACGCGGTACCCCGGGTGGCGGCGGAAATGCGCACCGGGGGGCGTCTTCCCTCCGGAGGGCGGGCGGTCGGCGTACGGCCGAGGGGGCCGGGGCCCGGGGCCCGGGGATCGCCGGGACAGCGGTCCTCAGGACAGCGGCGGCCTGTCGACGCCGTGGGGCGCCTGTGTGAAGACCTCCTCCGCGTCCAGCGCCTCGGCCCCCGGGGCCGACCTGGAGGGGTCCGCCGGGCTGTGCGCCGGTTCGCCGCGCGACGGCGGCGGGGTGCGGTCTCCGGGGGCTCCCTCCCCGTACCGCGGCAGCCGCAGGGCCAGCAGGGCGACGTCGTCGCCACGGGGGTCCATGCGCTCCAGCAGTTCGTCGCAGAACTCCTCCAGATCGTGGCGGGCCAGGGCGGAGGCGTGGCGGCACAGCAGTTCCATGCCGGTGTCGATCGACCTGGTGCGGCTCTCCACCAGGCCGTCGGTGTAGAACACCACCGTCGCCTCCGGCGGCAGGTCCTCGTAGGCGTCGGGCCAGCGCAGCCCCAGGTTCAAAGTCGCGCTCATGCCCAGCAGCGGGCCGTGGCCGGCCTCCAGGAAGCGGGTGCCGCCGCCGGGCTCGACCAGCAGCGGCGGGGGGTGCCCGGCGTTGACCCAGTGCAGCCTCCAGGGTCCGCCCTCGCGGCCCTCGATCCGGGCGAAGACGACGGTGGCCATGGGTGCGTCGCTGGTGTTGGTCATCGCCTCGTCCAGACGGCGCATGATCACGCTGGGGGGCTCCCTGCGGTCCCAGGCCAGGGCGCGCAGCATGTTGCGGACCTCGGCCATGTGGGCGGCGGCCTGGAGGTCGTGGCCCACCACATCCCCGATGACCATCGTGGTGACGCCGTCCTCCAGCAGGAAGGCGTCGTACCAGTCCCCGCCGATCTCGGCCGCCACCTGGGCGGGCCGGTAGCGGGCGGCCATCTGCAGATGGTCCACCTGGGGCAGCGGGGTCAGCAGCTGGCGCTGCATGGTCTCGGCGACGTGCCTCTGCTGGTCGAAGAGGCGGGCGTTGTCCATGGCCAGCCCGGCCCGGCGGCCGATGTCCGCGAGCATCATCACCTCGTCCTCGGTGTACGGGGGCGAGTCGCCGGTACGCGCCGCGGTGAAGGCGCCGAAGACCCGGCGGCGGCTGTGCAGCGGCACCACCACGGCACTGTGCCCGCCGAGCCGGTCGAACAGCCGCCGGTGGGCCGCCGTGAGGGGGCTGTCGGGTTCGCGTGCGAGGTCACCGGCCTCCAGCAGGACCGTGCCGGCGCCGCGCAGGGCGCGCACCAGGCCCGCGCCCGCGGACTCCGCCAGCGGCGGCAGGAGCCCCTCCAGCTCCCCGCCCGCCGCCGGATCCGCGGCGCTGTGCACGGCGATGCGCCGTACCTCGTCCGGCTGCCCGGTGAGCACGTCCACCGCCGTCCAGTCGGCCAGGTCCGGCACCAGCATCCGGCCCAGTTTCCGGAGCACCCGGGGGACGTCCAGGCTGGAGATCAGCACGGAGGAGACCTCCGACACCACGGTCAGCCGGGTGGTCAGGGCCTCCAGCGCCTGGAGGTAGGCGGCCGTCTGCCGCTCCGCGGCGCTGCGCACGCTGAAGTCGTGGAAGGCGAGGACCAGGCCGGGCGGCTCCCCCGGCAGCTCCAGCGGGGCGGCCGACCAGATGACCGGGAGGGTGGCGCCGTCGCCTCTCAGCAGATACTCGTCGCCCCCCTCGCGGGGGCGGCCGTCGGCGAGGACATGGAGCATCCGGCAGTTCTCCCGGGGGATCCGCTTCCCGTCCGCGTCGCGGTGCAGCAGGTCGTGCATGTCGTGGCCCAGCATCCGCGCCGCGGGCCGCGCCACCATCCGCTCGGCCCGGGGGTTGGCGGCGATCAGGCGGCCCGTGGCGTCCGTGGCGTAGATGCCCGCTCCCAGGCCGTCGAAGACCGCACGCAGGACACCGGGCTCCCCTGTCCGGTCGGCTCCGCTCATCGTCCCGCCGTCCCTGGTGGTCCCACTGCCCTTCACCGCCTCCTCGCGCGGCCGACCGCCGCGTCCCGTCCTGCCCGTACCGGCATCGCGCGCCCGCGTACGCCCGGTCCGCGGCACTGCCGGTTACCCGGTTCCCGCCTTCCCAGACATTCCGCACTCCTGGCGGACGGGTGTGATCCGCCCGGCCGGGTGGGGCGGTGGGAGGACGACCGGGTGGGGCGGTGGGAGGACGACCGGGTGGGGCGGTGGGAGGACGACCGGGTGGGGCGGTGGGAGGACGACCGGGTGGGGCGGTGGGAGGACGTACGGTATCGATCTTCCCCGGGAGGGAAGGGCGGTAGTGTGCCTGAAGTTCCCGTACCCGTGATCGAGCTGGTGCGGCGGCGCAGGGAGCCGGCGGTCGTCCAGGCCCTCCGCTCCACGGCGGCCGCGACGCTCGCCTACTCCGCCGCTCTCTGGCTGACCGACGCCCGGGCCCCGCTGCTGGCCCCGCTGACCGCGCTGCTGGTCGTCCAGGTCACCCTGTTCGCCACGATCACCAAGGGCATCACCCGGGTCAACGCCGTGGTGGCCGGGGTCACGGTGGCCGTCGGGTTCAGCGCCCTGGTGGGCCTGAGCTGGTGGAGTCTGGGCCTGCTCATCCTCACCTCCCTGGCCGTCGGGCATCTGGTGCGGGCCGGCGACTTCATCCCCGAGGTGGCGATCAGCGCCATGCTGGTGCTGGGGGTCTCCCACGCCACGGACCTGGCCCTGAGCCGGGTGCTGGAGACCCTGATCGGCGCCGCGGTCGGCCTGCTGTTCAACTTCCTTTTCGTGCCTCCGGTGTGGGTGCAGCCCGCCGAGGAGGCGCTGGTGGACCTGGCCGGCCGGATGCGGCTGCTGCTGCTGCGCATGGGCGAGCAGCTGAGCACTCCCACCCCGGTGCACCGGGCGGCCGCCCGCCTCCACGAGGCACGGCGGCTGGACAACGACATCGCTCAGGTCGACGCCTCACTCGTGCAGGCCGAGGAGAGCCTGCGCCTGAACCCCCGGGTCAAGGAGGCGCTGCTGTCCCGGGTCGTGCTGCGGACGGGCCTGGACACGCTGGAGATCTGCACCACCGTGATGCGCGCGATGTCGCGGACCCTCACCGACCTGGCCAGGGAGCGTGAGGAGGAACCGCTGTTCCCGCACGAGGTGGCCGAGGCCGTGGAGGACCTGTTCGGCAACGTCGCCGGAGCGGTGCAGAGCTTCGCCGTCCTGGTCACCAGCGCCGAAAGCGCCAGTTCCGAGGAGGCGGAGGACCGGCTGGCGGCCGAGATGGAGGCCGGGCGCGCGGGGCGCGAGCGGGTCGCGCACCTGCTCCTCGCCCGCGTCCAGGAGCATCCGCGCCAGTGGCACCTGCTGGGGGCTCTGCTGTCGGAGTTCGACCGGGTGCTGGACGAGCTGGACGTGGAGAAGCGCTCGACGCGCCTGGCGGAGGAGCTGGACCGCTACACCCGTGAGGAACGGGACCGGCACCCGGTGCTGTACGAGCTCAAGCGCCGTTTCCGGCTGCCCCGCCGTCCTCGCCGCCGCCGTGGTCCCGGCACCGGGCGGGCGGAGGTCTGAGCACGCCCGGTCCGGGCCCGGTCCGTGCCGGGGCGCGATTGTCAGTGCCCGGTGGTTTGCTGGGAAGCGGCCGGCCGAAGCCTCGGCGGGCCGGTCCGGAAATGTGCGCCGTGCCCCTGCCACCGGGCGGAGGGCCGGACGAGGACGAGGGTCACAGGGGGCCCCGATGAGTGACGTCGCCACGGCGGGCAGCACGAAAGGCGCGGCCACGCGCGAGTCCGCGGAGCCGGAGCGTGCGGAGTTGCGGCTGGAGCGGCACCGGGTGGAGCTGACGGGCTACTGCTACCGGATGCTGGGGTCGGCCTTCGAGGCGGAGGACGCCGTACAGGAGACGATGGTCCGCGCCTGGCGCGCCCTGGACCGCTTCGAAGGGCGCTCCTCGCTGCGGTCGTGGCTGTACCGCATCGCCACCAACGTGTGCCTGGACATGCTCGGAGGCAGCCGGCGGCGCGCCCGCCCCATGGATCTGTCCTCCCCCTCGGGGGCGGAGAACCCGCCCGGGCCCGCCCTCCCGGAGACCGCCTGGGTGGAGCCGATGCCGAGCGGCCGGATACTGCCCGGCGGCGATCCGGCCGAGACGGCCGTGACACGGGAGTCGGTCCGGCTGGCCTTCGTCGCGGCCCTCCAGCACCTGCCGCCCCGGCAGCGTGCGGTGCTGATCCTGCGCGAGGTGCTCGCCTGGCGGGCGAGCGAGGCCGCCGAGCTGCTGGGTACCACGGTCGCGTCGGTCAACAGCGCTCTCCAGCGCGCTCGCGCCACGCTCGCCTCCGCCGGGATCACCGCCGGCGGGATCGCCGCCCGCGGGAGCACGGACTCGATGGACGAGGAGCAGCGTGCGCTCCTCGCCCGCTACGTCAGCGCCTTCGAGTCCTACGATCTCGACGCCCTCACCGCGGTGCTGCACGACGACGCGACGCTGTCGATGCCGCCCTACGAACTGTGGCTGCGCGGCCATGCCGACATACGGGCGTGGCTCACCGGGCACGGCGCGGGCTGCCGGGGGTCACGCCTGATTCCGGTCACGGCGAACGGCTGCCAGGCGTTCGGGCAGTACCGGCCGGATCCGGACGGCGGCTTCTCCCCCTGGGCACTGCAGGTCGTGGAGGTGTCCGGCGGCCGGGTCACCGCGCTCAACGCCTTTCTGGACACCGCGCGGCTGTTCCCCCTGTTCGGGCTGCCCGAGCGCCTCGCCGCCCGCTGAGGGCCCCCGGCACGGCACCGCGCCGGGGACCGCTCCGGCGGTGGGCACCGCCCCGTCCAGCCCCGCCCAGGCGATGAGGCGCAGCAGCTCGTCGTCGGCTTCGCCCAGCCGTATCCGGCGGCCCAGGCGGCGGGCGGTGAGCTGCATCCGGGCCAGCGCCTCGACGGTGACCATGTCCGCCGCGCAGAACTCCCCGGCGTCCACGACGACCGGGTCCGTCCGGGAGCGGCTCAGCACGCGGTGCAGCCGCTCGCACAGCCGCGGTATGCCGGCGCGGGTGACCGGGCCGTCGGCGGCCAGTACGAGCGAGGCCGCCCTCCGGCCGGGTGTCCGTGCTTCCTCATGAGCCGCCAAGACCGTGCCTCCTGGACGTCGGGGGGCGTACGGGGTCACCGGGGCAGACCGGCCGGACGGGCGGAACTCATCGCCCCACCGCACGGCCGCCTGCGCGGCGGCCCCGCCCGGCGGTACTCCGTCCGGGTGAAACGGGCGGTGTCCGTCCGCCGCCGGGCGGGCGGTGGCCGTTTCGGCCTCCGCCCGGGGGGCACTCCGGCGCGGACGCCACAGCGGCCGCAGCGGCCGAGTGAGGAGGCAGCACCGTGGGCGGAGCGGTACGGCTGGATCTGGAGGGCAGGAACGCGCTGGTGACGGGCGGCGCCCGCGGTCTGGGCGCGTCCATCACCCGCCGTCTCGCACGGGCCGGGGCCGCCGTGCGGGTGGTGGACGTGCGCCGTGAGGAGGGCGAGAAGTTCTGCGCCCGGCTCAGCGAGGAGGAGGGCGCGGACGTCCGCTTCCTGGAGGTGGACGTCCGCGATCCGGAGGCGGTCGGGACGGCCTTCCGGGGGCTGGACGAGGCGTCCTGGCCCCTGGACGTCCTGGTCAACAACGCCGCCGTGGACGTCTCCAAACCGATCGAGCACCTGTCCGCCGAGGAGGTCACCCGGGTGGTCTCCACCAACCTGCTGGGACCGATGTACATGTGCCTGGAGACCTACCGGCGCATGGTCGCACGCGGCGGCGGACACATCGTCAACATCCTGTCCACCGCGTCCAACCGCACCTGGACCGAGGCCGGCCCGTACTCGGCCGGCAAGTCGGGGCTGCGCGCCTTCACCCACACCCTCTTCAAGGAGGCGCAGCGCGACTGCGTCGGCATCGGGATCACCGGGGTGATCGCGGGGGGTATGGAGACCCCGTTCGTGACGGAGCGTTTCCCCGACGCGGACACCTCCAAGCTGCAGAGCCCCGACATCGTGGCGGACGCGGTCGTCTGCGCGCTGGCGGTCCCCGAGGGCAGCGTGATGCCCGAGGTGGTCGTGGTGCCGCGCAGCGAGACCTCCTGGCCCTGACCGGCGCGCGGGGCGGGCCGGTGTCCGCTCCCGCCCCGGCGGCGGGGCGGGAGCGGGCACCGGCGTCTTACGGGGGTCAGGCCCGTGTGATCGGCTCCTGGAGCTCGGTCACCCACTTCTCCCTGTCCTGCGGGCACTCCAGGTACAGCTCCCGCGCGTAGCCGGCCGAGCGGTGGCCGCTGGTGTCGATCCAGCGGGCCAGGGCCTGGGCGGTGGGCATGACGCGGTCCATGGGGCCGCGGTGGACGACGGTGGCGGCCTGCTCGATGCCGGGCAGGTCCACGGTCTCGAAGCCGTCCTCCGCCCCGGCCCCGGTCCCGGCCACGACCGTGATGCCGGCGTGGACGACGACCGCGCCGCCCCCGCCGGGTGCGTCCTCGTACCAGGCGATGCCCGGTCCGGCCGGCTCCACTCCGGCCCGCTCCAGCAGGCCGCACAGTTCTTCGTACAGCGGCTGGATGACCGGCCCGATGTGCTCGGGCCCGAAGCTGTCGGCGATGCCGGTCAGCTCGGCCACCCGCACCGGCGGAATGCTCTTGACCACGATGTCCTCGGTGGGCATGTGTCCCTCGCTCTCGATGGTCCGGAGCCTCGCCTCGACCCGGGCCAGCCGCGCGGTGGCGGCCGCCACCGCCTCCTCCAGCTCCGCCCGCCGCAGTCCGAGCATCCCGCGCAGTTCCTCGGTGCCCGGGCGCTCGTCGAGGATCGTCCTCACCTGTTCGAGGGTGAAGCCGAGGTCCTTCAGTGCGATGACGCGGTTGAGCCGGGCGAGCTGTCCCGCCTCGTAGAAGCGGTAACCGCTGACCGGATCGGTCCGGGCGGGGCGCAGCAGTCCGATCGCGTCGTAGTGCCGCAGCATGCGGACCGACACACGGCCGTGCCTGGCGAAGTCTCCGATGGTGAACATGACGCTCCCTACTCCAGGGCCTCACACGGTGTCAGGGTCAAGCCCCGACCGCGCGGGTGGTCCGGAGGGAGCGTGAGCGGCTTCAGCCACCGAGCCCGGGACCGTCCGCTCCGGGGCCCGGGGAGGCCGCGGAGGCGGTCGCGGAGGCGGTCGCGGAGGCGGTCGCGGAGGAGGCGGGAGTGCCGGGGGCGGTGACGCGGTCGTCCGCGCGGGCGGCGTTGCGGGCGATGGCGTCGGTCAGGAGCGGCCAGAGCTGTTCGGGCAGGTCGTGCCCCATGCCGGGGATCACCAGGAGTTCGGCGCCGGGGATCGCCGCCGCCGTCGCCTCGCCGCCGCCGCGGTCGATGAGGGAGTCGTCTGCGCCGTGGACGACCAGCGTCGGAGCGGTGACGGCCCGCAGGTGCGGCGTACGATCGGGCGAGGCCAGGATCGCGGCGTACTGGCGCGCGAAGCCGTCGGACCGGGGGGACCGGTCGTAGGCGGCCTCGGCGCGCTCGCGCAGTTCCTCGGGGGCGGTCGGGTAGCCGGGCGATCCGAGGACGGAGAACGAGCGCACCCCCCGCTCCCCCGCCTCCCGCCGGTCGCGGGGCGGCGGTGCCGCCAGCGCGGCCAGCGCCTCGGGGGTGCCCCGGCCGACGGAGCGGTCCCCGGTGGTGGACATGATCGAGCACAGCGAGCGCACCCGCGAGGGGTGGTCGATCGCGAACTGCTGGGCGATCATGCCGCCCATCGAGGCTCCGACGACGTGCGCGGCGTCGATCTCCAGGGCGTCGAGCAGACCCGCGGCGTCCCGGGCCATGTCGGCGATGCGGTAGGGGGCTGTGGAGGTGTCGCCCGCCAGGACGGCTCTGATGTCCGGGGGCGGGCAGTCGTCCAGGAAGGTGGACAGGCCGCAGTCGCGGTTGTCGTAGCGGACGACGTGGAAGCCCCGGTCGGCGAGCATCCCGCAGAAGTTCGGGTGCCAGGCGGTCATCTGGGTGCCGAGGCCCATGATGAGCAGCAGTACCGGCCCGTCCGGGTCGCCGAAGGTGTCGTACTCCAGTTCCATCCCGTTGGACAGGGCACGTGGCATGTGTTCCTCCTCGGCGGGGCCCGGCCGGGGCCGGGGCGGTCGGCTTCCGCGGCCGTCGGGCGGTCCGCCGCCTGTCGCCGGGCCGTACGGCGGGCCAGCCGTACGGGAGCCGCCTCCCAGCCGGTCGGTACGATAGCGGGACCGCGCCCCGGAGGGAACGGAGCAGGCATCCCCGGCCGGACGGCTTTCCGGGCCGGCCCCGCATCGGCCCGCATCGGCCCCGTGCCGACCCCGTGCCGGACGGTGTTCACCGGTCGGGGCCCGGCGGCGCCCGCGTTCAGCCGCGCCCGCCGTCCTCCTCTCCGAAGGTCACCGAGACCCGCTCGAATCCCAGGGAGCGCAGCAGGTTCTCCAGCATGTCCTCGGTGTTCGCCTCGGCCCGCTTCGCCAGCCCGCTCTCCTCCGCGGCCTCGCCGATGTGCTCGACCGCGAGCCGATGAACCTCCCGCTCGTCGCCCGGATTGTCGGAGAAGAGGTCGCCGAGCCGGTCGAGCAGGCCGCGCTCCTTGGTCACGGCGTACGAGCGCTCGACGTCCAGCGCGGGCTTCTCCAGCCGGGCGTGCGGCAGCCGCACCGTGGCGCTCCTGCGGTCGTCGGTGACCGTGACGGCCTCCTCACCGAGACCGCCGAGGTCCACGTACGCGCCGACGCTGCCCGTGCCGACGAACAGCGTCCGGCTGCCGCGTACCGCGTCCGGCAGGAACTTCGCGTCCTTGTCCAGGTCGACGACGACCTGGAAGGTGCCGGAGGCGCCCTCGTAGCGGCTCATGTCCCTGAGGGACTTCAGCACCGCGGGACCGGTGCGGTCCTCGGTCTCGGTGGCGAACGGGTTCCTCAGTTCCGGCAGGAGGCGGAGCTGCCCGGCCAGCAGCACTCCGGCCGGCAGGAGGACCACCAGGAGGAGCAGGGTGATCCATCTCGGGGAGACCGTGGATCTGTCGGGGCGTGCCATCTGCGTGCACCTCCGTCGGCGGCGGGAGACTCCGTCAGGTGGGGTTGTTCCCCGAAACTCCCCAGGCATGGCAGGGACTTGACTCCGCGCCGGACAAGCGGGCGGCCCCGTCCGCCCTTTCCCGTGGCGCGCTTCCACGGGCGCGTCCGCTCCGTTCCGCCGGCGGGAACGCCCGCCCCGTCCGTCCGCCCGCGCCGGGGCGCCCGGTATCGGCCGGTATCGGCCGGTATCGATCGGACGACGGCGGGTACCGGTGCTCTCGTGGACGCCCCCGGCCTCCTCGGCCGTACGGCCGAGGAGGCCGGCACCCGGCGGGGAACGACGAGACGACCTGGAGAGCGGAGTGACTGTGACCGAGCATCCGGGCGAGGCGGCACCGGCCGAGCGGAACGCGCCGGCCGCCCCGCGCCCGGCGACCGGACCGGACGGCGGACCCGGCGGACCCGGCGGACAGGAGGGCGGGCAGGACGGCGGGCAGGGCCGTCTGGACGCCGACGCGGGGCTCGAGGAGCTGCCCCCCGACCTCACCCAGGCCATTCTGGAGGCCACCAAACAGGTGGCCTCCCTGCTGAAGGGCGCCGGACACCCCTTCGCCCTGGCGGGCAGCGTCGCCGTCTACGCCCACGGCGGCCCGGGGAACCTCCAGCACGACGCCGACTTCTGCGTCCTGCCCGAGGACGCCGGCGCGGTGGCCGCCACGCTCCGCGACGCCGGGCTGGAGGTGTACACCCCGCCGGAGGACTGGCTGCTCAAGGCCCGGTGCATGGGCCAGGACATCGACCTGATCTTCGAGCTGGCGCGGCAGCCGGTGACCCGCGAACTGCTGGGACGGGCCGAGGAGCTGCCCGTGGAGTCGGTCCGCATGCCCGTGCTGCCGGTGACCGACCTGCTCGCCGGCCTGCTGAACGCCTTCACCGAGCACCACTGCGACTTCGGCGCCGTGCTGCCGATCGCGCGGGCCCTGCGGGAGAAGGTCGACTGGCCCCGGGTGCGGCACGAGTGCGGAGCGGCGCCGATGCCGGACGCCTTCCTCTACCTGCTGGAACGTCTGCAGGTCATCTCGCCGCAGGACGACGACCGTGGAGGACTGCCTTGACTTCCTCCCCCTCCTGAAGGAGGGGGATTCCTACGGCTCGCGCCGTGGGGTTTTCTGCTTCATCGCCGACTGCCCGCCCGGAGTACTCCGTTGAGGTCTTACACCAGCTCCACAGACAGACGCCGTCAGCCCGACGGCCAGGATGTTCTTCGCCGCGTTCACGTCCCGGTCGTGGGCCGTCCCGCAGTCGCACGTCCAGGTGCGGACGTTCAGCGGCATCTTGTCCTGCAAGGTGCCGCAGGTCGAGCACAGCCTGGAGGAGGGGAACCATCGGTCGATCGCGATCACCTCGCGGCCGTACCACTGGGCCTTGTACTCCAGCATGCTCCGGAATTCCGACCAGGCCGCGTCGCTGATGGCGCGGGCCAGGCTCCGGTTCTTCACCATGTTCCGGACGGTGAGGTCCTCGATCACGATCGTTTGGTTTTCACGAACGAGCCGAGTGGTGAGCTTGTGCAGGTGGTCACGCCTGCGGTCGGTGATGCGGGCGTAGACCTCGGCAG
>NZ_PGSG01000055.1 GCF_002843305.1 Streptomyces barkulensis
CCATGGGGCGGATGCGAGTGCTGCTGCTGGACGCGGCTCCCGGGGAGCTGCTCGACCGTGAGCTGGAGCGTCTGCTCGGGCACGGTCTGGCCGTCACGCTGAACCTCCGGCGGGTGACCGACCCGGCGGGCGTGCGGGCGGCGTGGGCGGGCCGGGTGGCCTTCGCCGACTTCGACGCCTTCGACGAGTCGGTGCTTGTCGCCGAGACCGTCCGCGACGGGCTCGGTTACCACGCGCTCAAGTCCCGGGCCGGTGTCCCGCTGCGCGCCGCCTTCCTGGCGGCGGCGACCGGCCCGGCGGTGGCCAGCCGGCTGAGGGTGATCGGGCGGGCCGGGGCGGGCACCGACCACGTGGACCTGGCCGCCGCCGACCGCCACGGCGTGGCGGTCACCCACACCCCGGGCTCCAACGCGAACGCGGTCGCGGAGTTCGCCCTGGCCCAGCTGCTCGCCCTGACCCGGAACCTGTCGGCACACAACGAGGCCGCGCACGACGGCCGCTGGAGCACCCCGGCCGCTCCCGCGGTCGAGCTGCCGGAACTGACCCTGGGCATCGCCGGACTGGGTCGGATCGGATCGGCCCTGGCCGGCCGGGCAGCCGCCCTGGGCATGGCCGTCCAGGGCTTCTCCCGCCGCCCGGCACCGGCGAAGGGGGTGGTGCGCCAGGTCGCGTCCCTTGAGGCCCTTCTGGCCACCAGTGACGTGGTATCGGTGCATCTCCCCCTCACCGAACAAACCCGCGGGATGATCGGCCGGGCGGAACTGGCGCTGATGCGGCCCGGGGCGATCCTGCTGAACACCGCCCGGGGCGGGATCGTCGACGAACAAGCACTGGCCGAGGCTCTGAACGGCACCTTCAAGGCCGAGCTGATCGAGATGCAAGGCCCTTGGCAGGACATCGGCCAGGTCGAGCGGGCGATCTTCCAGTGGGTTACGTGGTACAACGAGGAACGGCTCCACTCCACCCTCGACTACGTACCACCCGCCGAGTACGAACGCGACTGGTGGCGACAACAGGAAGCCGCCCCGCAGTCCGCCTGAAACAAGATCACCGGACTCTACGAAACTCGGGGCAGCTCAGTGGCGGGCGATGAAAGCATGGCCTCCTCTGCCCGGCGCCGCCCCGGAAGGCACCAGAGGACGCCTGGCCGGACAACCGGTGACGATCAAACCCACGGTGACCACCGGGGTGCGCACCAACAACATCTACCAACTCAAAGGCGACGAAGCCGACGCCGTCCTGCTTCTCCTGCCCGATCCCGGGAGCGTCCACCGCTGGACCACCGGCAACCCAACAACCGACGAGCTGCTGCGTGTCTGGTACGTCGCCGTCACCCGCGCCCGACGCTTCGCCACCCTGGCCGTGCCCGAAGAAGAGACCAAACCACTGACCAACCTGCTGGCCCGCCATCAGGTACCCACCGAGATCCTGTAATCCGACCGAGGACACCCGTACCGGAGGTTGGCGCCACACCCGCTGCCGAACACAACGATGATCCGAGTCACGGCACCCCATAGATACCGTCCATGTGGCGCTGGAAGAGCAGGCGTCCCGCGGTCACGGACCGTAACATCAGCGAGTGGGAAGTCTCGGGCTGGAGCGGTGGTCATGCCAGCGCGGGCAAGCCGGTCACGAGGGTCGCCGCCGTGATGGCGGCGACCCTCGTGACCATCAGCGACGACCTCGTGGTGGGGCGGGGGGGAGCCGCGCCGTAGGCCGTCACCGATTCGCCCTTTCGTCGCTGGCAGGCCTTGTCAGGCGCGGGTCCAGCGCTGGTTGCTGCCGTTCGAACAGGAGTAGAGCTGAATCAGGGTGCCGTTGGCGGTGCCGGCCCCGACGGCGTCGAGGCAGAGGCCGGACTGGACGCCGACGATGGATCCGTCGGAGTTGAGGCGCCACTTCTGGTTGTCGCCACCCCAACAGCTGTAGATCTGGACCTTGGCACCGTTACCGGTGCCGGCGGCGTCCAGGCACTTGTCGCCGTAGACCCTGAGCTCGCCGGCGTCGGTGTACGTCCACTGCTGGTTGGTGCCGTTGTGGCAGTCCCACAGATGGACCTGGGTGCCGTCGGTGGTGCTGGCGTTGGGCACGTCCAGGCAGCGGCCCGAACCGACGCCCTTGATCGTGTTGCCGTCCCCGGGCGGCGGGGTGGTGGAGCCGCCGTTGAGTGCGTCGAGGACGGCGGTGTACGCGGGCTTCTTGCTGCCGTCGTTGTAGAACAACAGCGGCGTGTGCTCCGAACGCCACGAGTCGCTGTCGCGCACGCCCCAGACGGTGACACCGAGGCAACGGGAGACGGCCAGGCAGTCGTTGACCACGGCGGCGTAGGTCGAGGGCGAGGCTCCCTGGATGTCGAGTTCGGTGATGGCCACGTCGACGCCGAGGGCGGCGAACTCCTGCAGGGTGGTGCGGAAGTTGCTGTTGTAGGGGCTGCCGCTGTTGAAGTGCGACTGGAAGCCGACGCAGTCGATCGGCACGCCGCGCTGCTTGAAGTCCTTCACCATGCGGTACATGGCCTGGGTCTTGGCCCAGGTCCAGTTCTCGACGTTGTAGTCGTTGTAGCAGAGTTTGGCGGACGGGTCGGCGGCGCGCGCGGTGCGGAAGGCGACCTCGATCCAGTCGTTGCCGGTGCGCTGCAGGTTGGAGTCGCGCCGGGCTCCCGAACTGCCGTCGGCGAAGGCCTCGTTCACGACGTCCCACTGCGCGATCTTGCCCTTGTAGTGGCTCATCACGCCGTTGATGTGGTCGATCATCGCCTGGCGCAGTGCGCTGCCGCTGAGGTTCTGCATCCAGCCGGGCTGTTGGGAGTGCCAGGCCAGGGTGTGGCCTCGCACCTCCTTGCCGTTCTGCACCGCCCAGTTGTAGACGCGGTCGGCGGCGGTGAAGTTGAACTGGCCCCGCTGCGGCTCAGTGGCGTCGATCTTCATCTCGTTCTCGGCCGTCACCGAGTTGAACTCACGGGCCGCGATCGTCGCGTACGTCGAGTCGCTCAGTCTGTTCGCGGCGATGGCGACGCCGAAGTAGCGGCCGCTCTGCGCCGCCGCGGCGCCGAGCGTGCTCTCGGCGGCCTGGGCGGACGGTGGCGCGACCAGTGCGGCGACCACGCCGAGGACGCCGGCGACCAGCGTCAGCAGCAGAGCGTTCAGCTTCCGCCGGACAACGGATCTGGGAAGGGCATGAGAGCCCATGGCTGTGCCTCCAAGGTAGAGATAACGGAACCACCGGACACCGCGGTCACGGGAGCCGGGAGGACCTCGACCGGCACGGACGGCTCCCGGTCGGTCGCCGAGTGACGTACGCCGGGCGGCAGCGGCCTTTCGACACAGGCACGGGGGCACTCCATCGCTGCTCGGCCGGGGGCGTCACGCGGCGTCGCACACCTCTCCGCCTGCACGAGGCGTCAGGATGCGTCGGTGTGAGCCTCACCGGAACGAAAAAACGGGGTGGCGCAGGTGTTTCGGCGTGCGGATCTGTCGTGCTGCTGTGCGCGGCTCTGCCGTACAGCGCAGTCCGCACAGGACCATGGTGTTCGATATATCGAACCATGGCCGACTCTCCAGACAAGATAGTGAGGAATTGACAGCGCCTCGTCAACCCTCGCGGCGCGAAAGATTTTCGGCCCATGTGCGAAACTTTCAAACCCTCGCGAGCCGGGCGGATCCCTGGACCGGCGAGCCGCATCGTGAACCTGCGGGGGCCCAGCCAACGTGACGGCTTGTTGCGCCTGAGGGAAAGAAAGCGTTTACGGACAGTTCGGCGACAGGCCTTGACCGGAGGGCCCCGTCTTCCTAGCTTGTGGCGTCACAGAACCGGGACGCCTCCGAAACTTTCGAACCTGCCCATGCCACCCGGCACGGCCGCTCCACGGTTCATCGGCGTCATCTCACCCCCACCCCAAGGAGGCCCTCCGATGTGGCTTCGCCACCCGTCTCCAGTCCACCCAAGGCGCTTACTCGGCGTCTTCGTTTCCTTGCTGCTGGCGGCCGCCTTCCTCGGTGCCCAGCCCGCCGAAGCCGCGACCGTAGACCCCAACGCCTCGTATGTGCTGGTCAACCGCAACAGCGGCAAAGCCCTGGACGTCTACAACATGGCGACCGACGACGGTGCCCGCATCACCCAATGGACCAGGAACGACCAGAGCCAGCAGCAGTGGCAGTTCGTCGCTTCCGGCGACGGCTACTACCGCATCAAGTCCCGCCACTCGGGCAAGGTGCTGGACGTCTACAACTGGTCCACCGCGAACGGCGGCTCGATCGTCCAGTGGACCGACCTGAACGGCACCAACCAGCAGTGGCGGCTGGCCGACAGTCCGGACGGCTACGTGAGGCTCATCTCGCGCCACAGCAACAAGGCCCTCGAAGTGCAGGGTGCCTCCACCGCCGACAACGCGAACATCGTCCAGTACGACGACTGGGGCGGCGCCAACCAGCAGTGGCGGCTCGTCAAGGTCGGCACCGAAGACCCCGGCTCGTGTGATCTTCCGTCGACCTACCGCTGGACATCGACGGGCGCGCTGGCGCAGCCCAAGCAGGGGTGGGTCTCGCTCAAGGACTTCACCGTCGCCCCCTACAACGGCAGACAACTCGTCTACGCGACCACGCACGACACGGGGACGAGGTGGGGCTCGATGAACTTCGGCCTGTTCACCAACTGGTCGGAAATGGCCTCGACCAGCCAGAACACGATGTCCAACTCCACCGTCGCGCCCACGCTCTTCTACTTCGCTCCGAAGAACGTCTGGGTGCTCGCCTACCAGTGGGGCAGAACAGCCTTCTCCTACCGGACGTCGAGCGACCCCACCAACCCGAACGGCTGGTCATCCGAGCAGGTGCTCTTCTCCGGAAGCATCTCCGACTCCGGAACAGGGCCCATCGACCAGACGCTCATCGGTGACGGCACGAACATGTACCTGTTCTTCGCCGGCGACAACGGCAAGATCTACCGGGCCAGCATGCCGATCGGGAACTTCCCTGGCAGCTTTGGCTCGACCTCGACAGTGATCATGAGCGACACGACGAACAACCTGTTCGAAGCCCCACAGGTCTACAAGTTGCGGGGCCAGAACCGCTACCTCATGATCGTCGAGGCGATCGGATCGCAGGGCCGGTACTTCCGCTCCTTCACGGCCACCAGCCTGAACGGCTCCTGGACACCCCAGGCCGCGACCGAGAACAACCCCTTCGCCGGCAAGGCCAACAGTGGCGCCACCTGGACCAACGACATCAGCCACGGCGAACTGCTCCGCACCAGCCCCGATCAGACCATGACCGTCGATCCCTGCAATCTGCAATTGCTCTACCAGGGACGCAGCCCCAACTCCGGCGGCGACTACGGCCTCCTGCCCTACCGTCCGGGTCTGCTGACACTACAGCGCTGACGGGATGACACGATTCCGGCTCCGGCAGGGAGCCGGCGTGGCGGGCTCGGCGGAAGGCCGGGCCCGCACACCCGTGTGGGGCCCGGTCATCGGCGGGGACCGGCTGGAGCAGACCCCGCTGCGGGCCCGGCCGGTACGGGTCCCGGCGGCCCTGGCGTCGTACGGCTTCCCGGTTCACCTCGACCGCTTCGACCAGCAGGCGGGTGCCTCCCCATCGATAGCGGAGTTCTTCCAGGGCCGCGCCGGGGCTCGACGGCAGGGTGGTCTCTCCCCGCCCGCCGGAACAGCGCTGTGCGGAGTACCGGTGGGCTGGAAGAAGGAGGCCTCGGGTGCCTGAGGGGCCGCGACGGCTCTCTCCGCTCAGCGCATGTACGGCCTCGCGCAAGACGTCCGGGTCCCCCGTGCGCCGGCAGGCGTCCGGCAGTTCGGTGACAGACAACCCATGCGATGCCCCGGGAGCGGTGCGCTCGAAACGTCCACGTGTTCTCACCGCTTTGCTGCTCCGCCGGGCTTTCGTCCGGCCGAGTGGCTACGCTTCGTACCGCTTACACCGTGTTCCGCGAGCCGTGGGGCGGAACGTCCGAATGCGGACGGTCATATTCGGTCGGGTCGGCGGGCCCGTACAGAGACGGGAGCGAGCCGGTGTCCATGGATTTTCCGGTCGGGAGCGCCGAGTTACCTCCGCAGGAGGCCCAACCGCTGGCCGAGGTCGGGTTGTACCTGGTGGACGACGTCCGCTCCTGGAAGACGTATCCGGAGGGGGCCGCGGTCGGCAACATCGTCTTCCACGGCTGGCAGGTGCGGCCCCTGCCGCGTACGCCGTCCGGGCTGCCGGACGTCGACGCGTATCTCGTCAAGGCCCGGTACGACGTGGATTTCGACCCGGAGATACCGGGGCCGCGCTGGGCGGAGGCGGGCTTCTCGTTCGACGCCGGGGACCTCGTCGTCACCGCAGCACTGCCTGCCGGTGTGACCGGGCCCGAGCCGGCGCAGACCTACGTACTGACGCGAGACCTGGATTTCGCCCTGCCGGACGCGGACGGCACGGGGGACGGCGACGGTGACGGCCCGCTCACGCGCGTGCCGCTGCCCGCGCTCACGCCGGACATCACCGTCTTCGGCGTCGGGGGACACACCTGTCGTTGGCGTCATCGCGCGGTGGACGGCGGCGAGGTCCGGCTGGGCTCGCACACCGGATGGTTCGTCCTGCTGGTGCCGGCCGACCGCGAGGAGGTACGTGTCACGGCGAAGGCGGGCTACGCCCTCGCCGAGGAAGCGACGATGGGCATGCGCCCCCACACCGGCACCGACGGGTTCACCGTACGGCTGCCCGTGCCCGTCCCCACTCTCCCGGTGGCCGAGCAGCCTGCGCCGTCCATGGCGCGGAGGCCCGCGCCTTCGTACGGGCACGGGGCGGGGGCCGCGAGCCGTTTCACCGAGATACGCATGGGCTTCGGCGTCGACGTGGTGGGGTACTCCGACCGGGACGCACCGGGCAGGTCGGCCCTCCAGCGGCGTCTGGACCGGCTCCTCCGCGAGGTCCTCGGCGACCTCGGGTTCGACCTGGCGCAGGTGGACCATCAGCGCAACGGTGACGGCATGAACGTCGTCCTGCCGCTGCGAACCGATGTCACCCGGGCCTTGCCCGGGCTGGTCAACTCGGCGGCGGCCCGGCTCCGTCAGGACAACGACCGGCACACCGACCGGATGCGCCTGCGGATGGCCTGCGACGTCGGCACGTTCGCGGCGGGCGCCAACGGCTACGAGGGGGAGGCGGTCCTCGACTTCTGCCGCTTGCTGGACAGCCCTCCGTTGCGCGACGCCCTCGCGCCCCACCGGAACGCCGAGCTCGGCGTGCTGGTCAGCACGTTCCTCTACAGACAGGTACTGGCTTTGGGATACCCCGGGCTGGACCCGGGCGACTTCACCCGGGTGACCGCAGTGGTGAAGCGTTTCCAGGCGGATGCCTGGCTGTACACATCTCCGGCTGCCGGGGCCACGAGGTGACCCGGCCCGCGGTCGACCGCGCGGCCCTCCTCGCAACCGTCCGGGCATACGCCGAGACGCCCTCCGGCGACGGCAGGGGTGACGCCGAGGAGGCCCTGGCGCGCCTGCTGGAGCAAACCGGCGACCTGTTCGACGACGTGGAGGTGGCCGCCGCAGCCGGACGGTTGCACCTCCGAGACGCGGCGACCCGAGAAGCCGACGGGGAAAGCGCGGAGGCGGACCTGCGGACGGCCGCCTGGTACTTCCTGCCCCTGGTCGCCGAGGGCGCGGAGCCGCCCCGGGCCGTCCGTGACCTCTACGAGCGGGCCGCGGCGACCGGTCTGCCCGGCTTCGAACCCCCGGCGGCCCCCGGTCTCTCCCCCCGCGCGTGCCACGACAGGATGGTGACCGCGATGGAACGGCACGGACAGGGCCGCCGCGGCGGAACGGCCCTCCGGCCGGCCCTGTTCGTCCTGCGGCACCTGGCGGCCACCGAGCCGGCCGGCACCGGCCGCCGGGCAGGCTATCTGTCCAACCTCTCGGCCGCTCTGCTCACTCTGGCCCGCTTCGATGATGCGGCCGGGCTGCTGGACGACGCCGTCGCGGCGGCGCGTGAGGCTCTCCGGTCTGCCGGGACCACGGCGGCCGCGGCGACGGAGCCCGCCGTGGCCACACGCCCCGGCACTGACACCGACTCCGGGGCCGGCCCCGGAATCGATCCGGCTCCGACAGCGCAGAACGGGCCGGCCGCCGACTCAGCCGACCACGACCTGGCCGACCGCCTGATGAACCTCGTAGGCGCCCTGCACGCCCGCTACGGCCGGACCGGTGACGTGGAGGACCTGCGCGAGGCCCTGGCAGCGGGCCGCAGGGCCGTCTCCCTCGATCCCGAACCGTCCGGAAGCCGGGCGCGTAACCGCACGAACCTCGCCCTGGTCCTCCTGTCCCACCACGAGCGCACCGATGACGAGGACGCCCTCGCCGAGGCGGCGACCCACGCTCGGCTGGCCGTCTGCCGCGGGCCCGGCGGTCCCTCGGCGGCCGTCCCCCTCGCCAATCTCTCCGCCGTACTGGGAACGCTGGGAACGCTCCGCGCGGACGCCGGCACCGTACGGGAATCCGTCGACGCGGCCAGACGGGCCGTGCAGTGCGGCGGCGACGCCCTCGACGGACCCGAGGAGTTCGGACTCGCGCTGGCCCAGTCCCTCTTCGACCTGCACCGCCTCACCGGCGACCCGCCCGTCCTCGACGAGTGTTTCGAGATCTGCCGCACGGCTCTCACCGCACTGCCCGCTCGCCACCCGGAGCGGTACCGGTACCTGCTGACGCTCGGCCGGGCCCTGCGCGCGTCGGCACGTTCCGCGGCGGACGACGGACCCGCGCTGTCCGCCGCGGTCGACGCCCTGCGGAAAGCGGTGGCGGCCACGCCGCCCGGCCACCCGGCCAGAGCCGACACGCTCGGCAACCTCGCGCTCGCCGTGCAGGAGGTCTACAACCGCACCGGCACCCCCCGGTTCCTGGACGAGGCGATCGATGCCGGTCGGCTCGCTGTACAGGCCGCAGCCCACGGCGGATCCGCACATCTGAAGATCCAGGGCAATCTCGCCAACTCCCTGCTCGACCGCTACTACCGGACCGGCGCCGCGGCCGATCTCGACGATGCGGTGGAGATCGGCCGCAGCGCGGTGGCCGCGACGCCGCCCGGCCATGCCGACGAAGCCGCCCATCTCACCTCGCTGGCTCACCAGTTGTTGGTCCGCGCCCAAGCGGTGGGGGACAAGTCGGCCCTGGAGGAGAGCATCACCATGGCGCGCCGAGCCGTCGACACGGCGCACCCGGGGAGCGCCACCGCGGTCGCCGCGCGGTCCAACCTGTCCACCGCGTTGGCGACGCTTTTCGAGCGGACCGGGGAACTGGCGGTCCTGGACGAGGCTGTGATGCTCCGGCGTGAGACGATCCGCGCCACGCCGGCCGACTCACCGGCGCTCGCGGGTCTGCTCTCCAGCCTCACCGGGGTGCTCCGCATGCGCTACGACCGCATTGGAGACCGTGCCGCGCTGCGGGAAGCCGCGGAGTGCGCCCGCCGGTTGGTGTCCGCCCTGCTGCCGGGGCAGCCTGAGTACCCCCTTCGTATGGCGAACGCGGCCGCCACTCTCCACCAGTGGAGCGACCTCGCCCGGGACGACGACGCGGGCGAGGCGGCCGTGGCCGCGGCCAGGCTCGCGGTGGACTCGGTGCCCGGAACTCACCAGGCGCGGCCCGCACTGCTGAGCAACCACTGCGGCATCCTCCTCGGGCGCTACCGGCGGACCGGGGCCCTCGCCCTGCTCACCGACGCCGCGGCCGCGGCCGACGCCGCCGTCCGCACCGCGCACCCCGACGACCCGGACCGGCCGCTGTATCTGCTGAACCTGGCGATGGCATCGTGGTCGTGGCACGAACGCACCGGCGAACCGGACATCCTGGGCGAGAGCCTCCGCGCGGCCGAGGAAGGGCTTCGCCTCGCTCCGGCCGGGCACCCGCTCCGGCCTCGGCTGCTGTCCCAGGTCAGCCTGGGGCTTCAGGCCCGCTACCAGCGCGGCAACGAGCTGCGGCATCTGACCGAGGCGGTCGGGGCGGCCCGCGAGGCCGCCGCGGCGTGCCCGCCCGGTCACCCGGACCGGTCCATGTACCAGTCGAACCTCTCCGGGGCCCTGCTGATCCTGCACCAGCGGCAGAAGGCGCAGGACGCCGAGCGGACGATCCGCGAAGCGGTCGCCGCCGCCCGCACCGCGGTCGTCGCCACCGAGCGCAGCCACCCGGACCTACCCGTCCTCCTCTCCCACCTCTGCGCGGCGCTGATGTTCCAGTACGCCGTGACCGGCGGCACGCGGGAACTGGCCGCCGCCGTCACCGCCGGGCGCCGGGCCGTCGCCCTCTCGCCGCCCGGACGCCCCGATCAGACGCATCGGCTCGCCAACCTCACGGCCGCGTGGCGGCTCAGGTACCGCCACGACTCCTCGCCCCGCGCCCTGCGCGAGGCGGTGGCCACCGCCCGTCGGGCCGTCGCCTCCCTGGCCCCCGGCCACCCCGACGAGGCGTCCGTCCTGACCGGCTGTGCCGCAGCGCTTCGCAGCGCCTGGCGCGCCGGGTCGGGCCGGACCGACCTGGAGGAGGCGCTGCGCCTGCTGGACCGGGCCGCACGCTCCGCGGTCAGCCCGGTCGGGGACCGGGTCAGGGCGGCCCGCGCGCTCGGCCGGGCCGCCCTGGAAGCCGGCGAGCCCGACCGGGCCCTGCGGTCCTACGAGTCCGCCGTGGACCTGCTCACGCAGCTCGCTCCCTGGCGGCTGGCGCGCGCGGACCGGGAGTTCGGGCTCGGGGAGGTGGAGGGGCTGGGCAGCGAGGCGGCCGGAGCGGCGCTGAGCAGCGGTGATCCGGCACGGGCCGTGGAACTGCTGGAGCAGGCACGCGGAGTGATGCTTCAGCAGACCCTCGACATGCGGGGTGATCTGAACGAGCTGCGCGCAGCCTCCCCGGAGCTGGCCGACGAGTTCGAGGCCCTGCGGAACAGACGGGACGCCGCCGATCACATCAGACTCGCCGAGGAGTTCGACGAGGCGTACGCCGGGCGGCCCGACGAAGTGTCCGGTGCGGACAGCCCCGGCGGTACCGGCGGTACCGGCGGCGATCCGCACGGTCCTGGCCGGGCCCTGCGGCACATCGCCGCCGAACGGGCCTCGATGGACACTGAATGGCACGCACTCCTCGCCCGGATCCGAGCCCTTCCCAAACTGAAGGACTTCCTGGGGCGCCCCGCCCTGGAGACGCTCCGCAGGCAGGCGGACGGCGGCCACATCATCATGCTGGCGGTCGGCAGGCACCGGGGTGACGCACTGGTGGTGACCCCGGACCCCCTCTCCCCCGTGATCGTGGTCGGCCTGCCGGGCGTGACCGAGAACCAGGTGATCGACCGGGCCGAACGGCTTCTTGAGGGACGTGTGCCGGGCTCCCCGCCGGTGACCGGATACGCGCAGGCCAAGCGGCGCATGCGGGTACTCACCAAGACCCTGGAGTGGCAGTGGGACCGGGTGGCGGGGCCCGTGCTGGAGCGGATCGGACTGACCCGGTCGTTCGGGCCGGACGACGGCCCCGATAAGTGGCCGCGCATCTGGTGGTGCCCGGCCGGTGTAACGGCCTTCCTGCCCTGGCACGCCTCCGGCCACCACCAGGAGGACCCGGCACGCGGCGGGCCCGCCCGCACCGTCATGGACCGGGCGGTCTCCTCGTGGACGCCGACCGTCCGGGCGCTGGCCCACGCGCGGCGCCCCGCGCGGACCACGGCACCGGTCGCCGGTTTCGGTGCCACCGTGCCCGGGACCGGTACAGGTGCCCTGCTGGTCGACATGGCCCGGCCGGCCGGAGCACCCCGTCCGCTGCGGCACGTGACCACCGAGATCGAACGTCTCGCCGGCCTGCTGCCCGGTGCCACCCGGGTCGGTCCTCCGCACAGTACGCCGCGGACTGTGCTGGAAGGGCTGCCCTCTCACCCGGTGGTGCACTTCGCCTGCCACGCCGTCAGTGAGTGGGGCGCTCCGGGACGCAGCGGACTGCTGCTGAGCGACGGCGGCGACAGCGGACGTGACGGCGGAACGTCGCGGCTCACGGTCGACGCGATCTCCTCCCTGCACATCGAGGACGCCGACCTCGCCTACCTGTCGGCGTGCAGTACCACGCTGACCAACCAGCGGCTGGCGGACGAGTCCGTGCACATCACCGCCGGGTTCCTGCTCTCCGGCTACCGCCGGGTGATCGGCACCCTCTGGCCCGTCGATGACGCCGCGGCCGCGGAGATCGCCGTCGACTTCTACACCCGGCTGACAAAGAACGGCGGTACTGCTCCGCAGACGCGGGAAGCGGCATACTCGCTCCACATCGCCCTGCACCAAGGGCGAGCGCGGTGGCCGTGGGCCCCGTCCTTCTGGGCGGCGCACCTGTACGCCGGTGCATAAGTGGCGCCGGGTGCGGTCAGGCCGAAACCGCGGCAAGCACCACGAGGGCGAGGCCGAACGCGAAGGAGACGAGGGACAACTGCAGTTGCCGGTGCTTGGTCCAGGCGATTCTGCTCATGACGACCAGTTGCCGGCTGAGCACGGGAAGCGGCTGGGCGCGCCGCAGCGACTCGGCCAGTTCCTCGGCCTCACGATGCATCAGATGGCCGAAGTAGACGAAATTGTCGGGTGCTTCGGTCCTCAGAGCGGAAGCCCGCAGGCGGGGCGCGACGACGAGGGCCGCGAGGACGGCCGCGACAAGGATGGACACACAGCCGGACCAGAGCAGGCACCGGACCACCCGGCCGTGCGGGCCGGCGAAGATGTTGCCGTTGCCGGAAAGCGCGATGATCACGGCCCCGGCGGCCGATTCGAGGGTGAGAGCGAAGGACGCCTTGGCGTCGACCCGAGCCGTCCACTCCCCCACCGCGGCATGGACGCGCCAGGCGGTGTCCACGGCCTTCTCCTCCGCCTCGGGGTTCCCCACGCCTCTGGCGGACATCAGGGCATCCACCGGTGGGAGATACGGCAGAACATCGTCGGTGTCCTCCTCGCTGGCGTCGCACGGCCCCTGCCGGTGCCGTGTATCGGAGGACATACCCAACTTCCCGGCGGACAACGACGCGTGCCCGGCACTCGCTCCCTGCCCGGCACCTCATTTGCGGGCACGGCACCGCTCCGCCCGACGACCGCGAGGAGAACGAGCAGAGGCGGACTGACGCACATCAGGACCGTCGGCCGTCCCCGGGGCCTCTGCATCCGTCAAGCGGCTTGGGGGCGCTGTCTGTGTCGCTCATCAGCGATCACGGCGCGCCGAACGTGATCGGTCAGGTGGCGCTTGAGGCACCGCTCGGCCTCCTTGGCGTCCTGCCTCCGGCGATCTTCCGGCCGTAGTAGGCCGCCCGAGGTTTCCCGGCAGCCGGGGCTGGATGACCGCGATGGCGTGCAGGACCGAGTTGAACTGCCGGTCACCAGCGCGGGAGAGCCGGTGGCGGGCCTTGTCCGCGTCGGCGGTCTCCATCGGCGCGGTCCCGCAGTAGTTCGCGCAGGCCGCCGCGGTGGGGAACCGGTCAGGTCGTCCGGGTTCGTAGACGATCACGAACGCCTCCTGTGTGATGTCCTCGGCCGTCGAACAGCCCCTTCCCTTCAGCTGTCTGCGCGAGCGTCAAAGACGCTCCGACACCAGCAGAGTCGCGCAACACGTTTACGACACCATCACGGAGCGTGGCGGAAGCGGGACGGCCGGCACAGATCGGATTGCTTTCTGACGGGCGGAGACGTCCCCCGCGCAGCGCGGTTCCCCGGCGCGTCGCGCCGGGGAACCGCGTGCTAACGGCATGGACAACCACCGGCCTCGCGACCGGACCGGAAGGGTGGTCAGCGGCAGCAGGAGTCGGAACAGCAGGTGTGGACCCTGACGTCGTCGATGACGGGGCCGTGGGCGCTGTTGGAAGTGGTGCTGGCGAAGGCGAGGGTAGTGGTCGGGTTGTTGGCGACGAAGGTGAACCGCCGAGTCACATAACCCATGTCGGACCGGGTCTTGCCGGTGGTGTCGAAGGAGAAGTCCTGGAAGTTCTGCCCGTCCACGAGCGCCCTGCCGGTCTTCAGCGGTGACGCGCCGTCGGGGTTGCCGGCGAGGGAGTAGGTGACGGTGTAGGTCTTGCCCGGGGTGGTGGTGAATGTCTGTGCCACGGTCGCCGGGACGGTTGCGTTGAGGTCGAGGGACTGCTCGCCTTCGGCTGCCTGCCAGAACCCGGCGCCGATCAGGTCCGCCGCACCGGAGGTGACCTTCCACGGCCCCATGGAGGCGCCGGCCGCGAAGCTCTGAAAGCTGTTCGCCGCAACCGCGGGGTACTCGAAGCTGCCGTCGTCGAACCGGCTGGCGGTGGGGGCCGCCGTTGCGGTTCCGGCGGCGGCGAACAGGACGGCGGCCACGGCCGCAGTCGTGCAGGAACGCGTGAGCAGCATGAAGTCCTCCTGGTCAGAGAGGGAGTGACAGTCTGGTCGACTCGTCGGATCAAATCTCCCCTCACTTCGGATGCGTGCCAAGACCGGGCCACCCGCGCACCGGAGCACGGGGCGGATCCGCCGGCCTGTGCACGCCGACCGGCCGGGGCGCAAGCCCCCGAACGCCGTCTGCAGCGGCGTCGGCGCAGAGGCAAGGACGCGGAGCGCCTCCCGTTTGACGCGGCAGCACCGACAGGGCGTCGACGCCCCGGGCCACCCCGGGTACTGGCGAAAGACGGTATCCGAGCATCGAGGTCCGGTGGGCGCCACCCCGTCGGAGGTTGTCGCCCAGTATCTGCTGACGGGCCTGCTCAACGTCCGGCACGCCAGGGGCGGGAGTGGTGTGGGAGCCGACAAAGTGGAGTGCGGCGAAGTTGCGCAGTCGCCGGCCGCAGCGGTCTGTGGTGCGGATCATGCGAGTGGGAGTCTGCTCGGCCGGCCGGCCGGCCGGCGCAGCAGCAGGTGGTTCTCGACCGGGTCCTCCCGTACATCCTTGAGAGCGGTGTCGCGGGCGTGGGCGCGCAGCCGGTACCAGCCCGGACCGGCCTCGACGATCTCCTCCCTGGGGCCGGGACCGAGCCGCTCGGGAGGGCCGGGCGGAGGGCGGGCCCCATAAAAGGGAGCGACCACAGATCCGAGCCCCGTGGACCGGAACAAACCTGGTGCCAGGGGGCGCATCCTGTCCGGCCGGCCCGGACTGCCCCCTCGTGGCCGGCCTCCACACGGACACGGCCCCGTCAGGAGTGGCTGCTGCCCCTTCCTGAGTGTGGGGCGCGGGCACGGCCGGCCGCAGGAGGGACGGCTTGACTCGCTTCCGGCGGGGACCGTCCCCCGCGTGCATCATCATGGGATGCACGCCGAGGACGGTCCCGTGGTGCTCCCGTCAGAGTGCGCCGGGATCAGCAGTGAATGTAGATACTCCGCCAGCCGACGGGCGCGGGGCTCGAGGCGTCACCCCGGAAGGTGTAGTGCGGGCTCCCCTGACAGTTGCGGGTGTTGAACATGCTGGCGTCCTGGCCCGTGTGGTCGAACCTGTAGGACCCGCGGTGGCCGATGCTGAGATTGCTGCAGCCACACCCGGTGACCTCCGAGCTGGTGCCTGTGTAGTGAGCACCGGACCAGCCCCGGAAGCTGCTCGCGAAGGCCGCTCCCGTGCTCACCGCCAGGACGGCGGCCGTCATGGCCGCGATGACGGTGGTACGTACGGTGTGCTGGTTGCGCATGAGCCCTCCTTCAAGAGGAATGAACACTCTTCGAGTTCATTTAGCTACACAGAGTTGCTTTTCGTAAGGGCGGACGGGTGCGCGACCGGCACACGGACGGGCCCGCGCACTCCCGCTACTCCGCCCCCCTGTACACGCCGGGCACACGGTCGACGCCGGAGCCCTTGACAACCTCATTGGTCTGGACCATTTTGCCTGGGGCGCGGTGTCACCGTGCCACCCAGAACGCGCTCTCCCACCACCGTCCCCGACGCACGGAGACAGCCATGGACCGTTCCTCCGCACAGACCAGCAGAACGAGACCCCTCCGCATCTGCGCGGGAGTCGCCTTCGCGGTATGCGTCGCTCTCCTCGCCGGCGGCGCCACGCTCGACGGCCGCGACGCCTACGCCGCCGAGCCGAACCTGGTGCGCAACGCCGGCTTCGAGTCCGGCCTGAACGGCTGGACCTGCTCCGCCGGCAGCGGCACCACCGCCTCCTCCCCCGTCCACGGCGGCACGGCGGCCCTGAAGGCCACCCCCTCGGGCAGCGACAACGCCAAATGCACCCAGACCGTGACCGTACAGCCGGACTCCCAGTACGAACTGAGCGCCTGGGTGCAGGGCTCCTACGTCTACCTCGGCGCGTCCGGCACCGGCACCACCGACGTCTCCACCTGGACCCCGGGCGGCACCGGCTGGCAGCAGCTGCGCACCTCCTTCACCACCGGCCCGGACACCACCTCCGTCACCGTCCACACCCACGGCTGGTACGGCCAGAGCGCCCACCACGTGGACGACGTCTCCCTCACCGGCCCCGGCGGCGACCCGGGCGAGCCCGACCCCGACCCCCAGCCCCCGGCCGCCCCCGGCACACCCACCGTCGGCGCCACCACCTCCTCCTCGGTCACCCTGAACTGGAACGCCGTCGACGGCGCCACCGGCTACACCGTCTACCGGGACGGGGCCAG
>NZ_PGSG01000056.1 GCF_002843305.1 Streptomyces barkulensis
CCATGGGGCGGATGCGAGTGCTGCTGCTGGACGCGGCTCCCGGGGAGCTGCTCGACCGTGAGCTGGAGCGTCTGCTCGGGCACGGTCTGGCCGTCACGCTGAACCTCCGGCGGGTGACCGACCCGGCGGGCGTGCGGGCGGCGTGGGCGGGCCGGGTGGCCTTCGCCGACTTCGACGCCTTCGACGAGTCGGTGCTTGTCGCCGAGACCGTCCGCGACGGGCTCGGTTACCACGCGCTCAAGTCCCGGGCCGGTGTCCCGCTGCGCGCCGCCTTCCTGGCGGCGGCGACCGGCCCGGCGGTGGCCAGCCGGCTGAGGGTGATCGGGCGGGCCGGGGCGGGCACCGACCACGTGGACCTGGCCGCCGCCGACCGCCACGGCGTGGCGGTCACCCACACCCCGGGCTCCAACGCGAACGCGGTCGCGGAGTTCGCCCTGGCCCAGCTGCTCGCCCTGACCCGGAACCTGGCGGCACACAACGAGGCCGCGCACGACGGCCGCTGGAGCACTCCGGCCGCTCCCGCGGCCGAACTGTCGGAACTGACCCTGGGCATCGCCGGACTGGGGCGGATCGGATCGGCCCTGGCCGGCCGGGCAGCCGCCCTGGGCATGGCCGTCCAGGGCTTCTCCCGCCGCCCGGCACCGGCGGATCCGGTGGTGCGCCAGGTCGCATCCCTCAAGAGCCTTCTGGCCACCAGTGACGTGGTATCGGTGCATCTCCCGCTCACCGAACAAACCCGCGGGGTGATCGGCCGGGCGGAGTTGGCGCTGATGCGGCCCGGAGCGATCCTGCTGAACACCGCCCGGGGCGAGATCGTCGACGAACAAGCACTGGCCGACGCGCTGCGCGACCCCACCCACCCCCTGGCAGCCGCCGCCGTCGACACCTTCGCCCACGAACACGCCGCTTTCGCCTCCCCCCTGTCCGGCGTGCCGGACGCCCTGCTCACCCCGCACATCGCCGGAATGACCCGGCACGCCATGGCCGAGGCGGCCCTGCGCTGCGCCGACCACATCGCAGCCCTCCTCACCGGCCACCCCCACGGCATCCCCCTCGCAACACCATGACACCCGCACCGACAAGCGACCACGGTGAGCGACCGGGCAGGCCCCCCAACGAACCCGCCACCACGCTGGAGAAGACCAGACCGCGGGAGGCGGGGCAGGCGTAGAAGGCCTAGTCCGACCGGCAGGCAGCACAGAGCCGGGCAGAGTGGTCCCTGCCCCACAGCGGGGGCATGGCTTCGACCTCCCAAGGGGACAGGCACAGGTCCTCGGCCTTGCGCGCGAGATCCATGACGGCCGGTGGGATCATCAGCTGGCGGGCGTACTCGTCGAAGGAGGTGGCCTGTCAGATCACCAGCGACGGTAGGGCCTCGGCGCCCTTGAGGCGCAGCTGCCGTTGTTCCTCCTTGGTGATGTGGAAGGGATACCTCGCCCTGCCATACTCCGGGCGGTCGGTGGCGGCCCTGGGGGCTGTCAGGCTCATGAGGTGACTCCTCCGTGTTTTCGGGCGACGCGACGCTGGACGCGCCACGTCGGTCGGGGTGAGTGGGCGGTTCTCCACGGCCGACGCGTTCGGGAAGTTGACTCACGCCGTGGACGAGCCGGTGCAGGCCCGGAGCTCTCGAGGGTGGGCGGTAGCAGCCGGTGAACGGCGACTGCCCGAATACGCGAAGCCGCTGCGCCGCTGACGCCGATACGGGGCGCCTTGCCGCCGGTCGCGGATCGGCGAGGGCAATGATGCAAGTGCGCGCCAGGCAAAGCCTGGTATCGGCCGTCGGCGAGGTTCGTCCCGTGCGACTTGATCAGCGGCTGGGCAGACGTGTGGCCTTGAGGCCGTCGAGGGGGTACTCCTGGGGCAGGCGTGCCGGGTCCCCCGGGACGGTGATCCGTACGGTGATCGGCCGAGAGCTGCCCGCGGCCAGGAACTGATCGTTCTCGGCTTCCAGGTACACCTTGCCGTCCTCGGCGATGACGTGTACGCCGGATGCTTCGGCCCTCGCGCCCTTCGCCGAAGGCAGATCGAAGGAGATCCGGAACCTCCTGACGTCCTCGGCCTTGCCACTGTCCTTGCTGACGGCGGTGAGCGTGAGGTCGAAGCTGTACACCCTGCCCCGGGGCTCGCTGCTCTCCCAGGTCCGGTTGAGCTGCTTGGCCACGTTGATCTCGTCGTAACTGGGCGGGACAGGCAGGGGGGTGATACGCCCGGCGCCGTTCATGATCTCCAGGGCGCCTACGGGTACCCTTCCCCGCCCGATGCGCTGCGAGTGGTCGGGGATCGTGGCCGTGGTCAAGTCGAGGTGGTTGACGTTGCCCGCGGAGTCGACTGCGTAGAAGTTGCCGTCCTGGTCGAAGAAGGTGGCCGAGTACGACTTGCGCGAGTTTGCTGCGGTGCTGGCTTCCGCCGGCGGGAAGACGCCCTTCTTGAGAACGGTCTTCATGGGCTGCCGGCTCGGGTCGACGAGCAGCAGGTCGCCGTTGTCGCCCTCCACCGAGATCAGCCGTCCGTCCTTGGGGTGGTAGGCGAAGTCGTCCCACCGGCCGCTTCCCGGGGCGTTACGAGGCATGGCCTTCAGGGCCGCCACATCGATGGCATAGCTGTGTACATCGGGGTTGCTGACGACGAAGAGGGTCTTCCCGTCGGGATCCATGTCCCCGTCGAACCAGGGCCCGCTCGGCAGCCCGTCGATGACCTGGTCTTTCAGGGTGCCGGCCGCCACGTCGATGGTGATGAGCTTGTTGTGGCTCACTGCCAGCAGCAGGGGCTCCTTGTCGTCGCCACGGTACTGCGCACCCATGGCGGTGTAACCGGGCTCGTAGGGCGGCACGTTCTCGACGACGCGGGTGTCACCGTCGATGGGATCGAAGCGGTAGATCCGGGTGTTGATCCTGCCGATGGCGAGATACACCTTGCGGTGGGCCATGAAGGGGGCGTCCTTCCACGAGAGATCGAGGGACCACTCATGATCTGCGCACGCCCACCAGCACCACAAGCACTCTATGTGTCTGCTCGAACGCAATGAGCCACCATCGATGCCGGGCAGCTGGGTTCTGCGGCCGACGGTCGGATCGCACGACATTGCGCCCCCGTTTCCCACGCGACGCGTCCGAACGTTCGAAGGTCCTCCGACACGGGCTCCACAGCCTGGCGTGTCGCCGGCGCCCGGATCATGCCATCTGCCTGGCGCGACGTCTCAGCCGCTGTCGCACACCAACTCGTTACAGTCCCCCTGTACGCCCTCGTCCCTGTGCCCGATATGCGCGAAGTGCCCCGTGGGCGGGGGTGATCGTCCTGGTGATCACTTCTCTCGGCACAGGAGTCGCGGTGTTCCAGGTGAGGGAACAGTGCTTTCCAGCGCTCCTTCGGCGGACTGACGGGTTGCGAGCGGCACATCGCCTCGTAGAGCCGGTCGGTGCCGTAGTCGAGGATGTACGTGTTCATCTCGTCGGACAGGCCCGACGCGTCGGTCCCGGCGGGGCGGCCGGGATCCGCTTCCCCTCGACCGGACGCGCCGGCTGGAAGAGGTCGTACAGCCGGACCGCGTCGCCGCTCTCCTCGGTGATGAGCGGCTGCGACACATCGTCGACAACGCGCTCCGGTACATCACCGCGTTCCCGATCACGTCGTCCATGTGTGGATGGTCGGGGTCGGAGACGTCCCAGAACCGCGGGCGCCATTCGTTCTCGACGGTCACGATGGTGTGCGGGCCCGCGAACCACAGGCTCCCCGTGTCGAAGAGCCTGCCCTTCGCCTGCGCGGGGATGTCGGCCCGGCGTACCGGCTTCGCGGGGTCGCTGTGCAGGCTCCGCAGCCGCCAAGATGAACAGCCGGGAAGCCCCGGCCGCCGGTGGTCACTCCAGGGCCACCGCGTCGACCGTCGCGGCCTCGACCAAGGAAGCATCGAGGGTGGGGTGGGGGTGGGTGAGGCCGTAGGCGCGGTGCAGGCGGTTGCGGGCGGTCACCTGCCCGGCCAGCGCCTCCAAGTGGACGGCGTGGGCCAGCCCGGCCAGGCCGGTGTCGTCGAGCTGCAGGCGCCACCGGTTGGTGACGGTGTCGTAGTGGGCCTCGATCAGTGCCTCCCACAGGGTGCCGGCCGCCGCCGGGGCGGCGGCCAGGCTGGGCAGGAGGTGGGTGTAGCGGCGCAGCAGCAGCATCTCGTGCGGCTGGAGAGCGGTCTCCTGCCAGGCGGGGTCGGCCGCCTTCGTCGTCCAGGCCGGGCACGGCCGGTCGGCCCCGGTGCGGTGGTGGTGCCAGGCCAGCGCATCCAGCCCCTCGGGGGTGATCCGGGCGGCTCGGGCCTCGGGCGGGCGGGAAGCGTGGGCGCGCAGCACCTCGCTCACGGCCCACCGGTCCGCCCCGGGTCCGTCACCACCTCGCGCACCCCGAACAGCAGCCGCCCAGGGCCGGCCCATCGGCCAGTGGCTCACCAACTGCCGCCGCCCCCAAGGACTCGGCAAAAACCCACAACGGGCAGCCGAGCGAGCCGCCCGGCTCGGCGTATGGATCAACAACCAACGTCAACGACGACACCGGCTGGACACCGAACGCGCCGCCGTACTGGAGGAACTCGGGGTGTAAGGCGGGGAGCGGAGGCTGACGTAGAAAAGGTGCGGCCCTACCAGCGGACAGCACAAGGCCGGGGCGGGGGCTTCCTGTCCGGCCTTTCCCTGCGCCGGTAGCAGCACCATCTGGGCCCGTCGCCAGGCCACCACCGCCCCGGTCCCTCGGCAGACGATCCGCAGCAGTCGCTGCCCCTCGTCGTCATCGATCCCCCGGCTCCGCACACGCGCTGCCCGGATCAGCACCGGATGACGCGTCACAACAGGGCGAATGTTGCCTGATGCGGCCCTAGGTGCATGCCTTCGTGCCGCGGGGTGGGTCGCCGTCTCCGCGGGTGATCTGGAAGGTCACCGGGAGGTCCTGCAGTTCGGGGCCGAAGTGGCCGGTGGCGGTGACGATCAGCCGGATCCAGCCGTCGTCTTCGCCTGTGATGACGACGGATTCCCCGATCGCCACGCCGGTGACCGTGCAGCTGCGCGCCGGGGTGATGACGAAGTAGCTCACGCCTTCTCCGTCCAGTGCGGTGACGCTGATGCCGAGGTCTTTCTCCGGTGTCCACTCGGTCGGCGCGGAGGTGGCCCAGGGGATCTTGGCGGTCAGCTGTCTTTGGGCGGGCGGGGCGGTGCTGGGGGTCTGCGCCGCCTTGGTGGGGGCCGCGCTTGTCGGCTGGGCGGTGGGTGTGCTGCCGGAGGGGTCTGGGCCGGGGGTGCCCGAGGTGGTTGGGGGGCGGGTATCGGTGGTGTCGGTGAGGATCGCGGCACCGGCCCAGCCCAGCAGGGGCAGCGCGACAGCCGCGGTGGCCAGCGCCCAGGGCCAGGTGCGTCTTGGGCCGGCCGGAGTGTGTCGGGCGTGGTCGTGTGATCCGTCCGCCGTTTGAGGCGGGAGCGGGGGCGGCTGGTCGTTTCGCTCTGTGGGCGGGGCGGGTGCGGTGGAGCGGGCGGCGTCGGCGCGTTTCCAGTGTTCCAGGCACGCGGCCACCGTGGGCTCGCCGCCCAGCGCCCAGGCGATGGGCTCCACGGTCTCCCAGCGGGGGAGCCGTTTGCCGTTGAGGATGTCGGAGATGGTGCTTTCCCGCACGGTGGCGTCCGGGTACCGCGTTCGGCTCCGCCGCACAATGGCGGTGTAGCTGGGCTTTGCCGCTTCCCGGTGGAGGTCGCGCATCCACGCGGCGAACTCCGCGACCGGATCTGTGGCGCTTCCGGTTTCTTCGGAGTCGTTCGCTGTCATTCGATTCCTCCCCAAGCCCAGGTCGCAGGTGGCTCACTGGTGGCTGTCCGCACCTGCCGGTATCCCATCAGAGAGGTACTCATGACCGTGCTTGTTCTGCTGACCACGCCGGCCCTGCCGGCCCTGGGGCCGTTGCCGGCCACCGGTGTGGCGCTGTTCGCCCGCGATCCGCGCCGGTGCGCCGGGCGCGTTCGGTCAGCAGCACGTCCAGGAAGGCCTCGCGCGGCAGCCGCTCACCGCTCAGGGACCGGGAGACGGCGGCGGGGCTGAACCCCTACCGGCGGGCGGACTGGCGCAGTGAGAGCCTTCGGGCGTCGAACAGGCCCGTGAGCGCGGGCCCAGCGCCTGCCCGTACGCCGTCCCTCGCCGACCATGCGTTCCCCCTCGGCACTCCGTGGGGTCTGCAAACAGGGCGTGTCGGAAACAGCCCGTTCCCCCGACACACCACCGCACCGGTCTTCCACCGTAATCAACCACGGCCCCACCGCCCCGCAGGCCTCGAAAGCGGCCCGTGCACGGCGAAAGCGGCCCGCACCCACCCGAACAGAAAGGACACCACCGTGACGACCGACACCACCCCCAACACCCCCGCACCGCACCACGACGACCACCGGGAGCTGCGCCGGCACCTGCTGCTGCTCTGGCTCCTCGCGGTCGGGACAGCCCTCGCGTTCACCGGTTACGTCTTCCACCGTCACCCGGAATTCCGGGAGACCGCGGTCGCCGTGGGCGGCGTCGGCACGTTCCTCCTGACGACCGTGCTGGCCGCCCGCGGCCACCGGTGACAGCCCGCCGGGGGCGGGGCAGCTCGGGAGCCACCGCCCCCGGCAAGCACCATTCACCCCAACAGGCAACACCCCACGCCGGCAGGGAGGACGGCACGTCCAAGTGCACGAAGATCGATGGTGCGGAACACTCCCGCGTCGGCGAGGAGGACAACCGGTCGGTGGTGAAGCCGGAGCCACTGGCCAGAGCACCCCCGCGTCGGCGAAGAGGACCGGCCATCCCAGTCGACCTCGGAGAGGGCCTGGACGGTCTCCTCGATCCACTGGCCGAGGTTCCACACCGGGGAGGCCGGGTGGTGCAGGTCCAGGTGCCGGTTGAGCAGGATGGGCGCGTAGGTGTCCACGATCGTCTTGTAGTCGGCCGGAAGCCTCAGCCCGAGTTCGGTCTCCGGGCGCTGCCAGGCGGCCGGATCGGCCCAGCGGTTCTCCGGCGGGCCAGTCATGTCGATTACGGCCTGCAGAGGGTCGGTCAAGACACCCCGAAAGGGGCCAAGGGGACAATGGGTGGAGCGATCAGTGGTTGCGGTCCGGGACGGCCAGCGGGGCCGGGCCCGATCATGCCCGCCCCGGCCACCGGGCAGTGCCCGCCGAACGCACCGAGCACGGAGACGGCGCAGCACCTGGTGTCTGATGAGCCTGCGGGAGCCGTACGAACACGTCCCGGGCCGCCAGCGAGGCCTCGGGGGAACAGACCCCGCCGGCGGGTGGGACTCCCGATCCGGCGGGCCGTGCAGCAACCGCCCCATCGGTACGCAGTACGCCAGGAACTCCCTGACCGCGAGGCGGCGCAGCCGTTCTGAAGCCTGCTTCCCTGTTCTGCCTTGTGTACACAGGCCTTGGCGCGGGATGGCGTCTTCGCTTCGAAGGCCGGAAAGGCGGAAGGGCGGGCGGGTGACGCGGCGCGGCGCGGCGCGGCAGGAGCCCGGCCCGGGGCCGGGGCGCGGCCGGTCGGCTTCGGTCCGGTTGCTGCAGGCGAGGCCACGCGTAACGGTCAGTTGTGAGGCTCCGCAGGCCGGAGCCTCGCCCAGCGGTGGCCGTTCCGAGGATTCGGACACGGCCGTGAGACCGGACGGCCGGCCAAGCCGCGGGACAGCGTGACAACCACCAGGTCACAGCGCCACCGCTGGCCACGGGCGGCAAGGCCCTGCACCCGGTGTCGGATTTCGTGGCGGGACTGTAAGTCGTTCGATGCAACTCTCAGTGAAGGAAGGCGTACCGACGACCGGTGAGAACATGACCGGGCCGAGACCGTCGGGCCGGCTGAGTCGCAGCCGGCCAGGGCCGTGGGCGGCCCGCTGGGTCATGCGCTGGAAGACCGCGCTGAACGCCTTCGACATCGCCTCCGACGGCCGACTCCCCGCAGCCCGCCAGTAACCCCAACCACCCTGGTACACCGGTTCGATTGACAGACCCGGCCCTTCGTCGGGCGGGCAGAACGCGGCAGGGCCACGGAGCCGACCCGACTTGGGAAAACGCGTCGCCGCAGCCGCCCGGACGATCCCGGTTGCAGGGATGCCACGACGGTGAAAAGGAACACCCGTCCAGGCCGTGAGACAGCGGGAAACTGCTCAGCGCCTCGTCTCGTACCTGGTCAGGACCACGCCGCCGGGAAACGTCCGCGTCTCCACCAGGTTCAGATTCACCCAGCTGTCCAGCGCGGTGAAGAACGGCGGGCCGCCGCCCACCAGGACCGGATGGGCAACGATCACGTACTTGTCGGTCAACCCGGCGCGCATGGCCACCCCGGCGAACATCCGCCACCGATGTCCATCGGGCCGGTCATGCTCTCACTGGTCATCGGTACATCTTC
Organism: Streptomyces barkulensis; assembly: GCF_002843305.1. GTDB lineage: Bacteria > Actinomycetota > Actinomycetes > Streptomycetales > Streptomycetaceae > Streptomyces > Streptomyces barkulensis. The sequence continues at coordinate 8,386 of NZ_PGSG01000056.1, forward strand.
CTTGTTCAGGAGTTACACCGAACGTTGTCCCGCCCGGCCGCCTCGGCTGGTCGGCGGGTTTCCTCTGGTGCGGTGGCATGAAGGCGGACCATCTCCTTCCGCCCTCAAGGCCTCACGGAAGCGGTAATGTGACGAGGCATCAGGACATGTGTTACCGGAGGAGTAACGGGGGCACAGGGAGTGGGGATGTCGAGTGTCGGGCTAGCCGCGGCCATTGAGGAGTTGCGGCAGGAGTTGTACCAGGCGCAGGCTCTGGGCTCCGACCAGCAGTTTGCGTTCGGCGTCGAAGAGGCCGAACTGGAAATACTGTTGGAGCTGCGCGACAGCGGCAAGGGCGACGGCAAGCTTTCCTTTGGTGTCGCGACCGTGGGCGTGGGCGGGGGGCACTCCACGGTCCGGACCCACAAACTGACGCTGAGGTTGTCGGTCCGGGATCGTGCCGTCGGCGGGTCCAGCCCCGATATCAGCGACGACGAGACCGGGTCCTGGGACGAGGAGTGAGATGGATCCGCGCAGACTGGCGCTGATCCGCGGCGGGACGGCGCGACAGCCCCGCAGCACCGGCTCCGGCTATCTGATCGCCCCGCGTCTCGTACTCACTGCCCGCCATGTGCTCGCTGACAAGGACACCGGCTCCCACTGGCCGGAGATCCACGTGAGGGTGGGGCATCCCCGCGAAAGCGGCGTCGTGCACACCAGGGCAGACGTCCTCTGGACGCATCCGTATGACCTGGACGTCGCGCTTCTCGGTCTTCACGACCAGGTGGACGTGCCGGGGTCCGTCCGCTGGGGCCGTCCCGTGGGCAAAGCCCCGCTGCGGTATGAGGGGCTCGGCTTCCCCTTGGCCAATGTGGACGAAGGGCGCGGCGTTGAGCACCTGCGAGGGGAATTGGCCCCGATGTCTTCAAACTCCCGGGGCCTCTTCGTCCTTGACCAGAAGCCAGCGCCCGACCCTCGTGACGACGGCCGCAAGCCCTGGGGAGGGGCATCAGGAGCGGCGGTCTTTTGCGAGGACTACGTCGTCGGAGTGGTTGTCCAGGACTGTCAGTCGTATGGAAACCGCCGTCTGCTCGCCTGCCCGGCCGGAGCCTTCACGCAGGACAGAGGCTTTGACACCCTCCTACGGCGGTACGCTGAAGGCCCGCCTCAACTCGCCGAGATCGATGCGCCCCTGCCTAAGACCCCGCCGCCGGCCGAACGCACACAGACCGAGAAGGACATCGAGCGGTCGCTATGGCCGATACTCGGATCCCAGGACGCCTGCTTGACCCATGCCCGTGCTCTCGCGGACCAGTTAGGCGTGCGGGTTCCCGACGACTACGCTCCTTCCCTGCCCGACCTCGTGGCCTTGGCCGCGGCACATCCCCGAGCCCTTGCCTCCCTCAGCGGCACTCTGGCCGAGACGATCAACAACGAGGACGACCGGACCCGGCTGACCTCTCTCCTCGCCCATGCGCGAGTCGTCGGGTTCGGCTCTCTGCTGTCCCTGGAAGAGTACGAGCGCCTCGTTGAGTTGCTGCGCGGCATCTGCAAGGAACATCCCGCGCTGCTGCCGCGGGCCGCACGCGAGGCCCTGCGCTACACCTGTCTGCCCGAGCCGCTCTCCCGTACCTATCTGCCGGTCGACGACCTCGAACAGGTCGTCGGCGAGTTGGAGGCGATGACCGACAGCGAACATGTGCCGGATGGAACTCCGCCGGTGCCGGCCCTGTTGCGGCTGACCGAGTACGTGGCGGCGGCCGTCGCGGGTGAGAACGCCTCCGCTCTGCGTCAGTGGTCCGCCCGGGTCGCCAGCCGGACCGGTATCCACCCGACGGCCCTCAACGAGCGTCGTGCCGACGCCCGTCAGTGGGCGGCCCGGCAGACGTCCCCGGTAGCACGCGTGGTGCTGGAGGTCACCGTCGATCACGACGCCCCCGACGAGCGGTATGTCTGTCGGGTCCTCCTCGCTCGCCAGGACGGCACACACACTGTGCTGCGCGAGCCGGAGACGGTGTCGAAGACACCGGAGGAGGCAGCTCGTTATCTGCGTGAGGCGGTGGAGTGCGCGACCGACGAACCCGGCCAGGAGCACCATGTGCCCTGGGTGACGGTGCTGGTCGACCGACAGGGACTTCACCTTGCCGTGGACGAGTGGAATCCAGGAGCACCCAACGAGTTCGTTCCTGAGCAGCCCCTCGGGGTCGAGTTCCGCCTGACGCTGAGCTGCCCCGAGATGAGCAACTTCGCGCGTGGCCGTGACCGTGAGCAGCGACGCCGCTGGGCGAGCGGCGGCCAGATGCCGCTGGTCGCCGATCAGGACTGCGCCAGTCCGCGGCGGCTCACCCGACTGCTCCAGGGCAGTCACCGGGACGCCGCCGGGGTGATCCTTCACGGCCCCCGCGACCAACGGACGCAACTGCTCCAAGTCTGTCTTGCGCTGGGTGTCCCGGTGATCCTCTGGGACCGCGAGGCCGACTGCTACGAGGACGCCGCAAGGCTGCAGGGGCTGGACCCCACCGGCCCGCTGGCTGGCCTCCCCGAGCGCGTCCGTCGGTTCCGGGGCGAGGTCTTCGAGTCCGAGGATGCGAGCCTGCCCCGTCCTGCTCTGGTGTGGGAGGAAGACCACCGTCCGGAGCGGCAGTCGCTGCAACTGAGAGACCCCGGGAAAGGAACTCACGCTTCATGACGACGACAGAGCCCGAACCCGGCCGCCGTCCCGCGCCGTCCGAGAGCGCATGGCGGCTGTTTCGCGGCGACGGGGACTCCCGCGAGGTTACGTTCCCTCCGGCCCCGCCGTGGCGCCGGTTCGACCCGGACGAGCCGTCGCCGGGTGGGAGCGCCTCCCGTCCCCGGCCCTACCTCATCGGCGGCGACGAGGCCGACGTCGTCAACGCGGCCCTCCATCTTCGTCGGCCTCTGCTGGTGACCGGCCATCCCGGGACCGGCAAATCCTCCCTCGCGCACGCCATCGCGCACGAGCTCGCCCTCGGCCGTGTCCTGCGCTGGCCGGTCAACAGCCGTTCCACCCTGCAGGACGCCCTCTACCAGTACGACGCCGTCGGCCGACTGCGTGAGGCCGGTCTGCGCCGCGACTCGCGCGACCCGGAGCCAGGCATCGGCCAATACGTTCGCCTCGGTCCTCTGGGCAACGCCCTGGTTCCCCAGGAACGCCCCAGGGTGCTGCTGATCGACGAACTTGACAAAGGTGACGTCGACCTGCCCAACGACCTGCTCACAGTCTTCGAGGAAGGCGAGTTCGACATCCCGGAACTCACCCGTATGGCCGAGAACCACACTCCGGTGTACGTCCAGACCGACGACCCGGGCTCCCCCGCTCCCGTCCTGAGGGGCCGTGTCCGCTGCAGGGAGTTCCCCGTCGTGGTCGTCACCAGCAACGGCGAACGCGACTTCCCACCCGCCTTCCTCAGGCGCTGCGTGCGTCTCGACCTCCCGGAGCCTGACGAGCACCGTCTGCGGGCCATCATCGGCGCGCACCTCGGCCCGGACGCACTGGGAGACGTCGACGACCTGCTGGAGGAGTTCCTCAGCCGTCGCGCACCCGGCGAACTCGCCACCGACCAGATCCTCAACGCGGTCTTCCTGCGCAAGGGGGGCGTCGACCTCGACGCAGGGTCCCTGCTCGACGCCGTTTTGCACCAACTCGGCGGAGCCGTGTAGGGACATGATCCGGCGCTTGAGAGATGTCATGGCTGGCAGCGGGGTGGACCTCTCCGACGAGGAGCTTCTCGATGCCCTGTGGCTCGCCGCATGCCTGCCCCGGGACGTCGCCCCGCTGGCCCGGACAGGTGCGAGCACTTCACGGCCAGGGCAGCCCGACCTCGGTCACCGGAGCCCGTCGCCCACCCCACAGGACTCGGCCCCGGCTGCCGACGGGCCCGACTCGGCGCCGCTGGAGGATCCTCAGCCCGACCGTCCGATGCACGCCGCACCAGAGACGGACGAGAGTGGGCTACGAGTTCTTTCCCCGCGTAGGGCTTTCGCGGTCCGGGCTCCGGACAGCCGCGCCCTCAGTGCCCGGGAGTTCCGGCTCGGCAAGTCACTCCGCCCGCTGCGGCAGCGCTTCCCCGACCGCCGCCGCCACGAACTCGACATCGCGCGCACGGTGGCCGCCATGGCCGAGACCGGTCTACCGGAAACCGTCACCCGCCCCACTAAAACCCGCTGGCTCTCCCTCGTTCTTCTGGTCGACGACGGCATCTCCATGGTTCTCTGGCAACGCCTCGCCGCCGAAGTGCGCACCCTCATGGAACGCGCGGGAGCGTTTCGTGACGTCCGTGTCCACGGACTCGACACCCGCAGCCCCCGAGCACCGCTCCTGAGCACCCGCCCGTTCCAGGGAAGAGGCCCCTATCAATCACCCACGAGCGTGAGCGATCCCACCGGAGACACGCTCGTTCTCGTCATCAGCGACGGCGTCGGCGAGGCCTGGTGGGACGGCCGGATGCGCGAGGCGATGGACTTCTGGGCACGCCGAGGCCCCACCGCCATCGTCCACGCACTGCCCACCCGTCTTTGGGCGAACACCGGCATCACGGCACAGCGGTGGCAGGTCACCAGCCACCACCGCGGCGGCCCTACCACCACCTGGCAGCTCGATGACCCGGTGCTGCCCCCTGGCCTGCTCTTCTTCAACTCCGTGCCGGTGCCCGTCCTCGAACCCTCGCCCACCGCCATTGCCGACTGGGCACGGCTAGTCGCCTCACCCGGCACCACCACGCTGCTTCCTGTGTGGCACAACGGTGAGTCTCCCAAGGGCCGCCTCTTCACCGATACTCGCCACGTCGACGACGCGCAGGCCGTCCTACGCTTCCGCGACGCCGCGTCACCCGAGGCATACCGCCTAGCGGGCCATCTGGCAGCCGTCGCGCCTCTTACCCCACCAGTGATGCGGCTGGTCCAGGGCGCACTGGGAGCACCCACGGACCACGGACACATTGTCGAAGTCTTCCTGGGCGGCTTGATGCGCCAGGTAAATGCCAACAAGCTGACCCGCCTCCCCCATCACCGGCTCTTCGACTTCACCGAGGAAGCCCGCCGGATTCTTCTCGGCGCGATCCCACCCCAGGAGCTGCTGCGCACCACCCGGGCCGTCGCCGACCTCCTGGAGGCCACCGCTGGTCGCTCCCCAAACTTCCCTGCCTGGGTCAGCCACCCCGACGGATCAGCCGTGATCGGGGAGGCCGGACAGTCGTTCGGCTGGCTGAAAGAACGGTTGCTGCGGCGACTGGGAGTACCGCAGACAAGCCCCGCGCCGACGGCCACCTCGCTGGCGCAGATGCCGGAGTCGGCAGCCGGGGGCCTCGGCGGCACGTCCGGGGCACCGGAAGTCCAGCCCCCCGAAGTGCCACCAGGCTGGTCGCCGCTCCGGCCCCAAGACGCCCGCCGTCTCGGCCCCTACCGGCTCTTTGCCCGCAGTGACCGCGGATGGCTCATCATCGTCGTGTATCTGGCTCTGGACGAATCGGGCGAGACTGTGACGGTACGAGCACCCGCGCCCCTGTACTCCTTGTCGTTGAGACAGGGCAGGGAACTCATCCTCGCCGAGGCGAACTGCCTGGCCCGTATGGACGGCGTTCACGCTCCGCGGTTGTTGGAGTTCCATGCTGGCGACGCCGGACATCGTCCCTGGCTGGCCTCCGCCTATCTCCGTCGTCGAGATGACGACAAGGACTCCGGCCCTGCACCGGACCTGCGTGCCGTCTTCAAGGAGCGAAGAAGCCCGGTCGGCGCTCTTTTCCAGCGTGTTGGACGTGACCTGGCCCGTGCGGTGAGCCGCGCGCACAGCCTCAATCTGGTGCACGGCGCTCTCGTACCGAAGACCGTGCTGGTCACCGACCACGACGTTTGGCTGATCGGCTGGATGACGGCGACACGAGACGGTGAGCACAGCGACCACCTCCACCTGTTCCCTCGCAGCGAGACCTGTTTCCAGGCGCCGGACGACATCGCGGGGCCGACCAGGGAGAGCGACATGTACTCCGTGGGAGCCCTACTCCTCGCCTGCGCCACCGGCCGGTGGACTGACCTCGAAGCGGATGCAGCACTCCGCCAGGCGCTGGAGGAGTCGGGGATCGACGCGCCGATCGCCGACACGTTGTGGAGGTGCCTGGACCCCAATCCCTCCGCCAGGCCGACGGCCGACGAGCTGGCCGAGGTCTTCACGCGGGTATCCGACGACCTGGCCGACGGTCGACGTGAAGATGCTCTCGTCGCGATCTCCGAAACGGTGGCGGAGTCCCGGGAGCTGGCGCGGCAAGACCCTGACGTCCACCGTCCTCACCTCGCCTCGCTGCTGAACGAGTTGTCCAACCGGTTGGGTGAAGCGGGCAGGCGTGAGGAGGCCCTTGCGGCCATCACCGAGTCGGTGGGGATGTATCAGGACCTGCGGGGCCTTCGACCGCAGATCTACCGCCAGGACCTCGCCAGAGTCTTGAACAACCTCGCCGTACGGCTGAGCGACGTGGGTCGGCGCGCGGAAGCACTCTCAGCGATCTCGGAGTCCGTGGAGTTGTACCGGGAGTTGGGCCGGCAGGACCCCGCCGTCCATCTTCCCAACCTCGCAACAACTCTCAATATTTTGTCCGACCATCTAGGAGAGACGGGCCGAAGGGAAGACGCTCTGGCCGCGATCACCGAGGCAGTCGACTTGTACCGTGTGCTGGCGCGGCAGCAGCCGGATCTCTACCGCCCCGACCTCGCCAGAGGTTTGAACAACCTCGCCGTACGGCTGGGCGATTCGGGCCAGCAGACAGAAGCCCTGGCCGCGATCACGGAGGCTGTAGAAATTCGGCGGCAGCTGACCAAGACGCGACCCGAGCTTCATGAAGCGGATCTGGAGCAGTCGCTTAGGGTCAATGCCTGGCTGAGGACAGGTGGTGGCCAGATGCGGGCCGACAGCTAGGCCGTGTTTTAGGCCGGGGTCTGGGTCCACGCCTCATGCTGTGATGATCACGGTGTGGGGCGTGGGGATCTTTCCGATGAGCAGTGGTCGGTGCTGGAGTCGTTGCTGCCTGCGGCGGGGGTTGGCCGCAGGTCGCCGGGCCGGCGGCGGTTGATCGACGGGATCCGGTGGCGGGTGCGGACCGGGGCGCGCCGTGGCGGGACCTGCCGACCGAGTACGGGCCCTGGCAGACCGTGTACGGGCTGTTCCGGCGATGGCAGCGGCAGGGGGTGTGGGCCCGGCTGCTGACGTTGCTGCAGGCCCGGGCCGACGCGGCCGGGCTGATCACCCGGGGGGTGAACATCGACTCCACCATCTGCCGGGCCCACCAGCACGCGGCCGGTGCCCGGCAAGACGGCGCGGGCCAGAAGGAACCACCCGGCGGGATCCGCACCGAGCCGGGCGATCACGGGCTGGGCCGGTCGCGGGGCGGGTTCATCTCCAAGATCCACCTGGCGTGCGAGCAGGGGCAGAAACCGTTGTCACTGCTGATCACCGCCGGACAGCGGGGTGACAGCCCGCAGTTCCAGCCGGTCCTGCAAGGCATCCGGGTACCCCGCGCGGGCCGTGGACGGGCCCGCACTCGCCCGCTGCGGGTGCGCGGGGACAAGGCGTATTCATCCCGCGCGAACCGCGCCTACCTGCGCAGACGCGGGATCCGGTGCACGGCGGTTCCGGAGCCGGCCGACCAGATCCGCCGCCGCAAGCGCCGCGGGCGCAGCGGTGGCCGTCCACCCGCCCTCGACCGGCAGGACTACAAGGCCCGCCACGCGGTCGAGTGCGGCATCGGCCGCCTCAAGCAGCACCGGGCGGTGGCCACCCGCTACGACAAGCTCGCGGTCCGCGTCCTGGCCACTGTGCTGGTCGCAGCGATCAACGAGTGGCGTGACCGGCACAGCCCCGACACGCTCCGGCCTCAGCCCTCTTGCAGCACCGTCCGGATCACATGCCGGGCATTGTGCGCCATCGCCGGGTTCGTCTTCCGGTAGTACGGCAGCGCGATCAGTGCCTGCGAGAGTGTCCGTCCCCGGCCGCGGATCCAGGTCGCGTTGTCCACGCTCAGCGCCTCGCGGAAGACCCTCCTCGCCCTGGCCGGCAGCAGATTCCACGCCGGGAACAGATCGCAGGCCGGATCGCCCGCCCCCAGGCACCCGAAGTCGATTACCGAGGTCAGCCTGCCACCGTCCACCAGGAGGTTGCCCGGCATGAGATCGGCGTGCAGCCACACCGGCGGCCTGTCCCAGCCGGGGGCCCGCAGCGCCTCCTCCCACACGGCTGTGGCGGCATCGCAGTCGACGCCCTCCTGTGGGATCCCGCGCAGCTCCTCGATCGCCGCCCGGGTCTCCGCGTCGAGCGAGGCGACCGGCCCCCCGCGGTGGGCCTGCGGCGCCCCCGGCAGGGTGATGCCCCGCATCGCCGCCACGAACTCGGCCAGATCCTCGGCCAGCAGTATCGGCTCGCTCAGGGCGCCCGCCTCGGGATTCTCCCCCGCCAGCCACCGGTACACCGACCACGGCCACGGGTACCCCTCCGCGGGCTCCCCCTCCCCGAGTACCTCGGGAATGGTCGTAGGCAGGTGAGGCGCGAGCCGGGGCAGCCACGTCCGCTCCACCGGCACGTCGTTGGCCCCGCCCTGCACGAGCGGCAGCCGTACGACCATGTCATCGCCCAGCCGGTACATGGCGTTGACTGTCCCGCCGGACGGAATCCGCTCGACCGCCGGCGCCGCCCACTGCGGGAACTGTCCGGCGATCAGCCGCCGTACAAGGTCGACGTCGATGGCGTGCATGCCGGGATGCATCTGCCCTGGATCCATGACACGTCATCCGACCGCCGGACACCGGCGAACGTCAATCGCTTTTCCGGCGACACCACTTTCACAGCACACCCTAGTCACCGCCACCGTCGCCGCCGGTCCGGTTCAGACCCCGGCGCCAGTCCTTCTCAGAGCGGCGCAGCAGCTCCCCCGCGGCAAGCGTCACGGTCGCCACCATGCGGGCCCAGCGGGGCCCGCCGCGCTCCGCCCACACCACACATGCGCACCCGCCGACAACGAGCGCCAAGGCGCCGACCAGCACCAACTCGACCATGTTCCCCCCTGCACTCGGCCATACGGTCCTGGTGATCGTCTCAGACGCAACGGGATACCTCACCAGGACGTCTCACCAAGGCGTCACCGGGACAGCAGGCCGGGCGGGGCAGACCCCCACGGCAGAAGGCGTCTTCCCCGGGCCCGGAAGGTGAGCCAGAAATCTGAGGCGTGCATGAAGCCATACCGTCGAGGATCCGGCGACGCCTCAGGGCGCCTGCAGTAGTCCCGCAGGACGTGGCCGCCGCGCTGGGGTTGTTCGGAGAGTCGGTCCGCCCGGCGGCGACCTGTCCGTCGGCGGACGCCCCATGCGCGGGTCAGCCGCGGCCGGTGCTCTGGTCGATGTGCGCCTGCAGCAGGCGCAGTGCCGGACGGTGGTCGTAGCGCGCGGCCAGTTCCACCGGGGTGCGACCGTCGGGGTCCGGCAGCCGGGGATCGGCGCCGAAGGCGAGGAGAACGGCGGTGGTGTGGACGGTCAGCGGTCGGCCGCATCGCAGGGCGCTGTCACCCTCGACGTCGACGGCGTGGGTCAGCAGCGTCAGGCTGCAGCACACCTCGCCGGGATCGGTGCCATCTGCCAGCAACCGGGCCGGGGTTTCGTCGTCCTCGCACTCGACGGCCTGGTGAGCCGGGGGGCAGGGCGGAAGCGGAGGCATCACGGCGCCACCCACCCCACCCCTCGGTCCCGGAGCACGGCCGCACACCAGCACCGGGCAGAGGCGGTGGCACGAGCGGGGGCGGCGGTGCGGGACGGGCACGGCCATTGGCCTTCGCCGGAAGCGGCCGGGGCTGGTAGACGGCGTGGCCTCCGGGCCCGTCCCCGTACGCTTCCCCCTCCGGCGTGCTCTGCGGGGTCAAGCGGCGGGCGCCGCGGCCGACGCCGGCGGTCACCGCTTGGGCTCGCAGCGCCGCCCCGCATTCAAGGGAAAGGCAGTCAGGTGTGTTGACCCCTGATATGACAGGATGCCGAAGATCAGCGAGCGGGGGGAAGATTGATGTTTCTGAGCTGTACTGATCTTCGTGGAGTCCCTCAAGCCTGGGTTACGCTTCCAGGCGTAAGGAGAACCACGAGCAATGCCAGCACCCCGTAAGTACCCCGATGAGCTGCGTGAGCGGGCGGTGCGCGAGGTCCGCGCGACCGGCCGCCCTGTGGCCCACGTCGCCCGCGACCTCGGCATCCACAAGGAAGCCCTGCGGTCCTGGGTCCGCCAGGCCGAGGCGGACGCCGGCGAGCGTGACGACCGGCTGACGACCGCCGAGCGCGACGAGTTGAAGGAACTCCGCAAGGAGAACGCCGAGTTGAGGCGGGCCAACGAGATCCTGAAGGCCGCCTCGGTGTTTTTTGCCCAGGAGATCGACCGTCCCCGGACGAGGCCGAGCAGGTGATCGACCACCTGCGCGACAAGGGCCTCGGGGTCGATCCCGTCTGCCGGGTGCTGGATGTGTCGCCGTCGACGTACTTCGCGCGCAAGACGCGGCCGAAGTCGGCCCGACGCCTGCGCGACGAAGAACTGATCCCGCTGGTCACAGCCGCGTGGGAGGACTCCGGGCGCACCTACGGCGCACGCCGCGTCACCCGCGCCCTGGTCCGCGCCGGACACACGGTGGCCCGCTGCACGGTCGAGCGGCTGATGGGCGAGCTCGGCATCGAGGGCGTCATCCGCGGGCAGCGCCGCCGCACCACGGTCCCCGAGCCGGCCGCGCCGCGCCCGCCGGACCTGGTCAACCGCCGTTTCACCGCCGAGCGGCCCAACCAGCTGTGGCTGGCGGACCTGACCTACATCCGCACCTGGTCGGGGTGGGTCTACGTCGCGTTCGTCCTGGACGCGTACTCACGCCGGATCGTGGGCTGGCAGGCCGCCACGCACCTGCGCACGGACCTGCCGCTGGACGCACTGGAGATGGCGCTGTGGCGGCAGAGGATCAAGAAGGACGCCGATCTCATCCATCACAGCGACCGCGGGTCGCAGTACGTATCCATTCGGTACACGGAACGTCTCGCCGAGGTCGGTGCCTCGGCGTCGGTCGGGTCCGTCGCGGACAGTTATGACAACGCGATGGCCGAGGCCCTCAACGGCACGTTCAAAGCCGAACTGATCGAACATCAGGGGCCATGGCGGGACTTCGACCAGGTCGAGCGGGCCGTCTTCCAGTGGGTCGCGTGGTACAACGGTGAACGACTCCACTCCGCCCTGGGCTACGTGCCGCCCGACGAGTACGAGCAGACGTACTGGGCGTACCTGGAGGAAGTCCCGCAGACCGCTTGATCACACGATCGCGGACTCTACGAAA